>JAEXAW010000060.1 GCA_023458055.1 Pseudomonadota bacterium
CCTACTCGCCGAAGGGGTTGGCGGGGTAAGGGGGGGGGGGGTAACCGGGGGGGGGGGAATTCCGGTGAGACGAATTCCGGTGACACAACGAATTCCGGTGACACAATACTCAACTCACGCAACACACCCACCCCCCTCAATCCTTAAACACCGGCGCCCGTTTCTGCATTTCGGCCATGACCTGTTCGATCTGGTTGGGGGTGCGCAGGAGTCCGTCCTGGGCGGCGCTTTCGGCTAGGAGGATTTCGGCGGCGGTGCGGTCCCAGTTGGCGTTGTAGAGCGCTTTCGCTTCCCTAATCGCGTGCGGGTTTTTGTTGGCGATGGTTTGCGCAAGGCTCATCGCCGCGGCGTGCGGGTCGGCCGCAACATGGCTCACAAAGCCCATCCGCGCCGCCTCCTCGCCCGAAAATTCGCGGTTGGTGAAGGTGAGTTCGCGCAGGATATCGTCGCGCACCAGCCCCTTCCACAGCGCATAGCCCGCCATGTCCGGGACGATGCCCCATTTCATCTCCATGATCGCCATGCGCGCGTCGGCGGTCGCGATGCGGATATCCGCGCCGCTCATGATCTGGAAGCCGCCGCCGAAGCAGACGCCGTGCACCGCCGCGATCACCGGCATAGGGAGCGTGCGCCAGCCCCATGCCGCATATTGGGCGAGGTTGGAGTCCTTTTCCGGGCCGTGGGTGCGGGTGGTGAGCGGGCCTCCGCCGGTGCTGACGCCGCCGCCTGTTCCCATCATCGCCTGAAGATCAAGGCCCGCGCAGAAACTGCGCCCCTCGCCCGACAGCACCGCAACGCGCACGCCCTTTTGCCCGCGCAACCAATCAACGGCCTCGGCGATGCCATTGAACATATCGCCATCAAGCGCATTCATCTTGTCGGGCCGCGCGAGGCGGACGTCGGCGATATGATCGGCGATGCTGATGCTCACCCGGTCGCGGAAATTTTGTGTCTTGCTCATGCTTTCCCCCAATAACGGTCGCGCACAAGGCGCTTGTAGAGTTTGCCGGTCGGATGGCGCGGCAATTCTTCGACGAAATCAATCTGGCGCGGGATTTTGGGGCCGGAGAGTTCCTCGCGGCACCAGGCTTCAAGTTCCGCCGCCAGCGCATCGCCTGCATCGGCCATATCGGCGGGCTGGATCACCGCGACCACGCGCTCGCCCATGTCCGGATCGGGCGCGCCGATGACCGCCGCGTCAGCGACCTTGGGGTGGACGATCAGCCGGTTTTCAATCTCCTGCGGGTAGATATTGACCCCGCCAGAAATGATCATGAAGCTCTTGCGGTCGGTGAGCGTCAAATAGCCGTCCTCGTCGAGATGCCCCACATCGCCGAGCGTCATCCAGCCATTGGCAAGGCGGCTTTCGCGCGTCTTTTCCGGATCATTATGATATTCGAACTGATTGTCGCTTTCGAAATAGACGATGCCTTCTTCGCCGGGGCCAAGCTCATTGCCTGCATCATCGCAGATATGGACGATGCCGAGCATCGCTTTGCCGACCGATCCGGGGCGCTCCAGCCATTCATGCGCATGGATATGGGTAAGGCCGATACCTTCGGAGCCCGCATAATATTCACCGATGATCGGCCCCCACCAATCGATCATCGCCTGCTTGACCGGGATGGGGCAAGGCGCGGCGGCATGGAAGGCCGCGACGAGGCTCGAATGGTCATAGCGCGCGCGGACCGCGTCGGGGAGCTTTAGCATCCGCACGAAATGGGTCGGCACAAATTGCGCGTGGGTGACATGATAGCGCTCGATCAGCGCGAGCGTTTGTTCGGCGTCGAAATGCTCCATCACCACAATCGTCCCGCCCATGCGGTGGATCGTCATCGACCAGCGCAAGGGGGCGGCATGATAGAGCGGCGATGGCGACAGATAGATGCTGTCCGCGTTCATCTGATAGAGCATCGAGCCCAGCATCGAGAGGCCATAGGGGCTATCGATCACCGGATCGGCGGGAAGCGGCATCTTGACCCCCTTGGGCCGCCCGGTGGTGCCCGACGAATAGAGCATATCGACGCCCGCGCGCTCGTCCGCAATGCGGCTGGCGGGTTGGGCGGCGAGCAACGCATCCAGATCTTCAAAACCGGGACGCGCGCCGCCGGTCATCAGCAGCATAACGTCCCTATCCGACGCGGCGAGTGCATCGCGCAGCGGTTCCGCGGTGCTCGCCAGCGTGTTCGAGGTCATCAGCAGTTTCGCGCCCGAATCTTCAACAATATATTCGGCCTCCGCCTTGGTAAGCCGCGAGGACATGCAGACATAATGAAGCCCCGCGCGCTGCGCGCCCCAGACCAGCGGGAAATAAAGCGGATGGTTTTCAAGCAGGATCGCGACCGTATCGCCAATTTCCAGCCCGCGGGCGCGAAACAGCTGGGCCGCCTGATTGGAGAGCGTTTCAAGCTCCCCATAGGTAATCACCTGCCCCGTTTCGCCCATGATGATGGCGGGTTTATCGGGGTTGGCTTGTGCGTGAACGGTTGGGTGCATGATGTGCGAATCTCTCCTGTTTTGAATGTAACTTGGCGTGTGTTTGGAGCGCTGACCAGAGCGAAGTTGCATCTGTTGACAGGTTGCACATTGGAACAAAGGCCACGCACACCTATTTATTCCCTTTGGAGATTTTGCTGCTAGGATGCGGCGAAATAACGGAGGGAGTTCGGGCCATGCGCCTTGATGATTATGACAATAATATCAGCGTCGAAGATCAGGGGCGCGGTGGCGGTTTTGGCGGTTTGCCGATGGGCGGCGGGTCAATCGGCTGCGGCGGGCTTGTCCTTCTGTTGATCGCAGCCCTGGTATTCGGAGTCGATCCCGGCGCGCTGATGACCGAGAGCAGCGGTCCGGTGGTGCAGCAGCAACAAGGCCCGCAAACCGGCACGACCGGCGGTGATGCGTGCAGCATCGACCAGAACCGGCGCGAAATGTGCAACGCCATGTCGAGCCTCAACCAGACATGGGGCAAGCTGTTCGCGGCAGAAGGCCAGCGTTTCTCGCCGCCGAAATTGTCCTTCTATTCGCAATATGGCCAGTCGGGCTGCGGCGCCGCGCAATCGGCGATGGGGCCCTTCTATTGCCCCAATGACCACGGCATTTATCTCGACACCGATTTCTTCCGCGAAATGGAACAGCGGCTTGGCGCATCGGGCGACTTTGCGCGCTATTATGTGATCGCGCATGAATATGGCCACCATATCCAGACGATCACCGGTCTTGCCCAGCAGGTCCAGCAGGCGCAGCAACGCTCAAGCCAGGCGCAGGGCAATGCGATCCAGGTGCGCATGGAGTTGCAGGCGGACTGCCTCGCGGGCGTGTGGGCGGCGCAGAATAAGGACCGGATCGAACCCGGCGACGTGCAGGAAGGTCTGCGCGCGGCCAGCTCGATCGGCGACGATGTGCTGATGCGCAGCGCCGGCCGCCGCGTCTCGCCCGAAAGCTTCACCCACGGCACCAGCCAGCAACGCATGGAATGGCTCAACCGCGGCCTGCAAACGGGCGACCCGAACGCGTGTAATACTTTTGGCGGGTAATTGATACGAAAGCCCCCTCCCCTTCAGGGGAGGGGCAACGGAGCCTTAGGGCTGAAAGCCCTTAGGCGAGTGGGGTGGGGGCTCTCCGCCTGAATCAGCGCTTGTTGACAGCCCCCACCCAACCCCTTCCCTGATGGGGAGGGGCGTTCGCCAAAAGTACGCAGCATCTCCACCCTCCCTTCTAGGGAGGGTCAAAAGACGGCACGTCTTTTGGGGTGGGTAGGTTGCGTGGAGCTTTCAACGCTTTACCCACCCCGAAAAATCTTTGATTTTTCGACCCTCCCTGGAAGGGAGGGTAGCTGTGCTGCTACGCCAATTTGATCCCCACGGTCACGCTGGCTTTATAGCCGCTCGCCGCATCCCCGCTGATCACCAGCGTCTGCGCATTGATCTGTTCCGGACTATTGTCTCCGAACACGTTGTCGTTCGCAATCGCTCCGCTCTCGGCCAGTGGTTTGAGGCTGTTGGCGTAGTTTTTATCAGCCGCGTAGATCGGCTTCAACGCATCAGCCGGCACTGCAAATTGCGAGATAAGGAGGCTATCCTTGCCGCTCGCCGCCTTGTCGGCGCTCGCGAACACTTCAAAATGGATGTGCGGATAGCGGCCCATATAGGTGCCCGGCACAATCGTGGTGAAGCGCACCTCGCCCTTGGCATCGGTGACCCCGACCCCGCGCAGAAAATTCTGGTCGGTGATGTCATAGAGCGAATATTTCCCCGCCGCATCGCAATGCCAGACATAAATCGCATAGCCCGCCAGCGGCTTGCACTGGTCGCCGACATTGACGAGGCGGATGGCGAGTTCCAGCGGCACACCCGCCGCCACGCCCGTCATCCCGCCGAAGCTGGTGCGAATGTCGCTCCTCTGCACCCCGCTTTGAGTCAGCACATTGACCGTCTGGCCGCTTTTCGTGTTAGTCCCGTCTGCGGGGTAAGGGCCGTTGGTTTCCTTAGGCAATTTGGTGCAGATTGATCCGTCAGCACCGGTGGCGGTAACATTGGGCTCGGGGTCGGACATCGGCGGCGGGCCGCCCGGCCCACCCTTGCAAGCGGTCAGCAGCGCCCCGCCCGCGACCCCCGCGAGCAAGCCCAGCGCACGCCGCCGCTCGAGCATCAGCCCCAAATCAAACGCCAATCCCCGGTCGTGATCATGTTTAACCATCTGCTTCTCCTTTCGCTTACATAACATCCCCGGCCGCAGCGCCGCTCGCCCAGGCCCATTGGAAATTATAGCCGCCGAGCCAGCCGGTGACGTCCACCGCCTCGCCGATAAAATGAAGGCCAGGGACCGCCTTCGCCTCCAATGTTTTCTGGTCAAGGCCATCCGTCGCGACCCCGCCGATGGTGACCTCGGCCTTGGCATAGCCTTCGCTGCCATTGGGGGTGAAGCGCCACGCGTTGAGCCGCTGCCCCGCCTCCTGCAACACCTTGTCGCGCAAGCCATGGAGCGGGCCGTCGCCTGTGCCGAGCTTCTCCGCCAGCGCCTGCGCCAGCCGTTGCGGCAGCTTGTCGGCGAGCAACCGCGCAAGGCTCATATTGGGCTGCGCCACTTTCGCCGCGAGCAGCCAGGCCGCCGCATCATCGTCCGGCAAAAAATCGAGCGCAATGCTTTCGCCCTTGCGCCAATAGCTCGAAATCTGGAGGATCGCCGGTCCCGACAGCCCGTGATGGGTGAGAAGCGCGGCTTCGCGGAAAACACCCTTGGCTTTGCCCGTGCCTGCGCTTGCGACCACCTCGGTCGACACGCCGGACAATTCGCGGAAGAGGAGATCATCCCCGCCCAGCGTCAGCGGCACCAAAGCGGGGCGGGGCTCGATAATCTTGAGGCCAAAACCGCGCGCCGTGCGATAGGCAAAATCGCTCGCGCCGAGCTTGGCGATCGACGGGCCGCCGGTCGCAATCACCACCCGCGCGGCGCTGACAGCCGCGCCGCCGATGGTCAGGCGAAACCCCTCACCCTCGCGTTCAATTGCATCCACGCCTGCCCCGAAACGAAACGCCCCGCCCTCGCACAAGCCCATCAGCAGCGCGACAATCTGCCGCGCGCTGCCATCGCAAAATAGCTGTCCCAGCGTCTTTTCGTGCCACGCGATTCCCGCCTTATCGACCAGCGCGATGAAATCCTCCGGCGCGAACCGCCCCAGCGCCGATTTGGCAAAATGGGGATTGGCCGAAAGATAACGCGGCGGATGCACCCCGAACCCTGCATTCACATTGGTGAAATTGCACCGCCCGCCGCCGGAAATCAGGATCTTGCGCCCCGGCTCCGCATTATGGTCAACCACCAACACCCGCCGCCCACGCGCCACCGCCCGGGCCGCACAAAACAGGCCAGCTGCGCCTGCGCCAATGATGATTGCATCATAATCCGTCATAATCGTCCCGCTGCTAGCAAGATTGGGCCGTGCAGGACATAGGCTTGATGGCCATTATTTATGCTTGCAAGTCATACCCTTTCCGGGCTTTTGTGCGCTCTACCATCAGAGGGAGAAAAAGCGCATGGCCGTAGGTCTGGGATTGCCCGACAAGCTTCACCCCGCACCCCCGCCGGCAAAGCCGCGCCCTTTTTATCGCCATCTTTATGTTCAGGTGCTGCTCGCGATCGCGGCGGGGGCGATTATCGGCCATTATTGGCCGCAGACCGGCGAGGCGCTGAAGCCGCTCGGCGATGGCTTCATCAAACTGGTCAAGATGATTATCGGTCCCGTGATTTTCCTGACCGTGGCGACCGGCATTGCGGGGATGAAGGAACTTGCTTCGGTCGGTCGCGTGGCGGGCAAGGCCTTTGCTTATTTCCTGTTTTTCTCGACCCTCGCACTGATCGTCGGCCTCGTCATCGGCAATCTGGTTCAACCCGGCGCGGGGCTCAATATCGACCCCGCGACGCTCGACCCCGGCGCGGTCGCACAATATCAGGCCAAGGCGCATGACAGCAGCCTCACCGGTTTCCTCATGGAGATCATCCCCGATACGATGATCTCGGCCTTCACGAGCGGTTCGATCCTGCAAGTTTTGTTCGTCGCCATCCTGTTCGGCATCTCCCTGTCGCTGGTGGGCGAGCCGGCAGCGCCGGTCCTCGATCTCCTTGAGCGCCTCGCTCTGGTGGTGTTTCGCCTCGTGGGCATCCTGATGCAGGCCGCGCCCATCGGCGCGTTCGGCGCGATTGCCTTTACCATCGGCAAATATGGGCTGGGCGCGCTCGCAAAGCTTGGGATGCTGGTCGGGACTTTTTATCTGACCTCGCTGATATTTGTGCTCGGGGTGCTGGGCGCGGTCGCATGGCTCAACGGCTTTTCGATCCTCAAATTATGCCGCTATCTGAAAGCCGAATTGCTGCTGGTGCTCGGCACTTCTTCGTCGGAAGCCGCACTCCCCAGCCTTATCGACAAGATGCAGCGTGCAGGGTGCGAAAAATCGGTGGTCGGATTGGTGGTGCCGACCGGCTATTCGTTCAACCTTGACGGCACCAATATCTATATGACCCTCGCGGCCCTGTTCATTGCGCAGGCGTGCAATGTCGACCTCAGCCTCGGCGACCAGATCGCTTTGCTGCTCGTCGCGATGGTGAGCAGCAAGGGCGCAGCGGGGGTCACCGGCGCGGGCTTCATCACTTTGGCTGCGACGCTCAGTATCGTGCCTTCGGTCCCGGTTGCGGGGATGACCCTCATCCTCGGCGTCGACCGCTTCATGTCCGAATGCCGCAGCCTTACCAATTTCATCGGCAATGCGGTTGCCACCGTGATCATCGCCAAATGGGACAAGGCGCTCGATAAGGAGCAATTAGCGCGGGCACTCAACGGAGAACTCCCCGAAACGCCGCCGCTGCCGTCAATCGAGCAGGATGAGGATTGAACGACAGGTTTGTTTAACCGGCAACGGGATCCAGCAAATGCGCGGTGTCCGCACCAGCAATCCATGCCACCGCTGCTGCCTGCTCTAACGCGGTGAGCAATGCGGTTTCGCCATCCTTATCGAGCCTGCCTTGCGGCTGGCCATGAGAATCGATCAAAGCAACCCCCTGCCAACGCGGATCGGCCAACACCTTCCAGCGCCACGCCGCAATGCGCCAAGCCGCAAGCGTAGCGGGTCCTTTCGGCAAAGCTTCGCCTTCGCGCAGCAGCCGACCGATCTGCATCTGGTGGGGTGACCAGCTGCGGCTTCCATCCCGGTTTGATCGTTTACAAATCAACGGTAGCAACTGATGGAGGGTGGTGAGCTTTGCAGTGGCTGGCCGCCGGTCCGCAACCGCCTGATAGGCGGCACGGTCACCATACCATAGCAACGCCGGGGTTGCCTGGCCGAGCGTCCGATAAACGGTTGCGACCGCCTGTTCGATGTCCTTGCGCCGCCCGGGCGCCAGTTCGCTCCCCGGCGGAGCATCGAGATGCGTGCGTGACCATTGCCGGGCAAAGCGTGGCGGCCATTCGCCAAGGCTTCCATCTTCAACGGTTATCGGTGGAACCAGATCGCCGCCTGCAAAGAGCAACGGCGGAAAGCCCTCCCATGTGACGCGCAACACAGGCTGAAGCGCAGAGGCATCCTGTTCCAGTGTAACGGGGCAATCAAGCACCACAGCGCCATCCAGCACCGGCACCCAAGGAGGAGTGCGCCAGATCCGGACCCAATGCTCCGGTCGGGGTTGGGATGCGCCCGCCAGCCGCTGCCACCAGCTTTTGCGGCGAAGCACCGGCTTGCCGTCGTCGCCGGTCGCACTCGTGAACACGGGTACCGCCACAGGATGTGGAAATTCATCCCTCGGGCTGATTCGAGCGTAACGAACCGCCGCGTTTATCGCTCGGTGGAATTCGTCCGGATCGCGCGTCCAGACGATAATGGGCTCGGCCAAACCCGCCGATTTACGCATTTCTGCGATGCTGTCCGCTGCGCGTTCGATCAATGAGGCGCGGTCTTTGATCGCTAGCCTATAGTGTCCGGATCGCCCCGGCCCTGTGGCAAAATCAATCCATGCCGCGGCCATCGCCTGAATATCATCGACATTGAACGCGCTCGCCCGCATCGCAGCAGCGGCCCATGACTGGTGGCTTTGACGCAGATAATATGCCAGCCCGCGCGCTTTTCGACCCATAACCTGATCCCTTTACGGCAGGGTTATCACATTAGCACCGGAGGCTATTCAAACGGAAATTTGGTGCCCCTGGCCGGAATCGAACCAGCACTCCTTTCGGAACTCGATTTTGAGTCAGGTAGTGACTACTCCAAGATACTGGATTATATAGAGTTTTCAAGAGATTTTGCGCTAGTGTGCTAATCTTTGTGCTAAATGCACCGTATTTCGATATCATTACGTATGGGCACAGGCCCGCACTGCATCGCTGACCTTCGCCTTTAACCCGAGAGGCTGCGCGATTGCGCGCGCCCGTGTCTGTGTTCCTTATGGAGACTTCATGACAGAATTTGAAAAGCAAAGTCTCGATCTCGAAACGCCCGACGGCAGGCTATCTGCCGCGATATGGAATCGTGACGCGCTGACCGCTGGCTCCACGCCGATCATTCTTTTTCACGAGTCGCTTGGTAGTGTCGCCAGTTGGCGGAATTTTCCCAAGAAGCTCGCCGAAGTAACTGGGCGGCCTGTAATTGCCTATGATCGTTTAGGCTTCGGACAGTCGGACGCGCGCATTGACAAGCTGCCAGTCAGCTTTGTTACCGATGAAGCGGCTTCGGTGATTCCCACAATGCAGCGCGTCTTGAGCTTCTCGCACTTCATCGCCTGCGGCCATAGTGTCGGCGGCGGTATGGCCGTAGGCGCAGCCTCTATCTATCCCAAACAATGCAAGGCGGCCATCACGATGGGTGCCCAAGCCTATGTCGAGGATTGCACCATCGCGGGTATTTTGAAGGCGCGTGATAAATTTCGTGATACCGATGCCTTGGGACAGCTAGCCAGATTCCATGGCGATAAAACCCGTTGGGTGGTCGATGCATGGATTGATACCTGGCTCGATCCCGCCTTCGCTGACTGGTCGCTCGATCGGGCGTTGGGTGGCGTGGAATGTCCTGTGCTCGCCATACACGGCGAGAGCGATGAATATGGATCAGCCGAGCATCCCAAGCTCATCGCAGGTGCCAAAGGTCGGGCGGTGATCCTGCCGAAAATTGGCCATGTTCCGCACCGTGAAGCGGAAGCGGAAGTGCTGAAACTGATCGCTGACTTCTTGAATACTTCATTGAGAGAATAATCTGAAAACAATGAACTGGGCGTGGCCACTCCCGTTCGGGATTGGAAGAGGCCACCGGCCCTGCCTTTCCACTTATTAGGGAGGGGTTCCGGGGCTTGGGGCGGAAAGGCAAAGCCGCGCCCTCGGCGCGGTTTCCCCCCTCTTTAGAACAGCTCGCCTTGGCGGCTCTTAGCTGCGTATGCACGCCACTCGGGCTTTGTCGCCTCCTCGTTTAGCCACGCAACTATCTGCGCCACCACATCGCTACCATTGGCTTCAACAGTGCCGCAGGGGTGATAGTGGGATTTGTAGCCTGTTTCGGTGATTGGCAGCGGCGCGCGCGGCGGCTCGATACTTTCGATCTCAAGATGCGCGATCACGCCTCCCCAACTGCGGGGAACATAGGTCGCCTCGATCTCGAGGCCTTCCCAATGAAAGCGATAAACGTGCGATGGGTGCATGGTCAGCACCCCGCGAACACATGAACAGCGTCATGTGCGGTTTGGATAGTGAACAGGTCGCCGTTGAGTTCGCAATCCCGCGCCATCGCTTTCCAGTCGATATAATAACGCAGGCTCTGCGGAATCGCGGTCGTTTCCTCGGTGATGTCCTGCACGTAGTCGGCAAGGCTCTGATACTGCCCAAGGTGACGATCATCGAGCGCGCTGCGCGCCTCGTCCAAGTCGCCGCAAAAGTGGTCGATCAATTCCGCGCCAAGCGCGCCATGTTCTGCGACGAACGCGGCCAGTTCGGCCACGCGCTCGAAGCTGTCATATTCATTGATACGGATAGAGGCGAAGCCCTCATAGTCGTGGATTGCCCATTCTTCGGCGTCCGGGATTGGTGACTTGGCCAGCATGTTGCGGGTTGCCTCCCACATGCTCCACGCCTCGGTTGCCTCAATCCATGCGCCATGCAGGATGCCGTTATTGTAGGCCGCAAGACAGGCCACATAGATGCGCGGTTGTTCGGCTTGGGGGTGGTGGATTTTCATGGTTCTGCCCTCCTTTGGCAGCGGGTTTCAGATGCGTTTCTGAAACCCTGCCTCGTGGCGAACAGCGGGGGGCAAGCGGAGTAAGTCCCTTCGCGGGGAACCGGCTGCACGGAGCAAAGCGGAGGAAGCTGGGCGGAAGAGACTTCGCAGCGCGCGAGGGGCAGCGCCCCAGCCTTTGCGTCAGGGATCGTCACCCGAATGGGCGGAAACCGCCACTTGGGTTCCGTCGCGCCAGCGATAGAGCGCGGTCCGCAAGGGGACGCAGTGCAATTTAATGAGTAATGATGACAAGCCTGGCCGATTGGGCGACCTTATTCAGTCGCTAAGGCAAGCCCCATTTCAATCAGAAACCGTGACGGCGGCTTAGCCCAGCCGCGATAAATGTTGGCACGGCTCAAGATCAGGCACTCTTTTGCTCGTGTGATAGCAACAAAGCAGTTGCGGCGTTCCTCTTCCATTTCCGGACTGTCGTCACCTTTTTGGCGGCTCTGGAAGGAGGGCAGTATATCTTCGGCTAGGCCGATCACATAAACAAAGTCGAACTCGCGGCCCTTGGCACCATGCACGGTCATCAACGTGACTGTCTGCGACTGGGGGGACGGAGCTTTCGAACGCAGTTGAAGTTGCTGCAAAAACTCATCCAGCGTGATGCTGCTGCCAAAGTGCCGCCTGATGTCGGAGGCAATCTCGCGCCACGCAGCGAGATCTTCCACCAAATCAGGGTCAGGAACATGACCTGTCGCCCGTGCATCCAGTTCCTTCAGCATTTCGTCGAGCACGCTCTTGGCGGAAGTCGCATTAAGGCGACCCGCAGCCTCCAGTAGTTTGGCATGTGGCGAGCTATCACCGATCTCGGTAGTGGCGGCTGCGACCCATGTGCTGAAATAGCCCGCCCCGCTGGCTTCTGCATGGGACAAGACCTGTCCGACGGCGATTTGCACCTCAGCAAAGCGATTGAAGGCGTCGATCATCACAGCAAGGTTGCGCAAGTCGAGTGGGCGCACGGTCTGAACAAGGCAAGCAACCATCCATCGCATTTCAGCAGACAGAAAATCGTCGCGACGTTGCGCGATGACAGCAGAAACGTGCGCCGTTTGGAGCGCCTTCAACATCTTTTCGAGCGACGCGCGCGTTCTGGCCAGAACTGTAGTTTGGCTCCATTGGTCCTTGCCGCGCGCAGCAATCTCCTCGGCGATCTTCTCGGCCTCGATTTCGTCGTTTTCAAACACGCGGAGCTGGATGTGGTCCTGCTCCGGGAGTCTGAGGTTGGTCTTGCCTGCGATTAGCGGCTTCTTTGCCTCAGTCCTCTGGACGTTATAGGCCACAAGCCGGTTCGCAGCGGCGACGATCGCGGGCGGGCAACGGTAGTTTGTCGGGAGCTGAATCATTTCTGGCTGGAAGTCTGCGCGGAAGCGTTGGATTTGCCGAAAGCTCGCTCCGTTCCATTGGTAGATGATCTGGTCGTCGTCGGCGACTGCAAAGACGTTTTTGAAATCGTCTCCTGCCATTGTGCGAATGAGCCGGTATTGGCCTTCGTTCGTGTCCTGAAACTCGTCCAGAAGCCAAAATGGATATGACCGGCGATAGCGGGCTGCGATGGCAGGGAATGTCGAGAAAAGACGAAACGCTTCAAAAATGAGAGAGTTAAAGTCGAGGACATTCAGCCGGCGCAATTCGCTTTCATATGCCTCATAGGCTTGGGCTATGTGCTCGGGATCGGTTGTGCGCGAAAGGCGCGAAACCGCATCCTTGGGTTCGATCAACAAGGTTTTCATCCGGTCGATCAGGCCAAGATAGCGCACGCCGTCCGCATCCATGCCAGCCCGTTTCAGTGCATCCTCAAGCACTGCTTTACGGTCATCGTCTTGGGAATAAATTGCGAAGTCCGGCTTGATGCCTAGATGGATGCCGTGTTGGCGCAGCACTTGGCCGCAGAAGCTATGAAAGGTGCCGATAGTGGCGCGTTCCTCAAGGCCGGGAACGAAGGTCGCAACGCGCTCCTTCATCTCGTCGGCAGCCTTGTTGGTGAACGTGAGCGCTAGAACACGGAAAGATTGATCACGTCCCTCGTGAAGCAAGCGCGCGATACGGCAGGTCAACACCTGTGTTTTGCCCGATCCTGGTCCTGCAAGAACCAGCATGGCGCGTTCACCCCAGCCAACGGCTTCGCGCTGGATTTCGGTCAGTTTGGCAAGAGCGATTTCGAGCGGGTTATCGGTCATGTTAGCCCTCGCAGGTCGGCAATGGCATCGCGGAAAGGTTGCGGCATACGGCCTGCCAAGGCCGCGTTTCCGCGCATCATTTCGACGAGCGCAGCAGCATATCCGGTTTTGTGGTTGCGCAAGAGGTCGAGCAACGCCGCTACGTCTGCTGTTGCCGCAGTTGCCACTCCCGCTTGCGTCAAGGCATCTCTGAGTTCGGCCTCAAGACCATCGGCAATCATCTGTGCCTCAAGATCGTCGGCGGCGTGAGTTCGGCAGCGAGCAGCCACGAAAGCAGGCGGGAAATTTCGCGCCTCAATGCTTCTGCAATATGCCTGTCCCGCGCCGTCGCCGTCGAAAACAGCTAACCACGGAATTGATAGCGCCCGAGCGAGCGCCGCAAAGATAGCAGGATTTCCGTTGTTTTGCGCGTCGATCACGGCGACGCCATGCTCATCAAGGTCATAACCGAGTTCACGCGCCATCGCGTGAACCAACAGATATTCGCCCTGCCCCTCAACGATGAACCAGCGACGGGCGAAGAATATTTCACCGCGAATCCGGCGCGCGAAGGTTTCGAGCGATTTCAATTCGTCGTCGCTGATGTAGAGCAAAGCGCGGTCATGCAGATTACGCAAAACACCGTGGATCACAGCCCTGTCGGCATGGGTGCCATAGCAAGTCAGCAGATCCCTGTAGGGGTTCTGTTCGAGTTTGCCGTGTACGGTTAGCACTTCTGCGGCGCGATCATATTCCATCGTGCCACCGCTGCCAGCGATTACGGCATCCAAGTCAGCAACGTGCGGGATGCGCGCGGAAAAGCTCGACGGAAGCGAGCAAACCTCGGTGCCATTGTCCGTGAGGCGGACAAGCCGCAAGTCACGAAACGGCACATGCTGCACGAAGTAAGGCGAGTGTGTGGTGATAATCTTCTGGCCCGGAAGCGCATTGATATGACCCCACAGGGTGCGAGCAGCCTGTGGATGCAGGTGCGTTTCCGGTTCTTCGAGCGCCAGCACCGGGGCGCTGTCGGCCTCGTATAACTCGGTCAGCAGATGCTCGACGAACGCCTGAAACAGAAAGATGACGGATAGGCTCTGTACGCCCTGACCGTGCCGTTGCAGCGGAAGCCACGGCCAATCCGGCTCGTTGCGCAGGATGATCTCGGCCTTGGATAGTAAATCCCAAGATTTTAGTGGGACAAGCCGCAAATCGACTCCGCCTTCGCGGTCGCGCGCCGCCACGCGCGTTGCACCCGAAAGGGTGCTAGCGATTTGCCCAAGGCGGGGATCAGCCTGCAAGAGCTTGCGATTGAGAAGGTCAAGGACGCGCTGCACCTTGGTTTCCAGCGCCGATGGAATCTCCATCGCCTTGAGCAGGCGGCCCCAAAACTGGGAACGCGGCGAAAACTCGTCGTCCACATCTCGCAAGGCACCGAGATAAAATACAGGAAGATACTGCCAAAAGCGTTCGAGGTTCATGCGCCGCGCCGAGCCGCCGATCAACGGCGCACGGCCAGCATTCAGGAAAACCCACGACGGTTCGAAGTTCCCTTCCGCCTCGTTCCATGCGCAGCTCGCGCGCAGTATAATAAAGGTCTTTCCTGTGGTGGGGTCGGTCTGGGCGATCTCATCAAGGTCTTGTTGGAGCGCGTCGGGCCAATCTCCTGCCGCTTCTTCCTCTACACGGATTTCAATGGCGACGCCGGGCGGTGCCTTGGGATCAGCATTCTCGTCGGCAAGGTGGACATCGTATTCCGTGAAGCCGGTGCCGCGCTGTCCCCAACGGCGGGTCAAAACAATTCTGATGGCGTCGAGAATCGCGGTTTTACCAGAATTGTTTGGTCCGATCAGAACGGTCGTCTCGTTCAGATCAAGGTCGAGCGTCTTGATGGAACGGAAGTTCTGAATGGAAAGGCGGCTGATGCGCATTAGGCACCACCTCGACTAGACTTATCATTTTGGATCAATCGTGCCGTCTGCGGGTCATAAATGTAGTCGGTGATCGATCCGTCTCTGATCCGCTCAACGGCTTCATCGACTATGAAACGCGGAACAAGAAACCATTCGCGCGGCACGACAGGATTGCCGAACCGATCCTTGATCTCGATGTCCAGCCGCGCGGGATCAAAGATGCGATGGATGACATTTTCGAGCTTGGTGCGGTTGATGTTGTAGAGCGTATAGGTCGCCACGATTTCCACGTCTGCGAGCAAGAAAGTCGCATCGACCTTGGCATTGGCGATGCGCTTGGCTACATCGCCGCCGGTCACTCCAATCTTATGCAACACGTCGCGGTTAGCCGCGACGATGGGATGATCGGACTTGCTCCGCAGCACGTAGATGGTGCCGCTGGCAAGGTCGGTATCGTCGGACTCGCCGGAAAATAGCGACCGATCTTCCCTGACGAATAGTGGCCCTGCCTCGGGGTCGGTGATGCGACGGCCAGCCTCGTCCTTGTGTAGCGCCCGTTGCAACGAGCGCATGAGCATGTTGCTCTCGGTGCCATTGTCAAAGATCACGCGTAGGCGGGCATCAGTGCGCCCCTGTGCGTTGGTGAAAATCTCTTCCATGTCGGCGACATAGGCTTTTTGACCGCCGACGATGAACCATGCGCCGGGGCGTATTTCGGCTTTCAGCTCAAACTCTCGGGACTGGCGTATGCCCTGTCCCATTTCGCGCTGCACCTGCTCGAACAAGGGCTTGAACTGATCGAAGTCCTCGCAACGCTCGCGATTGGCGATTTCTTCGGCGGCGCGCTTCTCCTCGGAGGTGCGGACATGACGAAGATCGGCGATGTCCGATATGCCGATGGCACCTTCAAGCTCGGCGAGAAGTGCATCGGTGTCCATGTCATCATCGGCGATGGCGGGGTGTGCTTCGCCTCCTGTCAGCAAGCCCTGACGGTCAAGGGATTCGAGCAATGCACGGCAATCGCCCTGCGCGCGCAGGCTATCTAGCCGTGTGGCATAGATGCGCTCAAAGATGTCGCGACTCTCTCCGTGACGCGGTGGATGACCGTGTTCATCGACGAACCGCTGGATTTCTTCAAAGCCCGCAATGATGCGCTCGTCGCGCGGGCTGCGTCCGCCTTTCTTTTCAGCAGGCGCAAAGTCGGCAAGGGTGTCGGCCAGTGCATCAAGATCGAGTTCATCCGTCATAGCGGCCCTCCTTCTTGAAGCGCATGAAGGCGGCTGCACCCTCAGCAAGTCGCCGTTCCCACGCATCGGACGCGGTGATCGACGGCGGACGTTCGCGCTCTTTGATGAAGCGCGCGGCGCGGACGGCCAGGTCTTTGGCCTCGTCGGGCGACAGGCTGGTGCGTTTGTTGGCGATGGCGGCGGCAACCTGTTTCAGGCTCTCCTCACTCATGGTCTTTGCGAGGATCGCATAGGCTTCCTGAAACGGATTGATGCGGTCGATCAAGTCGATGTCGAGTTCGCGCACGTCCATTGCGAATTTGCGCACACCGTCGATCAGGGCGGTGTTGGCGCTTGGCTCTTCGTCACCCTTCTTGTCATTGCCAAGCGCGATGCGCGCGGCTTGCTGGGTGAGATTGAGGGCAGCGATGGCGTGCTGGCGCACGGCTTCCTGATCTTCCTCGTCCAGTTCGGGGTATTTATCCTTGATGATCTTGCCAAGGCGAAGCTGGGTCAGCTCCTCTGGCACCAGTTCCTCATCGAACAGGCCGCGCTCGATGCTTGGCTTGTCCTGCACGAAACTGGCGATGACCTCGTTCAAATCCTCTTTGCAGATGCGCGCGGCTTGCTCGCTCTTGGGTTCGGCAAGCCCTTTGATCTCAATATGGAACTGGCCGGTCTGGTCGTTGAATCCGACATTGCACCTGTCGGGCTGATAGCCCTGCTCGCCGTAATCAAAGCCGTCCTGCTTCGCACTTTGCGGATTCTTCGGCGTGAAGTTGAAGCGCGGTGCTAGCACCTGCTCCATGAGCAGGCTGGCGGCGATGGCTTTGAGGGTATCGTTGACCGCCTCGGTGACAAGGGACTCCGCTGCGTCAGGTTCGGCGATCAGGTTGGTGAAACGCGCGCGGGTCTTACCGGGAGCGTCACGGGTGGCGCGCCCGATGATCTGCACGATTTCGGTCAGGCTGGCACGATAGCCGACCGTCAGCGCATGTTCGCACCAAATCCAGTCGAAACCCTCCTTGGCCATGCCAAGGGCGATGATGATGTCCACATGATCGCGGTTGTTCTTTTGCGCGGGGTCTTTGAGCGCGGCGGAAACGCGGTCGCGTTTGGACGTGTCATCGTCAACAAGATCGGCGATGCGCAGCACCTTGCCATCGGCGGTTTTCACCAACTGGAAACCGGTGGCGGGGTCGATCCCCTGCCAATCGCCCAGTTCGGAGATGATGTGTTCCACTTCGCGGATTTTGTCCTTCGTGCTTTCCCGCGAATTGACATTGGGGATGTGGATGATGGTTTTCTCGGACGGGTTCAGCACCGCGAGGATGTCATCGGTGTAGGAGCCAGAATAGAAGAAATAGCCGATGTCGAGCTGCTTGAGATGCTCGTAGCCGTTGAGCTGCTCGTAATAGGTATAGGTGACGGTATCGAATTTCGCCTCGTCGCCGGGAGCAAGAACAGCTTCGGCATCGCCACGGAAATAGCTGCCGGTCATGGCAACAATATGCGTTTTGTCGCGGGCGATGAACTCGCCAAGCTGCCTGCCCAGCACATTGTCGGGATTGGCGGAAACGTGGTGGAACTCATCCACCGCAATCAGGCGATCATCGAATGCCTCAACGCCAAAACGCTCGATCGCGAAGCGGAAGGTTGCATGGGTGCAAACCAGCACCTTGTCATCGCTGGCGAGGAAGCTGGAAACGCTGTTGACCTTGCCGCCATCCTCGCCGGGAGCGTTGCAGAGGTTCCATTTAGGCACCACTGTCCAGTCGGCCCAAAAGCCGTATTTGGTCAGCGGCTCGTCAGCGAAGCTGGACCCGATGGATTTTTCCGGCACGACGATGATCGCCTGCTTCAAGCCCTGATTTGTCAGCTTGTCGAGCGCGATGAACATGAGCGCGCGGCTCTTGCCCGATGCGGGCGGCGACTTGATGAGAAGATACGGCTCGCCCCGCTTCTCGAACGCGCGTTCCTGCATCGCGCGCATACCAAGAGCATTGGACTTGGTGGAGTTTCCGTTACGGGCGTAGCTGACCGATACGGATGGAACTGTTTTCTTGTCGATGGTCACGCGCTTGCCCCCGCTCTCTTTCTCTTGGCCGCACCTGATCCTGCGGTCATTCTAGTATAAAGCTCGAACAGCTTTTCGAGCCGTTCGGTGTCATTCTTGAACCTACGTCCAATATAGATGCGCTCCAGCACCTCATCGTTGCGCTCATGCGCTTCGCGCAGATCGTCTGGCATTTTGCTTTCGCCGTCTTTGACCTCATAAAGGTCGGCAATGCTTGCTGGGAAATGCGCTTCCCGCGCCAGCAAGATGTCCTCCGCGCAGCGGGTCAGGTCCTCCTTATTCTTTTCGGTCAGCGTCGGCACTGGAAAGGTGTTCCACCCGAGCGTGTTCGAATACGAGAAGTCCGTTCGCATCCGCACGCAAACTGTGCCGATCCAAACCCAATGAAGGCGTGAGGCGATGAGAGCCATATTCCATAGAGGCGCATCGTAAAGCGCGTAGTTCTTATTGTTGACGGTAGTGCGGTTATCGATCAGTCCGCATGGCAAATATGGTCTGTTTTCCGAAGAAATAGCGGCGGCAACTACCGAATGAGAACGCCCAATATTCATTTCGCGCATCTGATGAGCGCGCGACGCCATGTCGTTAGCGCCCTTATCTGGGCTGGCTAATCGCATTTGGCGTACAGCCTCTATTCGTGTTTTTATGCCCGGAATGTGCATCGCCTCATCGAGGTTGGCGTCCTCGATCCAGAGGCAGTATCGTTCAATTCCTCGAATAAATTCGGCACCGCCGTAATTTTTTCTGATAAAACGATGATATTGGTCGTCGCTTAATCCGAGCTGAAGAAGTTCATCCGCTGTCAACAGCAAATGACCTCCATCGTAAGGCATATTGCCCCTAACCATGGAGGCAAGGTCCGATATGACTGATCGCGCCGGACTGACCTCTATGTTGGGAGCGGCGACTAGATAGGCATTGATATTTTCGGCTTCTTTAACAATAGAAGCATCATTATCGGATGAAGAAAAAAGCCTTCGCAGCTTATCCGCGTGGTTCGAAATTCCAACGATGACGACCGTGACGCCAGCCTTGTGACTTGCAAGGTTCGCCCATTTGAATGATGTGTGAGCGAAAGCGATCTCATGGCCGGTGGCGAAAATCAGGGGCCATAGAATTGGCACTTGCTGGCCTTGACAAATACTATTGGTTGACACGAAAGCCGTAGCAGCATTGGTTTGCGTGCCGTAGTCTGCGGCTTTCATGAACCATCCGGCAACATAGTCGAGAGATTTCCAGCTTTTCACGCGGTGATCGAAAATGGCTTGTAAGTCCGACTTCTGTTCGTTGTCCTGCCAAGTCGAACCTAGATATGGCGGATTGCCGCAGATATAGGTTTCACCACCCTCGTTCTCGAAGTCGATTTGTGCCTGATCGAGCGGTGTATGAAACAGGTCGTCGCCAGCCAGCTTCACACCAGTCCCTGTCGGCGGGCAGATACTCAGCCAGTCGAGCCGCAAGGCGTTGCCGCAGGTGATCCAGTTCTGCGCGTTGAGAGGTAAAAACTCGGCAAGCGCCAGTTTTTGACCGCGATAAAGAACGTCGCACTGGAACTCGGCGATGATGAGCGCAAGGCGCGCAATTTCCGCAGGGAAGTCGCGCAACTCGATTCCGCGAAAATTGGTAAGCGGAATGTCGGAATCGCGCCCAGCTTCGCCGCGCCGCCGGTTAATCTCGGCTTCGATCTCGCGCATTTCCTTGTAGGCGATGACAAGGAAATTGCCGCTGCCGCAGGCCGGGTCAAAGACACGGATACGCGCCATGCGGTTGCGCAGATTCAGCAGCTTGCGCCCATTGTCGCCCGCTTCCTCAAGCTGCTCGCACAGGCTGTCGAGGAACAGCGGATTGAGAACTTTCAGGATGTTTGGGCGACTGGTATAGTGCATACCCAACGCCCCGCGTTCCTCATCGTCAGCAACAGCCTGAATCATCGAGCCGAAGATATCGGGATTGATCTGCGTCCATTTCAGGCCGCCGATGTGCATGAGATATGATCGGGCGATGCGGCTGAAACGCGGCACTTCAAGGCTGCCTGAAAACAGGCCGCCGTTGACGTAGGGAAAAACATTCGCCCAGGAACGGATGCCGGCCGCTTCACGGTCAGCAATCGCGGTGTTCATGGCACGGAAGATTTCGGCGATCACCTCATGGGTGTTCGTCGCATCCTTGGCGCTCATCTGATCGACGGTAGCGGTGAAGAGGCCGGTGCCGTTGAAGATGTCGGTGTCTTCGGCAAAAAAGCAAAAGATCAGCCGCGCCATAAAATGGTTCATATCTGGGCGTCGCTCGGCCTTGCTCCATTCGGGATTGTCTTTCAGCAACTCCACGTAAAGGCGATTGAGGCGGCTGGTGGCGCGAATATCGAAGGCGCTATCGCGCACCTGCTTGACGGTGCTGATTCCTGCCAACGGCAGAAAGAACCCAAAATGCTCGGGGAACTCGGAGAAGGTGCAAGCGACGGTCTCGCCGCTTTCGATGTCCTCGGCCTCGAACACATCGCCGTCCGTAGCAAGGATGAATTGAGCCTTGGCCTTGGCTGTCGCGGGGCTGACTTTAAGGCGCGCCAACGTGGCCGCAACATTACCTTTGGAGGCAACGGCAAGGTGGATATTGTTGCGCTGAAGGATACCGCCAACATCGGAACTATTGGAGTGTCCGTCGCGTAAGCGTTTAATTGTGGCTAGCTTGTTTCCGAACGCTTCAAGGAACTGAAACGGAAACTCTGCGGGATCAAACGGGCTTTCTGCCAGTGCCGAAACGGCTTCTTCAATTTCGACGGCGTTCATTATTACGCGTTTCCAAATCTCTACTATGCAAATTGAGGTTTGCGACCTTTAAGGGAAGTCTGGCGGTCGAATCCCCCCTCCC
Source organism: Pseudomonadota bacterium (assembly GCA_023458055.1). Classification (GTDB taxonomy): domain Bacteria; phylum Pseudomonadota; class Alphaproteobacteria; order Sphingomonadales; family Sphingomonadaceae; genus JAFAFE01. The sequence goes on from JAEXAW010000060.1 coordinate 20,992, forward strand.
GCGCAGACATGGTGAAGCCATAGCTGAATCATGGCAGGGTGGCTATCTTGCCACAGCGCGCAGGTAATTTTATTTCGTTGTAAGCTCAAATGCTTGGCTTATCGCGTCTATCGCACCCACGGCGGTTTGAGGAAATTCCGCGCTTTGAACCGCGCGCGCAAGCGGCGGCGCGATACCTTTGCCGGTTTCGGGCTGGGTGCCATTGGCGGGGCGAGGAACATCGAGCCGAAGTCCGCGCCATCATCGGCACCCTCGGCACCGCTCCGCGATGTCGAGAAGAACGCGGAGGTGATTTCGGTATGGCTGGCGCTGCCAGCCCCGCCCTTGCCCTTCTTCGCTGGGCGAGCTGCCACGACCATGAATCGCGACACCAATGATGGGATCACGGCAAGGGTATGGCGCAAGAAGCGCGATACTGATTTCGCGGCTTGGGGCACAAGGCTGGCAATCTGCTGGATCAGCAGGCCCGGTTCCGATTGCAAGAAGCGCGAGCCCGTCAGCGTGCGCGGGGATCGCGCTCCGGCCCTTCGCGGTCCATGGTCAAGGCATCCCTGCGGCGCTGCTCGTATTCGCGCTCAAGCGCGATTGCGCGCTGCTCGTCCTCGACGCGCCGTTTGAGGTCGCGGGACTGCTCGTCCAACAGGTCAGCGCGCTCGCGTCCTTGCCGATCAACAAGCGTGTCGATTTCTGCACGCTGGGCAGCGTTGAGGCCGGACACCATGATGCGCACCTCATCATTGCGGCGATCCTCCGCATCGCGGGCGCGCTCGGCCTCATCGGCTAGACGCTGACGGCGCGCCTCCTCGTCCACGGTTTCGCGGATGGTGCGGATCAGGCGGGTGATCCCGCCCGGTTCCTGCGGGCGTTCTTTGATCGCGCGCTGCGCCTGTTCCTGCGCGAATGAAAGGATGGCCTTGTCGGCGGCGGCTTGCTGGTTCTCCTGCAAGGTTTCGACCTCGCGGGCGTGACGCAGCTCCTGCTCTTTCAGCTCGGTGCTGTGACGCTCGATGATCGCGCGGCGTAGCGAGGCGACGCGCTCGCGGTCAGCCTCGGACTCTTGCGGCGGGATATTGTCGCGCTCGGGTGTGGAAGGTTCAGGCTGATCCTCTTCTGGCGTTGGCTTCGCACGGGTGGCTTCGCGGATGGCGGCGCGGGCCTCCTTCACGCTGGGCAGCAATTCAGGGTCGATGTCGGCCATGAAGGCGCGCAAGTCTTTGGCCTTCACGCCGGGAAGCTGGCGGCCAAGGCTGTGGGCTTTGGCATCGTCATCAAGGATCACGAAGTCGCGGCGGTCGCCGCGCGCCAGCACATAGCCCGCATCCTCCAGCGCGGCCTTGAACGCGGGGCCACTATCGCTGGCCTCATAAAGCGCCGTGACCTGCGCCTTGCGCTCGCGGTGGTCGATGCCGCCGCGTTCGCGCTGTTGCCATTCGTCGTGGTTGACCTCGGCGGTAGGAAACTCGGGCTGGGCGTCGCGGTCACGCTTGGCGTGCTTGCCGGGAACATGCTCATGCCCGAACTCTTGTTCCATGCGCAGGCTGGCGCGTTCGTGGGCCTGATAATTCATGCTGTCGGAGCGCAAGGTCATGGTGTCCATGTCGGCGCGTGCCCAGACAACATGGATATGCTCGCGCCCGTTCTTTTCGTGCATCACGACGGCACGGGGTTGGCCCTGAAGGCCAAGCTCCTCCTCCAAAATGTCTACCGCCCGCATCCACTGCTGCGGGGTCATTTCATATTTGGCGTCGGGGTCGATATTGGCATGGTAGAGGCCGAGTTTGCCTTTGGTGGCGAGGGTGTAGGTCTGCCAGTCGCGGAAGGCTTCGGCGGGCGTTCCTGCGGAATCCAGTTGCAGGATTTCGATGCGCTCGTTGGTATCGGCGCGGCCAAGGTGTTGGGCGAGCTGGCTAGCGCCCGCCCGGCTTTTTCCCTTGATGATCACCGGCGTTCTCCATGCCGAGGGCTTCATAGATCGCGCCGACCACAGCGTGGTATTCGTGCAGGGCATCGCGCAGCACGGGTACATCAATGTCGATGCCGAGATTGGTGTTGCGGGCGATCTGGTTGAGGTTGTTGCCGACGCGGTTCATGGCAGCCATAAGCTGCGCAAGGGCGGCATGTTCGATGGGGCGACGGCGACGCGCACGGGGGCCAGCTTCGTTGAGGCCAGCAGCACGGGCAAACGCTCCGACTGCGAGGCCAGCACGCGAAGCCCGTTCCTGATACCGGGCGTATTCTTCGTCGGTCACACGGAACGTAATGAGGCGCTTCCGTTGCCGTTTGTCACTTCCTGTCGCCACCCGCCCTCCTGTTATGAAGGGTCCAAGGCACCGCCTTGGTCGGTTGCAGGCGCGAAATGCCTGCCGGGGGGCCGGGGTTCGCAATCCCCGGTCTGGGTTCCAAGGGGCATGAAAGCCCTTTGGTTGTGGCCGCTGCAATCAGCGGTCGGTGGGTTTCCAAGGGAGCGCGAAAGCTCCTTTGGAGGGATGACGAACAGATGCGGGGGGCGCATATGTTCATCATCCCGGTCCAGGGTGCATGGGGAGGGAAATCCCCTGCTCTGGAGGTTCCACAGGAGGGCACGAAGGCTCTCCTTGGTCGGGGATGCAACGGGGTCGAAGAACCCCTTGCCAAGGCGCGCGGTAATACCGCGCATGGCTTGCATCTCCTGTTATTAGCATAACATGAGTTTGTGCAACTGTGAATTGTTAGGGGGATACGGGGTGCAGTTAGCGTAGTGGTTTAAGGCTATGGCGCATACGCTTGTATGCGACTGATCTTGCCGTGTCGCCAATTCTGCGCCTTGGGCGTCCGCCACCATCCCGTTGGAGACCAGCGACGGACAACATCATTAGAGCAGATTCGCCCGGAAATTTCCTTGCGTGTTGTGATGCGGCACGTTGCTACTTCGCGTCCTGTTCCTGCCCGTCCGCACCCTGCCTGTAGGGGTTGGGGTCGATCACCAAGGGGTGCGAATAATAGAGCTGCATCGCCCCTTCCCGATACGGCAGGAACTCATCTCGGATAGCCCAATAGCCCACACCCCATACCTGAAACGGACGCCCGGCGGGCGGTAACACAATGGCCTTCTCCCGTCCGAGCTGCATCACCTCGTCAGGGGTGAGCAAGGCGCGGCCCATCTCGCCATATGCCTTGCCGCTGGTGGGTTCGCCCTGTCCTGTCTGCCCTTCGTTCACCGTTGCGGTGCCGACGGTGCGCTGGCCAAGGGTGTCGGAGACATACTTGGCTGTGTCGTAGTCGCGCACGTTGCACAGCCATTTCCAGCCACAGTTGGCAAGGATCGTGCGCGACTGCTCGCCGTAGGTCGCTTTGAGCTGCCCCATGTCCTGCACGATCAGCGTATAGTCGAGGCCATAGCCGCTCATGGTGGCAAGGTCGGTCGGCAGGTCGGGGATCCTCCCAAGCGCCGGTAGCTCGTCAATCAGCATCATGCCGCGTATCTGCCCGCGCGGCTTGGCCGTGCGGAAGGCATGGGCGAATGCGGCGAGCATGAGACGCAGCCATGTCGCCTGCGCCTTCATGCGGTCGGGCGGGATCACCAAAAATACCGTTTCCGACCTGTGCGGGAACGTGCGCAAATCGAAGTCGGAGGTTGCAGATGTTGCTTCTTTTAGGCGCTCGTCGCTGATGAAGCGCGTGGCCTCGGCCAGCGTCCGCTGGATCGCAGGCAGGTCACGAGAGTCCCCGCCAGACAGGAACGGGCCGATGTTCTCGGCGATCGCGCCGCCATAGGCGGTGCTGGCCGCCATCGGGACGAAGAATTCCTGTTGCAGCCGGTCGAGCGGCAGAGTGACGATCTGGCGCACCCGCGCCAGCGTTTTTCGTTCGCGGTCGCTGTCGTTGTCGGCCAGCCAGAGAAGCACGGCGGTCAGGATCGCTGTGGCATTGCCTTCCCAATAGCTGCTGTCCTTGCCTTCGCTTCGCACACAGATGCTCTCGGCCATTGTGTGCGCGATGCTGACCGCATCGGGATCGCCGCGCCGGATCGCGTCGAGCGGATTATAGTGTGACGTTGGCAAACCGCGCTTTGCCAGTTCATCGTCCAGCACCCCCCACGGGTTGAGGACATGGACCTTGTGACCGGGGAGTGATGCGCGCTGCCTTCCCGCGATGGCAGCGTTCTCGCCCTTGGGGTCGATCACCAGCATTGAGCCATCATAGCGCAGCAGCGTCGGCACGATGATGTGGGTGCCTTTGCCGGTTCGTGTCGGGGCCATAATGAGGGTATGCGCTTCGGGCTTGGTGAACACGGGCGCGGTTTTGACCTGCCCATCGGCATGATGCGGCCACGCATATTTGCCAAGGAACACGCCAAACAACGGTTCGAGCGGATGAACATTCATGTTCATCGCGCCCCATGTGGCGGAGCCGTGATTGTCGGTCAGTGGAGGGCGGCTACCGCCCTGATTGTTTCGGGTGAACATCATGCTGATGAGGATCAGCACCAGCAGTATTGCGCCGATGATCGGCACCAGCGTTCGATAGCTCACGCCATCTTTTTCGATCTCCCGCGCGCGTTCAGCGGCTTCGCGTTGCTCGCGAAGTTGCGCCTGATACTGCTTATGCCCGGCGCGGCTCCCACCGACTCCGGTGGTGTCAACGAAACGCTCGCGGAAACCCTCGGGGAAATAAAGCGTTGCTGTGTCCTGCGCGCGTTCAAGATCGTGCTCGTAGTGAACGCGTGTACGGTTAAACGTCTCTGCCCGCGTTGTGCACCAGAACTGCCAGCGCGCGCATGTGTCCGTGAAGGTCGCCTGCATCCGGTCACGCAGGTCGTGGAAGTGCAGCCAGTAGCGGGCGTGCAGTTGCGCCACATCTGCGGGCCAGCGATCTTTATCAGTGGCTCCCGTTGGCCCCTGCAATCCTTCAAGGGCGTTGGCAAGCATCGCCATACGGCCCGCCTGCCTTCCCGCAAGCTCAACGTCGCTGACGCCGTTCGAGGCGGTGGCAAGATCGGCGCGCACACGCTGCGGGTCGGGAAAGCTGCGCAAATAATCGGTGCGTGGCTGCGCGCCGATGGTGCGGTTGGCCCGGCGCTGCGCCTCCTGCCGGATGGCGCGGCCTTGCCCTGTCCGATCTGCTGCTGCGTAGTTCTCGGAAAGCCGCTGCCGACTGAGGGTAAGCTTGTCGGCGGCAAAATCGTCAGGCACGTCGGCTCGGGCACGCTCGCGCTCGATCAGCGCGATGTCCGTCAGCGCATAGGTGATCCCACGGGTGATCTGGGCACGGTCTTGGGCGTGGCTGGCGACGGGCCAGGCAAGGCAGAAGGCGATCAACAGCCAAAGACGAGCAATGCGATTCAAGCAGTTCCTAACGCACAAGGTTCAGGCTCTCTTTTCAGCGTCATTTTTGTGTTTGTTCAAGACTTTCTGATGCGGGTGCCAAGGTGCGGCACATTTTCTCCCTGTGCCGACGCCACACGGGCCTTCTTCATGGGCATCCTTGCAGGGGATTTGCCTTTTGGGCCGCAAGCCACTTCGCGGCTTCTCCGCTGCGCTCCGCCAAGTGCGGCCAAGGCAAACGCCCTGCTCCCTGTCTGCCATGAAGGCCCGCGATGGTCGCGGCTACAGACTGGGAGAAAAATCATGTCGCTCTTTATCACCCCCGCTGAACTCGTTGGCATGAACGAACAGGAACTCCGTACTCTCTACGGTCGCCTTCTGAACGATCTGCGCCGTAACCCGCAGTCTCGCTTCTTGACCTCTGACGTTCACGTTTCTCTGCGCCACGTCGAGCAGGCTTTGGCCCGCGTTGCGCAACGCCCTCGTCCCCCGCAGGGTCCGCGCTTCTGACGGAAGTGCAAGGCGACGCGCCGCCGACATCGCCGGCGGCGCGCGCTGGCCTAATATTCACTGGCCAGCATGATGGTGAGGACTCGGGTTGTCTGGGCGGGATCGGCCGGACACTCAGAGCCGTAACGGCACTCCCGGTCGTAATAGTCGATCTTCCAAAAGACCTTACGATTATCGACGGTGACACAGCCGAAGTCGTGTTCGCCGTATGGATCGTTATCGGCGCTGAAATCGGTGAAGCGTTGCACCGCTTCCACGCAGCCGCTCGTGAAGCTGTCACCAAGGGCGGTGATGCCCTCGGTGATCAGGACGCGCCCGCCGATGAAGCAAGTGCGGAACTGGTCGTTCAGCTCGCGGATGCGCGATGCGGTTTGGAGCGGCGCGTTCATAACAGACCTCCTTGCGCCGCTTCGCGGTCAGCTTTCGGGGTGAAGGCGCGAGCAACCAAGCGGCCCTGTAACGGGATCGCGTTGCAGCGCATGTTAAAACCCTTGCCGTCCTGATGAAGCCACGCGGCCCCGATGCGGGTCCAGCGGGCATCCTTGCCGTCACCTTCCACGCACCAGAGCATGAAAGCGGGTGAATTTTGATCGACGTTCGCCATTGTCATTCTCCTTGAGATTGGAGGCGCGCAGACCATCTGCGGCCTCATGGGGAGAAGTCGGCGCGGCCCATCAAGCCGGTGGTCAACGCCGGGCGAAGCCCGCCCGAAGGTGCAAGCTGCACAAGCCAAAGCGAAGCGAGAGGCGCGGAAGCGCAGGCGATTGACGACAGGCGGGGCTGTGCCAGAAGCGACCCAATAAGAGGCCGTAATGGACTGAAACGTGCCTTCCCTTGTTCTCAAGGAGTCAAAGGCGACAGAGAGAATTCATCGTGCCGGTGCACTGATTTTCGCGTGGGAACAGTATGTTAAAAGCCTGCTCGCCATCGGTGGCGGGCTTCGTCACATCGGCAGGTCAGGGGTTGTGCTGCTTATGTCGAGGCTTCGGGTGCGAGGGCGTAGCTGGTGCTGCGCCCGCCCCCCGGCTCTTTGACCAAGATGCCGCGCTGGACGAGATCGGTAATGTCGCGCAGCGCAGTATCGGGCGACGTTTTAGCGATAGTCGCCCATTTTGCATTGGTCAGTTTACCGTCGAAGCCATCGAGCAAGCGGTTGAGGATTTTGCGCTGGCGGTCGTTCAGGGGCTGGTCGGCGACTGCATCCCAGAACCGCGCCTTGCGCATGACGCTGGCGAGGATGATTTCGGCACCGTCGAAAGCGCGATCCAAACAGCCGATGAACCAGATTAGCCAGGGCGTGATGTCCACGTCGCCCTTCTGCGTAGATTCCAGCATGTCGTAATAGGCGTTGCGCTCGGTCCTGATCTGCGCGGACATGCTGTAGAACCGCTGCGCTGTGCCTTCCGCGCGCGCAAGCGCAAGGTCGGCAATGGCTCGGGCAATACGGCCATTGCCATCGTCAAATGGGTGGATGGTAACAAACCACAGGTGCGCAACACCAGCTTTCAGGACGGGGTCGGGCTGGGCAGTTTCAAACCATGTGAGGAACTTCCCCATCTCAGCATCAAGCCGCTCGGCATCTGGCGCTTCATAATGGACGCGCTCGCGGCCAATCGGCCCTGATACAACCTGCATCGGGCCGTCCGCACCTGTGCGCCAAGCGCCCACTGTGATTTTGCTCATGCCGCTGCGCCCTGTCGGAAACAGGGCAGCGTGCCAGTCATGCAGCCGCTCGGCGGTCAGCGGCGCGGCATAGTTCTGCGTGGCGTCGAGCATCATTTCGACAACGCCTTCGACGTTGCGATCCGCTGGAACCAGACCGCCAATATCCATGCCAAGGCGTCGGGCGATGGACGAGCGAACCTGATCGCGGTCCAGCACTTCGCCTTCGATCTCGCTCGATTTGATGACATCTTCGGTGAGTGCTTGCAGCACGGCTTCTTCGCGCAGCGGAAACCCAAGGGCTTCCATGTGCCCGATCAATCGCCCTTGGCGATGGCGCACGGCAGCAAGCGGCTGGGCAAGCTGTTCGTCGCTCCAACGCAGATTGGGCCAATCGGCTCGTTCATGGATGTAGGTCATAATCACCGCACCTTCTGCGGCGATTATAGCCCGTATTCGCCGCAAGATGCAAGATTATTCGCCGCACGGTATGCGGTGAATGGCCCACCTAATCACCGCAAGGCGTCGTTACCCTCCTTCAAGGATCGTCACCCGTATGGACCGAATCCGTGATTTGTGGGTTCGGTGGTGTCGGCGAAAGCGGGATTAATCAAAAGATACACACATAACGCAACAAAAATATATAGTGGTTATGTTAATATAGGGATGAGAATCGACAAAGCTCAAATGGGGGGGGGATCATGGGGCAACAAGAATTCGCAAAAAATCCAAATACTGCGCAGTGGATTGGTGTAGGACTATTATTTGTTGGGATGGTTGCAACTTTAGGTTGGCCATTGATTTCGATGGCAGTTGGGTTATCTGGTGCAGCAGCTAAATATGCCCTTGTAGGGGGTGTGGCAACGTTCATAACTGGGCTCGGGACAACTCTCGTGGGTGCTGCCATGAACGAAGGTGAGACTGGCGACCGCGTGGGCGGTCCGAGCCACTCTTCAGAGCAAGATGAGGACAATGCGCTCCTTCCAGCTATGCGGCCAAGGCATAAATATGAACTGGCCGCCAAGCAAGCCCGGGGGGGGTTCAACAAGGCTCATGCAAAATCGAAAAGCCTTATTCGGCCAAATCAGATCAGCGCACCCCTCTCTAGCAACGCCAATTCATCCACACCAAGATAGTGTCGCAGAAGCAGGCGGCGGAGGTGTTGGCGGATGGATCAATGGATTCCCGCTACGGACTTTATTGCTGCTGATGTGATCCGTTGGACGGAAGGCATCTATGATCGCCGCAGGCGCGGCAAAGCTCTGCGCGTTGGCGAGCGTCTGATCGCCGCTGAGGTCATCGAGCGCGGCAAGGATGGCTGGGTCAAACTTCTGGTGCGGGCCAGCACCATCACCAAGGATGAATTTGCAGGCAAGCCGATCCTCCCTCTCAAGGCGGGCGAAACATTGCGGCGTGGCGAAAAGACCATCTTGCGCGGCAAGCCGCAGCGTTTGCTTTGGGTTGATGAGTCAGCGCGACAATCGGTCGTGAACGGAAGTTCGCGCGGATCGCGTTATATCAGGAAAGATGACGACGAAAGATGACGGGGGAGCTCAACCGTTTGGCATCAATGCCAAGGCCACGCAGTCATCCTGCTTTTCAAAGAAGCGATCGGTAATGATCCCGAAAATGCGCGCCTCTATCTGTTGATCCCTCGCCCACGCCTTGAAGTTTGAGAAGGCTTCGGAATCAAGAATGCTGACAGGTGCCGGTATGACAATGTATGGCTTGTTCTCGGCCATGCAAAAAGCAATGGCATCGACAACCTCGCCCTCACGTATTTTATCGAAGTATGTGGCTGCCTTCTCTTCATTCTTTTGCAGGACAGCACGGATGTCCAGCTCGTCCGCCTGACTGCGCGGCTCAATTTTATCGATCCACTCTGCGCCCAAGGTCATGAATCTGGCCTCCCTACTTTGAACGTGATAGACACGCTGTTACCTTTTTTCGATGGTATAAGGGTGGTGGATATGAAGCAATTGGTAGTTGCCGATATTGTGGGGAGCAATGACCTTCCGCATATTGATGATGTTGAACCAGTGAGCGATAAAGACATTCCTTGTATCAATGAGTTAAGGGATGTCCTCAAACGACATGGAGCGCTGGATCGTTTTGGGATTACGCTTTTGCATAAGCACTTCAACATAGAGCATGACGAGGTTCTTGTTGAGCGGACTGACGAAGCGAGCAAGGTTCAAACCATCAGGCCATACAGGAAAGCTGACCTCGATGCCTGTATTCAGCAGACCGCTTGGCGGCTTTCCGATGGCGCGGCAGTGATGGGATGTTACAGTGTGTGCATTCGCGATTCCGACAGGGGTTGGCACCACTCGCACGTTACATCGGGGTAGCAAGCGCGATGGCCGCTCCCGTTCGGGAGCTAAGAGGCCACCGGCCCTGCCCGTTCGGGCTGGGCCTTCGCAAAAAGGGCAGCAGCCGGTGAAGGCTCTGCCCTTTCGCGCACCGTTTGGTGCTGCGTCTAAAAGATGGTGCCGGTGGTCGGACTCGAACCGACACTCCTTGCGGAACTGGATTTTGAATCCAGCGCGTCTACCAATTTCACCACACCGGCCAGCGGTTGCGCATATGCTGTGTGGCAAAGGCTGCGTCAACCGATAAGAACGTGATTTGATACCAAATAGGTGATTCCGTCAATATCGCAAAGTTACCGTTTTGGTCGGCGTGTATTGATCGCCGATGCGTCAATCATATCCTTGATATGGGAAGCATAGAATTTCTCAATCATTTCGACGCTGGTGCGGCAATTCTTAGCGACTTGGTAGATGTCTGCGCCTTCAATCAGGCGGAATGAGATATAGGTATGGCGCAGGCTGTAGGCCGTGCGCGGGTTGCCCTCGCGGTCTGACTTCATACCTAGCTCGTCCAAGATGGTATTGAACAGCTCACGCTGAATCTTCGGGAAAATGAGGTCCGTTGGACCGAGATTATGACGCTTCTTCATGCGCTGGAACGGCAGAACCGCCCCTGGCATGGTTTTGCAGTAGCCGACGCCGCGCTTGCCACGCACGGCAATATGGAGGATTTTCTCGTCCTTCGGCCCATCTGCGACAATCTCCACGTCGCGCAGCTCGATGCGCTTGGCCTCGTCAGGACGTAGGCCGCTGTTCACCATGAACAGCACATAGTCGTGGAGATCTTCGCAGGCCGACCGCCACCGCTCCTTTTTCGGGTGCTTCGCCCGTTCGCCGGTGGCCTTATAGAGTTGCTTATATTCCTCTGGCGAAAACCACGCACGGTGCGCGATCTTGCCCGAGGTCTTATAGGGAGCGGAAATGTCCGGCAGATAGGACAGCCAGCCGTGGCGCTGCGCTGTTTTCAGCACATGCCGTAGGGTGATGATTTCCGAATGGATGGTTGATCGCGATGGGCGCTTGGGCTTGCCCTCTTTGTCGAGGCGCGAGGTCATGCGGTGGACGCGATACTCCTGCACAAGGCCGGGGGTGATCTCTTCCACCATCTTGTCCCCAAAGAATGGCAGTAGATGGACACGGAGGCGGATGCCGTGGCCTTCGACGTATTTGGCGTTGCGTTCGCCTTCGGTGATGATGGTGTATTCCTGAAGGAAGTGCTGAGCGGCTTTCTTGAACGGTGTTCCGTCCTTGATCTCGCCTGCACGGTATTTACCCATAAGCCCGAGATACCAGTCGCGGGCGACGTCCTTGGCTCGGGCTAGGCTTTCTTCCTTCGTGGATGTGCGCATCTGCTTGCCTGCGATTGAGCAGGAGCATTGCCAGTGCGGACTGTTGGTCCGCATGTAGAGCTGAACTTTTCCGTCAAGAAACTTGTGGCGGGCTGTATCCTTCATGGCTGACACCTCGTGAGCAAAATTGTGCTAGATGTGCGCTAGGCGTCCATCTTTCTATTTTGCCACTAACCAACTGATTTTGCTAGATTTATATCGTAAGTAGCTGATATAAATATGCTTTTGAGTCGAGCGCGTCTACCAATTTCACCACAGGGGCACAGTCGCAAAGCGAAGGACGCTTCCCCTAGCGAAGCATGAACACCGTGGCAAGAGGGCAAGACGTTGCGACACTATCCCAGACCATTATATATTCATATATAATCGACCCCATCTTCCGGCATAGGATGTGGCATCGGGGGGCGGGCCTGTCGCCTTGTCCGGCAAGGCGTAAATTCTTGTATTGGACAGCTATTTATGTTGCCGCGAATCTTGCTACACTTTATCTTGACGGTGTTTTTCAAGGAGTAACGACGAATGGTAAAGGCGATTGTTTCGGGCCTGCTTCTTATTGCAGCACCTGCTTTTGCTGCCGGTAACGGTGGCGATGCGAATGGTGAAGGGGTCACCAAATACACAATCTGTCACGTGACGGAATCGGCGAGCAACCCGTTTGTGGTCATCTATACCGACAACAATGCGGTCGCGAATGCCCATGAGCGGCATCATGACGGTCGCGATCTGGTCGTGCCGATGGTGGTGCCGGAATCTTATTTCATGGTCGTCGACGGGGCTTGCGTACCGGCGCAAGATTCCTGATCCGTTGCATCCCTGAACTGATAGAAAGCCGCCTTATTGGCGGCTTTTTTATTGCCCGACACGCATTTTTGTCAGGCTGTCAGCGGTGACACCTGAAAATTCCGGGGCAAAATATTGAATTCTCGCACAAAGCCATGAAGCCATAAAGCGAGGGTTATTGCGGGCGGCTCTTTGTGGCTTTGTGGCTTTGTGCGCGCAATCTATTATCCATTTCACGCGGAGGCGCGGAGGTCGCAGGGAAGTCGCGGCTGGATCGAGCGGAAGCGGGTCAAGTCCGCGCCACCCCGCCTTTGCGTGAATTGGATTAATCATGACCTTATATTTCGCTGTCCTACACTATGCCCGCTGTGACAGCCTTCCCTCGACGATTCGCTTGTTTATCGTAGGGACGCGCTCTTATGCCTCATTATTCGACGCACTATCATTGCCCGAGGGGATTGGCCGCCCCAAGTCCCCGACCACAAGATATGGGGAGGGCGAATTTGCTCGAAATCTATGAACTTAAGGAACGTAAGGGGGTATTTTTGGCGGATTTCCGCAGGCTTTGGTTTCCTATTCGGCAAAACACAACATATAGATATGGCGGCGGGCGGCACGCCTCAATCCATATGTTTGAGGCCGACGCGCAGATAATCCCAGCCGGTGATCAGCGTCAGCACCGCCGCGCCCCACAAGGTGACGATGCCGGTCGCCTTGATGAAATACCATTGCGGCAGCGCGCCCGCCAATATGAGGGCTCCCAGCGCGATGATCTGCAGCGTGGTCTTCCATTTGGCGAGTTGCGACACCGGGAGCGAGACCGTTTCCTTGAGCCCCGCCAAAAATTCCCGGAGGCCCGAAACGGCAATCTCGCGCAGCAAGATGACCAGCGCTGGAATGATATGGATGCCCTGGATCGATGCCGATTCATGGCGGGTTCCAACCAGCATGATGATGACGGCGGCGACCATGATCTTGTCCGCAATCGGATCAAGAAACACGCCGAGCCGCGACACCGCGCCTTGCGCACGGGCGAGATAGCCGTCGAAATAATCGGTGATACCCATCAGGCAATAGAGCGCGAAACCAAGGCCGTAGCCCAATTCCCATCCCGGGAACCACAGCAGCGCGACCAGCAAGGGAACGGTAAAAATGCGCGACAGTGTCAGAATGTTAGGCAAGGTCAGCATGGCTGTCCTCTCTTTAGCCCGCTCCCTTAAAATATAAAAGATTTTTGACCACAGCCATTCTGCGCACTAGAGACGGGTGCGCCAGCCAAGCGACAGACGGGACAGACTCACTTTATGACACCGACCATCAGCCTGCTCGGCAAGCGCCGGTTTCTGCCATTATTCATCACGCAGTTCCTGAACGCGTTCAACGATAATGTGTTCAAGATGGCGATGGTGATGCTGGCGACCTACACTATCTATAAGGATCCGGAGCAGGACGCCTTCTTTAACGCATTGGCGAGCGGCATTTTCATTCTGCCCTTCTTCCTGTTCTCGGCTCTTGCGGGACAATTATCCGATAGCAGCGACAAGGCGATGATCGCGCGCTGGGTCAAGACAGCGGAGATTGGCATCATGCTGGTCGGCGCGCTCGGCATCTATATCCACTCGATCCCGCTGATGCTGCTCGCCTTGTTCGCGATGGGCGTCCATTCCAGCTTCTTTGGTCCCTTGAAATATGCGATTTTGCCGCAGCATCTCGAGAAAGACGAGGTCCTCGCGGGCACGGGGCTGGTTGAAGCCGGCACCTATATCGCAATCCTCGGTGGCACTATCTTGGGCGGGCTGCTCCCCTATAAGGAAGCCGCCATCACGGTGATCGGCATTTCCATCGTTGGACGGATCGCGGGGCAGTTCATCCCGCCTGCCCCGCCCGAACCCGATGCGCCTCCGCTCAGGATCGACTGGAATATTGTGCGCTCGTCATGGCGGCAGGTGTCGGCGACGATGCATATTCCGCGCCTGTTCCTCGCCATCTGCTCGATCAGCTTTTTCTGGGCCATCGGGATGATGCTGGCAGCGCAATTCCCGCCGCTCGTTGAAAATGTGTTAGGCTCCGACCGCACCGTCGCCACCATGTTTACCGCGCTCTTTTCCATCGGCGTTGCGATTGGATCGGTCATCATCAATGTCCTGTTGAAGGGTAAGGTGTCAGCCAAATTTGCGCCCGCATCTGTGATCGTCATGGGCTTGTTCGTGCTCCATCTGTGGTGGACGGTTTCGCATTGGGCGCATGTCCCGGGTACCGGCGAACAGGGTCTGCTCAGCTGGCGCGAATTTCTTGCCCTGGGCAAAGGCGACTGGGTGCTGGTCGATCTCCTGGGCATCGCAATATTTGGCGGAATGTTCGTGGTGCCGCTGTACGCATTTCTCACCACAACCGTATCCAAGTCCGAAACCGCACGCACAATTGCGGCCAATAATATCGTCAATTCGGGCTTCATGGTGATTGCGGCGGCGGTCCTGGCGCTGCTGGCGAAGGTCGGCTTTACGGTCCAGGATACGCTCCTCTCCGTCGCCATCGCCTGCCTGATTGCCGCAGCGATTGCATGGAAGCTCCATAAAGCCTGCGATTGAATTGAAGACTCTTCCTTAACTTCCGTCGCGCTATGATGCGTTGCCGGAAAAGGAGATGGACCGATGCCGTTATTGCCCCCCAAGCTGGTTGAACTGATCCGCCAGCGGATAGCCAACCCTCAGCGGCGCCACGAAACATTTGGCGGCGTTGCTGCCGGAATGGTGTTTACGCCCGACGCATTCAAGCATGTGATGGGCGGGAATGAGGCCGCTGATAAGGCCGCCAATCTGGTCTTCAAGCAGATGGAGGCATGGGGGCAAAGCATGAAGCCGATGCACGTCACTGCCTTCCCCGACGGCACCCATAGCGCAACCACCAATCCCGACAGCGACGCGCCCGCCCCGCCTGCGACCGATGCGCAACTTGCCACGCTGGAGCAAGAAATCGGCCGACCGCTTCCCGCGGATTTGCGCGAACTTTATAAAATTTCAAACGGCGGCTGGGGGCCGGGGGTCGGCTATACGCCCGACTATGGTACCGGCATTGTCTCGACCGCAGCGCTGGCCTCCGACTATGCCGATCTGCGTCGGCGCGGTCCTGGCTATACCGGCCAAGCCGAATGGCCGGCCCATTACCTGCCCATCGCCAGCGAGACCGGACCGACCTCTTATGATCTCGACACCGGCCAGATCGTTCGCTTTGACGATTATTATTACGACAATGGCAAGTCCATCCCCGAAGCGTTCAGCATAAGCCATCAAAGCCTTGCCGATTGGCTCGAAGATTGGGTGGTCAGCTAGAGCGGGAACCAAGCGACTGTGCCTGACGTTGCTAGTATCATCGACAGCGACCAGAGGAGAGCCCCATGCCCCAATGCCACACCTGCGGAAATGATTATGACAAGGCGTTCCAGATCACGCATACCTCCGGTGTCTATATGTTCGACAGTTTCGAATGCGCGATCCAGGCGCTTGCCCCCACCTGCGCGCATTGCGGATGCCGTATCATCGGCCACGGCATGGAGGCCGACGGCACCTTCTATTGCTGTGACCATTGCGCCAAGAAGGCGGGCGTCAAGGGCCTCAACGACCGGGTCGATTGAACATATTGGCTCGCCAAGAAAGGCTCAGCATCCTAATTACAAGTGCACGGCAATTCCTGCAATTGGCCGTCACTGGCGCGGTAGGTGCGGGTGAATTTGGGATTGTCCACCCGGCCTTCGGGCAAATGCACCCGCGACGCCGTACCGATGCCGGTGACCTTGACTTTGGCGACATTGAGCGGGCCAGTCGTCGGAAGGCCGCGTAACGCATCGCCCCACACCACCCACGCCCCGCCATCGGGCGCGGTGGCGTACACTCGTCCCGTCCCGTCCGGTTCAACCGCTAGCGCTGCACTTTCATCGACGCCGAGCCCGATCATCGCGGGCAGATCAGCCGGACGCCCCGCCTGGGCCTTGGCAACGAAGGCAAACAGCCGCCCCAACCGGTCGCGTTCCTTGAAATGAGTATCGGTAATGACCCCCTTCAGCAGCGCAAAATTGAGGAAGTCGCCCTCGATGGTGTTGGCGCGACCGAACGGATCGGCAAGCGCTTCGGGGCTTTTGATGCTGCCATCGTCCATCGCGCCGTAAAGCTTTTCGCCCTGGATCGCGAGGCCCGCGCTGGTTCCGGCGAAGGGTTTGCCCGCCGCGACATGGGCGTTGATAATATCAGCGACCGGCGTTCCACGCCAATAGCGAACGTAGCGGGCCTGATCGCCGCCTGCGACAAAGATGCCATCGGCCTTGCGCAGCCGGTCGAGGATCTTCGGATCATTGGCGGCGGAACGGTCATAAAAAACAAAAGTTTCGGCAGACTGGATGCCGCCAATCTCGCGGTAAAATTCCTTGCCGATCTCGCCTGCATAGGACGCGCGCAAGATGACGATATGGCCGTTGCCCGCCTTGCCGAAGAACCAGCGCATGGCTTCATGGTCACGGTCGCCGCCGCCGAGGAGCAACAGGCCTCCCGAAACCTTGTCCGGCGTCGGCGTGTTGAGCTTGCCCGCGATATAATGGCGATAGGCCGGGCCTTTCGCGCTGGCGGAGCCCCCGGGCAAAAGGACACACAGAAGCAGGCTCAACATCGCCAGCATGCTCCCCCAGCCCGTGTCTTTGATCAAATGTCGCATGCTGTGGTTTCCTTTGTAACCCGTTTGCGGTTCCATTTCGGCCCCGAATCTGTAATCAAATAACAATCTTGGGAAAAGGATTGAAATAATTTGTGGAAATTTAGGGATCGGTTGGGAACGATCGGGTATTGAAAAGGGGATAGATGATGAACCACACGCACGCATTTCGCCTTGCTCTGGCACTGGGCGTCAGCCTCTCCGCCCTCGCCTCGCCGGCCTTTGCGCAGGATGCGGCACAGACCGATGAGGCGGCACAAGCGGAAGCCGACGCGATTATCGTCACCGGCTCGCGCATTCCGACCATCCGCGATCAAGGCCCCGCGCCAGTCACGGTGATCGGCGCCGATGAGATGCGCGCCAATGGCTATACCAATGTCCCGGAGTTGCTTTCGGCGCTGACGCAAAATAGCGGCGCGACGCAAAGCCCCCAATCGGGGAGCAGTGCCGATTTCACCCCCGGCGCGCAACAGGTCGACCTGCGCGGGCTTGGCCCCAATCATACGTTGGTGCTGATCAACGGGCGGCGCATTGCGGACTTTCCCCTGCCCTATATCGGCAAGAGCAACTTCACCGATATTTCCAATATCCCCGCCGGGCTGATCGACAAGGTCGAGGTTTTGAGCGGCGCCGCCTCCGCGATTTATGGGTCGGACGCGATTGCCGGCGTGGTCAATTTCAAGATGAAGGACAAGCTTGACGGGCTGACGCTCGATTACCGTCACGGTCGCACCGAGCATGGCGGCGGCCTGTCGCATCGCATCACCGCAACCGGCGGCTGGTCGAGCGGGCCGTTCAACATTGCAGGCGGTATCGAATATCAAGACCAGCGGCCCTTATGGGGGTTTCAGCGCAGCATTCAGGACAGCACGGCGGATAGCCCGTCCGCCCGCACCGCGGTCGCGCGCCGCACCTTCGTCCGCGCCGATGAAAATGTCGACTATATCGATCCCCCCGCCGGAGCGTGTGAAGCGCTGGCGCATCTGAACGGCGGCACCACTGCGCTCTATAACCGCCCGCGCTATGGCGATTTCTGCGGCAGCCGGGAATCCATCGGCTATGGCACGATCATTTCGGGCCGGAAGGGCTTTAACAGCTTCCTCACCACCTCCTATGAATTGTCCGACGCGGCAACTTTGTTCTTCGACGGGCAGTTGGGGATCAGCAAGGTGCGGTTGATGTACGATGTCCAAAGCTGGGCGTTCGAGCAACAATCAAGCAGCAGCGACAATTATTTCTACAACAGCTTCACCGGCCAGCTTGAAGACTGGTCGCGCCAGTTTGCCCCTGAAGAATCGGGCGGCTTTCACATGCAGCGCAGCAAGCAGACGACCTTTAGTCTGACGCCAGGCATCAGCGGCACGCTGGGCAGCGCATGGAATTACGAAGCCTCGTTCAACTATAGCCGCTATAAATCAGTGGTGCGCTGGCCGCAGATTATCAATGCAAAGGCGCAGGCTCTTTTCCTTGGCCCCCGCCTCGGAATCGACGATGACAGCGGCTACCCAATTTATAACGCCGACCCCGCGCGGCTCTATCGCGCGCTGACGCCAGCCGAATATGCCAGCATTTCTGCTGACACCATCTACAAACCCGTTGCATGGACCAGCAATGCGCAGGTCACGGTCAATAATGGCGAATTATTCCGGCTGCCCGCCGGCCCGGTTGGTTTCGCGGCGGTCGCCGAATATGGCAAGCAAGGCTACGACCTGAACCCCGATCCACTCGCCCTTACGGATTATTATTTCAGCTGGAAGGACAGCGACGGTTCGGGCAAGCGCAGCCATGCCGCGATCGGCGGGGAATTGCGCGTGCCGGTGCTGGATTTCGTGACCCTGACCGGGGCTGGCCGCTATGATCATTTCGGTTTTGCCGGACGCAAAGTCGGTAAGTTCACCTATAATGGCGGGCTTGAAGTGCGCCCCGTGAACAGCCTGTTGCTGCGCGCCGCCTATGGCACCGCATTCCGCGCGCCTGATCTTCACTATCTTTTCACCGGTCCCGGCAATGTCGAAAGCAGCGTCGATGATTATTATCTCTGTGCCGTCGAAGAGCCGGACGAAGATATCGGCGACTGCAGCTATTCCGGAACCGGCGTGATCGTCCAGCGCAACGGCAACAGAACGCTAAAGCCCGAAACCGGGCGCACCTTGACGGCGGGCATGGTGTTCTCGCCGTCCCCACGCCTCCATCTGTCGGTGGATTATTTCCGCGTAACCTTGTCCAATCAGGTCGATGATCTCAGCATCGACCGGCTGGCGCGCACCGAGGCGCAATGCCGCACCAGTGGCGACACGTCGCCCACCTGCCTTGATGCCATCGCGCGCATCCATCGTTTTGCCAGTGGCGGCCGCGCGGGCCAAATTGAATCGTTCAGCATCAATCCGATCAACATTGCCAAGGAAAAAGTCAGTGGTATCGATTTTGCCTTCCGCGGCAGCGTGCCAACCGGCATTGGCACCTTCTCCCTATTGCTGAACCACACCCACACGCTGAAGCACCGCTTCCAGCAATATCCGGGTGATGCCTGGGTCAACAAGCTCGCTTATGACAGCAGCTATTATATCCCGCGCGACAAGAGCAATGCGAGCCTCAGCTGGGAGCAGGATGGCCTCAGCTGGACGGTTTCGGGGACGCGCCTTGGCAAACTCCCAAATTACGCCGAGGATGGTTGGATCAAGGCAAGCTATCTGTTTAACTCAACCCTGCAATATGATTTCACCGATCATCTGCGCGGATCGCTGACGGTCAAGAATCTGCTCGATACCAAACCAGTGAAGGATCCGACCTGGTCAAGCTATCCCTATTACAACACGAGTTGGTTCGACAGTGTGGGGCGCAGCGTGTTTATGCAATTGACCTATAAGCTGGGCGGCAAGGGGTTGTGAGGTAAGGCCAATCCTCTCCCGCAACCGGGAGAGGGTCAGCCCGTCACCCACTCCGCTCTCGGCACGCCTTGGGCGTAGAGCAACACCGTCAAATCCCCGGCATTCACGGCGACATCCGCAGCCGCCCGCGCTTTTTCCTTGGCGTGGTACGCATAGCCGGTTCCCGCCGCCTCGATCATCGGTATGTCATTGGCACCATCGCCCACCGCAAGGCTGGCTTCGCGGGCAATGCCCAGGCGGGTTAGCGCAGCTTCCAGCGTGCTGCGTTTATAGGCGCTATCGACAATCGGCTGTTCGACCGTTCCGGTGAGCTTGCCATCGGCAATGCCGAGACGGTTCGCGAAGCCTTGGTGAAAACCGATCTGCTCCGCCACCGGATCCACAAAATGTGTGAATCCGCCCGAGACCAGCACACATTCCGCACCCCAACCGCGCATCGTCTGGATGAGTGTGCGCGCACCGGGCATGAGCGTCACCCTTTCGCGTAAACATTGTTCGACGGTGGTTTCGGGAAGGCCTTGCAAAAGCGCCACCCGCGCCGCCAGAGCTTCGGCAAAATCGAGTTCACCCTGCATCGCGCGCTCGGTAATCTCCGCGATTTGCGGCTTAATGCCGGCATAATCGGCGAGTTCGTCAATGCATTCAACCGGAATCATGGTCGAATCCATATCCGCGACAAGCAACATCTTCTTGCGCGTTGCTTCCACCTGCACGGCGATGTCGAGGCCGTCAGCCCCGTCCTTGAGCGCCGCGCGCGCTTCTTCCAGTCTCGCGCCGAACGGGATGTCGAGCGCGACGCCTTCGTCCAGCCAGCGCGGATCTTGGGGTTCGCACCCCAGTTCGGCCAGTTGATCCCGCACCGCATAAAAAGCGGCTGCATCGCGCGGGCTGGCTGCTATGACGGTGGCGATGAACATGGAGCATCCCTTCGACCAAATGGTGGCAGCGGGCGAGCGCCCGCGCGTCGCGCTTATTGCGGGTCCGACCGCGAGCGGCAAGAGCGGATTGGCGGTCGCGCTCGCAAAAGCGTTGGAGGCGGCGGGCGAAAAGGCCGTCATCATCAATGCCGACGCCAGTCAGGTCTATGCCGACCTCACGGTACTGTCCGCCCGGCCCACGGTCCCGGAGATGGCGGGCGTGCCGCACCGCCTGTTCGGCCATGTCGATGGCGCGGAGGACTATAATGCCGCCCGCTGGGCGGGTGAGGCGAAGGCGGAAATAGCAGCAGCGCACACCAGCGGCGCGGTCAGCATCCTCGTCGGCGGCACCGGCCTTTATCTGCGCACATTGCTGAACGGCATCGCGCCAGTGCCGGAGATTGAAGCAGACATACGCGCGCGGGTCCGCAGCCTTGCGGTTGCCGACGCTTATGGCGAACTGCAACAGACCGATCCGGTCGCCGCCGCGCGGCTGAAGCCCGCCGATACCACGCGGGTATCGCGCGCGCTTGAAGTCGTGCTGTCGTCCGGCATACCCATCGGCGAATGGCAGACGCGCACGCAAGGCGGCATTGCCGACGCTATCGCGCTCACGCCCTTCATCCTCCTTCCCCCACGCGCATGGCTCATCGAACGGTCCGATCGGCGCTTTGTCGAGATGATCGAGAGCGGCGGGGCCGAGGCCGAGGTTCGCGCGCTACTTGCCCGCAAGCTCAACGAAAATCTCCCGGTCATGCGCGCGATCGGCGTACCCGAGGTCGCTGCCATGCTGCGCGGGGAGATAAGCCAGGCGGACGCCATTGCCGCAGGCCAGCTTGCCACCCGCCAATATGCCAAGCGCCAATATACCTGGTTCCGCAATCAACCTCCTGCGGATTGGGCACGTAATGAAGAGTCACTTAATTCTTCAAATATTTCTCAACTAGCAATATTATTACGTGATGGAGTGTTGACAAGATAGATTATGATGGGTAGCCACGCCCTTCCCATTCTTGTTGCACTGCGGCATAAGATGAATGGAAATCCATCCTAAACGGCTCGTGCCGCCATCCGGGAGACGACAAGTGACTGAGCGCAGCGGCGCTGATATTTTGGTGCAAGCCCTGATCGACCTCGGCGTCGATACCGTCTTCGGCTATCCCGGCGGCGCGGTGCTGCCGATTTATGACGTGCTGTTCGAGCACCCCCAGATCAAGCATATCCTCGTGCGCCACGAACAGGCCGCAACCCATGCGGCCGAAGGCTATGCGCGCTCGACCGGAAAGCCCGGCGTTGTCCTCGTGACTTCCGGCCCGGGCGCAACCAATGCGGTCACCGGGATCACCGATGCCCTGCTCGATTCGATTCCGATGGTGGTCATCACCGGGCAGGTTCCGACCAATCTCATCGGCACGGATGCGTTTCAGGAA
This sequence comes from Pseudomonadota bacterium, assembly GCA_023458055.1. Taxonomy (GTDB): domain Bacteria; phylum Pseudomonadota; class Alphaproteobacteria; order Sphingomonadales; family Sphingomonadaceae; genus JAFAFE01. Next base: position 42,901 of record JAEXAW010000060.1, read on the forward strand.
GCTGATACGGTCGGCATCACGCGCCACTGCACCAAGCATAATTATCTGGTCAAAGACCCCAACAAGTTGGGCGCGATTGTCCATGAAGCCTTTTACATTGCCACGCATGGCCGCCCCGGTCCGGTCGTCATCGACATTCCGAAGAATGTGCAGGTCGCGACCGGTAGCTATGAAATTCCGGGCGAGATCGAGCATAAAAGCTATCGGCCCCAGATTGAGCCGGATGCCGATGCGGTTGCCAAGGCGGTCGAACTCCTCAGCAAGGCCGAACGCCCGATCCTTTATACCGGCGGCGGCATTATTAACTCTGGCCCGGAGGCGAGCGAAGCCTTGCGCGAACTCGCCGCACTCACTGGCGCGCCCGTTACTTCCACGCTGATGGGTTTGGGCGCTTTCCCGGCTTCGTCTGAGCAATGGCTCGGGATGCTCGGGATGCACGGCACTTATGAAGCCAATATGGCGATGAACAAGGCCGACCTTGTCGTTTGTCTGGGCGCCCGCTTCGATGACCGCGTGACCGGCAGGCTCGATGCCTTTTCGCCCGACAGCATAAAGATCCATGTCGATATTGACCGGTCTTCGATCAACAAAAATGTCCCTGTTGACCTCCCCATCACCGCCGATGTGGGCGCAGCGATGCGCGCGATGCTCGCCGAATGGAAGGCTAAGGGGCATAACGGCACCGACCAGGGCGAATGGTGGCGGCGGATCGAAGGCTGGCGCGCGACGCGTTGCCTCGATTATCCGCAAGACCCGTCGCCTTCCGCTGAAATCATGCCGCAGGAAGCGATCCGCCGCCTGTTCGAGGCGACCCGCGAGCAGGCCAAGGACGGCAATTGCATCGTCACCACCGAAGTCGGCCAGCATCAAATGTGGGCGGCGCAGCATTTCCACTTTGATGATCCCAACAAATGGCTGACCAGTGGCGGCCTTGGCACGATGGGCTATGGATTTCCCGCGGCGAATGGTGCGCAAATTGCCAACCCTGACGCGCTCGTCATCTGTATTGCGGGTGAAGCCTCGATCCAGATGAACATTCAGGAAATGGCGACCGCGACCCAATATCGTCTGCCGGTCAAAATCTTCATCCTCAACAATGAATATATGGGAATGGTGCGGCAATGGCAGGAACTCACCTATTCCAGCCGCTATTCCAACAGCTATTCGGATAGTCTCCCCGATTTTGTAAAGCTTGCCGAAGCCTATGGCTGGACCGGCATTCGCATCGAAACGCTGGGCGAACTGGAAGCGGGCATCCAGCAGATGATCGACACCGACGGTCCGGTGATGGTCGATTGTCGCGTTGCCAAACTCGCCAACTGCTTCCCGATGATTCCATCGGGCGCCGCGCATACCGAAATGCTGCTGCAAGCGGCGGAAGTTTCGGGCGAAATGGACGATGAAGCAAAGGCGCTGGTGTGATGGGCGGCGCAGCGATTGATAGAACGAACTCCGCCACTCCCCTCCCGCTTGCGGGAGGGGCTGGGGGTGGGCCTGCTCAAACACGGGAGGGGAGGACGTCATACCCACCCCTAACCCCTCCCGCGAGCGGGAGGGGAATTTAAATGAAAATCAAACAGGAAATCACCGAACGCCATGTTCTCACCATCACGGTGGACAATGAAGCGGGCATCCTCGCGCGGATTGCGGGGATGTTTTCCGCGCGCGGCTATAATATTGAAAGCCTGACAGTCGCTGACATCAGCGCCGATCACGCGCTTTCGCGCATCACCATCGTCACCAACGGTCCGCCAGAGGTGATTGACCAGATCATCGCCCAGCTTGACCGTCAGGTGCCGGTGCACAAGGTCACTGACCTCACCGAAAAAGGCGCGAATGTCGAACGCGAACTTGCCCTCGTCAAAGTTGCGGGCGGTGGCGACAAGCGCATCGAGGCGCTGCGCATGGCCGATGTGTTCCGCGCCAAGGTGGTGGACACGACCATCGAAAGCTTCGTCTTCGAAATCACCGGCACCAGCGAAAAGATCGACAGCTTTGTCACGCTGATGCGCGAATGCGGCCTCGTCGAAGTTGCCCGCACCGGCGTTGTCGCCATCGCGCGCGGACCGGAGGGAGCTTAGGAATTTCATCATTATGCCCCAGCGAAGGCAGGGGCCTAGAGCCAAACAGCATAATTTAAACCACTGGGTCTCTGCCCGCGCAGGGACACGAAACAGAAAAAAGGCAACAAAAAGATGCAAGTTTATTATGACCGCGACGCCGATCAGGCACTCATCAAGGACAAGAAAGTCGCCATCGTCGGCTATGGCAGTCAGGGCCATGCCCATGCGCAGAACCTCCGCGACAGCGGCGTCAAGGAAGTCGCAATTGCGCTGCGCCCCGGTTCAGCTACTGCCAAAAAAGCAGAAGCTGCCGGCTTCAAGGTGATGACCAATAAGGAAGCTGCCGAATGGGCCGACGTGATCATGATCCTCGCGCCCGACGAACATCAAGCGAAAATCTATGCCGATGACATTGCGCCCAATATGAAACCCGGCGCAGCGCTCGCTTTCGCCCACGGCCTCAACGTCCATTTCGGCCTGATTGAACCGCGCAAGGATATTGACGTGTTCATGGTCGCGCCCAAGGGCCCCGGCCATACGGTCCGTTCCGAATATCAAAAGGGCGGCGGCGTCCCCTGCCTGATGGCGGTGGCTCAGGAAGCCGAAGGCGGTTCGGCAGAGCGCGGCAATGGCTATGCCAAGGCGCTTGCGCTTTCCTACGCTTCGGCTGTCGGCGGCGGGCGTTCGGGCGTCATCGAAACCACGTTCCGCGAAGAATGTGAAACCGACCTGTTCGGTGAACAAGCGGTTCTGTGCGGCGGCATCACCCACCTCATTCAGGCCGGGTTCGAAACTTTGGTGGAAGCAGGCTATGCGCCGGAAATGGCGTATTTCGAATGTCTCCATGAAACCAAGCTGATCGTCGATCTGCTTTATGAGGGCGGCATTGCCAATATGCGCTATTCGATCTCTAACACCGCAGAATATGGCGACATCCATACCGGTCCGCGTATTATTACCGCGGAAACCAAGGCCGAGATGAAGCGCGTCCTCGACGACATTCAATCGGGCCGCTTCGTCCAACGCTTCATGATGGACAATATGGTCGGCAACCCCGAGCTGAAAGCGTCGCGCAAGCGCGCCGCCGAACATCAGATTGAAAAGGTCGGATCGGAACTGCGCGGCATGATGCCCTGGATCGGCAAGAATAAGCTGGTCGATAAAGAAGTGAATTGATGGACAAACCTTCTCCCCTTGTGGGAGAAGGATACGGAGCGTTGGGGCGTTAGCCCTTACGCGCAGTTGGAAGAGGGGTGCGAGCCGCAGGCTCGCGCGATTGTTAAAGACAATCGCATACCCCTCTCCCAGCTTCGCGTAAGCTCGTTCCTCGCTAACGCTACACAACCCTCTCCCACAGGGGGAGAGGGATTTGTCATGGAGACGCCGCCAATGACCGACACTCCCGCCCATATCGAAACGCTGGCCGTCCATGCGGGCGCGGCGCCTGATCCGACCACCAAGGCGCGGATTACGCCGATTTATCAGACCAACAGCTATGTTTTCGACGATGTCGATCATGCGGCCGGCCTGTTCAATCTGGAGGTTGGCGGCAACATCTACACGCGCCTCATGAACCCGACCACCAGCGTCCTCGAAGAACGGGTGGCGCAGCTTGAAGGCGGGATTGCGGGGCTTGCACTGGCGAGCGGTCATGCCGCGCAGTTCATTGCGTTCCACATGCTGATGGAGCCGGGCTGTAATATTGTTGCGGCGAAGAAGCTTTATGGCGGTTCGCTCAACCAACTCGGCCATTCGTTCCGCAAGATGGGTTGGGAGGCGCGGTTCGTCGATCAGGATGACCCGCAAGCCGTGGCCGCTGCGATTGATGACAAGACACGCGCGGTCTTCATCGAATCGCTCGCCAACCCCGGCGGCGTGGTGGTCGATATTGCCGCGATTGCCGAGGCCGCGCATTCCAAAGGCGTGCCGCTGCTTGTCGATAATACGCTGGCGACTCCCTATCTTTGCCGACCGATTGAACATGGAGCAGATATTGTCATCCATTCCGCGACCAAGTTTTTGGGCGGACATGGCAATTCGCTCGGCGGCGTGATCGTTGATTCGGGCAAATTTGACTGGACCAAGGATGGCAAATATCCGGCCCTCAGCGAAGCCAATCCGAGCTATCATGGCAAGGTCTTCACCGAAGCCTTTGGCCCGGCGGCGTTCATCGTCGGATGCCGCGCGCTTGGCCTGCGCGATCTTGGACCCGCACTTTCGCCGTTCAACGCGTTCCTGATCCTGACGGGTACGGAAACGCTGGCGCTTCGCATGGAGCGGCATTGCGCCAATGCCCTGAAGGTTGCGGAATGGCTGAAAGCCCACCCCAAGGTTGCCTGGGTCTCCTACCCCGGCCTGCCGGACGATCCCTATCATGCGCTCGCCCAGAAATATCTGCCGCGCGGCGCGGGTGCGGTGTTCACCTTCGGTCTCAAGGGCGGATATGAAGCCGGGACCGCGCTGGTCGGCGAGGTCAAGCTCCACTCGCATCTCGCCAATTTGGGGGATGTCCGGAGCCTTATCATCCACCCCGCGTCCACCACCCACCGCCAGCTTGAAGAAGGCGCCCGCGCCGAAGCGGGTGCGGGTGACGAGGTCGTGCGCCTGTCGGTCGGGATCGAACATATCGACGATATTATCGCCGATCTGGAACAGGCTTTGGGTTGAAGACTTATACGCGGTGAAGTTTATCCGAAGTCCTGAGCCTGTTGAAGGACATGTCTCAGCGTGAGCGATTGCTCACCGATAGACGCCCTTCGACACGCTCAGGGCTTCGGTTTGCATCAGGACCCAACCCACCGCATGGCGACATTGCAGCGGTCGTAACTGCTGCCATAATCCCGCATAATTTCGGCATCATGCGCGAACCCGTTTTTCTCATAAAGGTGCACCGCCGCTTCGCATTTGGCGTTGGTGAGAAGGTAGAGTTTAGTCACGCCCAACTCCCCCGCCCGCGCGATCAGTGCCTGCAATAAAAACTCGCCCGCCTTCAACCCGCGCGCGTCCTCTGTCACGCCCATTTTGGTGAGTTCATATTCGCCCTCGCCGCTTTTCTTGAGCGCGCCTGCCCCCACGATGCCGCGTCCTTCGGCTTCGACAAACAGGATCACACCGCCCGCATCAACAATATATTTGCGCGGATTTTCGAGCACCACGCGGTCGACCTCCTCATAGACGAACATGTCCTCGATCCACGCCTTGTTGATGTCGTGGAACGCCCCCGCCAGGCGGTCATCATAATCAACGATCCGAAGAGAGTGAGCGACATTATCCATCAAGCGGCAACCTTCCAAAGCTGAAAACATTATCTAAATCGTAAACCATATCAGCACCAAGGAGATAATCATGACCATGAAGATTTTGGCCGCAGCGCTGGCCCTTCCCGCACTGGCCCTGACGCCCAGCCTCGCCCCGCTGGTCGCCCAGACCGCGCCCGCCGCCAAGGCCAAGCCCGCGCCAGCCGCCGCTGCGAGCAAGCTGGTCACCGCCGGGACCTACACCGTTGATCCTGAGCATACGATGGTCGGCTGGCGGCTCAACCATTTCAACGTGACCGATTATTTCGGCATCTTTGGCAGCATTACGGGGACGCTTACGATCAATCCGGCCAATCTGAATGCGACCAAGGTGGATGTGACCATTCCGGTCTCTAAAGTGACGACCGCGAGCGCAGGCCTCACCGCCCATCTGTTGAAGCCAGCCGACCCCGGCAAGACACCGGACTTTTTCGGTGCCAATCCGGCGGACGCCAGATTTGTGTCCACGGCGGTCCTCGCCAACAAGGCGCAGAACACGGCCCGCATTACGGGGAACCTCACCTTGAACGGCATCACCAAGCCGGTGGTGCTCAACGCCAAATTCAACGGCGCGGCGACCAATCCGATGAATCAGAAACTCAACATCGGCTTCCATGCGACCGGCAAAATCAAGCGCAGCGATTTCGGCCTCACCATGGCGATCCCGATGGTGGGCGATGACGTCGCGCTCGATATTGTCGCGGCTTTCGAGAAATAATGTTTCAGCCGAAACCTTGTTTTCGAAACACAAAGTAATTTTGGGGGTGGACAGGGATAAGCCTTCCGGTTTACCAGTCCACCCCATGACGGACCGTTCCGCCCTTTTTCTGCTACGACTTACGCGCCCTTGGGCGTGACCTTTGCGCTGCCCATCGGGGTGGCCGCACTGCCCAAGGGCTGACCTTATCCCCGGCACCATAGCAGCGAAAAGAATTTCTCCATGACCATGCTCCGCGACCCTTCGCAAAAATACCGCGCCTTTCCGCAGATTGATCTGCCGAACCGCCAATGGCCCTCGCAAACCATCACCCAGCCGCCGCGCTGGCTTTCGACCGATATGCGCGATGGCAATCAGGCGCTGATCGATCCGATGGATGCCGAAAAGAAGCAGCGTTTCTTTGACCTGTTGGTAAAAGTCGGCCTCAAGGAAATCGAGGTCGGTTTCCCGAGCGCGGGCGCGACCGAATTTGATTTTATCTCCGGCCTCGTGCGCGGCGACAAAATCCCCGACGATGTGACCGTGCAGGTGCTGACCCAATCGCGCCGCGACCTTATCGAGACCAGCTTTGCCAGCCTCGAAGGCGCGCACCGCGCCATCGTCCATCTCTACAATGCCGTTTCGCCCGCCTGGCGCAAAATCGTGTTCGGCATGGAGAAGCCCGAAATCAAGCAAATCGCGATTGATGGCGCGAAAATCCTGCGCGATACGGCGGCCAAATATCCCGGCACCGACTGGCATTTCGAATATTCGCCCGAAACCTTCTCTACCGCCGAACTCGATTTCAGCCTTGAGGTGTGCGAGGCGGTGATGGAGGTGCTGCAGCCCACGCCCGACAAGCCGATCATCTTCAACCTCCCCGCAACGGTCGAGGCCGCAACCCCCAACATCTATGCCGACCAGATCGAATATTTCGGGCGGAATATTTCGAACCGCGACAGCGTGATCATCTCGCTCCACCCGCATAATGATCGCGGCACCGGGGTTGCGGCGGCGGAACTCGGCCTGATGGCGGGCGCTGACCGGGTCGAGGGCTGCCTCCTCGGCAATGGCGAGCGCACCGGCAATTGCGACCTCGTCACCGTCGCGCTCAATATGTACACCCAAGGCGTCGATCCGGGCCTTGATTTTTCCAATATCGACGAGATCATCAACACGGTCGAATATTGCAACCAGTTGCCCGTCCACCCGCGCCATCCTTATGCGGGCGAACTCGTCTTCACCGCCTTTTCGGGCAGCCATCAGGACGCGATCAAAAAGGGCTTTGCCGCCCAAGCCGCGCGCAACGACCAGTTTTGGGAAGTCCCTTACCTCCCCATCGACCCTGCCGATCTGGGCCGCTCTTACGAGGCCGTCATCCGCGTCAATTCGCAATCCGGCAAGGGCGGCGTCGCCTGGGTGCTCGAACAGGATAAGGGTTTGAAGCTCCCCAAACGGATGCAGGCAAGCTTCTCCCATGTGGTGCAGGAACTGGCCGACCGGACCAGCCGGGAACTCAACGCCGCCGACATTTGGGAAGCGTTCGAGGGCACCTATATCGTTCAGCCCGACGGACGCTTCAGCCTCGTCGAATGGCAGGAAACGCACGCCAAAGGATCGGGGGGCGGGGCGGACCGCATCTTCGCCGGCAAGATCAACGTCGCGGGCGAAACCACGACCGTTTCGGGGCGCGGCAATGGTCTCATGTCCTCGGTGATCGCGGCGCTTGACGGCACCACCGGACCTGAACTGGAGATTGTCGATTATAGCGAACATGCCATCGGTCACGGCTCCGACGCGCAGGCCGCCGCCTATGTCGAATGTCGCACCGCGGACGGCAGAAGCGTGTTCGGCTGCGGGCTCGACACCGATGTTGCAACCGCGAGCGTCCGGGCGATCCTGAGTGCGGCGAACGGGGTTGGATAACCCCGCGCGCCCTACCCTTGCCCGTTTTGATGTGGCCGCGTTCCTCCGCGACCATTGGCAGAAATCGGCAACCCTCATCCGCAATCCTTGGGCCGACTGGCACAATCCGCTTGAGCCCGACGAACTCGCCGGGCTTGCCTGCGAGGAGGGTGTGGAATCACGCCTCATCACCAAGGCCTTGCCGCAAAGCGATGTCAGGACCGGAAGCTGGCAGCTCGAACAAGGTCCGCTCGCCGAAGATCGCTTCGGCGGACTGGGCAAGACGCCCTGGACCATATTGGTGCAAGCCGTCGACCAGCATGTTCCCGCCGTTGCGGCGCTGATCGAACCCTTCCGCTTCATCCCCGACTGGCGCATCGATGATGTGATGGTGAGTTATGCCAGCGATGGCGCGGGCGTTGGGGCGCATTATGACCAATATGATGTGTTCCTCATTCAAGGGCTGGGGCGGCGGCGCTGGCGGATCGGGCAGCATTGCGACGAGACCACGCCGCTGCTTCCCCATTCCGACCTTCGCCTCCTCAGCGACTTTGAACCGCAGGCCGAATGGGTGCTTGAGCCTGGCGATATTCTCTATGTTCCGCCGGGTGTCGCGCATGAAGGCGTGGCGCTCGGCGATGATTGCATGACCTATTCGATCGGCTTTCGCGCGCCCTCCCGGGCCGAATTGATTGCCGATTGGTGCGACGAGATCGTGGCCGACATGACCGACGATGATCGCTTTGCCGACCCCGACCTTGCCGCCGCCGGGCTGGCAGGCAGCAATCCGGGCGAGATTATGCCCGCCGCGCTCGACCGCTTGCACGCGATGGTGCTGGAGGCGGTCGGCGACCGCGCCGCCTTCGCGCGCTGGTTCGGGCGCTTTACGACGATGCCCAAATATCCCGACATGGATTGGTCGCCCGAAGCGCCGATAGCCGCTGGCGCGTTGCGCGCCCGCCTTGCCACCGGCGCAAGCTTCGAGCGCAACCCTGCAAGCCGGTTCAGCTTTGTGCGCGAAAGCGACGGGCGGCTGCTCCTGTTCGTCGATGGCGAGATGATCGCCTGCGCGGGCGAGGCCGCCTTGGTGGCAGAACATCTGTGCGCGATGCCGGTATCGCACATCCGCGCCACGTCGCAAGAGGCCATCGCGCTGGTACAAACGCTGCTCGACCAAGGGCAAATCGCGCTCATGGAGTGAAGCGCGGCGCTCAAACCCGCACCGCGCGCCACGCGCCGGGTTCGAGCCCTTCGACCGTCCAATCGCCCACCTGCCAGCGCACCAGCCGCAGCGTCGGAAAGCCGACCGCCGCCGTCATCCGCCGCACCTGCCGGTTGCGCCCTTCGCGAATGGTGAGTTTGATCCAACTATCCGGCACGGTCTTGCGATAGCGCACCGGCGGATTGCGCGGCCACAGGTCGGGCGGGTCGATAGCCTCTGCGTCAGCGGGACGGGTCATGCCGTCCTTGAGGCTGACCCCGCGCCGCAACTGCGCCAGCGCGTCGTCGCTCACCTCGCCCTCGACCTGCACCAGATAAGTTTTGGCAAGCTTATGCTTGGGATCGGCAATGCGCGCCTGCAAGCGCCCGTCATCGGTCAAGAGCAGCAGCCCCTCGCTGTCCCGGTCGAGCCGCCCGGCGGGATAAACGCCCGGCAGCGCGATATAGTCGCTCAGCGTCGCGCGCGGCTGATCGCCCATGCTACGGTCGGTAAATTGCGACAGCACATCATAAGGTTTGTTGAACAATATGAGCCGCGCCATTTCAATTTCCGCCTGTATTAAATTTATAATAAATAGTCATACACATTCCTGCTGACGAAATAATATGTCAATTCTCCGTAATCTTGTTTCGCAATCCCGCATCACGCCAAACCCCGCGGATTTCTGCCAAAAACACCTTCTTACGTTCCTAAACTTCCTAGATTTCGAGCAAATTTTTGTAGGATTTCCGGGCTTCGTGTGAGGCCAGCTGTCCATCCTCCCCATAAACGCCCTGAACGCGGCTCCGGACGGCTCCGCCTGGCTCGCCATGACACTCGCTTGTTTTATCCCCATTGTGATCATCCAAGCTTCCGATTCGGGCGCAGCACAGCAGATGCTGGACCTGTAGGACAGTAGTTTCGTAGCCCCTGCCCCCTTTTCCCTGCCTTATCGACGCCGCTTGACGCTAGGGTTAGGCGGACGCCCGCGCGCGGCAATCAAGCGGCGTTTAATCACTCTGGACAGCGGCCCTTAGCCGCGCCAACGTGGCGCAAATTTCCCGCATCCGTTCAAGGAGTTTCCATGTCCGCGCCCGCATCGCTCCCCGCCCAGTTCAGCAATCTGCGCCTCCCCGTCATCGGCTCGCCCTTGTTCATCATATCGGGCCCCGAACTGGTCATCGCCCAGTGCAAGGCGGGGGTGATAGGCAGCTTCCCGGCGCTCAATGCGCGCCCGCAAAGCCTGCTCGATGAATGGCTGCACCAGATTACCGAGGAGTTGGCCGCGCATAACCGCGACAATCCGGATCGCCCCGCCGCACCCTTTGCGGTCAACCAGATCGTCCATAAATCGAACGACCGGCTCGAAGCCGACATGATGACTTGTGCCAAATGGCAGGTGCCGATGGTGATCACCTCGCTGGGCGCCCGCGAAGATGTGTTCGCCGCAGTCAAGGGCTGGGGCGGTATTGCGCTCCATGACGTCATCAACGACCGTTTTGCCCATAAGGCGGTCGAAAAAGGCGCGAGCGGCCTCATTCCGGTCGCAGCAGGCGCTGGCGGCCATGCGGGCGTGCAATCGCCCTTTGCCCTGATGCAGGAAATCCGCAGCTGGTTCGATGGTCCGGTCGCGCTGTCCGGTTCGATTGCGCATGGCCGCTCGATCCTTGCAGCGCAGGCGCTGGGCGCGGACTTCGCCTATGTCGGCTCGGCCTTCATCGCGACGCACGAGGCGAACGCCCAAGCAGAATATAAGCAGGAAATCGTTGAATCGAGCGCCGCCGATATTGTCTATTCGAGCCTCTTCACCGGGGTGCACGGCAATTATCTGCGCGGCTCCATCGTCAAGGCGGGGCTGGACCCGGATCACCTCCCCGATGGCGATGTCACCAAAATGAATTTTGGCTCGGGCGGCAATACCGAAGCCAAAGCGTGGAAAGACATTTGGGGGTCGGGCCAGGGCGTCGGCGCGATCCATCAGGTCACCAGCGTCGAAGAGCGAGTCGCACAGTTCGAAGCCGAATATCGCGCGGCGAAGGAAGCGCTGCTCGCGCGCCTCAAATAGCGAATATGACGGTGAGATGACAGAAAATGAGCGACGAAACGCCGCGCGTCTAAACGAATCGATGATGGCAGCGCATCTTTGACAGATGTAAATTCGGGTCAAGAAAATTACCCGAACCTTGCAGCCAAGAGGTGCCGCCATGCTTTCTGCCGTTGATGCTACCAGCCGGGCTTCGGCCCTCTCGACCACCAACCTCACGCCCGCCACAACCACCGGTTTGGGGGGCGGCTTAGGGGGCGGCTCTGCGGGACTCGTTCGCACCAGTGACTTGAGCGCGCCCAATGCGCGGCTCCAGATGCTCGAAGGCAAGCTTGCCTCGGGTCAGCAACTGTCGCCGGTCGAACAGGGCGAGATGGCGCGCCTGCGCGATGATCTTGGCCGCAACGCTGATCTTGACGGGATCATCAAGGATATTGTCGACAAGATCATGAAGGCGCTGGAAGGGATCAAGGGCGCCGGGAAACCGCAAGGCCCCGACAAGGCCGAAGAGCCCGGCAAAACCGGCGGCCCCGCCAAGACCGACGGCCCCAACGCCGATGGCACGGTCAAAGGGGCCAAGACCATCGACGATTTCAACCTGGTCGGCGCGAGCGAGCAGGACAAGAAGGATTTCGCCGAGATGCTGGTCTATCTCCAGCGCGCCGGACCCGATGGCAAGGCGGTGTCGCCGACCGCCGTCGAATTGCTCGCCAAACTGCCCAAGGGGCAGACGGTCAAGATCAACAACCAGCATGATGACAGCTATAATCCGCGCACGGGCGAAATTGCCTGGGATCCCCGTTCGGCCCTCAAAGTCGGTGGCACGGATAAATATCAATCCCCTGCGCTCGGCTTTATCCACGAGGTCGACCATGCGGTGAACCTTCTCAAAAATCCGAAGCCGACCGGCGATGGGTATGAAAATACCGAGGAAAAGCGGGTGATCACGGGTTCGGAAACCCAGATTGCGCATGATCTCGGCGAGCCGACCCGCACCGATCATGGCGGGGCGGTGGTCCATGTGAAATCGGCGACCGACCACACGGATACGCCCTATACCAAGCCGGGCAAAAATCATGGCGGCGGCGGTCGGATGAAGCCGATCCCGGAATAAGCGGATCGCCGCTTGATGTCCCAAGCGAGGTCGGTTCATGCCGCGCTCATCCGGCGCGGCATAACCAGTTGCCAACAAATTGATAAGGGAGCTTGCCGATGGCGATTGGGACTAACATTGGCCGTCCGATGCTGATAGTTTTGCCGCTGGCGCTTGTCGCAAGCGCCTGCACCGCTGCACCCGCCACTAACGCCACCGCTGTTCCGGAGAAAAGCATGACAGCTACCCTCAGCGCCGATTGCGCCATTGTTTCCGCCAAGATCGCTCTCCTCGAGGAAAGCTTGCTGACGCGCGCGCAGCTCACGCCCGAAGCGGCGGAAGCCAAAGGGCCGGTCAGCGAATTGAAGGCGGGCGATCCGCGGGTGAAGTCATTGCAAGCCTTGCTCGACAAAACCCCGCTCGCCCCCAGCGAAGCGACGTCGGTCGACCCGCGCCTCGTGATCCGGCTCGCTTGCGACAATGGCCGCGAGCGGCTCATCACCGGTTCGGCGAGCCATGACGGCACGATGATTGTCGAGATGGATGGCGCGCGCTATGCCGCCCCGGCGAGCCTCCGCCGCGAACTCGAAGCGCTGCTGCGCTAAACCGCCCGCCTCTATCGGCTTAAATTTCGACCTGGCTGCCCAGTTCAACCACGCGATTGGTCGGCAGACGGAAGAATTCCATCGCGCTTTCCGCGTTGCGCATCATCCATGCAAACAGCTTTTCGCGCCAGATCGGCATGCCGGGGCGCTTGGACGCAAGCAATGTCTGGCGCGACAGGAAGAAGCTTGTATCCATCATCTTGAAGGTCGCGCCGCATGCCGAGTTGCGCGCGAGCGCTGCGGGCACGTCGGGTTCCTGCATGAACCCATAACGGATGATCATGCGGTGGAAGCCGTTCCCCAGATCCTCAACCGTCGTCTGCTTTTCTTCATCGACCACCGGCACGTCCATGATCTTGACCGTCATCAGGATGATGCGTTCGTGGAGCACCCGGTTATGCTTCAGGTTATGGAGCAGCGCATGGGGCACGCCTTGCGCCGTCGATGTCATGAACACCGCCGTACCCGGAACGCGCGCGGCGCTATTGGCGGCGGAGGAAATAAACACCGGGATCGGCATTGCGGCTTCCTTCATCCGGTCCTGCATCAGCTTGCGCCCGCGCGACCAGGTGGTCAGCAAGGTAAAGATCGCGAGCCCCATGGCAAGCGGCACCCAGCCACCATCCGGCACCTTGATCAGGTTCGCGCCGAGATAGGCCATATCGACGGTGATGAAGAGGAGAAGCAACGGAATCGCGCGCCAGGCCGGCCATTTCCACAAGGAGAAGAGCACAACGCCGAGGAGGATCGTATCAATCGTCACCGCGCCGGTCACCGCGATACCATAAGCCGCCGCGAGGTTCGACGAGGAGCGGAAGAACAATACCAGCGTAATCACCAGCACGCAGAGCGCCCAGTTGACCGCAGGCACATAAATCTGCCCGGCGGCTTTTTCACTGGTGTGGCGGATGCTCATGCGCGGGATGAAGCCGAGCTGGATCGCCATGCGGGTGAGCGAGAAGGCGCCCGAGATCACCGCCTGACTGGCGATAATGGTCGCCAGCAGCGCAAGGATGATCACCGGCACGCGCACCGCATCCGGGATCATCACGAAGAAGGGATCCTTGATGAATTCCACCATTTGCTCGGGCGGCGCGCTTAGCACCATCGCCCCCTGCCCCATATAGTTGAGCAAGATGCACGGGAGCACAAATATGCCCCAACTCAAACCAATCGGGCGGCGGCCGAAATGGCCCATATCGGCGTAAAGCGCCTCGGCCCCGGTAATCGCCAGCACGACCGCGCCCATCGCCACAAAGGCGCGGAAACCATCGGTCATGAAAAAGTGGAACGCATTGAGCGGGTTGATCATCTCAAGCGCCACCATCGGCATTTTGACGAGGTGAATCAGCCCCATCGCCGCGAGCGCAAGGAAATAGAGGATCATGATCGGGCCGAACAGCTTGCCGACCTTTTCGGTGCCGCGCGACTGGATCGCGAACAGACCGAGCAGGATCGCCACCGCAATCGGCACGATATAAGGTTTAAACCCTTCATTGATGTAGGGCAGACCCTCGGTCGCCGACAGCACCGACATCGCCGGGGTAATCATCGAGTCGCCATAAAATAGCGCGGTTGCAAATACCCCGAGCAGGACAATCGGCGCGGTCCATTTCGCGCCTTGGGTGCTGCGGTTGATGAGCGCGAGCAGTGCAAGGCTGCCGCCCTCGCCCTTATTGTCGGCCTTCATGATGATGAGCACATATTTCAGCGTCACCACAATCATCATCGACCAGAAGACGAGGCTCAGCACCCCGAAAATATGGAGCTGGTCCGGGTGGATCGGGTGATGCCCCGCAAAGGTTTCGCGAAACGCATAGATCGGGCTGGTCCCGATGTCGCCGAACACGACACCGATGGCCCCCACCATCAGCGCGCCGAGCGAGCCGTGATGGGCGTGTTCATGTTCTTCATCAATATCGGTATGGTGCGGGTCCAGCTTTTGCGGGGCCGACGCGGCAGCGGTCTCGGTCATAAGATACCCTGTAAATGCCTGCATCCCTGTGCAGAGCCGGACCCGGCTTTACCCTTACCCGAACGCCCCCACAAGCAGGAAAGAGCCGGGCCGCTATCATGCTCCGATAGCAGACGCAATGTAACATTTTTGCACTGCAAAAACATCATATAAGATGATGATAAGGTTATGTTTTATTTTGAAGGCGGCGCTGGCGTGGCGTCCGCCGCTTCGGCCTCGTTCAGCATTTTGAGCCGCGACTCCAGGTCGGCGCGCCACGGGGCCCCCGCCGGGGTGCGGTCGAGCAGGCCCTGCCACTGGCGCCGGGCTTCGGCCCAGTCGCGCTGCTGCGCCGCCGCCATGCCGAGAAACAGCGGCGGGCCGACATGGTTGGGATCGAGCTGTTGCGCGCGTTCAATCGCCGCGATGGCCGCCGGGGTCATCACGCCTTCCGACGCATTGGCGAGCGCATCGCCATAAGCCACCCAGATATCCGCGCTGTCGGGATAGCGCATGACCCCGCCATAAAGCACGCGCGCCGCATTGGCGGAACTGCCCTGTCGCTGGAGCGCATCGGCGAGCGCAATATAGCGCGCGGGCGGGCCATAGCGGTCGGTGATGCCCTGACGCGGATCATCGATCACCTCGCCGAAGCCGTCCATCCGCACCGGTTTTTCGGACGGCGCACCGGCAAGTCCCGGCTGCCCCTGCCAGCTATAGCCCGCCAGCCCCAGCGCAAGCGCGGCAGCAACAGGCAGCCGTCCCGCCTTGGGCATCCGCGCCGCAAAGGCGAGGATCAGCCACAGCAAGGCGGCAATCGCAAGGATGACGAGCATAGTCTGCGGCATCAATAACCCTCCCCATCATAGGGTTCATCATCGACTTGCGGTTGGTAGGCCGTGCGCTCGACGACGGCCGCATCACCCCCGACCCGCGCGAACCGCCGCCACACAAAATAGGCCCCGCCCGCAAGCAGCAGGAGCGGCATCAGCCACAACAGCAACGTCGATCCGCGCGCTGGCGGGTCATAGCTGATCCAGTCGCCATAGCGGTCGATCAGCCATTGCCGCACCGCTTCGGGATCATCGCCCGCCTTGATCTTCTGCCGCACGATATTGCGTACATCGCCCGCCATTGAGGCATCGCTGTCGGCGACCGACTGGCTCTGGCAGGTGAGGCAGCGCAATGTTTCCATCAGCGCCTGCGCTTTGGCTTCCTGCGCCGGGTCTTCGAGTTGCTTATAAGCATAAGGCGCGGGCGGCAGCTTGTCCTGCGCGGCGGCAGGCGCGGTCACGCCGATCACGGCCAGCGCCGCAAGCAACAGGGCGACCAGCCGCACGATCATTTCATCTTCTCGAGCTTGGCGATGATTTCGGGCACGTCCGCTTCGACAATCACGCCCTGAATTTGTTCGCGCACAATGCCTTTGCCATCAATCAGGAAGCTTTCGGGCACGCCCGACGAACCGATCGCGATCTGCACCCCGCTATCCCTGTCTGCGCCGATCCGCGCATAGGGATTGCCGTTTTTGGCGAGGAATTTGGCAAGATCTTCCGGCGTGTCGCGGATCGCGATGCCTTCGATGATGACGCCCTTCTGCTTCAACTCTTCCAGCACCGGCGCTTCGGCGGCGCAGGGGATGCACCAGCTTGCAAAAATATTGAGAATGCGCGGTTGGCCGGTGGCAAGGTCGCTGCTTTTCAAGCCTTCCACCCCTGCGGTCGCGGGTGGCAGATCAAAGGTCGGCATGGGTTTATTCACCCATTTGGAGGTGATCAGCTGCTGCTGGCCTTCCGGATGGACGAGGCCGCGCAGGAACATGCCGAGGAGCAGCGCCGCAATCATCAACGGCACCCACTTGACCCAGCCATTCATCATGCTTGCTCCCATTTGCGTTCGGCGCGGCGACGAAACCAGCGGCGGATGCGGTGGAACAGATCGATGCGCCCGAGCAAAGCCAGTGCCCCGCCCGCCGCGATCATGAACCCGCCAAGCCAGATCAAGGTCACAAAAGGTTTCCACCACAGCCGCAACTGATAGCGGCCATCCGCGTTGCGGTCTCCGACAACCGCGTAAAGCTGTCCATTCCAGCGCGTCAGCAGCGCCGCTTCATTGGTGGTCGTGCTGGCCGGCATCCCCGAAGGATCACGCATCATCGGCTGCATGAAGGTCCGCGCTTGCGGGCGCAAGATGTGACGCTTGCCGCCTTCGCCATTGCGCGCGGCCAGCTGCGCTTCAATCGCGGTCCAATTGGGTCCGGCGACCGGCACGCTGTCCACGAACAACACCCGCCAATCCCCGAGGCGCACCGTATCGCCGGGCTTGGCCGCAACCAGCTTTTCGGTGCTGAAGGCGCTTTCCGAGGCCATCCCGCCAAGGCTCACCGCAACGCCCAGATGCGCGAGTACCATGCCCCAGATGGTGAGCGGCGTGCGCCACAAATTGCGCCCTTTGAGCGGAAGCAGCGTCGCAATGCTCACCCCGACCGCGAGCGACAGGCCGAGGAGCGGTAGCACGCCCATATGGCCTTTCGTCATGATCAGCGCGACCCCCAATGTGGCAACCGCCGCGCCGATCGGGATCATCAGCTTGTTGAGCAGCGCCGCTATATTGTCGCGCCGCCAGCGCAACAGCGGGCCGACCGCCATCGCCGCCACCAGCAGCAACGCTATCGGGCCATTGACCTTGTTGAAATAGGGCGGGCCGATGGAGACCTTGTCGCCCATCGCTTCGGCGACCATCGGCCACAGCGTGCCGATCAAGGTCACCGCGAGGATCACCGACAGCAACAGGTTGTTGATGACGAGCCCGCCTTCGCGGCTGACCAGGTCGAACTTTTCGCCTTCGGTGACGGTCCCGATGCGCGCGCCAAACAGGGCTAATGCCCCGCCGATATAGAGCACCAACAGCACGAGGATGAAGGTGCCGCGCGTCGGATCCACTGCAAAGGCATGGACGCTGGTAAGGAGCCCCGAGCGCACGATGAAGGTGCCAACCATCGACATCGAAAAGGCGACCACCGCCAGCATCACCGTCCAGGCGCGCAAGGCATCGCGGGTCGCAGTGACACTCACCGAATGGAGCAAGGCGGTTGCCGCGAGCCACGGCACGAGCGACGCATTTTCGACCGGGTCCCAGAACCACCAGCCGCCCCAGCCCAACTCATAATAAGCCCAATAGCTCCCCGCGGTGATGCCGAGCGTCAGGAAAATCCACGCACCCATCACCCAGGGCCGCATCGCGCGGGCAAAGGCGGGGTTGACCTCGCGGGTAAGGAGCGCGCCGACCGCAAAGCTGAACGCGACCGACAGTCCGACATAGCCGAGATAAAGCGTCGGTGGATGGAAGGCGAGGCCCGGATCCTGGAGCAGCGGGTTGAGGCCAAGCCCGGTCGGCGCTGGCGGACTCAACCGCGCAAAGGGGTTCGATGCGAACAGCAAAAAGGCGTAAAAGCCGAGCGACAGTATGGCTTGGGCGACGAGCGTTGCGACCAGGGTGCGCTCATTGATCCGGCGTTCGAGGAGCGCCACCCCTGCCCCCGCAACGCCAAGGATCGACACCCACAACAGCATCGATCCTTCATGATTGCCCCACGCGCCGGCAATCTTGTACATCATCGGCTTTTCGATATGGCTGTTGCGCGCAACCAGATCGACCGATAAATCGGTGGTGACAAACAGCCAGATCAGCGCGCCAAAAGCGACCAGCGTGAGGAGCCCTTGCGCCACCGCTACGGGCCGCACAATCCCGCCCAGCGCCTCGCGCCCCGGCTGGAGCGACAGGCTGCCGATCAAAATCTGCATCACCGCAAGCGCCGCGGCGAGCCACAGCATGGCAAGACCGGTTTCGGCGATCATGGGCGCTCAGCCTTCCCTAAGGAGTCCGTCATTGCGAGCGCCGCAGGCGCGCTGCAATCCAGGGTTGAGCTATGCGAGTGGCCACCCAAACCTCCGTTCCCCTCGAGCGAAGTCGAGAGGCGTTTACGCAGCGTTAGCGTGTCTCGACTTCGCTCGACACGAACGGATGTGGGAGATGATCCTGCCATCATTGCACACTCGTCCCATTCGTCTCGGCCCCATCCCGCACCGCCTGATGACGCTTCATTTCGGCCTGCATTTCCGGGCTCATATCCATTTGCGGCGGCATATAGCGTTCGTCATGCTTGGCGAGGATCTTGTCGGCGGTGAACACACCGTCCGCGCCCATTTGGCCATCGGCGATCATGCCGGAGCCTTCCTTGAAAAGATCGGGCGTAATCCCTTGAAAACGCACGGGAACCGTCGCCTTGCCATCGCTCGCTTCAAAGCGCAGCGTGACGCCATCGGCTTCCTTTTTTAGACTGCCGGGGACCACCATCCCGCCCAGCCTTATCGCCTGCCCGGGCGCAACGCCCTTGGTCGCGAGTTCCGAGGGCGCGTAGAAATAAGCCGCTTCATCCTTCAAGGCCGACGCGGCGAGCAAACCTGCGCCAATGATCGCAACCAGCGCGAGCAGCGCCAGAATAAGCCGCTGATGCTTCGCCTTCATGCGCTTGGGTTCGGGGGGTTGGAGCATGTTAATCGCGATCTCTTTTTAACGCATCCGCGCGCGCCTCGGCCCGGCGCATCGCCGTATAGCTCCAGCCAAGCACGCCTGCGCTCAAGGCTAGGGTCAAGGCATAAGCCGCCCAGACGAAGGTCCATTGGTTCGCCATCACACCGCCTCCATCGCCATGCGGCGCATACGGGCTTCAACGCGGATGTCGGCAATCGCCGCGCGCATCCGCATCAGCACAATGCCGCCGAACAACAGCGAAAAACCGGCGAGCGTCAGCCATAAGGGCCACAGGATCGCGCCATCAATGCTGCTCCCGCGCACCGTAATGCTCGGCCCCTGATGGAGGCTGTTCCACCACACTACGGAGCGGTTGATGATCGGAATATTGATCGCGCCGACAAGGCCGTAAATCGCCGCCACCTTGGAGAGCGAACCTTTTTGCGCATTATCATCCTCGCTTGCATTGGCGAGCGCGATGAAGCCTGCATAGAGAAACAGGAGCACCAGCATCGAGGTCATGCGCCCGTCCCATTCCCACCAGGTCCCCCAGGTCGGCTTGCCCCAGATCGACCCGGTGGCAAGGCAGAGCGCGGTGAACAGCATCCCCGGCACGGCAATCGCGCGCGCGGCAATGCCGGCGAGCGGATGCCGCCACACCAATTGCACCAGCGCCGCAATCGCCAGGCTGGTCCAGCCGCCCATGCCAAGCCACGCGGCGGGCACATGAACATACATGATGCGCACGGTTTCGCCTTGCAGATAATCGGGCGGCGTCTGCGTAAGGCCAGCCCACGCGCCAATGCCGCTCAGCAGCAGCCCAAGGCCGATCAGCCAGGGCGTCAACGGCTTTGCAATCTTAAGGAACCGGGTCGGATTAGCGTAAGCGTGCATGGTTGGCCCGAGCCTTTAGGCGAAGTGGCGCTGCGTTTCCACTGATTTGAATCAAAGCTGTCAGCTTGGTGTCAGCGACGGTTAGCACTTCTCTTTTAATGGGTTCACGCAGAGGCGCAGAGGGCGCAGAGATGTAAAGGGGGAAAGGTGGGGGAGTGTTTTCATCGCCATCTGGGTCCTGAGCGCCTATGGTTCTCCTAATAATCGTGAGTCATCGCACCCTTACCATTAACCCAAAATCTCTGCGCCCTCTGCGCCTCTGCGTGAACCAAATATTCCGGACCCCGCCGCGCAAAATCATTATTGGTTGCACGCGCAACCGCTTGGACGCTAGGGCAGAGCGATAGGAGACAAAACCTCATGGCCAAAAAACCTTCAAAGTCCGCCGCGAAATCCTCCGGGAAGTCCGCTGACACCAAAACCCCTACCGCGACGCGCCGCAAGCCCCGTCCCCAAATCACCAAATTGGGTGGCCGTGAACTCAAGCCTGCAACGCTGATGATGGGCTATGGCTATAATCCGAAACTCTCCGAAGGTTCGCTCAAAGCGCCGATCTTCCTCACCTCAACCTTCGCGTTCGAAAGCGCTCAGGCGGGCAAGACTTTTTTTGAACATATCACCGGCAAGCGCCAAGGCCCCGCAGACGGCCTTGTTTATTCGCGCTTCAACGGGCCGAATCAGGAAATCCTCGAAGACCGGCTCGCGGTGTGGGACGGCGCGGACGATGCGCTGGTTTTCTCCTCGGGCATGTCGGCCATTGCAACGCTGATGCTCGCGCTCGTCAGCCAGAATGATGTGATCGTTCATTCCGGGCCGCTTTATGCCGCGACCGAAACGCTGATCGCGCGCATATTGTCGCGCTTCGGCGTTTCCTATCTCGACTTTCCGGCAGGGGCGACGCGCAAGGAAATCGACGCGGTGCTGGCCGATGCCAAGCCGCTCGCCAAGCAAAAAGGCGGTAAGGTCGCGCTCGTCTATCTCGAAAGCCCGGCCAATCCGACCAACGCGCTGGTCGATGTCGAAGCGGTACGCGATGCCCGCGATGCCGCATTCAAAAAGGACGCCCGCCCGCCGATTGCGATCGACAATACATTCCTCGGGCCCTTGTGGCAGCAGCCGATCCGCCACGGCGCCGACCTCGTCATCTACAGCCTCACCAAATATGCCGGTGGGCATAGCGATCTCGTCGCAGGCGGGGTGCTCGGCAACCAGCAACTCATCGACATGATCCGCCCGATGCGCAACGTCATCGGCACCATCTGCGACCCCAACACCGCATGGATGCTGTTGCGCAGTCTCGAAACGCTGGAATTGCGGATGAGCCGCGCGGGCGAAAATGCGGAGAAGGTCTGCGCTTTCCTCAAAAAACATCCCAAGGTCGCGGGGCTAGGCTATCTCGGCCAGATTACCGACAAGCGGCAGAAGGATATTTTCAAACGCCATTGTTCAGGCGCGGGTTCGACCTTCTCGCTGTTCATCAAGGGCGGGGAGAAGGAAAGCTTCCGCTTCCTTGACGCGCTCAAGCTGGCGAAACTGGCGGTGAGCCTCGGCGGCACCGAAACCCTCGCCAGCCATCCCGCCGCAATGACCCATTTGTCGGTGCCACAGGACCGCAAGGACGCGCTTGGTATCACCGACAATCTGGTGCGGATCTCCATCGGGGTTGAGGATGCGGATGATCTGATCGCGGATTTTGATCAGGCGCTGGCGAAGGTTTAGGTCGCCTATAACCTAAGGAACCGTCATTCCCGATGCCGGTCATTTAAAGTTCGTCATTGCGAGGAGCCGAAGGCGACGCGGCAATCCAGAGTCGGCGTAAACCGCCCTGGATTGCTTCGCTTGCGCTCGCAATGACGAATGCGGGCCTACCGCCCGATCAATTTCCGCGCCATCGCATCGGCCACTTCCGATGCCGGGCGGTTTTGCGCTTTGCTTGCGGCCCAGATTTCGGCGAGGCGGCCCGGGATTTGTTCGATCCGCTGCTCAACCTCGGCGCGGCTCCCCTGCCCCAGATATTCAAGGCCAACATTGATGATCCCGCCTGCATTGATCACATAATCGGGCGTGTAAACAATGCCGCGGTCATGCACCAGTTGCCCGACCGACGCGTCGGCAAGCTGGTTATTGGCGCCGCCCGCAATGACCGGCGCCTGAAGCGCGGCAACGCTTTCCGACGTCAAGATCGCTCCCAGCGCATTAGGGCTGAAAATGTCGCACGGCACTTGCATGATCGCATCCTTGTCGACCGTTGCGGCGCCCAGTTCCGCGGCCAGCGCCCTCGCCTTGTCGGCATTGAAATCGGCGAGGGTCAGCTTCGCTCCATCCGCCGCCAGCCGCCGCGCGACGCCGCCGCCGACGCTACCGACACCCTGAATCGCGACATGGCGACCGGCCATATCGTCATTGCCGAACGCCTGTTTCGCCGCCGCTTTAACACCGAGATAAACGCCATAAGCGGTGAACGGCCCGGGATCGCCGCCTGCCTCGCCGCCTTCGACCGGGAGCCCCGCGATAAATTTGGTTTCTTTGGCAATCGCGACAATGTCGGCAACGCTGATGCCGACATCTTCGGCCGTCACATAGCTGCCACCAAGGCGCGTGATCGCACGGCCGAATGCGCCGAGATAAGCGGGCGTCTTGGGCGTCGCATCATCAGCGAGGATCACCGCCTTGCCCCCGCCCAGCGGCAGGCCCGCCATCGCATTTTTATAGCTCATGCCGCGTGAGAGGCGCAGCGCGTCGATGACGGCGGTTTCCTTGTCGGCATAATGCCAGTAGCGCGTGCCGCCCATCGCCGGACCGAGATGGGTCGAATGCGCCGCGATAATCGCCTTGAGCCCGGTTGCGCGATCAGTCACCAGATGGACAAATTCGTGATCGTCAAAATCGGGCAGATCCCAGACTGCAGGCATGGCTGATCCTCTCGTGCACGCGCGAAATATAATTACGACCGCGTGTAATAATATACGCAGAGGCAAAAGTCAGCAGAAAAGAGTCGGGGGCGCTGGGTCCTCCCTGTCGCTCGCAGAGCGATGGGGAGGGGGACCGTTTGTCCTGAGCTTGTCGAAGGGCAAATGGTGGAGGGGTCGCGAGGCGTAAGCCGAGCGGGCGGCCTATCCGCCTTCACCCTTCGTTCTCCTGCGCATGCATCACGCCATCGCTTAAACCATTCCGCCTGCTAGTCGCAGGCGACCCCTCCGTCAGCCCTACGGGCTGCCACCTCCCCATTCGCTTGCAGCGAACAGGGAGGAACAACGCTCACCCTCTCTTCAGGAGAGGTTACCATGATCAAAAAATCTTTAGAAAAATGGGGCGATCGACGGGATCCGAACCCGCGACCTCCGGTACCACAAACCGGCGCTCTAACCAACTGAGCTACGATCGCCACACCGCATCATGGCCCATCGGCCTGACGCGAAGACAGGGCGCACCCCTTAGGATTAGCCCTGCCCTCAAGTCAAGCTTACTTTTCGAGGCGGTATTGCACCGTCAAGCTAACCCCGGTGCCGACCTCGCCCGGCTCGACCGGCGCGCGGTCAGCGGAGGCGGCTTTCATACCATAGGCGACCGGCATCGGACCGCCGCCATAACCGCTTGATCCTTCGGTGATCGAAACCAGCTTGGCGCGGGCAAAACCGGCGCGCTGGGCGTAGAAATTGGCCTGAGCTTCGGCAGCTTTGAGCGCCTTGTCGCGCGCCTGGAATTTCAGCTGGCTGTCATCTTCGATACTGAAGGAGGGGCCGTTGATGTTGTTGCCGCCCGCCGCGACCAGCGCGTCGAGCAATTCGCCGATCTTAGCGATCTCGCGGGTTTTGAGCGTCACCATGTTCGAGGCCTGATAGCCAGTGAGGCGCGGGGGCTGGCCATTATTATTGTTATAATCATATTGCGCGCTGAGGTTGATGCCCGAGGTCTGGATATCCTTGGCCGCGATACCGCGCTTTTTAAGCTCGGCGACGACCGCGGTCATTTTCTGGCTATTCTGGCGCAGCGCCTCGCTCGCGGTCGGCGCGAGGGTGGTAACACCCGCTGACATCGTCGCGAGCGTCGGGGCGGCCTGCACCTCTTCATTGACCGTTACGGTTACCAGCGGCGCATCAGTCGACATTTGCACCACCGGCTGAATTTGCGCGGAAAGCGCGACGGGGCTGGCCGCAAGGGTAAGCGCCGCAAGGGCGGAAAGCATTTTCATTCATGGTCCTCCAATTACCATTGTTCGGGGTGATAACGAAAGCGGAATAGCGAGGGTTCCCTGAACGGCAGATGAGAGAAGCAAGCATAGCCCCCGCACGCTCCCGTAATGCGCTCATACCCACCCCAAAAGACGTACCGTCTTTTGACCCTCCCTTGAAGGGAGGGTAAGAAGTGGACACCCCCTTGCCCCTCTCCTTCCAAACCGCTACCCGCCGCTGCCATGTCTGCACCTGTTCTTGCTTATGAAGATCTTGGCCTGGTTCAAGGGACCGGCTGGTTGTTTCGCCATCTTGACCTTTATATCGGCGAGCGCGACCGGCTGGCGTTGATCGGGCGCAACGGGGCGGGCAAGACCACGCTGCTCAAGCTTATCGCGGGCGAGATTGAACCGGACGAGGGCAAGCGCACCATCGTCCCCGGCACCAATGTGGTGATGCTTGAGCAGGACCCGGACGTCGCCGCGTTCGAGACCTTGCTGGATTATGCCATCCACGGCCCCAAGGCCCCGCCGCGCCATGAGGTCGAAGCGATTGCCGACCAGCTCGGCATTGATTTGTCGCGCAGCGCCAAGACCGCGAGCGGGGGCGAGCGCCGCCGCGCCGCGATCTGCCGCGCGCTGGCCTCCGACCCCGATGTGCTGCTGCTCGACGAGCCGACCAACCATCTCGACCTCGCCGCAATCGACTGGCTCGAAGGCTGGCTCAACCGCTTCACTGGCGCGTTTTTGGTGATCAGCCATGACCGTACCTTTTTGACCCGTCTGACGCGCCAGACCTTGTGGCTCGATCGCGGCAATTTGCGCCGTAACGAGGTCGGCTTTGGCGGGTTCGAGGCGTGGATGGAAAAGGTCTATGCCGAAGAAGCACGTGCCGCAGAAAAGCTCGACGCCAAGCTCAAGATCGAGGCGCATTGGCTCGAACGCGGCGTAACCGCGCGGCGCAAGCGCAACCAGGGCCGCCTTGCCAAACTCCACGAAATGCGCGCCCAGCGGGCGGCGATGCTCGGGCCAACCGGCGCGGCCAAGCTTGCGGTGGTGGCGGATGAAACCAAGACCAAATCCGTGATTGTGGCGGACGGGGTGAGCAAGATGTTCGGCACCCGCCCGATCCTCAAAGATTTCACCCTGCGCATCCAGCGCGGCGACCGGATCGGGATTGTCGGATCGAACGGTGCGGGCAAGACCACGTTGCTTAAGATCCTCACCGGCGAATTACAGCCCGATACGGGAACGGTGACGCTGGCGAAGACGCTGAATGGCATCATGATCGACCAGCAGCGCAGTCTGCTTTCCCCCGAAAAGCGCGTGCGCGATGTGCTCGCGGAAGGCGGCGACTGGATCGAGGTGCGCGGGCACAAGAAGCATGTGCAGGGCTATTTGAAGGAATTTCTGTTCGACCCCGGCCTCGTCGATGCGCGCGTCGGCACGCTTTCGGGCGGCGAGCAATCGCGCCTCCTTCTCGCACGCGAATTTGCCCGCGAATCAAACCTCCTCGTGCTCGACGAGCCGACCAACGATCTCGACCTTGAAACGCTCGATCTGCTGCAAGAAGTGATCGCCGATTATGACGGCACCGTCCTCATCGTCAGCCACGACCGCGACTTTTTGGACCGCACGGTAACGGTGACGCTCGGCATGGACGGGTCAGGCAAGGTCGATATTATCGCAGGCGGCTATGCCGATTGGGAGGCGAAGCGCAAGGCACCGCCGCCCAAGCCCAAGACCGCGACCAAAACCGCCGAAGCGGACGTCCCTCCCCCGGCCAAAGCGCCGGCGCGCACCAAATTATCTTATAAGGACCAGCGCGACTATGATCTCCTCCCCGCCCGCATCGAAGAAATCGAACGGAAGATGGCCGAGGTTGAAGAGACGCTTCATGACCCCGGGCTTTATACCCGCGACCCCGGTTTGTTCGATAAGCTGACCGCGCAGCTTGCGGACCTACGCGACGAAAAAGACAATGCCGAACTGCGCTGGCTGGAAGTCGCTGAGATGGTAGAGGCGATGGGATAAGCCCGACGGGACCGCACAAATTCTTATTGCGAATGATTATCAATAACGATAATCTCTCTTTCTAAGATAGGAAGAGAGGCTTGCCGTATGACCATGTCCTTTGCTTGGGCCTCGATGCCCACCATCGCAGCACTCGATGAGCTGGGCGCGCATCTGCTCAAAAGCCTGCGTTTGGTAGGGATGATAAGTCGCAACGCCCCGGATGCGGGCGCGCGGTTGTTGGATCATTGGGGCGATGCGTCAGCGGTAAGGCGCTTCCTGCTCGCCGCCCATTCGATCGGCGCGGTGTGGCCCGAACCCATCGCCATCTGCCCGCCCTGTTGCGGGATGATGACGCATGACGAGCAATTGCTGCTGTCCTTGTTCGATGCCGCGCTCGGCTGCGACCGCCCGCGTTTTGACGCGCATGCCCAGGATCTTCTCGACCAAAGCGCGCGCGATCACCTTTATGTCGCGATGCGGCATTTGGTCATACAGGGCGCTTTTCCGCCCGCGTGAAAGCAACCGCTCTATCTTGATGCGAAGATTTCATTCGAAAAAATCGGGACATAATTGCCTCAGCATCATTGCGTCGGCATTAGCTTTATAACGACCGCTTCATCGCGCCGCATTGCGACGTGCAGGGATGAGGCTTGCAGCATGAGTGACCCAAGGTTTACCGCCACCGCGATCATTTCGCGAAACTCGCTATCCTATATTGATCATGTGTTTGCATTGAACGCAGCGCGCCAGCCGCTGATTTCCGTCGCCGACGAAGCCTATGCAGAGCGGCTCACCGAAGTGGATATTGACCGCTGCATCGTGCCGGAGGAAGGCAGCGGCTGGTTTACCGAAACGCATCCGCTCATCCACGATGACCGCCCCGCCCAGATCAGCTTTACCTCGGGCACAGAAGGAGAGCCCAAAGGCATCGTCCTCAGCTATTCGAACCTCGCCGACGCGGCGCAGCGGATCATCGACCAGATGCAGCTCACCGCCGCAGTGCGCGAATATGTCGGTGTGCCGGTCGGCTATAGTTTTGGCATTGGCCGCATCCGGGCGATCAGCGCGGTGGGCGGTCACGCCTATTTGCCGCCGCGTGGCTTTGATCCGCTGGAACTTGCCCGCATGCTCAAGGCAGGCGAGGTCAACGCGCTCTCCGCCGTACCGACCTTGCTCCGCATCCTGCTGAAAACGCCTGCGGTCATCGGTGATGCGGGAGCGAAGCTGCGCTGGATGGAAATCGGCTCGCAATATATGTCGGCGGCGGAAAAGCAGGCCATCCGCGCGCTGTTCCCCGACGCGATCATCGTCCAGCATTATGGCCTCACCGAAGCGTCGCGCAGCACCTTCCTCACCATATCGGACGCGCCGGACGAGGTTCTCGAATCGGTCGGCCAGCCGGTCGGTGCGACCGAGGTGGATATCGCTGCATCAGGGCGCATCCGCATCCGCGGCCCCCATGTCGCGCGCTGCCGCCTCAAAGCGGGTGCGTTGGCCGAGCTGTGCGACACCGATGGCTGGCTCGAAACCAACGATCTTGGCCGCATCGAGAACGGCTATCTTTATTATGACGGCCGCGCGGATGACCTCATCAACAGCGGCGGGGTCAAGATCAACCCCGATCTCCTGGAAGCGCGGATTGCCAAGTCGCTGGGCCTGGGCGGGCAGCTCGTCGTCGCGAAAGTCCCCGATGCGCTGCGCGGCGAAGGCATTCTGGTGGCGTCAGAAGCGAGCGACATTGACGCGGATCGGCTCCATGCTGCTGCCACCGCGGCGCTCGGCGAACTCGGCGTCAATCCAGGCGACTCCTTGCATGTCAGGATAATGCCCGCCCTCCCCCGCACCGCGACGGGCAAACCGCAGCGCCGCCTCCTCACCGAAGAGTTTGTCCGCACCATCGGCACCGCCTCGGTTCCCGCCGCTCCCGCTCCACCCAAGGCAGCGGACGGCGATAGCGTCGCGGCCTTCTTCCACGAATTTTTCCCCGGCAGAACCATTGGTCCCGACGACAGTTTCGAAACCATGGGCGGGGATTCGCTCAGCTACATCCATTTCTCGCTCGAATATGAGGAGCGCTTCGGCGCGCTCCCGAGCCGATGGGAAGGGCTCACCGTCGCCCAGTTGGAAAACAGCCGCGCCAACACGGCGCCAAGCCATTGGCGTCAGCTCGAATCGGCTACGTTTACGCGCGCAATGTTCATGATCTGCATCGTTGCGCTGCACCTCGATACGTTCGTCTATAGCAGTAATTGGGGCGCGGCCTATTTCCTGTTCATGCTGTGCGGCTATAGCGCGATGCGCTTCCAATGGCCGGAAATCAGCCGGACGGGGAATGTCAGCACGATTTTCGGGACCATCGCCCGGGTCGCGATCCCGACCTTTCTCGTCGTGGTGGCGATGCAGCTTTGGGCGCATACCGTCGAGATTAAACCATTGCTGCTGATATCCAACTGGTTCGACCCGAGCCAATATCATGTCGCTTATTATTATTTTGCGGAAATCTACATGCAACTGCTGCTGGTGATCGCGGCCTTGTTTTCCATCCCGAAGATAAGGGACTGGTTTCGCGCCCGCCCGATGACCAGCGCCACGGCGCTGATTCTGTTCGCCATCATTCTCAACTGGCGGGTCGAGGCGGTTTGGGACACCAACTATATCTTCCACCGCACGCCAATCTGGTATCTGTGGACGGTCGGCGTCGGCATGCTGATAGCCAGTGCGCGTGATAGGCAAAGCAAGACGGTCGCAATGGCCATTGCCGCCGCAGCAACGCTGCTGCACTTCGGCTTGACCTCGGCGAGCGCCTATATCTCGGGCGGCGTGGCGTTGCTCCTTTTCTGGCCCGAAATATCGGTGCCCTATCGCGTCAAATTTCTCGTCTCGGAAATCGCCGGATCCTCCATGTTCATGTATCTCAGCCATTATCAGGTAAAGTCGCTGGTGATCCGGTTCCTCCACGGTCCGATGCCGTGGCTGTCCCTGTTCGCAGCGATGGGATTTGGCGTCATATTCGCGAGAGCTTATCGCTGGGCCGAGCTCAAATTCCACGCGGTCATGCAAGCGCATCGCGGCAATGGCGTGCAGCCGATGCCGCAAGGCCTGTCCTAAGCTTCGCGTAAGGCCTGACAAGCGTCACCGTACCCCATAAAAATCGACCAGCCGGTCGAGCGCCAGCCCCAGCACCACCCGGCCAGAGCGGGCGGGCCAGCCCAAGCCTTGTTCGGCATGGGCCATGCTCTCGCCAGCGCAGATGAGCCGCCAGCAAATCTCGCTGAGCCCCGGCCCAACCGCCGCCAGTGCGGCATCGAAGCGTCGCCGCGCATCAATCTGGGCAAGGGTCGGGTCAGAAGAGCGTGGCGCCGCACGCGCCGCCTTGTCGCCGGGCGGACGATCCCATTGCATCGTCACCTGCGGCCCCAACCCTGCGCGTTCATAATCGGCACGCAACCTTTCGGCCGCGCCATATTGGGCCGCGCTGATCAGGCGGCGGTGGAACAGCCAGCCAATGGCGTGCTCGCGCATGTTGACGGTGACGGTGCGGCGGCTGACTGGGCCGGTCTTGGCAGGATCGTGCCGGTCATCGGGGTGGCACTGACCGACCAGCGTCCGGTTGGCGGTCTGGTACGCGACATCGCTGGGCGCGGTTGAGCGAAGGGCTTTTGGCATCGAATCAATTCTCCTGTGACAGATAAGCCCTCTTGCGCTTTGGATAAAATTGTAGGAAAGAAAAAACCAACATGGTTATTTAATTCAACATCCCGGAGATATTTGATGATCAACAGCATCCGTTCGGTTCGCAAGGCCAAAGGCCTGACCCTCGATGATGTCGCCCAGCGTTGCTCGCCGTCCACCACGGCGCAGACCATCGGGCGGCTCGAAACCGGGACGCGCACGCTGTCGATCGACTGGCTCAACCGTATTGCGGATGCGCTTGAGGTGTCCTCGGCTTATCTGGTGCGCATGCCCGAAGAAGCCGAACTCGCCGTCACCGCGCTCCTGACGCCCGATGGCGCACGCGCGCCGACCAAGCCCGAACATTTACCCCCGGCACGGCATAGCGAAGATATGCTCGCGCTGCGGGTTACTGGCAGCACCGGGGATTATCGCGCTGGAGATGAAATCTGGTGTCGCCCGCACGATTTGGCTGAGCTTTCCCAAGCGCTCAACCGTGACGTGCTGGTTCCCCGCCCGGCCGGACGGTTCCTGTTCGGGCGGCTCATCTATGTCGATGGCGAGATGCTCCACATCCTGCCCCCGGGCGCGGGGAATCGCCAGCAAATCGTGACGAGTCCGCCCTGGATCGCAGTTGCGAGCCGGTTGGTGCGCAACCTTTAGAAAACCGCCTCCCGTCTCTCCGCCGCTCGGGCGGCTAAGACGGGGCCGTCAGGCGGTCGCTTTAGACGACCGCCCCGTCATTGTTGCGACGCGGGCCGACGCGTTCCGCGCCGCCATCGCCCCCAGCCTTGGGGGTGAAGGTATCCGGACCAACTTTCAGCCACACAAGGAACGCACAGGCCATATAGACCGACGAATAGGTGCCGATGAAAATGCCGAGCAGCATCGCTGCGGTGAAGCCGAAGATCACTTCGGGGCCGAGGAACAACAGAATTGCAAGCGTGATGATCATGAACACCGAGGTCATGATCGTCCGCGAAAGCGTTTCGTTAATCGACAGGTCAAGCAGCGAGATGATGTCCATCTTGCGATATTTCTTTAAATTTTCGCGCACACGGTCATAAACCACGATGGTATCGTTCAAGGAATAACCAATGATGGTGAGCAGCGCCGCAACGATATTGAGGTCAAATTCGAGTTGGGTCAGCGCGAAGAAACCGAACGTCAGCGCGACGTCGTGGAACAACGAAAAGAGCGCGCCCACGCCGAATTGCCATTCGAAACGGAACCAGATGTAGACCGAAATCGCCAGCATCGCGAGACCCAGCGCGAGCGCACCGGTGCGGATAAGCTCGCCCGAAACCTTCCCCGACACGGTATCGACCGACCCAAACTTGGCATCGGGATAAGCCGCCAGAATGCCCGCCTTGAGCTTGTTGGCCGCTGCATCCGCTGCGCCCTTGCCGCCTTCCGGCAGTGGTGTGCGGATTGAAACGTCCTTGGTCGATCCGAACTGCTGGATGGTCGCATCCCCCACGCCAAGCGCGTCAATCTTCGCGCGCAGCTGATCCAGCGGCGGCGGATTGGTGAACTCGACGCGCATCATCTGGCCGCCGACAAAATCAACGCCTAGATTAAGGCCGCGCACGCCCACCAGCACAATCGAGCCGATGGTCAGCAGAAGGCTGAGCACCATGGCAACATTACGCCATTTGAGAAAGTGGATGTTGGTGTCGTCCGGAACGAGCTTGAGCAAACGCATGGGGTCGGTTCCTTAAATATGAAGTTCGGTCGGACGCGCGCGGCGCACCCACTGCGAAACGAAGAGGCGGGTCATGGTGACGGCGGTATAGACCGAGGTCACGATGCCGATGGTCAAAACCACCGCAAAGCCCTTGACCGGTCCGGAGCCGAACCAGAACATCAAGGCGGCTGCGATGACGTTGGTGATGTTGGCGTCGAAAATAGCGCGGCTCGCTTCCTTATAGCCATGTTCGATCGCCATGACAGGTTTTCGCCCGCGTTTTAATTCTTCGCGGATACGCTCGTTGATAAGGACGTTGGCGTCAACCGCCGCACCGACCGTCAACACGAAACCGGCGATACCCGGTAGCGTCAGGGTCGCATTGAACAGCGCCATCACGGCCAGAATCATGATAACGTTAACCACCAGCGCAATATCGGCGTAAAAACCGAACCGGCCATAAGTCACGAGCATCAGCACCAGCACCGCAACGGTTGCGATCACGCCGGCCAGCACACCCTTGCGGATCGAGTCGGCGCCAAGGTCAGGGCCTACCGTGCGTTCTTCGACGACGGTCAGCTTGACTGGCAGCGCACCCGAACGCAGCGCAATCGCCAGCGCGTTGGCACTTTCGGTCGTGAAATTGCCGCTAATCTGAGCCCGTCCGCCAAGGATCGGTTCATTGATCGACGGCGCGGAGAGGACTTTACCGTCAAGCACCATCGCGAAACGCTTGCCGACATTGGTTTGCGTCGCGCGGGCAAAGGCATTGGCACCTTGCGTATCAAAGGTGATGTCAACTACGGCGCGGTTGGTTTGCTGATCAAAGCCTTGCGTCGCGTTGACCAGCCGTTCGCCGCTTATCAGCACTTGGCGTTTCAGCACTTCAAAACCGCTCGGGCTTTCGCTGCTCGGGACAATCTCGCTGCCGACCGGTGCATTACCCTTGGCCGCTTCTGCCGGGTCAGCATTTTCATCGACCATTTTGAATTCAAGCTTGGCGGTTTGCCCCAACAATTCCTTCAAGGCTTGCGGATCCTGCAAACCCGGCACCTGCACCACGATGCGGTCAGAGCTTGAGCGGATAATCGTCGGCTCGCGCGTTCCCATTTCGTCGATGCGCTTGCGCACCACTTCGGTCGCAACGTCCATCGCGCTGTTGACCGCATTGGTGATCCCTGCTTGCGTCGGGGTCAGCACAAAGCGATTGCCATCGACCACCGCAATGTCCCAGTCGCGCTGGCCGGTCATCCCCGCTCCCGCGGTTTCACGAAACAGCCGTTCGCGCACTTCATCAACCTTGGTCGGATCCACTACCGAAAAGCTGATTTTACCGCCTTCACGGCTGATGTCGCCAATTTCGACGGCGTTGCCTGTGCCGCGTTCGCCGCGCATCGCCGAGCGCACGGTTTTTTCCATCGTCTCAAGCCGCGTCTTGGTAACGTCCGCGACGTCGGCTTCAAGCAGGATGTGCGAGCCACCGGCAAGGTCGAGACCAAGGTTGATGCGCTCCTTCGGCATGAACGCCGGCCAGCTTTCCACCGTCTTTTCGGGGAACATGCTCGGAAGAGCAAAAATCACAGCCAGAATGATACTGAGATAAATGGCGTATGTTTTCCAGCGCGGAAAATCGAGCATCGGACGAAAACCTGTCTATTTCTATCTATCCATCCCGTTGTTCCACCTGGTGAGCCCAGGGAAACCACGGCACCGGGCCCGCAACAGGGCCCTTAAAATACTCAGTCGTTGGCGGGCTTGGCGCTGCTCGACAAGACTTCGGAAATGGTCGCCTTGACGACCTTGACCTTAACCCCTTGGGCAATCTCGACCGTGGCATATTCATCATCGACACTGACGACCTTGCCAACCAGTCCGCCGCCGGTGATGACCTGATCGTTGCGGGTAATGGCATTGACCTTCTGCTGATGCGCCTTCATCCGCTGCTGCTGCGGACGGATGAGGAGAAAATACATCACCGCGAAAATCAGCACATAGGGAAGAAATCCCACCCATGTCGGGATAGATTGGCTACCAGTCGCAGCGGGCGCTACCTGCGCTGCGATCGCAAAAATCGACATATTCTCATCCGTTCTATTGTTTTTAGGTCCCGCCCGCTTCCGCACAGGATGCACGGCGCGCCCAAAATAAGTTGGCGCGCGGCTATCACAAGGGAGCCACGGTGGCAACTTCTATCGCCGCGCGGGATTAAGTCGCCTTCATCCCCGCCCCGGGCGCGAAAAGGCCCGATCTTTGCGTCCACCACCAAAATCCCCCTTGCGCCCCTGCCCCCGGCAGCCTATGGGCGCACCTTCCGGTCGGGACGTAGCGCAGCCTGGTAGCGCATCACACTGGGGGTGTGGGGGTCGGAGGTTCGAATCCTCTCGTCCCGACCAAATAATTCAATAGCCTAGTTGTTTAGTCCCCGCATGTGATGGTGTGGCTTCATATTGAAGATATCCGGCTTTGATTTCCAGAGTTCTTCTGCGGCTTCATAGGGTGTCTTGAACCGTAGGGCCTTTAACTGCTTTGCGAAGTTGTAGGCGACCAGCCAGTCGCGGACATGGCGGCGCAGTTGGTTGATTGAGGTATAGTGGAAGGATTTGACGGTGGCCTCCTTGATGGTGCGCACCATCCGCTCGGCCTGGCCGTTGGTCCAGGGATGATAGGGCTTGGTGAGCCGGTGCTCGATGCCGTTTGCCTCGCAGACGCGGCCGAAGATATGGCCCATCCATCCCGGCGCACCGCCCTGATCGCGCTGAACGAACTACACGCCGTTGTCGGTCAGGATGGTGTGGATCTTGTACGGAACCGTCTTGATCAACGCACGCAGGAACTCTGCCGCGGCAAGCTGGTGGTCGCCCGGCGATAGATGCGGGCGAACACCAGCTTCGAGGTGCGGTCCACCGCGACATAGAGGAAGCCCTTGCCGCCTTCGTAGCGAAGTTCGGCGATATCGATGTGGAAGTAGCCGATCTCATACTTCTTGAATTTCTTCGGCTTCTCGCGATCCGCCTTCGGCAAGCGGCTGATCCCGTGCCGCTGCCGGCAACGGTGAAGCGACGAGCGCGTCAGATGCGGGATGACGTCCTTAAGGGCGATGTGGACATCGTCGAGCGGCAATCGCGCCTGCACCCGAAGCGCCACAATCGCCGCCTCTTCCATCGGTGACAGCACGGTGCTGCGTCGTTCCTTCGGCCCCATCGGCATGACCTCGACCGACTGCCGACCACGCCACTTGATCACCGTCTTCTCGTTGATCCCATACCGCTTCGCGAGCTGCGCGACCGCAGCTTGTGATCACTGTAGCTCCGCTCGAACGCTGTGCATGGTCTTGGCGCTCCCATGTAAAAGCTGGCCCGTAAGCCCTCCTGCTGTGATGACGATAATCTTACACCATCACATGCTGGGACTAAACAGCTAGTTCGGGGAAGTACGTGCCCCTCGATTGTTAAATGAAAAAATGGGCATGCAAATCTGCGGTGCTCGGCGCGGATATTGAATGTCCAACTCTGTATGACGTGCCCCAAAACCTATCGGCCAAGCATCCCGGTGCGGGATGATAAAAATTTGTCGTAAAATGTGAAAACTATTTCTGCATTTTGGTGTAATATCATTCACGTAGCTACAGAGAGGCATAAAGCGGCGGATGGAATCATCATCAGGACGATGGATAGGCGTAAAGCGCTGGGGCGGGCGCCTTGTGAAACTGTTGATCGTTCTTGCGATCGCTATCGTGGTGGCGCGCCTTGCATTTCCTTTGCCCGATATTTCCACCCGCCCGCCGGAACAGGGATTGGCGCCTGGCCTCAACGATCCTCTCGTTCGTTGGACAACCACGGCGGGAAATGGGCAGGAGGGTAAATCCGGCGTCGTCATGCTGGGTGACGGGCGCGATGCTTTTCATAGCCGGTTAGCGCTGATTGACCGCGCGCAAACTTCCATCGATGCGCAATATTATATCTGGCATGACGATGTCTCGGGGATGCTTCTGCTTGATGCGTTGCAGCGTGCCGCCGCACGGGGGGTGCAAGTGCGCTTGCTGCTCGATGACAATGGCGTGCCGGGGATGGACAGCTACCTCGCGGCTCTCAATGCGGAGCCCAATTTTCACATCCGCCTGTTCAATCCTTCGACGGTGCGGCAGCCGAAGATGCTCGGCTATGCTTTCGACTTTTTCCGGATGAACCGGCGCATGCATAATAAATCGCTGGTCGTTGATGGTGCTGCGGCCATTATCGGCGGACGGAATATCGGGGATGAATATTTCGAACTGGGCGATGATTATTACAAGGATCTCGATGTATTGGCGGTCGGCCCTATCGTTGCAGAAACAAGGACGATGTTCGACCGCTATTGGAACAGCGCGTCCGTATTTGCGCTCGAAACCATTATATCGGGTCTGGGAGATAAGGCTGCCCTTGCGGCACGGTTCGCTGCGGTGCGTCAGCAGGGGAAAACGTCTTTCCTCTCGACCGATGAAAGCAGCACGGCGGCGCGTTATGCGGATAAGGGGCAGCCGCTCGAATGGACGCGGGTGCAACTGGTCGCCGATGATCCGGTTAAAGGCGAAGGCAAAGCGCGCAAAGACCAGTTGATGATTGCCCGGCTTGGAACAATCCTCGGCACGGTCCAAAAGCG
The DNA here is from genome assembly GCA_023458055.1 of Pseudomonadota bacterium. Classification (GTDB taxonomy): domain Bacteria; phylum Pseudomonadota; class Alphaproteobacteria; order Sphingomonadales; family Sphingomonadaceae; genus JAFAFE01. Next base: position 79,370 of record JAEXAW010000060.1, read on the forward strand.
CCTTGATCTTGTTTCTGCCTATTTTGTACCGGGCGAGACGGGCACGGCCTATTTCGAAAAGCTGGCCGGATCGGGCAAGGATGTGCGCATTCTGACCAATGCGTTCGATACGACCGATGTGGTGCTCGTCCATTCCGGCTATGCCAAATACCGTAAACACCTCCTCGAAAACGGTGTCAAACTATATGAACTCAAGCTGCGCGGCGCGAGCATGGGCGAGCGTGAGCGTCAGGTGCATCCCCTTGGCCTTTCAGGCGCCAGTCTTCACGCCAAGACCTTTGCGGTCGATGACAACAGGGTGTTCATCGGGTCGTTCAATTTCGACCCGCGTTCGGCTCAGCTCAACTGCGAAATGGGCTATCTGATCGATAGTCCGGCGATGGCGAAGAGCATCAGCGCCCCCTTCGATGGCGCACTCAATCTCGTTAGCTACCGGCCGGAACTCAATGCGCAAAACGACATGCTTTGGCGCGAACGCACGATCAACGGGACGGAAACGGTCCGCACGCCAGAACCGGGAACCAGCGGCTTCGAGCGCGCGATGCTCACCGTAGTGGGATGGCTGCCGGTCGAATGGCTGCTTTGAGATTTTGATGTGAAATGAAGGGAGAAGGATAATGTCAAAATGGATTTGGTGGATGATAGCGGGCTGTCTGTCGCTGATTGGCGGTATCATTGCCTTCGCTAACCCGATGGCCGCGACGCTGACGGCGGTTGCGCTAGCGGGCTACACGTTCATTTTCGTGGGCGTTGCGACGGTCATTTCGGCGTTTGCCGATCAAAGTTGGGGGCAACGCATTCTGGCGATCTTGCTAGGAGCCTTGATGTTGTTCCTTGGGGTCAATCTGTTGGGCGAGCCGCTGCAAGGCATGTTGTCGCTGACGGTTGCGGTTGCGATCGGATTGATCTTCGCCGGCATCTTGCGACTGGTGATCGGTTTCGGGTCGCAAGGCAATGTGCGTTGGCTGATGATCCTGTCCGGCGCAATTTCATTGTTGCTGGCGTTTATGATCTTTTCTGATTTTCCCGCGTCAGCGACGGTGGTGCTCGGCGTGTTTCTGGCGGTTGAGCTGGTGTCGAACGGCATTTCGCTAATCGTCTTGGCGCTGGCTCGCAAGACGGCTACCGTCTAATCGATGGAGGATGAACCAGGAGCGATAACCGACCAGCCCGGCGATCCGTTCGAGCGTTTTGTCGTGCTGGTTCTGGCCGTGCTCCTTGCGGTTCTTTTGGGATGGCTGTTGAATATCGGCAAGAGTCTCCTCCTGCCGATATTCATTGCCGTCATGTCGATTTATGTTCTGGTGGGCGCAAGTGCCTGGTTGGGGCGACTGCCCGTTATCGGACGAGCACCCGAATGGACCCGGCGCCTGATAGTCCTGGCAGGATTCCTCGCCGGAGTGTTGCTCTTGCTATGGGTGGTGCTGTCGACCGGCACCCAACTTGCCGAACGAGCCCCCGTCTATCAGAAAAATTTGCGGATATTGCTGGATCATGTCGCCGCAACAATAGGCCTCGGACATGTTCCGGACTGGGATGTCTTATCGTCGCGCCTCTATGCGGCCATTGATCTTCAGGCTTTGGCTGTGGCGGCACTGGGCTCGGTCTCGGCCTTTCTGGGCGTTACTGTCATGGTGGTCATCTATGCAATGTTCTTGATGGGCGAGCGAGGCGGCTTTGCCCGCAAGATTGCAACTGCGCTACCTGGCCGCAGCGCCGCGCAGACCCATGCCATTGTCCGCGATATCAACCAGTCCATCGGTGATTATCTCGCGGTCAAGACGTTGATCAGCATCATATTGGGGGTGCTGTCCTATATCGCTCTGGCGATCGTCGGCGTGGATTTCGCGCTATTCTGGGCCGTGATGATCGGCCTCCTCCATTTTATACCCTATGTTGGCTCAATGCTTGGCATAGTCCTGCCGGTTCTGCTGACCATGGCACAGTTTGGCTCGCTATCGACTACGTTGATTGTTACCGCATTACTTGCGGCAACACAGGCGTTTGTCGGCAATCTGCTCGAGCCCAAAATGGTTGGACACAAAGTTAACATGTCGCCCTTTGTCGTCGTGGTCGCGCTGGCTTTCTGGTCCTCCATCTGGGGCATACCTGGCGCTATTCTGGCGATTCCGTTGACATCCATCATGGCCATCGTGTTTGGATCGTTCGCGCATACCCGGCCTCTGGCGGTGTTATTGGCCGACGATGTGTCGGTATTCGAGCAGACCACGGGCGACGAGCGATGAGGCCGGTTCGCGGATTGATCCATTCGCTCTTGATCGCGTTCGAAAATCCGCGCGTGCGGGCACTGCTTGGTTTCACCTTCACGTTGATAATATGTGCGTCGCTCTTCTATCATTATGTCGAAGGGTGGAGCTTTATTGATGCGGTCTATTTTTCCGTGATGACGCTGGCAACGGTGGGCTATGGGGATTTGACACCGCATACGGTGGCGGGCAAGATTTTTACGATCGGCTTTGTGCTGGTGGGCCTCGGTATCTTCGTTGCGACGGCGACGGCGCTTGGCGAAACTATGCTCGCAACGCGCCGCTCCGATCTTGAAAAAGAAAGGGAGCGTGAGCGATGAAGTCGGTAAGTATTGCCTAGGGCTATGGCCTGTTGGCCGGTGCTGTCGCGGCGTTGACCTTGTGGATGATGCAGCAACTATCGGGCTTAATCTGGTCCGGTTCGGACAGCCGCTGGTATATTGTGACGGTGATCCTCGGCGGCGGTGTTCTGCTTGCCCTCCTCCGCCTGATTTATGCCGGAGAGGGGTTGGCGGCCCAACTTGCCGAGGATGTCCCGCAAACGCGCAAACAGGTCAGCCACATTGCGGTGCTTATCGCAATGGCGGTGGTTGCGGTAGCGTTCGGCGGCTCGATTGGACCTGAGGCCGGACTTCTTGCGGTGGTGACCGAACTGGGCGCGCTCGTCTCACTGCTGCTTGCCCGCAACGCGCAGGAGCGACACTATATTTCCGATGTCGGCGCTGCGGCTGCGCTTGGCGGCCTTTATGGATCACCCTTGGGAGGGGCCGCCACTGCGGAACAGGGAGAAGCAGCGCCGCGGTGGCAGCTCTATCTTGCAGCAACCGCCGGTTTGGTCGGCTTTCTGTTGACGACAAAATTTGCGCTCCATGGAGAGGGGATGCGGGTGCATCTGCCGCCCCATATCTCTGCCATGGACGGCACCGATTTTTTCGCTGCACTGCCCGCTGCCGTACTCGGAGCCGCTGTCGGGGTCGCCTTTGTCAAGCTCTTGCCGTGGCTTGAACAGATGCTCGCAAAGACAGGCGGAATCGTGGTGCAGACGATGGTCGGCACCCTGTTGTTCGCCGCTCTGGCCGCTACGCTCCCCATTCTGCGTTTTTCCGGTCATGCCGAACTTGAAGACTTGGTGCATTGGGGGGAGACCATCGGGGCTCCGGCGCTGTTATTGCTGGCCGGATTAAAAATAGTTGCGACCGCATTATGTCTGTCTGCCGGATGGCGCGGCGGCGCGGCCTTTCCGTTGTTATTCGCAGGCGCAGCGGCAGGCGGCGCGTTGCTCGGCTTATTTCCGCAAATCCCGGTCACCGTCATGCTGGTAGGCGGGATGACCGCAGCACTCACTGTGGGCATGGGCAAACCGCTCGCGGGTGCGCTGATCGCGCTCCTGCTGATTGGTCCGGTTTCAGTCGGAGCTATGGCGGCCGGTGCGATGGTCGGCTGGGCCGCCGCCCAACGCTGGCCTTCCAGCGCCGTACATTGAAAGCTAAAGTTCCACCACTTTAAGCTGATTTGCAGAAAAAAATCACATTTGGGGTGTGGGGGTCGGAGGTTCGAATCCTCTCATCCCGACCAAGGATTTTTCATAAAAATCGATCCCAACCTTAAAGTTCATATCCTTCTCGACCGGGTCTTTGCTCGCACATTGCCTCTCGGGGTTCGGTTGCTTTCCTGCCTCCCTCATGGTTTAATCACCAGACTGGTGCAAAGCCTTGAAGCAAAGAGGGTGCGATAGTCATGGCTGACGAGGACAAGCCGCGTTTCAAAATGTACGACCATCCTGCTGGCGGCTGGGGCGCGGCGGCGGCGACGGCAAAGGTGCTGCTTCAGCAAAGCGTGGTCACTAAAGGATCGCGCGCGTTGCTTTCGATGAACCAGCCGGGCGGGTTCAAATGCCCGAGTTGCGCTTTTCCTGATGCTGATTGCCATAAGAAGCTCGATTTTTGCGAAAATGGCGTGAAAGCGCTCGCGTGGGAGGCGACCAAGGCGCGGGTTACACCTGAATTCTTTGCGCAATATACAGTGACTGAGTTGGCGGAGCAGTCGGATTATTGGCTCGAAATGCAGGGGCGCTTGACTGATCCCATGCGCTATGATGCCGCATCCGACAAATATGTTCCGGTGAGTTGGGAAGAAGCCTATGCGACCATCGGGCGCCACCTTCGAGGGCTGGACAGCCCCCACCATGCCGAATTTTATACCTCCGGCCGGACGCCCAATGAGGCTGCCTTTCTCTACTCCATTTTCGTGCGCGAGTTCGGGACTAATAATTTCCCTGATTGTTCGAACATGTGCCACGAGCCGACCAGTCGCGGTCTTGCACCTGCTATCGGTGTCGGCAAGGGCACGGTCATCATGGAAGATTTCGAACATACCGAGGCGCTGTTCATCATCGGCCAAAACACGGGTACCAATTCACCGCGCATGATGGCCAACCTGGTCGAGGCGCGCAAACGCGGCGTACCGATCATCGCGGTCAATCCCATGCCGGAGCGCGCCCTCATCCAGTTCGCCGATCCGCAGGATGTCGTCGAAATGGCGACCTTCGGGTCAACCGAAATCGCGAGCGAATTCGTCCATATCAAGATCGGCGGCGACCTTGCCTTCCTTAAGGGCATGATGAAGGTCATGTTCGAACGCGAGGAAGCAGGCGAAACCGTGCTCGATCACGCTTTCATCGCCGAACACACGGTCGGTCTGGATATTATCCGCGATGAAATTGTCGATCTCAGTTGGAGCGATATCGTCCGCGTGTCCGGCGTTGCTGAAGAGCAAATCCGGCGCTGTGCCAATATTTACATCCGCTCTAACGCGACAATGATCTGCTATGGTATGGGCCTCACGCAGCAACAGCGCGGGTCCGAGCTCATTCAGCAGGTTGCGAACATCCTGTTGCTTAAAGGCAATTTTGGAAACGGGAGCTGGTATTTCGCCCATTCGTGGCCACAGCAATGTGCAAGGCGACCGCACCGTCGGAATCGACGAAAAGCCATCCGATGCCTATCTTGACCGCGTGCAAGAGGTGTTCGGCTTTGATCCGCCGCGCGAATGGGGCCACCACACGATTGAAACCGTCGAGGCGATGGAAGCGGGCACGGCCAAGGTGTTCATCGGGCTCGGCGGCAATTTCGTGCGGGCCATTCCCGACACTGATCGCTCCTATGACGCGATGCGCCAGGTCGACCTGACTGTCGCGATCACGACCAAGCTCAACCGTGGGCATCTGGTCCACGGCAAGGAGGCGCTAATCCTTCCGGTCGTTTCACGCTCGGAGCGGATCGAAACTGCAAAAGGCGAACAATTTGTGACCATCGAGGATTCGATGTCCAACGTCACCGCATCGCGGGGCGTCCTTGATCCGGTGAGTGACAACTGCCAGCCCGAAGTTGAAATCGTGTGCCGCATGGCGCGCGCCGCCTTGCCCGACAGCAAGATCGATTGGGAAGCTTATATCGATGATTATGACCTCATTCGTGACAAGATCGCGGAGGTTTATCCCTCAATCTATCAAGATTTTTCGGAACGAATCAAAGAGCCGCGCGGATTCCATCTTGACGTTCCGCCACGGCGGCGCGTTTGGGTGACGCCCAATGGCAAGGCCAATTTCCTGCCCCTCCCGGGCCTTGAGGTGAATGACAGCATCGCCGATCCAGCGATGCTGCGGCTCGCTACCGTTCGCTCGCACGACCAGTTCAACACCACGATTTACAGCTATAATGACCGCTATCGCGGCGTGAAGGGCAGCCGCTTGGTCGTATTTATGAACGCTGATGATATGGCGGAACGCGGGCTCGCGAACGAAGCCACAATCGCGCTCGAAACGATCAGCACCGACGGGATTGAGCGGCGGGTGGATGGTTTGACGGTCATCACCTATCCGATGCCACGCGGCGCGATTGCGGGCTATTATCCGGAATTGAACCCGCTCCTCCCGCTCTATTATCATGATGTGATCAGCGGGACGCCTGCGGCCAAATCGATCCCCGTCCGGGTGTTTGATCCTAGCGCATAAAGGGCTATCAGCAGCCCGCCTGATCAATCATCGCCCGATCATGGCGCGATCATCACAGATAATCAGGGCGGAGTCCGAACGCGCGAGCGAAACCAGCGTAAGCTGCGCCGCCCTCGCCCGCTCCACCGCGAGACTCGTCGGTGCCGAGATCGTTACCAACATCGGACACCTTGCACGCACCGTCTTTTCTACCAGTTCATAGCTGCAGCGCGCCGAGAGCAGGATGAAACCGGAAGCCGGATCGCGGCCTTCCCGCGCCAACGCGCCGATGAGCTTGTCGAGCGCATTGTGGCGTCCGACATCTTCACGCGCGCAAAGAATTGCGCCATCGGGCGCGCAAAAGGCCGCCGCATGGACGGCACCGGTCGCGCGGCCCAGCGGCTGATGATCGCCAAGGCTTGCGAGAGCGCGCGCGATGGCGTCGCGGCTGGTACGGATTGCCGCCGTCACAGGGGGCAGCGGGCGAAGCACTTCTTCGATATTCTCGATACCACACAGGCCACAGCTGCTTTCCGAAACCCGGTGGCGCACGCGCTCGAAAATGTGCTCCTTTGCCGCGTCCGGTAGCCAGATGCGAAGCGCTATTCCACCGCCGATGGCGTGGACGCCGATGTCCTCTATTTCGCCGGGGTTCGCTGCCAGCCCTTCGGCCAGCGCGAAGCCGACGGCATAATCTTCAAGGTCTGCAGGCGTCGCCATCATCACCGCATAGGCGATGCCGCATATTTCCACGGATATCGGGGTTTCGACCGCGATTGCGCGGTCAATCTGGCGGTCATCGGTGCCATCGAAGCGCAGTTCGGCTAGAGGCATATTCATAAAATCTTGCTTCGACCACTCGGTGTCGTGCGGCTTATCGGCCATGCGCTATCTCCGCCATGCCGACCAAGAGTAGCATCATTGGATCAGCGCGCAATGGTGTGCAGAGGTGATAGATGCAGAACCCAGCCCACGATAACCCGGCGGTGCGCTACCGCGGTCCGAGGTCAGTAAACCGCTGCCGGGTTCGGTTCCAACGGACTCCCGAGCATCTCGCGGTGGCTCGGCTTATCCTCGCCCCGATCATTGATGCCAAGTTCCTTGGCGACCTCTGCGCCGATCAAGGTGCGACCGGACAATTTTTCACCCACCGGTTGGGTCGCCAGCTCATAGATGATGTGGCCGGTAAATTCCGGATTTTCCGCCATGGCCATAAATTCGGTATATTGTTCGGGATTGGTCCTGGCGGCGATGGCCGCACGTTCGGTGCGGAGCGGCCCCATCCAGATCGAGAAGGTGCGCACCCCCGTCCCGCGAAAATCATGTTCCATGTCATGCGCAAGCTTGTCGATCCCGGCCTTCTGCGCGCCATAAGCGGGCCCGTGCATATAGCAACTCGCGCCAAAGGATGAGCCGAACGCGATGGTGCCGCTACCCTGCTTCACCATCATCTTTGCCGCATGCCAGCTTGCAACATAAGCGCTGCGCAAACCCACATCGAGAATTTTCATCGCATCGAGCTCTTTGTCCCAGAAGGGTTTTTTCTCGATAAGCTGATGGTGCATATAGGCCGCATTATTGACCAATATGTCGAGCCGTCCCTGCTCTTTTTCGATTTGGGCAAACAGCGCCGCGACCGATGCGTCATCGGCATGGTCGCACACCACTGCAATGCCCTTGCCGCCCGCCGCCGTGACCGCGGCTGCAGTCTCGGCAACGGTGCCGGGCAAGACGGAGCCATCCCAGCCTTTTGCATCACCCGGCGTGACGGTCCGGCCGGTCACATACACCGTCATCCCCTCTTCGCCGAGACCGATCGCAATCCCCCGACCGGCACCACGGCTCGCCCCCGTGACTAACGCAATTTTGGGCTTCTCCATCCTTCACTCCGCAGGGTTAAGCTGCTTCTCCCTTAAAATTTGGTGTCGAGCGTAACCCCGAAGGTCCGCGGGTCACCCCAATTTGCATTCGCCATCCCGAGCGAGCTGAAATCCACCGTGCGAGTCGTATATTTTTTGTTTGTAAGATTTTTCGCCCAGAAGGTAATCGCGGTACCATCGGTATCCAGCCCGCCGAAGTTCAGTCCGTCGAAACGCAATTGCGCATCAACCAGACCGCGCGCGTCGCCCTTGGTAACGCTGCTATCAAAGGCCCGTGCCAACGGGTTGCTGTACATGATAAAGCTCGACGTATAATTATAGCCGACCCGCGCGGTGGCCTTCGCCGTGTCGCCCATCGGGAAGCTTGCATTGAGGCCGAGATTTGCGGTCCATTTGGGCGCATAGCTCGCCGGGATAACCGATCCGATGTTCTGCAGCGTACCCGTGACGTCCCGGTAGGGATATTGCTTCGTCTTGATGTCGATATAGCCAATCGATGCATCTACGGAAAATATATCGTTAAATGCGACCAGCCCCTCGGCCTCGACGCCCATATATTGGGTTTTCCCGGCGTTTAAAACGGTGGTACCGAATGAGCTCGTACCCGCTCCGGTCAGCGGAACCGTAACGATCTGATCGTTATATTCATTGAAGAAAGCCGCAAGATTGAGGCGGGCACGACTACCGAATTTCATCTTGGCCCCGGCTTCATAGGACCATAGGGTTTCCTCATTAAAGGGTGTTAACGCTATCTCTGGAATACCGCGAGACGGATTAGCGACCTGCACCGTCTGCCGCGCATTGAAGCCGCCGGAGCGATAGCCTTTTGCCACGCGCGCGTAAAAGTTCATGTCTGGCGTGGCGCGATAGTCTATTGTCAAATTGCCGGAAAGCGCGCTGAATTTCTTTTCCCGATTGGCCAAGGCCCTTTCCGCGGCCGTAAACGGTACGAGACCGTTTTGATAGATGGCAAAGCGCTTCTTATCCCAGCTATAGCGCAGACCCAAGGTTACGCCGAGCTTTTCCTCTTCACCGAAGCGATATGTACCTTGACCATAGACCGCTTTGGACGACGCCCACGCATCATAACTTAGCACCGTCGCGACCGGATACATGCGGAACCGCATGGGGTTAGTTGCTTGCAACAACGGAGCAGCGGGCGCCAGCGGACCAAGGTTAGCAGCCGTGTAAACCAGCTGGTTTGTATCGACAAGTTGGGTCAAAAACTGGGGATTGGTTTCAGAGCCACGTTCCTTGAAATAGAATGCGCCCAACACCCATTGGAAGGGACCGCCACTGTCTGAGACAAGTTCAAACTCCTGGCTAAACTGCCGCTGTTTACGGTCATTCTGCGCAACAAATAACGGCCAAGACATTGCTGGAACGGGCTGCGAGGACAGATAGGCTGCCTGCGCCGCAGGAATGCCGAGCGCGGTCAGCGTCGCTACCGGAAAACCGTTCAAGGTGTTAGTCGCATTGAGAGCGCCCACGGATGGGCCCGAGATTGGCCCAACGCCGTCCAAATCGGAACCCGCAAGATGATTTTTCCAGCGACGAAAAGCCGTCGTGGATCGCAATGTCGCGCCACCCAGATCCAACTCGACGCGGGTCATGTTGCCCCACAATTTATCCGTAGAGGGCCCCGCCCGATCAAGACACATTTTCGATTGATAGGCGCGCGTCACCGTAATCGGACAATCAGCAGAAAGACTGCGCGAAGCGGCCAGATAACCCGCTATATTCTGCGGCTGGATCGGCTGAAAAACATGCCCGTCAATTGTAACCGGTTGCCGGACAGTTCCATCGGCCACGGCGATCAATGTGGTAGCAGGCGGCACCCCGTAGATTTTCGACCAATCAAGAATGTTGGTCACTTTGAGATTGTCGGTCAGGTCCAGCGTGGCCGCCCAACGGACCCCGTCAACTTTATAACCACCCGGATCAAGGCTGTCTTTTGGCTGCAACTTGTTATCAATCACACCATTGCGTTGACGGTGAAGATAGCCAAGCGACATGCGCAGACCACCAATATCGCCGCTGTTCAGAATAGCGCGGCCAACCCGTTGGCCGTAATTGCCTGCGCCCAATCGCACCCGGAGGCTCGCTTCGTCATCGGGCAATTTGGTAATGAAATTAACCGCACCCCCCGTCGTATTACGACCAAACAAAGTTCCCTGCGGACCGCGTAGCACTTCGACGCGTTCAATATCGGCTACTTCGAACGACGATGCGGAGGAGCGTGCAAGATAGACGCCATCGACATAAATGCCGACCGGCGAGTCATAACCCTGTGTTTCGTCTGCCGGACTTGGAATTCCGCGGATCGAAACGACGGAAGCCGCGTTGCTGGTGGTGCCGCCGAGCACCGATACGTTCGGCGCAATCGCGCTCAGATCCTTGATTTCCGTCAGTTGCTTCAAATCAAGGTCTTTAGCGGTGACCGCCGAAATCGCAATCGGGGTTTTCTGGAGGTTTTCGCCGCGCTTCTGTGCAGTAACGACAATGTCTTCAAGCACACCACCATCTTGTTGTGCGGCTGCCTCCTGTGCAGCAGCTGGCGCGGCCAAACCGAATGCGCTAACCGAAAGCATCAGGCCAACGCCGTTGAGACGAATGAAGTCCTTCATGGCTATCCTCCCCATATATGTCTGCCCCGTTCGTTGAATCTTGGGCGGTTTGGATAGCATTCCAATGTTCGTAATCGATGTCAATCGTAATTACGCAATCAGCCGCTAACAGAAGCCCACCTGTGACTTTTGCGTATCATATTTAACAAATATCTTAACACCCAACGAAAACCGGCGCGCAACCACATTGCGCGCCGGTTTTCTGTCTCACCCTGTTGTTTCTAAGGTTTGTTCTCGTCAGGCAACGTCTGCCTCCGGCCACGGATCGCGTTCGGTTCCCTGCGTTACAATATGCCCGTTGACGCGCTTCTGGAATTCGGCAGCCCGCGCGCGCGGATTATAGAATTGTTTATACCAAATGCGGACCTTGTGGAACGGTCCGTCGCCCTTGACCATCATCGGATTGATGCAGGCGCGCTTGTTGCCCCAGATTTCGAAGTCTTGCGCGAACGCCGCGACCCCGGCCTTGTGATAGCCTTGCGCCGCCTCGCGATCTCCCGCGTCGGGATTCTCGTTGGCGACCTTGACCGCCAAAGCATACCAGACCTTGACCACGCCATCATCAATCGGCGTATGGGTGATCAACATCAGGGACGGATATTCACCCACCATGATTGATTGGAGGATCGCCGGTCCCGTGTACCATGTATCATTGGTCATGGGTTCAGCGCCCGCACCCGCCAGCGTCTTATGCCCTGCGGTCAGAATTTGGCGGCAAGTGTGATCGTTAAATTCATTTTCGAACAAGACCATATCAATGCTGCCATGCACCGGTTCGAGATGGGCCTTGTCGCTCATATTATCGACGATCTCCTGCGGATGGCATGCCAGATCACCCAGCAATTCCGGCTGCCAATTGACCCAATGCGGTTCGTCATAACCTTGGAAATCCGGAAGCTCATAATCGGCCGCGCCGCCTTCCGGATCGTACCACATCCAGATGCAGCCCGCTTTTTCCTGAACAGGCCAGCTTTTGATGCACGCTGCCTTGGGAATGGGCGCAGGCGAATAAGGAATTTCGTTGCAACGGCCATCCGGACCAAAGCGCCAGCCATGATAGGGGCAACGGATATTATCGCCTTCCATATAGCCTTCATCCTGTACGACATAAGAGGTCGAGTTTTTGGCAAGATGGGTGCCCATATGCGGGCAATAGGCTTCTACGAGGAAAGCGCGTCCGCTCTGCCCGCGATAAAGCACCATGTCTTCGCCAAAATAGCGTACCGAATGGGGCTTGCCTGGAACGACATCATCGCTGATCCCCACCATGAACCACCCGCGAGGGTAGGTAAATTCGCCCAGACCATATTCAGCCGTCGTCGCCATCGTCCGTCATCCTATAAAGTCGATTATTGGATGCCAGTTTGCTTGATTCGCTTCGACAATGCAAGTGTCACGACGGATATTTGCATCATACTGTTTTAATTTACCCATTTTGCGTAAATTTATGAGTTATAATTTACGCATATCTCATTCGAAGCTGTTATCCCCCATTATCGCTGATGTCTGCTTCGGTAATCCGCACCACGCTCGGATTATATTTGACCGTCTGCACCGCGATTGAGGTCTCGACATGGTTGACCCCGTCGATCGTCAGAATGAGATTGGACGCCACGTGATGGAGTTCATCAAGCTCGTTGAACAGGCAAATCGCGAGGATATTGAACCGGCCCAAGGTGATCAGCACTCCGTTGACGGCAGGCATCGCCGCGATTTCATCGGCGACCCGCTGGACATTTTCAACATCCACCTGCACCCCGATGAAGGCGAGGCGGGTTTGCTGATACAGGCCAAAGCTGGTGATTGCGGTAAAGCTGATCAGCTTTTCCTGTTGCAGACGCTTGATGCGTCCGCGCACAGTTCCTTCGGTTACGCCCAGGTCCGTTGCAATCTTGCGGTTGGAAATGCGGGCATCCTTTGACAAGATGCGGATGAGCTGGTGGTCAAGATCATCGAGCGGTGCGGTCATGCGCCATTCTCCCGGGCTTCGATGGGGGCGACATCGAACTTATATTTGACGACATCGACGGCAATCGCCGGGGTCATGGAGCGAACGCCCTTGATCTTGGCGAACTTGCCGAGCAACAACGGATGCAATTCGCTGAAATCACGCAGCGCAACCAGAAGATCAATGTCATACCGGCCGGTCACGAGGTGGGCAGCGAAGACTTCGGGCAGATCCGCAAATTCCTCGGCAACCTCGCGTGCCGGACGACCATCAACCTCCACCGCAATTTCGAGCAGCAGATTATAGCCATGTGCCGAAAAATCCGACACCGCAACGACCCGCAGCTTGTCCGCTTCTTCCATCCGGCGGATACGCGCGGATACCGTCGCGGCGGTCAGCCCCAGATTTTCGGCAATTTGCTGGTTGGTCGCACGGCCATTTTTACGCAGCTGTTCCACAACCGCGAGGTCAATCTCATCGACGGAAAATTCCTGGGACATCAGGGGCGGCTCCACGCTACCAAATTCATAAACACCTCAATTCTTGTCGGGGATTCTGTCACGGTTTAACGCCGTCTTCACCGAGCCGCGAGAAAGGCCGGGTCCATCGGCGCGACAGGCCGGGTTTCGATCCATTCCACCTCAAGCCGCCGCCGCGAAAATTTCCACACGCCTTGTTCCCGCTCATAGTCATTGTGATAGCGGATGGCCATATCCAGCAAATCCCAACTTCCATCGGACTTTGCGATGACATGACTGGCAACGCAATAGGTCTCGCCAGTTGCGCGCTCGTCTTGGGTCCGCTCGAATGTCTGGTTGAACACATTATGCATGGTCTTGAGGAAACTTGTATCCACCTGTTTGACCATCTGCCTTAAACCATCATGCCCGCTGAATGCAGGCACGGTATCGTCCATCCCGCCGATCCGGCCGTCAGCCGTAAAAAGTTCGACCAGCGCCGCGGCATCGCATCGGTCGACCGCCTGCGCATAGCGATAGGCGAGATCGGTCAACGCGGCCCGGGTTTCAAGATCGACAGGCTCCCTGTTGCTCATGCCAGTGCACTCCTCAGATTGTCGCCGGCCCGGTTGATCGAGATCATCGCGTCGGGCACCAATTCAAACATGCTTGCAAAGCCGTGGATCATGCCGGGCGCGCAATAATGATCGACCGGAACGCCCGCAGCTGCCAGTTTTTCGGCATATGCATTGCCTTCATCGCGCAGCGGATCATATTGGGCGGTGATGACGGTCGCCGGGGGCAGGCCAGCAAGGTTTTGCCCCGCAAGGGCTGCAAGCGGCGTGGCATCGACATTCCCATCGCCGATATATTGCTGCCAATACCAGCGCATCGCATCGGTCGAGAGGAAATATTCGCCGCTACCATTGGCCTGATAGGACGCCGCTGCAAAATCGGGCTGTACTACCGGATACAGCAATAGTTGGTGACGGATCGCGGGGCCACCTGCGTCACGCGCGCGGATCGCAACCGCAGCCGCAAGATTACCGCCGGCGCTGTCGCCGGCAACCGCAAGGCGGGTTACGTCGACACCTAACTCCTCGCCATGCGCCGACGCCCATAACGTCGCTTGATAACAATCGTCCAGCGGCACCGGATAGGGATATTCAGGAGCCAGGCGGTAGGCGACGGAGAGGAGCGCTGACCCGCTTGCCCGTGCAAGGGCGCGACTGGTGCCGTCATGGGTTTCAAGCGTCCCGCAGACCCATCCGCCGCCATGAAAAAACAGGGTCAGCGGAGGATTGTCTGTCACACCTTCCGGGATATAGAGCCGCGCCGCGAGGGTCCGGCCTTCGAGCGGAATAGAGATATCCTCCACCCTCGCCATCGCAATCGGCTCGCCAAAGGCCATCGGCTGGTCGTTGACCGCGCGCAATTGCTCTGCGGTCAGTACGGTATAATCAAGCGGCGGAAAATCGGCGAACATCTGCAGCACTGCCTGCACGCCCGGATTGAGTGTCATCGCCCTTTCCTCCTCATGCTTTGCCGTCAGATGCCGAAGCCGCCCGCGACATTGATCTGCTGGCCCGTCACATAAGCAGCCCGCGATGACGCAAGGAAGCTCACCGCATAGCCGATTTCTTCGGGCTGACCCCAGCGCTTGACCGACAACATGCGCATGGTCTCGTCGATCCAGTTTTGCGGAAACGCACCCTTGTCCATCAACTCATGGAACATCCCGGCGTCGATCACGCCGACCAGCACTGAATTCGCCCGGATACCATGCCGCCCCTCTTCGCGCGCTATGCCTTTGAGCCAGCTTTCATTGGCCGCCTTGGGTGCTACGGAGAGACCATCCTTGTCCGGCCAACGCAGATGGCCCGCCGAACCCAGATGGACAATCGAGCCACCGCCCGCATCGCGCATGTGCGGGATCAGCGCGCGCACGACCGAAAAGAAGCCGTGCACCTCAACCTCAAACGCCCTTCGCCAATTTTCATCGGGCGTTTCCGAAAGATAAAGCTGTTCAACGAGCGGGCCGGCGGCCCAGACCAGCGTATGAATGCGGCCGTGCGCTGCAACCGCTTCATTAACCAGCGCAGCAACGCTCTCAGCATCGGTGACATCGCAGCGGTGCGTGCTGGCCTTGCGCCCAGCGGCAACCGCTTTACCCGCCACCGCCTCAACAGCTTCGACCTTGCGATTATATACCAGCGCCACGTCGCTTCCGTCACCCGCCAGCACTTCCGCAACTTTGGAACCGATTCCACCACTTGCACCAAGCACAAGCGCTGCGCCTTGAGGAAACAATGCGTTATCTTTGGCCATAATCTCTCCGCATTTCGATATTTATCGCTGCCTTTTTTCCTTAATTGCGCATTGCGGGCCAAGAATCTAGCCGTTAATTATCGACCCCGACAAAATGGCGAGAGGAACTGTAATGAAGAGGCTTTCAAACATCGTTGCTTTGGTTACCGGCGGTGCCCGCGGGATCGGCGAAGGGATCGTCCGCCGTTTTGTCGGTGAGGGCGCGCAGGTAATGATCGGCGATGTGCTAGAAGACGAAGGCTCCGCCCTAGCGACAGCATTGGGTGATGCCGTTGCGTTTACCCCGCTTGATGTCACCTCGAGAGCGGATTGGGACCAGGCGATAGCAGCAACGGAGGAACGCTTCGGCAAGCTCAATTGCCTCGTCAACAATGCAGGCATCTTGGTGTTCAAGCGGCTCGATGACCTCAGCGAAGCGGAAATGCGCAAGATCATCGAGGTCAATCTCATCGGAACAATGATCGGAACGCAAGCCGCCGTACCAGCCATCGAACGTGCGGGCGGGGGCAGCATCATCAATATGAGTAGCGCCGATGGCATTTCCGGTGCCAACTCGCTGACCGCCTATTGCGCGTCGAAATTTGGCGTGCGCGGTTTTACGAAGGCCTGCGCCCTCGAACTCGGGCATCGCGGTATCCGGGTCAATTCAATCCATCCGGGCGGCATCCATTCACCGATGTCCAATCCGATGAACATACCGCGTGATCTTTATGATCAGGGATACTGGATTTACCCCGCGCAAAAGTCGGGCGACCCTGAGGATATTGGTGCAGCCGCCGCCTATCTCGCGTCGGACGATGCGCGTTATTGCATGGGCACCGAATTGTCGGTCGATGGCGGTCTCAATGCCGGGCATTATTATATGGGGATGCCGGGAGCGCCGACCAACCCGGCGCAGAGAGATTAACTATCCAGCCAGCGCGCCGCGGTCCCGCTCCAGGCGACGGACTGCAATTAAGGCTGCGATAGCACCGACGAACCCCACGGGGATAACTACGCTCAGTCCGGCTTTCAGCGACGCTGCATTGTTGCCCAGCGCTTCGCTGACCGCTCCTGCAAGCCAAGGGCCGACAAGAAATCCGATCAGCGTCGATACGGCGAGAAAGGTCGCGGTCGCCGTCGCGCGAAAACGGTCGGGCAACAAATATTGTAGGGTGACCATCACGCCGACCGACCAGCCGCCGCCCAAGAGGCCGGACGGAATAGCGAAGAACTTCGCCCACCCAAGGTTTGGCGACCATGTTACCGCGAGAATGCAAACCGTCGCCGATAATAAGGCACCGGCCCCGAGCAGCAGGGGGCCATGCGAATAGTTCCGCGCTACACGGTTGGCGAGTGCACCGAACAATATCATGCCGGTAAGGCCCGCTATGCCGAAATAGAGACCGAAGATCCCGCTCGCGGCCTCCATCGACAATCCATAATTGCGCGCAAACAGCGCCGGCCCCCAAAAGCCGAACGATATGCCCGACATGGTGCCTAGTCCCATCGCCACCATCATCAGTAGATAGGATGGTGCTGCCGCCAAGCGTCGTACAAGCGGCGCGAAAGGTTCGCCCGCTGCTTTCTGCACGGTGCGCGCAGGCTCTCGCACGACGACCCATGCAACCACGCCTAAGATGATGCCGATGATAGCCATCACGTAAAAGGCGTTGCGCCAGCCATAATCCGCTGCGATCTCGGGCCCGACCTTGTAGCCTGCAATCTGTCCTGCATAAACCGCCACCCCGAGCACGGCGAAAGCGAGGGCTCTTTTTTCCGGACGGAAATAATCAGAGAGCAGCGCATAGGCTGGTGCCGCGAAGGCCGCCTCTCCTACGCCCACCCCCACGCGCGCGATTGCCAACATGGTCGCGCTGGTCGCAAAGCCGGAAAGACCCGTAAAGACGCTCCATAAGACGCATCCGGCACAGATAATCGCGATACGCGACGAGCGATCAGCAAGGCGGGCAATCGGTATGCCCATGACCACATAGAAAATGATAAAAGCAGGGCCCATCAGCAGCCCGATAAACTGGTCACCGACCCCGAACTCCGCCTTGATCGGCTCAACCAGGCCTGCGATCAAATAGCGGTCGGCATAGCTGAACGTATAGATGAGCAAGAGCAAAACCAGCACGAGCCAGGGATTGCTGGTGGCTCGCGAGTCCGGATTAGATGCAGCAGACTCCGTCATCGCCCGCGCTTAATCGCGCATCTGCGTGCCGCCATTGACGTGCCAGACCTGCCCATTGATCCACTCGCCATCCTCAGACGCGAGAAACACGATAGCAGCCGCGATATCTTTGGGTTCACCAAGGCGTATATGCGGCGTCGCTGCCTTTCCGCGTTCGAGATATTCGGGCGTCAGATGCTGCATCGCGGCTTCGGTCAACACCAGGCCCGGGCAGATGACGTTCGCGCGGATCCCTTTTCGCCCCCATTTCGCCGCGACATGGCGGGCGAGCGGATGGATGGCATTCTTAGTCATCGGATAGGCGACCTGCCACGGTGCACCGCCCGAGGCTGCACCGGAAGAGGTATAGATGAACGCGCCGCCACCGCGTTCGAGCATGGCGGGAAGCGCCGCCTGCGTCGCGATCAAATGGCTGCGCGCATTGATCGCAACCGACCGGTCAAATACGTCAAGCGGACAGTTGAGCGCATCGACGTCGCCCTCGGTTCCCCCTGCAAGATTGGAGCAGAAAAAGTCGAGCCGGTCATATTCATCAAGGCATGCCCGAACGATGGCTGCGACGGAGGTGGGATCCGTTCCATCAACCCGCACCCCGATGGCTTTACCCCCGCCCTCGCGGATGGAGGCCGCGACGCTTTCCGCCCACTCGCCCTCATAATCGCCGACAACAACAGAGGCACCTTCTTCGGCAAAGCGCCGCGCAGTCGCCGCGCCAATCCCGCGGCCAGCACCGACGATAATTCCGGCTTTCCCGTTCAGTCCGCGCACGCGCAACTCCTATGCGTAATAATTATTATCAATTGCTACGCATATAGAGGATAAAATCAGTTTACAATAGAGAAATGCGGTTACTCAGCCGCTTGCAGCAGCGGCTCACCCCAATTGGGATCATCCTCATTGCACAAGCGGTTGGTGCCTTCCCACAAATCCAGGGCCGGGACCGGCGTAATCCCCAATTCTTCACGGATGTCAGTCAATTGCCGATCAACCATCGCGCGCCAGTTGGCGAGCATGATCGGGTATTTCCAGTTCTGCGCCTGGCTTGCGCCCGCAAATTCCGCTTCCACATTGAGCGCGAAAGCTTCCGGATAATGTAGCGCGTCCTTGAGGATCGTCTTGGATTTGAGATAAGCCTGAATGCGGCAGAAAAAGGCAGCAAGTTCAGGGTGGAAATAGCGCACCCGGCTATAGAGGTTCGCATTCAAAAGCGCGATTTCCCCGCCATGGTTGGGGCCAAAGCCGGTCACCATATGTTCGATATCATGGTTGAGCGCAGCCTGCCGGAGATAGAAAGTGAGGTCATTCACCACCTCGATTTCACGGTAAAACAGATCGAGCTCATAGCCGCTCGTATCCATCCAGTTGAACAAAGCTGCGCCTAGCGTACCGGGCGCGCAGTCACGCACCTCCTCTTTCTTGAAATTGGAAAGCACACGCTCATCGCACCATTGTTTGAACTTCGGGAGCCGCGCCTTTTCCTCCTCGAACAGCGCGATGATGCGGGGATAATCTTCCAGCGTCATCAATATCTGCGTGACTTCAGGAATATAGGCTGTGTTCGGAAGGTCCGCCCCGTTACGGCGCAGCATCTCCTGTGCGATCAGCGCCCGCAATTCGGCATTGTTCAAATAGCGCGAGTTGCTGATCAGAACCGAACTTTCGGTTTCGACCTTGCGGATTGCGCCATTGAAATATTGGCGTTCGCTTTCGCCGACTTTGACTGGTTCCATCTTCGGTTACTCCGCTGCAACTGCGATTGCGCTTTCATCATTGGACGGCGACAGGAACTTGCCCGGCATCGCGCCGGTGAACGCGCCATTTTCAAACGTCGGCTCGCCATTCACCATGGTGAGGCGTGTCGGCATGGGTTTACGGGTAAAGCGCCATGTCATCCCGCCCTTACCATCGGGAACGTCACGCGCCTTTTCCATTTCGCGGCGCTCAACCTCGTCCATGTTAAACACGACGATATCGGCGCGCTTGCCCTCGGCGATCACACCGCGATCATGGAGGTTAAAATGACGAGCAAGCTTGCCGGTCATCACATTAACCGCCTCTTCGAGCGTCAGTTTCTTTTCCTCGCGCACATATTGGGTGAGGAGCAACGCATTTTCGCCGCCGCCGCACAGCATCTGAAGATGCGCCCCGGCATCGGAAATATTGCCGACCGTGTTGGGATCGCGCATCAATTCGATGGTCAGTTCCTCATCCTTGGGGAAAGGCGCCATGTGGACGGTCGACAGCGTGCCGTTTTCGAGGATCCAGTCTGCCATTGCGTCCGAGCGATGCTGTCCGCGGCTGTCAGCAAACTCCTTGAGCGTTATACCAAGCGGCCCCTTGCCGTTTTCGCTATCCAGCAGATAGAGATCCTGCGGATTCTTGAGCGGCGAATGATCCCAAGCCTGTGTATCCCAGCTTTCACGGGCGCGGGCACGCCAATCAGGATCGGCGAGGAGCGCCGCCTTTTTGGCATGATCATCTTCGAGCACCACTTCATGCCAGACATAATCGTTTGACTGCGCGAAGATCAGCGACTTGACGAGGCTCAAGGTCGAGGTGGGCGAAACATGCGCGAAGCCGGGCCAGATATCAACGCCGGCCTCACGCATTTTGCGAACGCTTTCCTGCATTGCGGGGAGGATGCCCTTCTGGAATTCCAGCGTTGGAACCGCGCCTGCGATCTGCACCTTGATCGGGCGGCCCGCGAGGAGTTTCGACAAACGCTCCAAATTGGCAGGCCCCGTCATGCGCATGAAGGTATCAACGATGACCTGATAGCAGCTCCCCGGATAGCGCTCCATTACATCAAACAGGGCTTCAAATTCGGCGTCATCGGCTTTCATCGTCGGCACCGGACGGTCCTGTCCATCATGATCATGGAGATTGTCCGACATGCCAAGCGCGCCCGCCGCAAGCGCATCATCCAGCAAATCGGCCATCACCTTGATTTCCTCAGGCGTCGCCGCGCGATCCCAAGCCTCTACACCCATAGCCGCAAGACGGATGGCAATATGGCCGACATAGGCCGCATAGTTGAGCGGCACTTTGACGTTGCGTTCGACCGAGGCACGATATTCCGACCATTTATTCCAGTCCCATGGCAGATTCTGGATGAATGGCCCTTCGGGAATATCTTCGAAGAAGGAGAAGATGCCGATCATCTCGCGCTGGGCCGGCATATATTTATGCAAAGGCGCAGCCGAAAAGCCGCAATTGCCCATGATCAACGTGGTTGCGCCATAACCCGGCAGCGGATCAAGATCAGGTTGCCACCACATGGTGCCGTCATAATGGGTATGGCTTTCGATAAAACCCGGCGTGACATAACAACCTTCTGCATCAAACACGCGTTCACCCCGAGGTGCGAGATCGGCGCCGACTTCTGCGATGACCCCATCCTTGACCCGAACGTCGGCTTTGAAAGCCGGGGCACCAGTCCCGTCAACAACGGTACCGCCTTTGATTAACATAGCTTCGGTCATCGCCCTACTCTCCTCAGAAAATGTCACGCCCTGCCTGATGCAGAGTCTGAATAGGTGGCAGCTTAACCCCTTATGGCCGCACAACCATCTGGACAGCTTATAATCAGGTCATATAGTGAGCCGCGATGGATCATATATCGAACCAATCAGCAATAATGCTTGCTGCTCTCCGTCGGACGCTGCGTGCGGAAGGCTGGACCAACAAGCGCCTCGCCGGACACTTTAATACCAGCGAGTCGACGGTAAAACGCTGGCTATCGGGGAAGGCCTTGCAACTCGACCAGTTTGCGCAGCTCGCGGAACTTTGCGGATTGACGCTGGCGGAGTTGGCGCGCGAGGCAGACAGCGCGCCGTCCGGCCTTGCGCAGGAGTTAACCCTCGCCCAGCAACAGGCGTTGAGTGAGGATCATATCCTTGCTTTCCTGTTCATGGCGATCCTGTCCGGCGAGCGCTGGCAAGACCTTGAAACCGAACATAATGTCCCGGCAGGTCAGATTGAGGCTGCACTCACCCGGCTCGACAAACTGGCACTGATCGACCGCCTGCCCGGAGACCGCGCGCGGGCGCTCGTCGATCGTGCCCTCCTGTGGCGCAAGGCCCCGATGCGACAATTGTTCGAAAACCGCATGAAGGCACAATTCTTCAATCTCGATTATGGTGATCCGCAATCGCATTATGTTTCGGAAATGCTGAAATTGTCGGCAGCGGGCGCAGCAACGCTGGCGGAAATGTTCGAACGCTTTCGCCGCGATGTGCAGCAACTGGCAGAAAATGACCGGCGCAACAGCCAACTGCCACGCCGCTGGCATGGCGTTCTCTTGGTCGAACGTGCGCTCGACATGTCGACCCTCAACGATATTTGAGCGGGCTTGCTTTGCGGTTGGGAGCGGCTATCTCTCGTCCCACCATGAACCGGGGAGGCGAATATGACGGGCAGATTTGCGGGCAAGACAGCCGTAGTGACCGGCGCAGGCGACGGTATCGGCAAGGGTATTGCGAAGCGCCTTGCGAGCGAAGGTGCCAAGGTCGTTATCGCTGAGTTTGATGCGGCGAGCGGTGTCCAAACCGTAAGCGAAATTGCCGCAAATGGGGGGACGGCCCATTTGGTCGAAACCGATGTGGGCAATCGCGCCTCCGTCCTCGCCATGATGCATGAAGCCACGCAAATATTCGGCAGCGTCGATATTCTGGTCAACAATGCTTATCGCGGATCAGGCATTGCGCGAATCGAACGCAAGAGCGACGCCGATTTTGAGGATGCCCTCGCGATGGGACTGTGGGCGTGCAAATGGACCATGGAAGCCGCTTTCCCGCATATGCGTGATCAAAACTGGGGCCGCGTCATCAACATCGCGTCGCTCAACGGTATCAACGCGCATATGGGGAGCGCGGATTATAATGCGACCAAGGAGGCGTTGCGCGCCTATACCCGAACGGCCGCGCGTGAATGGGCGCGCTATGGCATTTGCTGCAACATCATCTGCCCCGCAGCCATGTCCGCAGCGACGCGGCGCGTTACCGAATCCGCACCGGGCATGATCGAGCAAATCAACGCAGCGAACCCGATGGGACGGATCGGCGATCCGGAAACCGACATTGCCGGGGTTGCTGCTTTCCTCGCGTCTGATGATGCGCGTTACCTCACCGGCAATACCTTGTTCGTCGATGGCGGCGCGCACATCAACGGCGTCGCCTGGGCACCGGATCTCGGCGATTAAAGCTTAGCGCGCACCCCGGACGAGCTTGCCCGGTCGCGCGCCGGTATCTTCATCGTGGCGGCGGATGATCGTGCCGGAAACGATGGTCGCATCATATCCCTTGGCGCGCTGGTCAAGCCGTTTCCCGCCGGCGGGTAGATCGTGCACAATATGGGGCAAAGCCAATTCAAGCCGGTCGAGATCGATCACATTGATGTCGGCCTTGTATCCGGGCGCGAGCAGCCCCCGGTCGCCCAGCCCCATCGTCAGTGCAGGTTTGCGCGACAGCATATGCACCGCCTGTTCGATGCTCCACCCTGACCCGTTAGCGTCACGCACCCAATGGGTAAGCAAGAAGCTTGGGTAGCTAGCGTCGCAAATCGCGGCATAATGCGCGCCTCCATCGCCTAGCCCGACAATACAATCCTCGCGGTCGAGCAGCGCCTTCACCGTATCGAGCGCGCCATCATAATAATTGCCGAGTGCGAGGAAGAGAAAATTATCGCCCTTCCCTTGGGTCAGCCAATCATAGGCGATCACTTCCGGCGCAACATTCGCGCGCCGTGCCTGTTCAGCGATGCTGTGGCTTTTTGGCGGGGCATAATCGGGCTGTCCCGCAAAGGGGAACAACCATTCCCAATTGCGTCCCATCTGCGCCAGCGGATGGCCCGGGTCAGGTTGTTCGCTGAGCAAGGCTTCGCGCATCGCGGGTTCGCGCATCGCCGCCACCCGCTCCTCAAGCGGGAGCGAGGCAATAGACGCATAGCTTGGGCAAAGCGCAAAAGGATGAATGGAAAGATCAAGCCCCTGAATCAGTCCGACCGGGCGCGGCAGCACCTGGGCCGTCAAATTGACACCGCGCGCGGCGGCTCCCTCCATCGCCTCCAGTGCGGCGGGCCAGTTCGGCGGACCTTCATTGGCGGTGCCAAGCGTGATCGTCGCAGGTTGGCCGGTTGCGGCCGCGACCTCTTCGATGAGCGCATATTCCTCGGCGAGCGGATTGAACATATTGGGGACAATCTGGAAGATGCCGCCGCCTGCATCCGCCATGCCGCCCGTGAGCGCCTTTAGTTCATCGCACCCGGCATCGAAGCTCGGGATGGCATCCCCATCGGCTGTACGATGGATCAGCAAGCGCGAGGTTGCGACGCCGATTGCGCCGGCCTCCACCGCTTCGCGCGCCAGTTGCCGTATGCGCGCAAGATCGTCTGCCGAGGCATCCTCCCGATTAGCGCCGCGCTCGCCCATGACATAAACGCGCAACGGCGAATGCGGCAGTAGCGCCGCAACATCGATGTCGTGCGGCGTGCGATCCAGCGCATCAAGATAGTCGGGAAAGCTTTCCCAATCCCACGATAAACCATCGGCCATGACCACGCCGGGAATATCTTCCACGCCTTCCATCACGTTGATCAGCATTTCGCGGTCGGATGCCCGGCAGGGCGCAAAGCCGACGCCGCAATTGCCGGTGATGACGGTGGTTACCCCATGCGAAGATGACGGGCTTAACCGATCCGACCAGATCGCTTGCCCGTCATAATGGGTATGCGGGTCAACAAAGCCGGGCGTAACAATGCGACCGGTTGCATCAATGATCGTCGCGGCTGTCTCGTCAATCACGCCAATTGCCGCGATGACGCCATCCTTGACGGCAAGGTCCGCAAAATAAGGCGCGGCGCCGCTGCCATCAACGATCCGTCCGCCTTTGATTACGAGATCGTAAGCTGCGCTCATGCGTCTAGCCTGCCCGCCCAGATTTCACCCTCGCGCCAGCTATCGACATCATAAGCGCCGCGCACGCCAAGCTTTGCGCGCGCGTCTTCCAGCGGGAGGTGCCAATAATCCTCCATCTTCTGCATCCAGAACGCATCGGATTGCTGGCCGACCGCAATCCCCTGCTGAATACATTCAAGCGCCTTTTCCCAGACGTGCGGATAATGGAGCATAGTGCGAATAATATAGCGCATCGTTCCCAGAACGCCCATCACGCTCATTTCACCCGCAAGCTCTTTATCCTTGATATGCTTGTGGATAGTAGTGAGGCGGAACCAATAGGGCACCAACTCACCCATATAGTTGAAACCGCCGCCGGTCAGGATATGCTCGAAATCATGGGTTTGCCCGGCGCGCAGCGAATAATATCCCCACTGCGATTTCGGTTCATAAGGAGGAACAATATTGATTTCATAGCCTCCTTGGGTGAACGCGGTGTAGAGAATCCCACCAAGGCTTCCGGGCGGACAATCGCGCAAATCTTCAAGCTTGAAATTTGACACAAAACCTTCTGAAAACCACGCATCAAGCTCCGGATTATTTTTACGCTCTGTCGTGAACATCTCCTCAATCGCGCCAAAGTCGCGCATCTCTTCGAGGATGCCAATCAACTCATGCATCTCGGCCGCAGGCGGAAAATCCGCCCCATTCTTGCGAAAGGCGATCAACGCCATCCATTCACGCAAACGAGCATTGTTGAGATATTTGGAACTGGACACCAGCACGCTGGACTCCGTCCCGAGCAGGTTTATCCCGCGGGCGAGATAAGGAATATCGTCCATCTTATTTCCTTTGCTCAAGGCGGCGCATCGGCGCGATTTTATCAAACCAGGGGGCGGCTTCTTCCAATTGCGCCGCCAATCGGAACAGGGAAGATTCCTCCCCATAGCGCGCGGTAATCATCGACCCCACGGGCAGTCCCGATCGGGATTGGCCGAGCGGCAGCGATGCGCTGGGTTGGCCGGTAATGTTAAACAGCGCGGTAAAGGGCGAGAACGTCGAGGCGAGCCGCCCCCACTCTTCAAAACTTACCGGTGGGGAGAGGTTAATCGTCCCCAGCTTAACCGGTAACTGGCCCAATGTGGGCGACAGGATGATGTCATAATCGGCCATGAACGTCGCAACGTCGATGGCGATTTTCTGCATCGCGCTATTGGCTCGGGCAAAATCGCGCGCAGTGAACTTCTTGCCCATTTCGACAAAGCCGAGCGTGATCGGTTCGAGCACCGTGGTCGGATCGATCCCTGTCAGTTTGGCGCGGTCCTCGACATCGGCGGCGACGTTCGATGCGATGGCGACGAATTGCGCGAAGCTCATCGCGGCGATATCGATTTTGGGTGCAGCCTCGACGACCTTGTGTCCCAATGTTTCGCATAGTCGCGCTGTATCTTGTGCGGCCTTTACGCATTCGGGATCGACCGGGGTTCCGGCGGGCGCATTCGTCATCAGCGCGATCTTGAAGGGCTCGCCCTTCCGGTGCATCGCTTCAAGAAAACTGCGGTGCAATGTCGGTGCACCATAGCGCGAGCCGGGCTCAACCCCCGCTGTTGCATCAAGCAGCGCGGCACTGTCACGCACGCTACGCGTAATCGCGTGATGCGCAGAAAGCCCGGCCCAGCCCTCGGTGCGCGGCGGCCCCATCGGCACCCGGCCCCGGCTCGGCTTCAATCCGAA
This sequence comes from Pseudomonadota bacterium, assembly GCA_023458055.1. Lineage (GTDB taxonomy): Bacteria > Pseudomonadota > Alphaproteobacteria > Sphingomonadales > Sphingomonadaceae > JAFAFE01. Next base: position 105,671 of record JAEXAW010000060.1, read on the forward strand.
CAAACCGCAACAGGAGGCCGGGATGCGGATCGACCCGCCGCCATCGGTTGCATGCGCCATTGGCACGACACCCGCAGCAACCGCTGCCGATGCACCGCCGCTGGAACCGCCCGAGGTGCGCGTTTCGTCCCACGGATTGCGCGTCGCGCCATAAGCGACCGATTCCGTCGTTCCGGTGAGACCAAATTCCGGCGTTGTGGTTTTGCCGAAGATGACCAGCCCCGCGCGTTCATGGCGGCGCACCAGTTCGGATGTTACCTCTGCGCGGTAATTGTCATAGGAACGACTGCCCTGCCCCGTCCTTTCACCCTTGATGTGGGTGTTGAGGTCTTTGATCAGCCAGGGAACACCGGCAAAGACACCGTCGATGGGCGTGCTTCCCGCCCGCGCTCGCCCATATTCATAAAGTTTCTGGGCAAGGAAATTATAGCGCGGGTTCAGCGCTTCGGCGCGGCTAATTGCCGCTTCGAGTAGTTCGGCCGCTGCAACCTTTTTGGCGCGGACCAATGCCGCAAGCCCGGTCGCATCCTCGCTGTCGAGCAGCGCGGCAACGGAGTTTTTCTCCGCCGCCGGTCGCTTAGCATCAAGCGATGATGCGCCCGCTCCTGCCACTGCCGCCGCGCCGATGCCTTTCACCACATCCCGCCGCGACATGGTCATTCCGCCGCCACAGCTTCCGGGCTATTATGATTACCAACATAAAATTTGCTGTAGAATTTGCGGAACTGCGCGATCGGACCATCGCCTTGGCAGATGATTGCGTTAGGTTCAAAGCGTTGACGGTCCCACACGACCTTGTCCTGGTCGAACTGCTTGCAAATATCCTTGACGATCGCGCGAGCCAGCCCTGCCCGCTCGCCTTCGGCCTGCGCCTTAGGCTGGGTAAAACAGAAACGGACATGGACATGATCAAGCTCCACTGGCGTGATGCATGCAACCAGCAGGGTTTCAGAAATGCCCGTGAAGCGCGTCCAGCTTTGCCCAGGGCCTAACGTATCATAGCTGATGCAGCCATCCACCTCACCAAAAGGCGTGCCGAGTTTGGTTTTTACATCCGCACCGCGGCCCCATTCCCCCCAACGCAATTCGCCCTGCGGGACATTGGCGGTGCCATGAATATATTTGAAATGCGCAAAGTCGACGCCATTTTCAGCCATATTCTGGATCGAACCCCAGACGTGCCATTCAAACACGTCATAGTCTGTCCATTCAGGATCGGTCGCCTCGGGGAGGTGCACTACCTCCCACAACGGTTCAACGCCTTCGGGGTGATACCAGGCCCAAATCCAGCGATTGGCCTCATCCATGTGCCAGGTGGTGATGCATTTGCGCTTCACTTGCGGCGGAATGCTCGGAGAATAAGGGATGTCCTTGACCACGCCCTCATCGCCATCATAGCGCCAAGCATGGAACGGACATTCGATGAGATTGCCGTGCACTTTGCCACCATAGCCCATATGCGCGCCTAAATGCTTGCAATAGGCATCGACCATGCGCACCTCGCCATCCTCGCCGCGCCAGATGGCCAACTCTTTGCCGAAATAGCGCAGGGGTTTGACCACGCCGACTTCCAGATCATTGGACTGGATCAACGGATACCAGCCAAACGGAATGCCGATATCAAGGTTGCGTTCCTCAATAGAGGCCCGGTTGGTGACCTCGGCTACGCGCCAATCCAGCAGGTCCTGCCCGCGCAGTTTTTCCAGAATCTGCCAAACTGCGACCGGCGCGGTGCGGGCATCACCCGCTGCACGATGTTCTTTCTCAGACATTGCTCATCTCCTTAGCTTGAGGCGGGAGCGTTTCGATGCTCCCGCTGCCGTGAGCGGGGTTGTCTCGCTCGAACGGCAAATTTCCAACAAAGGGAGCAGACTTCCCGGCTCCTTATTCCTCACAATTTGAACAGTTTCTTAGCGTTTTCTCTCAAGAATTTCGGCCAGACTTCGTCCTTGAACGGGACGTTGGGCATGTCGCCCATAATCCGGTCAAGGCTCAATCCCATGGGGAAATATCCGGCATAGATAATCTTGTCGCTGCCGCGGGTATTGGCATAGTCGATTATCGCCTTGGGATAATGTTTGGGCGCGAAGGCACTGGTTGAATAATAAAGGTTCGGATATTTGAGCATCAGCTTGACAGCCAGATCCTCCCACGGTTCGGCGCCGTGGCGCATGACAATCTTCAATTCCGGGAAGAACCAGCACACTTCGTCGACATGCTCGACCTTCTGCGTTTCCATCGGAATACGCGGCCCCGGAATACCGACGTTAAGCAGGATCGGAATATCAAGTTCACAACAGGTCGCGTAGATCGGATACATGAATTTGTGATTGATCGGCACCTGCGGATTGGTGCCAGCCGGAAAGCAACCGAGCGCCGACAGGCCGACTTCGCTATGGATGCGTTTGATGCGACGCACTTCATCCATCCCGCCATTGGGATTGATCGGCAGGTCAAAGAAGAAGCGATCCGGATATTTTTCCTTGGCGCGACGCGACGTCTCATTGTCATTCCAGCCGACCAGCGCCTTTTCGATATTATGCTTGTCCATCTGTTCGACCGTCCAAGCAACATAATCATCGGACTTGTCTAGCACGGGAATATCCTTGAACATGTATTGCGCCGGCATCTTGAAGCTATCGAGCGTTTCCTGGTCGCGGATCAGCGGCGCAAAGCTTGAATACCAATCTTCGCGATCCTCAGAATTGGGAATACCCAGCATACAGTCGATAATCTTGATGTCCTTAGGCATTCCCATCATTCGTCTCCGATTAATTGCGGCCACAGCTGGCGCAGCGCCACCTTGTCGACCTTATCCATAAGATTGCGTGGCAAGGGGCCAGGCACGACGGCGACCCTACCTGGTGCCTTGTAGCGGGCAAGATGTTCCGCAACATGGTCGATAACCTGTTGTTCGTCGATATTGTCTCCGGCGACTACCGCTACGAGCAATTCTCCCAATCGCTCATCAGGGATACCAAATGCGGCAAATTCGTGCGCTTCTGGCAATTGGCTGATGACCCGTTCGACCTCGGCGCAATAGATATTTTCGCCGCCAGAGATAACCATATCCTTCTTGCGATCGACGACGGTGACATAGCCGTTGCTATCGATCATTCCGATATCGCCGGTTTTGAGCCATCCATCAGCATCGAGCGTCGCTGCAGTATCATCCGGGTTGTTCCAATAGCCCTGCATGACCACCGGTCCGCGCGCGCATAATTCGCCGACATGGCCGGGCGTCAATTCCGCCCCATCAACTCCGATAACGCGCGCTTCGATCAAGTCTGACACCCGGCCGCTCGTGCCGGGATGGGCGTCAAATTCTTCGCCCATGATCATCGCATAGACGCCGCTCGTTTCGGTCTGGCCATAGCCCGTACCGAATACCGCATGCGGCAAGGCCTTGCGCGCTGCATCGAGCAGGTTGCGCGGCACGGCTTGGCCGCCAATACCGACGCTGCGGATCGAGGTCAGATCATAATTTCCAAGTGCTGGATGCTGAAGGATATCCCACAGCATTGTCGGTACGGTGCCAATATTGGTGAGCTTTTCTGCCTCGACCAATTGGAACGCAGTCTCCACATCCCAACGCCGCATGATCACAATCTTGCCGCCCGCAAGCAGGGTCGACAAAAAGCCCGAACCGATGCCTGAAATATGGAAGAGCGGGTACACCAGCAGCACCCCCATCGGAGGGGCATTAGCGATAAGCGCTTCAGGAGCCACGCCCATTCGCTCTGCCATTGTCGCAAGGATCATGAGTCCGGATCGCTGGATACCCATCAACGCATGCACCATGTTGCGATGAGAGAGTACCGCGCCCTTGACCCTCCCGGAAGTACCGGAGGTAAACATGATCACTGCGGGATCTTCCGGCTGGCGGACAACGGGCGGGCGCGCTACGGCATCGCTCGCGGGAAAATCGGCCGTTGCAATCAACCGTCCGGCATAACCGCCCGCTTGCAACACCTCGCGCCGGTGCCGGTCCGCCAGCACCAGCGCAGGCCCGCACTCCTGAACCGCAGCCATCATCTCGGCGGGCGATCCCCGGCTGTTGAGCAGGACCGCAACCCCGCCCGCGCGGATAATTGCAAGAAAGGCGATAATCCATTCAGCGCGATTGCGCATCGCGATGGCGACCCGGTCACCTGGCGTGACCCCCATTGCCGCCGCGAGTGCGTCGGCGCGTGCAAAAATTTCGTCATAGCTGAACCGCTCATCACCCTCGACTACGAGCGTCGCCGAACCAAAGCGCCGCGCGGTTGCAATGAGCGACCAAAGGTCGGGCGGCGCATGGACAAAGCGGCGCTGACCGTCGCGATCCTCAATTGCAAAATGGGCGAACAGATCACTCATGCCCGGCTCTTGTCCTTCTTCAAAAATTATATTGCGCAGTAGGAATCACATCGATCGTCCCGCGCTCGATAAAACGGTCACAGCTTTCCATCATGGCGGCGAGGTTGGCATCGAATTTCTTTTGATCGCCAACCGCATCGAAAAACACATAAGGATCGCTCAGTGCGCTTTCCGGGAAACATTCCTCGACAATGGCTGCATAGGGCGGCGCGTCCGGAGTGAGCGCCCGCACAACCAGATTTTGCACATATTCAAAGTTCGACTGGGTATCGATGGCGACACGGGTGTGCCGATCCTGCCAGATCGCCAACCACTCGTCATAGGGCAGCGCTTGGGGTCGCGTGAGGAACGCCATTTGCGCCCAGCCCCAATTGCGCTCACCAATAGCTGGCTGATGCGCCTCATTCGGGATGATCGTGGATTCGACGACGAGATAAGCCGCGAAATGACCGCAATGCTGCGCAATAGCGGTGTCGACGTCTATCCGGAAGATAGCGTTGGCGGATGGGAGCCAGTATTGCACGGTCGCCTGATGCTGCGGCTCGCCACGCGATTGACGCAGCGCTGATCCCTGATCGGTTATCATATCCTCGATGTTGATACGGATGTGCTGCGCCCCTGCCGCGCGGAGCGCTAGAGGCAGATCAGCCAAGAGCCGACGATTATACGCCTCGCGCGCTTCCCCACTTTCGCTCCACAACAGGCAGATGACTTTTTCCATCAGCGCGTCTCCCGTTTAACCGAAATTGGCCTGACCGCCGTCCAGCGGGATGGTCGCACCGGTGAGATAAGCGAACGCCGGTGAGCAGAGTGCCGCTACTGCGCGCCCGATATCCTCTTCCAGCCGCCCGATCCGACCAAGCGGAATGGTACGGAAAAAAGCTTCGGCTTCTTCGGGATTGTTCTGCACCCACCATTTGAGGCCGGGCGATTCGGCGTGCGGCGCAATGTTGAGTACGCGTATATTATCGCCGCCCCATTCCGATGCAGCCGCCCGGGTCAGCGCGCGCGTCGCCTGCTTGACCGCAGCATAGGCTCCGTAACCCGCCATATCCCAGCGCTCGGCAGCCGATGAGATGAGATTGAAAATGACCCCGCCGCCCCGCGCGCGCATATGGGGCACTGCGTGTTTCATCAAACGGAACGTCGCTAACGGTCCCGATTCGAACCCGGCAATGAATGCCGTGTCGGTGACGTCGTCGAGCGAACCGAGCGGAACCTCTTGAGCATTATTGACCAATATATCGACGCCGCCAAAGCGCGTCACCGCTTCCTTCATGCATCCTTCGAGCGCCGCAGCATCCCGCACATCGCACGTCACACACGCCACCGCGCCGCCGCGCTCTTCGACAAGCCTTTGAGTTGTTTGCAGCTTTTCGAGGGTCCGGCCCGCGATAACGAGATCGACGCCCGCGTCGGCAAGCGCGAGCGCGATGCCTTGCCCTACACCCTGCCCCGCTCCTGTCACCAGAGCGACCTTGCCGCTCAACGCGCCACCCATTAACCCAACCTCTCTAATTTCGTAATTTTTTGACTGTTCTTTTACGCATTACATTGACATACCAAGCATAAGAACGTCAATTGCGTTAAATAATATTGTATAGGAGAGTTTCTGTGGGTCAAGCTTCCCCGTTCGATCCCCTCAGCATCGGGCCGCTGAAACTACGCAACCGTTTCGTCAAGTCGGCGACCAACGAAGGCATGGCGAAACAAGGCATTGTGACCAAAGGTCTTGCGCATTTTCACGAGCAGATGGCGGCTGGAGGTGTCGGGCTCAGCACCGTCGCTTATTGCGCGGTTAGCCCGGATGGTCGCACTTTTGTCGATCAAGTCACACTCAACCGCGAATCCGTGCCTGACCTCAAGGCGCTGGTTGACGGCATTCATCGTCATGGAGCAGCGGCGAGTGCGCAGATCACCCACGGCGGATGCTTTACCTTCCTCCCCAAAACCTTGTGCGAGGAACCGCGCCCACTGTCCGCAAGCGGCGGGTTCAACAAGGTTGGCGTGATGTCCAATCGCTTCTGGAAAAAGGCGATGGACCGCGACGACATGGACAAGATCGCGAGCGAATTTGTGCGCGGCGCAGAACTGGCGCGCGAGGCCGGGTTTGATGCGGTCGAAATCCATATGGGGCATGGCTATTTGCTGAGCCAATATCTCTCGCCTTTCTATAATAAGCGATCCGATGAGTATGGGGGCAACATCGCCAAACGGGTGCGTTTCCCTAATGAAGTGCTCGCCCGGGTGCTCGATGCGGTGGGCAAAGACCTGGCCGTCATCGTCAAATATTCGATGACCGACGGGGCCAGCGGCGGCAACACAATCGAAGACGGCATCGCCATTGCCAAATCAATCGAGGCGACAGGCGCGCACATGGCGGTGTTGTCCAATGGCCTTAACATCGAATCGATTACGGCAATGTTCGGCAACAGCTTTCCCAAGGAAAATCGCGGCAAGCCCGCCAATCCGATCATTGCGCTGGGCATGTGGCTGCAATCATTTACTGAACCAAAAAATGTCGAATTTCATCCGCGCTATTTGCGGGACAATGCGCTCACAATCCGCGATGCGGTCAATATGCCGCTGTGTTATCTGGGCGGTGTGACCTCGCTCGCCGATGCGCAAGAGGCAGTCGACGACGGGTTCGATGCGATCGCGATGGGGCGCATCCTCATCCACGATCCCGACATCATCAACCAGTTCCGCGAAGGCGCGACGCTGAAATCGGGCTGCACCTCCTGCAATCGCTGCGTCACCATGATGTATACGCCGGGCGGCACCTCCTGTGTATTGACACATAAGACAGGCGATGCCGACCTCAACAAAATTCACGCAAGGGATGCAGCATGACCAAGGATTTAGCGGGAAAAGTTGCCCTTATCACCGGCGGAAGCGATGGCATAGGCCTTGCGACCGCCAAATTGCTCGCCCGGCGCGGGGCCACGGTCGTCATCTGTGCGCGCCGTCCGGAAAAACTCGAACAGGCGTGCGCAGAGATTGCGACAGAGGGCGCTGTGGAAACACATCAACTGGACGTTTCGGATGCTGATGCCTTTGCGGCACTGGTTGCTGATGTTGCAGCGCGTCATGGCCGTCTCGACATGATGGTCAACAATGCAATGTCCGTCCATTATGCGCCGCTCGAGCATCTGACGCTTGACCATTGGCGCAAGGATTTTGCGGTCAATGCCGATGCCGTATTTGTCGGTACACAGGCAGCGCTTAAAGTCATGACCAAGCAGGGAAGCGGCTCTATCGTCAATATCTCTTCGACCACGGCAATCCGCGCTGCCCCGATGATGGCAAGCTATTCCGCCTCAAAGGCCGCGCTGATCCAGTTCACGGCGTGCGCGGCAATGGAGGCCGCGCGCAGCGGCGTTCGCATCAACGCCATCGTGCCAGGACAGGTGCAGACACCAGCCACAGAAGACTTTGCGCGCAAAGCACCGGAGACGGCCGCCAAAACAGCCGACGCGATCCCGATGGGTCGGGGTGGTCAACCGGAAGAACTGGCCGAAGCGATTGTCTTTCTGCTGTCCGATGCGGCAAGCTACATCACCGGCGTTGCGCTTCCGGTCGATGGCGGCAAATCGGCTCAGCTTTATCTTCCTTCCTGACGCGGAGCATGATCATGAAAACCCTCATAGTAGGCGGCACCGGCGCGCTTGGCGGTCATATTGCTGCCCGTCTTAAAGAACGCGGCCATGACGTGACCATTGCTGCGCGTACCCCCCCCGAAGCAGGCACCCCGATGGCGGATATGCCGTTTCTCCAAGGCGATTATGTCGCAGGGGATTTTACGCCCGATAAGCTCAAGGGATTTGACTGGGTTGTTTTTGCTGCGGGCAATGATCCGCGCCATATTCCGCGCGGCAGCGATGCCGATGCGCATTTGTTCAAGGCCAATCATGAAGCGGCTCCTGCCTTCTTCCGCGCCTGCCGCGAAGCCGGGGTGAAGCGCGCCATCCAGCTTGGCAGTTTCTATCCGCAAGCCTCGCCCGAACTTATTGCCGGGAATAAGTATATCCAGTCGCGCAAGGCCGCCTGCGAAGGCGCACGCGCAGAAGCGACCGACGATTTCCACGTCATTAGCGTCAATGCCCCCTTCATGGTCGGCTGCGTTCCGGGGCAATCAAGCCAATTGTTTCAGCCTTATGTTCAATGGGCCGAAGGGACGATCCCCCTCCCCGCCACTGCGCCAGCGGGCGGCACCAATTTCATGTCGTTCCGCTCACTCTCCGAAGCGGTGGAAGGAGCATTGGAGCGCGGCGAAAATCGCAAGGCTTATCTTGTCGGCGACGAAAATCTGAGCTTTGCCGATTATTTCGGGCTGTTTTTTGCCAAGGCCGGAAACGAAGCAACGATGGAAGCGAAAGATGAACCCCATCCCATGCTGCCCGATGTTGCAATCCCGCAAGGACGCGGCAACTATATCCGCTATGAACCGGACGCGGCGGAAACCGCTCTGCTTGGGTATCGCCGCAATGACGTAGCCAACGCGGTCGCGGAAGCGGTTCGGCAATATGGGAGTGGCAAAGCGTGACAGATTTTCCCGGCAAGGTTGCCGTCATCACCGGCGCCGCGAGCGGCATTGGCGCAGGCCTCGCCCGACACGCTGCATCGCTTGGCATGAAGCTGGCGCTCGCAGACTTCAATGGGGACGGGCTGCAAGAGGTGGCGGGGGGGCTTGCCACAGGGGCGATCACAGCCACGCTGGATGTGCGCGACGCCGATGCGTTCCGCACCTTCGCCGATACGGTCTATGATCGGTTCGGCACGGTGGACCTTCTGTTCAACAATGCTGGCGTGCTGCATACGGGCTATAGCTGGGAGATTGCTGACGAGGCTTGGAAGGCTAGCTGGGACGTCAATATCAACGGCATTGTCAATGGCCTGCGCGCCTTTGTTCCGCGCCTGATTGCGGCAGCGCAGCCTGCCCGCATCATCAATACCGCATCCGTCGGCGGTTTTCTTCCTAGTCCGATGATGGCGCCTTATTCCATGACCAAATCGGCGGTGATTGCCTTGAGTGAATGTCTGATGGGCGAACTCGACATGCTGGGGAGTCCCGTCAAGATTTCAGTCCTCGCGCCCGGACCGGTTAAAAGCCGGATCATGCATCAGGATGCAACGGGGGATGGACAGCGATTTCGCGACACCTTGCAATATCTTCAAGACAAGCACGGACTTACCCCTGACGAATTCGCGCCGCTGGTGTTCGAGGCTATCGCGCGCGGCGATTACTGGATCGTGCCGCAGCCGGAATCGCTTGATGCCGATCTAAAGCGGCGAATGGACAGCGTCTATGCGCGCACCCAGCCTTATTATTACCGCTTCATTGAAGCCAGCGAGGGAGAACAACCATGACCGGCGCGGCCTGGGATAAAGAAGTCGATGTGCTGGTTGTCGGCTCAGGCGCGGGCGGATTGTTGAGCGCTTTGGTGGCGGCGGAAAATCATGCCGACGTCCTTGTCATCGAAAAGGATAAATTATGGGGCGGGACCTCGGCGACCTCGGGCGCGGGCATCTGGATCCCGGGCAGTGATCAGGCCCGCGCCGCCGGGTTTGAAGATAATCTCGACGATGCGTTCCAATATGTCCGCGCGCTATCCAAGGATAATGTGCCGGACGCCAATATTCGCTCTTTCGTCACTGAAGCGCCCAATATGTTGCGCTGGCTGACGGATAACACCAACATCGTTTATGCCGCTTTCCCTTACCCCGATTATCACGCCGAAAATCCGGGCGGCAGTCCGCAAGGGTTTCGCACCCATATGCCGCTCCCTATTGATGGCAAAGCTTTGGGCAAAGACGTCGAAACGCTACGCTTTGCCTCTCCGGCGGCGAGCCTGTTCGGCTATTTGAACTGGCATTTTGATGAAACCTACACCCTCTTGTTTCGCGCGCCCGGATGGCAATTACATCTGACCAAATCGCTCGCGCGTTACTGGTTTGACTGGCCGTTCCGGTTCAAGTCGCGCAAAGACCGTCGCCTGACTCTCGGCAACTCGTTGCTCGGTGGACTGAAGCTGGCGCTTAATAAACGCAAGGTTCCGGTTTGGCTGGAAAGTCCCATGCAGGAATTGGTGCGCGATGCTGATGGCCGCGTGATCGGCGCGGTGGTTAGTCATGAGGGCAAATCTCTTCGCATCCGGGCGCGCAAGGGGGTCATTTTGGCCGCAGGTGGCTTTGACAAAAATGCTCAGATGCGCGCGGACAATGCCCCGCAGCAGCCTGTCCCCCACTATAGCGGCGGCGTTTCCAGTAACACCGGCGACAGCATTCGCGCTGGGCAAGCGGTGGGTGCGGCGACCATGAACATGAATTCCAACTGGGCCGCCCCGGTTTTTTTTGTTCCGGGTGAAGATCGCGGTCGCTTGTCCACTATCGAGCGCGCCCTTCCCGGCTGCATCATGGTCGACCAGTCGGGCAAACGCTTTGTCAATGAAGCGGCCTCCTATCATATCGTCGGGCAGAAAATGGCCGCCGCCAACCTCGCTGCCAAACAAGGGCAAGGCGCGGCGACCGATCCTAGCTGGGTGATATTCGACCACCGTTTCCGTCACAAATATCCTGTGGGGCCACTCTTGCCGTTAATGCCCGATTGGCTGCAACGCGGCGAGGTGCGCACCATCATGCGCAAGGGCAAAACCATCGAAGAGCTGGCCGAACAGATACATGTCGATCCGGCGACCCTCGCGGCGACCGTTGCCCGCTTCAACCAATATGCCGAAAAAGGCGAAGACCCCGATTTCCATCGCGGCGAGGCGACCTATGATAAAATGTACGGCGATCCATCCAATCAGCCCAACCCGTCGCTGGCGCCGATCATCAAAGGCCCTTTCTATGCCTTTCCCATCCACCCCGGTGACATCGGCACCAATGGCGGCATGGTAACGGACGAAAAGGCACGCGTCGTCGGCACCGACGGAAAGCCGATTGCGGGTCTCTATGCCATCGGTAACAACGCGGCTTCGGTGATGGGTGAAAGCTATCCGGGTGCTGGTTCGACGATCGGTCCCGCGATGACTTTTGGCTATGTCGCCGCGCGCGATTTGACCGGCAGCAACGCATGATCAGAACAACGGCAGAACCATCTTATGTCCTCTGATAGTTTGCGACCAGCGCTAGGAAGCCCCGCTACCGGGGTCATCATTACCGGCGGCGCGTCAGGCATTGGCCTCGCCTCCGCGCGCGCCTTGGCAGCCGTAGGGCGCCCCGTTGCGCTTTGGGACATTGATGGGGACAAGGCCGGAGCCGCAGCGGAAGCCATCCACCAGGAATTTGGTATCGCCACCCTCGGCCTTCGCGTCGATGTGCGAGACCTTAAAAGCTATGCCGCCGCCGTTGACACCAGCCGCACCGCGCTTGGCTCCATTGGTGGGCTCGTCCATTGTGCAGGCATCGTTGATACCGGCTCGCTCGATGGTATCACCGAAGAAAGCTGGGCGGCAGGGATAGACACGCATCTGCGCCCGCTGGCACTTATCACCCAAGCCTTATTGCCGGATTTCACCGCGGACAGAGGCTCGGCGATTGTCGGCATCGCTTCGATCAATGCAACACTCGGCCATGCGGCGAACCCCATTTACAGCTCCGCCAAAGCGGGGATGCTGGGTCTCATCCGTTCATTGGCTGATCGGTTAGGGGGAGATGGCATCCGCATCAATGCCGTGTCACCGGGACAGATCTTAACGCCGATGTTGCAACCCACCGTTGACTATCTCCCGCAAGGAACCTTCGAGCGCCGCATCCTGATGGGCCGCCTTGGCGTGCCCGACGAGATCGGCCGCGCGGTCCGCTTCCTGCTTTCGGACGAGGCCAGCTACATCACCGCGACCGAGCTTGTTGTCGATGGCGGCAATATCAGTTCACAAAGGATGTAATCATGGCGGACTGGCAACATCGCTATGCGCGCATCAATGGCATCGACATGCACTATGTCGAACAAGGCGAAGGCCCGCTGGTCATCCTTTGCCACGGCTTTCCGCATAGTTGGTTCAGTTGGCATCGTCAGATTGAACCGCTGGTCAAAGCAGGCTGGCGCGTGGTGGCCCCCGATATGCGCGGCATGGGCCAGACCGAAGGGCCAGCGGATTATCACGCCTATGATTGCCATCACACGGTTGGCGATCTCATCGGCTTGCTCGATCATCTGGGAGAAGAACGCGCCGTCTTTGTCGGTCTCGATTTCGGCATTTTAGCGATTTATGACGCCGCCTACCGCCACCCGGAGCGGATGCACGCGGTCATCGGTCTGGAAAACCCCCATTGGCCCGACCGGCTCGACAAGACGCCATTGCAAGAAGCTGCGGAATGGGCGCAAAATCATTTCGTCCATATCCATGATTTCGTCTCACGGCCTGATAGCCATACCGAGCTTGATGCCGACCCCCGCGGATTTTTGGCGCGGGTCTATTATGCCTTGTCGGCGGATTATCATTATCTCGACGTGTGGAAGCATCCGTCCAGCGCGACCTATATGGATGCGCTTCCAGCGGCCCCGCCCCTCCCCTGGTCATGGCTATCCGAACTGGAGCTCGAATATATTGTCGCTGATTATGCGCGCACGGGATTTGCGGGCGGCATCAACTGGTATCGCGCAATGGACCTGCGCTGGCACCAGCGCGCGCCTTACCGCGGCAAGAAAAACCCGGTGCCCTTCTATTTTATCGGCAGCGTCCACGATGTTGACCTGGAAGCCTGGCACGGCGATGACCCGCTCGCACAATTGCCCAAGCAACATGCCGATGTCCGCCGCGTCGAAATGGTAAAGGGCGCTGGCCACATGATGCAGTTGGAACGGTCAGACGAGGTTACGGCGCTGCTGGTGGATTATTTGGGCGATATCAAGAGCCGGGGCGATCTTTAGCGGCTGAGCGCTGCCGCACCTGAACCACGCCGCCGAGTGCACCTTGCCATAGGCTGTCGTCGGGGCCGATGGCGACGGCGGCCCAGTTGTTGTTCCATTGCTTGCCCCGTCCGGTGGGAACGCGCGCAACCTCCTTGCCGGTTGCGAAATCGAGGCCGACGAGGAACCAGTCCTGATCTTTGCCATCGGGCGCCATCGCAAAACTCGTGACCCAGACGATCCCGCTTTTCGCCGCAAGTTTTGGCACAACCGACGGGATTTTGAGCGGTGAGGTCCAGATAATGTCGCACCCGGATTCATCCGCGCGCACATCAATCCGCACCATGCCGCCGCGCACCTTGTCCCAATCCGTCATGGAGAGCGCATTGGTATAGCCCGCATTATTTTCAAATATGATCGAGCGTCCCCAACCGATCATCGAATTTTCGGTCGCGCTTGCGCCTTCATCAAACACCGGAACCTTGCAGACTTCGCGGGTCTTTTCATCCGCCAGCGCATCGCGTCGCAAGATCACCGCGTTGATGCGCCCGTCCGCATTGTCGGCAAAGGCAATCCATCTGTCACCGATCAGCGTCGGCGTCGTGCCGCTGCCCTGATTGATCGAGCCGGTCTTGCGCGCGCTCCCACGATCATAAGCATGGCTCCACAGCACGCGCGGAATGCCATCTGCTCCTGCTTGCATCGCATATTGGCGATGGTCTGTGAGGACATAAACAGCCGAACGATCCATCGCGATGGCATTTTGAATTTCCTCGCCCGTAAAGCGCATCTGCGCAATCTTTCCGGTAGCCGGGTCCAGCGTACCGACACGGCCATAGCGTGTCGTCCACCAGTAACGCCCGTCCGGTCCCGGCATCACCGTCGTCAACAGATCACATTCACCGCTCGGAAACCAGTTATCATAATGCTGGCAATCATGCGGGACATGGGCGCGCAAATCCCATCCGCGATCAAGCTTGAACTGCCATTCGCCTTTGTCTTCCACTGCGACAATGCGCTGCACTTGATAGCGGCTGTCGGCAAACACCACGCCATCGCGGTCGTCGAGGAAGAAATAAGCGCCGCCCGATGAATCGGAAAACATAATGTCCATATCGCGCCCGACCATCGCCTGAAACGCGCTAGGCCGCATGGGAAGATCATAATAGGCCAGCATCGCCAGCGTATCGGGATCAATCAGCACCATGCGAAAGCCGGTAAGGCCGCCGCACATTGCGACCACCCGGCCATCGCTCCTGAAGGTGAAGGTCGAGCATTGGCGCGGCAGCCAATTGCCCGATTTGCGGCTGCGCACCTCAAGGTTGGCGCCGATTGGCCCCATCCGGTCATGCACATCGGATTGGGCGGCATCAGCATGGATCGTCGCATTGCCATCGGGCGCGAGGCCGGGATAGGTAAGCGCTTGGCCTTCGATGGCGCGCGGGACAAAGGCTGCATCCCATATCGGTGGAGCGAGCGCTTGCCCGTCAAACGGTCGCGCGGGAACCGACTCGCGGTTGGCGATGGGCCACAAGATCAATGCGGCCAGCACCAACGTACCCAACCCTAACGCCAGCCAGAAAAGGCACCCCCGAGCGCGGCGCGGACGAGGCGTGGCGCTGGCCTCGGTTTGCATCAATCCGCCCTAACCTTAACCTTGGGCGCTTCGGCACCGCGCCGCATCGCATGCAGAAAGCCTTCGAGCGGAGCTGGCTCCGGCACTGGCCCTTCCGGCGCTCCCTCGCGCGCCCAAAATTCGGCGTAGCTTGGAAACAGCTTGTGGAAATTGCCATCCACCCAATCGGTGTTCGGCCAGCGCATCTTGGCATCGCCAATAGGCGGCTTGTTAAGATCGGTCGCATACCAATAAAGCGGCAAGCGCCGTGCGAAATACCAACGCGGCCCATCGGGGCCATCGGCGCGGACATAATCGTCTATATACATCATCTGCATGATGACCCATTCATCGCCGGTCTCATGCTCATTCTTGGAATAGACGACGCCGTGCGCATGGGCCTCATCGTCAAATTCTATGATATGCCCGCCAATATGATGCGAGGTGCCCGTGAAGGGCGAGCGCAAGGTGCCGTCCATATAGGTGCGCAAGGCCTCGCGGCCGGATGCGCCTTTGCCGACGCGCACGTCAGCGGGAAACAGCGAGACCATCGCATCCATATCGCGCATATCGAGCGCGAGCGCATATTTGGCCGGAAGCTGGCGGATCTGGTCGAGCGCTTCGAGCCTTTCAATACGAGCAAGGAGGGCCGTTTCAGTCATAGTCGAACTCCGGCAATAGCGCGCGCCGCGCGGCGGCCCGAATAGATGCAGTCGGCGTAAGACAGCCCGCTCACATAAAGATGCGAGCACAATCCCACCGCATTGCGCCCGGCGGCATAAAGTCCGGTAATGAGGCTAGCATCAGGACGGCGCACCTGCCCCGTTTTTTCATCGACGACGAGGCCGCCCACCGTCATGCAGGCAAGCGGGAAGGCTTTGCTATCCACCGACGCGTCGATGGCATAATAAGGTCCATCACCGATCGCGCCCATTTCGTCGGGCGACTTGTGAAACGGGTCCGCAATTTCGCCACGCGCGGCGCGGTTATAGTCGATGACCGTTTGCTTGAGCGTTGCCGCATCAAAGCCGAGCTTGTCGGCCAGCGCGTCGAGCGATTTTGCCTTGGTCGCGGTGAGCAGACAATTCATCAGCGTGATGTCGCGCTGGAATGGCAGCACTTCGGGTCCGAAAGCGTCCTTGAGTGCTTGTTTACGCGCGGCGGCATCAAGGATGATATAGCCCCGCCCGCCATTATGTTCGACCATCGCATCACCAATGGTCGCGCCATAATGGGTTTCGTTGACATACCGCGCGCCCTTGCCGTTGACGAGAATGGCCCGGCCCCAGGCCGCGGGCGGACTTAAGAAACGCCAGCCCGATACGCGCTCCATCAACGCCGTCGCGCCGCCCACCGATACGCCGAGCATGATGCCCGCGCCTGTGTCTCCCAGAGTACCATTGGGCATACCTGCGGCATATTTGGGCGCATAATGAGCAACCATCGGATTGTTGATGATAAAACCGCCACCGCTGAGAACAACGCCGCGCCCCGCGCGATACCATTGCGACACGCGGTTTTCCGCCTCAAGCGCATTGGCTTTGGCAAGCAATTTATAGCCGCGACCATAAGTGAGTTGCGATCCCGGCAAGGTCGGCGGCAATTTTTCA
This sequence comes from Pseudomonadota bacterium, assembly GCA_023458055.1. GTDB lineage: Bacteria > Pseudomonadota > Alphaproteobacteria > Sphingomonadales > Sphingomonadaceae > JAFAFE01. Next base: position 122,109 of record JAEXAW010000060.1, read on the forward strand.
AACCACTGGGCCGCCCGCTCAACGAGGGCCACGATGCGCGCCGCAATGGCGGGATCGACAACCCGTTCTGCCCTCACGCCGATAATCCGACCATTGCCGTCTACTGCCAGTTGCCGGACTTCGGCCTGCGTGTGAAAGCGCAAGCCCTTGGCAATCGCCGCATCGCGCAGCGGCTCCCAGATGAAGCGCCCCAGCCCCCACGCTTTTTTGCCATTGCGCCCGACGCCGCGATGACCGCGTGCGGCAGGCTTTGCTATATCGCGGTGCGGGGCAGCCAAACTGCTGTCGGGGTGATAGAGATATTTGTCGAGCGGCGGAAAACTTGTCTTTTTGCTGTAAAGACTGCCTTCAAATGGCACGCCATGACCGCGCATCCATTCAACCGTCGCTGGGCTGGTCGCACAAAAATCACGCAGCGTTTCATCAGCGACAACATCGCCCACCTCAAGCTTGAGATAGGCGTACATATTGTCGGGGTCGTCCTCGACGCCGGCCTCGCGCTGGACCGAAGTGCCGCCGCCCGCATAAAAAACGCCGCCGTTCGCTGCGGACGACCCGCCGCCTTGATAACGGTCAAGTGCGAGCACATCGAGCCCCTGCTCTAAGCCCTCCAGTGCGGTCGCGACCCCGGCTCCGCCAAGGCCAACGACGATCACATCGGCCGCGTCGTGCCAATCAAAGCTGTCCGGATCATCAATGGTACGTGGCGCATCAATCGCCAGCCCCCACTCAGCGATGGCGCCGGGACCAGCCGGTGCCGGATTGGATGGCGGATAATTATAGGGCCATGACGACATTATTCTTAATCACCTTTGGCCTTCATGGTGTAGCGGATGGGAAGTTTCTTAAGACCGCCCGTAAAGTTGGTGCGCACCCATATCGGCTCCCCCACAATCTCGACACTGTCGATGCGCCGTCCAATTTCGCGGAACAAAGCGATCACCTCCATCTCGGCAAGAATACGCCCGAGGCAATGGTGGACCCCATAGCCAAAGCCAACATGGCGGTTAGGCTTGCGAGTGATGTCAAACTTATAAGGCTCTTCAAAGATGCGTTCATCGCGATTGGCGGCGGCGTAAAACAAGCACGCGCTTTCGCCCGCCTTAATCTCTTGTCCCGCAATGCTGGTGTCAGCGGTAGCGGTGCGCATCATGTGCCGCACGGGTGAGGCCCAGCGGAATATCTCATCGGCCGCAGTCACCGCCATCGTGTCGGGGTCGGCTTTTAACAGTTCAAACTGGTCAGGGTTTTTGGCGAGCTGCATCATCCCGACGCCCACCGCTGAACTGGTCGTATCATGTCCCGCGGTGGCCAAAAGAAGGCCATAGGCCAAGGCTTCGAGCGGCGGGATCGGCTCACCATCAATGGTCGAATTGGCCACCAAAGACATCAGATCATCGGTGGGCTTTTCGCGGCGTTCGTTGAGGATGCCGCCCAGATAAAAGAAAAAATGCTGCGCCGTCTCAAGGCCAAAATCGCCCGACCGTTGCAATTCGGGATCCATCGCGCCGAACAATTCCTGCGTTAGCTTGAGCACCAGCGGCGCGTCCGTTTCCGGCAACCCCAGCAATGCGGTAATCATGGTGAGCGGATAGGTGAGCGCGATATCATCGGCGAAATCACATTCGCCGCCCATATTCTCCATCTTATCAACATATTCTGTCGCAAGCGCCGCCATGCGGTCTTCGAGTTGCTTCAGCGCGCGCGGGGTGAACCAGCTTTGCGCAACCTGACGATATTTGCGGTGGTCCGGCTGATCCATATCAATGAGCGTGCGAACAAAGCCATATCGCTTGCCGAACTGTTCAATGGTCTTGTCTTCAATATCGGTCGGGACCAACGTGACGCGCGGTTCATTGACCCAAAGTTGCGGGTCGCTTTCAATCTCCTGAATTTCCGGTTGGCCAAATATGCCCCAGAAAGGGCGATAATCGGGATGGTGAATCCAGTGAATCGGGCCTTGCGTTCGCAACGTCCGAAACCGGTCCGCAATCCGGGTTTCATCGGTGTAAACATCGGGTGATACCACATCAATGTTCGTTGCCTGCCGCATCTCACTCTCCTCCTTGCGATTGTCCTGCTTTTGAAATTTTCGAGGGACGGTATCGCTGGGACAATCTCTCCACAACTTGCAGCCATAATCAAGCGTTACATTCCGCATAATGAATATATTATTGCCTTTCGAATACAAATTGCGTAATTCAAAACCAATAATATTACGGAATCAATGAGCGGGAGTAGGATATGCGGTTCCATTTGCGTAGTACAGTTGCGGCGGGGGCTGTAGCTTTGGGGTTGGCGGCGGCGCCAGCAGCGGCACAGGACAATAGCGCGAATGCCGGAACGGCAGCGGCCCAAGACGATGGCACGGGTCTCGGCGACATTATCGTAACCGCGCAAAAACGCTCTGAAAATGTCCAGAAGGTGCCAATCGCCATATCCGCGGTAGGTAGCCAATATCTGGAATCGCGCGGTATCACCTCAATCGACGCACTGGGGTCGATCGCGCCAAACGTCAAAATCGAACGCGCGCCATCCAACAAGACCGCCGCGCAAATTGCCATCCGTGGTTCTGTCACCATCAACCCGGCAATTACCTGGGAGCCTGCGGTCGGCCTCTATCTCGACGGCGTCTATATCGCCAAGGTACAAGGGTCGATTTTCGACATTGCCGATCTTGAGCGCGTCGAGGTGCTGCGTGGCCCGCAAGGAACGCTGTACGGTCGTAACTCACTGGCGGGCGCGATCAACCTTGTTACCAAAAAACCGTCGGGCGAATTCGGCGGCCGTGCGGAAATCAGCTATGGCAATTTTGATCTTTGGCGCGCCAAAGCCTCGCTGGACCTGCCGGCGCTTGGCCCCCTCGCTGTCAAGCTGTCGGGACAGATTCAGAAGCGTGATGGTACGATCAAGGTGGTGCCCAATCCTTATCCCCAAGCCTTTCTGGCGCGACCCAATTCTGTAGACAGTACTAACGACCTCAATGGTCAAAGCTTCATGGCGCAGGCTCGCCTCAACGCGTCCGATAATTTTACGGTCGATTATACGTTCGACTATAACCGCAACAAGCAGCGGCCCGACTATGCGCAATTGGTCAATGTATTACCCAATTCCTTGTGGACGGACCCCGCCCAGCTAGCGGCCATCGCGCCGCTCGGTCTTTATGCCCACCCCGACCGGCAAAATGTGGCCAGTCTTAATGGCAGTCCGTTGCTCGAATATTCGCGTTCGACCGGCCATGCACTGACCGCGACCCTTGATCTGGGTGCCGCAACAATCAAGTCGATCACCTCCTACCGCAAGCTGAAGTGGGACGATTTCCTCGACCTCGACGGATCGCCGCTCGACATCGCCTATACCTCGCGCCAGACCAAGTTCCGAGCGTTCAGCCAAGAACTGCAGGCATCTGGCGAGACAATGGGTGAGAGCCTCAAATATGTGGTCGGTCTTTTCTATTATAATGAGAAGGCCGAAACCCTGGGGCCCCAGCATTTCTTTGGTTTTCTCGACCAGCTGAACGTGCCGGGTGCAGCGCATCTGCAATCCGATTATGGTGGTCATACCAAGGCTTGGGCAGCTTACGCGCAGCTTGACTACAAGATTGCCGATCCTCTCACGCTGACACTGGGCGCGCGTTATACACATGAGAGGAAAGACGTTCGCCGGTATTTCAACAATAATGCAGGGTTTATCTTCAATCTGCCCTATGGCGGTGTTCCGGATGCGAAATATAATAATTTCAGCCCGGCCGTAACACTGGCCTATCAGGCGACTCCCAACATCAATCTTTATGGTCGCTGGGCGCGTGGTTTCAAATCGGGAGGCTTTAACGGCGAAACCAACGATCTGTTCACCAACTGCCCGAGTATCTCCGAACTGTGCACGCCCTACCGCCCCGAGAAGGTGAACAGCTATGAACTCGGCGCTAAAACCCGGTTGCTGGACGGCACGCTCATCCTCAACCTCGCCGGTTTCTGGGACGATCACAAGGACATCCAGCTATCGATCTTCCGTGCCGCTGGCGCGGCCTCTTCCATTGTCAAAAATGCGGCAGCATCGCGCATCCGCGGTCTTGAGCTGGAAGCAATCGCCAAGCCCGCCAACTGGCTTACGGTCAACGGCTCCTTTGCCCTTCTTGACGCGAAATATAAGCGCTTCATTGATGGCGGGGTGGATGTATCGGACAACCGTGCCTTCCCGCACACGCCCAAATACACCGCCAACCTTGGCGTCGACTGGCGGGTGCTCGAAGGCGATTGGGGCAAGTTCAACATCACCGGCGACATGAATTTTGTCTCCAAATATTATACCTTCCCTTATGCTTTGCGCGGCAATCGCTATGTCGAGCCGATTGCCGGCAATACCCAGTCGCAGGGCCGCACCATCGTCAATATGCGCGCCGCGTTGAGCGAACTAAAACTGGGCGGGGCCGAGCTGGAACTTGCAGCCTGGGTCAAGAACCTGACCAAGGAAAACAACGCCCAGAACTTCATTGATTTCGGCGCAGGCTTTGGTGGTCTCACGGTCGGATATTTCCCCGACCCGCGCACTTATGGCCTCACGCTCGGAGCCAAATTCTGATGCGTGTCACAACGGAGCAAGGATCGGAACCGATCCCGAGCCTTGCTCCTCAATATTCGCCCCAGATCATCCGCGCGAGTGACGGGTTTGCCCAGGCGGTCTATCAGCATTCCATCCTGTCGCTGCGCATCTTTGAAGCGGCGCGCATTGCGACGGCGGTGATCAACGGCTGCACCATCTGCATGAACTGGCGCACCGCCCGCGATGCCGGATTGATGGGGCTGGAACAGACAGTCGCCGATCATGGTCCCGCTCCCGACGAAGCCTTTTATCAGGCGGTGCTCGCCGGACGGGATGATGGCCTCGATACCCGCGAGGCTCTTGCCGCCCGCTATGCCCGCGCGATGGGCGAAAATCCGCGCGGCCTTGCCGAAGATGAAGCCCTCTGGTCCTCCATGAAACAGGCGTTTAGCGACGCAGAAATCGTCGACCTTACCTATTGCATTGCGGCATGGATGGGGTTGGGCCGCGTCGCCCACGTCCTTGGCATCGACGCGGCCTGTGCCATCCCCGCTCACAATCCGAAAGAATCCGCCGTCCATGTCTGACCCCCGTTTCATCATTCTTGGCGCCGGCATGTCCGGCATTCTGGCTGCGATCAAATTGAAGGAGGCCGGGCACAAGGCCGTCACTGTCTATGAGAAGGCGGACCGCATTGGGGGGACCTGGCGCGAAAATACCTATCCGGGCCTCACCTGCGACGTGCCTGCGCACGCTTATACCTATGAGTTCGCGCCCAATCCGGAATGGTCGGCCTATCTCGTCGGCGGCGGCGAAATTCAGGATTATTTCGAAAAGGTCGTCGATGATTATGGCATCCGTCCGCTGATCCGCTTCAACGAAGAAGTGGTGCGTTGCGAATGGAAGGACGATGCCTGGGAGGTGGAGACCAAGGCGGGCACCGTCGACCAGGCCGAGTTCATCATCGCCGCGACCGGCGTCCTCCACCACCCGCGCTGGCCTGACATTCCAGGACTCGACAGCTTCAAGGGCATCGCGATGCACAGCGCGCGCTGGGACCATGGTGTCTCGCTTGAAGGCAAACGTATCGGCGTCGTCGGCAATGGCTCGACCGGGGTGCAGCTCGTTACCGAACTTGGCAAGCGGGGGCTTGATGTCGTTCATTTCCAGCGCTCGCCGCAATGGATCATGCCCTACCCCAATTTCGTTTACAGCGAGGAGGACAAGGCCCGGTTCCGCGAGAGCATCGATGCGATCAACGCGGTGCGTTATGACCCGACCTATCTTGCCAATATCAACCGCTTCACCAGCGGGATCGTTGATATTGAATCGGACCAGATGCACGAGATTGAAGGCTATTGCCTGCACAATCTTGAAGAAAGCGTGCGCGACCCGGTGTTGCGGGAAAAGCTGCGCCCCAACTACCGTGCGGCGTGCAAGCGGCTCATCTATTCCGCCGATTATTACGAGGTCGCCCAGCAGCCTAATGTCGAAACCATCGTATGCGGTATCAAGCAAGTCGAGCCCGATGGCGTGCTCGACAATGACGGCAATTTCCATCCGCTCGACATATTGGTGCTCGCGACCGGTTTCCACACCGATCGTTTTGTGCGCCCGGTCGAGGTGATCGGCCGCAATGGCTGGACACTCGAAAAGGCGTGGGCGGAACGCTGCGTCGGCTATCTTGCTATCTCCATTCCTGATTTCCCCAATTTCTTCATGTTGAACGGCCCGACGTCGCCGGTCGGTAACTTCTCCCTGATTGATGTTGCCGAGCGGCAATGGAGCTATGTCGAGGCACTGATCAACCGCGTCCACGATGGCAATGCCACCGGCATCTTCGCCAGCCATGATGCGCTGGCCGAATATGAAGGGCGCCGGATCAAAGCCGCCAAGGCGAGCATTTTCGGCTCGGGCTGTACCAGCTGGTATCTCGACAAACATGGCGTCCCGATCACCTGGCCGTGGGATTATCAAGCCTTTGCCGACGCGATGGCCAACCCCGAATTTGAAGATTATGATGTAATCTGATGGGCGAGGCGGCTCATCCCGCCTCACCGAACATGGCCGGGGGATCGCCCATCACATTGGTCGTGACCGCCCCTGCCTCATCGACCGTCTGGATGAGACAGCTGGTGCGCCGCGAGCGGGTTTCGGCAATCCACCAGCGCCCGTCGCGCTTCACATAAACATCATCATATTCGACGCCCATCTGCGTCAGCGTGCGACCGGCAAGGTTGATATTATGGAAGTAGAGCGACCATTGGCCGGTCGCGCGCTCACTGGTTTCAAAGCGGATAATGCCGTTGGCGGCATGATGGATATCATAGATGCCCGGCGCACAGCCCATCTGCGCATAGACATCGACAAAGGCGTCGCGATTGTCGAAGGCGGGAAAGCCATCATAGGCGATCACCGCGCCATCGGGGAGCAGTGTATCGCGCACGGTTTCCGGGTCCTTGGTGTCGCAGGCGCGCAGATAGCGGGCTTTCAGATCACGGATCGCGCGGTCATCTTCCAGCCGTTCAAGGCGCGCGGTTAAAATGCTCAATTCGGTCGGATTCATCGGCTTGCCTCTCTTTTATTTGCGTAACTTTACCACTAAACTTTTACGCAAATCAAAATGATTCGGGAGATGGAAATGCGATTTAAGGGTAAGAATGTCATCGTCACCGGCGCAGCCTCCGGAATTGGCCGCGCCACTGCGAAACGCTTTGCCAGCGAGGGCGCGCATGTCACCATCGCCGATATCAATGCCGATGGCCTCAAGGAAACCGCCTCCGTCATGGATGGGCCCAGCCTCATCTTTCCCTATGACGCCTCCGATTATGAGAGCTGCCGGGCGCTCGTTGCCGCAGCGACCAAGGGCCGCCCGCTGCACGTGCTCGCCAATGTTGCAGGCATGCTCAACTGGGGCCCGACGCTCGAATTTGACGAAAGCCGGTTTGAAAAGATCATCGCAGTCAACCTCACCAGTGTCTATGCGCTATGCCGGGCGGCTCTCCCCCATCTGATTGAAACCAAAGGTAATATCGTCAACACCGCGTCCACCGCAGCGCTTCAGGGCATTGCCTATACGGTCGCCTATGCCGCTTCCAAACATGGCGTTGCCGCAATCACCAAGAGCCTCGCCATTGAATTTGCGGCTCAAGGCGTGCGCGTCAACGCGGTTGCCCCCGGCCATGTCAACACCCCCATGGGCAATAGCGCCCCGCCGCCCGGCGACGTCGATTGGGCTCTGGTCATGCGCAACACCCCCAAACTGGTTGACGGCACCTGCGAGCCCGAGGACATCGCCGAAATGATCAGCTTCCTTGCCTCCGATCAGGCACGCAAGATCACCGGCTCGATCATGACGGTCGATGGCGGGCAGCTGGCGGGTTAGGCCCCGCCACCGGTCCGTCCGCAATAATCTGTTGCCCCCTAGTCCGTTCAGCGCTTCGCCTCAGCTCGCCTGCGACCCCTGCATCACCTGGTTGAGGAAGGTGCGGCTATTGTCGCGCAGCGAGTTGATGGTTCCGGTCACTTCCGAAAATCCGCTGTCGAGCGACTGGATTTCGCCCGCCACGCGTTCGGTCTCGGTGCGGATCATGTCGATGGTCGATGACATCGAATCCGCCGCGAGCGCGGTTTCGTCAATCGCGGCCGTGATCTGCGTCACGATCTGCGCCTGATTGTCCATCGCCTCGCGCATTCGCGATGCCGATTGCTGGACATCAAGGATGGTCGCCCGGATCGAGCTATTGGCATCGACCGTGTTGCGGGTCGCATTCTGGATTACCGAAATTTTCTCGGCAATCTCGTCGGTTGCCTTGGCGGTTTGTCCGGCGAGATGTTTGACCTCCTGCGCCACAACCGCAAAGCCGCGACCACTGTCGCCTGCCCGCGCCGCCTCGATGGTGGCATTGAGCGCGAGCAAATTGGTCTGCCCGGCAATTTCGCGAATAAGGCCGAGGATCGATTCAATCGATTGGGCGTGGCGCGACAGGTCTTCGGACAATTCAACCGCCGTGCCCGCCTGTTCTGCAGCCTTGCCGGTCACCCCGCTGGTGTTGACAACCTCGCTGCGCGTATCTTCAATCGCGCGGATGAGGCCCGATGCGGTATTGGCCGCTTCGCGCATCGCCATTGCCGATTGTTCGGCAGCGGCGGCAACCTGCGAGGTTTTGTCGAGCATCTGGCTGGTCGCGTGCGCCGCTTCGGTCGCCTGGTTGCGCAGGGTCGCGCTGGAATTGTTGAGCCCGTCAACCCGTTGCGCAAATTGCTGGTCGAAATCGGTGGCGGCTCGGCGGCGCAGTTTTTCGACCTCCTCCTGGGCCATGCTTTCATAAAGCCGCGTCGCAATCGAGGATTCGATCGACAGAAAGGCCAGCATCGATTTATAAAATTCGGCCAGTTTTTCGCGCGAAATATCCGCCCGGCCCTCAAGCGCATCGGCAATGATGACAAAGCCAAGGTTGCTGATCGCGGAAATATCCTCGGCGCTCGCATTGGCGGCCATGAACATCCGCACATGCTGGATTTTGCCGTTGACCCAATCCTTCTTGTGCGGATTGATGAGCCGTTCCTTCATAAACGCGACGCTGCCTGCAATCGCGGTGCTCCGGTTGCCCGGTGCCATCGCCGGCATTTTGACATATTGGGTATAGATGCGGTCGACAAACTCCGTCGCGATGGCCGGAAACTGGTCTTCGAGCAAAGTCCAGATTTCCTTCCCGATCACAGGAAGCCGGCCCTCCGGATCGTGGGAACGGTAGATACGCTCGTAATAACTGCCCAATTCATTAGCCACAGGGGAACCTCATTCACGTAAATTTACATTTCCCTTGTCCCATAAGACAGCAAATAAAAGATTAACCGTTTGCGCAGGTCACGGAAAAATCTCCGGTAGCCGGAGCGGGGTGTATCCGGGGTTCAAAGGTTACAGCCGTGCGAATTTTTCCCGGTTTAAAAGTTACAAAAGTTTCGGGGTGTCATTAAATTAGTTCATGCATCAGTGTAACCTTTGAGAATTTTGCAACGCGGCCGTCGTCGCTCCTCGCATCATGTGATGCGACGATGATGAAAGGGAAAGTTCGCAAAGGTAACGTCGTCTGCATTTTCGGTTCCTATGGGTGCGCCATCGCGGCAGGTTCAACCCAAAGCGACTCGGCTTGGCATGAAGCGGGATCTGTAGGAAAGCGGTTTTTTGCAGCATTTCCGTCGCGGCAGCGCGTCACCTAACGCGCCCCGGGAGGGTCGGGTCAACGATGGGGGCTGGGCGACATACCCACCCCAAAAGACTTGCGTCTTTTGACCCTCCCTGAAAGGGAGGGTGGAGTTCAGCGCAGCTTAAACCGCGCCCAGCAGTCTCCACGCCTCATCCGCCCCGTCCAATTGCCGGTTGACCCGGCGGGCCACTTTCCAGCCTTCCCCAGTGCGGACCAGTTCCCAGCGATTGGCCCCCACTCGTGCCGGGACAAAGGCGCCATCCGGCTGCCGCAGGAACACGACCGAATGATTGCGCGCGGTTGCCTCATCTCCATCCAGCGTGATCGCGGGCGGGCTCAGCACATGGGCGACGCCCTGGGCCATCCAGCTACGGTGGCCTTCATTGTCGAGCGTTTTGGGGAGGTCTGCGCCCTTGAGGATGCCCCAGCCGACAACCTCATATTGGCCGTCCGGCGTGAACAGCGCGGCGAGCCCCGCCGCATCGCCGCTATCCGCCAGCGGGCCGTAGCTCGCGATCAGCGCGCGGATCGCCTCCAGATCTTCGAGCCGCTGCAGTCGTGCGGCGAGATCGTCCGTGGCGGCATTCATTGGGCCGCGCCGTGCAACTCCTCGGCCCGCGCCTTCAACGCCCGTGCGCTATCGTCAAACGCGCGTTTCACCCAGTCGCCGCAGAAGCGCATGACGTGGATGCCATTTTCACCGAAAAAAGCATCGGTCGAATGATAGCGGCAACTATTGGGGCCGGTCGCCTCGATAATCTGGTCCCGCCTTGCGGCATAGGGCCAGAAATCAGTGTGCGGCAATTCCCAGCTGATCAGCTTTTCGGGCTCAATCGCGCAAATATATTCGCAGTTTGGCGCGAGTGTGCCGGGATTGGCATAGTTGACCAGCTTCATATTGAGCGGTGCGCCCAATTTCAGTTCGGCCTCGGCCCGCACGCAAAAGGGGTTCCAGGCGTTGTAATTGGGAAAATCGGTCAGCACCGCCCAGACGACGCTTGCGGGGGCGTTGATCTCGACCGTGTCGGAGACGACGACATTGGCGGGATCATAACCGTTGATCGCATCTTCGGCGACCGATTTGCGTTCCTTAATCCAGTCCATGATTTTACCCTTCCAATTCGCTAAGCTTGACCACTTTTGATGTCGGCAACGGAAACGCGCTCGCCCCGCCCCAGCGGAGCAGCGCGGTCCCTTCGGCATGTCCCGCGGTATCGATCCAGTTGGCATCGGCTATGCCGGGATCGCGCGCCGCGACGATGATTTGCACCGACCCATCGGGCCGATAGCGCGCGCTATGTTTGTTCACCGTTATCTGGAGGAAGCGATAATCGAGGCTTTCCATCCACCAATTGTCGAGCTGGAAATTCCAGTAATAGCAATCGGGCGGGGTCACCTCGAATACCCACGCCTCATCCTCGGCAAGCTGCCAGTAGGCGTGGGCATAATAGAGATCCTTGGCCCCGCCGCCGCGCTGAAACATTTGTTGGTCGATTTCGGGGAAGCTGTTGGGATGCGCTTTGAACACCTCCGACCAGCCGACAAAGGTGTTGACGATGCCGCGCACGAATGCGGTGGTTTCGGCCAAACCCTTGCCCAGCTCTTCGGGATCAAGTGGCGGCGGCGTCGCGGGGCCACCGATGCGTTCGATACTGAATTCGCCGGGAATCTCATGCTCGCGGTCGAGATAGCTTTGCCGGATGATGATGATGCTCGCATCCGATTCCAGCTTGAGCCAGTTTTTGGGTTGCGGCGTCTTGCTTGCGATGATTTCTGCGGTGCCGTCCGGGTCCCACTCAATATCCTCATCCATCAGCGATCCGGTTGCCGCGAGCGTGCCATCAATATGATAGCGGAACGCATTGGCGACGATGGACAAATAGCTGATCGTGTTGCGCTTGACCTTGATGCGATAATCCCAATCGCCGTTGATCTTGGCGTTCCAATAGACATTATCGGGATTGTCCGCGCCAATCTTGGCCGTCGCGTGGCTCAACTGATAGAAATAGGGAAAGCTCGGATCGCGCGCCTCGACATGCTGTTCTATGCCCATTTTGAGAAGGCGCGTGAGATAGCGGAACCCCTCCGCCCGGTCGAGCGGTGATGAGGGATTGCGCGGATCGAGGATAAGATCGCCTAGGTCGGCTAGTTCGCTGCAAAATTGCCGCCAGGCCCTGCCGTCCGTGACGTTACTCATGGCGTCACCCAATCGCCGCCATTGACGTCGAGCGTGGACCCGGTGATCTCGCTGGCATAATCGGAGAGGAGGAAATAGACCGCTTTGGCGCAATCCTTGTCGGGCGGGATATGGCCGACCGGGATTTCGGAAGCGCGCTGCTTTTTGAACGCTTCGCCCTGCTCGCCGAGGTTTTTGAAATAAGCGTCGAGCGGTGCGCCATCCATCCAGCCCATCAGTGCCGTGTTGACGCGGATACCGGTGCCGGCAAGTTCGACAGCGAGTTGGCGGCTCAATTGGTTGAGCCCCGCCTTGGCCATTGCATAGCCACCCTCGCCCGGCATCGGCTTCCTCGTGGCAAGCGTCGAGATATTGACGATCGAGCCGCCGCCTTGCGCCTTCATCGTCGGGACAACCGCCTGCGCCATGCGGAGGCCCCCGACCGCGATCACGTCCATCGCCTGCAAGGTCTGTTCAATCGAATGCTGGTCAATCGCTGCCCAGTCGGGATGATAATAGGCCGAATGCACCATGCCGTCGATCCGGCCCCATTTGTCGAGCGTCGCCTTGGCAATCGCATTGCACTGGTCGGTTTTGGATACATCGCACGGGACGGCAATCGCTTCGCCGCCCGCGTCGCGAATCTCAGCGGCAATGGTTTCAATCGCCTCGACCGAGCGCGCCGAGACCACGACCTTCGCGCCTTCTTCCGCCGCACCGCGACACATCGCCTGCCCCATGCCAGGCCCGGTGCCGGTGATGATGACCACCTTGTCTTTCAGGATCATGCGACTTGCTCCTTGAGATATTTTTGATGATAAAATGCGAAATCCTGCGCGATACCTTCCGGCGTTAGCCCGAATTCGTCGGCGGAATATTTGTGGCGCGGACGACCTTCGCGCGCATTGTCGGCGACGCATTGTTCCATCGCCGCGCGGTCGGCCTCGTCAAAGCCCAGCCCCAGCGCGGTCATAATGCGTTCGGTGGTGCCAATCGGATCGCTCACCGTGTCCTGATAGCGCACATCGACCACCTGGCCTTCGGGGAGCCGTGCGCGAATGGCTTCGAACCGCTCAAGGCCGGTCGCAAAACGCTTGCTCCAATGCGCGCCCTGGGTTTCCTTGCGATAGCTGGTCGACGAGTTGATGCTGAGCGAGGCGCACATGCTGCAATAGCTGGGGATCACATCCTTCACATCGCGGTGGGTCATGACCAGCTTGGTGCCGGGCCACACTTTGAGCAGCCCTTCAATTCCGCCTAGCAAATGATGCGGGGTCTTGAACACCCAGGGCCGCCGCGCTTCACCGCGCGCGACCCGTTGATGCTGGATTGCCTGCATAAATTTGTAGAGGTCGCGGAACGCCGGTTCATGATCCTGGGTCGCTTGCCAATGCCCATAGTCGTGGATCGGCATCATGCTGTCATAGGTGGTCGACAGGAAGGTGCGGTCGAGCAGCACCACTTCCTCGTTGATCGACATAGCGTCCATCGGATCGATGCTTTCAAAGTCCGGCCATTCATTTAAGAGCCAATCGACCATCGCCTTGCCGGCTTCCTGGCGCGGCGTCGGGTCGGTTGCGGCCTCGCCCGGCAGCGGGAACGGAAAGGCCGTTTCCCACCACCACAGGGCCGTAAGTTTGGGCGACGAGGACAGCAGCCGATGCACCACGGTTGAGCCGGTGCGCGGCAGGCCGATGATCGCACAGGCAAGGTCGACCTTTTCGTCGGCGGCTTCCGGGTGATCCTTGAAATATTGCACCAGTTGCAGCCGGTCGGCGAGCGCCCCCTGAATCCGCGCGCCTGCGCTCGATTCCGGCGAGGTCAGTCCGGCATCGCGGTTGACGAAAGCGACCAGCTTGGCGAGCGGCGCTTCAAACCACGGGTCGCCAAAATCATCGAGGCCAGTCGCCTCACGCGCCTGTTGTTTCAGTTGATCGACCTGAAGCGAAGAAGTCATGCGTTTAATCCTGCCAAAAGTTGAAGCTGCCATGAAGGGTCGGTTCGATCAGCCGTGCCGTGGGCGGCGTCAGCGCCCAGCGCGGCGAAACCCGGCTCATCCACATCGCGCATTTCGCCATGATCGAACACCAGCGAACGGTGCGCGAATTTCCATTGCCCGCCCCGCTTTTGATAGCGGTCAAGATAGCGCCCGCCGATGATGATCTCCTTGCGCGCGGGCGGTAAAGTGCGGTGATAGGCGGTGACGATATGCTCGCCTTCGGCGTGGTCACCGTCAATCACGAACAGGCTGTTGTGGATCGCATGCACCGTCGCATCCCAGCGCGGCATGAAGTCCGCAAGCCAGGCGACATAATCATCCGGGTCGCCGCAGAACATCTGGCCATGATCGTCAATGGCATCGTCGTGATAGAGCGAGCGCACCAGCGCAAAATCGCGGCGGTCGATGCCCCGGCAATAGCGCATGACCAGATCCGCGAGCGCCATGCGGTCGGCGATTTCTTGCAGAGACATGGGCGATTGTCCCGTCACCCCAGCGCCGCCTTTCGTCCTGCTTGCCGCCCGAAGAAGGTGCAATCAGCAAGGCTCATGCCCGATGAATAGCCATGCCCCCACGCCGGAAGCCCGCTGGTGCAGCGTCCCGCGGCGTAAAGGCCGGGAATTGCTGCGCCATCACGATCCAGCACTTCGCCATCGGTCGAAGTTTTCAACCCGCCCAGCGTGAAACAGCTGAAATAGCTCGTCTCGAAATTCAGTTCGAGCGCGACGAACGGCCCTTGGTCGAGCGGCGTCAGGATGGGGGCTTGTTTATCAAACAACGGATCGCGTCCCGCCCGCGCATGGTCGTTATAAAAAGCCATAGTCGCCGAAAGCGTCCCCGGCGTCATGTCGAGTTCGGCTTCGACCTCCTCCCAGCTATCGCCCGTCCCGGCAATGCGGATATTGGCAATGTCGAGCGGCTGGCTGAAATGCGCATTGTCGAGCAATAGATAGACTTTGCCGCCAAACTGGTCGACCGCATAACGGCTGACCCGGCCATGATAACAATCTTCGTTGATGAAGCGCTGTCCCGTGCCGTTGACGAACACGCCGTAGGCGTGAGATTCGGGCATGGTCCACGGGCAGGTGGTGAAGAACTGCTCCATGTGGATCGCCTCGCCGCCCGCACCAAGACCAAGGAGAATGCCGGTGCCGTCATCCTTGTCTCCAATCGGCGTGCTGGCGCGGAAACTTTCCGGGCAATATTTGCGGCGCATCTCATCGTTCATGATGAAGCCGCCGGTCGCGAGCACTACGCCCTTCTTCGCTTTTACAAAGCAGTTCTGGTTGTCGATGCGCACAACCACGCCAGTAATGCGGTCGCCATCGGCAATCAGCGCAACCGCGCGGGCATCGGTGACAATCTCGACGCCAAGATCGCGCGCGCGGGCCTCCAATATATCGACCAGCGGACGCCCCCCGCCCCAGCCCATATGCTGGATCACATGGCCGCGCGGCGCGGGCTTGGCCTGGTGGCAGAAAGGTGCGGCAGCCTCACTCCCCGACCAGATCAGCGTCGAATCATCGGTCGGCTCGATATGTTTGCCGGGAAGATAATTGCCGCGATAGGGCACGCCTTGCGCCTTCAGCCAGGCATAATGGTTGAGCGCCTCGGCGGCGTAGAGGTCGCATTTGGCGGCGTCGGCGCACGGTCCCCCTGCGAGTTTCAGATAGGCGGCAAAATCCTCCGTGCGGTCCTCGAACCCGGCGGCGCGTTGCGCATCGCTGCCCCCGCCGCCGCCGA
The DNA here is from genome assembly GCA_023458055.1 of Pseudomonadota bacterium. Taxonomy (GTDB): domain Bacteria; phylum Pseudomonadota; class Alphaproteobacteria; order Sphingomonadales; family Sphingomonadaceae; genus JAFAFE01. The sequence continues at coordinate 137,779 of JAEXAW010000060.1, forward strand.
TATAAATTTCGCCGCCCGACAGGCCGGACGCGCCCCCGCTCCCCGAATTGCGTTCGAACAGCAGGACCTTGGCCCCTGCTCCTGCCGCCTCAATCGCCGCGCACGCGCCCGCCGCGCCAAAGCCGATCACGGCGACGTCGCATTCATAATCCCATTCTGTTACGAGATCGGCCATATAGGGAGTGTGGAGAGAAATACCGGTCATAAAATGCCGCTTAAACTTTCAAATTTAGCAGCATTTACCCGATCAGGATTCTCGATATCCATGTTCTCTCCGTGATTAATTATTGATTTGCGTAATTTTTGCCATAGAATGAAACGCAAATCAACAAGAGGAAATCGAGACAGCCTGCCATGAGCCTTACCGCCTTTCCCAGTCTGTTCAAGCCCGTGAAGCTCGGCGCAATCGACCTTGCCAATCGCGTGGTGATGGCACCGATGACCCGCGGTCGCGCCGGGCCGGGTGACGTCCCCGGCGCCTTGATTCGCGAATATTATCGCCAGCGCGCCTCCTCGGGTCTGATCGTCACCGAAGGGGTTCAGCCGTCTCCGGCCGGTAAAGGCTATTGGCGCACGCCCGGCATTCACAGTCAGGAACAGATTGACGGCTGGGCTGCCGTTGCCGAGGCAGTGCATGCCGAAGGCGGACGCATCATCATGCAGATCATGCATTGCGGCCGCGCGGTGATCCCCGAAAATCGCGGCTTTGACGCCGACATCGTCGCGCCTTCCGCCATTGCGAGCCCCGACAAAATTCCAGGCCCGGACGGAGTTCCCGTCCTTCCGCCAGTACCGCGTGCGCTCGAACGCGACGAAATCGCGGGCTTAGTCGAAGAACATGCGCAGGCCGCGCGCAATGCCCGCGCTGCCGGGATTGACGGGGTCGAGCTTCATTGCGCAAGCGGCTATCTCGTCAACCAGTTCCTCAACCCTGGCAGCAACCAGCGCAGCGATGATTATGGCGGCTCCCCCGAAAATCGCGCGCGCTTCGCCATCGAAGTGCTGCGCGCCATGGCCGATGCCATTGGCGGCGACCGGGTCGGTTTCCGCATCGCGCCCGGCAATCCTTACAACGGCATGGACGCGAGCGACCCCGATGCGACCTTTGGTCCGTTCATCGCCGCTGCCGACAAGCTGGGCTTGGCGTTCCTCCACATGATCGACATGAGCCATGACGAGTATGATGCGCGCGCGCTTCTCAAGGGGCGCTGGCACGGCAATGTCGTCCTCAACAATAATATCGACGGGGAGAATGCCGAAAGCCTGCTGGCCTCGGGCGATGCCGATGCGGTCTCGTTCGGGCGGTCCTTTGTGAGCAATCCCGACTTGGTAGCGCGGCTCCAGCAGGGCTTGCCGCTCGCGCCGGTTGACCGCTCGACCCTCTACACCGGCGAGGAACGCGGCTTCACCGACTATCCATGCCACTCCGCCTGACCAAGCTCAGCTAAAAGCCGCCAAACAGTTTCTGTTTTGACGGTGACCATCAAACATCCGCACAGAGAAGATATGCAACAACTCACCCATCTTGAACGGCTCGAAGCCGAAAGCATCCATATCATGCGTGAAGTCGTGGCCGAAGCGGAAAAGCCCGTCATGCTCTATTCGGTCGGCAAGGATTCGGCTGTGATGCTGCATTTGGCGCGTAAGGCTTTCTACCCCTCACCGCCGCCCTTTCCGTTGCTCCATGTCGATACGACGTGGAAGTTTCAGGACATGTATGCCTTGCGCGACCGCATGGCGACGGAAAGCGGGATGGAACTCCTTGTCTATCACAATCCCGAAGCCGAAGCGCGCGGCATCAATCCGTTCGACCATGGCGCGCTCCACACCGATATGTGGAAGACCGAAGGGCTGAAGCAAGCGCTCGATCTTTACGGCTTTGACGCGGCATTCGGCGGCGCGCGGCGCGACGAGGAAAAAAGCCGCGCCAAGGAGCGCATCTTTTCCTTCCGCACGGCCAGCCATGGCTGGGACCCCAAGAACCAGCGGCCCGAACTGTGGAACCTTTACAACGCCCGCAAGGCCAAGGGAGAGAGCATCCGCATCTTCCCTATCTCCAACTGGACCGAGCTCGACATCTGGCAATATATCCAGTTGAACGCCATTCCCATCGTGCCGCTCTATTTCGCGGCGAAGCGTCCCACGGTCGAACGCGACGGGATGTTGCTGATGGTCGATGATGACCGTTTCCCCTTGGCCGAGGGCGAAGTGCCGGTCGAACGCTCGATCCGCTTCCGCACCTTGGGCTGCTACCCGCTGACGGGCGCGGTCGAGAGCGAAGCCGCGACACTCTCCGAGGTGATCCAGGAAATGCTCCTCACCACCACATCCGAACGCCAGGGCCGCGCCATCGACAAGGAAGCGGGCGATGCCAGCATGGAAAAGAAAAAGCAGGAGGGGTATTTTTGATGGGCGATCTGCCACATCCTACCCGTATCCCCCTAATTCCTCCCCGGCACGGGGAGGGGGACCATTGCGAAGCAATGGTGGAGGGGATTGCAAACATCTACCTCACCTTCCCCAATCCCCTCCACCACATCTCCCTCGCTTCGCTCAGTCGTGCGGTCCCCCTCCCCGTTCCGGGGAGGAATTCGAGGAGAATTAAGGGAAACCTTCACCCATGACTGACCCCATCTACCAAACCGACGCGCTCATTGCCGAGGATATCGACGCCTATCTCGCACAGCATCAGTCGAAATCGATGTTGCGGTTCATCACCTGCGGGTCGGTCGATGATGGCAAATCGACGCTGATCGGGCGGCTTCTTTATGACAGCAAGATGATCTTTGAAGACCAGCTTGCCGCGCTCGAAGCGGACTCCAAACGCGTCGGCACGCAGGGGCAGGAGATTGACTTTGCCCTCCTCGTCGACGGCCTCGCCGCCGAGCGTGAGCAGGGCATCACGATTGACGTTGCCTATCGCTTCTTCACCACCGAAAAGCGCAAATTCATCGTCGCGGACACGCCGGGCCATGAACAATATACGCGCAATATGGTGACTGGTGCCTCGACCGCCGACCTCGCCGTGATCCTGATTGATGCAAGGAAGGGCGTGCTTACTCAAACGCGGCGGCACAGCTATCTCGCGCACCTCATTGGCGTGCGTCATATCGTGCTCGCGGTCAACAAGATGGATCTGGTCAATTATAGTCAGGAGATATTCGACACCATCGTTGCCGAATATACCGACTTTGCGACCTCCATCGGCATCAAGCAGTTTACCGCCATGCCGATTTCCGGCTTCAGAGGCGATAATATCACGCTGCGTTCGGACAACACGCCCTGGTATCAAGGCCCGACCTTGATGGAGCATCTCGAAAGCGTCGAGGTCGATGCGACCGCCGACCAGGCCAAGGATTTCCGGCTTGCGGTGCAGTGGGTCAACCGGCCCAATCTTGATTTCCGGGGCTTTTCTGGCCAGATTGCGAGCGGCACCATCCGCCCCGGCGATGCGGTGCGGGTCATCCCCTCGGGCAAGACCTCGACCGTGTCGCGCATTGTCACGCTGGATGGCGACCTTGACCAAGCCATTGCCGGCCAGTCGGTTACGCTGTGCCTTGCCGACGAGATTGATTGCTCGCGCGGCGATGTGATTGCCACCGCCGACCGTCCGCCCGAAGTTGCCGACCAGTTCGAGGCGACCATCGTGTGGATGGACGATGAGGAAATGCTCCCCGGACGCGGCTATTGGATGAAGCTTGGGACGCAGCTTGTCTCGGTCAAGGTCCACGCGCCTAAATATGTCGTCAACGTCAACACGATGGAGCATCTGGCGGCAAAGACGCTGGACCTCAACGCGATTGGTGTTGCGGAGATTGTCACCGACAAAAATATCGTGTTCGAGCCTTATGCGGTGGAAGGAGAAAGCCCTAACCGCGCGCTCGGCGGCTTCATCCTCATCGACAAGATCAGCAACCGTACGGTCGCGGCGGGGATGCTGCATTTCTCGCTGCGCCGCGCGCAGAATGTCCATTGGCAGGCGCTCGACATCAGCCGCGATGCGCACGCCAATCTCAAAAACCAGAAACCGGCGGTCCTGTGGTTCACCGGGCTTTCGGGGTCGGGCAAATCGACCATTGCCAATCTGGTTGAAAAGAAGCTGCACCGGATGAACCGGCACACTTTCCTGCTCGACGGGGACAATGTGCGGCACGGGCTCAACAAGGATCTGGGCTTCACCGAGGCTGACCGCATCGAGAATATCCGCCGCGTGGGCGAGGTCGCCAAGCTGATGGCGGATGCGGGGCTGATCGTCATCACCGCCTTCATCTCGCCCTTCCAAGCGGAACGCGAGATGGTGCGCGCGATGCTCCCCGATGGCGAGTTCATCGAGGTGTTTATCGACACGCCGCTGGCCGAAGCCGAACGGCGCGACGTCAAGGGCCTCTACGCCAAGGCGCGGGCCGGAGAGCTTAAGAATTTCACCGGCATCGACAGCCCCTATGAAGTGCCCGCGAACCCGGAAATCCGCATCGATACGACGAGCATGTCGATTGAAGAAGCGGCGGATTTGATCGTGGAAAGGCTGCTTTCCTGACGATGCCGCCCTCCCCCTTCCCCGTCATTGCGAGGAGCGTAGCGACGAAGCAATCCAGATCGGTTTACGCCGACCCTGGATTGCCGCGCGGCTTCGCCGCTCGCAATGACGGGAATAATAGAAAGCCCGCGCCCAATGACTGACGCCGATCTCGCTGCCCACCTTGCCGACATCGCAGGTAAACTCCTGCTTCAAGTCCGCGCCAGCGGTGTCCTTTCCGCCAAGGGGCTTGGCAATGCGGGCGATGCGACCGCCAACCAGTTCCTCGTCCACGCCATTGCCGAACAGCGCCCCGATGATGGCCTCCTTTCCGAAGAAAGTCAGGACACCGCCGCGCGGCTTTCCAAATCGCGGGTGTGGATTATCGACCCCGTCGATGGCACGCGCGAATATGGCGAGGAACGCGCCGATTGGGCCGTCCATATCGGCATGGCGGTCGATGGCGAAGCGAGCGTGGGCGCGGTCGCCCTCCCCGGCCTCGACCTCGTGCTGCGTTCCGACCAGCCGCAAGCCCTGGCACCGCTCCCTGAGGTGCCGCGAATGCTCGTCAGCCGCACCCGCCCCGCCGCCGAGGCCGTCGCGGTTGCCGAAGCGCTCGGCGCAGAGTTGGTCCCGATGGGATCGGCGGGCGCAAAAGCGATGGCCGTGGTGCGCGGCGAGGCTGAAATCTACCTCCACACCGGCGGCCAATATGAATGGGATAGCTGCGCGCCGGTCGCGGTCGCCAAAGCGCACGGCCTCCATGTCAGCCGCGTGGACGGGTCTCCGCTCGTCTATAACCAGCAAGACACCTATATGCCGGACCTCCTCATCTGCCGGAAGGAGTATGCGGAGCGGGTGTTGGCGTTGGTGGCCGAGCTGAAAGACTAACGCAGCTCGGTTTTCAGCACTTTGCCCGAAGCGTTACGCGGCAGGTCATCGACAAAGGCGATGCTGCGCGGCACCTTGTAATTGGCCATATTGTCGCGCGACCAGGCGATGATATCCGCTTCATCCGGCGTCCGTCCGGCGCGCGGGATGATATAGGCTTTGCCGACCTCGCCCATGCGTTCATCGGAGACGCCAACCACCGCGACCATCTCGACATCGGGATGCGCCGACAGGAGATTTTCAATCTCCGCCGGATAGCAATTAAACCCGCCGCAAATATACATATCTTTCTTACGGTCGGTGATGCGCAGATAGCCCTCATCATCCATCGTTCCGACATCACCGGTATGAAGCCAGCCTTCGGCATCAATCGCCTCGGTGGTGGCTTCAGGGTCATCAAGATAGCCGCGCATCACGCCATAGCCGCGCACCCATATCTCGCCGGTTTCACCCGCCGCAAGTGCCTCGCCCTCCTCGCCCGTAATGCGGACTTCAAGCCCCGGCACTGCGCGACCGCAAGTATAGGCAATCGTCTCAATCGGATCGCCCGCGCGGCAAATGGTAATCGCGGTGCATTCGGTCATGCCATAGGCGGTGACCACAATATCAAAGCCGAGTTCGCTATACATGCGCTCGACCAGCACTGGCGGCACGCTCGCTGCCCCCGTGACCGCGACCCTCAGCGAACTGCTATCAAAGGGCGCGCCGGCGCGCTCGGCGAGCAGTGATTGATAAATGGTCGGCGCGCCGGGGACAAAGCTCACCTTTTCCTGCTCGATCAGCCGGATGGTTTCATCGACGCTGAACATCGCCATCGGCAGCATGGTTGCGCCAGTAATCAGGCACGCGACCCAGCCCGCTTTATAGCCAAAGCTGTGGAAGAACGGGTTGGCAATCAGCATCCGGTCGCCATGCGCGAGCGAGGTCACCTCCGACCAACTCGACATGAGACCAATCACCCGGCCATGCGTCGCAAGTGCCCCCTTGGGCGCGCCGGTGGTGCCGGAGGTGAACATGATATCGCTGACATGATCGGGCGTAAGACGAGCGAGCGCGGCAGCGACTTCGGCGTCATCCGCGCCGGAGCCGCCCGCGAGGAAGGCGTCCCAATCGCTGTCAATCGCAATCACATGAGCAAGGTCATCCAGCGCTTCGTCAGCGAGCATCGCGCGATAATCGCTGCCGAGAAAATCGCCGACGGTGAACAGCAAGGTGCAGCCCGCGCGCCGGATAATATCCGCCGCCTCACGCCCCTTATAGCGTGTGTTGAGCGGGACGATGGCAGCGCCCAAAATATGGGTGCCGAGCGCCGCTGCAATCCATTCGCGCCTGTTGGGCGCCCAGATCGCCACCCGCCCGCCATCGCCAACACCGCGCCCGCGCAAGGCCGACGCCACCGCGCGCGCATCCGCCCACAGATCGGCAAAGCTGATACGGTCTTCGCCTTCTATGAGGGCAATGTCATCGCCCCACCGCCGCGCGGCAGCTTCGGCGATGTGGGGGATGGTTGAGGGCTGTGGGTCAGGCATTTACGCCACCTTCTTAAGATCGTCATTGCGAGCGGAGCGAAGCAATCTAGGGCGGTTTACGCCGACTCTGGATTGCCGCGCCGGCTTCGCCTCCTCGCAATGACGAGGGAGAACGATCATCACGCCACCTCGAACAAGCCCGCCGCGCCCATGCCGCCTGCGACGCACATCGAGACTACAACATATTTGACGCCGCGACGCTTGCCTTCGATCAGCGCATGGCCGACGAGACGGCTGCCGGTCATACCGAACGGGTGGCCAAGCGCGATGCCGCCGCCATTGACGTTCAGCTTGTCGGGATCAATGCCCAGCTTCTGCTGGCAATAAACCGCCTGGCTCGCAAAGGCTTCGTTGATTTCGAACAGGCCAATATCGTCCATCTTGAGGCCCGTGCGCGCCAGCAATTTCGGAATGGCAAAGACCGGCCCGATGCCCATTTCTTCCGCCTTGCAGCCCGCAACTTGAAAGGCGCGATAAATGCCAAGGACGGGCAGCCCTTCCTTCTGCGCGGTTGCGAGGTCCATCACCACCTGCGCCGATGCGCCATCCGAAAGCTGGCTCGCATTGCCGGCGGTGATGTGCTTGCCTTCCTTGACGACGAGGCCGTCTTTGAACACTGGCTTCAATCCCGCCAGTCCTTCGGCAGTGGTATCGCCGCGCACGCCTTCGTCGTGATCGAGCGTCACGCTTTCTTTCCCGGTTTCATTGCCTTCCTTGTCAAACAAGGCTTTCTGCACCGTGATCGGGACAATTTCGTCGGCAAATTTGCCCGAAGCCTGTCCGGCGGCGGCGCGCTGCTGGCTTTGTGCCGCAAAAGCATCCTGCATTTCGCGGCTGATGCCATAACGGTCCGCCACGATTTCCGCCGTCTCGATCATCGCCATATAGGCGTGCGGGTCATGTTCGATCACAAATTGCGAGCGGTTGCGATATTGGGGCGCGTGCTTGTTGATGGTGAGCGAGATATTCTCCATGCCGCCCGCAATCGCGCAATCAATCTCGTCCGCAATGATGCCGCGCGCCGCGAGCGCCAGTGCATTGAGGCCGGACGAGCATTTGCGGTCCATTGTGATGCCGCAGGTTTCATCAGGAAGCACCGAAGCGTGCACCGTCAGGCGCGCAAGATTATAGCTTTGCGTGCCCCAATGATTGCCGACGCCAAGATAGACATCATCGACGCGCGCCGGATCAATGCCTGCGCGTTCAATCGCGGCATTGACTACATGGCTCGACATGACCGGCGCTTCGGTATCGTTGAACGCCCCGCGATAGGCTTTGCCGATGCCGGTACGGGCGGTGGAAATGATGGCGGCTTCACGCATTTTCTGTTTCTCCTGATCAGGCCGGACGGATATTGGTTTCGCCGAAATAGGCCTTCATTTCCTTGATTTTTCCATCATCGCCCACCCGGAAAGTTTCGATCACGTCAAAGCGCATCGGCATATCGTTGATCGGCACGATGACATACATGACATAAGCGACGAGATCGGACCCGGTCGGGCAAGTCGGGCCGACATAGGTGAGCTTGGCCCCGGTCCCGAGCGACATTTCGTAAAAGTCGCGGATCGCCGCGCTCCCCTCCTTGAGCGGGGTGCCGATGGGGTCCTCCACCGTCGCATCCTCGGCGAACAAAGCGACGAGGCCGTCAAGGTCGTTGGCGTTGAAACGGTCGATATAATTATCGACGGCGGCGGTCATCTGCTGAACGGTGGGCATCTTCAACTCTCCGGAAAATAGCGGCTGATCGTATCAACCACACAAGCGGGTTTATCGGCAGGCTCCCCGTTTTCGCCCTCGATTTCTACCGTCACGCGCACGACCGACTGGATGCCGCCCTTGACCTCCTCAACCGACACAATCTCGCCAACGCCGCGAATCCGGCTGCCGACCTTGACCGGGCTTAAGAAGCGCAATTTGTCCGCGCCAACATTCACCGCATGGGCAAAGCCGCGCACCTCGATGAGCTGCGGCAGGAAATGATTGACGAGGCTCATGGTGAGATAGCCATGCACGATGGTCCCGCCAAACGGCCCCTCTTTGGCGCGCTCGACATCGACGTGAATCCATTGATGGTCGAGCGTTACGTCCGCAAAGCCATCGACGCGGGCCTGGTCAACGAGGAACCATTCGGTCGGACCGAGCGCGGTGCCTTCCTGGCCAATGAGGTCGTTGGGGGTTGGATAGATTTTGGTCATAACATACCTCCCCCCTCACGCCCGCTGGCTCGACACGGAGATCACCTCTCCGGTCAGATAGCTCGACAGGTCGGACGCGAGGAACATCATCACATTGGCGACTTCCCACACCTCCGCCGGGCGGCCGAAAGCTTCTTGTGCGGATAGCTTCTCCAGCAATTCATCGGTCGTGACCTTGGCGAGGAAGGCGTGCATCGCAATCGACGGCGCGACGGCGTTGATACGCACGCCATGCTCCGCTGCTTCCACCGCCGAGCAGCGCGTAAAGGCCATCACGCCCGCTTTTGCCGCCGCATAATGCGCCTGCCCCTTTTGCGCGCGCCAGCCGAGCACCGAGGCATTGTTGACGATAGCGCCGCTTTTGCGTTCTTGCATATGGGGCAGGAACGCGCGGGTCATCCGGAACACGCTATTCAAGGTCACATCAAGCACGCGGAACCATTGTTCGTCGGTCATATCGACCACATCGACCTCGCCGCCCAGTCCCGCGTTGTTGATGAGCACATCGACATGGCCGAGCGCGCTCAAGGCTGCGTCGCGTAGGCCATCCACTTGCGCCTGATCGGTGACATCGCAAACAAAAGTTGCCGGGCGTTGACCGACTTCATCGGCAATCCGATCAGCCGCTTCGCCGAGACGGCGTTCGTGAAAATCGCTGATAAGCACGGTCGCGCCTTCTTCCGCAGCACGCTTGGCAGCAGCAAAGCCGATGCCCGTGCCAGCAGCCGCGGTGACCACCACGGTTTTGCCTTTGAGGAGGCCGGTGGCGGTGGGGTATGGGGGCGGGGGCGTCATGACAACTCCTCCCCATTCATGGGGAGGGGGACCGCTCGCGCAGCGAGTGGTGGAGGGGGCTCACAACGGGCACAGCACTGGCGGAGAGCCCCCACCACCATCCTGCGGATGGTCCCCCTCCCCGTGCCGGGGAGGATTTTATTTTTACTCATACATCCCCTCTCGGTTCGCGTGGCATGACGAGGGCGCGCTCGGCGATGATGTTGCGCTGGATCTGGTTGGTGCCGCCGTAAATCGTGTCGGCGCGCGAATAGAGGAACAGGTTGGGGAGCACATCCCATTCATAATCGGGATTGTCGGTGACCTCGCCCGCTTGCCCCAGCACATCCATCGCCAGTTCGCCAAGATTGCGCCGCCACGTCGCCCACTGGATTTTATAGGTAAGCGCGGCGCCATCGGGCTTGCTGTGATCGGAGTGACTGAGCATCCTCAACGCGGAATAGCGCATCAGCCGCAAGCCGATTTCGGCCTTGGCGATGCGCTGGCGAATGAGCGGATCATTCGCCGAGCCATTGGCCTTGGCGGCTGCAATGATCGCATCCATTTCATGGCGGAAGCTCATCTGCTGGCCGAGGGTCGAAACGCCGCGTTCAAAGGCGAGCAGCCCCATTGCGATCTTCCAGCCCTCGCCCGGTGCGCCGATGATATTATCGGCAGCCGTGCGCGCATCATCGAAGAAGGTTTCGTTAAATTCGGCGTCACCGTTAATCTGTTTGATGCCGCGCACTTCGATGCCCGGTTGGTCCAAATCCATCATCACAAAGGTCAGGCCCTTGGGGCCTTTTGACCCTTCCTCGGACCGCGCGACCACGAAAATCCAGTCGGAAATATGCGCAAGACTGGTCCAGATTTTCTGGCCGTTGACGACCCATTCATTCCCGTCGAGCCTGGCCTTGGTCCGCACCGAAGCAAGGTCCGACCCCGCATTGGGTTCGGAAAAACCCTGACACCAGATGGTTTTGCCACTCGCGATTCCGGGGAGAAATTTCGCCTTCTGCTCCTCGGTGCCAAAGGTCAGGATCGTCGGCCCGGCAAGCTCGACGCCGATATGATTGACCCGGCCCGGAATCCCGGCGCGGGCATATTCTTCGGCAAAGATCACCTGCTGCGCGAGCGTCGCATTACGCCCGCCCCATTGCTCCGGCCAGCCGATACAGCCCCAGCGATGCTCGCCCAGATGCTGCTCCCACTCCTTGCGCCGTTCGGGGCGGTCGGTGAGTTTGGTGATGCCCTTCAAATCTTTGAACGGCCCATCAATCTGCGCGGTGAGCCAGTCGGCACATTCGGCGCGGAAGGCTTCGTCTGCGGGAGAAAACCCCAACTTCATAAACCAATCCTCTCCTGCAAGGGGAGGGGGACCATGCGAAGCATGGTGGAGGGGGCTATCAAAACGTGCAGCGCCAGACGGAGAACCCCCTCCGTCAGTGCTACGCACTGCCACCTCCCCGTCCCGGGGAGGAATTTATGTGCCACCTTCATGCTGCTTTCCCCAAAATCATGCGGGCAATCGCCTCGCGATGCTGTGCACCGGTGCCGGACAGGGTCTGGATCGCCCGTGCGCGCTTGAAATAAAGATGCGCGTCATGCTCCCAAGTGAAACCAATGCCGCCGTGCAGCTGGATCATGTCGCCCGCACATTTGAAATAGACGTCTGCCGCCAGCGACTTCGCCGCATGGAGCGCGAAATTTGCGTCCTCGCTTCGTTCATCGACCGCACACGCCGCCCAATAGACGGCGCTGCGCGCTTCCTCGATGGCGATCATCATGTCGGCGAGGCGATGCTTATAGGCCTGAAATGACCCGATCGGGCGCCCGAACTGGATGCGCTCTTTGGCATAAGCGACGGTGCGATCAAGGCACGCCTGCGCGCCGCCCAAGGCTTCCGCCGCGAGGCAAATCCAGCCACCTTCATGGCCCGCATCAATCGCCGCTTTCGCATCAGCCAGCGGATCGCCTTCGACATTATCAAGGCTAAGGCGTGCGAAAGGCCGCGTCTGGTCCATGGTCGTGAGCGGGGTCACGGTCACGCCCTTTGCGTCAACCGGAACCAGCCACGCGCCCGATTGGCCCGCAATCAGGAACAGCGACGCCGCCGCCCCATGCGTCAACATATCGACCGTTCCGGAAAGGCGATTGCCGTCCGCCGTCACGTCGGTGGCGCCGCCCGCTGTCGCTATGACATCGCCGGATACGATACGCGGCAGCCATTCGGCCTTTTGCGCGTCGGTGCCCCCCGCTTCGATCCCGCGTCCCGTCACCGCCACGCTGAGGAGCGGGAGCGCTGCAACATGATAGCCCGCCGCTTCGGCAAGAATTGCCAACTCAACCATGCCAAGCCCTGCGCCGCCATGCGCTTCAGGCAGGGCAATTCCGGTAAGACCAAGCTCTTGCCCCAAAGCCTGCCATAAGGCCGGATCGATGCCATCGCTATGCGCCATCGCCGCGCGGGTGCGCTCGCTGGTCGCATGTTCGGCAAAGAAAGACCGCGCCGTGTCGGCGATCATGTCCTGTTCGTCTGTGAAGCGAAACTCCATCAGCTGGTGCCCCATACTTTGCGCGGGCTCACCCGTTCGCTGAGCAGCGTATCGACCGCCTCGCCGACATCGGACGGCTCCCACCGCTCTTTCTTGTCGACGAACGGCCCTTCGCGCCAGCCATCTTCGAGCATGATCTTGCCGCCTTCGAGTTCGAACACGCATCCGGTCACATGCGCCGACTGCTCCGAGCCAAGCCACACCACGGTGGGCGCGATATTGGCCGGGTCCATCACGTCAAAGGCTTGGCCCTCGGTTGCCATTTTTTCGGAAAAAGCCTGTTCGGTCATGCGCGTGCGCGCCGCCGGGGCAAGCGCGTTGGCGGTGATGCCATAGCGCGCGAGTTCCGCCGCCTGCACCAAGGTCAGAGACGCGATGCCGCCTTTCGCCGTCGAATAGGCCGCCTGCGCAATCGAGCCCTGCAGGCCCGCCCCGCTGGTCGTGTTGATGATCCGCGCATCGGGATTGGTGCCAGCCTTCTGCTTGTCGCGCCAATAATCGACCGCATGGCGCGAGACACAAAAATGGCCGCGCAAATGGACATGCATGGTCGCGTCCCACTCGTCCGGCGTTGCTGACACAAACATGCGGTCGCGCACGATTCCTGCATTGTTGACGACGACATGAAGGTCGCCAAATGCTTCGACCGCCGCATCGACAATGCGCTTGGCGACATCCCAGTCGGTGATGTCTTCATAATTGGCGATGGCCTTGCCGCCCGCCGCCTTGATTTCCTCGACCACCGCATCGGCAGCCGAGGTATCGCGTCCTTCGCCGCCGAGCGAGGTTCCGATGTCGTTCACCACCACATTCGCGCCCTCGGCGGCAAAGGCGAGCGCATAAGCCCGGCCCAGCCCCCGCGCCGCACCGGTGATAATGACGGTTCTGTTATCGCAAAGTCCCATTATAGCCTCTCAATAATCGTCACATTGGCCTGGCCGCCGCCTTCGCACATGGTTTGGAGGCCATAGCGACCGCCTGTGCGTTCCAGCGCATTGAGCAAGGTCGTCATCAGCCGCGCGCCCGTTCCGCCGAGCGGGTGGCCGAGCGCAATCGCGCCGCCTTGGACGTTGACCTTTTCGTGCGGGATACCGAGTTCCTGCATCCAGGCCATCGGCACCGAGGCAAAGGCTTCGTTACATTCGAACAGGTCGATGTCCTCGACCTTCATGCCCGCTTTTTCGAGCGCATAGCGGGTGGCGGCGATGGGTGCGGTGAGCATCCACACCGGATCATCGGCCCGCACCGACAGGTGATGGACCCGCGCGCGGGGCTTGAGGCCATGATCTTTCACCGCGCGTTCGGAGGCCACCAGCAAGGCCGCCGCACCATCGCAATTCTGGCTCGCAACGCCGGCGGTAATTCGCCCGCCTTCCTGCACCGGATTGAGGCCGGCCAGCCCTTCAAGCGTGGTGGTCGGACGGATAGTTTCATCGCGGTCAAGTCCAGCCAGCGGCGCGATTTCATTCGCAAACCATCCGGCAGCCGTCGCCGCCTCAGCGCGCTGGTGCGATGCGAGCGCAAATTCTTCCATCGCCGCACGGCTGATATTCCATTTGTCGGCAATCATTTCCGCCGAGTTGATCTGGTTAAGCTGGCCCGTGCCATAGCGCGCGACCCAGCCTTCGGCTCCGGTGAACGGATCGTCAAAGCCATAAGGCTGGCCCGCATACATCGCCGCCGAAATCGGAATCGCATTCATCGCTTGGCTGCCGCCCGCGACGACCATATCCTGCGTTCCCGACATCACGCCTTGCGCGGCGAAATGCACCGCTTGTTGCGAGCTGCCGCACTGGCGATCAATTGTGGTTCCGGGCACATGCTGGGGGAGGCCCGCGACCAACCATACGGTGCGGCCAATGTCGCCCGCCTGCGGCCCGATTGTGTCGCAGCAACCCCAGACCACATCGTCAACAGCATTGGGATCAATGCCGGTGCTTTCGACCAGCGCCTTGATCGGATGCGCGCCAAGGTCGGCGGGATGGACGCCCGCAAGACTCCCTTTTTTGCGCCCGATGGGGGTGCGAACCGCGTCGATAATATAGGCTTCTGCCACTTGATTATTCCTTATGCGAAAGTCTGTTCAGGCCCGATGGGGTGCGCGCCGCCGATAATGGCCTCCTCAATCCGGCGTAGATGATAGGCGCGGTCGCCCCACGCGCCGCCCAGCGCCCAGCTGCGCTTCATCCAGAAATGGAGGTCGACCTCATAGGTATAGCCCATCGCGCCGTGGACCTGGATCGCGGTTTCGGCGGTTGACCAAGCCGCATCGGTGGCAGCAACCTTGGCATGGCTGACATGGAGGCTGGCGCTATCGAGGCCATCCTGCATGGCTTGTGCCGCGCGCCAGACGACTGGCTTGGCAAATTCAATCGCAACCGCGCAGGAGGCGAGTTGGTGCTTAATCGCCTGAAATCCGCCAATTTCCTGTCCAAATTGCTTGCGGATTTTGGCATAGTCCGTCGCTTGCGCAAGCATCGCATCTGCCAGGCCGACCAGTTGGGCGGCGGACATGAGAGCGCCGAGGTTGAGGAGGAATTCCTCCCCTTCGTCATTCCCGCGAAAGCCGGAATCCATCTCCGGCGCTGCGTTTTGAGCTCCCGGTTCGGTGATGGGTCCTCCGGTCAAGCCGGAGGATGACAAAAAGAGGTTTCGCATGGGATCCACGCTTTGCAGCTTATCCCCCTCGCCGTCCGCGACCCACGGATTGATCGCATGGGGCAAGGCCAGCGTCTTGTCGCCCGCAGCAATCGCCGCGAGGGCTTCTGTATCACCTTTAGCCACCAGCCAAGGGACCGCAACAAAGGCTGTCTCAACCAACGGTTCGGCGAGGGCCACGCGGCCACATTCCGCCGCAATCAAGGCGGCATCCACGAGGCCCAAGCTCAAGCCGCCCTGCTCTTCGGGCACCAGCAGGCCCGGCAAGCCCATTTCGACAAGGCTCTGCCAGATGGCGGGGTCGCGATTGCCCTGTTCATCAAGGCGGCGCAGCACCTCCGGCCCATGCGTGCCGGTCAAAAAGTCGCGCACCCCTTCGGTGAGCGTTATCTGGTCATCAGAGAAACGGAAATCCATGTTAATTCCTCACCGGCACGGGGAGGTGGATTGCCCGCAAGGGCAAGACGGAGGGGGCCCACTTCTCCGCTAACGCTGCGTATGTTTGAGAGCTGGGCCCCCTCCACCACTTCGTGGTCCCCCTCCCCTTGCAGGGGAGGATTTTGTAAACCCCCATCAGCCCGCTCCCACTCTTGGCAGCCCGAGCAGCCGTTCTGCGATAATGTTGCGCTGGACCTCGTTGGACCCCGCATAAATTGGCCCCGACAGCGAGAAGATATAGCCTTCGAGCCATTGGTTGATGCGCCCGTCATCAAAGCGTTTCAGTTCTGCCGCCGCGCCCAATAATTGCATCGCGGTGCGGTGCATCGCGCGGTCGAGTTCGGACCAGAAAATCTTGTTGAGGCTGGCTTCCGCGCCAATCTTGCCGCCCGCCATGATCTTGGAGGCGACCGCATAGGTATTGTAGGCATAAGCCTGCGCGCCCATCCACGCCTGCATGACGGCCTCGCGCGCGGCAGGCGAGGCTTGCGCTTCATGCTTGCGGTAAAGTTCGACCAGCCGCTTGGCCGTCGCCTGAAAGCGGCCCGGCGAGCGCAGCATCAGCCCGCGTTCAAAGCCTGCCGTCGCCATCGCGACATTCCAGCCTTCGCCTTCGTCTGCCAGCCGATTTTCCACCGGCACGCGCACCTCGTCAAAGAAAAGCTCGGCAAAGCCCGTATCGCCATGCAATTGCCGGATCGGGCGGCGGGTGATGCCGGGGGCATTCAAATCAAACAGGATGAAAGTCAGCCCCTTATGGCGTTTGCTGTCAGGGTCCGTGCGGAAAATACCGAAGCCCCAATCAGCGAACGCCGCGCGGCTCGACCAGGTTTTTTGGCCCGACAGCACATAATGATCGCCGTCCCGCACCGCTTTGGAGGTAATCGCCGCCATGTCGCTCCCCGCGCCGGGTTCGGACCAGGCCTGCGCCCAGATCACCTCGCCTTTGGCCATCGGCGTCAGAAAGCGCGCTTTCTGTTCCTCGGTGCCATATTCCATGATGGTCGGGCCGAGCAGGAAGATGCCATTTTGGTTGGCGCGATTAGGCCCGCCTGCGCGAAAATATTCTTCCTCGAAAATCAGCCATTGGATGAGGTCGAGCCCGCGCCCGCCATAGACCTCCGGCCACGTCACCATTCCCCAGTTACCGCTGGCGAGCGTGCGCTCCCATGCGACATGCTGGTCATAGCCTTCGCGGCACTCCAAGGTGACGAGCGGTTCCTTGGGGACATTAGCTTCCATCCACGCACGGACTTCGGCGCGGAAGGCCTGTTGTTCGGGGGTGTAAGTGAGGTCCATCAGTAGCCCCCCTCCCCTTTAGGGGAGGGGCCG
>JAEXAW010000069.1 GCA_023458055.1 Pseudomonadota bacterium
CCTGTGGATGACGGATTATTTTGAGAAGGAGCTGGGAGCAAAAATCCACCATCGTGCTATCGAATTCGAGGATAGAGGTAAACGATTCTTCCTCTCACATGGAGATGAGGAATACCGATCCGAACGAAAAATCAACGACTTACTCTACCGCATATTCCGCATCCCGTTCCTCCGAGGGCTGTATGCAGCAGTCCACCCTCGTTGGACCGTCGGGATAGCTCACGCCCTCTCTCTGCAATCACGTAATAAGGGCCTTCGGATGCACACCGAAGGACGCGTGCCACACAGCTACATCAATGACTATTTTGAGGTGGAAAACGAATGGCTCATCCGGAAGGCAAAAGAATATTCACAGCTCCGACCTCAAATCGACTTCTTCATCTTCGGACACCGACACCTGCTCGTAGATATGCTGCTGCCAAACGAAAAAAGAGCTTTGATCCTTGGAGATTGGATCCAGTACGATTCCTGGGCAGAGTGGAACGGCAACCAGCTAGCTCTCCGCACGATGGAAGATTTTCAACCCTACCACAGGACAAACGATTGATTATTGGATTTTTTCTATACATTTGCGGATAGCATTCTCATGGGATCGAGTGAGTTCGAATGCTGGCATTCCGTGTTTGACCCGGCTTGGGACCAAGAAGCTACATTGTTTAATGCACAATCAACATTGCGAAAAATGAAACATTCTATGCTATTTAGAATCGGAGCTTTCCTCTCGGGGGCTTTGCTGCTTTCTGCCCAGGGACTTGCCCAAAACCCTGCCGACAAGTACAAAACGGAGGGTATGGTGAAAGTCGAATTGACCTCAGCCTACGGATTGGATCCGAATGAGCCGATCCCCTCAATGGAGCAAGATTGGAACATTCAGGTACTGACCAATATCTTGGAGAATGGCTACGAAGGGAATTGGATTGACCTCAATCTCAACGGCACCTATGAGGTGGGAGAAGGTCTCTACTCCGGTCCAAACATACAGCCAAAGAAGAAGCAAAATCTTAAGGCGAATATGTACCTCTTCCCCAAGGTGCGAATGCTGAAAGTCGTTTGCTCTGCCCTAACGGACATCAACCTCGGGGATTTGGAAAACCTTACAACGTTGGGGTTGCAAAGAAATAACTACCTGACAAAACTCGATCTCTCAAAGTTGGTACACCTCCACTTCCTATACCTGTCTGACAACAGCCTGATGGATGTGCGAATGCCTGCCAAGCAACTCCCGTTGGAAGCAGTGGATTTGGCAAGAAATCGCTTAGATGCCAACGCAATGCATCGCATCATGCTTGCATTGTTCAACCGCAATCAAGAAGACATGAAACCGGGGTCGATCCAACTGGGAGATAATTCGGGAGAAGATCTTAACTATATAGCCAAGGCTTCCCTCAAAATACTCAAAGATCGGAGATGGGTTCCTGAAATTTATGACAACATTAGAGGAGTGCTGGTAGATCCAGACGCAGATCCGAACAATCTCGACAATTGGGTACTTAACGCTCCGGAAGGGGAGGGTACGGCCACCTACGAAGAGTGGATGAAGAAACATCTTGTGGATGATCCGACAGACTTGGCGATCGAAGAAATTGAAGGAAACCTGCCAAAAGCCTATCCGACCGTTGCAAAAGATCAAGTAACTGTGGAAGCTGCAGGCATTCAGAATCTGGAGGTGTACAACATCAGTGGAGAGCTTGTACATAAAGCTTCTTTCGAGGGAAGCTACAGGTTCGGAGTTCAAGACTTGGCCAACGGTATGTACCTAATAAGGGTAGCAAACCGTACTCTTCGTATACAGGTAGCTCACTGATAACCGACATCTCGAGGGATTGATATTGCGAGAGGTTTGCCTCCTTGATAGGAGACGAGCCTCTCGCTTGCTTTTCTTTCCTTGTTATACGGAAAATCGGTCCACATTCGCCGCACAACTATCTCAACTCAAATCTCCCTTAATCTCTTACCTTTGTTCTCGTAAGGGCAAAAGTTAGGATATATCTATGTGTGGAAGCCTCTTCCAAACAAATGCGTCAGCCAAAATGAAAATCAAGATTGTGAACAGAAGCCATCATCCTCTCCCTTCCTACGCTACAACCCTATCGGCAGGAATGGATTTAAGGGCATTCTTATCCAAACCCATTGTACTGGCACCGATGCAACGTAAGCTCATCCCTACTGGGCTGTCTATCGAGCTTCCCCCTGGCTATGAAGCACAAATACGCCCTCGATCAGGCTTGGCTCTTAACCATGGCATCAGCCTCGTAAATACTCCCGGAACCATAGATGCAGATTACCGCGGGGAGATTGGATTGATCTTAATTAATCTCTCCGACTGCGATTTCGTGATAAACGATGGAGACCGAGTAGCACAAATGGTTATCTCCACCTACCACAAAGTCGCATGGGAGCCTTGTCTGGAGCTAAGTGAAAGCGAAAGAGCTTCGGGAGGCTTCGGGCACAGCGGTAATAGTTGACCGCTCCTATCACTAAAAAGGCCTCCTCTTTCTTCCCCTTTGAAGCTGAGAAAAAGAACTACTTAGGAGAGAGGCAATCATGTTCTCAACAGTGTCAATAAAAAGGACCAAGGACTAAAGCTGAGCCTCCTCATCACTCTCTCCCTACCGGAGAGAAGATAGGTTTTAAGGCTTCCGAAGAGCCAGTATCCATTTTGAAAGCTCGGGATTATTCTTTTTTAAGTAGCAAATT
>JAEXAW010000051.1 GCA_023458055.1 Pseudomonadota bacterium
GGGGGCGACCCCTCCGTCACGCCCTACGGGCGCGCCACCTCCCCATCGCCACTGGCGACAGGGAGGAACTATCGCCCCCCCCCAAAAAAAACCGCTTTCCTACAAAAAGCGCATTTGCTCGACTCGCGTCCATGAAAGACAAAACTCACCCTATCGCCGATGGCGCGGCTGCGGTCGCCTCATCTTCTCCGATCGCCGATCATGGCCACAACCCGGAGCCGCCGCTTGATGCGGACGAGCCCTTTCCCGAACTGGATGATTTCGAACCCGTCCCGCGCCGTTCCAACCGGCATGACGGCTGGAGCGTTGCCATCCAGCGCGAATTTATCCGCGTGCTCAGCATCACCGGCCAGGTCAGTATTGCGGCGCGGGCCGTAGGCCGGAATCGCACCTCCGCCTATCGGCTACGCAGCAGCGAAGGGGCGGCCGGGTTCGCGCTCGCATGGGATATTGCCGAGGATATGGGGCAGCAAAATGTCCGCGATCTTGCCTATCAGCGTGCAATCACGGGGGAGGACCGCCCGATCATCCGCCACGGCAAAATCGTCGGCTATCGCCGCGTTTATAATAATGCGCTTCTGAAGCGCTGGATCCAGATGGCCAAGCCCCAGGTGTATAACCGGCAGCATCATTATCCCGGCGCTGGCGTTCCTGCCGAATTACGCGCCGCTTATGATGCACTTGGCGGGGTTGAGGTTGTCAACGCCCTGCTGCGCGAGCTTGCATCCGATGCCGCCACCGTCGAAGCATGGAAGGCATCGCACACGTCAAAAGCAACGAAAGCGACAGGGTAGGGGTGGTACGAAAAATGCTACAGTCTGTTGCTTTTGTTGCTTTTGAACCAGTCCCGACCCCTCGGTCACCTAATCCTGCACGTTTCGATCAGGCCGCAGTAGTGACCTTGACGACGCGCAGGACATGATCGTCCCCGTCGCGGTCGGGCCACACGATGCTGTGACCTTCATGAAGGCCGATCAGGCCCGCGCCGACCGGCGTCAGGATGGAAATGCGGCCCGCTTCAATATCGGCATCGCCCGGAAAGACAAGTTGGACGGTGCGGCTGCGGCCGGTATTTTCATCGACAAATTCAACCGTCGATCCGATCTGGACGATATGCGCGGGAACGGTGCCGTCGGGGACGATATCGGCGCGGTCGACCTCTTCCTGCAACAGCTCGGAAAGCGAGGGGTTGCGCTCTTCAATGCCGACGGCGAGGCCGACAATCGCATCGGCGTCCTTCTCGCTGATGGTGATCGGCGGGCGCGGGGCGCCATCGGCCGTTTTGCTACTCTTGTCGGTCATTTGCTTATGGTCTCCCTGTCGGGCGTCTCGCCCGCGACGGTAAAAATAAAGGTGAAATGGATAGGAAAAACTTAGGTGAGGAACCCCGGGCCTTGCCGGGGCGAACCCTTGAGCAAGCCGGGGCGATCAGCCGAGGCGCGTCTGGTGATGACAACAAGGCGCAGATCGGGTTGCATGGGAATGAGCCTGCCTTGAGCGAGGTGATGTGTCAAGCGTGTGGGCATGCTGCTGAGCCTTTAGACTTGGCAGTTTCGCGCAGAGGCGCAGAGGAAGTGGAGGCGCAGGGATGAAAATGTCATGACGGTTCTGCTACGCATCGTGATCGTTTATCACCTTATCGTCACCCTGAACTTGGTTCAGGGTCCATATATGCGGCGCTATCGATGACACCGGTCTATGGATGCTGAAACAAGTTCAGCATGACGAAATTTCAGCCTATTGGAATGGTTGGCGACAGGGCGGGTAATACCCAACCATAGCCATCCCTACAAAATCTCGCGCACAACCTCTTGCGGGCGGCAGAAGCGGACGCCTTTATCGGTTTCGACGAAGGGGCGGTTCACATAAGCGGGATTGGCGACCATCGCATCAAGGATCGCGGCATCGTCCTTGTCGGCAAGGCCACTTTCTTCGGCGTCGGTGCCGCGCGTGCGCAGCGCTTCTTTGGCGGTGAGACCCGCATCGCGGAACAATTGTTCGAGCTTGTCGCGGGTGTAAGGGGTCTTGAGATACTCGATCACCTCCACCTCGACGCTGGGGGTTTCTTCAAGGATCGCGAGCGTCTTGCGCGAGGTGCCGCAAGCCGGATTATGCCAGATGGTAGCTTTCATGGACGCCATTTTAGCCCGCAGATCGGGTCGGGGCAAGGTTAAGCCCAAGTTTAACCGATGTGACGTTGCTGTCAGGATGCTGACAGCCGGGTTCAATAGATATTAACGGATATCTGTATAAAAATCGGGATGGCTGGTGCAGCAAGAGGGGCAGATTGCGGAACCCCGACTCGAATCAGCCGCGCAGTTTCCTTATATAGGGAACCCAACAGGTAATTCGTTCGGCGGGCTCGTTGCAGCCCCGGATGGAGGGAAATTTTGGTAGAGCTTACTCGTCGTCAATGGATCGCTGGAGCAGGAGCCGTCGCTGCTGGCAGCATGTTGGCCAACCCTGCGCGGCTTGCTTCGGCAACCGCCCTTCCGACGCCCTGGCTGGTCTCCATCGCCAAGCGCGAACTCCAGAAACATGGTGCGGCGATCCAGCATCATGACCGCGTTGCGCTGGCCGATTATACCTTGCCGTCGCGCGATCCGCGCTTCTTCTTTATCGATCTGCATAACGGCACGGTTTCGACGCATCTGGTGACCCATGGGCGCGGATCGGACCCTGAACATGTGGGCTTCCTCAAATATTTCTCCAACGTCGAAGGCTCGCTCGCCTCGTCGCGCGGGGCCTATGTGACCGGCGAACAATATTGGGGATCGAACGGCTTGTCGCTGCGCCTCAAGGGCCTCGACCGCGACAATTTCAACGCCGAACCGCGCGCGATCGTGGTGCATGGCGCATGGTATGCCAACCCCAATATGATCGCCCAGCACGGCAAGCTCGGTCGCTCGGAAGGTTGCTTTGCCTTTCCGGAAGCCGAATTGAGCCTGGTGATGGAACGCTTAGGCAGCGGCCGGTTGATTTTCTCGGATAGGCTGTAATACCAAATCCTCTCCCGCTTGCGGGAGAGGGCGGTGAGCGTTAGCGAGCCGGGTGAGGGATATTTGCCCTCACCAACTTCGCCTAACTCGCTTGCGCTCGTAAGGCTCCATATCCTCTCCCGCAAGCGGGAGAGGAGTAAGTTTACCGCCCCGCCGGTTTCTTCGCCGCAGGCTTTTTGGCCGCAGCGGCGGCGGCCGCCTTCTTCTTCACGCTCGGCGGCACCGCGACTTCGGCCTTGGGGACTTTATAGCCCATCGAGGCCAGCACCGGATTGTCGCGGTTATAGATGTCGGCGAACTTCTTATATTTGCCGTCCTCGACCCGCGCGGTGAAATAGTTGATGTAAACCGGGATCGCTTCGGGGAAGGGGACCTGGGTGGTCTTGCCCGAATAGATGATCTCCTTGAGCTCATCCGTGGTCTTGCCGCCATAATAGATCGACATGAACGCGGCAAATTCGACCGCGCGGTCGGTGCGGATGCAGCCATGGCTATAGGCGCGGCGCTCGGTGTTGAACAAGGCCTTGGCGGGCGTATCGTGGAGGAAGATCGCATGATCATTGGGCATATCGATCTTCATCATGCCAAGCGAATTGTCGACGCTCGCCTTTTGCTGGACATAGAGCTTGTTGCCCGACTTGGTCCACGTATAACCGCGCGCCGCAGCGGCCTTGGGATTGTTGCGGATGAGCGCGCCAACGCCTTCGTCGATGATCGATTGCGGCAGGTTCCAGACGGGGTTGAGGATTGCGCCCTTGGCATTGGCGTTAAGCTGCGGCGTCGGCGTGCGGACCGCGCCAACCACCACGCGGTGCGAGCGCAGCAACTTGCCACTGTCAGCGAGCTGGGCGGTATATTCGGGCACGTTGACGAAGATGTAGCGCTGGCCAAGGTCGCGCGGCAACCAGCGCCAGCGTTCGAGATTGGTGCGGATAAGGCCGATCTTCGCGGTTTCCGCCGCCGGCGTCTTGGCGAGTTCGGCCTTCAACGCCTTATAGTCGGCATGCGTCGGCTCAAGCGAGGCGAGTGCACCCGCGACGTCATTGCCTTCGGTTGCGCGGGCGAGCAGGCTATCGTCGGTGAGGGCGGCGCTGTCGTCATCCTTGACGAACCATTCGACCCGCGCCGATTTGGGCGTCGCGCCATCGCGCAGGTGGCGGGCGAGCTTCAGGAAGCTGTCGGTTGCCGTCTTGGTGAGCAGCGCATCATCGCCGCTGTCGAGTGCGCTTTGCAACCCTTGCGGATTATAGGCTGCCGCAACGAGGCCATATTGGTTAACCGTTTTAAGCTGGTCGATCAGCGCGCGCACATTGGCCTTGCTCCAGCTCCGTGTCAGAACCGGCTGCGGGGGAGCGGGCGTGACGGGCTCAACCGTCGCAGGCCCGGTCGCATCAAGCGCCACAGGCGGCGCGCTCTGGCTCGTGGTTTGCGGCTTGGCGGTCTTGGCGACTTCCGTCGATAGATCCTTCGACTGGGCCAGCGCAGGCGACGCAGCGGCGAGAGCAATCAGGGAAACAAGCGGCGTCAATGCCGTAAGCGGAGCGGAAAAATCGAGTTTAGACATGGGGGTTCCTCATACTGATAGATGCTGCATGCCGCCTGAACAAAGGTCAAGCGGCGCGCGCGATCAGCCGTCTTTGTTGGCCTCACTGTTGCGTTGCAGCCACTCTTCGAGCCATTTGATAGTATAATCGCCATTCTGGATTTCCGGGTCATCAATCAGGCGGCGATGCAAGGGGATGGTCGTCTTCATGCCCTCAATGACATATTCCTCAAGCGCCCGGCGCAGGCGCATGAGACAACCTTCGCGGGTGCGGCCATAAACGATCAGCTTGCCGATCATGCTGTCATAATAAGGCGGGACCTTATAGCCCTGATAAAGCCCGCTATCGACGCGTACATGCATGCCGCCGGGGACGTGATAGCGCGTCACGGTGCCGGGGCTCGGCATGAAGCTTTGCGGGTCCTCGGCATTGATGCGACATTCAATCGCGTGGCCCTTGAATTCGATCTCGTCCTGCTTGACCGAGAGCGGCTTGCCTTCGGCGATACGGATTTGTTCGCGCACCAGATCGACGCCGGTAATCATCTCGGTCACCGGATGTTCAACCTGAAGCCGGGTATTCATTTCGATGAAATAAAATTCGCCATCTTCATAAAGAAACTCGATCGTGCCCGCGCCGCGATAGCCCATATCGGCCATGGCCTTGGCGACGATGCCGCCCATTCGGTCGCGCTCGGCGGCGCTGATGACGGGCGAGGGCGCTTCTTCGAGCACCTTCTGGTGGCGGCGCTGGAGCGAACAGTCGCGTTCTCCGAGGTGGATGGCATTGCCGTTCCCGTCGCCGAAAATCTGGAATTCGATATGACGCGGATTGCCGAGATATTTTTCGATATAGACGGTATCATCGCCGAACGCCGCTTTGGCCTCGGACTTGGCTTGGCTCATCAGGCTTTCGAGGCTGTCCGCGTCAGGCACGACCTTCATCCCGCGCCCGCCGCCGCCCGATGCGGCCTTGACCAGCACGGGGTAGCCGATCTTGTCGGCGATGGCCTTGGCTTCCTCGACGCTTTCGATGGCACCGTCCGACCCGGGAACCAGCGGCAGGCCGAGCGCGCCTGCTGTACGCTTTGCTTCGACCTTGTCGCCCATGATGCGGATGTGCTCCGGCTTGGGGCCGACGAAGATAAGATTATGCGCCTCTACAATATCGGCAAACTGCGCATTTTCGCTCAAGAAACCATAGCCGGGGTGAACCGCATCCGCGCCGGAAATTTCTGCCGCCGAGATGATCGCGGGGATGTTGAGATAGCTGTCGGTCGCGGACGGCGGGCCGATGCAGATGGCTTCATCCGCCAGCCGCACATGCATCGCGTCAGCGTCCGCAGTGGAGTGCACCGCTACCGTCTTGATGCCCATTTCATGGCAGGCACGGTGGATGCGCAGGGCAATTTCACCGCGATTGGCGATGAGGAGCTTTTCAATCGTCATGAGGCTGGCCGTTTCCCGCTCAGGCGATAACGAACAAAGGCTGGTCAAATTCGACCGGCTGGCCGTTTTCGACCAGCAATTGCGTAACCGTACCGCCGGTCGGCGCGGTGATCGGGTTCATCACCTTCATCGCCTCGACGATGAGGATCGTGTCGCCCGCCGCAACCTTGCTGCCGACGCTGACGAACGGCGCGGCACCGGGCTCTGCAGCGAGATAGGCAGTGCCGACCATCGGCGACTTGACCGCATTGGCATCGACCGCCGGGGCTGCAGCTTCTACCGGAGCGGCAACAGCAGCGGGTGCTGGCGCGGGTGAAGCAGGCGCGGCATAATGGACCGGCGCGGCGCTCGCGGCGGTAACGGCGCGCGAAACCTTGATCTTGCGGTCGCCATCTTCGACCTCAATTTCCGAAAGGCCGGTATCGCTCAGCATCTCGGCGAGTTGGCGCACCATATCGACATCGATCTTCATGCTGCCGTGGCTGTCCTTATCTGACATGATCTTTCCTTGCCTTTGTGTTCTTGGCTTTGTTTCAAGGTGCCGACGGTACGGACGGCGTGGTTGCCGTTCCCTATGTCAAAGCGCGGCGGCGGCGTCTAGCGCCAGTTCATAGCTTTTTGCGCCGTGTCCCGCAAAACAAGCGCGTGCGGCCTTGCCGACATAGCTTAAATGACGGAAGTCTTCGCGCTTTTCGGGATCGGAGAGGTGCACTTCGAAGACTGGCAGCATGATCGCTTTGATCGCATCATGGATGGCGATGGAGGTGTGGGTGTAGCCACCCGCGTTGAGGAGCACCGCATGCGCGCCCTCACGCCCCGCTTCCTGCAACCAGTCGATCAGCACACCTTCATGATTGGACTGGCGAAACTCGATATGAAAGCCAAGCCGCGCGCCTTGGGATTTCACCTGCTCTTCGATGCTCGCAAGCGTATCATGCCCGTAAATCTCCGGCTCGCGCGTACCGAGCAGGTTAAGATTGGGGCCGTTCAACACATAAATGACCGGGGTTGTTGCCATGAGATGCTTCCTTCCGGTTGCTCGCGACGTGATAGGGCCTATATGCTGATGGTGGCCTGATGCAAAGCGAGACTATCATGCAAATTGTCGATCAAGAAATCACCATCCTGCTGAACGGTGAGCCGCGTACGCTGTCTGAAGGCACCAGCATTGCAGCGCTGGCAGCAGACATCGGGCTCAACCCGCTCAAGATTGCGGTCGAGCGTAATCGCGAGATCGTACCGCGCTCGACGCTCGCCGATGTGGTGCTGGAGCAGGGCGATGAACTGGAAATCGTGCATTTCGTGGGGGGTGGTTGAGTAATGACGCAGATGATCAATGATAGCTGGACGGTTGCGGGCAAGACATTCTCGTCGCGCCTGATTGTCGGCACGGGCAAGTATAAGGATTTCGAACAGAACGCAGCGGCAGTGGAAGCCTCGGGCGCGGAAATCGTCACGGTCGCGGTACGCCGGGTCAATGTCATGGACCCGAATGCCCCGATGCTGACCGATTATATCGACCCCAAGAAGATCACCTATCTCCCTAACACTGCGGGCTGCTTTACCGCCGATGATGCGATCCGAACGCTGCGGCTGGCGCGCGAGGCGGGCGGCTGGGATTTGGTCAAGCTGGAGGTATTGGGCGAAGCGAAAACGCTCTATCCGGATATGCGCGAGACACTGAAGGCGACAGAGGTGTTGGCGAACGAAGGCTTCAAACCAATGGTCTATTGCGTCGATGACCCGATTGCCGCGAAGCAATTAGAGGACGCGGGCGCGGTTGCCATCATGCCGCTCGGCGCGCCGATCGGCTCAGGGCTTGGTATCCAGAACCGTGTCACCATCCGTCTGATCGTTGAAGGGGCCAGCGTCCCGGTGCTGGTTGACGCGGGCGTGGGGCAGGCGTCGGATGCGGCGGTTGCGATGGAGCTTGGCTGTGATGGCGTCCTCATGAATACTGCTATTGCCGAGGCCAAGGACCCGGTTCTGATGGCGCGCGCGATGAAAGCCGCGGTAGAGGCAGGGCGGATGAGCTATCGCGCAGGGCGCATGGGCCGACGGATGTATGCTGACCCTTCGAGCCCACTTGCGGGCCTAATCTGAACCAAAAAGGCCCGCGCGACGGGCCTTTTTCTTATCAAAGTGCAAGAGCAGCAAGGTGGGCACCACCCGGATGTTAATCCGGATGATGCCCTGTTTGCCGGGCTCGGGCGGAGAGTCGAGCAGCGTATGGAGGGGGGAGAACACTACCCGGATAACGCCACAAGCCGACAAAACGGGGGCGACCAAATCGATAAAAATCCAGTGCCCCGTTCACTCCCAATTCGGGAGAGAGGAAAAGGTTGCTTGATGCAACTGTAAAATCGATACTTGGGTATGTTAGAGGGTCTTTTCAAGTGGGTGTTTTTCAGAATGCTGGCGCAAATTCGGTGTATTTAGAGGCTTGTGTTGTGCGCTCAATGCACCCATGTCGGAGTCATGCTTAATATCATCTCCGTCCTTATCGGTCTGCTCGCGCTCGTGCTCGGCGTGTTTGCGTTTCTGCCATTGCTCGGCTGGGCTTATTGGGCGATCATCCCGCTAGCGGTGATCGGCGCAGGACTTGGCGCAATGTCGGATCGCACCAGCGGACGCAATCTCAACATTGTCGTGATCGTCGTCGGCGCGCTGCGCCTGTGGCTCGGTGCCGGCATTCTTTAAGCTCACGCGTGACAGCCCCTCAGCCCCCGTCTGAACCCGGTGCCGGCGAGCGCTCGCTCCCTGCGGGCTTGTGGGAAGCGGTTGGCGCCTATGTGATCTGGGGATTCTTCCCGCTCTATTTCAAGCCGATCCAGCATGTCAGCCCGTGGGAAGTGGTGGGACAGCGCATCGTCTGGTCGGTGTTGCTGCTGTTCGTGTTGCTCGCGGTGCGCAAGCGGTTTGGCGAATTCATGCGGGTCATGTCGACACCGCGGCTGGTCGGGCCGCTGCTTGCCTCTTCACTCCTCATCGCGGCCAACTGGCTCATCTATATCTGGGCGGTCTATAATGGACATGTTCTGGCGGCGAGCCTCGGCTATTTCCTCAATCCGCTGCTCAACGTGTTGTTGGGCGCGGCGGTCCTCAAGGAAAAGCTGAGGCCCCTCCAATGGGCGTCGGTGGGCATAGCCGCGATCGGGGTGGCGGTCCTCGCATTCGGCGCGCTCGATACGCTGTGGATCAGCCTAAGCCTGGCGGCGAGTTTCGGTATTTATGGCCTTATCCGCAAAGTGATTGATACCGGGCCAATGGTTGGCCTCGCGGCAGAAACCCTGCTCCTCGCGCCCTTCGCGGCGCTGTTCCTGTGGTGGTGGGCGAGCGTGCCCGGCCGCATGGCGTTCGGCCATACCGGAACCTTGACCGATGCGCTCCTCATTGGTTGTGGCGTGATGACGGCGGTGCCGCTGCTGATGTTCGCCAGCGCCGCGCGCAAGCTTGCTTATTCGACGCTGGGTCTGATCCAGTATGTCGCCCCGACCATCGTCTTCCTGCTCGGCATTTTCGTTTATCATGAGCCGCTGAAAACCTCTCAGATCATCTGCTTTGTGCTGATCTGGGCGGGGTTGCTGCTCTATATCTGGGACGGCTTGCGCTCGGGGCGTGCCTCCAAAGTCGAGGCGCTAGACTAACCGCCAGCCGAGCGTTTCGCCCGCATGGAACGGCACCAAAGCGCCATCGGGTGCGGGCAGCGTTTCTTCGACAGGACAGGGCGTCTTTGCCAGCGTGATCCGCTCTTCGTTGAGCGGCAGACCATAAAAACGAGGGCCATGTTCCGAGGCAAAGCCTTCGAACCGGTCAAGCGCGCCGTCCTCTTCGAACACCGCGACATAGCTTTCGAGCGCATAGGGCGCGTTGAAAATCCCCGCGCAACCGCAGGCGGATTCCTTGTCAGCCTTGCGATGCGGCGCGCTATCGGTGCCGAGGAAGAATTTGGGCGAACCCGATGTCGCCGCTTTGCGCACCGCGACCCGGTGCTGCTCGCGCTTGGCAACAGGGAGGCAATAGGCATGCGGGCGCATCCCGCCGACCAGCATCGCATTGCGGTTGATGCGGATATGCTGTGGGGTGATGGTCGCGGCCACCGTATCGGGGGCATCGGCCACAAACTGGGCGGCTTCCGCCGTGGTGATATGCTCGAATACGATCTTGAGCGCGGGGAAATCACGCACCAGCCCCGCGAGCGTGCGGTCGATGAACACGGCTTCGCGGTCGAAAATATCGACATCGGCGTCGGTCACCTCGCCGTGAATGAGGAGGGGCAAGCCGATTGTTTGCATCCGTTCGAGCACGGGATAAAGCCGGGCAATATCAGTGACGCCATGCGCGCTGTTGGTGGTCGCATGCGCGGGGTAGAGCTTGCACGCGGTGAACAGACCTTCTTCTTTACCCCGCACCAGTTCATCCGCATCGGTTGCATCGGTGAGGTAAGCGGTCATCAGCGGAGTGAAGCGCAGACCTTCCGGCAACGCGGCCATAATCCGGTCACGATAGGCGCGCGCGTCGGCGCAGGTGAACACGGGCGGCGTGAGGTTCGGCATCACAATCGCGCGGGCAAATTGGCGTGCGGTATAGGGCAGCACCGCCTCCATCATTGCGCCATCGCGCAGGTGCACATGCCAGTCATCGGGGCGGCGGATGGTGAGCGTTTGCGGGGCATCAGTCATGGTCGCGAGCCTTAGCGGGGAAACGCGAAGGAGAGAAGCCATCTTGAGGACCCATCTTGAAAGCGGGGGGGCAAAACCGCATCTGTGGCCTATGTCCATGCCCACTCTCCATGATCGTGCCATCCTCCGTCTGTCGCCCCAAGCGGAGGGCGAAGATGTCCGCGGTTTTCTCCAAGGCTTGGTGACGCAAGATGTGACGCTGGTTCAACCCGGCGCGCCGCAATGGGCCGGGCTCCTCACGCCGCAGGGCAAACGCTTGTTCGACTTTTTCCTGTGGGCGGATGGCGAGGATATCCTCATTGATTGCGCCGCGGACGAGGTGGATGCGCTCAAGAAGCGCCTCTCGCTCTATCGCCTGCGCCGCAAGATCGGGATCGAGCGGGATGATATGCTGTTTGTCGGGTGGACAGCCTCCACCAGCGACGCTAGCCAAATCCGTGGTGCGGCGCCCGACCCGCGCCTCCCCGACCTCGGCACCCGCTTTCTCACCCGCACCGCCGGAGAGGATGCGAGCCAAGCCTATCGCGTCCACCGCCTCGCGCTTGGCGTGACCGAAGGCCCGGCCGAACTCGGGCAAGACAAGATCCTGTGGCTCGAAACCAACGCCGCGGACTTGAACGGCGTGAGCTTCGTCAAGGGCTGCTATATCGGTCAGGAAAATACCGCGCGGATGAACTGGCGACAAAAGATCAACCGGCGCATGGTGGTCGTCCCGATCACCGAAGCGGACGACAAGCGGCAGATGGCGGCCTATCCCGACCTCGGCCTTTCGGTCGAGCATCGCCGGGTCGAGGATATTGACGCCGCGCGCCAGCCCGCCTGGCTCCAGACCGCCCTTTCCAAAGAATAAGCGACGCTTACCCTTTGGCAAGATATGCAGTGCTAAGCTGTGTCTTGTATGAAGCAGATCCTCGCTCTTTCCGTCGCGGTGTTCCTGGGAACGCTCGCCTTTCTCCAGCTGTTCAATCCTGCTCCCGCGCCGGTTGCCGATGCTGCCGCAGCGCCCAAGGCCGAAAACGCGCCGCCACAACAAGCCGCCGCCGCTACCACGGTCGCTCCCCCTCCGTCGGGCCGCAAGGTGAGCATCCAGCGCAGCCCGGATTCGCATTTCCGCACCCAGGTCCAGATCAATGGCGCTTATATCGACATGCTGGTCGATAGCGGCGCGACCTCGGTGGTGTTGACCCGCGCTGACGCCGAGCGTGCGGGCATCATGGTCGGCGGCTCGAGTGACTTTACCGCCGAGGCCCAGACCGCGAACGGCGCCGTGCGGTTAAAGCCCGTCCGCCTCGAGCGCGTCGAGATCGGCGGCATCGAGCGCCGCGATGTCCAAGCTGCCATCCTCGATCAGCAAGACGGCACCTCGCTCCTCGGCCAATCGTTCTTGAGCAAAATCGACCATGTTTCGATCAAGGGCGACACGATGACGCTCGAATAGCGTCTGGCCCGAAGGCCACCGCCCACCTTGTCAAACCTGCCCGTTCGCGGCATGGGGCAGGGCATGACCGATCAAGCCTCGTCCGCCTCGCAGCCGCCGCTTCGCGCCGCTATCATCCCGGTGACCCCGCTCCAGCAGAATTGCACCCTGCTCTGGTGCACCGCGACCAACAAGGGTGCGTTCGTTGACCCGGGCGGCGATCTGCCGCGCCTCAAAGCCGCCGCCGCGCAGCATGGTGTAGAACTGGAAAAGATCCTCATCACCCACGGCCATATCGACCATTGCGGCGAAGCGGGCACGCTCGCCAAGGAACTCGGACTTCCCATCGAAGGGCCGGAGGAAGCCGACCGGTTCTGGATCAGCCGCCTCGAAGATGATGGCCGCAGCTACGGCGTCAACGGCAAGGTGTTCGAGCCCGACCGTTGGCTCAAGGATGGCGATCAGGTCACCGTCGGCAACCTCACCCTCGACGTGATACACTGCCCCGGCCACACCCCCGGCCATGTGGTGTTCCACCATGCGCCCTCGAAACTCGCCATTGTCGGCGATGTCCTGTTCCAGGGCTCGATTGGCCGCACCGACTTCCCGATGGGCAACCATCAGGATCTGATCGACGCGATCACCCAGAAATTATGGCCGCTCGGGGACGACACCACCTTCGTCCCCGGTCACGGCCCGACCAGCCAGTTCGGCTATGAGCGCAAGACCAACCCGTTTGTGGGCGATGCCGCGCTTGGACGCTGATTAGCGGGCAGGTGCCGTCGCCGGAACCTCGTGCGTGCCGAACGTCTTGGGCGCGGCATCCGCGCGCGCGCCGCTCGAATAGACCGCCATCAGCGCGGCAAAGGCAAGCCCGAGCATGGTCAGCGCGCTGATCGCAAAGCCGATCATACGCAAGGGGCTGCCTTGTTCGGCATCCATGCCGAGCGCGTGGAGAATACGGCCGACGACGTAGAGCGCGGCGACTACCCATAGCCACATCGGCTGGCCCCAGGCGAGTTCGAGCAACACCACCAGCACCAGCACAATCGGCACATATTCGGCAAAGTTGGAATGCGCGCGCATCCGCTTCTGGATGACCGGCACGCCGCCATCGCCGTGCATCACCTTCTGCCCGACGCGATGCTGACCCACCCGGATCGCGAGCCACAGGTTGATCACCGCAAGCGCCGCGGCAAAGGTCAAGGAAATCGGTAAAACCAGCATGATCATTGCTCCCCACTCATTGTTGAGGCGCGATCATGCCGTGGCCGGGCTCCTCGCGCAAGTGATGCTGAACAGCTGCTGAAATGCGTCAAAGGTCACACCAACCACATCACAACCCAAAGCGTGGAGGGCAGGGGACGGGACGCGAAGTTAACGAAGTTTACGCCGCATCGCGGTTTTGGCGAGGACAGGGCGGGGCTAGATTCCCTAGATTCCCACTGAAACGGCTTTTTTGATTCCCTAGATTCCCTAACTTCCCTCTCAAACGCTTATTTTGATTCCCTAGATTCCCTAAGTTCCCGCTGAAACGCGTTTTTTGATTCCCCAGATTCCCCAGATTCCCTCTCAAACGCAAAATGGCGGCTGCCAGATTCCCTGACTTCCAGCGCAACCCAAGTTGCGCTGCATTTTTATTTCCCGCACCGTCATGCCGATCTCAAACCGACTGGACGCACCGCACCACCCTTCTAGCAGCCCAACTGCGCCGATTCGCCTGAGCATGGGAGAAGTTGCACTGTGTAGGAAAGCAAAAACGACCTGCCCCCGCCCTATCCTTGCCCCGCCCCGTCCTTGCCCCGCTCCATCCTTGCTATCGCCCTTGCGAGCCAAAGGCTTGGTGAAGCAACCCACGGGGCTGGTTGGAGCCCTCTGGATTGCCGCACCGCCACTATCGGCTCCTAATGTGCGGTGAGGGCAGTTCTGCGCAATTGTTTCGCGCAGAGCCGCAGAGGAAGCAGAGGCGCAGAAGGGTTGCGCGTGGACGGGACGATTTGTCTGATCCCTTCCGTGCCCTATGCGCCTTTGCGTTAAATAATTAGCTATCGTGTCCCCGAAATTTCACGGAGACGCCAGAATTACGTGTACCAAGACACCGCCCCGGTACGGGGAGGCAGCTTGGCGGTAGCCAAGCTGTGGGCTTTACCCCTCTGCTATGCTGCGCATGGCTGCCTCCCCCAACCGGGGCGGTGTTTGATCTTGCTGCTCGGTTGTCGTTAATCGCTTTGACAGAGAGATATGCAGAAAAGAGGAGATACGAGAGTTCGATTGCGTATTGTGCCACCAAATTTTGTGTCGCTGCTTTAGATATGCGATCAGCGCCCCACAATTCCTTGGCATTTGCATAAACTTAACTTCTATAGAGCAATGTTGACTTCTACTAAGCAAGGTCTCTCGGAAAGTCGTTATGAGCCTTTTTTAGAACGGGAGAAAAAAATGAACAATCGTTTAGAGGAGATTAGAGATCAGCTGAAGGCGGGAAAGGACGCTCCCGACGTTTCGCTAAATGAATTTCTGAGATGGTTTGGAGCCAAGCGGCGGGGGTTTCTGATTGTTCGGCATATTCGGGAGCAACTTGGAAAGTTAGGATTAATAACCGAGCCCGACTTTGAGGATGTTTGGTGGGGAGGCTCAATCTCCTTTTATCTCCGTGATCAAGAAAACAGCGAATCGGCGGATGTTGACGCCGGATCATTTGAATTGATCGACGAATTGGATGCCGACAAAAACATTTGGGTCAGCAAGGAAGCTGCCTACAAGATTAGCCGCCTGACATCGGCTAACAAGGATGTTGTAACGGCTCGCAACGATGAAAGCATACAAAGCGTTGTAACCAAGCTGATGAAGGGCGGTTATTCGCAAATACCTATTGTTTCCGGAAAATCATCAATACGTGGAGTAGTTAGTTGGCAGTCAATCGGTTCTCATTACGCACTCGGAAAAACTGGAAACATTGCGGGAGATTTTATTGAGGAACATCATGAAATTTCGAATGACCGTTCAGTATTTGAAGCGATACCTATAATAGTTAATCACGATTATGTATTGGTTTTAGATTCAGCTGATAAATCTATACCCGTTTATCCCCTTGACGCACGTTGCCTTAAAGTGACGGGCGCGTCATCCTATTAGTCATTTTAGGCAAATATTGCGTCATGCCTAAAAATGCGGTAAGCCCATTTCGTTATGGCACAATCGATTCGACAAATTCTGGATTCACGTGAACAAGAGGTCCGGCGGCTGATCGACGACATCAAATCGAAGCAACTTATTCCTCTGGAGCAAGAATTAAGCGAGATTGTGATTGCACGAGCCGCCATTGTGGGGCGCGGTAGCAATGCCGATCTTTTCGCTACACCAGCAACAGATCAAAACAGTCGCTACATGAGCATGACCTATGAGGAATTGGCGACCCAAGCATTCATCGACGAGTTTGAAATGGGCGCGACGATTGGTGAGTTGCTGACGTTCTTTCGCAACAAATATGGGCGGGACATATCCCAAGGGAGTTTCAGTCCTGTCTTGTCGCGTATGAAAACAGCAGGCAGCGTCGAGAAGATGGGAAAGGTATGGCTGCCTCGCCTGAATGTTTTGAAGAACGAACATCGTGGCCCCTAGCATGCGCCATAACGAGAATAGGCTCCCGCAAGGGAGCCTATACGCCGACAGGAGGGCAATCCTGTCAGAACACAACCGCCAGTCCCGCCGTAGGGAGAAAGGAGCTTGCGCTATGTGGCATATAGCCCGGAGATTACCGTAACGTAGATGCCGGGGTGGGGTGCGAAAGCGCCCCGCCTTGCGCATCATCTAGCAAAAAGTACCGAACCAGTCTATAACAAAGCGCATGAGCCCGCTTTCGTTATCAGAGGCGCTTGCGTCCGATAGATTAGAAGATTTCGTCAAACAGGCGGAAAAGCAAGGCGTTGGCCCTGCTGATCGCGCTCAATTCGACAAGCTGTTGGGGCGCGTCACAGCGCCCCAACCAGAAGATCAAACATCCCGTTCACCCGCGCGCGGTGGTTCGCGCGGAAAGTAAACTCCGACAGATAGCGCTGCATATGTTTGGCGCTAATCTGGACATGGGTTGACCGCACCGACGCCTTAAACAGCCGCCAGAAGCCTTCCACGGTATTAACGTGGAACGTCTCACCGCTGCGATAATCGTAGTGCGAATATTCCTTGCGGCCATGCTTTACTACGCCGTGCTTGTAACCGTCACCGGTGAGTAAATTGTAGCTGTAGAGTTCATCGGTAGAGACAACCGAACCAGCTTCTACATTTTCCAGAACCACGTCACGCAATGTGTCCTTTTTGACGTTGGGGATAACAACCGCCTTCATATTCCCACCACGCTCGGCAAGACCCATGACAATCGTTTTACCTGGCGCGCCGCGACCGCGCCTGCCACCCGAGCGGCGACCGCCAACATAGGCTTCGTCCAGTTCGACATGACCAGCTAGAAGATCATCAAAGCCTTGTGCCTTCATGGTGAGGTCGCGGATTTGCTGACCGATACGGTAGGCCGTCTTATAGGTCACGCCAAGCTGGCGTTGCAGTTCCTTGCCGCTTACGCCGTGGCGCGTGGTGCAGAACAGATAGATCGCATAGAACCACGAAACGAGCGGAGTGCGTGTATCGTGCAGGATGGTGCCAGCGGTGGGGTTTACGTGATGACCGCACGCGGCGCACGAATAGGTGCGACGTTCTTTCAGTTTGTGAAACGTGGCATCGACCGTGCCACACTTGGGACAATCAAAGCGCGTTCCGCCAAACCGCACTTGCATGATATGAGCAAGGCAGGCGTCATCATCTGGGAAGCGCTGGAAAAATTCGCGGACCGAAAATTCAGGGCTGGCAGAGGGACTTTTCTTCGTCATGCCATCTTAATGGCATAATTTCTTACCTGCGTCAAGGGGATAAACGGGAATCTATATCAGGTATTATTACAGCAGCTGATTTGAGTTTACAATTTAGAGAGCTTACTGAGCCTTTTTTGCTTATCAGCGAGATTGAGCATATTATAAGAAATCTTATCGGAGAGAAGTTTAAAATATCAGATTTAAGACAATCTTGCGACCCTAATATTCCAGAAAGATCTTCTAAAATTGAAAGTGTATCAGATTTAACTTTTGGCGAATGTTACAATTTGCTGAATAATGAAGATCGTTGGAGCAGGCTGAATCTATTGCTTGATCGAAAGGAGTTCTGCAATGACTTGGACGCAATAAGAAATATTAGAAATAGCGTCGCGCATTTTGACCCTGAAGGAGTGGACCCTGACGACCTAGAGCGCCTGAGAAATTTTACACGCTTTCTCCAAAAAATAGCCAAGATTACTCATTCTTTTAAGGTGTAGGTGTTTCTCAGCACTTGCTTATCTATTACACAATAAAACTATTGAGAGTGCACCAAATTCCGCAGAAGCGGAATTCCTTACTTGCGTGCAAACCGCCTCTGTGGTCTCTGCTTCCTCTGCTTCCTCTGCGCCTCTGCGCGAAACCATGAGCATGCCCGAGCCAGCTCGTGATCGACTGGTGTTCCCGCCCACCACCCCCACATCCCGCTTGCCTTCCGCGCAAAAAACGCTATAGGCGCTGCTTCGCTCAGCAACTGAGTCTCCTGCCGACAGGATCATCGCCAGAGCCGCTTTTTCGTGAAGGCGGGTGCGACACTGTTATTGCCTTTTGGGTGGCGGGCGCTTATTTGCGACTGGATTTTGAACGACTTTTGAACTGGAACAGGTGCCACCATGGCTGTCCCCAAGAGAAAAACTACGCCGTCGAAGCGCGGCATGCGTCGCAGCCATGATTCGCTCACGGTTGCCGCTTATCAGGAATGCCCGAACTGCGGCGAACTGAAGCGCCCGCACAATCTGTGCGATGCGTGCGGCCATTATAATGGTCGTGAAGTCATTGCCGCTGCTGATTAATTTTTCCGGGGCCATTGCGGCCTCATCCAACTGAGGAGAAGCCGGTGGGCAAGGCACCGCGGATCGCAATCGACGCGATGGGCGGGGACGTTGGCGTGCCGGTGATGATTGCGGGCGCAGCGCTGGCGCTGGAGCAACGCCCCAAGCTTAAATTTCTCCTCGTTGGCGACCAAAAAGCGATCAAGGCGGAGCTCAAGGAGCATCCGCAATTGCGCAAGGCTTCCGACATTCTCGACGCGCCGGACATGGTTTCGGGCGAGGAAAAGCCGTCGCGCGCGCTGCGTATGAGCAAAACCAGCTCGATGGGCCTCGCGCTGCAGGCGGTCAAGGACGGCAGCTGCGATGCCTGTCTTTCGGGCGGCAATACCGGTGCCTATATGGCGATGGCGCTGTTCATGCTGCGCACGCTTCCCGGGATCGACCGGCCTGCGCTCGCCGCGCGCCTTCCGGCCCGTAGCGAAGATCGCGATGTCATCATGCTTGACCTTGGCGCCAATAGCGAGGTCGATGCCTCCAACCTGGTCCAGTTTGCGATCATGGGCGCGGCCTATGCGCGCACCTCGATGGGGATTGAAAATCCCAAGGTCGGCCTCCTCAACATCGGCACCGAAGAAGGCAAGGGCACCGATGAAATCCGCGAAGCATCAGCAACGATGCGCGCGCTCACCGATATGCCGTTCACCTATGTCGGCTATGCCGAGGGCGATAAAATCCCGAGCGGCGATTTCGACGTGATCGTGAGTGACGGCTTTTCCGGCAATATCGCGCTAAAGACGCTCGAGGGCACCGCGCGGTTCGTGACCGACCTGTTGAAGCAGGCGTTCCGCAGCTCGATCCGCTCCAAATTCGGTTTCCTCATTTCGCGCCCCGCCACCGAATTGCTGCGTCACCATCTTGACCCCAATAATCATAATGGCGGCGTGCTGCTCGGCGTGAACGGCCTCGTGATGAAAAGCCACGGCAGCGCCAATGTGAAGGGCGTTGCCAATGCGATTGGCGTGACCGCGGCGATCATTGACCGCAAATTGCTCGAACAGGTCACCGCCGACCTCGACCGGATGGAGAAGAAGGGGCAATGACGCGCCGCTCGGTCATTGCTGGTACCGGATCCGCGCTGCCTCAGCGCATTGTCACCAATGATGAACTGGCCCGGACAGTCGATACGTCCGACGAATGGATTGTCGAACGCTCGGGTATCCGCGTGCGCCATATTGCGGGCGAGGGCGAGACCACCGCGACCTTGGCTTTTGATGCGGCGAAGGCGGCGCTCGACGCTGCGGGGCTCGATGCGAGTGCGATTGACCTCATCGTGCTGGCGACCGCGACGCCGGACAATACCTTCCCCGCGACCGCGACCAAGGTGCAGGCGATGCTCGGCATCAATGATTGCGTCGCGTTTGATGTCGCGGCGGTGTGCTCGGGCTTTCTTTATGCGTTGTCCGTCGCCGACAGCATGATGCGCACCGGCGTTGCCCGCCACGCGCTCGTGATCGGTGCGGAAACCTTCAGCCGCATCCTCGATTGGGAAGATCGCGCAACCTGCGTGCTGTTCGGCGATGGCGCGGGCGCGGTGGTGCTCAGCGCCGAAGAGGAGAGCGAGCGCGGCATTCTTGCCTCCAAACTCCACGCCGACGGGCGGCATTATGACCTCCTTTATGTCGATGGCGGACCTTCGACCACGGGCACCACCGGCAAGGTCCGGATGAAGGGGAGCGAAGTGTTCCGCCACGCTGTCGGCAACCTCGCCTCGGTCCTGCGCGAAGTGCTGGAGATGGCCGAGCTTGAAGCGGACGCGATCGACTGGGTGGTGCCGCATCAGGCCAATATCCGGATCCTCGAAGCCACCGCGCGCAAGCTGGGCCTGTCACCCGACAAGCTGGTGGTGACGGTTGATCGCCACGCTAATACGTCG
Source organism: Pseudomonadota bacterium (assembly GCA_023458055.1). Classification (GTDB taxonomy): domain Bacteria; phylum Pseudomonadota; class Alphaproteobacteria; order Sphingomonadales; family Sphingomonadaceae; genus JAFAFE01. Next base: position 19,935 of record JAEXAW010000051.1, read on the forward strand.
GCCGCCTCCGTGCCGCTCGCGCTCGATGTTGCGGTACGCGACGGGCGAATCAAGCGCGGCGACACTTTGGTGCTGGAAGCGATGGGCGGCGGCTTTACATGGGGTGCATCGATCATCAAATATTGATGATTATCAAATGCTTGTTTTGTGCCATTAGACGAGCCGTGTAAATTAGTATATGGCGCGCGCCATTCCCCATCCGTTTTGGGGGCAACAATAAAATGAAAAAAAACCGGAGCGAAAACCGCTCTCCTGCGTTGAGTCTCAACCCGGGGGTCTAAAAATCGGTAGAAATGGGGTTAAGATGCGTTCGGCAGGAACTTTGACACGCGCGGACTTGGCAGATTCGATCAACAAGAAGATCGGCCTGTCTCGCGCAGATTCGGCCCAGATGGTCGAATCAATCATCGATATGATGTGTGATGCGTTGGCGCGGGGCGAAAATGTGAAGCTGTCAGGCTTCGGCACCTTCGTGTTGCGCGACAAGGCGGAACGCATCGGCCGCAACCCCAAGACCGGGGTCGAAGTGCCGATTTCCTCGCGCCGGGTGCTGACCTTCCGCGCCAGCCAGTCGATGCGTGATCGGATTGTAAAGGCTGGATAATCTTGATAATGCCGTGCCTGTCGCTGCCCGATTTCCGGGCCGCGCAACAAGGTGAGTGATGATGGCAGGCAAAGAACAAGGCGCTTTACTCACCATCGGTGAATTGGCCGATGAACTCGGTTTGCCGACGCACATCCTGCGCTATTGGGAAACCCGCTTTCCGGGGTTGAAGCCGCTCACCCGTGCCGGCAACCGCCGCTATTACCGCCCCGAAGATGTAGCGCTTGCCCACCGGATCAATGATCTCCTCAATGTGCGTGGCTACACCATCAAGGGCGCGGAAAAGCTGCTCGCAAGCGGTGGGTTTGCGAAGGACGAGGGGGGCCAACCGGCTAGGGTCGAAGCTGCCAGCGTTGCACCGCCCAAAGTCGAGCCGGTTAGCGTGAGCCAGCGCACCGTTACACCAGCCGCTGACCCGGCACCGTTCGCGCAGCTTGGCGATCTTCAGAAAATCCGTAACCGACTGGCCGAAGCGCTCGCGAACAGTCAGGTTTAACGCGCGCCCCGCTTATTCTTCCGGGCCTAATTCCGGATCGAGATCGCGTGGCCGTTTGACATAAGCGAGATGCGCCTTGCGCGCGTCGAGATCGCTCCATTTGGCAATGTCGAGCTCCATCACCGCCAGCGCTGCGGTCGGGAATTTCTCTTCCGGAATGGCGCGCAGCGGCTCATCCTTGCTGTCGGGGACAAGGTCGAGGATCAAATCTTCCAGCCCCGGATTATGCCCGACCATGAGAAGGTCGGTGACCCCGTCCGACGTTTCGCGCAGCACATCGATCAGCGTCGCCGACGAGGCGAGATAGATGCGCCGCTCCCATTTGGGTTCCAGATTTTCATTACCCATCGCGACCTGGAAACGATCAAGCGTATCGACCACGCGCACCGCTGGCGAGGCCAAGATCTGGTCGAATTTGAGGCCTTGGGTGCGGGCATGTTCGCCCATCAAGGTTGCGGCGCGGCGGCCTCGATCATTAAGCCCGCGATCAAAGTCACGCGCAGCGGGGTCGTCCCAGCTCGACTTGGCATGGCGCAGCAGGGTCAGCGTTTTCAAGCCTTACTCTCCGTAAAAATGCGGCGGCAGATCATCGTCTGCCCAATCTTGTCCCTGCTCATTGCCGGAAAAATTCGGGCGAAGAAAGGGGGGATTGGTTTCACCCGCAACAGGCGGCTGTTGGGCCGCCCGCACGTGCGCCACCGCTTCGTCGAGGCTGACGCGGCGGATCGGCGTGGCGGCTGGAAACGCGCTCAACAGGCGGCTCGGCACGGCCGAGGACAGCAGCACAAACTGGCCGCGATCCCCCTGTCGCCGGATGAGGCGGCCAAAGGCTTGCGCGAGTTTCGCGCGGATCAGCATATCATCATAATGGGTGCCACCGCCCGCCAGCCTGCGCGCGGCATGAAGCACGGTCGGCTTGGGCCAGGGCACGCCTTCCATCACCACCAGCCGCAGCGAATCGCCGGGCACATCCACGCCGTCGCGTAAGGCATCGGTGCCGAGCAGCGAGGCATGGGGGTCATCGCGGAAAATATCGACCAGCGTGCCGGTATCAATCGGATCGACATGCTGGGCGTAGAGCGGGAGGGCGGCGCGCGCGAGGCGGTCGGCAATGCGTGCATGGACGGCCCGCAGCCGCCGGATTGCGGTGAAGAGGCCAAGCGTGCCACCGTTGGCTGCTTCGATCAGCTTGGCATAGGCACCCGCCATTTGCGGGATGTCGCCTTTCTTCACATCGGTGACGATGAGGACTTGGGACGCCGACGCATAATCGAACGGGCTGTCTACCGCGACGCGCTCAATCTCGGCTTCGACGTGGAGTGCGCCGGTGCGCGCATCGGCGACCGCCCAGTCCGCGCCGCCGCGTAAAGTCGCTGACGTCATGACGACACCATGGGCGGGCTTCAGAACGACCTCGGCGACCGGCTTGGTCGGGTCGAGCCAGTGGCGGTGGAGGCCGATATCCCATTCGCGCCCTTCAAAGCGGTCGACGGCGAGCCAATCGACAAAATCGGGCATGGCCGGGCCGCCGATGCGCGAAAGCAGCGAGAGCCACGCCCCCAATGTTTCGCAGCGCAAGGCAAGGCTGCCGAGCGCACCTTCAACGCGGGCGCGGGCGGGCGCGTCCATCCAGTCGGGCGCTTCTTCCATCACCGCTTCCAGCCGCTTGCCGAGCGCCACCAACGGGCGGAGCAACGCATCGATCGCTTCGGCGGCGGGGCCAGCGGCCTCCACCAGCGCGCCATCGGGTTCGGCGAGTTCAGTTTCGAGCCCATAGCCCGCATCGCCATCCATATCGCGTGCATAAACCGTGCCGCGCACGCAGGCGAGCAGGCGCTCGACGGGGCCGAACGGGTCGCCTTCCGCCAGCCGTTGCAGCCAACCATCGGAAGGAAGGCTTTGCGCCGCATTGGCCGCCGCGATGATCGCTTGACCGCCCGCTTCGTCATAGCTCGCAACATCGGAAAGCCGCGCCGCGAGGCCGCGCCGCCGTCCGCGCGAATTGCCTTCCGGTCCCATCACCCAGCGGCGGATTTCAATCGCTTCCTGCCCCGTGAGCGCGGTTGCGAACATCGAATCGGCGGCATCGAACAGATGATGGCCCTCGTCGAAAATGATGCGCGCAGGGCGGTCGCCATAATCGCGCGCGCGCGCCGCAACGACCATCAGCAGCGCATGGTTGGCGATCACGATATCGGCATGGGCCGAACCCCGCGCGGCGCGCTCGATGAAGCATTTGCGATAATGCGGGCACCCCGCATAAATGCACTCGCCGCGCCGGTCGGTGAGCGCGGTCGATCCGTTGCGGCGGAACAAGGTTGGGAGCCAGCCGGGAAGATCGCCGCCGATCATGTCGCCATCGCGGCTGAACGCGGCCCAGCGCGCCACCAGATGCGCAAGGATCGCGGCGCGTCCGGCGAATCCGCCTTGGAGGGCATCTTCGAGGTTCAACAGGCAGAGATAATTTTCGCGGCCCTTACGCACCACCACCTTTTCGCGGTGCTGGGCGGAGTCGGGGTAAACCCGCTCCGTCTCGCGCGACAATTGGCGTTGCAGCGCCTTGGTAAAGGTCGAGACCCACACCGCACCGCCCGATTGCTGGCTCCACAGGGACGCGGGCGCGAGATAGCCCAGCGTCTTGCCAATCCCGGTGCCTGCTTCGGCGAGCAGCATATTGGGCGTCTCGCGCCGTTCGCGGGGGCGGAAGGCGTGCGCTGCGGCGCGGGCATAGGCTTGCTGGCCGGGGCGCAATTCGGCCTCGCTCCCGACGAGATGGTGGAGCCGTTCAACCGCGGCGTCTTCGCCGATGATCACCGGTTTGGGCTGCGCGCGAGGCGGCATCTCCTCCCATTCCGGGAGCTTGGAAAATAGCCAGCGCTCGGCACGCTCGGGTTTGCGGATGCGCTGCGTCACCGCTCCCGCCCACGGCCAGCGCAAGCGGTGGAGCGACTGCGCCGCCGTCCACGCCCCCTCCCGTTCGGCCCAGGCAGGGTCTTCGAGGGTCGCGAGCAACTTCTGTGCAGCAGCGAGGTAGAGCAGGGGGATTTGATCTTCGCTGGTCCTGAGGGGGGCGCCACTTTCCCGCGTCCCCTTCAGGGGAGGGGGCGGGGGTGGGGTTTGTCCTTCTTGGCTTGAAGGGGCCCACAACCCCAACGCCCGCGCCAGACCCGTAGGCGTCGGCACCGCAAACTTGGCCGGATGCACAAATGCGAACAACTCCAACAAATCCAGCCCCGACAGATCGGCATAGCCCAGCCGCTGCCCGGTGAGCGGCGCGTTCAGCAAAATAACCGGCGTCTCCGCCGCCCGCGCGATCGCCTCCCCCTTGCCAAGCTCGCGCACCGTGCCATCGGGCGTCGCCATCCAGATACCGGCATGGCTCGCATGAAGCGCAGGGAAGGGGAGGGGTGGCTGCACGCTGGAGGCATAGAGGCATGTAGAACAAAATGCCAACCATGATTTATCTTTGGCAGTCGATCATTCAGCCCACTCCTGTTATTCTAAATCCGTCTTTCGGGCAGGTTCCGACTTTGCCGCCATCGATCTGTTGTCCACTTTCGTAGCCCATTATGGGCACAGGCTGACCATAAACTGCGTTCACGCCAACCGCAGAAACTCCAGAATTTGTTATATTAGTTTCCTTGTTGGGAAATATTGGACTGAATGATTTTCCTCCTATTATCAGTATTAAACACCTGCGATTCAGCAGGAAAATACCCCGCGTAGGCGTGTCGACACTAAAGTTTGAGGCGTCCCGTTTCTGGTATATATAGTTGTCGATGATCTCGTGACGGACGTTTTCGGCGGTATTTTGGTTTGACGGGTTGCTCTGGATGCAACCGGCCAAAAATAGCATGGCACACCCCCCCAAACCGTAATGTTTCATGATTGGTTCCTTTAGTTTGGAGAGACATTGCCGCTTGTCGTGACAATGGTTGCGCCAACATGATCATTAATGCGGTCAATTGGCATATAATATGCCGGGCACTCACCATCGCCAGGACTTACACACGGTCGATTGTAGCCATCGCCACGGTCTCGCTGAGAGCCTATAGTGATAATTCCCGCTGCACGCGCTTGATAATAACCAGCCGTTGAGTTGTATGTTGGTTCGGTCATGACTGGGCCCCCGCTATCTCCACCGAATGCCAATACCATATAGTCACTTGATGAAACTCTGACGTAGCCCCGATAAGTTTTTGTAACCCCGTCTCGCGTGACTACGGCATCTGCTGAAGAACTTGTGATTTGCCCACATGTGATACCGGTGGTCATGCCGCCCAAACACCGAACTGATCCGACAACATGATTTGGGTTGGTCAAATTAGAAGACGCACCTAAAATTACGCCTGTTACCTGCGTATAGGCCCCATCAGTTGGATAGTTCGGATTGACGTTTGCCCACGATTTGTTGTCCCAACCACCCGTTCCGTTCCGTTGATAATATGTTCCAGTTCGGTTGTTAGAAAACCATACATATGCACCAGTTGTAACGGAACCAGTGGCAGATATCCTGTAATCGTACCCTCGTCCCGTTCCGTCTACGTTTTTATCAATCGAAGGCGATGGTAGCGGGGTGAACGCTGACCCGTTCGCATAGGAACCCGGCAATGGGCAGTGGCTCGCCGTTGTAATTGAATTCGCGCCTGCAGAGTACTTCACCACGAAACTGTAAGTGCATTCGGGGCTATCGGAGGAATATAATGTCCATCCGCCATATATTGCTCCGCTTGATTGCACCAATGTCGGTAGACCGCCTTCAACAAATCGAACATTATCTCTCAGTGAGGGCGGAAGTCGATTTACAAGATTCTGTGTACTTGCGTCTCCCGTCACTTCAAATTTATCTGTACGGATATCATAGGCGTCAAAACCAGATATCTTAGCGTCTGCTACAGCTTTGGTTATTTGCCGCTGCAGATCATCGATTTGCTGAGCGTTATATCTGCTTTTTTTCGTTGCTACAGAAGATCGCAGTGAAATCGGGAGAATCTCACGAATTTTGTTTACGTCAACGTCTTTCGCGAAGACAAATGTGGAACGAAAGTTGGGCTCATGATCAATGAATGACCCAATAAAATCCCCGTTATCTACAAGGCCAATGATTTTAGGTTGTAACGTTTCAAGTTCACGAGCTAGCACTACTTTGGCAGATTTCTACGGATCATTCGTCGCCATCGTCTACGGCAATGCGGGCATGTTGGCGGCGGAGGCTGACTGAGTTGGGTCAGGATTGCCTGCCTGATGGCAGGCAGGGTCGGC
>JAEXAW010000052.1 GCA_023458055.1 Pseudomonadota bacterium
CCACAGCCCGTGCATTGATCCAGATCAATCAGCGGCTGCGACCGGCCGCCGGTTTCAAGCCGGAACCGGATGGCGCGGGCGTCGCAGCTATCTTCGCAGGCGCGGCAGAAGACGCCCTGAAGCGACAGGCAGCGCGCGCTGATCTGCGCCCGCCACGGCCAGTCGGCGCCAGCCCCGGCGTCCAGCGCGCCACTCGCGCAGGCCGCCACGCAATCGCCGCAAAAGGTGCATTCGCCACGCGTCAGGTCCACGACCGGGCGGTCGTCGCGGTCAATGAGGATGATCGCCTGCGGGCAGGCCCGTGCACAGTCGCCACAGCCGGTGCAGATGTCCTCCATCCCCGGCACGGCACGCGGCGGGCGCATGGCGTTGGCGTTCAGCCGGCGAAAGCGCCCGCCCAGAAAGTTGCGCCGCGCGGGCCGATGCTCGTCCGCGCCAGTTCCCGCGCGGGCCGGGGCACGGGCGTTGCGGGCATCTTGGGACGAGGCAGTCATCGGTCTTCCTTGCGGTCGCTGGGATCGGTTCGGGCGCGAGGGACGGCGCGCCCTGACCATAGCATAACGGGCCGCTCATGTCCCCCGCCTTGACTAATGGGTAGTGGGTCAGTTTGAAATTGTTGGCTGACGCTTTTTGTAAGGGCCGCGCTTTTTCGGCGCTTCTTCATTTGCATCAATGATCGCGATTAGGTCAGCGATATCCCAGAGGCAATCCGTCAGTCCAGCGGCCATAGCCGGGGTAACGCGTAGGGTCTGATGCACTTTGACGAAATTGTAATACATGAAGTGCAGCGCGATCGCATAGGCGTGGTTCTCAACCTTCTTGCTGAAAGCGTTGGTCAGGCGGGTGAACCGGCGCATGTGCATCCGCATGGTGAGGTTCTGGCGCTCAACGTGCGACGTGCTGATCAGCGCCTTGTCCGGGCTACCCTCAACAATGCGCTTCTTGATGCCGGTGCATTCTGCTGGCGAGTATTTTCGGGCAGCGGTTTTCCCACCCATGTCACCGTAAATTTTCACCAGCATGGCGTAGTCGATGTCGCCGCCGAATGCACCTTCAACGGCTTCCAGATACGCTTTGTGGCCGTCTGTCGTCAGTTGGACGCGGTTAGCCAGACGGGCGCACAGATCGTCCATGAACTCAATTGCATATTCACTATCACGCCCGCCAACCATATACGAAACGATCAGCTTGCTTTCGCTGTCCAGCGCCGTCCACGTCCATGTGTCGCCAGCGCCTTCCGGGGCATCTTTCGCGGCAGCCACGTTCTTCTGCTTGGCATAGGTGAACGACCAGATTTCATCGCACTGAATAACTGATGCCTTCACGTTGCGCACATGTTCATCATGATACTTCGAGCAAGCCTTGCCAGCGTCGATCAGCAGCTTGTTGACGGTGTTCTTGGACACGTCAGCGATGCGCGAGGTGGCGCGGATGCTGTTGCCTTCAACCAGAAGGCGGATGATCAGGGAGCGGGTTTTGGCGTCGAGCTTGTTCATGGACTCAACCTAATTTCAAACTGACCTACAGTCAAGCATTTTTTGGAAGTTTGCGATTTATCGCATATCTACCATTGCGCGGCGTGACAGCGCCGCCTATAACATCTGCCATGAGCAGCGAAGAATACAAATCGCCAGGTCAACTGGTTACGGCACTACTCGCGGAGCGAGGGTGGACCAAAAGGACTTTGGCCATCATTTCTGGGATGGACGAATCCATCATCAGCAAGACAACAACGAATGTTAGAAAGGTCGATGCCGAGACAGCGATAATCTTTGAGGAGGTGTTCGATGTCCCCGCCGAACGGTTTCTGTCTTTGCAGAAAACCTACGATCTCGCCGTTGCGCGGATCGAGAGCACGCCAAACCCAAAAAGAAAAATGCGGGCCGAGTTGATTGGGAGATTGCCAATTAGCGCGATGATCAAAAGGGGCTGGCTGACTGCTGATTCGGTTAAGGATATTGATAATGTAGAGGAATCTCTGCTGCGGTTTTTTCAAGCGAACCGGCTGGAGGACATTGAAACACTTCCCCATGCATCCAAGAAGACAGATGTAAGCATTTCGGCGACACCGGCCCAACTCGCTTGGCTATACCGGGTAAAAACACTCGCATCTGAGATGCTAGTAGCGCGATATTCGCCTGCATCGGTTAAGTCGGCAATCTCCAAGATCGCAGCGCTCATTCACTCTGCCGAAGAATTACGTAAAGTGCCTCGCATCCTTGCCGAGGCCGGCATTCGCTTTGTTATCGTTGAAGCTCTACCTTCCACAAAGATTGATGGCGTTTGCTTTTGGCTTGATGAACATTCCCCAGTCATCGGCATGACTATGAGATTTGATCGGATCGACAATTTTGTCTTTGTCCTTCGACATGAGCTTGAACACGTCCAAAATCGCGATGGCCTCAAGGAGATGATGCTTGATGTGGACATAAATTCAGGAGAGGCGGCGCAGGTAACGCAGGAACTTATTGAACAAGAAGAACGCGCTAACGCGGCAGCGTCAGAGTTCTGTGTCCCCAAGAAGATGATGGACGCGTTCATTTCGAGAAAGGCTCCAATCTACGCTACGCGTGACATCATTGGCCTTGCGCGGATGCTCAAGGTTCACCCCGGTCTTGTCGCTGGTCAACTTCAGTTCCGAACTCAGAAATACCATCTGGCGCGCGATCATCTTGTTCCTGTCAGATCAATCGTAACGCCAAATGCCGTCACGGACGGTTGGGGTGATGTCGCCCCCACAGACGCCTACTAGAAAGGGGCTGCCACCATGAGCAAGAGAAAAGAACTGCAACGCCTTATCCGCCATTACAAGGACGAAACCGGCGAATTGCAAGTTGACATGAAGAAAGTCGCAAAGTTTGCACAGCTAATGGGCTATGAAATGCCCAAGCCCAAAGACCCTCTGGACATTCTCGCCAGTGACCTTGCTAGAGCCGCCCGAGACGAAATTGATCACGACAAGGAAACCGGCCGACCGTTCCGGGTGAACCACGCCTTCCCAGTAAACCAAGGCGGCCAAACGTCATTTTTCTGGGTCGATATTGATGAAGCTCCGCGACCAGTTATTCTAAAAGCATTCAATCTTCGCAGGGA
>JAEXAW010000061.1 GCA_023458055.1 Pseudomonadota bacterium
ACCAGCGCGATCAGCCAACAGTCGCCCCAGAACTGCACAAGGGCGACCCCGGTCGCGAGGATGAAGCCCGAGAATGAACCGAGATAGGGGATGAAGTTCAGCAGCCCCGAAGCAATGCCGATCAGCAGCCCATAGTTGAGCCCCAGCGCCATCAGTACCGTCGAATAGAACGTCGCCAGTAGTGAGCCGACGACCAGCTGGCCCCAGACAAAGCCGGTCAGCACGTCGTCGATATGGCTGGCGAGCCTGCGGATCAGCGGGGCGTTTTCCGGCGGCAGGCGCTTGTTCACGCCCGCAACCAGCCGATCCCAGTCATACAGCATGTAAATCGCCACCGTGGGTGTGGCGATGAACACAAAGATCGTGCCGACTGCACTGATGACTGTGCTTAGCGTCCCGCCCAGCAGGCCCAATGCCGTCTGACGGATCCGCTCGGTAATCTCGGTAAGGAATTGGCGCAGGAAGCCCCCGTCCTCCATCAGATCAGGGAAACGCGCGGTGAGGAAATCAAACCCTGACCGCACCGCGCGTGGCAGCGCTTCGACGGCCTGCCGCACCTGTTCGGCCAGCGTTGGCAGCAGCCACAAGGCGGCGGCTACGACGGCGGAAAGCAGGCCCAAGGCGATAAACGCCACGGCCCAGGCACGCGACAATCCAATGCGCTGCAACCGATCGGCCAAAGGATCGAGAAAATAGGCGATAGCGGTGCCAAGAATGAACGGCAGCAGCACCCAGCCCACGTTCGAGACGATCCACAGCAGCACACCCAGCGCCACGAGCAGCCAGATCGTCCGCGGTTTCAGCATCACCAGCATATCGCGTTTATCGTCCCGTAGTCCGTTGGTCTGAGCCACTATCCGCGACTGAACCGCTCGGCGCAACGCTACGTGTGCGTTGCGACAATCACTGATGCACCAACAGAAAGGGGGGCATCTCCGCCCCCCGTTTCGTTATTCAGCAGGAACTGCCGCCAGATCACCGGTCTCGGCCAAGGGATGCTTGAGATGGGGCAACATCTCGCGCGGGCAAAGCTGCAAGAAGTTCGCCTTCTCGCTGTCCCAGTTCGCCAGAATATCCTGCGCACGGCGGCTATCTGTTTCCTCGGCGTGACGCTCGATCATCGACTTCAGCTCTGCTTCCCAATGCGGGACCGTAACCGGACAGGTCACAAGCGTTTCGCCGTTGATATAGTCCGCCGCGACGCCTTCGGGATTATATAGATACGCCATCCCGCCGGTCATCCCCGCGCCAAAGTTCGCGCCGACGCGTCCAAGGATCACGGCAACACCGCCGGTCATGTATTCACAACCGTTGGTGCCGCAGCCCTCGATCACCACCTTCGCGCCCGAGTTCCGCACGGCAAAGCGCTCACCCGCCTTGCCTGCCGCGAACAGCCAGCCATCAGTCGCACCATACAGCACGGTGTTGCCGATGATGACGTTGTCAGCCGCAGTCAGCGGGCTGCCCATAGCGGGCTTCACGACAATCGTGCCGCCCGACAGGCCCTTACCGACATAGTCGTTCGCATCGCCCGACACCTCGATCTTGAGACCCGGCGCTGCAAACGCCCCCAGCGACTGCCCGGCGCTGCCGGTCAGACGGATCGTCAGGTGATCGGGTTGCAGCTTGTTCCGCATGCCAAAGGTCGAGACGATCAGCGACGAGGTCCGCGTGCCGATGGTGCGGTGCGTATTCCGCACAGCATAGCTCAGCTGCATCTTCTCGCCGTCGGCGAAGAAGCGTGCGGCGTCTTTGACGATCTCGGCGTCCAGAGTGTCCAGCACAGCGTTGCGCGGCTTTGAGCGGTCATAGACGATCTTGTCCGATCCATCGACCGTGATCAGCAGCGGGTTCAGGTCCAGATCGTCCAGATGCGCCGAGCCACGCGACACCTGCGTCAGCAGGTCGGCACGGCCGATCACCTCATCGAGGCTGCGCGCACCGATTGAGGCAAGAATTTCCCGCACTTCCTGAGCGTAGAAGGTGATGAGGTTGACCACCTTGTCCGCTGAGCCGGTGAACATCGCCCGCAGCCGTTCGTCCTGCGTGCAGACGCCGACCGGGCAGGTGTTCGACTGGCACTGACGCACCATGATGCAGCCCATCGCGATCAGCGCGGCGGTGCCGATGCCGTATTCCTCGGCACCCATCATCGCAGCCATGACGATATCGCGGCCCGTCCGCAGACCGCCATCAGTCCGCAGCGTGACGCGGTCACGCAGGCGGTTCATCGCCAGCACCTGATGCGCCTCGGTCAGGCCCATCTCCCACGGCAAACCCGCGAATTTGATCGAGGTTGCGGGCGAGGCGCCCGTGCCGCCGTTGTGGCCCGAGATCAGTATGATGTCGGCTTTCGCCTTCGCCACACCCGCCGCAATCGTCCCGACGCCCGAACCAGCCACCAGCTTGACGGTGATCTTGGCACGCGGGTTGATCTGCTTGAGGTCATAGATTAGCTGCGCCAGATCCTCGATCGAATAGATATCGTGGTGCGGCGGGGGCGAAATCAGCGTCACGCCCTTGGTCGAATGGCGCAGCCGCGCGATCAGCTCGGTCACTTTCATGCCGGGCAGCTGGCCGCCCTCGCCGGGTTTGGCCCCCTGCGCGACTTTGATTTCCAGCTCTTCGCAGGCGTTGAGGTATTCCGCCGTCACGCCAAAGCGGCCCGAGGCGACTTGCTTGATCTTGGCGCAGGGGTTGTCGCCGTTCGGCAGCGGATGACTGTGTGCGGGGTCCTCACCGCCCTCGCCGCTGTCAGATTTCGCACCGATGCGGTTCATGGCGATGTTCAGCGTCATATGCGCCTCGGGCGAGAGTGCCCCCAGCGACATACCCGGCGTCACAAAGCGCTTGCGGATGCTGGTGATGCTCTCAACTTCTTCGATCGGGACCGGCTTGCCCAGCGGCTTGATGTCCAGCAGATCGCGGATGTGGATCGGCGGGTTCGCCCGCATTTGCGCGCTGAACTGCTTCCACACCTCGTAGCTGGCCTTTTCGCAGGCGACCTGCAGCAGGCGCATGGTGTTGGCTTCCCACGCGTGCTTTTCACCCGAACGCCGCGCCTTATAGAACCCGCCCACCGGCAGCAGCTCGGACGCCGAAGCGTTCCAGCCCTTGCGGTGGATTTCCTCGACCTTGGCTTGCAGCCCGTGCAGACCGATGCCCGAGATGCGGCTTTGCATGCCGGGGAAGTATTCAGCGACCATCGCGCGGGAAAGACCCACGGCCTCAAAGTTCAGACCGCCGCGATAGGACGACAGGACCGAGATCCCCATCTTCGCCATAATCTTCAGCAGCCCCTGATCGATGGCATCGCGATAACGGCGCATCGCCATGATAAGATCGCCTTGCAACAGACCTTTCTCGATCCGGTCGGCGATGGTGTCCTGCGCGAGATACGGGTTCACCGTCGTCGCGCCGCAGCCGATCAGCACAGCAAAATAATGCGGGTCGATACATTCCGCCGAACGCACGTTCAGCGAGCTAAACGTCCGCAGCCCTTTGCGGGTCAGCCAGCTATGGACCGCCGAAACCGCAAGGATCATCGGCAAGCCGACACGGGTCTCGCTTTGATGCTCGTCCGTCAGGATCAACTGTCCCGCGCCGGAACGCACGGCATCCTCGGCCTCGGTACGGATA
>JAEXAW010000064.1 GCA_023458055.1 Pseudomonadota bacterium
AATAGAACTAAATTTATAATCTATAATAAACTTGCTAAAATTTTATTTTCAATAACAATATGTCTAATCCTTTCTGGAATATTAACTTTTATCCTCACATATTGGTCAATTGAACTGTCAAATAATATTCTGCTTAAAAATTTGGGCTATAACGAACGAGGAATGGATGAATTTGAATATTATAAAAATGTAAAACCTGAATATCTTAAAAAAGCAAAAGAAATCAGAGAAAGTCAAATGGGAATTGGTTGGCCATTGAAAGCAGCCTTTGGATTTGTATTCCTAATTTTACCTTATGAAATCATTATGAGTATAGTACTAGGTATAAGAAATAAAAAAGGACTACAGATAACATAGTATTGGCAAAATGCGGGGTTGAATACAAAATAGAAAATGTGGAAATATTTATCCGCCTCCGCTTTTTATTTCCACATTTTTTAGTAATTTAGTTCCAAGAAAAAGCATCGGCTCCACGCAGTCTGAATTGAACTTTCAGTTAAATTAAGCCCGCACTTCGCCAATACTTTTTCAGTTAGCTGTAATATTTAACAAAATGTGGTTCAAAGAATTAACAGGATTTCAAGAGGAATCTCCAGAAAACGTAAAGAGTAAATTAATTATTGAAAATGATTATTTTATTTCTTTGGAAAATTCTAAAAAAATTACTTTTGGTAAATTAGAAATTCCAACTTTAGAACAACTAAGAAATCAAAACTCTCAAATTAATAATTACAGAGATAAAATTCAAGTAAGTGAAATTGTTGCGGATATAAAAGATTTACACAATCAAATTGAAAATGAAAATGCATTATTTCAAGTTGCTTCTCAATTTAATTTGCTTGAAATGATAAACCCTAATATTAATCCAGAAATGGGAATTGACAGATATGAATTTGATCGAACTCAAGGTCCAATCTGTGCAATTTCTTGTGGAGCTGGAACAATATACAGAAACTACTTTGTTGAATTAAACGAACATATTGGGCAAACTGAAAATAATCAAATTGACTGTTTAGAATTAATCGGAGACGAATTAGAAAATAAGCGCCTGAATTTATGGAAAATGAAAAATGGATATGCGCTACTTAGTCAAAACGGACTTTTAGCGATTAATGAAAAAATTGCCCAATTCAATGAAAATCAAAGAGAAAGTTTAAAAGGAAAACTTAAAGTCGGAATACAATGGCAAACTGAAGTTACAATATCAGAAACAAAACATAAAGTATCACAAATATATTGTTCTGCTTTACCGATTGGTTATAGTCAAATCGAATCGTTTTATTGGGAATACTTTTCTAGAATTATTCTTGAAGCGTTGTACGAAGCAACTCTTTACGCCGGAATGATAAATATGGAAAAAAATAATTCAAATTTAGTTTATTTAACCTTAGTTGGTGGTGGAGCTTTTGGCAATGAAGAATATTGGATTTTAGAATCAATGAAAAAAGCAGTAGAAAAATTCAAGGATGTGCCTTTAAATATTAAAATTGTAAGCTACGGAACGTCAAACAAAAATTTGAAGGAATATTTTTGAAGAAATTTAAAAATACTACAGCTAACAGTGTATTGGCAAAATGCGGGGAGAAGTCTTAGTTGAACTTTTTGTAATATTTAGCCGCCAATATTTTCCAATTCCACATTTTTGATTAACTTAGTTTCATTGAAAAAATATTGGCTACGATTGGTCTGAACTTGAACTTTCGTTCAAATTAAGCCCGCACTTCGCCAATACTTTTTCCGTTGTACGAAAGCATATGTCAGAAGAATTTTTGGTGAATAATTTCAAAATATTTTACAAGTACTTTATTTAAAATAAAGATGACATTAATCATGTTTGTTTTAAAACCAAAATATTATAATTAATACTACTTTTGCAAAAAAAAACATTATGTTCAAAAAATTAATTAAAGCAGTTTTAGTTCCATCAATTATTATGTCAATCTTCTACTCTTGTGAAAATGAAATTATATCAAGTAGTCAAGAGTCTTCAAGTACGAGTAAAATGAACACTCAAGACAAAATTTCTACAAATGAAATCAATCAAGATCTCTTATCCACAATTACAGGTATCACTGCAATTGAAAAGATTTCTAATAACGAACGAGGTCAAGAATTTAGATTAATTGCTACTAGTAAAGTAGTGAATAATTATGGTTTTGATTTAAATGATTTAACAGTATTTCTACAGGAGGATATAAATAGCAAAACAATAAAATTTTCAACAAATGAAAATGGTCTGCAATCTGAAATTTTTTATTATTTTTCGACAGATAGTAATTCTAAAAAAGCTATTGATTTAACAAATAAGCAGATTATTGATGAAACTTATTTAGACGATGAAAAAAATAATGTAAAATATCAAATAGCATTATTAGTTTTGACTAAAATTGAGGAAGGAAATATAAAGGAAAATGGATTTATATTTAATGCTAATAATTCTAATAGCCTCTCAAAAAAAGCATGTGAAAGAACTATTACGTCGTTAAGATATTCGAGGTCTAGTGCTTCTAATCATGTGAAATCTGCAACAGATAAATTTATTGCGGAACATCCAGATTGTAAAAGAGTTGACGGCGTTGATGCTGGATGCTTATGGGAGGATTATGGATGTGTTGCGACTCAAGCTATTTCTTGTTCTGGAGGGGGATGCACGCAAGGGTATGGTCAACTTTAATTGTTATATAAGAAACTTTCAATAATAACATCATGGAATTTTTGTTACCAGGTAATATTATATCTATACTTGTATCAATACATATTTTTGTGGTTGTAATGTTGATGATGTACTATATAATAAATGCTAAAAGGTACAGTAAAAGATTTATTATAGTTTCTCTTTTCTTTAGTATTTTTATTCCTTTTATTGGTGTACTAGGGTCTATATTATATATTGTTGTAAAAGAAAAAAAACTGAAAATTAAGTTTTTAAATTAATTAACTTTTATAAGTAAATTGAAAAATCCGTATTACACTCGTAAATACGGATTTTTTAATGTTAAATTTATTGTACTTTATTCAATTCAAATTGTTGAAAATGCAAGTTAATTTATGGCAACTAATTTTAAAAATGCCTTCGTACAACATTGTATTGGCAAAATGCGGGGTTAAATATAAAATAGAAAATGTTGAAATATTTACACGCCGCTATTTTTCCATTCCACAATTTTTTCTTAGTTTAGTTTCATGGAAAAAATATCGGCTCCGCGCAGTCTGAATTGAACTTTCAGTTAAAT
>JAEXAW010000083.1 GCA_023458055.1 Pseudomonadota bacterium
TGCCAACGCTCGGCGTCGAGGACACCAGCGTATAGCCTGCCGGCAGCGCGTCCGCGACGCTCACCGCCGCCGCGCTCGACGGACCATTATTGGTCACCGTCACCGTAAAGGTCACATTGCTGCCAACGTTCGGCGTCGCGTTCGACACCGCCTTGGTCACCGCCAGATCGGCCTGCTGAACCAAAGTATCGGTATCGGAAGCGGAGTTATCCGTCGTATTCGCTTCATAGGCAGTCGCGGGCTTGGTAATTTGGGCGCTATTCTGGACTTGGGCAAAAGCAGAGGGCGTAAAAATTGCTGACGATATTGCCAGAAGGGCAAACAGCATCAGGAAGCGAAACGCGCGCGCTTTTCGTACCGCAGAATCGAAGCAAGAGGCCGTTAAATGACGGTCCAAGCCTTGGTGTGCGTTATCGTCCGCAGCGTATTTGCGCGTTTCGAACATCGGTGATTTGCCCTTAAATCGAGACGAGACGCCCATGCCCCGACTCTTGAATCCAGCCTGCCAGATGGCAAATTTCGGGGCAAACGACAAGCAAAACCTTGTTCTAAAATGTAAATTTTATGAAACCCACACGTCCTGTTCGGCACCCACGTCATTGATCGTGCGGTGTTTTTAATTCGACCGTGCCGGCGCAGGCCATTTTCGGTGATGGTCAGCGCCGCTTGCTTACTATGCGTTTAGGCCTGCAGACCATATTGCTTAAGCAAATCATATAATGTGGGGCGACTGATACCCAGCAGCTTGGAAGCGCTGGAAATGTTGCCTTCGGTACGCGCGAGTGCGCGGCGGATTGCTTTGCGATCAGCCATTTCCCGCACCGACTTGAGATTGAGCGCCTCCCCACCGTCGTCCGCATCGTCGCGCAAATCGAGATTGGCGGCGGTAACTAATTTTCCATCGGCCATGATCACCGCGCGTTTGAGGCGATTTTCAAGTTCACGCACATTTCCCGGCCAGGTGTAAGCGTCGATGACCGCCAGAGCATCGGGCGCAAGTCCCTTGACCTGCGGGTTCATCTCTGGAGCGAAGCGCCGCACAAAATGTTTGGCGAGGAGACCTGCATCGCCGGGCCGCTCCGCCAAGGTCGGAATTTTGACGACGATTTCGGCCAGCCGATAATAAAGGTCTTCGCGAAAACTCCCATCAAGGATCATTGCATCAAGGTCACGGTGGGTTGCGCATACGATCCGCGTGTTGACGGCAATCGGCTTGCGCCCGCCGATGCGTTCAATCACGCGCTCCTGCAGGAAGCGCAGCAGCTTGACCTGCAATGGCAGGGGAATATCGCCCACCTCGTCCAGGAACAAGGTGCCGCCATGCGCCATTTCTATCTTGCCTTCGGTGGTTTTGACGGCCCCCGTGAAAGCGCCTTTTTCATGTCCGAACAATTCGCTTTCGAGGAGGTTTTCCGGGATCGCGGCGCAGTTGATCGCAACGAATGCACCATCGCGGCGGTTGCTCGTTTCATGAAGACCGCGGGCGAGCAGTTCCTTGCCCGTTCCGCTTGCGCCAAGGAGCATGACAGAAACGTCTGCTGTCGCCACCCGCTCGATTGTGCGCGTAACCTGAAGCATTTCGGGCGCGGTCGTGATCATGCGGCCGAGCACCTTATCATCACCATTTGATGCCATTGCGAGCCGCGCATTTTCCAGCTCAAGTTCGCGCACATGAAAGGCGCGCTTTACGATGAGGCCGAGCTCATCAATATCGATCGGCTTTTGATAAAAATCATAAGCCCCGCCCGCGATAGCTCGCAACGCACTTTCACGCGCACCATGGCCCGAGGCGACCACCACCTTCGTATCCGGCTTCAGCGCCAGAATGTCCTCAAGTGTCTTAAAGCCCTCGGTAACACCATCCGGATCGGGCGGCAGGCCAAGGTCGAGCGTAACCACGTCCGGCTCTTCCGACCGCAAAAGCTCAATCGCTTCGTCGCGCGTTCCTGCAGTGAACACCCGATAATCTTCATAGGCCCAGCGCAATTGCTTCTGGAGACCGGGATCATCTTCGACGATCAGCAATTTTGGAAGGTCGGTAGGTGTAGGGCTGGTCATGCGGCGTCCTCTTTGCCGATTAAAGATGATATTCCAAAGGTTGATTGCAATGTTGGATCGACCAGCGGCAGAACGAGCCGGAACAAACTGCCCTCACCTTCTCGGCTTTCGACGTCCAGCCGCCCGCCCATTGCCTGTGCGAGCGAACGCGCTTCGTAAACGCCGATCCCGAACCCGCCTTCCTTTGTGGACAGAAAAGGCTTGAACAACTTGTTGCGGATAAAGTCTGGCGACATGCCACTACCGCGATCCATCACCTCAATCACCGCTTTGCCTGCTTCACTGCGCAGCATGATCTGAATAGGCTCGGTCGAGGGGCTGGCGTCAATCGCGTTCTGGACAAGGTGCATCAATATTTGTTCGACACGGTTAGGGTCAGCCATTGCGACGACGGTTGCATCGGCGCCGGTGATGATTGCGTGTTGCGGTCGCTTGGAACGCGCTACCCGTTCAATCAGATCTTCAATCGCGACCGGATGCGGATCTTCGGGTCGACCTTTATTATGCTGCGAGAGGCGCGCGAGCAGATCATTCATACGCCCGACCGAAAATTGCAGCGTCTCGATCATGTCGGCCCGGAATTCCGGATTATCCGCATGGCGTTCGGCGTTGCGGGCAACCAGGCTGAGCTGACTTACAAGATTTTTGATGTCGTGAATAATGAATGCAAAACGGCGATTAAATTCTTCAAAACGCCGGGCTTCCGACAGCGCCTCCTGCCCCTGTGCTTCGGCGAGATAACTCGCGACCTGACGACCGACGATGCGCAGCAGGTCAAAGTCCTCCCAATCCAGTGTACGGTCGATTACTGGCCGTTCAAGCAACACCAATCCTGCCAGCCGCTCAAAATGGATTAACGGCACCCCCACCCAAACACGAGGATCTTCCATCATCCATCGAGGCATAAGCGCAGATTCCGGGCCGCCGGATTCCCGACCTCTCAGCGCATCAAAATCAATGATGCGCGCGGTCTCCTGCAAATAGAGATAGGTCTTCAGTTCGGCAGCGCTCGCGGGTGCCGAAATGCTGCGCGCATTCCACCTACTCTCAACAACCAGCCCACCGTGATCATCGGGCAATAACAACAAGCCGCCGGGCGATTCAGTAACGTCCGCGATGGCTTTGATAACACGGGCATGAAAGGGATCGGATTCGACGCCGGGCTTTCCCATCGTTTGGGTGAAGCGCATCCATTCGGTGCGATAATCATAACGGTGCTGGAAAAAATGTTTGTTGATCTGCACCCGCATGAGGGACCGGAACCGGGCCGATGGAACAAGCATAACCGCTGCAACGATAGCGAGCAGAAGAAATGCCTTTTGCGCTATGTCACCATAATCGCCACCAAGGAACCGCAATGCCGCCGCAACCACGACCATCGCGACAAGATATATGCCGATCGCCATTAGCGACAAAGACTGGAATGTGACGGAGCGAGAAAGCCGGAACCGCATCTGCCCACGCTTGAGTAAGGGGACGGCAAAAACCGGAATCAATAAAATGCTGAGCAAAGGGCGCAGCTCAATAAGCGCTTGCGCCGGTTGTCCGGCCAGATAGGTGATGGTGTAGAGATTAAGATCATAGCCCCACATAGCCGTCAGCGCCGCCATATAAGGTGCAATCAAGGAGCGAGAATCCGGTGCCGCGACACTATAGAGATTATGTACCAACACCAACGCACCGATGACCATTATCGCGTGCAGAACAAGGCGGCTCACGCCTAGCAATTTTGTCTGATCGATCACCCCCGCGCTGGACAGAACAGAGATATCCACAACCATCGTCAGCAGCGCCACAAGGGCTAGCGCGGCAAAAATGAACGACAGCCCGCGGGGGCTGTCAGCGGTTCCCGCCTGCCTTAGCAAAAGATAGAGGAATCCAAGCCACGCCACATTGCGCATATTTTCAAACATGGCTGCCAGATGACTGCTCGTCCCAAACACTGCCGAGACGCCAAGCCACACCGCCATCACCAACAGCGCCACAATCAGCATTAGGTGATGAGAGGTTAAGGGGCGCAGCCTCCGCAAGACCCCGAAGGCCAATACGCTAAAGCCCGCCGCCGCCAACAGCGCACCCCAATAGGCAATAGTATTTAATGCGCTGCCAATATCCAAGGCCATCACGCCGCTCCGTCCCACGCCGACGACGCTCTTGCGATGCGGATAGGAATATCAGCGTCGGTCGCCGGTGCATGACCTCTGGTTACTTGTGCCACCGTCAAGAAATCCGGACGGGCCACCGATCCCGCTGTGCAAGGCATATAAAATGTAAATGGCCGGATCATTTGCGGTATCAGTTGCCCCTTATCGCGACGACGATGACTCGTCATCCACACGCGACGTAAAGATATCCGACAGTGGTAAACTGTCGATTAATTTTACAGATTAAGGTTAAGGATCATGCAAAAAGGGCTGCTACAAATAAAAAATGGGGCGGCACCGCAGCGCCGCCCCAACCTAAAAACCGGTACCAGAGCCGGTGGTTTTACTTGGTGCTTTCCTTAACGTCTTGAGCCACGTCCTTCGCGGCATTGCTAACGTTGGTTGCCGCCTTATCGACCGATTGTGAGACATTCTTCGCAGCATCACTCACCGCTTCGGTGCGGACGGTTTCCTGCTGGTTCATATTCACCAGGTAAAAGAGGCCCAGCCCTAAAGCGGCCAGAATGAGCAGACCGATGAGCATGCCCGCGCCACCGCTGCCGCCGCCCGACCGCGTTTCCACGGTACGCTCGGTGGTCACGCCATCGGTGCGCACTGTCACTTTTTCATCAACCATGTTCCAATTCCCCATTTAACAGTCATTGAAGCCTATGTGGTTCTTCAACCGCTTGCCGTGAAAAATGTTCCACGCCCCGTCGGGAGTATTAATCCGCGGCAAAATGGAAAGCATTGATCGTCCGCTCGCGCTCGTTAAAGAGCAAAGGCCTCCCCGTCGGCGGCGCTGATCGTTGCGGGCAATTGGGCCGCGCGCACGCAACACAGCCGAGCCCGATCGGCAGCGGATCCTTACCGCCATCAGCGTTCGTCGCGCGGACCGACAATGATGCAGCGAGCCGCTCTTCCACGCCAATGGAAACGGCAAAGCGCGCCGGATGCTGCACGCCATATGTGATGCCATCCACGGTGCGCGATATCGTCACCCAACGCGTCCCGTCCTCAAGCTCCACACAGTCGCTGAGCAGGTCGCCGGGCCGGGCAAAGCTGCCGTGGATATTCCACAAGGGACAGCGCTGAGGCGCCAACACCAGCGGCGAGTTGGACGCGCCGGCATAGCGCTTCGATGCCTGTCCAGCCCGATCAATCCTGAGCATGAAAAAGGGCAGCCCGCGCGCCCCCACGCGCTGCAAGGTTGTCAGACGGTGGGCCACTTGTTCAAACCCGGCATTGAAACGCCGCTGCAACAAGATCACATCATATCCGCTCGCCTCGCACGCCCGCAAAAACCTGGCATAAGGCATCATCAACGCGGCAGCGAAATAGCTGAACAAGTGGCGGCGAAAGAAGCGTTCTGCGGCGCGGTCGGCAAAGCCTGCTCCCGCCGCCAGCGCATCAATCTCCGCCTTGGCCTCGAGCTGCGCAAGTTGGGTTGCGACCTGGAAAGTTCGCGATGCCGGTTCAAGCATTTCCGACAATTGCAACTGGCGCGCGTGGAGGTCGAGCCGACGCAAACGATCCGGCATCACATCGACCGGCAAGATGCGGATGGCGAGCTGGTGGCGGCTGCGCAACCGTTCGCTAATCGCGCCATAAAGATCGGCCGACCCCAAGCGCAACTCGTCGGCCAGACTTTCCGCTTGGGCATCAAGATCGGGGAAATGGTTCTTCCAGCGTTCGATTTCCTGCCGCACCAATTGCACCGCGAGGGGTTCGGTGTCGCCGCCCTCGCCCTCGCGACCCCGGCGCTCCGCCATCCGGAGCAAGGCGGCGGCGACACCCGGCGTTTGCGTGACAAAATCCTCGACCTCGTTCGGCAGAATATCGAGATCGGCAAAATCGGCATGCGCGAGCAAACGCCGGACGCTGGCCAGCTGGTCGGCCTGATTGTCGCCGGAAAAATCGCGCGGATCAATATCGAAGCGATCCGCGATGCGAAGCAGGATCGCCGCGCTGATCGGGCGCTGATTATGTTCGATAAGGTTGAGATAGCTCGGCGAAATATCGAGCAGCTCGGCCATGGCGAGTTGGGTCAGTCCCTGGTTCCGCCGCACCCGTCGCACGGTTGCGCCTGCAAATATTTTCCGTTCAGCCATAGGAGCGGCTCCGTTAACTTTCAGCTGTAATATTATTTACAATATTACAACGATCAACGCACATAATCCGCCTCTTTGACTAAATTTTTTGACAAAATGCAAGCCGACTCATGCTGCACCGCACTATCAGGGAGCCAGAGCCCGCTATGGGTGACCTGCCAATGGAAAGACGGACTATGAGCTACACGGATGAAATCGCCAGAACCGGCCAGTTGATCGAACAGCAAGGCGCGCCCTGGGACGCGATCAGCGCCGAAAGCGTAACCCGCATGCGCCTCCAGAACCGTTTCAAGACCGGGCTCGACATTGCGCGCTACACCGCGAAGATCATGCGGGACGATATGGCGGCTTATGATAAAGATCCGGCCAATTACACCCAATCGCTCGGTTGCTGGCACGGGTTTATCGCGCAGCAAAAGCTGATCAGCATCAAGAAGCATTTCGGCACGACCAAGCAGCGTTATATCTATCTGTCGGGCTGGATGGTTGCCGCGCTACGTTCCGATTTCGGCCCCCTGCCCGACCAGTCGATGCACGAAAAAACCAGCGTTCCGGCACTGATTGAGGAAATTTATACCTTCCTCAAGCAAGCCGATGCCCGCGAACTGGGCGGCCTGTTCCGTGACCTCGATGCCGCGCGCGCTGCTGGCGATGAAGTTGCGGCCAAAGCGGTCCAGCACAAGATCGACAATTTCGAAACCCATGTGGTTCCCATCATCGCGGATATCGACGCAGGCTTCGGCAATGCCGAGGCGACCTACCTCCTCGCCAAGAAAATGATCGAAGCAGGCGCCTGCGCGCTCCAGATCGAAAATCAGGTGTCGGACGAAAAGCAATGCGGGCACCAGGACGGCAAGGTCACCGTGCCGCACGAAGACTTCCTCGCCAAAATCCGCGCCCTCAGATACGCTTTCATGGAAATGGGCGTCGAAGATGGCATCATCGTTGCGCGCACCGACAGCCTTGGCGCGGGCCTTACCAAGCAGATCGCGTTCACCCGCGAGGCGGGCGACCTTGGCGACCAGTATAACAGCTTCCTCGACTGCGAAGAGGTTGAAGGCACAGGCAATCCCGGCGACGTCCTCATCAACCGCGACGGCAAGCTGATGCGCCCCAAACGTCTGCCTTCGAACCTATACCAGTTCCGCTCCGGAACAGGCGAAGATCGCTGCGTACTCGATTGCATCATCTCGCTCCAAAATGGAGCCGACCTACTCTGGATCGAAACCGAAAAGCCGCACATCGAACAGATTGCGGGCATGGTTGACCGCATCCGCGAGGTTATCCCGAACGCGAAGCTTGCCTATAACAACTCGCCCTCGTTCAACTGGACGCTGAACTTCCGTCAGCAGGTGTTCGATGCGTGGGAAGCAGAAGGCAAGGACGTTGCCGCCTATGATCGCGCCAAGTTGATGAGCGTGGATTATGACGGCACCGAGCTGGCTGACGAAGCCGACAACCGCATCCGTACTTTCCAACGCGACGCGGCCAAGCGGGCGGGCATTTTCCACCATCTCATCACGCTGCCGACCTATCACACCGCCGCCTTGTCGACCGACAATCTGGCGAAGGAATATTTTGGTGAGGAAGCGATGTTGGGTTATGTCAAAGGCGTCCAGCGCAAGGAAATCCGCGAAGGCATTGCTTGTGTGAAGCACCAGAATATGTCGGGCTCCGACATTGGCGATGATCACAAGGAATATTTCGCCGGGGAAGCAGCCCTCAAGGCGGGCGGCGTCCACAATACGATGAACCAGTTTGCGGCCTAAGGGCGGATTTGAAGAACGAGCAAGGAAGGAATATCACCATGGCTGAACCAACCCGTTCCCGCGCGGTCCTTTCCACCGCCGATTTTGAACTGCTCCGGACCGCCGTGCTGCATTATTTGAAAGCGGTCGAGGATAAGCCGGAGTCGATCGAATATGCGCGGCTCTACCACCGCCTCGGCAGCGCCATGGGCCTGCCCAAGGCTGAACAAGAAGTCGCCTGACCTATTTCGGCGATCCGCGCCTCCCTTTCGCGCGGGTCGCCGTCACCAACTTTCCTGGGGAGGAAAGCATAGCCGTCGGAGGAGCCATCTTCCGGCGGCTATTTCTATCATTATCTCTCGATGATCACGCTCCGCCACCCGCCCATTGCATCGCGCGCCAAACCGGAGCAGAAGGACCCATGTCGGCTGGACAATCAGCAAACTCAGCCGTGTTAAAGGGAGGTGGGATTATGACATATCGGATTTTACGCACTGGCTTGGCGAGCATGCTATTGATCGGCAGCCTCGCCGCTTGCAGTTCGCCACCACTCGAAGAAAAGGACCGCGCCACAGTCATCGCGCAATGCGAAAAATCGATGGCGAACCGTAATGCGACGGCCGAGCAGGCGAATAAAATGTGCACCTGCACCGCTGACAAGCTGATCGCGGAAAAGATGAGCGCGGTGGGAATGATCTCCAAACGCGGTATGGAAATCATGGATGGCTGCGCCAAAGCTGCTGGAATGGGAAGCATGTCGGCGCCGGCGCCAGGAGGCTGATCCCCCGTCTTTCACCCGCGCGTTTCACCAGCGCGCAAAACAAGGCGTAAACGTAAACGGGCGCTGGATGTTGCCACCCAGCGCCCACTACGCCTTCAAAATAGTCGGACTTTCCATGCCCTAAAGGTCAATGCGGTCCGCATTTTTTCCGAACGTTTCGTCCTGCTATCCAAACCTGAAGGCTCAGCTAACAGGCCGCTTGTGACTATCGCTCTTGTGGAGCGGGTCGCCGTTCCGGTTCCGAAGATATGCCGTTGCTTCCTTTAGCGGGGCGCGCCAGCCTCATCACCAACCGGGTTTGGATGATCCGTTGCCATTTTTCCCGCGCTTAGGTGTTTGGGCAGCCATGGCGGGCAAGAATGGTCCGGTTTTCATCCTTGGTGAATTTTTACGGTATCGCAGCCATGCTCTTTCACCGCCTGCCAGCTTGGTCCTTGCACCCTAAGGTAAGCGGACCGGCCTTGTGGCAGATGAAAGGAGTGCACGCCTTGGCAACCATTCACCAGCATCGTCACTTGTGCCAATCGTCCCTTGTCAGCCCAGCTTGCGCTGAAATCGAGGCGGGGTCGGTTGGTGCCGTTTCGATAGATCAAGGCTGAGCCCACACCCCGAGTCGCTCCAAACGAAAAATACGCAAACCATCCACAGCGCGTACTGCAAACTGTGGATAAGTTCCGCTGGCGTAATATTATTACCATGTCGAGTATTTTTGCGCCCAAATTCCGTAATTTTGGAACAACCTCTGGCGGCCTCACATGGTTAAAATATTCTATACAAGAATGTTTGACAGCGGGCTCAAGCAGTGTTTTACATTTTGTTTCGATTCCACCATTCACTTGAGGAATTATGGTGAATGCCGCAACGCGATGCGCTTCCGTTTCTTGCCTTCCCCATCCTTGCGGGAGCCATGGTTTTGACCGAACCCGGTAACGCATCGGCGCTGCCCGCCAATATATGGAAAGATGTCCGGACACTCGACATCGATTGTTCCATTTCGGGCGGCACGGCGGCTCAAAGGGCTGCGATTTGTGAGCGGCTGATTGCGACGGCAGCCGCGAACGCCCCTATCCCGGTGCGCGCAGCCGACACGTCGGCACCCGCAACGCCAGGACATGCCCGACTGCATATGAAGGGTCACATTAGCGGCGATGGCACGGCGCTCGGTTTTACCGGCTCGGTGCATAGCGAAGTCGCCGCACTGCGGTCGGACGAAACCCAGCGCTCGGCCGCCCATCCGGTCAAGCTTGTGCTCGGCAAACGCACGATCAAGCCGGATGGTCCGCTCCATGCCGCACTGAGCGAATTACTACCATGGGGGAAAATTTCACCGGCACGGCGCGCGGCCCCACCGCGACAATATTATATTGAACATAAAGCTGATTAACTGAGGGAGAGAGAAAAATGCCAGAAGCAACACTGACAGATGCAGGTTTCCTGACGTTGCCGCATGAGGCGCGCAGCGGTGACAAGGGTTTAGATCGCGGCGAATTTGTCGAAAGCGCCTCGGTGGACCCACACGCCGGTCAGACTTACCTTAACAAGCCAATCTGGACACCCGATGAGGCGGCTGCCAACCTTAATCGCACGGGCTATGATTGGTACACCAACAATTATGGTGTGCTGGATGATGGCGTCCTCAATTTCGCCTTCTACAACAGCCGTGCCGACCTGTTCCAGACCGGTTACATCAATGATGCCGGAACATCAGCATTCAGCGAATATTTCAGTTTCCTTGCCTTCACGCCCGCCCAGCGCGATGCGGCCCGCGAAGCGCTCGGATTGTGGGATGATCTGGTGAGTATCAGCTTTGTTGAAACCACCGACATTGCCGCAGCCGATATTCGTTACGGGAATGCAAATACAGGAAGCTCATCACAAGCTTATGCCTATCTGCCGTTTGGCACGATCTACGATGACCCCGAAGGCGGCTGGTCGAACCTTCAAGACCTCGGCGGCGACGTCTGGGTCAACCGGACGTTGGCCAAT
This sequence comes from Pseudomonadota bacterium, assembly GCA_023458055.1. Lineage (GTDB taxonomy): Bacteria > Pseudomonadota > Alphaproteobacteria > Sphingomonadales > Sphingomonadaceae > JAFAFE01. The sequence continues at coordinate 10,829 of JAEXAW010000083.1, forward strand.
AATTTTTCGCCCTTGGGTCCGAGCTACTATGGTGCCTTCACCCTGCTCCATGAAACCGGCCACGCTTTGGGGCTCAGCCATCCGGGTGACTATAATGCCAGCGATGACAGCGACGGTGACGGTGTGCCCGACCCGATCACCTACGGCAACGATGCCTATTATGCGCAGGATAGCCAGCAATATACGATTATGAGCTATTTCGATGGCTATGAGACCGGCGCGCAATATATCGACTGGACGCTGATGAACTTCGCTTATGCATCAACGCCGATGGTGCATGATATTGCCGCAATCCAGGCGATGTATGGTGCCGATCCCAACACCCGGACGGGTGACACGGTTTACGGGTTTAACAGCACCGCAGACCGTGCCGTTTTCGATTTCAGCGTAAACACCCGGCCCATCCTCAACATCTATGATGCGGGCGGCAATGACACGATTGATTTCAGCGGCTGGAATACGGATTCGGTCATCGACCTCAACGCGGGCGCTTATAGTTCTGGCGGCGGGACGCAGGAGTTCCTGACGCTTGAACAGATCAACGCCAACCGCGCAGCGCTCGGCCTGACTGCACGAACGCAGGCGACCTATGATCTTTACAACCAGCTCTTCCGCGATCCGCAAGGGCTGACCACCGGCCTCTTCCACGACAATATCGCGATTGCTTATGGCGTCACGATTGAAAATGCCGTGGGTGGCGGCGGGGATGACCTGATCGTCGCCAACAATGTCGCCAACCGCATTGATGGCGGCGCGGGATCCGACACGGTGAGCTATGCAACCGCAACCTCCGGCGTGATCCTTTACATGGGATTGAGCTTCACCGCGTTCGGAGGCGCATCGGGTGATCGCCTCATCTCGATCGAAAATATCATCGGTTCTGCCCATAATGACATCATTGTCGGCTCGTTCGGTGACAATGTGATCAGCGGTGGATCGGGCGGCTATGACATTCTCGTCGGTGGTGGCGGCAATGATACGATCAGCTATGCGCAGGCGACTGCGGGGGTGACGGTCGACATTCACAATAACCGTACCGCAGGCGATGCCCGTTTCGACACCATCTATGGCTTCAACAACATTGTCGGAACCGATTTCGCCGATGTGCTGAGCGGGAATGATGGCAATAACCGGCTGTCGGGCGGCGCCGGTGACGACCGCATTGATGGCGGCAAAGGTAATGACATCATCAATGGCGGGCTCGGTGCGGATCGCCTCTCCGGCGGACGGGGCAACGACACGTTCGTGTTCGATCAGATCGACAGCGCACGGGACATCATCACCGATTTCCAGAGCCGCTATGACAAAATCGACCTGTCGGGCCTCGATGCCATCGCAGGGACCTATGCGGATGACGCGTTCAGCTTCATTGGCTCTACCGCCTTTTCCAACGTGGCGGGCCAGTTGCGCTATGCCAATGGCATCATCGAGGGCGACGTTAACGGCGATGGCATTGCTGATTTCAGCATACAGCTCCAGGGCAATGTTAATCTGAACCTCGCCGACTTCATCCTGTAATCGGTTGACCTACAAGAAAGGCGCCGGAGGTTATTCCGGCGCCTTTTCTTATGGCCTAAGCGTCAATGGGGGCGTTTCAGCTACGCGGCCCCAAATCGCCTTGCCCGACCGTTGCGCTGGCCATTTCCAGCATCTTGTCGAGGCTCTTCTTGGCGGCGAGGCGGAGGCCCTCTTCAATCTCTACCCGTGGCTCAAGGTCACGTAGCGCGAGATAGAGTTTCTCCATCGTGTTTAGCGCCATGTACGGGCATATATTGCAGTTGCAGTTACCATCCGCGCCGGGTGTACCGATGAAGGTCTTTTCCGGCACCGCCTTTTCCATCTGGTGGATGATGTGCGGTTCGGTGGCGACGATCAGCGTATCGCCGTCCATCGTCTTGGCATAGTTCAGGATCCCGCTGGTCGATCCGACATAGTCGGCATGTTCGACGATATAGCCCGGACATTCGGGGTGGGCGGCAACCGGCGCACCGGGATGCTGCGCCTTCAGCTTGATGAGTTCGGTTTCGCTGAAGGCTTCATGGACAATGCACACGCCCGGCCACAGCAGCATCTCGCGTCCGAGCTTGCGGGCAAGATAGCCGCCGAGATGTTTGTCGGGGCCGAAAATGATCTTCTGCTCGAGCGGAATCTGGCTGAGGATTTTTTCCGCCGAGGAGGAGGTAACGATAACGTCGCTGAGCGCCTTCACCTCGGTCGAGCAGTTAATATAGGTGAGCGCGATATGATCCGGGTGCGCCTCACGGAAGGCCTTGAACTGCGCAGGCGGGCAGCTGTCTTCAAGGCTGCATCCGGCATCAAGATCGGGCAGCACCACAATCTTTTCGGGCGACAGGATTTTGGCGGTGTCGGCCATGAACTTGACCCCGCAAAAGGCGATCACCTCGGCATCGGTTTCGGCCGCCTTGCGCGACAGTTCGAGGCTGTCGCCGACGAAATCGGCTATGTCCTGAATTTCGGGCTTTTGATAATAATGGGCGAAGATGACTGCATTGCGCTCCTTACGCAGACGCTCAATCTCGGCCATGATGTCGACACCAGACAGATTCTCTCGGGGTTGCATATTCATTGTCTTACATTCCCTCTATTCGTCGGCAAAGCGGACGGTCACGCCCGCATCTATTCCCGCCGCCTTCAACGGCATAGCAAAATTTTGCGTGAGCGCGGTTCGTGCGGCGTTGCGGGCAAGGCGCATCGGGGTTTCGCCCTGCGCCTGTTTCAACAGATCGGCCCGGACCGCGCGGCGATTGGCGGCATCGAGTTGCGCTTCGGCATCGGTTAGCGCCATCAGCACCGCGCCTTCCTGATATTCGCTAATCGATGACATATCGATTTCAGGGCCAGCGATACGCAGCTTTGGAATGGTGACCTCAAGCTGCTTGGTGGTCGCATTCCAATCAAGGTCAGAGGAGCGCAATTTGCCGAGATCGACCTCATAGCGCACCGTCCCCGGCGTGATCAGCGTCTTCTTGGCAGCCAAAGCCCCGCCAAAGCGAGATTGCGACGAGGTCACCACCGCGACATAGCGCGCAGTAAACGGCACCAGCACATTCTGCTCCTGCATCGCTTGCAGGCTCGAATTGATGATCGTTTGCGGGTCACCCTGACGCATCCAGTTTTGATAGCCTTTCCAGGCGCCCAGCAACGCGATCGCAGCCAGCGCGACCAGCGCCCAGCCCCAAAGGTTACGCTTGATGATGGGCGGCGGATTCATGCGACCATTCTCCAAATTCCTTCGTTTGTCTCCTCAACGCGGCCGCGCACTTTAAGCTCCAGCAGATGCGCGAGCACCGATTGCCCCGCTGCCCCATGCAACCGCGGGTCGAGCCCTTTGTACATCTCGGCAACGAAATCGGGGAGCGCATGCGGCCCTTCGCCCAGCATCCGCAAAATCTGGCCTTCGCGCTGTTTGCGGTGGCCCATCATGCCGCGCGCGAGCCGGTGCGGCTTTCCAACCGCTGCTCCGTGGGCGGGATAGTAGATTTTGTCCTGTGGCCGGTCGATCAGCTTTTGCAGGCTGTCCATATAGGCGGCCATGTCGCCATCGGGCGGCGAAATCACGCTGGTCGACCAACCCATGATATGATCGCCGGTAAACAGCGCCCCACTCTCTTCGAGTGCGTAGCAGAGATGGTTGGACGTGTGGCCCGGTGTTGCGACCGCGGTAAGGATCCACCCCTCGCCCGTTATGGTTTCACCGTCTGCCAATACCCGGTCCGGCTTGTAGCCGCGATCAAACGCCGCATCGGCGCGCGGTCCACTATCGTCGAGGACAAGCGGCGCGCAACCGATCACCGGCGCGTCCAGCCGCGCCTTCAACACCGCCGCTGCCGGACTATGATCGCGATGGGTATGGGTACAGGCAATCGCGACCACCCGCCGTCCCTTGAGCGCGGCAAGTAACGCTTCGATATGGTCGAGCTCATCCGGCCCCGGATCGATCACCGCCACGTCTTCACGCCCGACTATGTAGGTTTGCGTGCCCGTATAGGTATAGGGGGACGGGTTACCCGCCAGAACACGCTGAACCAGCGGTTCAAGTTGCTCAATTTGGCCCACAGGACCGGGGGGTGGAATCTCCATACGCTGCATGTGGCAGGTCGGACGCGGTTTTTGAAGACCCGTTCCTATGGGCTTCATCTGAAAAGCAGCGAAAATGTCGGGAAAAATTACACCTTGTTATGTCGTTAACCTTTTGTTTACCACCACAGCTTATGAAAAAGCGCGGCTAGCGCGAATTGGCACGGCCACTGCATAGTTATGCATGTTCCTGAGTGTTTCGCTCCAGAGCGGCGGGTTAGACAGGATTGGTCCCCAGTCTAACCCGCCCTCGCCCGGACATCCCCACAAGCAAATCAAAACAGGTGGACAGCCAATATCCGGCTCGTCAATGTCATGCGCGATCTGCGCCTCTCGCCTGTCACGCCCCTCGACCTCCACGCTTGAGATTGTAACGCGAATGTCGGCAATTTTTACAACCACGATACGCGTTTACCTTTTGCTTACCATCGTGTTGGTTAGAAAACTGCGATTGGTACGACTTGGCACAGGGGCTGCATAGATTTCAGCGTTCCTGAGTGTTTCGCTCTAAGAGCAGCGGGTTAGATAGGATTGGTCCCCGATCTAACCCGCGCTCGCCCGGAAATCCTACATTCCAAATAGATTAGACGGCATGACGCCGTGACGTCGTTACGCAATGATAAAGGCTGGACGACAGATTATGCCGCCCAGCCTTTGGATCATCTGGATAGAATGGAAATCAGACCCGCGGGTTGCAGCTCGCGGTTGTTGTCCGACGCTCAGCTTTCCGCTGCAGCAACACCTTCGTCAGCCATCAGCTGCTGCAATTCGCCCGCTTCGTACATCTCCATCATAATATCCGACCCGCCGACAAATTCCCCCTTCACATAAAGCTGGGGAATGGTCGGCCAATCCGAATATTCCTTGATGCCCTGACGGATTTCCATGTCCTGGAGCACATCGACGCTTTCATATTTGACGCCGAGATGGTCGAGAATTGCTATCGCCCGGCTGGAAAATCCGCATTGCGGGAACAGCGGCGAGCCCTTCATGAACAGGACAACATCGTTATTCTTGACCAGCGCGTCGATGCGATCATTGGTGGGGTTGGACATGATATATACTCCGATAACTTATTCAAAAATCTTCAGCCGGGAACTGCGGTCGTCAGCTGGAGCGCATGGAGCGTGGTGCCCATATGCTCGCCGAGCGCGGCATAAACCGCGCGCTGTTGTTTGATCCGCGGAATCCCGCGAAAGCTTTCCGAGACCACATGCGCGGCATAATGGTCGCCATCGCCCGCCAAGTCGGTGATCGTCACCTCCGCGTCGGGAATTGCATCCCGGATCATCGTTTCAATCGCTTCGGCGCTCATCGGCATAGCGGCAATCCGTTTCCTTATGATTCGCTCATGAGTTGGCGGCGGGCTTCGACCAGCATCTGGTCGAGGGCGAGCCGCACCCCGGCATCATCCATCTCGACCCCAGCCGAAACCAGATCGCCGAGCAGTTTGCGAACCACATCTTCATCGCCCGCTTCTTCAAAATCGGCCTGGACCACACCCTTGGCATAGGAATCCGTTTCTTCGGGCGTAAGGCCCATTTTTTCGGCAGCCCATTGGCCGACCAGCTTGTTGCGGCGGGCTATGATGCGAAAATTCATCTCCTCGTCGCGGGCAAATTTTGCTTCAAAAGCACGCTCGCGGTCGTCAAATGTCGTCATGGTCGTCCCATCCCCTTTTTTGGCGTCTATCCTGTCTTTGGCAGATAGGAAGCCGGTCGCACAGACGCAAGGCGGTTGACGGCAGGAAAGTTTATGCGCAAGTCGCGCCGCATGACTGATGCTGCGACCCCTTCCACCCCGCTGACGCTGTTCGACAGCCTGACGCGCCAGCTAAAGCCTTTCGAGCCCGTTCATCCGGGCGAAGCGCGCGTCTATAGCTGCGGCCCGACCGTGTATAATTTCCCGCATATCGGCAATATGCGCGCCTATGTCTTTGCCGACACGCTCGGCCGTACGCTGAGTTGGAAGGGCTATGCGCTGCGCCATGTCATCAACATTACTGACGTCGGGCACCTCACCGATGATGCCGATGCTGGCGAGGATAAGCTCGAAAAAGCCGCGGCGGAAAAAGCGCAATCGATCTGGGACATCGCGCGCTTCTATACAGAAGCCTATTGGGAGGACGTAAAGGCACTCAACATTCGACAGCCGGCGCATTGGTCGATTGCGACCGATTATGTGCCGCAGATGATCGAATTTGCCGAGCAGATCGCCGACAAACATTGCTACGAACTACCCAGCGGGCTTTATTTCGACACCAGCACCGTCAGCGACTATGGCCGACTTGCGCGCGCGGGTACGGATGAGGGTGAAAGCCGTATTGATCCGGTTGACGGCAAGCGCCACCCCGCCGATTTCGCGATCTGGCGCAAGACGCCAGAGGGCGAAAAGCGGCAGATGGAGTGGGACAGCCCGTGGGGCCGGGGCGCGCCCGGATGGCACCTTGAATGTTCGGTGATGTCCGAAGCCTTGCTCGGCATGCCGTTCGACATTCATACCGGCGGCATTGACCATCGCGAGATCCACCATCCCAATGAGATCGCCCAAAATCAGGCGCATGGTTGCACCGCCGACACCGGCGCGCGTCTTTGGATGCATAATAATTTCCTCGTCGACCGGACCGGCAAGATGTCGAAATCAAGCGGCGAGTTTTTGCGCCTGCAATTGCTGATCGACAAGGGCTTCCACCCTCTCGCCTATCGCCTGATGTGCTTACAGGCCCATTATCGCAGCGAACTGGAATTTAGCTGGGACAATCTCGCGGCGGCATTGACGCGGCTGAAGCGGATGGTAATGGCGGTTGAGGCCATCAGTGCCGCTGCGCCTCCCGACGAAGCGCCGCAAAGCTGGACGATGGAACAGGTTAAGGCGGATCCCACGTTCGAGGACGCGGCGCTGCGCCAGCAATTGGCCGATTTCGACGCCGCCATTTCGGATGATCTCAATACCGCCCGCGCGCTGACCCATCTCGAAACCATCCTTTCCGCCAAGGAAATGAAGCGTATCGCTCCCGCCGCACGGCTCAAGGCGGTCGCCGCGATGGATTCGGTGCTTGGGCTTAATTTGCTCGCGCTGGGCCGCGCCGATTTGCGCATCCAACCCAAGGCTTCCACCATCACCCTGGCGGACATCGAATCGGCTATCGCCGACCGCAAAGCGGCGCGCGAGGCCAAGGATTATGCAGCATCAGACCGTATCCGCGACGAAATGGAGCAGGTGGGCGTTGCGCTGATGGATGGTGATCCGCTCGGCTGGGAGTGGATTCTTGGATCGTAAGCACGGCAAAGCCATGACGTCACCACCCTTTCCCTCCCCTAGCGCGTCCAAAAGCCCTTGTTTTTCAGTAACGCGTGGTAAAGGCTTGTAACAAATTACTGATATAGGTTTCAATTGTAAGCAAAATCTTCAATATCCTTGGAAATACGGAATCGCCGCGTGGATCGGCCTGCATGTAATCCATGCAAGCTGGCGGCTTTTTGATGGGGATTGACGATGATGCGGATCGCTATTGCCGACGACGATAACACCATGTCGGATTATATCGCGGGTATTGCCAAGGATAACGGCTTTTCTACCCAGGTTTTCGGCAATGGAGACCAGTTGCTCACCGCCTTGCGCCGTGACACCTATGATCTGGTCATGCTCGATTGGAATATGCCGGGTCGCAATGGCATCGAAACCCTCGAGGTAATCCGCGAAACGCTCGATAGCGCGCCGCCCGTCATCATGCTCACCAGCCGCGCCGACAAGCGCGATATCGCAACCGCGCTCCAGGCCGGCGCCGATGATTATATCATCAAGCCCGAGGTACCCGAAGTGATATCGGCGCGCATGGCGGCAGTTTTGCGTCGCACGACCAAGGTCGATCCCACCGTGCGGGTCGAGGATATCGGTCCCTACACATTCGATTACATCAACCGCACGATTAAGGTTAAGGGCAAGGAAGTTGTTCTGACCGCCAAGGAATATAGCTTGGCACTGATGTTCTTCCGCAATTTGAACCGTGCCCTGTCGCGTTCTTACTTGCTGCAGACCTTGTGGAACAGTGTTGCCGATCTACCGACGCGTACGCTCGATATGCACGTGTCGCGCATCCGTTCTAAGCTAGCGCTGACGGCCGAGAACGGCTATCGGGTGCAAACTGTTTTCGGATATGGGTACCGGCTGGAATGTCTCAACGAAGAAACCAAGGGTTTGTGAACCGCGCTTTGATGATGGCCTTGATCGGCGGGGTCTTTATGGCCGCGCCGGTTTCGGTGTTTGCACAATCACGCCCAACCGCCGCCGCGACCGTAATTGATGACGCACTCATCTATCGGATGAAGCGTGGCGACAATCTTTACGCGCTGGCGCAAAAACATATGATTTCGCCTGCGGCCGTGCCGCAGATCCAGCGCTATAACCGATTTCGCAATCCGAATGTCCTGCCCGTTGGCACCGTCGTAAGGATTCCTGTCCGCTTGCTCAAATATCAGCCGGAGTCGGTTCGGCTTGCGGCCTGGCGCGGCACCGTCAATATCGGCGGGAACGGGCAGCCTACAGCGGGCATGATCTTGCCGGAAGGTGCCACTATCACAACCGGTCAGGGCGGCTTTGTGACGCTCCTGCTCGCCAATGGCAGTCGTATCTCGATTCCCTCGCAAACGGTGGTTCGGATCGCGCGGATGCGGCAATATACGATCAACCAAGCGCTTGATTATGAGTTCGCCGTCGATAAGGGGCGGGTTCAAACCAAGGCGACACCGCTTAAAAATCCCGAAAGCCGCTATCGCATCCGAACGCCGATCGCGGTGAGCGCAGTTCGCGGCACGGAGTTCCGCGTCAAGCTCAATAGCGGCGATGCGCCGTCGCTGACCGAAGTATTGGAAGGCACTGTTGCGGTCGGACCATTGGGCGCGACCGCCAGCACCGCCGTGCCTCAAGGCACCGGTATCGGCGTTTCAACCAACGGAGAGAGCCGCACCGAAAAACTGCTTCCAGCGCCCGAGTTGACAAGTCCGGGTAAGGTTCAAAAAGAACCGGAACTCAGCTTTGCGATCACGCCTGTCACCGGCGCGGCCCGCTATCGCGCCGTGTTCGCGACCGACGCGACGATGACCGAGCAGTTCGCCGAAGCCGAAAGCGACACGCCCGTCATCACCTCGCCAGCAATCCCCAACGGCAAATATTTTGTCCGTATCTCGGCACTTTCACCGGCCGGGTTTGAAGGCTTTTCAACCAGCTATGGCTTCGCCCGTCGGCTGTCGACCGTAGCAGCTTCGTCCGCTCCCGCGGATGATGGCAGCGTCACGTTCAAATGGGACGCGGATGGCGAAGGCAAGATTGTCCACCGGTTCCAATTATATCGCGACAGCATCGAGACGACGCCGGTCATTGACGAGACAGGTCTCAACCGCAGCGAGATTAAACTCGACAATCTGCCACCGGGAACCTGGTTCTGGCGCATCGGCATTTCGGTTTATGGCGATGCGACCGTAACCGACAATTGGACCAGTCCGGAAAAGTTGATCATTGCCCGCGAGGAGTGAGGTTCGCCCGGCAACTATAGCCTACCCGCCAATCAGGCGGCGGTTATTGTTTGAGTGGGTGCTGGTCGCGTTTATCACCTCGCTGATTGTTTTTGGCCTGTCCTACAGCGACGTCACGCGGCGGTTCGACAATATTGTTTACGACCGCTCGCTCGGTATGTTCGCACCATCGGTGAGCGACAAGATTCTGATCGTCACCATCGACGATGAGAGTTTGAAAGAACTTGGGCGTTGGCCTTGGACCCGTGATCGTCATGCGGAACTGATCACGCGGCTGCATCAAGCCGGGGTAAAGGCGATCGTTTATGACGTGCTGTTTCCCGACCCTGCCGATCCCGCCGATGATGCCGCATTAGCCGCTGCCATGCGCCTTGGCACGCCCGTGATCATTCCCCAAGCCTATAATGTTCCGGGCCTCAATGGTGCGGCTTATGATGTTGTTCCGCCCATCCCCGAACTGGCAGAGGCCGCCGCCAAGGTCGGCCATGTAAACCTCAGCTATGACACCGATGGTGTGGTGCGGCGTGTACCTTTGCGCTTTGGCGAGGGCAGCGATGCCAAGCTCCACATGATGGAAGAATTATATCGGATCGACCATCATAGTCCGTCGCGCTTATGGGCGCGGGCGCGCGGCGATGATCGTGCGGCGTTGATCCCCTATCAGCCCGATGTTGGCGTTTTCCCCACAATCAGCTTTGCCAATGTGCTGCGGGGAGAACTTCCCCCGGCAATGCTCAAGGACAAGCTGGTGTTGGTCGGTGCGGGCGCAAGCGGCATGGGCGATATCCACCCCACCCCCACCGGCGAGGGCGGTACTGCCTATGGCGTCGAACTGATGGCCAACATAATCAATGCGATGGAAATGAACCAGTCCATCCGCGAGGCAAAGCCGCTTGTGGTTGCGCTCAGTTCCCTCATACCAATCGCAATTCTACTTGGCAGTTTCTGGTTGTTGCGGCCGCGTACAACCTTATTGCTCGCTTTCACGTTAATCGTGATCATCCTCGCGGTACGTATTCTGCTTCTCGGGGTCGGTGCCTGGGTTGCGCCTGGTCCTGCACTGATAGGGGTTGCGCTCGTCTATCCGCTATGGGGCTGGCGACGTTTGCAGGCGATGGACGATTTTGTGGGAGCACAGCTCAGCCGCATTCGCCGCGAGGATAATGTCCTCGCCCCGCCTCAGCCCATGCCGGTGCGCAGCGACCATATCGGCGAACGCGCCTACCGGCTTGAATATGCCATCTCCGAAGTCCGCGCGTTGCGGCGTTTTGTGTCGGATATTCTGAAGCAGTTGCCCGATCCGATGATGTTGGCGGATGCCAGCGGCGGCGTGCGCCTTGCCAACGAAGATGCTGAAGAATTGTTCGGCGCGGCATTATACACAACCCCGGTTATCGATCTGCTCAAGAATATCGCAATTCCCGAAGACCGGCGGCTGTTTGACGAGTTGAACCCGGAGGACGAGCAGGCCAGCCGTTGCACCTTCCAATCGCGAGCGGGGCGACATTATGAAATCCGCAGCCTGATCGTGCGCGCCGATAGCGGCGAGCAGCGCGGTTTCCTGTATTATCTGGCCGATGTCACGGGCCAAAAACGCGCCGCAGAAGAGCGCGAAGAACTGCTCCAGCTGCTGACCCACGACATGCGCTCGCCGCAAAGCTCGATCCTTGCATTGCTCGACGGGGTGCCGCCCAAAACACTTAGCGGGGCCGATTATGACCGGTTGCGCAGTTTTGCGCGTCGAACGCTGACGCTCGCCGACAACTTCGTTCACCTGGCACGGTTAAAGGGGACCGACTTCGAACCCGAGTTCATGGATTTCGGTGATATTATTCAGGAAGCCGCCGACCAGCTCTATACGCTCGCGAATCGACGCAAAATCCATATCCGGGTGACGCGCGCCAATCAGGGCGAATATTGGGTGATGGGCGAGCCCGGCACCCTGCACCGTGCCTTTTGCAACCTGTTCGACAATGCGGTCAAATATAGCCCGGATGGCGGTCTCATCACGGCGAACCTGTCGGTCAATGACAAGGTTGTCCGCTGTGAACTGACTGACCAGGGCGAAGGGATTGACGCTGAGCTTGCCGGACGGCTGTTCGGGCGCTTTGCCAAAGGTGCATCGCCCGCGCTCAAACCAGCAGATGTCGTCGCCGGAACCGGGCTGGGGCTCAATTTCGTTCTCTCCGTTGTCGAACGCCACGGGGGCCGCATTTGGGCCGAAAGCAAGGAGGGCCAGAAAGGCGCGCACTTCATCATCGAGTTACCGCTCGCGGACGAAGAAGAATTTGACGATTTGGATCAACTGGCGGCGGAATGATCCCGCCACGCCAAGCGGTCAATCGACGCCGTGCCGCTTTTCGACCCAGCTGCCGATTTTGCCTGACATGCCTTGCAATGCCGCATCCATGAGCCCGGGCATGACGTCCGCCATCTTCGCCTTGCAATGATATTCCGCAGCGCTCCCGCGATAGGCGAGCGCGGCATCCGCTACGCGCGTGATCACGACGGCCACTCTCAAATCACGATCATTGCAGCTCTGCATCAGCTTACGCGATTTGGCCACCGCCAGCGGTGCGCCGCCGGTCGTATAGGTCATGTCGGCCGGACGCTCCGCAACCGAAAGCGCGACGGCATATTGCGCGGCTTCCGGATCAATGGTGCGGGTAAAGCCATGGCCCGAAAGGCGGCTTTCGAGCAGCCGTGCGGCATCAGCCTCAATCGCGCCAACCTTTCCTTCCGACAGCGACAGAATATAGCTGGATCCACTGGCCGGAGCTGCGGGGAGCGCGGTTTCTATGCGGGTAGCAATAGGACCGGAACAGCCGGTCAATAGCGCCACCAGCGCAATCCCCAAGAGTGCAGATTGCCGCATTGATCCTCCTCTTTTGGCTTAGCGCGTCATCAGCTGGGTGTTGCCGCCCGACGCCGTTACATCTGTTGACATAGTTTTTTCTTCGGCAAAACGAAACAGATAATGTGGTCCGCCTGCCTTGGGACCGGTCCCGGATAATCCGCGCCCGCCAAAAGGCTGGCTCCCGACAATCGCGCCGATCTGGTTGCGGTTGATATAAATATTCCCCACTCGCGCCCGCGAGGCGATGTGCGCCGCCACCGCATCAATGCGGCTGTGGATGCCGAGCGTAAGGCCATATCCGGTCGCGTTAATCTGGTCGATCACCTCATCCATTTCATCCGCCTTGAAGGTGACAACGTGCAGAACGGGGCCAAAAATTTCGCGCTTCATGTCGGCGATGCGATCGACGCGGATCATCGTCGGGGGGATGAAGGTGCCGTCGGCGGACGCGTCCTCGGTGCGCTGCGCTTCGGCGAGCACGCGATTCTCGCGGCGGCTCTGCTCAACATAGTCCCGGATCGTGTCGCGCGCTTGGGCGTCGATGATGGGGCCGACGTCGGTGGTGAGCTTGGCCGGGTCACCGACGCGCATTTCCGCCATCGCGCCGCGCACCATTTCGACCATGGTTTCGGCAACATCTTCCTGCACCACCAGCATGCGCAAGGCCGAGCAACGCTGCCCCGCACTCTGGAAGGCCGAGGCCGTGA
>JAEXAW010000003.1 GCA_023458055.1 Pseudomonadota bacterium
AATCTCGAGTTTGATTTGAAAAGGTAATTTTTGATAGGTATATTTTGGACACCTAATGAATTTTTGTTGTTCCATAGCTTGACAATATTTGTTGAATTTTTTGTCAACCTATTTCAGGAATATGCATCATATCGAATTGCAGCTAACGGAAAAAGTATTGGCGAAGTGCGGGCTTAATTGGGGCTGGAAGTTCAATTCAGACTGCGTGGAGCCGATGCTTTTTCTTGGAACTAAATTACTAAAATATGTGGAAATAAAAAGCAGCGGCGGCTAAATATTTCCATATTTTCTAATTTATATTCAACCCCGCATTTTGCCAATACAATGTTAGCAGAAGTACTTTTCATTCAGTATATTTAACTGCTTTATTAAGTTCTATTGGATTATAATTTTTTCTTTTTGTTTGTTGAATAATTTTCTTTACTTCATCTAAATCTTTTGTTGTTTTAATTTCTTTTCCATATGCTGAAAATGTATAATCTTCACGTCTTTCTAGTTTTGTTCTAATTTCGGAATATGGATTGTTATAAGAATTTAAAAGTATTTCATTATATTTTTCTAAAGAGATTACAATCGCCTTTTTACCAAAATTTGAATCAATGATCCTACTGGTATCATATTCATAATTCATCATTTTTATTTCGATTAAATTAAAATTGAAATAATTTTTGTCATCTTCTATTTGAAAAATTAAGCCGGGTAAACCTTGGAATTTAAATGGGCCTTGATTTATGGGAACATCTTTAGAAAACCAAGCAATCCAATTTCTACCACCAAAATTTGTTGTTGCTTTTTGTAATTTGTAATTATTTTGGATTTTGGTTTCTGGTAAAATATTCCATTCAATTTTATCAGTTGTACTATACTTATAATAATCCGTATCAGCAAAAACAAAATTTTCATTAGTAAAACTATTGTTTTTCCTTTTTAATATCAAACTGTTAGAAAGTGATAAACCTGAATTATATTTTTTTGTTGCTTTTTGTGTAGAATCAAGTTCGTACATTTCTTGATAATAAAATTTAACATCTTTATCATTCGTATCTAAGTATAGAATATTTGTTAGGGTAGTCTTTGAAATTGTGTCACGAACAAATTTTAATTCATAAACAAATCGATTGTTAGTTTGAGAAAATAATTGAAAAGATAAAAATATTGATATTGTTAATAAAATTTTATTCATAATTATTTGCGATATTTTGTGAAGTATTTCTGCTAACGGAAAAAGTATTGGCGAAGTGCGGGCTTTCGAAGAACGAAAAGTTCAAGGAAGACCAAACGTAGCGAATGCTTTTTCGATTATGCTAACTTACAAAAAATTGCAGAATTGAAAAGTATGAGCGGAATGAAAAATTTGCTTTTCAATTTTGTACTTCTCTCCGCATTTTGCCAATACAATGTTAGCTGTAGTTTCTATATTTTATTGCAATTTTCGCATATTTCCCCTTCTTCTAGTTCTAAACCACAAAATTTACAAGATTTATTTGAGTGAACTTTTTTATCTATAATTCCAAGTTTGTCCAATAAAGTTGGATTTGTTATTTCAATTTTACAAAATTGGCACTTTAATTTTTTTGCTTGAAAGCCAATTATTACTTGTTCCATTTTCTGAATATCCAATTCTTCTATGGGCTTAAAATAAATTATAGCGTCATTATTGCAAGATGGGCATGAACATATTTCTTTATTAGGTGTTTTTAGAATTGATTTAGTATTTAAAATTTTTTCGGCAGAATAACCAGGCTGTCCAGACATAATCTTCCATATATTTTTATGTTCATCAAGTAATAACTCTAAATGTTTATCAAGATCTGTTTGTAATTCACGAGAGATTCTTGATAATTTTATATGATTTTGTTCAAAAAAATGACTTTGCTTAATTTTTAATTCTTTAGAAAAAGCTTTCATCATTGTGTAAAAATCTCTTTGTAAAATTTCTTTTAATTTGTTCAAATCTAGTAATCGTAATTCGCAATGTGCAATAATATCACGCATATTTGAAATTACAAATAAAACATTTTTATGACTATGGACGGTTTCTGATACTAGTTGAGCCTTTAGGAGACTATTTGAGAAAGAAATTACATTAGCATTAGGTTTGGAAACTAATTCCTTTGAATTAATAGACTCTTTAATTAATTTATGTTTATAGATTATTTGAATAGAATGTTTAAAATCAGATTCAATTAGAACATAAGTTGGATTTATATCATAAAGAATCCCTTTAAGTAATCTCTCACATCCAAGAGCAAGATTAAAGGACAGTTGTATAACTTCATTATCTGAAATTTGTTTTTTTACACCTCGAGAAACTTGTTTGAAAAAAACACTACTATCTTGTAAATAATTGTTCATGTGGTAATTTTTTGAAATTACAGCTAGCGGAAAAAGTATTGGTGAAGTGCGGGATTTCGAAGAACAAAATGTTCAAGAACGACCAAACGTAGCGAATGCTTTTTCAATACTGCTAACTTACAAAAATTTGCAGAATTGAAAAGCATGAGCGGAATAATATTTCTGCTTTTCAATTTTGCACTTCACCCCGCATTTTGCCAATACTATGTTATACGACGTCGCAATTAACGGTTTAAAAATTCACGTGCTGTTAAAATTGGCAGATCAGAATTTTTGAAATCCTTTTTATTCCTTGTAATAATTATATCCATTTCATTTTCGATTGCTGTGTAATACTGAATAGCATCTTCAAAATCTTTTAAATCAGAAATTAAAGCTAAATCTAATATTTTATCATCTACTGCCAGGACTTCAACAAGAACTTTAAATTTTGCTAACACTTTACGAGCTTCCATTTTCAAATGTCTGAAAAGCAAAAAATGAACGTTTGCTAAAGTCAAAGCTGAAACATATAGCTTTACATTGTTTTTGTCAGAAAGAGTGAAAAGCTCTTGAGCTTCTTGATAAAAATCTTCTCTTTTTTCTAGCAAATCCATCACAATATTTGCATCCACAAAAATTCTTTCCATTATGAATATTTCTTGTTTAGATATTCATAATAATCATCATTGTTTTTTTGATCAGTTTCGGTTGGAATGATTCCAGTCAAACTTTCAACAAGAGGACTTACTTTTATTTCTTTTTGTTGTTTTTTGGTGAGAGAACTTAAGTAGTTTTCAATTAGTTTTGAAAGACTAACACTATTCTCTTTAGCATAATCTTTTGCACTTTCAATTATGCTTTTATTTAGATTTAAAGTCAGTTTTGTATTCATTTCAAAATTATTTACGTGTAAAAATAATAAATAATTACGTAAAAAACAAATCTTATTTTGTGTGTACCGTCTGGATGCGATGTCGTATAACGGACCGCGGCTTTGCGAAGTGCGGGAAATTGAAAGGAAAAATTTTCAATTATCACCAATATTAGCAAAACCACTTTTGTTTTGACGAATTTACAAAATTTGTTAAAACAAAATGGATTTTGCGGATTATTTTGAAAAAAAGTCTAAGTTATATTCTCAG
>JAEXAW010000101.1 GCA_023458055.1 Pseudomonadota bacterium
CGCTCGGCTTTTCATAATGGCGGCGCAGCTTCATTTCGCGATAAACACCTTCCCGCTGAAGCTTCTTCTTGAGCGCACGAAGGGCCTGATCGACATTGTTATCGCGAACCATAATCTGCATAAAAAAACCACACTCCAAATCAAAACTGGGGTTAACCGGCCCCGTAAAAATATACTGCAAGTTCAAGCAGATAAATCTTCATGCGCCGCAGATATGAAGGCAACATGAAAGGGGCCGTCGCGAATCTATGATCCGCTCCGTCGCAGCGCCATTATCAGCGGAGTCGCGAAGTTTCAACCCCATAGCGCAGAAATCCGCCAAGTTGTGGCCTTTCCGCAACGGCTATGCATCGACCCTAGCCGCCCTCCACAAATTATGGCAGAGCGTGTGGCGACGCTTTTAAGGAGAGCCCCCCATGGCCACCGCCGCCAATGATCTGCGCCCCAACCGTACACCGGAAGAAATGGAGGCGCGCCGCCAACTCGCCGCTTGTTACCGGATTTTCGCATATCTCGGCTGGGACGAGATGATTTATAATCATATCACCTTGAAGGTGCCGGGACAGGACAATGCCTTCCTCATCAACCCCTATGGCCTGCATTTCAGTGAAGTCTGCGCATCGAATCTGGTGAAGATCGACATTGACGGCAATGACCTCGATGACAGCGGCTATTTCGTCAACAAGGCCGGTTTCACGCAGCACAGCCTGTTTCATCGCATGCTGCCGGATGTGCATGCAATCATCCATACCCATACAACCGCGACGATGGCGGTATCTTCACTCGAAGGCGGCCTCCAGCCGGTCAACTTCTATGCTTGCAACTTCATGGGGCAGATCGCCTATCATGATTTTGAAGGCATCACCGTGCGCGAAGAAGAAGGCCCGCGTTTCCTTGCGAGCCTGGGCGACAAGCGCATCATGATGCTCAAAAACCATGGCCCCGTGGTGATGGGGCGCACGCTTCCCGAAGCCTTCCAGATGCACTGGGCGCTGCAACGCGCGTGCGAAATCCAGCTCGCCACGCTCTCGATGGGCCAGCCGATCCGCGTGCCCGATGAGGTGATCGCGGTCCATCAGCGTGACCTATCGCAGGTGATGATCCCCGGCGGCGCGGGTGTGCCCGATTTCGCAGCGATGGTGCGGATGATCGACAAGGTCGACCAGAGCTGGCGCGATTAAAGGCTAAAGGCAGAGCGGCGACTAACGGATGAGCGAGTTTACCCTTAACGGGCGCGCGCTGGCGTTCGATCTTGATCCCGAAATGCCGCTCCTGTGGGCGCTGCGCGATGCCGCCAATCTGGTTGGCACCCGCTATGGCTGCGGCACCGGCGAATGTGGCGCCTGCACGGTGATCGTCGATGGCGAGGCGGTGCGCAGTTGCCAGTTGCCGCTCGCCCAATGCACCGGCCGCGAGGTCACAACGATCGAAGGATTATCCAGCGACCGCAGCCATCCGGCGCAACAGGCCTGGCTCGCCGAACAGGTGCCGCAATGCGGGTTCTGCCAGTCGGGGATGATCATGGCGGCGGCGGCCTTGCTCGCCAAAAACGCGACGCCATCCGACGCCGATATCGATGCAGCGATCACCAATATCTGCCGCTGCGGCACCTATCCGCGCATCAGGAAAGCGATCCACCGGGCCGGCAAGTTGCTGCGCGGAGAGGAAATTATCGCCGCAGCGCCGCCGCCCAATATCCGCGCGGCTGATGCGGCAGAAGAGGTTCCAGCACTTCGGGTTTCTCAAGAAAGAGTAAGCGAGGCTTCGCAACCCCTTCGTCACGCGCCGTAGGCCGTCATCCAAGCTTTGGCCGCCATTGCTGCGACGCCAATCAGAACAGCAGGAACAACCGGTACCATAAGTTTGGTGTTGCGACGGTTGCGCCCCATCGAGACGCTGTAAATGCTAACGATTACCTGAACCCCGATTGCAATACCCGCTGCCCACAGAAAATCATCCGGTCTCAACCACGGCAGCAGCGCGATCAGCAATTTGCCCAATCCCGCGCTTAATCCGACGACCGCCAGCCCGATCAGTACGATCGCTGCTGCGGGCCAGAAATAATAGAATATCTCGTCGGCGGGATTGGTCGCCAAGGACGCGCGCACCGCGCAGGCCGCGATGCCGGCAGCCAGGATCAGGCCATTGCTGAGGTTGCTGATCTTGAGTGTCCGCACATTATGATAGGCGAGCACCAGCAGCACGACGGCCAAAAAAACCAGCGACCAGGCATAAAATTGCGGAAGTTCAAGTTGCGGCATTTGCTTTCCCCTTTTTCACGGTCGATTTTACTCGCCCGTCAGTATCCGGTCGACCAGTTCCTTCACGGTCGGAACAAAGTTGTTCGAATAGAAGGGGTCGAGCCCGAAGCGATAGGCGCTGTGTCCTGCAAACATCAGATTTTCATCCATCGGGTCGCCATGCACCGCGCCTTGCAGCGCCTTCTGGATACAGAAGCTTCTGGGATCGACATTATAGCCGGTGGTGAAATCGTCATGGTCCTTCCACGCCGAAAAAGCGCAGTGCGACAGGCATCCCATGCACTCGGCCTGATCGATCTGGATTTTCTTCGCCATTTCGGGGGTTTCGAAAATCACGCTATTGTCGGGCGTTTTCATCGCGACGCTATAGCCCTGATCGACCCATTCATGCGCGTGGCGCAGGCCATCGATGCTGACATACCAGCTTTTATTGCCCTTGAGCCCAACGTCGAGCCGTTCGGTGAGGTCGCCTTCGGGATTTTCCGCATAGGCAATCTGGCGTTCGGAGCGCGCCTCAAGGCTGCGGAGGAACGGATTGCGCACGGCGGATGAATAAAAGCCGGTCGGCGAGAAGCGGTGGAGGAGAACATCACCTTCCTTCACCTCCATCAGCTTTTCTTTCCACTCCGGCGGAATTTCGCTTTCCTGCGTGAGCAAGGGCCGGGTGCCGAACTGGAACATGATCTGCCCCAGTTCATCATTGTCGATCCACTTGTCCCAATCTTTAAGATGCCAGACGCCGCCCGCCATCACGATGGGCGTTTCGTCGGGAATACCGCCTTCGCGCATCACCGCGCGCAATTCGGCCACGCGGGGATAGGGGTCCTGCGGCACGCGCGGATCTTCTGCATTGGAAAGACCATTATGTCCGCCCGCGAGCCACGGGTCTTCATACACCGCCGCGCCGAGCCATTCGGGCACCTTGGAATAGCTGCGCTTCCACAGCGCGCGAAACGCGCGGCCCGAAGAAATGATCGGGAGATAATAAACCTCATGCTTGGCCGCGATATCGGCCAGTTTGTAAGGCATGCCCGCGCCGCAGGTGACGCCTTGAACCTTGCCCTTGGTGCCTTCCAGCACCCCTTCGAGCACGCGCTGTGCGCCGCCCATTTCCCACAGGACATTGACGTTGATCGCGCCGTTGCCGCCCGCAATCGCGTGCGCGCGCTCAACCTGCGCGATGCCACCGGCGATGCCATAGTCGATCAATTCTTCATGCCGCGCGGGCCTTGTTTTGGCATGATAGACCTGCGGGATACGCTCGCCATTTTCGTCATAGCTGTCGGCATTGACTGCGGACACCGTGCCGATGCCGCCTGCCGCCGCCCATGCGCCCGCACTATTCCCGGTCGAGACGGCAACCCCTTTGCCACCCTCGATAATCGGCCATACCTCGCGGCCTGCATATTGAACCCGCTTGAGCCCCTTGAACAACTAATCTCTCCTGAAACAAACGTCCTGCGTCCTGCCTATAAGCGGTTTTGCCGGTAGGGGAAGATTTATTCGGCAGCCGCCGGATGCTCATCCTCGGCATCGGCCAGACCCGATACCCGCTTGATCGGCGAGAGCAGCTTGAGCGTCACAAAGGTTACGATGGCGAGCACCACCGCAACGTCAATAGCCCCCAACCCTACCGCCGTGCCGATAGCCCCGGTGGACCACAGGCTGGCGGCGGTTGCGGTGCCGCGCACGGAGGCTTTCATCCGCAAGATCGCGCCGCCCCCGATGAAACCGATACCGGTGATGAGCCCTTCAACGATTTTTGACATCGCCTCGGGGCTTGACCCCATCACCGTTTCCGCCGCCTGAATGAAGCCGCAACTGGCAATTGCGACGAGCGGAAAGGTGCGCAACCCGGCGCTGCGCTCTTCCTTCTCGCGATCCCAGCCGAGCGGCAGCGCGAGCAGATAAGCGATGATGAGCGCAATCAGGTGCGGCCCGATATTGAAGCTGTCCGTCGTTAGTCCGCTTGTCATCAAACTGTAACGTTCGGGTTGCCGTT
This sequence comes from Pseudomonadota bacterium, assembly GCA_023458055.1. Classification (GTDB taxonomy): domain Bacteria; phylum Pseudomonadota; class Alphaproteobacteria; order Sphingomonadales; family Sphingomonadaceae; genus JAFAFE01. Next base: position 4,264 of record JAEXAW010000101.1, read on the forward strand.
AGGCTCCGCTCAGCCAAAGCGTTTTTGCGTCATGCGCTACGCTTGTGCCGCGTCTACTTGCTCCAACAGGGCCGTAATTGCCGCAACCGCTTCGGGTTCATCCAGCGTCGGCGCATGGCCGATCCCGCCAAGCGTCACCAATTTGGCGAGCGGCAGTCGGGCAATCATCTCGTCTGCCGTCGCAGCGCCCAATATGTCGGAAAGACCGCCGCGCAGGACCAGCGTCGGCACGCCCGAGAGCGCCTCGAGCGCAGGCCACAAATCCACGCCCGCCTCGCCGCCGGGGACGCGGAACGGTTCGGCGATGCGGCTGTCATAATCGGCGATGATCCGCCCTTCCTTGGTGAGCTTGTGGGTGCGCTTGACCAGCCGCAGCCAGTCTTCGAGCTGCCATTTGGGATAGGATGTGCCGTGCAATTCCTGCGCCGCGCGCGCGGCATGGACCCAGGTCGGCTGGCTCCCGCCCTGCCCGACATAGGAGCGAATCCGCGCGACCCCGTCAGCTTCGATCACCGGTCCCACATCATTGAGGATCGCTCCCGCCAGCCGCTCGCCGCTCATCGCCGCGAGCAACATGGTAACGATCCCGCCGAGCGAGGTCCCGCACGCGACAAAGCGGTCAATCTGCTGCTCTTCGCACAGGCTGATAATATCCTGCGCATAGGTGAGCGGGACATAGGTCATCGCGTCCTTGGCATAAGCGCTGTCACCGCGCCCGCGAAAATCGACCGTAATGACCCGGCGGGTCGCGGCGAAATGTTCGGCCAGGCCTTCAAAATCGCGCGCATTGCGGGTGAGGCCGGGCATGCAGAGTAACGGGGCCTCGCCAGTCGCCTTCTCCGGCCCGGGATAATCGCGATAATGGAGCCGCAGGCCATCTTTTGACCACCAGTAGCGGTCACGCCACAGCCCGTTGAAATTATCGGTGTCGGGGGTGGCAGCGGGGGATGCGGTGAGGCTTTCGGTCATGGGCGCCATATTGCGCCGCTCGGCCCAAGACACAAGCCTCTCGCGTCTTGTTTACCTTGATCATCATACCCATAGTCACACGATGTCCGACCCGCAGCCGCTTCCCCCGTACCGCCCCGACCCCGCATTCCTCACCTTGGGTGATGGTTTTGCAGACGCGGTGGCGGCCGCTGATTTTCCGGAAACGATCCTGCGCTGGCGCGGCGATCGCGCGGCGGCGGAGGTCGGGCTTGCGGGCCTCGACGACGCGCAGTGGATCACCCATTTCGGACGTTTCGAGGCTCTTCCGGATAATCTGCCGCACCCGCTTGCCCTGCGCTATCATGGCCACCAGTTCCGCGTGTATAATCCGGATCTTGGCGACGGGCGCGGCTTTCTGTTTGCCCAGATGCGCGACGGCGGCGACCGGCTGATTGACCTTGGCACCAAGGGATCGGGGACGACACCCTGGTCACGGCGCGGCGACGGGCGGTTGACGCTCAAAGGCGCGGTGCGCGAACTGCTCGCAACCGAAATGCTCGAAGCCTTGGGCGTGCCCACCTCGCGCACCTTTTCGATCACCGAAACCGGCGAGGATTTGTGGCGCGGTGATGAACCCTCACCGACCCGCTCCGCCGTGCTCGTGCGGATGAGCCACGGCCATATCCGCATCGGCAGTTTTCAACGGCTGGCTTATGAGGGCGATAGCGCGCGGCTGGCAGCACTCGCGCGCTATGCGCTGCGATATTATTATCCGGGCGTCGAACAAGCTGACGATGACGTCATGGTGGCAACAACGCTCCTGCGCGCAGTAGTCGAGCGCACCGCCGATCTCGCGGCCTCTTATATGGTCGCCGGCTTTGTCCATGGCGTGCTCAACAGCGATAATATCAACATATCGGGCGAAAGCTTTGATTATGGCCCGTGGCGGTTCAGCCAATATTGGGACCCCGCTTTCACCGCCGCCTATTTCGATCATGCCGGGCTCTATGCCTTCGGTCGCCAGCCCGAGGCGATCCATTGGGACGTCGCGCAACTCGCGATTGCGCTGCGCACCTTATGTCCCGCCGAGCCGCTGATTGCCGAACTCGAACACTTCGGCCCGCTCTATCAGGAGGCCATCGCACGCCGTTTCCTGTGGCGCATCGGCATGACCAGCATGGGCAACGAGGCCGACCAGGCGCTGGTCGCGGCTGCAGAAAAGCTGATGATCGAGGATCAAATGCCGATTGACCAGTTTTTCTTTGATTGGCGCGGCGGACGGCAACCGGCGGGTGCGCACCGTTCAGACGCCGCCCAAGCCTTTGCGGCGCTTGTTGGGGCACGTGGACAAGAAGGCGCGCGCGACCACCCTTATTGGTCCGACCCCGCGCCGCAATCCATGCTCATCGACGAGGTCGAATCCCTCTGGGCCGCGATCGCCGAGAAAGATGATTGGGCACCGCTATACAACAAGGTCAGCCAAATCCGCCGCATGGGCGAAGCGCATGGGCCTTCTCCAGTGGTAAGAGATTAAGCCCACCCTGCGTAACAAAATTGCGTCTTAAAGCTTAACTTTTGCACGGTAAAAAAAGCCTGCTTTGCCCCTTGGCAGATGGATTGCCAATTGGGTCGCATGGAAAAGCAACCTCATAATCCCGCTTCGGGCAAAATCTGGCTGGTCGGTGCAGGTCCGGGTGATCCCGACCTTCTGACCGTCAAGGCGCTGCGCCTGATCGAAGGCGCGGAGCTGATCGTGCATGACGGGCTGGTCGATGCCGCGATTCTCGCGCTCGCCTCGCCGCAAGCGGAACTGGTCTCGGTCGCCAAGGCGCGCAGTCGGCACACGATGGCGCAGGACGACATCAACGCGCTCCTTGTGCGCGAGGCGCTGGCCGGACGGCAGGTGGTGCGCCTCAAAGGCGGCGACCCGTTCATTTTCGGGCGTGGCGGCGAAGAACTGGAAGCCGCGCGCGCAGCCGGCGTGCCGTGCGAGGTCGTCCCCGGCATCACCGCCGCCATCGGTTGCGCGGCTGAGGCTGGCCTCCCCCTCACCCATCGCGAGGCGGCCAGCGCGGTTACCTTTGTCGCTGGCCAGTGCAAGGATTTGTCCGACCAGAATTGGGCGGGGCTGGCAGGCCATGGGCGGACGCTGGTCATCTATATGGGCGTCGCGACCGCCGAAAAAATCGCCGAAAAGCTGATCTCGGACGGCGTTTCGCCCGCGATTCCCGTGGCTATCCTCGAAAAAGGCACACGCGGCGATGCGCGCGCGATGCGGACCTTGCTCGCCGACCTCGGCGGTTTGGTCGCCCGCGAAGAGGTGCAAAGCCCCGCGCTGATCGTGGTCGGCGAAGTCGCGGCGCGGTCGGAAGCGGAAGACTATTTCGCATTAGTCAATTCCTCCCCGGCACGGGGAGGGGAACCGCACGAGCCTGCGGAGCAGGTGAGATGTGGTGGAGGGGATGGGGTCAACCTCCCTCTCCGCGCTTCTAATCCCCTCCACCATGCTGCGCATGGTCCCCCTCCCCATACCGGGGAGGAATTTGAAGTCTCTGGAGATCAATCATGAAACTCCTCACCGGAAACAACCTCGCCGACGGGCGCGTGATTTGGTGGACCGGCAATGGCTGGTCGATCCATGTCGAAGATGCCGTCGATGTCGGCGAACATGGCGAGGCGATCCTCACTGCCGAAGAAGGCGCGCGCCGGGTCAACAGCCCCGCGATCATTGATGCCATCGAAACCCCAGAAGGCCCGCGCCCCGGTCATATCAAGGACCGCATCCGTGCGCTCGGCCCGACGGTGCGTCCGGACCTTACATTAAAGCCCGCCGATCCTGCGGCAGGAGACTGGGTGATATGAGCGTTTTTTACACCGCAGTGCTGAGCCTGTCGAAGCACGTCAATCTACGTAGCGCTATGCTCGAACATGCCCTTCGACAAGCTCAGGGCTTCGGAGCCAAAAATGTATAAATATGACCAATATGACCAGGCCATTGTCGATGCACGCGTCGATGAATTTCGCGATCAGGTAAAGCGCCGCATCGCGGGCGATATGACCGAGGACCAGTTCAAGCCGCTGCGCTTGAAGAACGGCCTTTATCTGCAATTGCACGCCTATATGCTGCGCGTCGCCATTCCTTATGGCACGCTGAACGGCGAGCAGATGCACCTGCTCGCCCATATCGCGCGCAAATATGATCGTGGTTACGGCCACTTCACCACGCGGCAGAATATCCAGTATAACTGGATCAAGCTGGAGGACGCACCCGACATTCTCGCCGAGCTTGCCAAGGTCGAAATGCACGCGATCCAGACTTCGGGCGAAAGCATCCGCAACTTGTCGTCCGACCAATATGCTGGCGCGGCGGCGGACGAAATCGAGGATCCGCGCCCCTGGGCCGAATTGCTGCGGCAGGCTACGACCTTCCATCCGGAATTCAGCTATCTTCCGCGCAAGTTCAAGATTGCAGTGACCGCATCGGACAATGACCGCGCGGCCATCCGCCTGCATGATGTCGGTTTGAAACTGGTTAAGAACGCCGCAGGTGAAACCGGCTTCGAGGTTTATATCGGTGGCGGCATGGGCCGCACGCCCTTCGTTGCGCCGCTGATCCGCGACTTCCTCCCCGCGCAGCATATCGTCTCCTATCTCGAGGCGACCCTGCGCGTGTGGAATCGTTGGGCGCGGCGCGACAATATCCACAAACAGCGTATCAAGATCCTCGTCCATGAATGGGGCGCGGAGAAATTTGCCGAGGCGGTCGAAACCGAATGGCAGGCCATCCTCCCCAACGGGTCAGACGTGCCGATGGCCGAATATGAGCGGATCGCGGGATATTTCGCCCCGCCCGTATTCGACACTGGCCTCAGCGATGAGATCGACCTGAGCGATCCCGACTTTGCGGTCTGGGTGAAGCAACAAGTCGCACCCCACAAGGCCCCAGGCTATGCCATCGTCAACATCAGCGTGAAGCCGATCGGCGGCATCCCGGGCGATGCGAGCGCCGACCAGATCGACCTCATGGCCGACCTTGCAACCCGCTACAGCCATGACGAACTGCGCGTCACCCATGCGCAGAATATCGTCCTGCCGCACGTCAAGAAGGCAGACCTTTATGCGGTGTGGCAGGCGCTCGACGGAGCGGGCCTTGCGACCCCTAATCTTGATCTGGTCAGCGACATTATCGCCTGCCCCGGCCTTGATTATTGCAGCCTCGCCAATGCACGCTCGATTCCCGTCGCGCAGAAAATCGCCGAACGCTTTGCCGATCTCGACCGCCAGCGCGACCTTGGCGAACTTAAGCTCAAAATTTCCGGCTGCATCAACGCGTGCGGCCATCACCATGCCGGGCATATCGGCATATTAGGCGTCGACCGGAAGGGCACCGAAAATTACCAGCTGTTGCTCGGCGGCTCGGGCGCGGAAGATGCGAGCCTTGGTAAAATCACCGGCCCCGGCTTTGACGAAGACGGCATTGTCGATGCGGTCGAACGCGCGGTCGAGAAATATCGCGACTTACGGGAGGACGGCGAACGCTTCCTCGACACCTACCGCCGCGTGGGCATGGAGCCGTTCAAGGAGGCCATTTATGGATAAGCAATATAATAAGCCCCTCCCCTTCAGGGGAGGGGTTGGGGTGGGGCTTGTTGTTCAGGCGTCACGTATTTGGAACAGCCCCCACCCCCTAACCCCCTCCCCTGAAGGGGAGGGGGAAATATGACCTTCCTCCGTTTCCGTGACGATGAGCCGCTCGAAGAACCCGCGGTCACGCTCGACGCGTTTCTCGGCCAGCCCGACGCCACCGCCGTGCGCATCGAGGCAGGCGATGATGCGCGCCTGCTCATCCCCTATCTCGACAGGTTGAAGCTGATCGAGGTGAGTTTCCCGCGCTTCCGCGACGGGCGCGGCTATTCCTCGGCGCAGATTTTGCGCGAAAATGGCTATACCGGCGAATTGCGCGCCGAGGGCGATGTGCTGGTCGACCAGCTCCTGTTCATGCGCCGCGTTGGGTTTGATAGCTTCGCGCCCGCAGCGCCAATGGACCCGGCGGTGGTTGAAACCACGCTCGCCCGCTATGAGGCAAGCTATCAAAGCGCCGCCGACCATGCGGTGCCGGTGTGGAAATTACGCCATGGGTGAGGCCGCACGCGCCCTTGACCGTATCGACGTCGCCGCGCGCTTTACCGAAGCCGATGTGGCGGCGCTCAATGCGCGTTTTGCGGGCGTGCCTGCCGCCGAGATGGTCGCTGCGGTACTGCGCGAAAAATTGCTTGGCAACGTCGCGCTGGTCTCCTCCTTCGGCGCTGAATCCGCGGTGCTGCTCCATCTCGTTGCCAGCGTTGCGCCGGAAACGCCGGTGCTGTTTCTCGAAACCGGCAAGCATTTTCAGGAAACCCTCGCTTATCGTGACCAGCTGACCGGCGAGCTTGGCCTCAACCTCGTCAACCTGACGCCCGATGCTGCAACGCTGGAGGAAAAGGACGCGACCGGGCTGCGCTGGTCCTATGACCCGGATGGCTGCTGCGAAATCCGCAAGGTGATCCCGCTGGAGCGCGCACTCGCCGATTATGATGCCTCGATCACCGGCCGCAAGGGTTTCCAGTCAGGCACCCGCGCGGGCCTGCAACGCTTCGAACTCGACGGCGCGAGCGGGCGCATCAAATGGAACCCGCTTGCCAGCTGGACCAAGGCCGATCTCGACGCCTATTTTGAAGCGCACGCGCTCCCCCGTCATCCGCTGGAGGAGCAAGGCTATCTCTCGATCGGCTGCGCGCCCTGCACCAGCAAGGTCGCCCCCGGCGAAGACCCGCGCTCGGGCCGCTGGAAGGGCTGGGACAAGGTCGAATGCGGCATCCATGTGCCGGTGAAGCCGGGCGAAGAGCCGTTCTTCTGATTACGGGCGTAGGGCACGCCATTTTTCCGTTATGGTTACATTGTCCTACCAACGTGCTCGCGGAGGGCCGTAAGCGCGCTTATGGCTGTTTCATCAGCGTGCGCCCGATGATGAGCTGCTGGATTTGTGAAGTCCCTTCGTAGAGCCTGAGCAGGCGGACATCGCGATAGAAGCGTTCGACGGGGAAATCATTGATATAGCCGGAGCCGCCGTGAACTTGCACGCCTCGGTCTGCGACGCGCCCAACCATTTCGGTGCAGAACAGCTTGCAGCAGGAGGCGTGCATGCTGACATCGGCATCTGCCGCGCCCGGCGACGTTTTGGCGTCATAGCGTTTGGCGCAATCCTGCACCATCGACCAACCGGCATAGAGCTCGGCCTTGCTGTCGGCCAGCATCGCCTGCACCAGCTGAAAGTCCCCAATCGGCTGGCCAAACTGTTTGCGATCACGCGCATAATCCACGGCTTCCTGCAAGATACGGTCGGCCATGCCGCATGCCACCGCAGAAATATGCAAGCGCCCGCGATCCAGCACTTTCATCGCAGTTTTGAACCCCTTGCCGGGCACGCCGCCGATGATGTTGGCAGCAGGCACGCGGACATTATCGAGGATCACATCGCAGGTCTTGGTGCCGCGCTGGCCCATCTTGCGATCGGGCTTCCCAAGCGACAGCCCCGGGCTATCCGATGGAATGAAAAACGCAGAAATGCCTCCGGCTCCTGGTCCATCGGTGCGCGCCATGAGCGTGAAAGCGCCAGCGCGCGGAGCATTGGTGATGAAACGCTTGCTCCCATTGAGGACATAATGGTCGCCCTCCAGCCGCCCGGAGGTTTTGAGCGCGGCGGAATCCGACCCCGCATCGGGTTCGGTCAGCGCGAAAGACATGATAAGGTCGCCGCTCGCAACGCGCGGTAGCCAGTCTTGCTTCTGTTCCTCGGTTCCGTCCATCAATATGCCTTGTGAGCCGATGCCGACATTGGTTCCGAACACCGACCGGAAAGCGAGCGCGGTATGCCCGAGTTCGTAGGCCACCAGACATTCCTGCTCCATCGACAGGCCGATACCGCCATAATTTTCCGGAATGCTGAGGCCGAACAGCCCCAATTGCTTCATCTCGGCGACAATCTCCGCCGGAACCTCGTCACGCTCCTCAACCTCGTCCTCGGCTGGGACCAGCCGATCCCGAACGAAGCGCTTTACGGTGTCGAGGAGAAGATCGAAGGTTTCGCTGTCGATGGCCATGATGCTGAGCGTCCGTTATGTGGAAGGAAAGCGTTGACAATATAGCGGACAGAGCGAGTTGCCAGCATATTTTAGAGCCCGAGCACGCTTCCCGTTCCAATCTTCTGACTGCCTTGACTGCATCCCTAAGCTCGCCATTACTGGGGGGATGGAAATCTGGCTTCCACTACTATTGTTTTTGGCCGCCCTGCTTTATTCCTCCGTAGGGCATGGCGGCGCTTCGGCGTATCTGGCGATCATGGCGCTGATCGGCATGGCGCCGGAGGAAATGCGGATCACCGCGCTCGTGCTCAACCTCTTCGTGTCGGCAATTGGGGTTTGGCGATTTTCTCGGGTCGGGGCGTTTAATTTGCGACTATTTGCCATATTTGCGCTGGCGTCTATCCCGATGGCTTATATCGGCGGGCGCATTCCTATGTCCCCGGACTATTATCGTCCGCTTGTCGGGCTGGTACTGATCGCATCGGCAGTCCTGCTGCTATGGCGGGTGCAGCAAATCGCAAACCGCGAACTCCACACGCCACAGCTTGGCTTGGCGGTGCCCGCAGGCGGCGGGCTTGGCTTGCTTGCCGGATTGACCGGAACGGGCGGTGGCATATTCCTCAGTCCGCTGATCCTGCTCGCGGGCTGGGAAGAAGCACGCAAGACGGCGGGCATCGCGGCGGCCTTTATCTTCGTTAACTCTGCCGCCGGATTGCTTGGGCAATATCATGGCCTCGCCAAGCTTCCTGATAATATCGGCTGGCTGATTACGGCGGTTGCCATCGGCGGCTTTATCGGCAGTTCGCTGAGCGCCTCGAGGCTACCGCGCACCGCCTTGCTACGCTTGCTGGCTATCGTGCTCGTGATTGCAGGAGGGAAGTTACTTGTCGGCTGAACAACCGGTCGCAGTCGTGATTGCCGCCGGCGGCGATGGCAACCGTATCGGCGGTAACAAGCCATCGCGCTTGCTCGGCGGCATCCCGCTTATCGCTCGCGCTCTAAATTTTGCGCATCTTCTGTCTGATAATGTGGCGGTTGCGATCCGGCGTGATACGCAAATCACCCTTCCGCCCGATATTCCCCTGCTGGTTGACGCCGAAGCCAATGGCGGGCCGCTGTCGGCGCTGGCGAGCGCGCTCGACTGGGCCGCAGAGAGCGGCAAGCGCCACGTGCTGATGATCGGGTGCGACACGCCGTTTTTGCCGCATGATCTGCTCCACCGGTTGAGCGCAATCGGCAGCGATACGGTTGCGATGGCCAAGAGTGGCGACCGCTTGCACCCCGCCTGTGCGCTATGGCCGGTAACCGCACGCGCCGCGCTTGACGATGATGCGGTCACCGGGCGACGCTCGCTCATTGGCTTTGCGGAAACGGTTGGTTACTGGCCGGTTGAATGGCCCGCCCTGCCGTTCGACCCCTTCTTCAATATCAACACGCCGGATGACCTGGCGCGCGCCGAAGCGCATCTTGCGAAGCAGGATCGCCGCTAAAAGGACAAGGCCTGAGCGGCCTCTCCTGTCTTTAGCGCGCCCTGTCCCGGTGGGCACCGGACCAACCAATTGGCGTCGACCAGCGCCGATTGTGCGCCGGAGTCCTGATTATCGAGCGGCGTGAGGCCATCCACGTCCCAACGTGCGCGAACGAAAGTTTCCCGGTCTCCCGTCGCCTTTATCGGGGCTGCCAGCGGCAACGTGCGCCACTGGATAGCAGGGGGGCGATTTTGCCCTTGCAGGGCGGCCAGTAATGGTACCAGAAACAACCGCGCCGTGACCATCGCCGAGGTCGGATTGCCGGGAAGCCCGAGCACCCATTTGTTCCCTACCCGTCCAAGCCAGACCGGTTTGCCCGGTTTGATCGCTACTTTGCTGAAGAGTAAATCAAGCCCATGCGGCGCAAACATCGCTTTGGCAAAATCTTTCTCGCCGACCGAAGCCCCGCCCGTAATGACAACCAGATCGGACGCAGCCAGCGCGTCTCCGGCAAGGCGTTCGAGCACCGATAGATCATCGCCGCCCCTGGTCACGCGCACGACTTCCCCGCCGCCTTCTGCCACAAGCGCTGCGACACCAAAGGTGACGCTTTCCGGGATAGCTCCGGCGCGTTCATGGGCTTGCCCGGGTGCGGCGAGTTCATCGCCGGTGCCGATGATGGCTACGCGTGGCTGCCGGGCTACGACGAGGTCTGCCTGATCCGCGGCGGCAGCGGCAACTATAGCACGCGGATCAAGCCGCTGCCCGCCACCGAGCAGCACCGTGCCAGCAGCAAAATCGCTGGCCCTGTCGCGGACATGCCAACCTGGGCCGAATTCGCGGGCGATAATCACGGTGTCGCCCTCACGTTCAGTATTTTCCTGCATGATGACCCGGTCGGCTCCGTCGGGCAGCGGCGCGCCCGTAAAGATGCGAACCGTTTGCCCCCGACCCACCGCTACCGGCTCCCCCGTCCCGGCAAAGGATTCGCCAACCAAGTGCAGGCGCGTGCCAATGGCTGGCACATCATCATTGCGCACCGCATAGCCATCCATCGCCGACACCGCGCTGCGCGGGGCATCAAGACGCGCGATCAGGTCTTGCGCAAGGACGCGACCCGCCGCGTCAGCCAGCATGATGGCTTCGCGGCCCAAAGGCTGCACCTGCGTCGCGATCAACGCCAGAGCATCGTCAAAGCCGATCATAAGCGCTCCCACGATCCGGTTTTACCCCCAGTCTTTGAAATAACCCTGATGTCTCCAATCACCATGTTACGGTCGATCGCCTTAAGCATATCGAACAAAGTCAGGCTGGCGATCGATACCGCCGTCAACGCTTCCATTTCGACACCGGTCACGGCTTGGGTACGTACGGTTGATTCCACCACAAATCCTGGCAGCGCCTCGTCCGGGGTGATCGTGACCGCAACCTTGGTGAGCGGCAGCGGGTGACAGAGCGGAATAAGATTTGCGGTTTGCTTGGCCGCCATGATTCCGGCAAGTTCAGCCGTGCTGATGACCGCACCTTTAGACATCTTCCCTTCCTTAACCAAAACAAGCGTTTCGGCGGAACAACGTAACACCCCGCGCGCCGACGCGCTACGGGCAGTCACAGCCTTATCGGTCACATCGACCATATGAGCACGCCCTTCGGCATCAAGATGCGAAAGCTTGCTCATGCACAAACCTCGCGCAGCCTTGGTAGCGCGCCGGCGATCGAACAGGGTTTATGGCGGCTGTCACATTCCACTTCGAGCAGGCCGTCCCATGCGTCGCGGCAGGCACCCGTTGAACCCGGAATGCAAAAGATGAAACTATCCCCCGCCTGCCCGGCAAATGCGCGTGACTGCATGGTTGCGACCCCGACCGATTGCATCGATTTTTGGTGGAACAGGATGGAAAAGCCGTCCATCTCCCGCGTTAAAAGCGGACGCACGGCCTCGGGCGTTGTATCACGCGGGGAAAAGCCGGTGCCGCCAGTGGTCAGGATGATCTCGACATCGGGGTCCGCAATCCATGCCTTCAACTGCGTCTGGATAGCATCAATATCATCGCGTACAAGCGCGCGGTCGACCAGCTTGTGACCCGCCGCGCTCAGCCTCTCGGCAAGCAACTTGCCCGATGTATCACTTTCCATATCGCGTGTATCAGATACGGTCAGAACCGCCATATTGAGCGGGTAGAAGGTAGCAGTTTCATCAATACCGGGCATCGTTAATTTCCATTTATTGCGGTCAGCGGGATCAGCTTGGCAGCCTAGGGTCAGGCCCCCTTGAATAGATCGACCGGGGTTTAGGCCAATTTCGTTCAGGGCAAGGTAGCAAGGAATATATCGATATTTTCCAGATGGGCCAACGCTACAATGGACAAAATTGGTCAAATTCCTTCGGGCCTGCGCCGCGCTATTTACGGGGTTTGCGGCCTAACGCGATTATCAGGATATCGGTCTTGATTTGGCTTCACGCACGATAGACGGCTGGCCTGTCACCGTCGGTTTCAATTCAGGCGATGCTGAAAGCTGTGGCGCCGAGCATGAAGCTATGGCAGGTTCTACCCGCAATTGGCGACTGACAGGAGGGCTCACCTTGGTGCACGCGCGGATTACGGATAACAGCGCATATTTGAATGTGAAGGGGCGGACCCTCGCTTCGGATCGCTTTTTGGCCGGCGGCGTGACTCCCGAGGGCAGGCATCTCGCCGCGTTGGTCAACCCGCCGGTGCCGACCTCCCTTGATGGCTATGCGCCGGTCAGGGACGCGATTGATCTCGCCATGACGGACGATGCGCATCGCTATGGCGTTCGCGCAAGCTTCAAGTTTTAACCCGTGGGAACCTCTTTCACCCAGATCGAACACGGACCGCTTCCAACATCTGTTATAGAAGCACTGCGGGCAATCCCGGACAGCCGGCTTCAGACAGAAACAGCTGTCCGGGAACAGCATGGTGCGAGCGAAACCCATTTCGCTCCGATGCCGCCCGATGCGGTCATTTTTCCCAGAACTACCGAAACGGTCGCTGCCATCGTCAAGGTCTGTATCGCGGCGAATGTGCCGATCATCCCGTTCGGTGCGGGCACCTCGCTTGAGGGGAACACGTCGGCGCTTTACGGGGGAGTATGCATCGATCTTTCCGAGATGAACCGCATCGTTGCGGTCCATCCGGAAGATCTGGATTGCACCGTCGAAGCGGGCGTGCGCCGCGAGGAACTTAACGAATATCTCCGTGATCAGGGTTTATTCTTTCCGATCGATCCCGGGGCCAATGCGACCATTGGCGGCATGGCCTCGACGCGTGCCTCCGGGACCAATGCAGTCCGTTACGGGACGATGCGCGACGCGGTGTTGGGGTTGACCGTGGTTACCCCAACCGGCGAGATTATCCGCACCGCGCGGCGTGCGCGAAAATCTGCGGCGGGATACGATCTCACCCGGCTGATGATCGGATCGGAAGGGACACTCGGTATCATAACGGAGGTAACCTTGCGGCTGCACGGTATCCCCGAGGTGATTTCCTCAGCAGTGTGCAGTTTCGAAACCATCGGCGGCGCAGTGGACACGGTGGTGCAAACCATCCAGATCGGCGTACCTGTTGCCCGCGTAGAAATCCTCGACGATGTGCAGATGCGCGCAGTCAATCTCTATTCGAAACTCGATTATCCGGAACTTACCACCTTGTTCTTCGAGTTTCACGGCTCCGCTGCGGGCGTCGCCGAACAGATCGAGATGGTCAAGGATATCGCGTCTTCCAATGGCGGGGGGGATTTCCGCTGGTCCAACCTTCCCGAAGAACGCAGCAAATTGTGGAAAGCACGCCATACCGCTTATTATGCAGCCGTCAATCTGCGTGCCGGCGCGGTGGGCTGGGTCACCGATGTGTGTGTCCCGATCAGTCGACTTGCCCAATGTATTGTCGAAACCAAGACTGACCTTGAAGCAAGCAATCTTCCCGCCACCATCGTCGGACATGTCGGCGACGGCAATTTCCATGTGATCTTCGCACTTGATCCCGAAAGCAAGGAGGAGGCAGCCGAAGCGGAGCGCCTCAATGTTCGGATCGTCGAACGGGCGCTTGTGATGGATGGCACCTGCACCGGAGAACATGGTATCGGCCTCGGCAAACAGGAATGGCTCGTCGCAGAACTTGGTGAGGCGGTCGATGTGATGCGCGCGGTCAAACGCGCCATAGATCCGAAAAACTTGTTCAACCCCGGCAAGATCTTCTCAGTCTGAGCGCGTCTCTGGTACGGCGAAGTCGCTGAAGCGATTATGGAGCAGGATGCGACCCCGCGCGTACCGCCGTGGAACGCCATTTCGAAAATTCGACTGGTGATTTGCCGAGAACTGCATTCGACCAAAGGTCCAGTCCAATAGGTAAAACACTGTTACGGGGAGATCGGCATGTTGGCAGGAATCGAACTTGGCGGAACCAAATCCATCGCCGTACTGGCAATGGATGATGGCGCCATTACCGAGCATCACGTCATCCCGACCACGACACCCGACGAAAGCTTGGCAACGCTCAGCACGTTGCTCGGCGGTTGGGACTATGATGCATTAGGCATAGCAAGTTTCGGCCCCATTGACCTTGACCTGACCTCGCCCACCTTCGGGTCGATCCTTTCGACACCGAAGCCCAATTGGAATGATGTGAACCTCAAACAACTGGTCGTCGGGGACAAACGCTATCGCATCGACACCGATGTTAACGGTGCCGCGCTCGCCGAAGGCTTGTGGGGCGATGCACAGCATTTACGCAACTGGGCTTATATTACCGTCGGCACCGGAATTGGTGTCGGCACAATCATTGATCGAAAGCCGTTAACGGGGATCGGCCATAGCGAAGCCGGCCATATGCGCGTTCCGATACCGGTGCATTGGACCACGGGTCACTGCCCCTATCACGGGGGTTGCGCGGAAGGTTTGATCAGTGGCCCGGCGCTCGCAGCACGCGTCGGCATCGCGGCCGACCAGATCCCGTCTAATGACCCGATCTGGGACGATGTATCCGCCGTTCTCGCAGCGCTGTGTCACAATCTGGTGCTGACAACCCTGCCTGACCGCATCTTCATTGGCGGAGGAGTAGGGGGCAGACCGGGCCTTGCTGAAAATGTCAACGGGTTGCTACACGCCAGTTTGTCAAGCTATGGTCTTACCGACAGGCTGTTTAGACCCGGCCATCCTTTAGTGGGGCCCTCGGCACTCAAAAATTTGGCCGGGCCTCAAGGGGCGATCGCGCTCGCCCGGTACGCTATGCGTCAATGAAGCCGGTTTAACTGACTATCTGCAAGGGGCTGTCGCGAGCGCGCCAACATACTGGTCCCCAAACTTCGCTTTGCATGAACGATAGGAAGGGACCGGGCTTTCAGTCGCGCAGGTTTTTAGCTTGCCCGAAACATGCGGGTTTTGCTTTTCCTTGCCAAATGTCGGGTCTATACCATTCGACGGATATAGCGGGGAGCGCCTTGAATGTTTGATTTTCTCAAGAAGCAGTTTGTCGACGTCATTGAATGGCTTGAACAACCCGGGCAGCTAGCATGGCGCGTACCCTTTACCGATCAGGAAATTCAAAATGGTGCCCAGCTCACTGTACGGGAAGGACAGGTCGCGGCCTTTGTAAATGAAGGTGAACTTGCCGATTTCTTCGGTCCCGGCTTGCACACGCTTGATACCGCCAATTTGCCGATACTGACCAATTTGATGAATTGGGACAAAGGGTTCAACTCGCCGTTCAAGTCTGACGTGGTGTTCCTTTCGATGCGCGAGCAAGCGGGACTTAAATGGGGAACGACCCAGCCTGTGACGGTTCGCGATGCCGATTTCGGGCCCTTACGCATTCGCGCTTTCGGCACCTATTCGTTCAAGATCGGCGAAGTTCGGCCCTTCGTCAGCCGGGTGATGGGTACGGTGGGCGAGATGACAGCGGCCGACATTGAACCGCAATTGCGCTCTGCTATCCAGACAGCATTGGCGGCGGCGCTCGGCGGCGGGGGCATAGCATTTCTTGATCTCGCTGCGAGCCAGCAAAAGCTTTCCGACGCAATTAAGGTAGAAGTCGAAAAACAGTTCGCGCAATGGGGATTGACCTGCCTTAGCTTCTTTGTCGAAAGCGTGTCGCTTCCGGAAGAGGTGCAAAAATATATCGACAAGGCCAGTTCGATCCGCGCGATTGGCGACCTTGATCGTTACACCAAATTCCAGACGGCTGAAGCGATCGAGAAAGCGGCCGGACAAGATGCTGGGCTTGCGGGCTTGGGAGCGGGGCTGGCGACAGCGTCCGCCATGGGCGCGACAATGACGCAAAGCCTGGGCGTTGCGACACCGTCGGCAGCCACGCCGGAGGATCCCTTCGCGCTTATCGAAAAGCTGCACAAGCTGGTGACAGCAGGTGCAATTTCTCAAGCCGAATTCGACGCCAAAAAGGCAGAATTGCTCGCGCGTATCAAATAACGAACGCGGGAATTCATTCTAATGCCTTCGTCGATTGCCTGTCCGTCTTGTGGGGCCAATGTAGTAGTGCGCAGCGCGGCCTTGCCGTACATCAGCTGTTCTTATTGCCAGACCCTTATCCGGCGTGACGGACCAACTCTGGAATCCATTGGCAAGACAGCCGTGCTGCCATTTGATGTGTCGCCGATCCAGCTTGGCACCAGTGGCACATGGCGCGGGCACCCCTTCACTATTGTAGGCCGCATAAGATGGGGTTGGGATGACGGCGCGTGGAATGAATGGTTTGCCGAAGGACCCGCCGGCCCCCGCTGGCTGGCCGAATTTATGGGTGATTATATGATCACTGCCGAGCGCGAAGACGTGGTCGATGCCGACACAATGGCAAAATTCGCGGCGGGACATGCGGTCAGGCGCGGGGCGATCCTCTATATCGGCAACGTGCCATACGCCGCGACCGATTTCAAAAATGCAACCTGCATTGGCGGCGAAGGCGATCTGCCCTTCCCGGCGGTCGTCGGCCGCAAAATGGTCAATATCGATTTCCGCAGCCCCAACGGCCAGGTGCTAAGTTTGCAACGCGATGAAGAAGGAGCCTCGGCCTGGGTTGGCGATGCGGTTGAACTCAACCAATTGTCGCCGCGCAACCTCAGGCAATTGGAGGGCTGGACGATTCCAGCCTTTAACCAATGACCGGCGGGCGCAGCATAAGTTGCCCGTCCTGTGGCGGAACGATCGAAATCAAGGCGGCGGGCTATTCGGTTTCGGTTGGCTGTGGCTATTGCGGTTCGCTTCTCGATGTCGCCAGCGACGACGTAAAGATTATCGAAAAATATGAGCATGAAACTGGCTCATACACACTGTCTTTGGGACGGCGCGCGACGCTATCGGGCGTCGAATGGGAAGTCATCGGCGCGCTTCGGCGCAGCGATGATGAAATGGAATGGGCCGAATATCTCCTGTTCAACCCTTATGTCGGTTATCGTTGGTTGATTGAAAGCGATGATGGCTGGCAATTGGGGACCATGCTGATTGATCGCCCGGTCGAACAAGGAGCCGCAGTGTTGTGGCGCGACCGCCGCTATGGGCTTGATTATGACCCTGGACAGGTAACGACCGAGCATGTTGTTGGCGAATTTTACTGGCGGGTTAAGGCCGGCGACGTTGTAACCGCGACGACCTATAGTCGGGGTAACGATATGCTGTCGGCAGAGTGGAATGCCGATGAGGTCAATTGGACTCAGTTAAACGACGTTGACGAAGATGCCCTGTTTGATGCTTTCAGCGATCAGTCCGCTGCGACTGGCGGGCAGGCGAACCTCGTTTCCGCAGGTTGGATCGGGAGTGCCGATAACAATCTCATGCAGCGGCTCAGAAATAATTATGATGAGGCCGAAGCAGCCCGGTGGGACGACCTTCCTAAAATGTTCGGACTTGGTTTTGCGACCTTATTCATGTCCCTGTTCTTGCTGATGGCATTCGGGGCTGTCACCGATAAGTTCAGCGCTCCGATGACCGTGGAAATAGATGGTGCGACGCGCAATCAAACGCTCGGCACGCTTAACGTCACCCGGTCTTATCAGATCGTGTCCATCACCGCTCACGGCATGGATTTCGAAAATCGATGGATTGATCTGGACTATAGTCTGGTGGAACGAACCACGCAACGAACCTACACCGCCTATGGCGTGGTGGAGCGCTATAGCGGGCGTGACAGCGATGGTAGCTGGAGCGAAGGTAGCAATTCGACAACGGTTAAATTTTCCAGCGTGCAGCAGGGGCAATATGATGTCATCGTCGATGCCGCCGCGCATCGATGGAATGCGACCAATTCTTATAGTTCGTACGCAGACCAAAGCGCAGACCAGCGTTGGCAGCAAGCCGAGCAAATGGAAGTAAATTTCGTGGCGAGGGCTGGCGGGGTTGCCTGGTCCTTTCTTATACTGGAATTTGTGCTGTTATTTGGCATACCTCTGATCATCCTGTGGTGGAGGGCGGAGTTCGTTTGATGAGCCGCCGTCTTTATCTCTTTTTTGCCTGGTGTATGGTGATGTTCCTGCTGTCCGCGGCGGCGGGCTATTATGCCTGGACGCCGTTTTCTGATGAAGACCGCGGCAGCGGCGCTGTGGTGCGCGGCCCGAGACATAAATGATCGAGATTTCAAAGGGAGATTTGCTCAATGCTGACTGTTAATGTTTTTACCGGGACGGTCGTCTATGCGTTGCTGGGCATCGTTATCTTCATTGTAAGTTTCGTGCTGGTTGACAAGCTGACGCCCGGCGAATTGTGGCGGGAAATTATCGAGCGCAAGAATATGGCCGTGGCATTGCTCGCTGGCGCCGTTGCTATCGGCATTTCGAATATCATTGCCGCGGCCGTGCATGGATAGTGAAACATCCTCCTCCACGGATATCGGAGGAAAGGAATATGCGACACCGCTAGCGTTGATCCTGCTCGTGTCAGTGCTGGTCATTGCGACCTGTGGGTTGGTTTATGAATTGCTGGCGGGCACGCTTGCAAGCTACCTCCTGGGTGACAGCGTAACCCAATTTTCCACCGTTATCGGGACCTATCTGTTCGCGATGGGCATCGGCAGTTGGCTGTCACGCTATGTCCGGCACGATGAAATTGGCGTGTTCGTCCGGGTGGAGATATTGATCGCAGCGCTCGGCGGATGGTCCGCTGCGGCGCTATTCATTCTCTTTCCCGTTACCGGCGACCATTTTCGGGTCCTGTTATATGGGCTGGTGCTTATCATCGGCCTGTTGGTCGGCCTTGAAATTCCCCTTCTCATTCGAATCTTGAAAGACCGGTTCGCGCTGCGTGACCTCGTCGCCAATGTGTTGACGTTCGATTATGTGGGAGCGCTGTTTGCTTCGGTCCTGTTTCCGCTGTTGCTGGTCCCCAAGCTGGGGCTGATCCGTACCGGGCTCGTCTTTGGCCTCGCCAATGTGCTGGTGGGCATAGCGTTGCTCCTGATGTTGCGGCAAGCCCGGCGTATAGGAGGAGATCTGATCGCTGCTCTGGTGGTTACAGCATCACTCCTCGCGGGGTTGGTTTATGCTGAACAGTTGCAGCGATGGTCCGAAGTCGCCGTCTATGACGAGCCGGTTATCTATGCGCGCTCAACACCTTATCAGCGGATCGTATTGACCCGTCGCGGGAGCGATATGCGGCTTTATTTGAACGGGAACCTGCAATTTTCCTCACGCGATGAGTATCGCTATCACGAGGCTCTCGTATGGCCCGTTCTCGGGCGGGTGCACAATCCGGAACATGTGCTTATCCTTGGCGGCGGCGACGGACTCGCGGCGCGAGAGGTGTTACGCGACCAACGTGTGAAGCAGATAACGCTGGTTGACCTTGATCCTGAAATGACGCGATTGTTTCGCGATACGCCCCAACTCGCCGCGCTCAATGGAAATGCGTTCCGCTCGGACCGCATGTCGGTTGTCAATGCTGATGCATTCCAGTGGGTGCGCAACGCACGCAATGTTTATGACGCGATCATCATCGACTTTCCGGATCCGACTGAATTCTCGCTCGGCAAGCTTTATACAGAAAGCTTTTACCGTCAGGTTGCGCGTTTGCTGGCACCCGATGGCGCGATGTCCGTGCAAAGCACCTCGCCGCTCGTAGCGCCGCAATCTTACTGGACAGTCGCAACCACCCTTGAAGCGGCCGGCTTTCACACCAGAGGCTATCATGCCTATGTGCCGAGTTTTGGCGAATGGGGCTTCACGCTTGCGGGACACCGCGATCTCTCCCAAGGGGTCGACATCCCGGTCAAATTGCGTTTCCTGACGCCCGCGACCGAGCATCTGTTGTTCGAATTTCCCCCTGACATGGCCCGGCGTGCAACGCCGATAAACCGGCTCGACAATCAAGCCCTGGTGCGCAGCTTTTCTGAAGAATGGGCCCGCTATGAAGGCTAAGCCGAACCGGCGCACCGTCATTGCAGGCGGAGCCTCGCTCGCGGTCATCGGAGGATTAGCGGTCTCGGGGTGCAAGTCGGAGCCGCTTTTCCCCGGAACACTGGGCGGAAGCGATTTTTCCCGTGGCCATCGGTTGCGAGACGGCAACCTGCGCGCAGTTGTCGGTAAGACCGACGGCATACCCCTCCTCATAGCGGGCGGCGGAGTTGCGGGGTTATCAGCTGGCTGGAGGCTGGCGGAAGCGGGGTTCAAAGACTTTCTGCTTTACGAACTGGAAGACGCGGTTGGCGGCAATGCGCGCTCCGGACACAACGCCGTCTCGCGCTATCCGCTGGGTGCACATTATCTTCCGGTTCCCAACCGCGAAGCCAAAGCGCTGCGCCACATGCTGACGGGTTTCGGAGTAATTACCGGAGAAGATGCTTCGGGTGCGCCGGTCTATGACCCCTACCAGCTCTGTGCGGACCTTGAAGAAAGGCTATTATGGCGCGGCAGCTGGCAGGAAGGCCTTTATCCCAAATCAGGACTTTCCGTATCAGATAAAATGCAGCGGGACCGCTTTTTCGAATTGATGGAAACTATGAAGGGCGCGATTGGTGCAGATGGTCTGCCCGCCTTTGCCAGCCCCATGGCTTATTCAAGTAAGGATCGCGTCTACACCGCACTTGATGGGCAGAATTTTGCGAGCTGGCTCACCTCCGAAGCGTTTACCTCGGAACCGTTGCTCCATCACATCCGCTATTGCTGTCGCGACGATTATGGCACCGAGCCCGAGCAAGTTTCGGCTTGGGCGGGCATCCATTATTTCGCCAGCCGCCGCGGTTGGGCCTCAGGCAGAGACGGAGACAGGGAGCTTACTTGGCCGGAAGGCAATGGCCGCCTCATCGGGCATATGCGCCGGATGATCGAACCTAACATACGGCCCGCCCACAGCGTATTTGGCGTCAGGCAAGAAGATGGCCAGATCATCCTCGATCATTTCGATCACAACATCGAACAGGCAGGGCAAACGCGCGCGCGCGCGGGGATTGTGGCGGTGCCACATTTCATCGCATCCCGCCTCACCGGCGGCAAAGCCCACGGCACCTTTTCTTACGCGCCCTGGGTAGTCGCGAACATAACCGTAAGCCGCCCTCCACAGGGGCCGGGATCACCGCGCGCATGGGACAATGTCGCCGCAACAAGCGAATCCCTGGGCTATGTCGTTGCGACACATCAGGATACAAGCAGGGCGCAAGGCCCCACGGTGCTCACCTGGTACAGGCCTTTTTCGAAGGAAGCTCCCGAAGAGGCACGTGAAGTCCTGTTGTCTCGCACGCTCCGGGAATGGCAGGACATTGTTGTGGATGATCTTCTCCAAATGAATCCCGATCTTGAGGGCGCCATCAAGCGCATCGACGTCTGGCGCTGGGGGCATGCAATGATCCGGCCTACAACGGGTTTCCTGACTGATCCTGCGCGTATGCAAGCCCAGGCAGAAAATGGGCCGCTCTATTTCGCGCATTCGGACTTGAGCGGGCTGTCGTTATTCGAAGAAGCGCATTATCGTGGCGTGGTTGCCGCAGAAGCCGCCATGCGCTCGCTGGGCCACAAGTTCGAGAGTTTATTATAATGACTGCCGAAGCATGTTATGGTCGCCACATCATTGCTGATCTTGAAGCTACGCTGGGTCTGAATGACCCGGCGCATATCGAGAACGTGTTGCGCCGGGCGGCACAGGCCGCAGGGGTGACCTTGCTCGATATCCGGCTTCATCATTTTGGGGGCGGCAATGGGGTAACCGGCGTCGCTCTACTCGCGGAATCCCATATCTCCATTCATACATGGCCGGAATCAAATCTCGCGGCGATCGATATTTTTGTCTGCGGTGCCGATGCCAGACCCGACGCCGGTCTGGAGGCCATCCTTGATGGTTTGCGCGCACAGATCCGCGCCCGGCATCTGATTACGCGTATTGAACCCTAACAGGACCGCGCCTTTTCAAACATTCTCGTGGAAAATTGCCGTCAAGAAGGAACAGCGTTAATACCGGCAGCGATGAAAACATGGTGACCTCGTGGGCGCGCATGCATAATATGGCCAACGCAAGGCCAGCGTCGCGTTGGAAGCTAACTCGGCTCGCTTTACGGCACCTGTAGACGCTATTGGTACATCGTTGGCACGACGGAGTATAGGGCATGAGCTTTCATAGGTCGCATCTGACAGCGGCAGGGTCAGCGCTGTTGCTGCTAGCATCGGCCTGCACGACGCCGGTTGTTGGGCAGTCAACCATAGCGCAGTCCCCCGGGCCCGCAGCTTCCGTCAAACCGGTCGCAAAACGCAGCATCCTGTTCATCGGCAACAGCTTTACCCAAGGCGCCCATTCTGCAGTGCGCAACTGGCGTGCGAACGAAGTGAGCGATCTCAATGGCGCGGGTTATGGCGGGGTGCCTGCGCTCTTCCATCGGTTCGCGAAGCAAGCAGGTCTCGATTACGAGGTTTCGCTCGAAACGCAGGGCGGAAAGACGCTCGGTTTTCATTATGACGAGCGGCGCGGGTTATTTGATCGCAAATGGGATGTGGTCGTCTTGCAGGAGCTCAGCACGCTCAGTCTTGAAAAGCCGGGCGATGCGACCAGTTACATCGCCGACGTTGGGCGCCTTGCGAGCCTGTTCCAGAACCGTAACAAGGATGTCGATATCTGGCTTTATTCCACTTGGTCGCGTGCAGACCAAACCTATCGTCCTACCGGCCATTGGTATGGCAAGCCGATCGGCGCGATGGCGACCGATTTGCGCGCCGCCGCTGACCGGGCGCGCCAACAGGTTCCTGGAATCTCCGGCGTCCTGCCCGCAGGCGAGGCATGGAATCTCGCCTTCACGAGCGGTGTCGCCGATGCTGATCCCTATGACGGAACCGCTTATGGCCAGCTCAATTTGTGGACCTATGACGAATATCATGCCAGCGTACCGGGCTATTATCTTTCTGCCCTGGTGATCTTTGGTGGCATTACCGGGATTGATCCCACTACGCTCGGCCCGGACGAAGAGGCGGCGCAAGAATTGGGGTTGAGTGCCGCCCAAGCCACGGCTTTGCAACACATCGCGCGGCAAGCCCTAAAATAATTTGCCCTCAATTTTTCTTTTGATCGTGCACTCAACAATCCTATGTTTCACGTTCCAGAAGCCGCGTGGGCAACATTGCAGACTTTGCCCGGCCACCGTCAATTTGCTGCATGAGTTTTTCGACGAGAAGCGATCCTGCCATGCTCGTGTCTTGTTCTATGGTGGTGATGGCCGGCGAAAAATGAGCGCTGGGCGGAATATTGTTGTAGCCTACGAGCGAATAATCATGCGGTGCGGTCAGGCCTTCCTCCCGAAAGGCACTGATTACGGCCATCGCGGCGGTGTCTGAAAAAGCGAATACCGCATCGGGCCGATTTCCCTTGCGGATATAGTCGAGAGCTTGCGCTCGGGTGCTGTTAAATGCCATCGTATCGAGCATCAGATTGTCAAGCTCAACATCTGTTGCTGTGTCCGCAATTTCAGCCAGCCCTGTATAGCGCAGCCGGATTTCCTCATGATCGGTGTTGCCGACGAAAAGCCAGTTTTTGCGATTACGCTTGGCGAAATATTGGCCGGCCAGTCTTCCTCCGGCCAGATTATCGCTGCCTACCGCGCAGTAGCCGGATTCTGGCTGGACCGCACCCCAGACTACCATGGGAATATTTTTGAGGGCAACTTTGCGGAGCATCCCCTCCCGCTTACCCTGGCCCAGAATGATAAAACCATCAGTGCCGCGCGACCGGAACAACTCGACAAAGTCAGCCGTATTTTCCAAGCCAGGCGGCGACAATAGGAGATCCAAGTCGCGCACTGACAGCGCTTCCGATATGCCTGCGAGCAATTCGAAAATAAAGGGGTCACCGATCGTGCCGTGCCGGTGGGATTTGAAATCCAGCACCACCGCAATGGTATCGGTGCGCAGCTGCCGCAATTTTTGTGCATTGCGATTGACGGCATAGCCTTGCTCGCGCGCGATTTGCTGGATCATCTCGCGTTTTTCGGGCGGGACGAGGGGGCTTCCGCTCAAGGCGCGCGAGACAGTCGGCTTTGATACTTTTGCAATGCGGGCGATGGTCTCCATGGTAGGCCGCGCCGACTTCTCCTGTTTTCCTACCATCGAAATCCATCGTCCTTAAGCTGCAGCCACATGCCAGTCATGCAATCCATATGCCATCCCTGTCGGGAACGATACAATATTTGTATTGAAATGCATTTCATAACGGCATAACCAAGGGTCCGATAACAGATTATGGGGAGGTTGGGAAACCTATGCGCTTGCGTGCGGACATTGCCCTTTTGCCGCTGATTCTTGCTGAAAGGTCGTTTTTCCGTTGAAACCCGCGCGCTCCTTTCCAGCTACGCCATCCGCGCTTTTCGGTGACGTGTTCGCTGCCGTGCAGGAAGCAAGGCTGTTCCCCGACTCCAAGACTTTCGCCGATGCTGTGCCACGCCATGACCCGCAGCAGATTATGGCCGATTGGTCCCGGCTTGAAGCAAGTGATCGGGAGGCATTGCAGCTCTTTGTTGCAGCGAATTTCGATATTCCGACGGCGCCCCCACAAAATCCCTCTGTCGCATCGTCCGTGGAGGACTATATCAAGGGTTCGTGGCGGCAACTGACGCGTAGCCAGAAAGACGCGGCTCCCCATGCCTCTGCTTTGGCGTTGCCGGAAGATTTTGTGGTGCCAGGGGGGCGGTTTCGGGAGCTTTATTATTGGGATAGCTATTTCACCATGCTCGGTCTCGTCCGTTCGGGCAGGCAAGATCTGGTGGAAGCTCTGATCGAAAATTTTGGCAGCCTGATCGATCGATATGGTCATATTCCCAATGGCACGCGCTCTTATTACCTCAGCCGTTCGCACCCGCCATTTTTCTATCTGGCCGCGCAATTGTCGGCGAATAATAATCCCGATGCTCGTCGGCGCAGATTGCAGTGGATGCTTGCCGAACATGCATTCTGGATGGATGGCGAAGGCGCTCTCGCACCCGCTCAGGCGCATAGGCGGGTCGCCCGATTGCCGGATGGTGCTGTGCTCAACCGATATTGGGATGACAGCCCCACGCCGCGCGATGAATCCTGGACCGAAGATGTGCATCTTGCAACGGCCACACCAGATCGTGACGCTGCCGAGCTCTGGCGAGACCTGCGCGCAGCGGCCGAAAGCGGATGGGATTTCAGCTCACGGTGGCTGGGAGACCGCAAGACGCTGGGGACCATTCGCACGACGCGGATTATCCCGATCGACCTCAACAGCCTGTTATTTGGTCTGGAAGAGGCAATTGCACACGAAAGTGTGGCGCTCGATGAACCCACGGCAGCCGAATATCTGCAGCGTGCCAATGCCCGCGCCGCCGCCATTCGGCAACATCTATGGGATGAATCGACCGGCCATTATTCGGATTATGACCTGGATATGGCGCGCGTCGCTTCAGAGCCCACCGCAGCCATGGCTTTCCCCCTGTTTGTCGGGCTGGCGAATGGCGCCGAAGCGAAATCGACGGCTGCGGCTTTGCGGGATGCGCTTCTGGGCAATTGGGGGCTGGCCACGACCGCGCGGGTTACGGGGGAGCAATGGGACTCGCCGAATGGCTGGGCCCCCCTGCAATGGATCGCTTGCCAAGGATTATGGCAATATGGCGAAAATGATCTTGCCAATGAGATAGCCGACCGGTGGCTGAATGTCGTGCGCAAACAATATGATGCAACCGGGCTGATTTTCGAAAAATATAACATTGATAACGGTGTCGCCGGGGGCGGCGGGGAATATGACGTCGAAATCGGGTTTGGCTGGACCAATGGCGTCGCGCTGGCATTGGCCGAAAAGCGCTACCCAAAAAACGCGGAATAAACGCGAAGGCCCGTAAGGGCTCGCCGGAATGGGAGAGGACATTATGAAAAGCAACCTCAAGGCGACCATCGCGCTGATTGTTACTTATGCCGTTCTGGGTCTGCTGATGAACAGCGTCGGAACGGTTATCCTCCAGTCGATCAAGCAGTTCGGGGTCAGCAAACCCCATGCCGCCACGCTCGAGGCTTGCAAGGACCTGTCAGTGGTCGCGGCATCCTTTCTGTTTGCAGCATCCTTGCCACGGTTCGGTTTCCGGCGGGCCGAGATGATCGTCATGGCCCTTGTAGGCTTGGCCGCCTTGATGATGCCCTTTGCGACGGCGTTCTGGGCGAACCAATTGATGTTCGTGCTGGTCGGGCTTTGCTTCGGCGTTGCCAAGGTTGCGACCTATTCGTCCATCGGCCTGCTTCGCCCCGACCCGGCGGGCCATGCCAGTCTGACCAGTCTGATGGAAGGCGTGTTTATGCTGGGCATCCTGTCAGGCATCTGGATGTTCGGCTGGTTTATTGGCGTTGACGAAACCGGGCAGCAGTGGCTGCGTGTTTATTATGTGATTGCAGCCCTGTGCGCGTTTGCCCTGCTCTTGTGGTATAGCGCTGATCTCGACGAAAGCGCGAGCGCGGTGGATTCTGATACTGCCACGGCAGGGCGCTTGGACATGTTGAAACTGGCCGCACTTCCCGCCACCGCGGCGTTCTTGCTGGCCATTTTCCTTTATGTCCTGGTCGAACAGAGCATCGGCACGTGGCTGCCGACTTTCAACAATGAAATTTTGCATTTACCTTCCGCAATGAGTGTTCAGGTATCGAGCATTTTCGTTGCCGCGCTGGCGGTAGGCAGGCTTGGCGCCAGCGGCCTTGTCAAGAGACTCGGCTGGCTACCTCTGCTGTTGGGCTGTATCCTCATCATGGCGGCGCTTGTTGTCCTCACCCTGCCCACAACCAACGGACTGCAGCCACGGACAATCGATTCGTGGTTTGATGCACCGGTTGCTGCCTACATCTTCCCGCTGATCGGGGTGTTTATGGCGCCTATATATCCCATCGTCTGCTCGGTTATGCTGAGCGCCTTGCCGCAGGAACGGCATGCCTCGATGGTCGGATTGATCGTGATATTTTCGGCCTTGGGAGGAACGATCGGATCATTCCTGACCGGCATGGTTTTCCAGCGATTCTCGGGCCAGATGGCTTTTTACCTAGTGCTGGTGCCGCTGGCGATATTGGCGGTCGCGCTGATCGGCTTTCATCGCCGGACGGACAGAAGCTGATCAGAGCCATACCCAGCCGGTGCAGAGGCAAATGAAATCTTTCTTGAAATGCATTTCATAAACCATTAATCCAGTCGTTCGATGGCCCGAAAATGGTCCGCGACTCTAAGGGGAGGACATTTATTATGACCCACGACCGAATAATTCCGTCTTTGCTTCGTGGCGCCGCTGCGATTGCACTTTTCTCGCAGGCCGGTGTCGCTATGGCACAGAGCGCTGCAGATGAAAGCGCGCAACCCCAAGCCGAAGAAGCTTCTGTCGATAAAGACATCGTTGTCGTCGGAACCGCTGGCGCCGGAACGCGTCGTCAGGACGCTGCCTTTGCCGTAACCACGCTGAGCAATGATGCGATCGAACGCGCCGCACCCAACAGCACCGCCGATGTGCTGCGTACCATTCCGGGCGTCAGCGCGGAAAGCTCGGGCGGCCAGAATGGCGCCAACATTTTTGTGCGCGGCTATCCGTCGGGTGGCGATGCACAGTTCGTCACATTCCAGATGGGCGGCGTACCGGTATTCCCACCGCCGACCCTTTCCTTCCTTGAAAACTCGCAGCTGATCCGCCTCGACGAAACCGTCCAGCGCGTCGAGGCAGTACGTGGCGGCACAGGTTCACTGTTCTCGAACGGCCAGTCGGGTCTAACGGTGAACGTTGTGCAACGCAAAGGCGGTTCCGATTTGGCAGGTCTTGCGAAGGTGTCCTTGACCGATTTCGGCGAGGTTCGGGGCGATGCATGGATCTCGGGCCCGATCAGTTCGGACACAGGCTTTATGGTCGGTGGCTATTATGCCCGCTCGCATGGGGTGCGCGACCCCCAATTCACTGCCGAAAAAGGCGGTCAGATTACCGCGAATATCAGCCATGATTTCGCCAACGGCTCGCTGTTGATCTATGGCCGCTATCTTAATGACCATGGTCAGTGGCTGCTGCCCATCCCGATTGTTCAAGATGGCTCAAAAGTCAGCGAATTTGCTGGTTTCGACGCGGGCACCGGCGCGCTCCAGTCGAAAGAATTCCGCGTGGTCACGCGCAATGACGGTCGCTCGCTCGATTTCGCGGACGGACGCGGCGCGCGCATTGGCCATTTGGGGATGAATTTCGATCATGACCTGATCGACAATCTGCGCATCCGTGACCGTATGAGCTTTGTATTCGGCCACGCCGATACTGTCGGCCTCGTCCCCGCCGGGCCGCCCCGCACTGCTGCTGCTTATGCAACCAGCCGTGGTGGTGCGATTTCAACGCTCTCCTATGTGCATGGTGGCGGCGCAGTCTCCAACGCAGATGCCCAGCAAGTCATGGTGGCGGGCGCTTGGGAAGTTCGCAAGCGAATCGATTCCTTCGTGAACGATCTCAGTCTCGAACTTGAAACTGGCAACAACAAGCTGACCGCCGGTTTCTACTTGGCCGATTATGGCGTGCGCGAGCGCTGGGCACTCGGCAACCAGATGCTGATGACCGCAGAGGATAATGCCCGCCTGCTCAACATGACGCTGACCAATGGCGCTATTGTTACCCGTGACGGTTTTGTTTCGGGCAATGGTTTCCAGGTCAACGGCAATTACAGCGGCAACGACCATGCATTTTACTTGGTTGATGAATTGCAGATCACACCCGAACTGCGCATCGATGGCGGTGTACGGTGGCAGCGGCACAAGGTTGTGGGGACGCTGGAAAATCAGAATACCGGTGTCAACATCGACGGCAATGCGCTGACTTTATACGACAACACCACCAATGTTTTGAACGGTACGTTCCGCAACATCAACTATAAGCATAGCGCTTGGTCGTGGACCGCAGGGGCCAATTACGACATCACCGGCGATGTGGGCGTGTTTGCCCGCTATAGCGTTGGCCGCAACTTCCCGCAGTTCGACAATCTGCGTGAAGCATCGGCGACAAACATTGCTAATAATAGTGGCCTTGCCGCGACTTCGCGCGTGGATACCTATGAAGCAGGGTTGAAGGTCTCGACGCCGCTGATCAACCTTTATGCAACGCTGTTCCATAACAAGTTCGATGGCCTATCCACCACCACGCTGATCAACAATGTTCCGGTCAGCTCCAACGGAGGGGCGAAGGCAACCGGGCTTGAGCTGGAAGGCGTGGTTCGTCCGGTGTCTGGATTAAGCCTTGGCTTTTCGGGAACCTATCTCGATGCAACCTATCGTGGCTTTTTCACGGGCAATGGTACGATTGACAACACCGGCAATAATATCCAACGCCAGCCCAAATGGACATGGCGTTTGATGCCGGCCTATGAAATGGAATTTGGCAATTTCAAGCCTTCGGTATTTGCAACGCTGCAATATACCGGTGATCGTTTTTCTGATCCGGAAAACAACCAGTTGCTCCCGCATTATTATCAGCTGGACGCAGGTGTTGCGTTCGAACTTTCCGGTATCAAATTCCAGGTCACGGGTAATAATCTGACCAACGAAATAGGCCTGACTGAAGGCAACCCGCGTATCATCGGCTCGCAGGGGAGCGGCGCAATTCTGGCTCGTCCGATCCTGGGCCGTTCGTTCCGCTTCAGCGCAGCCTATTCCTTCTAAGGTGACGGTGGATGCCGCTGCCCTTGATTAGTCGGCGTGATCTCATCGCCGGTGCCGCAGCTACCGCTGTTGCACCGGCGATTAAAGGCCCCAAGCGGCAGATTACGCGGCAGAAGAACGTCCTGCTCCTGATATCCGATGATCAGGGGTTGGATCTGGGCTGTTACGGCCTCCCCATTTCCACCCCGCGACTTGATGGCTTTGCGCGTCAAGCAACCCTCTTTAACCATGCGTATGCGGCGGTTTCTTCGTGCAGCCCCAGCCGGGCGGTCATCAATACCGGCCTGTTTACCCACGCCAACGGCATGTATGGCCTCGCGCATGATGTCCATAATCAAGGCCTGCTGGATGGCATCAAGACGCTGCCCGCTCTGCTGCGTCAAGCGGGCTATGCAACGGCGCTTGTCGGCAAGAAGCATCTTCGTCCGGAATCCGCGTTTCCGTATGAAGCGGAATTGGTGCCGGAACGGTCCGGCATTCGCGATGTGCGCGCGATGGCCGACGCGACCGCCGATTTTATCCGCGCCAATCCGGACCGCCCATTCTTTGTAACCATCGCCTATAGCGATCCGCACCGTGCGGCGGGTGGTTATGCCAATGAGCGGCCATGGCCGGGCGTTACACCTTATCGCTATGATCCGGCAAAATTGCCGGTGCCGTCTCATCTCCCCGACATTCCAGCAGTGCGTGCCGATCTTGCCGGATATTATGAAGCCATCAGCCGCTTGGACAGCGGCATTGGCATGGTGCTGGATGACCTCGCCGCACTTGGTAAAATGGATGACACGCTGATCATCTTCCTCAGCGACAATGGCCGTCCCTTTGCGGGTGCCAAAACCAATCTTTATGATCCGGGCTTGCATTTGCCCCTCATCATCCGCGCGCCCGGAACCAAGGCCGCCGTCAGTAACGCCATGGTGAGCTGGGTCGATATTGCACCCACCATTCTCGATTTTTCGGGTGCAACTGGCCCGGATTATAAGCTGCAAGGCCGTTCGCTTTTACCCATTTTGGGACGTAAGCAGGTGCCTGGTTGGGATTCGGTTTTTGCGAGCCACGATTTTCACGAGATCAACCAATATTATCCGATGCGGGCGCTGCGGACACGCACCCATAGCTATATCCTCAACATCGCCCACCCGCTCGATTATCCGATTGCAGGCGACATCGCCTCCTCGGCCAGCTGGCAGGCCATTTCGGCCGATCCGTCCATCCGCCTTGGTAAACGCAGCCAATCCGCTTTCCTCAAACGCCCGCCGGAGGAACTCTATGATCTGCGCGCCGATCCAGAGGAAACCGTCAATCTCGCAGCCCAGCCCGCTTATGCCTCCATGCTCGCCGATATGCGTCAACGATTAACCGCATGGCGCGCCGAAACACGCGACCCCTGGCTTGCCGGACAAACTGATCCATACACCCATCTGAAGCATTGAGGTAATAATGGCCGGCACCGACCGCAGGAGCATCTTATTGGCAGGCACAGGTGCCGCCTTTGGTCTTTATTCCTGGTCGAGCGCTGCCGCCACCTCTCCCAAAATGCCGGACCGGCTGAAACGCCGCCGCGGGGTCAAGCCGCGTAACATCCTTTTCGTCCTCACCGACGATCATCGTTACGATGCAATGGGCTTTATGAAAGCGCAGGATTTTGGCGAAACCCCAACGCTGGACCGACTGGCAAATGAAGGCGTGCATTGCCGCAATGCCTTTGTAACGACCGCGCTTTGCTCGCCCAGCCGGGCTTCCATCCTGACCGGTCTTTATGCCCACCAGCACCGCGTCGTCGATAACAACCACCCGGTTGATCCCGCGCTCGTCTTCTTCCCGCAATATCTGCAACGGGCAGGATATGACACCGCCTTTATCGGCAAATGGCACATGGGCATCGAGGGCGATGATCCACAGCCCGGGTTCGACCATTGGGTCAGCTTCAAAGGTCAAGGCACCTATCTCCCCAGCGCAGACGGGCTTAATGTCGATGGTAAGCATGTGCCTCAACGCGGGTATATCACTGACGAGCTGACCGGCTATGCACGCGATTGGATCAAGCGCCGCCGCAAGGACAAGCCGTGGATGATGTATCTCAGCCACAAGGCTGTGCATGCCGAATTCATCCCAGCCGAACGGCATAAGGGCCGTTACGCCAATGCCAAATTCCGCTATCCAGCAACCATGGCGCCCGATGGCCCCGCCGCCCAGGGCCGCCCCCGCTGGGTTCAGGACCAGCGCAACAGCTGGCACGGCGTTGATTTTCCGTACCATTCCCAGCTGGATATCGGCGAATATTATAAGCGCTACATGGAAACATTGCTGGCCGTGGACGAAGGGATTGCGGAACTGATGGACTTGCTCGCCGAGCGCGGCGAACTGGATGACACCCTGATCATCTATATGGGCGACAATGGCTTTATGTTTGGCGAACATGGCTTGATTGACAAACGCACCGCCTATGAAGAATCGATGCGCGTACCGATGTTGTTACGCTGCCCTGCCTTGTTCGGCACGACCGGTCGGGTGGTGAATGAGGTTGTCGCGAATATCGATATTGCACCCACGCTGCTCACCGCCGCTGGCCTTGAAGCCCCGGCGGGGATGGAAGGCGCCAATTTCCTGCCGCTAGCTCAAGGGCAGAAAATTCCCTGGCGCACAGAGTTGTTGTACGAATATTATTGGGAGCGCAATTTCCCCCAGACGCCGACAGTCCATGCTTTGCGCGAGGACCGCTACAAATATGCGCATTTTCACGGGATATGGGATCTCGATGAATTGTATGACATTGAGAATGATCCCCACGAAACCAACAATTTGCTGGCGAAACCGGGCCATGAAGAATTGGCGGAACGAATGAGCCGCAAGCTGTTCGCCATATTGGAGCGCACCGGCGGCATGCAGATACCGCTCGCCCCGGACTCTGGCGAGCGCAACATAATGCGCAACAAGTTGGGCAAAACTGCCGCACCCTTTCCGGACAGTAACATCAGGAAATAGCGCGCGGGAATCCCCGCCCCACACAGAATTTCCAATTGATCACACATGATCGGCGCTTGCCGCGTAATCAATTCAACCTTCATCGTCTCGTTTAATCAACGAGCTTCGTGCCGAATTTGTGGTTAGCACTCCCCCCGTTATGATTTGACTATGCTCCACCCTTCCTTTGCGCGCGGGAATGATTCTGTCCTGTGGCAACCGCTGATCCGCCCCCAGGATGGTGAGGCTTTTGCCGTGCGGCAGGCGCAATTTTGCTTTCGCGTGGAGGGGTTCGGTCACCACATACCAAGGCTCGCCCGGGACCAGCGGATAAAGGCCAAGGCTTGCCCAGATGTACCAGGCTGACATCGCGCCCGCATCATCGTCCATCCCGTCGGCAAAGCCTTGGGGTGCCAGCGCGAAACTGCGCCCGCGCCATGCTTCGGGGCGCTTGCCCGCATTGGTATAAGGATGATCGATAGGTTGGGTGAGGATGCGGTGGACCAGCCGGTCGCTCATCGCCTGATTGCCGGCCCAAGCCGGAATGAACGGCACTTGCATGTCGGGCTGGTTGGTCATGTTGAACAGATTGCGGTCGAAAAATTCTTCAAGCTCGCGGTTGAAACGATCTTCACCAAGTGTTGCACTTATCCATTCGAGATCGAACACCGGCGCCCAGCGATATTGCCATAAGGTGCCCTGATAGAGACCGCGCGCCTTCACCACATCAGCATCATCGCCGAGCGTTTCAAACGTCTCGCGCCACATCGGCCGATAGGCGAGCGCGGCTTGGCGGAAACGCTGCTCGGTTACGGGATCGCCCAGGTCTTTCGCCAGTTCTGCGATGGCCCATTCGTCATAGGCGGTCTCGATCATCTCGTCCGGGGTCTCGCGCGCAAGGCTCGGACTCTCCGCGACCATGCCGGAAAGCGCGGCGCGCGGATCAAAGCCGCCTATCCCCTTGCGGTAGAAATCGAGCAAGGCCACGCCTGCATGTTCTGTCCGCACCGTGATGAAAGGTTCGGTCTTGGTCGACCAACGCTGCTTGCCCTGTCCAAATAGCAGGGTGAGCGAATGGGCTATGTCTGAGGCACGTTCGGGATAGAGAAGAGCAATCAGCGGTAACTGCGTGCGATAATTATCCCACAGCGCCCAACTCGTATAATATTGGTGACCCTTGGCCACCGTGCCGATTTTGCCATCGCTGCCGCGATAGCGTCCATCGGGATCCGCGATGGCCACGGGGGTTTGCAGCACGCGGAACAAGGAGGTGTAGAGCAAGCCTCGTTGCTCGGCGGTTCCGTCGATGGTGATGCGACCGAGCAATTTGTTCCAATCCGTTCGGGTGCGGCCCGCGATTGTAGCAAAACTGGTCTTGCCGAGTTCACGTTCGCGCACATTGCGCGCAGCGAGACTGTCGATGCTCGAAAGTCCGGTGCGCAGTTCGATGATATCACCTGCTTTGACGTCGAGCGGCAGGATGACGCTGTCATCAGCGGCGGGTGCCAGCGACCGGGTGACGGTGCGACCATTATGGGTCAATAGGCTTGCGGTATGGAGATGATAGGCTCCCGCATCGCAAACCGTGCCTGCCGACAGCGACAGCCGCATGTCGGCGCTATTGGCATGGTCCCAGCGCACAGCGAGACGCTTGGCATAACTATGGCGCGGATCGATCCGCAGGTTGATCGTCCCTGCCTTGGGCATGGTGAAACGGAGGATAGCGGCCCCGCGCGTTGCGGTGGCTTCGGCCAATATGCCTTCGCCATAGCGCACCGCATAATAGCCCGCGCGGGCCTGTTCCCCGGCTTTGTCGATAGCCGCCAGTCGCGGCGCATCAGCATAATTCGCCATCACCAAAAGGTCACCGCCTCCGCCGCCGCAACCGACACCGACCGCTCTGGTGTGCGAAAAGCCGACGATAGTGGGTGCCGCAAAATCATAGCCGGCATGATTGGCGGGATCCGTATCAGGCCCGAGTTGCACCATGCCGAACGGGGCGACTGCTGCCGGAGACAATTGCCCGAAATCAGCGAGCGTGCCGACAAACGGGTTCACATAATCAACCGGCGCCTCCCTGGCGCAAAGCGGCACTGCTGCGGTGAACAGCGCAAGCAAAAAGGCGATGAATCTCATGGGTCTTTTTGGGATTTTACTCATGCCTCAGCGCGTCAATCGGGTCCAGTTTCGAGGCACGGCGGGCGGGATAATAGCCGAAGATGATGCCCATCGCGGCGGAGAAAAAGAAGCTCAGGAGATTAACCGCGGGGCTGAACAGGAATGGCACGTTGATCGCCATCGCGATGCCCCACGACAGGAGAAAGGCGAGAATGATGCCCACGACGCCGCCAAGGCAGCACAGCACCACCGCTTCGGTGAGGAATTGCAGCCGCACTTCGCGGGCGAGCGCGCCGATGGCGAGGCGGATGCCGATCTCGCGCGTGCGTTCGGTGACCGAGACCAGCATGATGTTCATGATGCCGATCCCGCCCACCAGGAGGCTGATCGAGGCAATCACCGCGACCATCGCGGTCAGTGCGCCAGTGGCCGCGCCGAGGGCCTGATTGACCTGGGCTGTATCGATGATATTGAAATCATTGCTCGCCTCGCCTTGCAACAGCCGCCGTTCGCGCAACAGATCAATGAGCGAATCCTGGATGGTCTTGCTCGCATAGGTCTTATCATAGCGGATCACGAAAAATTGCAGATCATCATTCCCGGTAAAGCGGCGCTGCACCGTCTTTAGCGGCATGATCACACTATTGTCCTGATCCTGTCCCGGCCCGCCGCCCTGCCCGCGTTCCTTAAGGACGCCAATGACGGTGCAGGAGGCCCCGCCAATCCGCATTTGCTCGCCGATCGGGCTGACGCCGGGAATAAAAATGGTGCTGCGCACCTTGGGGCCGATGATGCAGACGTTACGCCCCGAAATTTCCTCTTCGCTGGAGAAGGGCCGCCCTTCGGCGACGGTGATATTCTGCGCGCGCAAAAAGGCAGAATCCGCGCCCTGCACGCTGGTCGACCAATCCTGTCCGTTGTGGAAGGCGGTGGTCCCGGTAGAAACGCTGCCTGCCGCATCCAGAATGCCGGCAATCTGCATCTTGACCGCCTCGACATCGTCCTGCTTGAACGGGCGCGCAACATCACGGTCGCCGCCCAACGGGAAGACGACGAACACATTGGAGCCGAGCGAGGAAATCTGGCTCTGGACCGACGCGGTCACCCCGTTGCCGAGCGTCACCATCGTGATCACTGCCGCAACCCCGATGATGATCCCGAGCGTGGTGAGGAAGGAGCGCAACAGATGGCGGCGAATTTCGCGCAAGGCGAGCGCGAGGGTGGCGCCGACGATGCCGTTCATTATGCGCCTGCCTCCGGCGCTATGCCCTCAACAGCCGGTTGCCGGGGCGGATTGACACTCACCCGGTCGACCAGCCCATCGTGGAAATGAACCACCGTATGGGCATAGGCGGCCATATCTTCTTCATGGGTGACCATCAGCACGGTAATCCCGCTGCGGTTCAGGTCAGTCAGCAATTCCATGATCTCGCGCGAGCGGACGCTGTCGAGGTTGCCGGTTGGTTCGTCCGCAAGGAGCACGGCAGGTTCGGTCACAATCGCTCGCGCGATGGCGACGCGCTGTTGCTGGCCGCCCGAAAGTTCGGCGGGTGTGTGGTCGGCCCACGGTCCGAGGCCGACATGATCGAGCGCGCGCATCGCCGCTTTGCGCCGCGCCGCCTTGCTTTCGCCGCGGTACAATAAGGGCAGCTCGACATTTTCAAGCGCGCTGGTGCGGGCGAGAAGGTTGAACCCCTGAAACACAAAGCCGAGATATTTGCGCCGCAGAAGCGAGCGCTGGTCGGGGTCAAGCGACTGGACCTCGACCCCTTTGAAGCGGAAAATACCGCCGGTTGGAATGTCGAGACAGCCAAGGATGTTCATCGTGGTCGATTTGCCCGACCCGGAAGGCCCCATCACCGCGACGAAATCGCCTTCCTCAATGGCAAGGTTGATGCCCTTCAGCGCCTGAAACGCCGCCGGTCCCTGTCCGAAGACTTTGGTCACATTTTCGAGGACGATGAGCGGTTCGGCCATCAGGGGCTATCCGCCGTCCGTCCGGTCACAACGCGCATCCCTGGCTTGAGATTTGAAGAGCGCACCACAGTCAGACGGCCATCGCTTTCGCCGGTGACAACCTCGATCCGCCGCAAGCTGCCATCGGCGTTGAGAATATGAACCGCTTGGCGGCTGCCGATGCCGATGGTCGCTTGTTCCTTTCGCTGCAGCCCGATTTCAGGGTTGAGAACGCTGCCGCCCTCCTCTTTGGCGGCGTCTGGATCAAACCGCAGCGCGCCATTGGGCACAAGCAACTGCTTCCCCGTGCTTGCGGTTGCAATGGT
Organism: Pseudomonadota bacterium; assembly: GCA_023458055.1. Classification (GTDB taxonomy): domain Bacteria; phylum Pseudomonadota; class Alphaproteobacteria; order Sphingomonadales; family Sphingomonadaceae; genus JAFAFE01. The sequence continues at coordinate 41,240 of JAEXAW010000101.1, forward strand.
GGCGGTCGCGGTCATGCCCGGACGCAGCAGCCCTTCATTATTGGCTACAGACAGCCGCGCTTCATAATTGACCACGGAATTTGTCGCCTGCGTCTGGCCGCCCGTCGCGCTCGCCGCCTGCGCCGAAATATTGGTCGGCGCCTGATCGATCCGCTCGACGATAGCCGGGAAACGCTTACCGGGATGCGCATCGACGGTGAAGGTCGCCTTCTGCCCCTGCGCAATCCGTGCCACATCGGCTTCATCGACATTGACGCGCAACTGCATCGCCGAAATATCTTCAGCGATGATGAACATATTGGGCGTGCTGAAACTCGCCGCAACCGTTTGTCCGCTTTCGATTTGCCGTGCGAGCACAACGCCCGATACAGGTGAGCGGATCACCGCCCGTTCGCGGTTGGTGACAGCCGTCGATAATTGCGCTTCATTGGCGCGCGCGGTGGCCCGCGCAGCAGCGACCGACGCCTTGTCCCGGTTGACGGCAGCGATGGCCTGCTCAAGTTCAACCTTCGACGGCACCTTGCCGCCCGAGATGCGATAGACTTCACGGAAACGGTTGAGTTGTGCCTGCGATACATCCAGCGCCGCCTGCGCCTGGGCAATCGAGGCTTGCGCTGCGCTCAGGGTTGCGCGCGCCTGCTTGATCTGGTCTTCGATGACATCGGTGTTGATGCGCGCCAGCACCTGCCCGCGGCTCACCCGTTCATTGACGTCGGCATAAACCGCCTCGACCCGGCCCGAAACTTCCGAACCCACCTGCACTTGATTGGTCGGCCTGAGGTTGCCGGTCGCGCTGACCGTGAGGTCGAGCGAGCGTTCGACGACCGGCTGGGTCAGATATTCGGCCTTCTTTTCGCCCGGAAACAGCAAGAACCATGCGACGAGCGCGAGCAGCAACAAGGCCGGAATCCAATATTTGGCCCAGCGTCGCTAGGCCGGTCGTTGCTCGACGCCGAGAAATTCGTCGATCGAGGTTGCCGCGGGTGAAGCGGCAGCGTCAGATGCGATGGTCGGGCCGCCCTTGGAGCCGGTATCTTGCGCACTCATCGGCTATTGGTTCCTTTATTGACCGGCTGTGTTTGTTCAGCGACCATGGCTTCGTCCCAGCCGCCGCCCAGCGCCTGGGTTAAGCGGATGAAGGCCGCAGCCTCTTCGGCCTGATTGGCGATAAGACCGTTGCGCGATGACAAGAGCGCGCTCTCGGCGGTCAGCAAGCGTTGAAAGTCGATCAACCCCGCTTGATATTGGCTCCGGGCGAGGATGGCCGTATTCTGTGCTGCCTCCAACGAGATGCGGCTGAAGGCTTTGCGCTCGCGGGCGGCGCGGAGCCCTGCATTGCTGCTCTCGACTTCTTCAAGCGCGGTCAGGATGGCAAGCTCCCACCCGGCAAGCGAGCCTTTGACGACGGCTTCGGCGCTTTGCACTTGCGCCCGCGTGCGGCCTGCATCGAAAATCATCTGGCCGAGCGATCCGACCAAGGATCCGGTGATCGCCTTGAACAGGTTGGTCAGCCCGAGCGCTGATGTACCGATATTTCCCGAAAGCGAGAGCGTGGGCAGAAACTGCGTACGCGCAATGCCGAGACGCGCCATGTCGGCGGCGAGTTGGCTTTCGGCCAAGCGGACATCGGGCCGACGCCGTAGCATCGATGCGGGAAGGTCGATCGCAAAGACGTCCGGCGCGCTTGGCACCGCGCGCGGCGCGTTGAACTCGCCGAGCACCCGGCCCGGCGCTTCACCGACAAGGCGGGACAGCATGTGCGCGTTGGTTGCGAGCTCCCGCTCCAGCGTCGGGATCGAGCCCGCGGTTTCGGCCCATTGGCCGCGCGCCTGTTCGACATCAAGGCTGGTAACCAGCCCCGCCTGAAGCCGCCAGCGGGCGATTTGCAAATTGTCGCGCTGGATCTTTTCCGTATCGCGCGCAATTGCCAGTTGCTGCGCCAAGCTGCGCCCCGACACCACCCCTTGGGCGATCTGCCCGACGATCGCGCGTTGCAGATCGGCGAGCGAATAGCCAGCCCCCGCAAGGTCGGCCTCGCTTGCTGCAACGCCTAGGCTCACCCGCCCGAACAGGTCGGCTTCCCAGCGCACATCGGCGCCAAGGCCGAAGCGCAGGCGGTCACTCGCGCCCTTGCCGACGTCGCGTTGTGCGCTCCCGCTTGCGTTAACTTGCGGCAAATAACCGGCACGCGCCTGCATCACTCCGGCCCGCGCCTGGGCAATGCGGGCGGAGGCTTGCGCAAGATTGCGATTTTCCACCAGCGCGCGCGCGACCAGATCATCAATCAGCGGGTCGCCCAGGGCCTGCCAATAATGCTGAATGTCACCCGGTGTTTCGCTGCCTTCAGAACCGAGCCATTGGCCGGGAATATTGACTTGCGGGGGCGGGAGCTGCGTCGGCTTCACGGTGGCACAACCGGACAGGGTGGACATCGTGATCGCCCCGGCGAAGATGAGGATAGTCTTCAAGCAAGAGGCTCCGAGTTAATTGCATTGACAAGCCAAGGCTGGTTTGTCGCGGCTGCAATGTGCTTGTCAACCAAAAGGGTGCCCTTGAAAATAGGAATGAATCACCGCCGTTTATCCGGCCAAGATATGCCGATGTCCTACCACCATATGAATCGCGAAAGAATCGCCTAATCCGACTCGATTGGTCACGGACCATGAGCGCGACCTGGATTAATCTCTACTTTGCGACCCTTATCTGTCAAAGTATCGCAATTTTGTTACCAAACCCGGACTGATTTACAAAATGGGTGCGAATTATTTGTCTGGTTAGCTGCTTTAACCGCACTTTTGCACGCTTTATCGCCAAGCTGACAGGTTCGTTCATGTTGGCGACAGGTTTGGAAATGTAAACCGATTCTCGAAGACGCACACAGGATCAATCTTCGGGATTTCCCCCCTGTTGCCCCAAGGCTTGGTCTGCGGCTTCAACTCCAAGCGTGACGAACGCTCATAAAAAGGCCCTCGCTCCACTTGCCCCCGGAGCGGGGGTTTTTTGCGTCTGGGGAGCCTTTGTCTCTCCGGTTGCAAGCATCGCCGCCCCGCATTAGAGCCATCCCCCATGTCATCGCCTATGTCATCATCGATCATCAAGATCGCTTCGTGGAACATCAATTCGGTGCGTGCGCGCATCGGCATTGTCGAACAGTTTTTGCGCGAAGAAGCGCCCGATGTCCTTTGCCTTCAGGAAACCAAGGTGATGGACGACCTCTTCCCCGGCGATATGTTCCGCGCGCTTGGCTATAAGCACCAGATTCTCCACGGCCAGCGCATGCACCACGGCGTCGCAATCGTGAGCAAGCTTCCGATCTATGAAGATGACCGGCTCGACTGGCAGGCCAATCGCGAGGCGCGCCATGTCGGCGTCGCGCTCGAAAACGGCATCCGCATCGAAAATGTCTATGTCCCGGCAGGCGGCGATATTCCGAACCGGGAGCTCAATCCCAAATTCGGGCAGAAACTCGACTTTCTGGGGCGCATGATCGAATGGTCGGGCGGCATTACCCAGCGCACCATCCTCACCGGCGATTTCAACATCGCGCCGCTCGAAAGCGATGTGTGGAGCCATAAACAGTTGTTGGACGTGGTGAGCCATACGCCGATTGAAGTCGAAACGCTCGGGCGCCTGCGCGATGCAGGAGACTGGGTCGATCTGGGGCGGCATTTTTACCCGGCGCCGGAGCGGCTCTACACCTGGTGGAGCTATCGCGCGAAGGATTGGGCGGCCTCGGATCGCGGGCGACGGCTCGACCATATGTGGGTGACGCCCGACCTCAAGGATAAGGCGGTGAGCCATAAGGTGCACGAGCCCTGCCGCAGTTGGGAGCGGCCATCCGACCATGTGCCGATCGTTACGGAGTTTGCCTTTTGAGCAGCTTCCGCCCTGACGATCCCAAAAGCGCCGCGCAGGCCGTCGATGCGCTAAGGCGGGGCTGGCCGGTGACGATCACGGGCAACGAGCGGGCCATCAGCCTGCTCGCGGTTGAGACTGCGGATGATCCGGGGCTGGCGGCTTTCGACAAAATTGGTCCGGCCAAATTGCTACTGTCGGGCGAACGCGCCGCGACGCTCAAAATCAGCAACCAGCTCGCCGCCGCCCATCCGGGCCCGGTCGCAGTCGAGCGTCAACCTGACGAAGACGTTGCTGCCGCGATGGCGATTGCCGACCCATCACAGGATTTGCGCTTTCCGATGAAAGGCCCGTTTGCGGCGTGCAGCGAGGGCGATGCCGCGCTCGCTTCGGCGGGGTTGGCGCTGCTGCTCCACGCCGGATTGCTGCCTGCAGCCTTCTTGCGCGAAGGTCCGGTTGGTGACAGCGTTACCGTAAGTCTCGCCGCCGTCACCGCGCTCAGTGATGCGACCCGCCTTCATATTGCGGCGCGCGCGCGTCTTCCCGTCAGCGCATCGGAAGCAGGCGAGATGACCGTGTTCCGCTCGGACGCCGACCCGCTTGAGCATGTCGCGCTGACGCTCGGCAGCCGTGATGGCAGCGTCCCCGTGGTGCGGCTCCATTCGGAATGTCTGACCGGCGACGTATTCGGCAGCCTCAAATGCGATTGCGGGCCACAACTCCATCACGCGCTGCATAAAATCGCCGATGCGCCGTGGGGCATTCTCCTTTATCTGCGTCAGGAAGGGCGCGGCATCGGGCTCATCAACAAGCTGCGCGCCTATGAATTGCAGGACCAGGGCTTTGATACGGTCGAAGCCAATTTGCGCCTCGGCTTCCCTATCGAGGCCCGCAATTTTGCGATTGCCGCGGAAATGCTGCGCCAGATGAATGTACCCGCCGTGCGGTTGATGACCAATAACCCCGAAAAAGTGGCAAAGCTTGAAGCGGAAGGCATCACCATCGTCGAACGCCTGCCCCACGCGCTCCCGACGAACCCGCATAATGAACATTATCTCGCGACCAAACGCGACAAGACAGGGCATAAGCTCTAAACCGCTTGGAACCAGCGGGCGGTGTCCCTATGTTGACACCCATGTTTGGAAGCTCCCACACCGATCCGGCGTCGCTTGACGCAAGCGATCTGCCGCCCGCCTTTTCGTTGCTCCTGAGCGAGGCGCGGATGATCCCGACCTTGCTCAAGGTGCGCGCTAAACCCGAGGTCAAGCCGCGCGCCAAGGTTGGGGATGGCAGTCCGGTCGTCACCCTGCCTGGCTTTTGCGCCGATGATGAGGCGATGCGCCAGTTGCGGCTGAACCTCAACGAAGCAGGATTCGCCGCGAAACGCTGGAAGCTCGGACGCAATTTCGGTGCGCAACTGGATACACTGGACCGGATTGACGAGCGGGTGCGCTATGTCGCCAACAAAACCGGGCGCAAGGTGCATCTGGTCGGCTGGAGCCTCGGCGGGATCATGGCGCGCGAATATGCCAAGGCGCATCCCGGCCTTGTCGCGAGCGTGATCACCATGGGATCGCCCTTCTCGGGATCGATGAAAGCCAACCACGCCTGGCGCCTCTATGAAATGATCGCCGGGCACAAGGTCGACGCGCCGCCGATCCCGATTGATTTCGGCACCAAGCCGCCGGTCCCGACCTATGCCTTATGGTCGCCGCATGATGGTATCGTTTCGGCCATCACGTCGCGTGGCACGCCAGAGCAAAGTGACGTTCAGCGCGAACTGCAATGTTCGCATATCGGCTTTGCGTTTGAAGATGAGGCGATTGATGCGGTGATCGATTGCTTGGCCGACGTTACCCGCGAAACGCCGCAATAACGTCAGGCCGCACCCGCATCGGGCGACCGGTGGCGCGGTCGAGCATCGCCCAGGTTGTGCGCGCACGGACATGGACTTTTCCGTCCGCATTCACAAATTCGACCATGCGATCAAAACGCGCGCCTTTGGGTTCGTCCGGAATCCAGGTTTGGCCGGTCACGCTTTCGCCGGGCAGCAGCGCGCGCAGATAGTCAATCTCGTGCCGCACCACGACCCAGATGGTCTGGTCCTGCGCTTCGCTCGGCGCGAGACTATACCAATGCGCTGTCGCAATATCCTGAATCCAGCGCACCCATGCGGCATTATTGACGTGACCAAGCTCGTCAATATCGTCGGGCGTCGCGGTGAAGGTTAGCGTGAAGGGCGTCATGCGATTTTCGGAAAAATTACCCATGTTCCTTAAGCTCGGTTCCGGTCACCGTCGCAATGTGGAGCACATTGGTCGAGCCCGGCGTTCCAAAAGGCACGCCCGCCATCATGATGAGCTTGGAGCCGGCTTCGGCAACATGATGCCTGAGCGCCATGCGCTTGCCCTTGGCGATCATCTCTTCAAAGCTGCCGATATCCTTGGTGCGTACCGCATGCGCACCCCACAGCAGGCCCAGCCGCCGCGCCGCTTCCTGCTTCGGCGTCAGCACCAGAATGGGCACCGATGGCCGCTCGCGCGCGATGCGCCGCGCGGTTGAACCGGACGAGGTAAAACAAATAATCCCCGCCGCTCCGATAATGGGGATGACCTTGGCCGCGCTTTCGGCAAGCGCGTCGGCGGTGGTCGCATCGGGCTTGGTTTCGGTAAATTCGATCCGCTCACGATAACCGGGGTCATTTTCCACCTGGGTCGCAATCTTGTCCATGATGGTCACCGCTTCGAGCGGAAAAGCACCAGCCGCGGTTTCGGCGGACAGCATGATCGCATCCGCGCCATCATAAACCGCATTGGCAACATCGGACACTTCGGCGCGCGTCGGGGTCGGCGATACGATCATCGATTCGAGCATTTGCGTTGCGACAATCACCGGTCGGCCCATGCGGCGCGACGTCGCAACGATGCGCTTCTGGATCGGCGGGACCGCTTCGGGCGGGAGTTCGACCCCAAGGTCACCGCGCGCGACCATCACGCCGTCGCATAGTTCAATAATCTCGTCCAGCCGTTCGATCGCAGCCGGCTTTTCGATCTTGGCCAGAAGCGCCGTCTTGCCACCGATCAGCCGTCGCGCTTCGGCGACGTCTTCGGGACGCTGCACGAACGACAGCGCGATCCAGTCCGCACCCTGTTCCAGCGCAAAGGTCAGATCCCTGCGGTCCTTTTCGGTAAGCGCCGGGATCGGCACGACGACGTCGGGCACGTTGAGGCCCTTGCGGTCGGAAAGCTTGCCGCCCACTTCAACGCTGGTGATGACATGATCGGGATGGATTTCCGTCACGCGCAGCACCAGCTTGCCATCGTCGAGCAATAAACGTGCCCCCACTTCGAGCGCATCGAAAATTTCCTGATGCGGCAGGCATACCCGCGTCGCATCGCCCGGCACCGTGTCACGGTCGAGGCGGAAGCTTTGTCCGGTCTCCAGCATCACACTGCCGTCCTTGAACGTCCCGACCCGCAGCTTCGGCCCTTGGAGGTCAACAAGAATGGTCGTCGGGCGGTGCAACTCCTTTTCCAGTCCACGAATGGCCGCGATGACGCCTGCGTGCGTCGCATGATCGCCGTGGCTCATATTGACACGAAACGCATCAGCCCCGGCAACAAACAGTTTGCGGATCATTTCGGGATTGGCGCTCGCCGGACCCAGCGTTGCCAGAATTTTGACCTTGCGGCTGCGCGGGTTGAAATATTGGACCACCGGACGCTCCTTCCTCTCCGTATCGCGTCCGCCATGAACCACGACTGTTACAATGGCAAGGCTTGCGCATAGCTATGCCATGCGGCAAGGCACCGCCAACTTTCACATCTTGATTCTATTGGAGTGATTTATGAGCGAGGGCAATGTCGCCGCCGATCAGCTGCGGCTGTTCATCGAACGCATCGAGCGTCTGGAAGAAGAGAAAAAGGGGATCGCGGACGATATTCGCGACGTCTACGCCGAAGCAAAGGCGCAAGGCTATGACCCCAAGATCATGCGCCAGATCGTCCGCTTGCGCAAAATGCAGCCGCACGACCGCCAGGAAATGGAAGCAATCCTGGAAACCTATAAGGCAGCGTTAGGGCTTGAATAAAATCCAGCGTCATCCCGACTTGATCGGGGATCCACCTTCCGAACCGTTGCTATAAAAATCACGCTCAGCTGATGGATTCCCGCTTTCGCGGGAATGACGATAAGACGACAAAAGAGGGTATAGTTTAGAAGAGGAACCAACATGATCGTCACCACTACCCACATAATCGAAGGCAAGCCAGTCCAGGCCTATCATGGCATTGTTGTCGGCGAGGTGATTGTCGGCGCCAATATGTTCCGCGATTTGTTTGCCGGCATCCGCGACATCGTCGGTGGTCGTTCGGGGGCTTATGAGGACGTCCTCTCGCGCGCCCGGGAGGAAGCCTTGGGCGAGATGCAGGACAAGGCCGCCAAGAAGGGCGCCAACGCCGTGGTTGCGGTTGATTTCGACTATGAAGTCGTCGGTGCACAAGGATCGATGCTGATGGTCTCGGTCAGCGGCACGGCAGTTACGGTTTAAGTAAAATTCCTCTCCCGCTTGCGGGAGAGGGCGGCAAGCGTCAGCGCGCCGGGTGAGGGACTTTGCCCTCACCAACTCCGCCTAAGGCCACCGCTTGCGCGATGACCTAAGGCTCCATACCTCTCCCGCAAGCGGGAGAGGATTGAAATATACCTGCCCCTTACGCTAAAGGCGCGGCCACAACTTTTTTCCAGCAAGACAGGAGCTGTGCCCGTGGCCGGCCATTCCAAATTTAAAAATATCATGCACCGCAAGGGCGCGCAGGACAAAAAGCGTTCCGCGATGTTTTCCAAACTCAGCCGCGAAATCACCGTCGCGGCCAAGATGGGCATGCCCGATCCGGACATGAACCCGCGCCTCCGGCTCGCGGTCAACGCCGCCAAGGCGCAATCCATGCCCAAGGATAATATCCAGCGGGCGATCGACAAGGCAGCGGCGGCAGGCGGCGAGGATTATGAAGAGATCCGCTATGAAGGCTATGGCCCCGGCGGCGTTGCGCTGATCGTTGAAGCGCTCACCGACAACCGCAATCGCACCGCCACCAATGTGCGCACGGCGTTCAGCAAAAATGGCGGCAATCTGGGCGCGTCAGGCGCTGTCAGCCACGGCTTTTCGCGCATGGGGCTGATTACCTATCCGGCCAGCGCGGGCGATGCCGATGCGATCTTCGAAACCGCGCTTGAAGCGGGCGCGGAAGATGTAGAATCGAGCGAAGACGGCCACGAAATCTGGACCGCACAGGATGCCTTGCACGAAGTCGCCAAGGCCATGGAAGCGAGCCTCGGCGAAGCGGAAAGCGCCAAGCTCGCGTGGAAACCCAACCTGATGAGCGAAGTCGCGGATGAAGCAACCGCGACCACCTTGTTCAAACTCATCGACGCGCTCGACGATGATGATGACGTGCAAACGGTGTGGGGCAATTACGACATCCCCGATGCCATCATGGAAAAGCTTGGGTGAGCCGCCTAATCCTCCCCGGGACGGGGAGGGGGACCGCACGAGCCTGCGAAGCAGGTGAGATGTGGTGGAGGGGGCCCACGGTTTACACCGTCAAGGCCGACCTAAACCGTGGGCCCCCTCCACCAAGCTTCGCATGGTCCCCCTCCCCGTCCCGGGGAGGATTTTGCTGATGATCATCCTCGGCCTTGATCCCGGTCTCGGTACCACCGGTTGGGGCGTTATCAGCGCGCAAGGCAATCGCCTGTCGCATATCGCCAACGGGCAGGTCAAAACCGACCCCAAATTGGCGCTCCCCGAACGGCTTTACCGGCTCGACAAGGAACTGACCGATATCCTCGCGCAGCATCAACCCGATGCGGTGGCGGTCGAGGAGGTGTTCACCAACTCCAACCCGCAATCGACGCTGAAGCTGGGGCAAGCGCGCGGCGTCGTGCTGTTGGGCGCGGCGCGTTATGGCGTCCCCGTCGGCGAATATGCCGCGCGGATGGTGAAGAAAGCCGTGGTCGGCGTCGGCAATGCCGACAAGACGCAAATCCAGGCGATGGTTGCGCGGCTTTTGCCCGGCGTCAAACTCTCCGGACCCGACGCCGCCGATGCGCTCGCAGTCGCCATCACCCACGCCCACCATGCGCAGAGCGCCAAGCGGCTGGGGTAACCAAGCCTTCTCCCCCTGTGGGAGAAGGATACGAAGTCTTGGCCGTCAGGCCTAGACGCAGTTGGATGAGGGGTGCGAGCCGGGACGGCTCGCGCGGTCGCGATGCGACCGCTTATCTTTACCAGCTTCGACTAGCGAGCAAGCTCGCAAGTCTGCGCAACCTCTCCTGCAAACAGGAGAGGGATGTCTCAGGAACAAAACGGGCATAGACTTAAACCCCTGTTGGGTTATGAGGGGCCATGATCGCCAAACTTAAAGGCCGCCTCGACAGCACCGGGATTGACCACGCCATCATCGATGTGGGCGGGGTATGCTATCTGGTCGGCTGTTCCGCCCGCACCTTGTCGGCGCTCGGTCCCGTGGGCGAGGCGGTGACCGTGCACACTGAAATGCTGGTGGGCGAGGATTTCCAGCGGCTGGTCGGCTTTGCTTCCGCTGAGGAGCGTGACTGGTTCCGCTTGCTGACGGGCGTGCAGGGAGTCGGTGCCAAGGTTGCGCTGGCGATCCTCTCCGGCTTCGAACCTGCCGATCTCCACCGCGCCGTGGTCGCGCAGGACAAGGCGATGGTCGCGCGCGCCAACGGCGTCGGCCCCAAACTTGCCGAACGCATCGTGCGCGAATTGAAGGACAAGGTCGGCGGCGTGGTGCCGGGGCTGGGTAGCAGCACGGCTGGGGTGGCAATCCCCGGCGGCGGGCATCAGGCGGACGCAATGGCGGCCCTCACCGGTTTGGGCTTCAAACCCGCCGAAGCGAGTGCGGCAGTGTCAGCGGCAGATGCTGAGTTAGGCGACGGGGCGAGCTTGGATGCGCTGGTGCGGCTGGCATTGAAGAAGGCCGCGAAGTGACACGCGCAATCCTCTACCAGCGTCATATTTATCCGAATTTGCGGAGAGATGGATGCTGAAACAGCGACTTGTCGGGAGCCAGCATGACGATAAAGAGGTGGCTGCATGACCCGCCACGCCTCATGCCGTTGCGGCCAACTCAGTCTAATCTGCACTGGTGACCCAGTCCGCGTTTCCGTGTGCCATTGCTATGACTGCCAGAAGCGTAGTGGCTCGGTATGCGCGGTACAGGCTCGCTTTCCGGCGGAAGCGGTCACCGTTAGCGGCGACGCCAAAGTCTATGAGCACATCGGCGATAGCGGTAATGTCGCGAATTTTAATTTCTGCCCTACCTGCGGGACGCATCTTTGGTACCACGCGCAACCTGACCTGACACTGTTTGCTGTTCCCGTTGGCACCTTTGCCGACAAAGATTTTCCTCCGCCGGACTATTCGGTTTACGAAGAGCGCAAGCATAGCTGGCTGAGCATTACGGGCGAGAATATCGAACATTATGACTGACGACGACCGCCTCCTTTCCGGCCAGCGCAAGCCTGAAGATGTCGACGCAGCGCTGCGCCCCAAGACCCTTGACGAATTTGTCGGGCAGAAGGCCGCGCGGGAAAATCTGCGCGTATTTATCGAGGCCGCGCGCAGTCGCGGGGATGCGCTCGATCATGTGCTGTTCTTTGGTCCGCCGGGGCTTGGCAAGACTACGCTCGCGCAGATCATCGCCAAGGAAATGGGCGTTGGTTTCCGCGCGACATCCGGCCCCGTCATTGCCAAATCGGGCGATTTGGCAGCGCTACTCACCAATCTGGAAGATGGCGATGTTCTTTTCATCGACGAAATCCACCGTTTGAATCCGGCGGTCGAGGAGGTGCTTTATCCCGCGATGGAGGACCGCGCGCTCGATATCATGATCGGCGAAGGGCCCTCGGCGCGGTCGGTGCGGATTGATCTGCCCAAATTCACGCTGGTTGGGGCGACGACGCGGCAGGGACTGCTCACCACGCCGCTTAGGGACCGTTTCGGCATTCCGGTGCGGCTCAACTTCTACACGGTCGAAGAATTGCAGAGCGTGGTCACCCGCGCCGCGCGGTTGCTTGACCTTGGCATAGCCGAAGATGGCGCACGCGAAATTGCCCGGCGCGCGCGCGGCACCCCGCGTATCGCCGGACGGCTGCTGCGCCGGGTACGCGATTTTGCCAATGTCGCGGGCGAAGCGGTGGTGCATGCCGATGTAGCTGATAAGGCGCTCAACCGGCTGGAGGTCGATGCGCTCGGCCTTGATGCGATGGACCGGCGTTATCTCACCATGATCGCGGACATCTATCGCGGCGGGCCGGTGGGTGTCGAGACGCTGGCGGCGGGCCTTTCCGAACCACGCGACACGATCGAAGAAGTGATCGAGCCTTATTTGATCCAGCTTGGCCTGATCGCACGGACCGCACGCGGACGCTGCCTCAATGCGCTCGGGTGGAAGCATCTGGGGTTAAACCCGCCAGCGGGAAGCCAGGACGGTCTGTTCGATTTGGGAAAATAGACAGGCGATTGTTATGCCCGGAGCGCCGAGCCTGTCGAAGGGCGTGCACAAGCGGGGCCTCTTGTCAGAAAGACGTCCTTCGACAGGCTCAGGACTACGGGCTGCTTTCCCTCCGGTTCGACGCGACGAGCCGAGTCATCGTCGCGACCAGTCGAGCGATCTTGCGGTCTGGCAAGCTTAATCCATGCTATCCGGTTGCCTCCTCTCCCCTTTCCCCCTTAAAGCATCGGAGCCTATGACGTCTTCCCCGCCGCCCTCCCCAGCCGTGCAGCCGGTTTCCGGCATGTTCATGCCACGCACGGATGGAGCAGATGGGCTTGCGCACCTGTTCCCTGTGCGGATTTATTATGAGGACACCGATCTTTCGGGGATTGTCTATCATGCCAATTATCTGCGCTATATGGAGCGCGCGCGGTCGGATATGCTGCGTATTGCCGGAATTGACCAGCGCGCGGCATGGGAAAGCGGCGAAGGCACTTATGCCGTCGCTGATCTCGCGATCAAATATCGCTCCCCTGCCCGGCTTGACGATGAGTTGATCGTCGAGAGCATCGTCATGGCCGTGCGCGGTGCAAGCTGCACCATTCACCAGACGATCCGTCGCGGCACCGATATCCTCACTGAAGCCACCGTCACAGCGGCCTTCCTCACCCCCGAAGGCCGCCCGCGCCGTCAGCCCGCCGCGTGGGTGACGCGCTTTCAAGCCATCATGAACGGAGAAAATATCATCCCATGACCGCCAGCCTGTTTCTTATGATGTCCGCCGGCGCCGGAGCCGCAGCAACGCCCGCCCGCGCGCCCGTCCATGTCGATCCGCTCAGCCTGTTCCTGCAAGCCGATCCCGTTGTGCAGGCGATCATGATCGGTCTGCTCCTGGCTTCGCTGTGGACCTGGTGGGTGATCTTCAGCTTTTCGACCAAGCTGTCGCGCGCCAACAAAGGCAGCCGCGACTTTGAAAAGGATTTCTGGTCGGCTCACGATATTGACGGCTTTTATGACCGTAATGGAAAGGCCCCCGCTCCCGCTGCCCGCGTATTTACCGCCGGGATTGACGAGTGGCGCCGCTCGACCGCGGGGCAAAAGGTAGATCGTGACGGCACCCGCGAACGGCTGTCGACCACGATGAACGCTGCGACCGCGCAGGAAGTGGACGGCCTTGCCGACCGTATCAACATTCTCGCAACCGTCGGGTCGGTCGCTCCCTTTGTCGGCCTGTTCGGCACGGTATGGGGCATTATGAACAGCTTCACCGCGATTGCCGCTGAACAAAACACCAACCTTGCGGTCGTCGCGCCGGGTATTGCCGAGGCGCTGTTCGCAACGGCGCTCGGCTTGTTCGCGGCGATCCCGGCGGTCATCGCCTATAACCGGTTCAGCCACGGGCTGAACAATCTCGAAGCGCGGCTCAACCGCTTTGCCGACAAGTTCCACGCGACGCTGAGCCGCGAACTTGAGGCGACCCCGTAATGGCGATGGGCGTTCATAGCCAGCGCCGTGGTGGTCGCCGCTCACGCCGCGCGCCGATGGCCGACATCAACGTCACCCCGATGGTCGATGTGATGCTGGTGCTGCTCATCATCTTCATGGTGGCCGCGCCAATGATGATGGCGGGCGTGCCGGTCGACCTTCCCGACAGCCGCGCCAACGCGCTCAATCAACCGGAGCGCGAGCCCGTTAGCATCAGCCTTGATGGCGACGGCAATATCTTCCTTGGCGAAGAGCAAATTGACGCGGCGGTCCTGCCGGACCGTCTGGCGCAGATCGCAACGCTCGCGCCCGGCGAGAAGGAAGCGCCGCAAATCATGCTGCGCGCCGACCGCACGCTCGATTATGGCCGGGTGATGGCGGTGATGGGCGAATTGAACCGGGCTGGGCTCAACCGCGTGTCGCTGGTCACCACCGGTTCAGTTGAGGGCCAATAGGACGGGGCGATGGAACGACGCTGGGACAAGGTTGACGGCTATGCGCTGGCGGCATCGATTGCCGCGCATGTCCTGCTGTTTGGCCTGATCTGGGCCGGATTGATGCGCCACACGGCGACCTTGCCGCAACCACAGCCGATGGCGGTCGAAATCTTGGCCGAAACCGATCTTGAATCGACCTCGCCAACGCCCGATGCCGAAGCACCCGCCGCGTTCCAGGCACCGGAAGACGGCCCGATTGATGATGCCCCTGCTGCCGAGGCTCTGCCCGAACCCGAGGCTGTGCCGCTGCCCGAACCGACGCCGGTGCCGCCCCTCCCGCAAGTGAAGCCGGTGCCCGCTCCGCCGGTGGAACGCACTGTCGAGCGCGTGCTGAAAAAGGCGCTGACGAGGCCGGAGCCCAAAGCCGTGCCCAAGCCTGCGGCAAAGACGACACCGACACCCACGAAAACCGTGAGCAAAGCGCCGCCAGCGAAGGCAAGTCCAGTTCCGGCCAAGGCGGCTCCGGCCAAAGCCGCACCTGCGCGGTCAGCCGCCGCCAAGCCAGCAACCAAACCCGGAACCGGTACAGGCAAAGGCTCTGCAACGCGGCCTTCCGGCGACCTCGCCAGCATCGTCAGCGGCATCGGTAAAACGAAAAACAACAGCGCCTCAACGGGTGCCCCCGGCGCAAAGTCGGCCGCGCAAATCCGCCAATCGATTACCACCAGCATCAAGAGCCAAGTCGAAGGACCGTGGAACCGTTGCCGGGTTACGGGCATTGATGTGGATGCGCTCGTCACCACCGTCCGGTTCCGTCTGGATCGCGATGGCAGCCTTGCGGGTTTTAGTTCGACCACCACGTCCGGGGTCAATGACAGCAACCGCACCCAACAATCGCGCCATCAGGAATGCGCCAAGAAGGCTATTCAGCAGGCGTCGCCCTTTACCGGCCTTCCGCCCGAACATTATAGCTATTGGCAGAATTACGAATTCAAGTTTCAGAAAAGGTAGCCTGCACGATGATCCGTTCCCTGACCCTTTTCCTCGCCGCCAGCACCGCTCTGGCCGCTCCGGCTTTGGCCCAGACACCGCCCGTGGCGAGTACCACCCAAACGCCGCCGAGCGAAACGGTGATCGGCGAAGCAGACCGCGCCGAACGCACCGTCATCGCGGTCCCCGCCTTTGCCACGCCCGCCAATGTGGCAACGAGCGCGGAAGGCGGCGACACCACCAACCTTGGGCGCAATATTGCCAATGTCATCACCTCGAACCTTGAACGCTCGGGCCTGTACAAGCCGATGGGTCCGGGGCAGGTGCGCGCGATCAGCTTTGGCGAGGTCTCCGCCCCGCAATTTGGCGGCTGGAAGGGCATCGGCGCCGAAGCGTTGGTGCAGGGTTTTGTGCGCGCCAACCCGGATGGCAACCTTACTATCGGCTGCTATCTCTACGACGTCGATCTCGGGAACGAACAGTCACGGCAAGGCTTTGTCGTGCCTCCCGGTGAATGGCGCCGCGCCGCGCATAAATGCGCCGACATGATCTATTCGCGCCTCAGCGGAGAGTCGCCGTTTTTTGATAGTCGCATCGCTTATATCGCCGAAACTGGCCCGAAGGGGAACCGCACCAAGCGGCTCGCGGTGATGGATTCGGACGGCGCCAATCACAAATTTCTGACGGCTGGCTCATCCATCGCACTCACTCCGCGTTTTTCGCCCGATTATAAATCGATCCTCTATCTGTCTTATGAGCAGAAACGACCGCATATCTATATTTACGACCTTGCGACCAGCCAGCAACGACTGGTGACGACCAGCGAGAATCAGACATTCGCGCCGCGTTGGTCACCCGATGGCCGCACCATCCTTTATTCGATGGCGGTTGCGGGCAATACCGACATTTACAGCATCAGCGTAAACGGCGGCACGCCGCAGCGGCTTACCTCCTCGCCCGGCATTGATGTCGGCGGCAGCTTCTCGCCCGATGGCCGCAAGATCGTGTTCGAAAGCGACCGGTCGGGTAAGCAGCAGCTTTATGTGATGAACGCCGATGGCACCGACCAGCAACGCATCAGCTTCGGCGGGGGAAGCTATGCAACGCCGGAATGGAGTCCGCGCGGCGACCTTATTGCCTTTACCAAGATGGCTGGTAACTTCCGTATTGGCGTGATGAACCCTTCAGGCGGCGGCGAGCGGTTGCTGACCGATAGCTGGCAGGATGAAGGCCCGACCTGGGCCCCCAATGGCCGGGTCATCCAGTTTTTCCGCACCTCGGCTGGACGCGATGGCCGATCGTCGGTGTGGCAGGTCGATGTGACCGGTGTCAATGAACGCAAACTGCCGACAGCGGTGGAAGGATCGGATCCGGCGTGGGGACCGATCCTCCAATAGCAAGATTTAATGAGTGGGGATGATAAAGAGAGAAGGAGAAAGCCCATGAAGACCCTCCATCGTTTCGGCATGATTGCCGCAGCCGCACTGGCTGTCACCGCCTGCGCCAAAAAGCCTCCGGCAGATATTCCACCGCCCGTCGGCACAGACGGCACCGGCACCACAACCGATGGTGGCATCAGCGGGGCGGTGATCCCCGGGTCACAGCAGGATTTCGTCGCCAAGGTGACATCCGACCGCATCTTTTTTGATACCGACCAATATGATGTCGATGCGTCAGATCGCGCGATCCTCGACAGTCAGGTCGCTTGGCTGCGTCAATATCCCAATGTGCGCGTGACCATCGAAGGCCATGCCGACGAACGCGGTACCCGCGAATATAACCTCGCACTCGGCGAGCGCCGGGCCAATGCCGCAAAAAACTATCTTGCGAGTGCAGGAATTGACCCCTCGCGCATTACCACCATTTCCTACGGCAAAGAACGCCCAGACGCGCTCGGATCAGACCCGACAAGCTGGGCGCGGAACCGCCGCGCCGTGACGGTGACGGTGCAGTGATATGTGGTCCTCCCTGCGAGCGAAGCTCGTGGGGAGGGGGACCATCCGAAGGATGGTGGAGGGGTCGCCCGCATTAGCGGGCGGAAGGGTCCGCGCTCAACTTCGAGATCAAATTTATTGCGGAAGAGTCGCCCGCTCGGCTGTGCCTCGCGACCCCTCCACCATTTGCTCCGCAAATGGTCCCCCTCCCCATTGCTCTCGCAACGGGGAGGATCGTCTTTTCCCATAAAAAAAAGGCCGCGTCTCCTCAGCGGAAACGCGGCCCCTTTTATTTCAACGTCTCAGCGTAAACTTACGCCTGACGCGTGCCCGTCATCGCCATCTGGCCAAAGGCACCGGCATTGACCGAACCGGTCAGCGTATCGCCGTCGATGGTCGCCTTGCCATCGAGGGTCATCGGCATCGGCACCTTCATATCCATTTTCCAGGTGAGGGTGTTGCCATCGATCTTGCCATCATAAAGGTCCATCGATCCCATCGCACCGGCGTTTTTGCCGGTGAAGGTGTCGCCATTGACTTCAAGGGTCAGGACCGACTTCTGGTCACCCATCGGGGTCTTGGTCACGCAATCATAAGTACCAGCAACATTCGACATGATTTTCCACTCCTTTAAAGATTAATTGGCGCCCGGCGCCCCGGGCGTTGCGGCTGTGCTATCGCCAATCACGGTCAGCGGCAAGCCCAGCTTTTTCAGTTGTGGTTCAACCACTTTCCGGTCGCCGACCACCACCCACTGGATGTGCTTGGGGTCGATGGTGGCCCTGCCCGCATCATCAAGCGCCGATGCCGTAAGGGCATTATAACGCGCTGCCAGCGTTTCGACATAATTGGACGGATGGCCTGCAAAACTATCGGCCTTCATCTGTCCCAAAACGGCCTCAGCGGTTTCATATTGCCCCGGGAGCGCGGCGATATTTCCTTTGATCGTGCGGTTAAATTCCTCCGCCGTCACGCCTTTCGCGCCCAGAAAATCGGTGATCTGCTGGGTCAGCGCGGCAATCGAATCGCCCGTGCGGTCGGCCTGCACCGAGGTCGAGATAATATAAGGGCTGCTCTGCTGGCGCGCGGCGAGATAGGCGGATGCACCATAGGTCCACGCCTTGACCTCGCGCAGATCGGTATTGATGCGCGAGAGGAAATCCATCCCGAGAATGGTGTCCGCCGCGCCATTCGCAACCAGATCATCGCGCATGGTCTTTGAAGTGACGAGCCCTCCCAGCAACACCGATTGCGGCGATTGCGGGCGATCGAGCAGCACAATGCCGGGCTTCGCCGCAGGCAAAGCCATATCAAACTGCTTAACGCCCTTGGCTTGCGCCGGCGCCTTCCAGTCTCCCAGCGTCTTGTCAAGATCGGCCTTCACGGTCGCAAGCGGCAGGCTGGACACGACGAACAGTTCGACATTGTCGGGCCGAATCCAGCGGTCATGGAATGCGGAAAGATCCGCGCTGCCAAGCTTCTGCACCGCCGCCGTATCACCCGCAGTGCCCGCGGGCGTCGCATAAGGATGAGTCTGGCCGTAAAGCAGCGGATAGAAGGCATTGGTCGCCATGCTGCGCGGGTTTTTCTTTTGCGCCTCGATATTCGAAAGCTGGATGGCACGCAGCCGATCCACCTCTGCTGGTGCGAAGGCGGGGTTGCGGATGATGTCCGCCATCAACGCCAGCGATTGCGCGAAATTGCCGCTGAGCGCGCGCATCGACACTTCCGTGCGGTCGATCCCCGCGCCGATATTGATCGTCGCGCCGAGCCGCTCCTTGGCCTCCGCGAGTTCAACCTCGTTGCGTGTCTTGGTACCCGCATCCATCAAGGCATAGGTCAGCGCGCTCGTCCCGCGCGCATTGGCGGGTTCTGCCGCATAGCCCGCATCGAAACTTGCCGACACCCACGTCATCGGGATGGTAGTGCGCTGCGCATAATGCAGCTTGATGCCGTTCGCGAGCGTCGCGGTCTGGACATCCGGGAAGTCGAGCGCGGGGTTCTTGCCGACCGACGGGATGGCGAGCTTGGGTTCGGGGATCGGCGTGTCGGCAACCTTCGCGCCATCGGGGCCGCTCGCCTCGGTGTAAGGCGCGCGCTCGCCAGGTTCGATAGTGAGACCGAACACCGGCCGCGTCAGCCATTTCTGCATCGCGGCAGTTACACTCGCAGGCGTTGCGGCGGCAATGCGATTAAGCGCGGTCTTATAATAGGCCGGATCGTTCGAGTAGAGCTGGCCTTCCGCCAGCGTCGAGGCTTTGCCGCCGAACCCGCCGACCTCTTGCAACGCCGCAACCTGCTGCGAAATCAACTGCGTCTTGGCGCGGCTGACTTCATCGGCGGTTGGCCCCTTGGCAATATAGTCTGCGATAAGCGTATCGAGCTTTTTGCCAAATGCTGCCGCATCCGTCTCCGGCTTGATGTCTCCCTGCACCGTGAAAAAGCCCAACTTTTCAAACGCGCCGTCGCCTGCCGTGACGCTGACCGCCGACTGGTCACCGCGCACGAACGCATTGTCGAGGCGCGAGCTCGCAAGACCGCCAAGCACCATCGCGGCGATATCCAGATTGCCGCTGTCAGGATCATTAAGGCCCGGCACAACCCATTCGCGCATCACGCGGGTGTTGGCGACGCGGTCCTTCATCACTTTATCGACCCGCGCCGGGAGCGTCGGGACCGGCGCATCGACCGGCTTCATAGCAGGGCCGCGCGCGATGCCGCCGAAATATTGGTTCACCTTCTTCTTCGCAGTCTTAGCGTCAATATCGCCCGCGAGGACAAGAATGGCGTTGTTGGGACCGTAATTATCCTTGAACCATTGATGCACCGTCGCAAGGCTTGCCGCATCAAGGTCGGCCATCGAGCCGATCGTGCTGTGCCCATAAGGATGGCCTTCAGGGAACAGCGTTTCCAGTTCGGTATATTCGACGAGACCAAACGGGTTATTGTCGCCCTGCCGCTTTTCATTCTGGACAACGCCGCGCTGGGCATCAAGCTTGCCTTGGGTTACCGCACCGAGCAACCGGCCCATCCGGTCGGCCTCCATGAACAACGCACGATCAAGCGCGCCAGTGGGGACCGTAATCACATAATTGGTGCGGTCAAAATAGGTCGAACCATTGCTCGGCGTAGAGCCTGCTTCGGTCAGCGGCTTGTCGAAATTGGGGACATTTTCGGAACCCCCGAACATCAGATGTTCGAACAGATGCGCAAAGCCTGTCTTGCCCTTGGGCTCATTTTTCGAGCCGACGCGATAATAGACCGTAACCCCGATCACCGGCGCCTTGCGATCCTGATGCACCAGAACGGTCAGCCCATTTTTGAGTGTGAACATCTCGTAGGGAATATCAACCTTATTGACGAGATCGGGAGCGGACACCGTCGGCAAAGTCGTGTCCGGCTGCTGCGCCGCCAACGGTGCAGAACACAGACCCAGCGTTGAAACAAAAGCAAACAGGGTAATCTTGCTACCACGCATAAGACATTCGACTCCTTGAAAAAGACCCCGGGCTGGAGCATTCTGGCGGCACGCTGGAACAAGTTACCGCCCCGCGCAACCTTTATCGCATCCGGCCCTTGTGTTGCAATTTTGCAACATTATATCGAACCGGAACCAAATTCAGATTAAGGGGGTATCCACTTTATGAACCTCGAAAAATTTACCGATCGCGCCAAGGGTTTTCTGCAATCCGCACAAACGGTCGCGATCCGCATGAACCATCAGCAGATCACGCCGGACCATATATTGAAGGCGCTGCTGGAAGATAATCAAGGCATGGCCGCTGGGCTCATCCGCAAAGCGGGTGGCGATCCTGCGCGTGCGACCATGGCAGTTGATGCCGCGCTCGCTAAAATCCCGGCAGTGTCGGGATCGGGCGCGCAAAATTCGCCGGGCCTCAACAATGATGCCGTGCGGTTGCTCGACCAGGCCGAACAACTCGCAACCAAGGCGGGCGATAGTTATGTGACGGTCGAACGGCTGCTTCAGGCGTTCACACTCGACAAATCGTCGCCCGCGGGCAAGGCGCTGGCCGAGGCAGGCGTGACCGCCGATGGCCTCAACGCCGCCATCAACGAACTGCGCAAGGGCCGCAATGCCGACACGGCGGGCGCGGAAGATCGTTATGATGCGCTCAAGAAATTCGCCCGCGACCTCACCGAAGCGGCGCGCGATGGCAAGCTCGACCCGGTTATCGGGCGCGACGAGGAAATCCGCCGCACCATCCAGATCCTTGCCCGTCGCACCAAGAATAACCCGGTGCTGATCGGCGAGCCCGGCGTTGGTAAGACCGCCATCGCAGAGGGCCTCGCCTTGCGCATCGCCAATGGTGACGTGCCCGATACGCTCAAGAACCGCACGCTGATGGCGCTGGACATGGGAAGCCTGATCGCGGGCGCTAAATATCGCGGCGAATTTGAGGAACGCTTGAAGGGCGTGCTCGACGAGGTGAAACAGGCCGAAGGCGATATCATCCTCTTCATCGACGAAATGCACACGCTCATCGGCGCGGGCAAATCCGAAGGCGCGATGGACGCTGGCAATTTGCTGAAGCCCGCCCTCGCGCGCGGTGAACTCCACTGCATCGGCGCCACCACGCTCGATGAATATCAGAAATATGTCGAAAAGGACGCTGCGCTCCAGCGCCGGTTCCAGCCCGTCTTTGTCGGTGAGCCGACAGTCGAGGACACCATCTCGATTCTGCGCGGGCTCAAGGAAAAATATGAGCTCCACCACGGCGTGCGCATCACCGATGGCGCGCTGGTGTCTGCGGCGATGCTTTCGAACCGCTACATCACGGACCGTTTCCTCCCCGATAAAGCCATCGACCTGATGGACGAGGCTGCATCGCGCCTGCGTATGGAGGTGGAATCGAAGCCCGAAGAAATCGAAAATCTTGACCGCCGGATCATCCAGTTGAAGATCGAACGCGAAGCCTTGAAAAAGGAAAGCGATGCCGCATCCAAAGACCGGCTCGAAAATCTGGAAACCGAGCTTGCCAATCTCGAACAGCAATCGAGTGAACTGACCACGCGCTGGCAGAATGAAAAGGACAAGATTGCGGGCGAAGCCGACATCAAGACCAAACTTGATGCAGCCCGCGTCGAATTGGAACAGGCCCAGCGGGCGGGCGATCTCGCCAAGGCGGGCGAGATCCAATATGGGACCATCCCCAATCTCGAAAAATCGCTGGCCGAAGCCCAGGCGGCGGCGGGCGATAGCCAGAACGCGGCGATGTTGCGGGAAGAGGTCACCGAAAATGATATCGCCGGGGTCGTCTCACGCTGGACCGGCATTCCGGTTGACCGGATGATGGAAGGCGAGCGCGAAAAGCTGCTCGGCATGGAGTTGAAACTCGCCGCGCGGGTGATCGGTCAGCAGGATGCGGTAAAGGCCGTCTCGACCGCCGTGCGCCGGTCACGCGCGGGGCTACAAGACCCCAACCGACCGCTCGGTTCTTTCCTGTTCCTGGGGCCAACCGGTGTGGGCAAGACCGAACTTACCAAGGCGCTTGCCGGATTCTTGTTCGACGATGACAATGCGATGGTCCGCATCGACATGAGCGAGTTCATGGAAAAGCACAGCGTCGCACGCCTCATCGGTGCGCCTCCGGGTTATGTCGGCTATGATGAAGGCGGCGTCCTCACCGAAGCCGTCCGCCGCCGTCCCTATCAGGTGGTTTTGTTTGACGAGGTGGAAAAGGCGCATGGCGATGTGTTCAACATCCTCCTTCAGGTGCTCGACGATGGTCGTTTGACCGATGGTCAAGGCCGCACGGTCGATTTCACCAACACACTGATCATCTTAACGTCCAACCTTGGCAGCCAATATCTGGTCGATTTGAAGGATGGCGAGGATGTCGACAAGGTCGAGCCGCAGGTGATGGACGTGGTCAAAGCCCATTTCCGTCCCGAATTCCTGAACCGTCTCGACGAGATTGTGCTGTTCCACCGTCTGGGCCAGGAGCATATGGGCGGCATCGTCGATATTCAGGTGGCGCGCGTCCAGAAACTGCTGGCGGATCGCAAGATCACGCTGGAGCTAACGGACAGCGCCAAGGCGTGGTTAGGCCGCGTCGGCTATGACCCGGTTTACGGTGCCCGCCCGCTCAAACGCGCGGTGCAAAAATATCTGCAAGATCCGCTGGCGGACCTGATCCTGAAAGGCGAAGTGCCGGATCGATCAACGGTCAAGGTCGATGAAGGCGATGGGGGCTTGGTGTTGAGGGTGGAGTAACGCTCGCAAGATCAGAAGGGGCGTCCGGGCGGGCCGGTCAAGTCTAACGGACGCTCCCTGATCCATTTCGAAAGAATATATTTGCGGCCTCTAATGACGGGTAATCCGGCATGTTTTGCGGCGTTATCGATACTGCCCTCACTATTGACGTTGGTGAAGTGGATTGCGTCCCCCGTCTTGCCGCGCAATTTTAATCCCAGTTCAGGAAAACTGGTCTCACCGCCTTCAAAATGGTGATTCAATGCTACTAGAAACGTCTTCGCGCGCTGATTGTCTCCGGTCGGCAGAGCATCACTATGGAGTTTATATTGCTCTCCGGCATCGTAGCACAGAATTTGCGTAGGTTCACCTTGCGACACATCAGTCTGCGTAGCCTTCGCTATGCGACGGTTAATTGCATGAACGACAGGATCTTCCTTCACGATTGGGAAAGCAGCCGTGCGAGCGGTACGGATAGGATCTTGAACCATACGACCGGTGACCGGGTGAAAGACCACTGATGGTTGCAAATTCCCTGATGCTTGTTCGATGATGTAGTGACACTCATCGGGTGTCATAAAATGAAGATGCTGTTCAACGAGCGGCGTATCGTTGCAGCAGACGGGGTTCATCGATGCGAGTGGATCGCCCTCCTCGTTAATATCCATTGCCTCGATAAGCCGCAATTGTCGTTCGGCTAAAGAATCATATGCTGCCCGTTGCCGCAACAGTTTGAGCGCTAGCCGCCAATCCCGGCTTGCACCACCTGCTCCGTTTGCAAGCATGGCGATATGGATGGGTGCGATTTCTTCCAAGCCCAATTCCACGGCCCTGCCATAAAATTTTCGGGCGAGCTTAATATCTCGTCGGATGAGCGCACCGCTCAGCCGCCAATCCGCGAGCATAAGCGCCGCGCGAGCATCGCCGTCTTGTTCTGCTTTGTTCAGTAACTCGAAGGCGCCGGCAACATTCCCCTGTTCGGCGAGCAATTTTGCCTGATCGGTCACATGGTGAGGAGACGCAATCATGATGAAGCCTTTTAGCAAAAAAGAAGGGCTGGAACAAAGCCCCAGCCCTTCTTTGAACATTAACCAATCGAAAGATCAGAATTTGGCGACGACACCCGCGTAACCATAGCGACCGCGAACATCATAGATGCCGGAGCCACCACCCACACCGGTGAGACCGTAGGGAGGTTGACGGTTGGTAATGTTGTCAACACCAAGATAAACGTTGAACTGATCGTTCACATCAAGACCGACCCGGATATCGTGATAGAACACATCCGGATATTTCTTGATCGGCGCATAGTCAGCATTTTGCGGGCCTTGTCCGTTGAGCGGATTATAATCTTCCCACGTATTGAGATACATTTTGTCGATCCAGCGCAGCTTGTATCCCACCGTCACCTTGCCGAATTCAAGCCCGGCGTTGAAGCTGACTTCATCGCTCGGATCCGCAAGTTCATTGAGGAAACGATTTGCAAAATTGGGATTTGATGGGTTGGTGAAGTCATCGTTCTGGAAAGTGTGGGTCCAGATAGCGTTCAGGTTCAGACGACCCCAATCAAACCGATGCTGGTACGCAAAGTTGGTATCGATGCCGCGGCGACGCATTGACGCAAAGTTAGTCGACGATTGCAGAAGCGAGGTTTCAACAATACGGAATTGCTGTTCACCGTTGGGTCCACCGCTAGCTCCCGCACGCTCGAACAACGTACAGAAGACGTTATTGAGGTCCGGGGAATCGTAGCAAAGATTTGCGATCTGTTGCGCACTCACTGCCGAGATTACGTCATCAACCTTGATGTCGTAATAATCGACCGACAACGACAATCCGGGAACGAAACGCGGCGTGAAAACACCACCGACGGTCCAAGACGTTGATTTTTCTGCCTTCAAGCCCGGGTTGCCACCACTCGTAACTTCGAGGGATGACGAATAAACATAATCGTACCCGGCCGGACGACCTGCCGCATCGCAGTTTGCGCGACGCGTGGCCGATCCAGTGCCGATGTTGCGCTCCGAACAGGGATCAACAAAACCCGGTGCAAAATTCTGACCTTGAGCCGAATAGAGCTCTGACAGATTTGGTGCGCGAACCGACTTGGCATAGGTCCCACGGAAGCGAACGTCTTCAATCGGACGCCATTCGACACCGCCGCTATACGCCCAGACTGTACCAGCCGCACCCTTATAATCCGCCACACGAGCAGATCCGGTCAACGTCAGCTCTTGGAACAGCGGAACATCTTTCAAAAGAGGCACGCGAACTTCCGCAAACGCTTCTTTCACTTCAAAAGCGGGCGAACTGAACGAGGGGATAGCATTGTAGAAAGCATATCCCGCCTGGGTCAGATCATCGAGGTCATAGCGCAACGTCTCGCGACGATATTCTGCACCAATGGAGAAACTGATCGGGCCACCGGGCAACTCGAACAGCGAACTCAAATCGCCAGCAAGATAGCCGCCTAGATTGAGCTGGGTGATCTTGCCGGTCGCCAGAGAATCCACCAGCAGATATTTTCTGGCCGCATCGGACACCGAACCATCACCAAACGGGTTGAGCGGAACGCATGCTGCAACGTCTGCCGCGAGAACGTTCGGGTTGCCCCCCACATCTTCACCCGCATAACGACCGTCCAATTGCGAGCGACAAACGATCTGACCGTTCAGCGGGTTGACCGCAGTGTCCACCGCGAGGAGATAGCGCTGCGTATTTACGTTACCCTTGATGAGGTTACGTTCTTTGTGTTCGCCATAATTAGCAAAGACTTCATAATTCCAGTCATCATTGAAATCACCGCGGACACCAAAGACGGCGCGGTAGGTTTCACGGCGAATCGCTTCATCGCGAATACCTAGATCGACCCAGTTACGACGCAGTGAAAACCGGAACGACCCGTTAGCGATGGCTGCACGCTGAGCCGCCAATTGCGTAGCGTTGAGAGCACTACCGGTATTGGGATTTACTGTTGTGGCAAGCAATTGCTGGGTCAAAGTCGCGCGAGCCTGTGCCGACAAATAGGGGTTGTCGAGACGGATACCTTCGCGATTCACAAGGCCTCGCGCGCCACCGGTGATGTAGTAAGAGGGGTCAACCAAGGTATCGATTTCGATCGCATCGCTCAACGTCTGTCCTTGCGAGAAGAACGGGCCGCTCTGCGAACCCTGAGCTTCGGTACGAACATATTTTGCTTCGACAAAGGGAACAAAAGCTGGCGAAACTTCATAATGGCCCAGCAAATTGACGGAATAGCGGGTCAATTCAGGCGACAACGCAACCAAACGACCTTCGCGACCGATATATCCATTCCCGCCGATGAAGTTACCGTTCGGGCCAAGACCAACCCGTTGCCCCGTAATCGGATTTAGCGCGCCGGTTGAATTAAAAATCGAAGCACATGTGAAAGCCGCTCCGAGAGCGTCAGCTCCGCAAGGTGCTGCTGAGTTAGCGTACCGGACAGCGACCATGCCGCCGGTTGCAATCGTCGCCGAGCGAACGTCGCGGTAAAAAGTGCGATCAAAAATGCCGTCGGACCCGCTGGGATCAGTATCTGTAATTATAAATGTGTCATTTTGAGCAAGATTCTTACGACCGCTGGCATAATAATCAGACTGATGCGCATATTCGAGGTTTAAGGCAACGTTACCGCGACCATCACCAAAGTTCTTACCGGCCAGCAACGACACATACTGGTTGCCTGCATCACCGTGGTCAATGTTGACACCGGTCTGTCCACGCAATTGAATGCCTTCGTAATCCTTTTTGAGAACGAAATTCACGACACCTGCAATCGCGTCCGAACCATAAACGGCGGAGTTACCACCCGTCACAAGTTCTACGCGTTCGATGAGGTCGGTCGGAAAAGTATTCACGTCGGGCGAGACGCCGCTGGAAAGAACGTCGCCCGCGACATGGCGGCGGCCATTGACGAGCACCAGCGTACGTTCTGACCCCAATCCACGAAGGTCAAGCAGGTTCAAACCCCGCGTACCAAGAAAGCGGGTGGAGTTTTGCTGGCTGTAGGTATTGCGCAACTGCGGCAGATCATTCAGCACGTCGCCGACCGATACTTGCCCGGTTTCAAAAAACTCTTCGCCCGTTACGACCGAGATGGGCTGAACTGATTCGAGATTGGGGGAACGAATACGCGAACCTGTTACAACGATCGCTTCATCAGCAGCAGCGGTACCAGTTTCAGCAGTTATTGAGTCCTGCGCAAATGCAGGCGACGACGCCAGCGCCAAACTCATCACGGCGATCGCTACGCCGCTATTCAATGTAGTGGTTTTCTTCACAATCCAGTCCTTCGGTTCAATAAGATTGGTCTCGCGAGACGAGTCCATTGTATGATGTGTGCCGACTTTCTGTCGGCCCAATTTGCCAAAGATGCCGTCATCGGGAGAGCAGGTAAAGAGGAAGCGCAGAAAACCGGGGTTATTTCGTGAACCTGTGATGAATATGTCACATTTGCGTAACAGACAAATCAGTGTTGCGGCAGATCCGTTGCATCTGTGGCTTCAAAATAGCGGGCAATCATCGCCTGTTCGGCTTCGCTGAGATGAGGGTTCCACACGTCGCAGATCAAGACCGCACGCAGTTCATCGCTGTGATTCCACGCTTCATGCTCAATCGTATCGTCGAACGCGAATGGCCTCCCCTCTACCCACTCGCGTATTTCGCCACCAACTCGGAACCCGCAATTTGGTGGGACGATCAATGGCAAATGAATGATGGCGCGCGTGTTCGTGACGCCGGTATGGGGCGGAATATGGGTATGGGGTTTCAATAACGAGAAAAATGCAGAGGGTGCACGCCCGGGAACATGTGAGCGAGGCACCTCGTCCAACGCGGCTCGCGTCGCCGGACAACGATCTAACACTGCCGCGTTGGGTTCGCCATATTCCCACAGGAAGCACGCACCCCAATCAAGCGAATGATCAAGGTCACTCCACTTGTTTTCGGGCGTGCCTTTGTCCATTTTAACATAAGGGCGCAGCGCTTCGCCCGGAGCCTTGAGTAGTTGTAACAACTCCGCGCGGATCGCGTCCGTATGAATGGTTAAATCGTCAAACCAAGGAAAATGGTGATCGTCGAAGAATTCGTCGGCGGGCAGGAACGGATAGTACAGACCGGCGCATTCATTTTGATAGATGCGGCGCTTTCCGGCGGCGCGATCGATAAAGGCGCGCATGCGGCGATGATCGCGCGGACCGAGTTTTGTAATATCGCTGCCGATTGCCGCTTCGATCCTCGTCGTCAGCGCAACGCCCTGCGCATTCACATATTTGCGGCCATGATCCAATATCGCTGCCAAGTCGGCGGGAACTGGTTCTAATTGTTGCGCCATCTCTAGCACCCCGCTCCAAGCCTCTATAGCTTGCCGTCGCTCGTCGAGGCGTTCGTGCAATTCGGCCTTGCGCAACCAGGCCGTAAAATTTGTCCGATCGATGTTGAGGGCTTGTTCAAGCGCGTCGCGCTCGCATTTGTCATCCTCCATATGACGATATGCATTGGCCAAATTGAGCCACAATGGAGGTGCCAAGTGATCCAAATTGATCGCCGCCTTGAAGCAGTGGACGGCTAAAGGATAATTCGCATTCCGGAGAGCGTTCATACCTTCCGCGTTGGCACTGTGGGGGTCGGTAAAATGCATTAGCGCGTCTTTCACCTTGGGGTCGAATTTGCCTGAAATCCAAGCTTAACGCAAAAAGGCGGATCTTTCGACCCGCCTTCTTTGCAACATTAATTGTCTATCAGAACTTCAGGCGGGCACCGACCGCATAGCGACGACCGATCGCGTCATAGGTCGACGGATAGGTGTTGCCGCTATTAAACGTGGTCGAACCGATGTTCGAACCAACCATTGGCGGATCTTTATCCAGCAGGTTCATGACCGACAACGTCATTTCGAAATTGTCGGTAACATTGAACCGCGTTGTCAGATCGAACCAGTCATACGCCTTGATCTTCTGGAATGCAGGGAACGCCGGTCCATTACTACCGAAGTTCGCTTCATTCGCATCATAGGGTTCCTGCTGAGTGCCCGAAATGTGACGCCACAGAAGTGACAGATCGATATCCCCAAAGGACAAGGTCGTCCGCTGGTTGAACGAGAACTTGGGCAAAATCGAGCCAACCGACGTACAGTTAATGCTGTAATATCCTACGCATTCACGGTTCATACCACCCGCCTCGGCGCGGAATTTCGAATGGAAGGTATAGTTGCCCGAGAAGTTCAGCGCGAGAGTGAGCTCATCGGTCAGGTCCGTCTTCCAGTTCGCAGCAATATCAAGACCATCAGTCGCCAAACGGCCACTGTTGGTGAGCGGCTGTGGAACGCCCGGCGTGGTACTGGCATCGCCATCAAGGCCACCCGTTGCGGGGTCACGCTGGATCGACGTACAAGCTACCGAGGTCGCACTCGATGCCGACATATTGCCGAAGCATTTGGCAAGAATGTCGCCGACGGTCGGGGTCGACAAGGCATTGTTGATCTTGATGTTATAGTAATCCACCGACAACGACAGGTTCGAAACGAAGTCCGGCTGGAACACCGCACCCAACGTCCAAGTGTCTGCCTTTTCAGGCTTGTTGTTGGTCGAGTAGCTGAACGATGCGTTAATCTGACCCGCCGAAGGCGAATCGATAGCAGTAATGTAGCCTGCACCGGTGACCGGAGCACCTTGCGCCGCGCAAATCTGGCCAAGCACAGAAGTTGCGAGAATGGTACTTCCCGGGTTTTGGCAAGGATCGTTCTTAAGATTCACGAGACCGACTGCATTGGGTGTGAAGAGTTCACCGATGTTCGGCGCACGAACCGCGCGCTGGTAGTTGCCGCGAATTTTAAGGCTTTCGACCGGTGACCAGGTTGCACCAAGCTTCCACGTCCACGTATCAAAGCCCGGCTTGCCTGGCGCGTCAATCTTATAGTCCGAATAACGGATACCAGCTTCAAGCGTCAGGCTGTTGAACAAAGGACGGTCCGCGATGATCGGCGCAATGATTTCAGCAAAGGCTTCCCGAACACTGTAGCCGCCTTCGACCGGCACAGTCGCGCCGCCAGCACCGCCAAGGGCACCCGGATCCTGGGCCAACTGGTCAGCGAATACGCCTGCGGTGTATTTGCGATATTCGGTACCGGCCGCGAACGAAACCGGCTCAGCGGTTTCGGAAACGCGCATCAAATCACCCGAAAGGATACCGCGTACCTGCAACAATGAAGCGGTATTGCCCGAAGTTGCCGGAACCAGAAGGAACTTAACCATTTCCGGCGTTATCGAACCAGCCGGTCCGAACAGGTTGATCGGAACGCATCCGTTCGACGTGTCGGCACAAGTTGTGGTGTTGGTGGCGCGAAGGCCCTGCTGCAAACGCGGCATCGACGCATAATTCAGAATGGTCTGGGTATTTTCGCTTTCGCCATAATTGCCCGAAACTTCATAATGAATGTTGTCGGTAATGGCCCCACGGACACCCGCCATAATATCAAAAATTTGCGTCTTATAGCTGCTTACGCGGCCACCAGCTTCTGCCAAACGACGCCCTACGTTCGTTGCAACCTCTCGATAGTTCGGATCGTTGGGGTCTGTCGCCGCAGCGGCCGCAGCACATTGTGCAGCGGTCAACGTTTGCACGCCCGCCACATTCGGATTGAAGTCGTTGTTGGCGCAGAACATGTTCCGTGCGCCCGCCGTCATATAGGGGTTACTCAGCGGAATGAACATGGGCGAGCCAAACGAGCCCGACGGCGCAATGATCGTATTTACGGTATTCTGCGAGAACAAGCCGCGCGCGAAAACTTCAACCGAATCGCTTACTTCGTAACGTGCCGCCGAATAAACATTGTAGCGTTTGAACGGCGTCTGGAAGATATTGTAGGGATTGAAGTTAAACAGCGCGTATTGCGGTACCAGATTGCCCGTGACGGGATCGATTTGCCGATTACCCACGCCACTGATCGAAAAACGCGAAGGAGTCGCGGTTCCTGAAGCGCCCGAACCCGAGCCATCAAACGAATCGACAGTCAGATCAGACAGCGGGCGATCACCACCAAAGAAAACCGGATCAGCCTGCTGATATCCGATACTCAGCGTAGCATTACCGCGATCTCCGTCAAAATTGCCGCCAACCACAAGGTCAGCGCGGAAGATCTTGCCATCACCGCGATCGGTAATCTGATAGCCGCCCGAAAGATCCATCCCCGAAAAATCACGCTTGGTGACGAAGTTGACAACACCCGAAACAGCGTCAGCACCATAAGTCGTGCTCGCCCCACCGGTCAGAACATCGACACGATCAACCAGCGCGAGCGGAATATTGTTAAGGTCGACATTGCCGTTAAGGTTCGCCGGAACGATACGATGACCGTCGAGCACAACGATGTTGCGGTTCGGGCCGAGGCCACGAAGGTCGACGAACGACGCGCCACCATTACCGTTGTTCACAGACGAACCCACGTTCGCCGCAACGCCCGGGACATCACGAAGAATTTCTTCAGCAACATTCGTCTGACGAAGTTGAATTTCATCAGATGTCGTCACGTTGACAGGCGACGAGCTTTGCAGGTTCGGGTTACGAATAAGTGTGCCCGTCACGATGATGGCGTCATCAGCGGTTTCAGCCGCAGGCGCATCCTGCGCAGCGTCCTGCGCGAACGCCGGCGCTGATACCAGCGCTACGCTGAGCGCGAACGACGCTGCGCCAGCTTTAAAAAGTTGAGATTTTTTCACGATCCAGTCCTTTGACTCTGGTTGAGTTCGAATCATGCATGACCCCACATTTTTATGTGTTGGGTCTCTGCCGATTGGAGCGGCATGACGGCCCGTTCATCCAGAGTAAAGGGAAACTGCTGCGCCCCGGACGCATTTTCAACAGCCTGTGATGATTTTGCAACAGCTGTTTTGCGCAGAAATCAGCCATTTTTGTGCAATGCAGCATGAGTTAACGGCGATTTATTGTCAGTATTTGGTTTCATTTGATATTTTATTTCCGAAAAATCAAACAAAGCGCAACTTCATACGATAGCCAATTTACATCTCGCCCGCGAGCTTGCGGGTGTCGATGCGCGCTGTGTTCCATTTTGCCGCCCAGTGTAAATGCGGGCCAGAGGCACGTCCGGTTGCGCCAACCAGACCCAGTTGTTGGCCCTGCCGCACCACATCGCCTATTTTGACATCAAGCCTGGAGCAATGCAGGAACGAACTTGAAAGCCCATGACCGTGATCAACAATGAGCAACCGCCCTTCAAGTGTGAACGGCGTCTCGGCTGCCAGCACGACCACCCCGTCAGCCGGTGCGACGAAGGGCGTGCCAGTTGGCACCGCTATATCGGTCCCGCTGTGATAGCTTCCCGGTTTCCCTTGGTAGACCCGCTGCGATCCGAAATAGCCGGATAGTCGGCCCTTTACCGGCCAGATAAAAGTTTGACGCCAACCTTCGCTTGCGCTGCTGGTACGCCGGGCAGCGTTGATCTGGGCAAGCTCTCCGGCCCGGCGACGTTCGAACTCGGCCGTAGTCGCGGCCCCGCCCGTATAACGCGTGTTGACATGCTCGATCCGCCAGGCCCCTGGCGCAACCGTCAAAGTGCGCGTGAGGTCGCGACCGTCGCTGAGCGAGGCTGTGAGGGTTGCGCGATCCGGCGCATCGCGATCAAAACCAATGAGGAAATAGCCGTCCGGCGTTAGCGGCAAAAGCTCGCTGTTGAATCGCACCGCCGTCGCGCCCGACGGTGCCCGTCCGACAACAGCCCCGCCCTGCACAACCGCGCCGTTGAGTGTGAAGTCGGTCCGTACCGACCCGGACAAGGCAAGCGGCGGCGAACCTTTGGTTACGGCTATGGGGTCAGATGATGTAGTGGTGACCGGGTCATCCTTGCCTGGCACACAAGCGAACAACGCACCGCCAAGGCTTAAGACAACAGCGACGGTAGACAGGCGCGGTATCATGAATAGAAACGTCAGGTTTATTTGGCCGCGCCCAGTTCAGCCTTCACCGACAGCTCGGCCGTGGAGTAGGCTTCCTGCCGCGCGACCGACCAATAGCGCAAATCTTCCAGCGGGATTGGGTCACCTGTTACCGCGCACAGCACATGGTCGCCTCCGCTCAGCATGCGGTAGGTGCCGGGAAGATATTGAAGCTTGGCGAGGCGGTTGCGGTTGGACATGAGCATGGGGTATTCCTTTGGTCTTTCGTGCATCCTATCCCGAAGCGAGGACGCGATGCAAATCAATCGGGGTCGTGGTGCTCGAGCGTTTCCGACGGAACATAACCAAGCTTGTCACGATGTCCTTCGGGATCCGGATGGATGAGAATCTCGGTCCCGGGAAATTCCTTCATCAGCTTTTCCTCAACCTCGTCCATCACATCATGCGCTGCGGCGACCGTCATATCGGGGTCGACCCAGACGTGGAACTGAACAAAGTCGTGGGCACCGCTGGTGCGGGTGCGCAGGTCATGGATGCCTTTGAGTTCAGGATGGGTCATCGCGACCTCGACAAAACGCAGCCGCTTTTCGTCGGGCCATTCCTTGTCCATCAGTTCATCAAACGCATGGCTCGCGGCGCTCCAGGCACCCCACAACAGCCATAGCGCAATGAGCAAGCCAAACAGAGGATCGGCGCCCCGAAGCCCGAAATACTGATCGAGCACCAATGCCGCGATAACGGCCGCGTTCAACGCCAGATCGGAGGTATAATGGAGGTTGTCCGCCTTGATGGCGACCGATCTGGTGCGCGCGATGACATGGCGTTGATAGGCAATCAGCGCGAGGGTTGCGACGATGGCGACGAGCGAAATGCCGATCCCATATTCGGCATTGGCGGTGACCGAACCCGTCCGCATGCGATGAATTGCGCTATAGCCGATGCCGATTGCAGAAAGGGTGATGACGACGACCTGAAACATCGCACCGAGCGCCTCCGCCTTGCCGTGACCGAAGCGATGATTATCATCCGCCGGTTGCGCGGCAATCCGCACCCCGGCGAGCGTCACCAGCGCGGCAAGGAGGTCAAGGCCGGTATCGGCAAGGCTGCCTAACATGGCCATGGATCCGGTTTGCCAGACGCCCCACAGCTTTAGCCCCAACAGGGACACCGCCATCGCGACACTGGCGAGCGCCGCGCGCGTGGTCATGCTGCTGCGCGCCTGATGATGATGGTGTTGATGGGCTTGGCTCATCTTATGATCACTTACGGATAAAGAATTTCGGTGGTCCAGCCGCCCTTGCCGTCCGCCGTATAAATTGTGCGTTCGTGCAAGCGATTGCGGCGGTCGATCCAGAATTCAAAGCGTTGCGGTACGATGCGATAGCCGCCCCAGTGCGGCGGACGTGGCACATTGCCCAAACCATATTTGGCCGCATATTTGGCGATGCGCGCAAGAAATTCCGCCCGGGAGTTCATGGGACGCGATTGGTCCGATGCCCAGGCTCCGATCTGCGAATCCTTGGGCCTCGTCGCAAAGTAGGCGTCTGATGTCGCATCATCGACCCATTCGACCGGGCCTTCGATCCGCACCTGACGCCGCAGGGATTTCCAGTGAAACAGTAAAGCGGCGCGCGGATTGGCGGCAAGCGCCTCACCCTTGCGGCTTTCGCGGTTACTGTAAAATACAAAGCCTTCCGGTCCGAATTCTTTGAGGAGCACCATGCGCGCGGAGGGCTGACCGTCGGCATCCACCGTCGCGACGGTCATCGCATTGGCATCATGCGGTTCGCCGGCTTCGGCCTCGGCAAGCCAACTCGCAAAAAGGGCTATCGGATCTTCGCTCATGCACCAGCCCTTAGCGGCAGAGCGTTTCGGGATAAAGGGCGGATAGGGTCTCGCTTTATGTTGCATGCCAATCGGAACCCGAGCACCCGTCTTGCCCCAACAACACACTTGACCTTGGCGCGGTGCGCTTCCACATGGCAATGGAACAGTTATTCCGCGAGGGGCGTTGGGCGCAGCATGGCCGATCCGTATCAAACATTGGGCGTAGCAAAATCGGCCACCAAGGCCGAAATCAAGAAAGCCTATCGCAAGCTCGCCAAAGAGCTGCACCCGGACAAGAACAAGGATAATCCCAAGGCGGCCGACCGTTTTTCGGATGTCACCAAGGCCTATGATCTCCTCTCCGACGATACCAAGCGGGGGCAATTTGATCGCGGGGAAATCGACGCAGACGGCAATCCAGCTTTTGCTGGCTTCGGTGGATTCGGCGGCGGTGGCCGCAGCGGAGGCAATCCGTTTGGCGATGCCTATTCGACCGGTGCGGGCGGCCCCCAAGGGGGCTTTTCCGGGTTCGGCAATGATGGCGCCGATTTTGGCGACATCTTCGAAGGTCTGTTTGGCGGACGCGGTGGCGGCGATCCGTTCGGCGGCGCGCGCCAGCAGCGGCGCAGCGCACCCCCGCCACGCGGTGCGAATATCAGCTATCGCCTGCCCGTGCATTTCATCGATGCGGCAACGCTTGCGCCGCAGCGGATCACGCTGGCGGATGGCAAGACGATTGATCTCAAACTCCCCAAAGGGGTCGAAGACGGGACCCAGATGAAATTGCGCGGCAAGGGGCAGGAAGGCCCCGGCGGCGCAGGCGATGCGCTGGTAACCATCAATGTCAAACCGCACCCTTTCTTCAAGCGCGACGGAAATGATGTCATCTTGCAGTTGCCGATCACGCTCAAGGAAGCGGTCGAAGGTGGCAAGGTCAAGGTGCCGACCGTCGATGGCCCGGTGATGCTTACCGTTCCGGCTGGCACCAGTTCAGGCAAGACTTTGCGCCTCAAGGGCAAGGGTTTCACCAAGAAGGATGGCAGCCGCGGCGACCAGCGCGTGACCTTGGAGATTAGCCTCCCCGCCAATGATGCTGCACTCAACGACTTTGTCAGCAACTGGAACGATGATCGCAACGTGCGTTCCGATCTGGGTGTCTGATCGATGGATGGGCCAGCGCCGAAAACGGATGCCGAGGTCAAGCAAACCGAAGCCGCGCTGAGCCCCGCCAGCGTCGCGCATAGCTCAAAGGATGTTGCTGAAGCCTTTGTTGCAACCGGTCACTCCCCGCTCTCGCCCGAAGCCCGCCGTTTGCAGGCCGAACAGGAAAGCGCGGAGAGCGCGACACAGGGGCGCTGGCGTGAACGCTGGGAGCGGGGGCGCGCCAGAGTGGCTCCGGGTACGCGCCCGTTCGAAATCGGCAAGCGCGTCGTCGTGGGGACCTATTTTGATGGTTTCATCCACGCCGGGAACCTCGCCTATCTCGCGCTCATCGCGCTATTCCCATTCTTCATCACCGCGATGGCCCTGTTCAGCCTTTTCGGTCAGGACGCGCAAGGCACGCACATCCTTGAAGGTTTTATCGCGCAGTTGCCGTCGGGCGTCGCCGATGCGATTGACGGCCCGGTCCATGAGGTGCTGAAGGCCCGCACCGGACCCCTTCTGTGGATTGGTGCGGCGGTCGGACTATGGACAGTCGGCAGTCTGATCGAAACGATCCGCGATATCTTGCGCCGCGCCTATGGGACGCAGCTGATGCGCCCCTTTTGGGAATATCGGCTGGGCGCAATCGGCGTCATCATCGGCGCGGTCATATTGTTACTCATCGCCTTCAGCATGCAGGTGCTGATTACCGGGATAGACCAGTTCATCACGCTGATTTTGCCAGACCGGTTTGAAACCTATGGCACCATTGCTGTATCGCGCCTCCTCACCGCCCTGGTATTATTTACCTCAACCTATCTCCTGTTCTTCTCGCTCACCCCGCCACCTTATCGTACCGGCAAATATCCCAAATGGCCGGGTGCCTTGTTCATCACTCTGTGGTCGGTCGGCGTGACGATGGGCCTTCCCTGGGTGCTCGCGACGCTGTTCAGCTACGACCTCACCTATGGCAGTCTTGCGGGCGTGATGATCGCGCTGTTTTATTTCTATCTGCTGGGGCTCGGTATCGTGATGGGCGCTGAATTGAATGCCGCTCTCGCTGAATCGCCAGCGGAAACCCATGATTGGGTTGGACAAGATGATAATCGCGCGCGTAAAAGTACTTCCAACTAATTAACTGTAACCAGACGAAAGAAACGGAGCCTTTATGGGACTGATGCAGGGCAAAAGGGGCCTCATCATGGGTTTGGCGAACGACAAGTCGCTCGCTTGGGGAATTGCACAGAAGCTTTCCGAGCAAGGCGCGGAGCTCGCTTTTTCGTTCCAGGGTGAAGCGCTCGAAAAGCGCGTGCGTCCGCTCGCTGCCTCCTTGGGATCGGATTTTCTGATCGAATGTGACGTGTCCGACATGGCCGCGCTCGACACCGCGTTCGAGACGCTCAAGGCCAAATGGCCGACGATAGATTTCGTCGTCCATGCCATCGGCTTTTCGGACAAGAATGAACTGCGCGGGCGCTATGTCGATACCAGCCTCGACAATTTCCTGATGACCATGAACATCAGCGCCTACAGCTTTGTCGCCGTCGCCAAGCGGGCCGCCGCGATGATGCCCGCCTATGATCCCGAAACCGGAACCGGCGGCGGCAGCATGATCACGCTCACCTATTATGGTGCGGAAAAAGTCATCCCCCATTATAACATCATGGGCGTTGCCAAGGCGGCGCTCGAAACATCGGTCAAATATCTCGCCGCTGACCTTGGTGTGGATGGCATTCGGGTGAACGCGATCTCGGCCGGCCCGATCAAGACGCTCGCGGCATCGGGTATCGGCGATTTCCGCTATATCCTTAAATGGAACGAATATAACGCGCCGTTAAAGCGCAACGTCACCATCGAGGATGTCGGCGGCGCTGGCCTTTACCTCCTCTCCGATCTTTCTAGCGGCGTGACCGGCGAAACCCACCATGTCGATGCCGGCTATCATGTCGTCGGCATGAAGCGGGAAGATGCGCCGGATATCGGGCTGGAGAGTTAAGGATTGAGATCGTCACCAGCGCCTAACGCCCGCTGCATATAGACGGTATCAAGCCAGCGGTCGAATTTGCGACCCACGGATTGCATCCGCCCGGCGTGGCGGAAACCGCAGGATTCATGCAAAGCAACCGACGCCGATTCTCCGCCGCCAATGACCGCAATCATCTGGCGGAATCCGGCTTCTTCCGCAGCGGGTATGAGCGCGGCCAGCAAAGCCTTACCGATGCCGTGCCCGCGCCGTTCGCTCAAGATATAAATGCTGTTTTCGCATGCATAGCGATAGGCTTCGCGGTCTCGGAACTGTGCCGCATAAGCATAACCGACGACCGCACCATCCTCGTCGGCGACAAGGAACGGCCAGCCTTGGGCAATGAAGCTTTCAATTTTTGATGCCATGACGTCAATAGATGGCGCTATCGTATCGAAGGTTGCCGTGCCATGCAGCACATGATGGCCATAGATTGCGGTAATTGCGGCCGCATCAGCCGCGATTGCGTTCCGGATCAGACCTGCAAATTCGCCCATGGGCTTGCAATATGCCTCTCCCCGCGCCATCGCAACAATGCATTGCAGCAAAGGGCCGGGCAACAATGAGCTTCAACACATTCGGGCGGGTGTTCCGCTTTACCACGTGGGGGGAAAGCCATGGGCCTGCGCTGGGCGTGGTCGTGGATGGCTGCCCGCCCGGGATTGCGCTGTCCGAAGCCGATATTCAGCCTTTTCTCGACAAGCGCCGCCCGGGCCAGTCCAAATATACCACGCAGCGGCAGGAGCCCGATCAGGTTCGCATCCTGTCTGGCGTGTTTGAAGGCAAAACCACCGGCACGCCGATCAGCCTCATGATCGAAAATACCGACCAGCGTTCCAAAGATTATAGCGAGGTCGCCAAAGCCTATCGCCCGGGCCATGCCGATTATGTTTACGACGCCAAATATGGTTTTCGCGATTATCGCGGCGGGGGCCGGTCAAGCGCACGGGAAACAGCGGCGCGGGTCGCAGCGGGCGCGATTGCGCGGCTGGTCATTCCTGAAGTCGCGATCACCGGCTGGGTCAGCGCGATTGGCGGGGACGAAGCGGCGCGCTTTGATCCCGCGCTGATCGACAATAACCCCTTTTTCGCAGCCGATGCTGATGCCGCCACGCGCTGGGAGGCGCTGGTTGATGGTGCGCGCAAGAGCGGTTCCTCGCTCGGCGCGGTGGTTTCGTGTCAGGCGGCCGGGGTTCCGGCAGGCTGGGGGGCGCCGCTCTATGCCAAGCTTGACAGCGAACTTGCCGCCGCCTGCATGAGCATCAATGCGGTCAAAGGGGTCGAGATTGGCGATGGTTTTGCGGCAGCGACCCTGCGCGGTGAGGAGAATGCCGACCCGATGCGCCCCGGCGCCGACGGTAAGCCTGCATTCGAGGCCAATCATGCCGGCGGCATCGCAGGGGGTATTTCTACCGGCCAACCGGTGTTCTGCCGCGTCGCCTTCAAACCGACCAGCTCAATCCTGACGCCCGTCCCGACCGTGACCCGCGACGGCGAGGCGACCGAGATCATCACCAAAGGCCGCCACGATCCGTGCGTTGGCATCCGCGGCGTGCCCGTGGTCGAAGCGATGATGGCGCTGGTGCTGGCGGACCAGAAGCTCCTCCACCGCGCCCAGTGCGGATAGGCTGGAGGCAACCCACCGCAACGCCTGCCAACTCTTGATTGCAATTCGCGCCCACTTCCCGCAAACCGTGGCTCTATAGATAAATATCCGGGGATGATGACCGCATGGATCGCAAACTAACTTGGTGGATTTTGATCGGGATGGTGCTCGGCGTGATCGCGGGCTATATCGTCAATGTCTCGTTGGCCGGTAATCCACAATCTATGGAATATGCGGTCAAATCCTTTAATCTCCTTTCCGGCATCTTCCTCAACCTGGTCAAAATGTTGGTCGCGCCTCTTATCCTGGCGACTATTGTCGTCGGCATCGCTCATATGGGTGATAGCGCCGCGCTCGGGCGGATCGGCTTTAGAGCGATCATGTGGTTCATCGTAGCGAGCCTGTTTTCGATTGGGCTCGGTTTGGTTCTGGTCAATCTGTTTCAGCCCGGCGCGGGCCTCAACCTCACGGTTGGCGCGCATTCGATGGCTGAGGTCGGTGAGGTCAAGAAGCTCGATTTCTTCGAATTCATCCTGCACATTTTCCCCAAGAATTTCTTCGGCTCAATGGCAGAGAATAATATTCTCCAGATCCTCGTCTTCTCGCTTTTTGCCGGCATTTCGCTATCCGCGATTGGTGAAAGAGGCGCGCCGCTGGTGAAGGGCGCAGAAGCGCTCGCAGAAATGATGTTGCAGATGACCGGCTATGTCATGCGCTTCGCTCCCTTCGCGGTGTTCGGTGCGCTCGCAGCGGTGATCGCAACCAAGGGGCTCGGTATTCTCATAACCTACGGCCGCCTCGTGCTCGAATTCTATTTCGGCCTGCTCATTCTGTGGAGCGTCTTGATCGGCGTCTGCGCGATTTT
Source organism: Pseudomonadota bacterium (assembly GCA_023458055.1). Lineage (GTDB taxonomy): Bacteria > Pseudomonadota > Alphaproteobacteria > Sphingomonadales > Sphingomonadaceae > JAFAFE01. The sequence goes on from JAEXAW010000101.1 coordinate 82,064, forward strand.
CCTCGGGAAGCGTGCGCTCGAACTGGTGCGCTATATCCGCGAGCCGGTGTTGATCGCTTTTTCGACCGCTTCGTCGGAAGCCGCTATGCCCAAGCTGTTCGAACAGCTTGACCGTTTCGGCGTGCCGCGCCGTATTTCGGGCTTCATGCTGCCTATGGGCTATAGCTTCAACCTCGACGGGTCGATGATGTATTCCAGCTATGCGACGATTTTCATCGCGCAAGCCTATGGTATGGATTTGTCGTGGACGACGCAGATTCTGATCCTGCTGACGCTGATGATTTCGTCCAAGGGGATCGCTGCCGTGCCGCGCGCGAGCATCGTGGTGATTACCGCAACGCTCGCCATGTTCGGTCTGCCTGTCGAAGGCGTGGCGTTAATCCTTGGTATCGACCAGTTCCTCGACATGGGTCGCACCGCAACCAACGTCGTCGGCAACGCGGTCGCAACCACCGTCATCACCAAATGGGAAGGCATGCTCGAAGTGGCAGAACCCGCCGATCAGGACTTGCCGCTTGCGCCCGCCCATACGGCGTCGGGCGGCCTTGCCGGACTGGAGCTTGATCCGTCCAATTTCGACGATACGCGTAGCGGGCGAGAACTTTAGGACCTCCACCTGATGTACATGAGGGAGGAGATGCCGGACGATGCGATTGCAATCAGTCGGCTCACCACGGCGGCGTTTGCCGCCGCAGAGCATGCCAGCGGCACCGAGGCGACAATTGTCGAAAGGTTGCGCGCAACGGGCGCTCTAACGCTGTCGTTGGTGGCGCAAGCCAACGATGGAGCAATTGTTGGCCACATCGCCTTTTCGCCGGTCACCATCGCAAGCGATGGTGGCGGCGCTGTAACGGATTGGTTTGGTCTCGGCCCGGTATCGGTGTTGCCAGAACACCAAGGGGCAGGGATTGGCGCTGCGCTCGTGTGTGAAGGGTTGGAGCGATTGGCGGCAATTGGGGCGCAAGGATGCGTCGTTCTCGGCGACCCGGATTATTATTGCCGTTTCGGATTTATAGGCGATGCCGGGCCCCGCTACCCCGGACCGCCTGCGGAGTATTTTCAAGCGCGCGGCTTTGGGAGCCATGCCATACCGCAAGGCGTAGTCCGTTACCATCCGGCGTTTGGCGTGGAATAACTGGCAGGTCCATCCCTAACTCGCAAGACAGGGGAAGTTACCTCAAAAACTGCCCTTAACGGACAATGCGAACATCGGGCCAATCAACCGATTGCGGTCTTCGATTGAAGCAATCTGGCTCGCTCCACGAAGGCCCTGATAGATCACCCGATCCCGGCGTGAGCGGGCGTTGGCGATATTGTTGATCTCGCCGCGCACGGTTAGCCCCATGACATTTTTATGCTCAAGATACGCGTAGAGCCATACCGGGCCTTCCCAGCTGCGGTCGACCTGATTACGGCGATAGACGGGCTGGCTGAGCGTATATTCCAACCCGCTGCCCCAGGCCCAGTCGGTACCAGGGATATCGTGGCGGAGGTTGAATTCAAACTGTCGGTCCTGAAACCCATTCCACTGCCGCGTTTCTCCGGTGAACGGGTCCTTGAGCGCAGAATGTTGAAACAACACCCGCGTATCGATCTTTACGCCTTTCAAGCCCGCAGGATCGAGATTGATTGTCGCGGTCCAGTCAATCGCATGCGCCTTGGCTTTGGCGATATTGCCGACCGCTTCGCCATCGACACCGACCGGGATCACATCGACGCGGTCCTCGACATCGCGATAGATGAAATAGAGTTTGGTTGAGCCCCATGCACCGAGCTTCTTGTTGATCTCAAGATCATAGCTCCAGTCCTGCTGGGGCCTCAGATCATAATTGCTCGCATTATTATTGCCGTCGTTGAGGAAAGCGCGCGCGAGGAAATCATAAAAGGAAAGCTGCAGCACCCGCCGCCGCAGTTTGAAGGCCACGTCAAAATCGGACCTTGGCGCCCAGGCGAGCGAGAGCGATCCCTTGGGGCGGAAGAAGCTGCGCGTAAGACCATTGGCGCCGCTCTGGGTAATGGTCGAATGTTCGGCGCCGGCAACCAGTTGGAAGGATAATTTGTCGGTGAGCTTGCGCCCGAAACTAAGCATGCCTTCGTAACGATCTTCGCTGACACCTCCGCTACCACCTTCAAATGGTTCGGCGACAAATTGCCCCGAGGGTTCGAGCACCGCAATCGCGGCCACATTGTCGAGCGTATTGAACGCGGCTTCGCCCGACAATTGCCAATCACCCCCGAACAGCTTCCACTGATACTCCCCGCGTGCAATCGTCTCGCCCAAATCGCCGGTCTGGTTAAAGCGGTCCCCGGTTGCGGGGCGGCCATCGGCATAACGCGTGATGATTTCCTGCGAATAGGGTTCGTGCGAAAAACGGCGCAGACCAATCAGCTTCAGCTTGCCGGGGCCGAGACCAAATTGATAATCGCCGCCCAGTTCATAATTCCAGCTATCCGAATTTTCGCGCACATGACGCAGCCTATCCGGCGCTCCGGTTGAGGTGCGGACGCCATCTTCATAATAACGGTCAAATTTGCGCTGATAATGCGCGCCCAAATTGGCGATGCTGCCCGCCGCCCCGGTCCAGGTCAGGCGGCCCGAAAGCTTGGGCGTATCATAATGGGTGTTCCATTTATCCTCGCGGCGCTCGATGAGCGTCCCGGTGCCATCATAAATGGCGGTAGGCCCGCCTGCCCCGCTGCGCCCGCTATCATCATTGTTGAGCGCCATCTCATATTCGATAGTGCCCGAACGGCCACGCGCTGATATATCTCCCCGCGTCAGCAGCGGATCTGTATAGTGGGCACGGAATTCAGGCTTCCACGAAAACTGCCCTGAAAAATTGTCGGCGCGATAAACGATGTTGGCGACTTGGCCGGATAGCCCCGGAATATCGAGCGTCGCGCCGTCAACGATCTCGATCCGCTCGACATTGCCCGCGGGGATGCGCGACAACAAGGTGTCCATGCTATCGGCCTTGCTCGACGGGCGCTTTCCATTGAACAGCACATTGCCGGTCTGTTGACCCAGCCCGCGCAAATCCTCATTGTCACGAACAGAAAATCCCGGCACCTGCTCGAGCATATCCTCAGCATTTTTTGGCGCATAGCGCGCGAAATCGGCTGGGGTGTAAATCCGTCGATCTGTTGTACCGGCGCTGCGGCTTGCTGGCGGCGCAACCGGTGATTGTTGGGCAGATGCCGGGGCCTCGACGCTAACCGGCGCAGGCGGCGGCGCATCCCCGCTATTCTGCTGGGCAGCGAGCGGCGATCCTGCGAATACCACCGCAAGCGCCGTCGCGCTTTTCGCAAGATTCTTCACCCTCATGTTGCTCTCCCACAGATTTGAGGAGCTTACTGTATTGTGCCAACATAACAGTCAAGCGCAATCAAATCCACGACATACGAAAATGAGAGGGGCCGCCGGAGCGGTTGCATCCGACGGCCCATCAACATGGTCAGCGGACGATCTCTCGTCCCGCTTCGGAATAATGGTTCTCGCGCTGATGATTAGCTGCGCATTCCCCGAACGGACTTGACCGACCCCCATACTGAACCATGAGACATCGGATCACCTCCTTTCGCTACGTGTTGGCGCTCAGTGCATCGATAGCTTTGGTGCCGGGTGGCGGGCATCGTTGCACGCCCCTGTTGTGAGTCATAGTGATTCGCCGATCAAGTCTTGATTTAAAAAGAAATATGACGATAATCCGCGCCTTCCAATATGGCCCGGAAAGCGCTTCAGCGAAGCAGGTCACCCATATTCTCCATCAAATTCAATTTCGTGTCGGCATTTATGCCCGAACATAGGCGCACCATCACGAGTGCCTATGATAGAAAAAAGGCCGCCAGCAGAAAGCTGACGGCCCATTTCACGCGACGAAAGATGCTATTAATCCGGGCGTTCAACACCTCCGGTGCCTTGATCGGCACGGCGCGGAATCTTGAAAAAGCCTCCACCTTCGCTTGAACGCCGAGGCCGTTCCATGGTCGGTGCCGGACGCTCGACGCGCTGCGGGCGATCCATCGTTGGTGCCGGACGTTCCATCGTCTGCACGGGACGCTCAGCGCGCGGCATCGGCTGCGCACCTTCCATGGTTGCACCACGACGCTGCCAGCGACCGGCGCCAGGCGCCGCACCGTCTTCCATTCCGCGTGGCGTGCGGAAAAAGCCGCCATTGCGACGATCCTGACGAACCGGCGCTTCTTGTGCACCATCGGCGGCGCGACGATCATAACCACGGCGCGGTTGCTGATCTGCGCCCGGTGTACCGACCGTATCTACCGCCGGGCGGCGGAAGAAACCGCCTTGCCCTGCCCGACGCTGACCGGGCGTGGTGATCCGGCCTTCGCTACCGTCGGGCATGCGTGCCACCGGCGCAGTGCCACCACGGATGCGTTCGGGACGCTCACGCATGGTCGGCGCAGCACCATCATTCGGGCGCGGCAATTTGAAGAAGCCGGGGTTGCGGTCACGGCGACGATCATAATCGCGGTCGTGCCGGCGGCGCCAATCATCGCGCCATCCGCCCCAATAATTGCGATAATAATCGTTCATCATCCAATATTGGCCCCAACGGTCATACATATAGAGGCCGTAGCCGGGATAATAATAATTATTATACCAGCCACCGCCGTAACCCATATTGGGGTAACCAAGACGATAATCGTCATAATAATAATCGTCATAACCATAGCCATAGCCGTCATAGCCATAACCATCGTCATAATAACCATCACCATAATAGCTGCCGGAATAGAGGCCGCCATCATACATGGTGCAGCCCGAAAGCCCGAGCGCCGCAAGGCCGATAGCTCCTGCCCGGACCATGCCGGTGCGCAACATAATCGTGCGAGACTTATTCACTTTCATCACGCATTCCTTCCTCGACGGTAGTCCCTGTAAGGCGATGCGCCTACGACTCCGTTTACCGTGCCATACTATCGTTTTGACTTGAATTTGGCGTGAACAAATTAGCATGGCCAATTGCAATTTACCTTAATGTAAGTAAGTTTTTGTAACAGGAACATAACAAGAGAGGGACGCGCGATGAGTGAACAGGCAGCGATGATGCAAGCGCATCCACATTGGTTGCCGGAAAAAGGGCGCGATCCGGTTGCGCATATTCCGGGCGAAGATGGCGTGCCTTTATTCGGGACAACGCTTGAACAATTGCGCGATCCAATGGCTTTTACCCGCCGCATGGTCGCCAAATATGGCAAGGTGTTCCGCACCCACAGCTTTGGCGCATATAATGTCGGCCTGCTCGGCCCCGAGGCCAATGAGTTGATGCTGTTCGACCGCGACAAGATTTTCTCATCTGAACAAGGCTGGGGCCCGGTCTTGTGGCGCTTGTTCCCGCGCGGCTTGATGCTGCTTGATTTTGACCATCACCGCATGGATCGACGCACGCTTTCCGTCGCGTTCAAGCCCGAGCCCATGCGCAACTATGCCGATGCACTCAACACCGGCATCCAGACCCGGATCGCCGAATGGAGCGGCAAAAGCTTTCAATTTTATCCGGCGATCAAGCAACTCACGCTTGATTTGGCAGCGACCTCCTTCCTTGGCATCCCCTGGGGGCCTGAGGCCGACAAGATCAACAAGAGTTTTGTCGATATGGTCGCAGCCTCCGTCGGCATTGCGCGCACGCCGCTCCCCTTCACCAAAATGGCCAAGGGCGTCGCGGGCCGCAAATATATGAGCGACTTTTTCGCCCGCGCGATTCCGGAGCGGCGCAAGGCCGAACGCACCGACATCTTCACCCAAATTTGTCATGCGCGCGACGAGAATGGGAATCTTCTGTCCGATCAGGCGATCATTGATCATATGAATTTCCTGATGATGGCAGCGCATGATACGATTACGTCATCGGTCACCACTATGGTTATGTTGCTTGGCAAGAACCCCGAATGGCAGGACAAGCTGCGTGCCGAAATGCTCGGTGTTGCCGAAGCGGGCCGCCCGATTGATCATAATGCGCTGCCCCAGCTTGAACTCACCGAAATGGCCTTCAAGGAAAGCTTGCGGCTGATCCCGCCCGTACCGATCATGCCGCGCCGGGCGCTTAAGGATTTCGAATTTGGCGGCTATACCATTCCCGCCGGAACCCATGTTGGCGTGAATACCAGCTACACCCACATGATGCCCGAATATTGGCCGAACCCGGACAAGTTTGATCCGATGCGCTTCACGCCGGACCAAGTCCGGGACCGCCATAAATATGCCTGGGTGCCGTTCGGTGGCGGCGCGCATATGTGCCTGGGTCTGCACTTTGCCTATATGCAATCGAAGATCTTCTTCCACCATCTGCTGACGACGCATCGCATCGTATTGGCCGAAGGCTATGACCCCGCATGGCAGGCCTGGCCCATCCCTAAGCCCAAGGACGGATTGCACATCCGGCTGGAGAAGCTTTAAACCACGTTCATGGTTTCAACCAAAATCCGGCGGCGCGGACGCAGCCTGTTCTTCTTGCTGCTGTTGCTTGCAGGCGGTTATCTCGCCCTTAAATGGATGCGCGCTCACCCCGAGGATGTTCCGTTCGCACCGTTCAAGCTCGCGCACCCCGTCGGCTATGCCACCAGAGGCAAGCTGGTCAAACTCGGCGGCAACCTTGGCCAATGCCATGCCATATTGGCGGAGGGCGGCATCCGCTATCAGGCGCTCCCGCCCACCGGAAGCGGGTCATGCCGCGCAAATGACCAGACGCGCGTCGCACCGCAAGCGCCATACAGCATCGCGCTGGTACCAGCCAACGTCGCACCCTCCTGCGCCGTCTCTACCGCCCTCCTTTTATGGCAGCGCGAGGTAGTGGCCCCCTCCGCCCAATCGCATTTCAGCAAGGCCGTCATCCGCATCGAACATTTAGGGAGCTATAATTGCCGCACCGTCGCGGGCCGGGATTATATGAGCGAACATGCGACCGGCAATGCCATCGACATCGCCGCATTCATTCTGGCAGATGGAACACGCGTGTCGGTGCTCAAAGACTGGCGCGGCGGCGATGCTGCCAAAATGGCATTCCTGCGCCAGGTTCGCGATGGCGGGTGCGATATATTCTCAACAACACTCTCGCCCGACTACAACAAAGCCCATGCGGATCATTTCCATTTTGACATGGCCCAGCGCATGGGCGGTTATGGTGTGTGCCGGTAACTCAGCGGGAAAAGAGCAGCAGCCCAGCCCCTATGGCAATCAGGCAGGCACCGGCGACGCGCTGGATCGAGACGCGTTCCTTGAGGAACAGCACTGCAAAGATGAGCCCGAACAGAATCGAGGTTTCCCGCAGCGCCGCGAGCAGAGCAACATTGCGGAGCCGATAGGCATAGAGCGCGAGGCCGTAGCTCAGAAGCGAACCGGCTCCGGCAATGAAGCCAGGTTTCCATTCGGTCCGTAGCGCCGTCATAAATATCGGCCCGCGAACGAATGCAAAGAGTAGGGCAATGCCGCCCCCGAGCGTCACAAACACCCAGACAAAATAGCTCGCAACCGAAGGGGCCGCGCGAACGCCTTGCGCGTCGGTGATGGTGTAGGTGGCAATCATCGCGCCAGTCGCAACCGCCCACAGCATCGCCTTCTTCGGCACATGGCGTTCAAAGGCCAGCGCAGCAGCGCCAATGCTGATGGTGAGGATGCCGAGCATCATCGGCACCGTCAGCGGTTCGTTGATGAGCAGCGTCGCACCGATGGCGCTCAGCAAGGGCGCCGATCCGCGCATGATGGGATAGGCCGCACTCATATCCGCGCCTTCAAACGCCTTGATGAGGCAGAGAAGGTAGACAAGGTGCGCAGCCCAAGACCCGACCAACCAGCCCCACGCGCCATGCGGCAACGGCACAACGAAAATGAACGGCAGAACGATCAGCGCGCTGAAGCCATCCAGCAGCGCGCGGCTCGCCATCTTGTCCCGGCCGGATTTAACAACCGCATTGACCCCGGCATGCACCGCGCCGGAGAGCAGCATCAACCCTGCCGATATGTCCAACGCTTCTGCCCCCTATCGCCTCTTACTGCACGCGTTCGCGTATCTCCACCGTGCCGCCATTTTCATAGGTCAGGTTGCCGATCAGCAGCTTTTTTGGCGGCTTCCATGTCAGGCGCCGATAGGCAAATAAGGCCAGAGATATGGCTGCTCACTGCTCCGCCCTTACCCGTCTTGCAAACTGTCCCGCCGCCGCCGATTGCGCCGCCCCCTTGAAATTGCCCGCTCACTTGCAGGGTGGCAAAGTAACCTCCCACGGCTCCGCCGTTTCGGGCGTGGTTGCGTCATCGTGCAGGAGCGGATTAGAAACTGACAATCGGATATTGGCGCACCAAGGCTTGATCGGGCAAGGCGTCAAGGATTTTGCGCGCATAACGGCGCGCCACCTTCATTCCCGGACAGTCGCCGCTCTGCACAACAAACTCTCCTAATTTTTTGCCCTTTGTGCCTACAGTCACGTTGAAAACGGACGGCGCGTCAGAAATAAGGCCACAACCCTTAGGCATTACGATCGGCACCTCAGATGACAGACCTGCAGGCCGCGAGATGAGTAACAAGTCTCTGAGATTATGCCAGTCTGTTGGCTTCATTATTTTTTCCGAACGATGGATTGTGGAGCATCTCGGTATTTCTAGTTCGACCTTTCGTTCGCAGATTTCCGCCGACACTTTGTTACCCGCCGTTAGAGCAAAATTGACGAAATAGCTCTGATCGGTGCGATTGTTTTCGGATTGATAACGAAACTGCACCAACGCAATCGCGGCGTCGGGCGTTGTAGGCTCGCCATCGTCGATCAATGATTTCCTCGAAACATTCTGAGGGGAACAAGCGCACACCATCAAAATTGCCAGCCATGATGCGATTCGTGCTCCCATTTCCGTCACACGGTAAAACTCTCGCCGCAACCGCAAGTGCCGGTGGCGTTGGGGTTGGTGAAGACGAAGCCCGCGGCGAAATCATCTTCGACCCAATCCATGGTCGATCCGATCAGGTACAGCACCGATCCGCCATCGACGAAGAACAGGCCGCCGGGGGTTTCGATGCGCTCGTCAAAACCTTGCGCTTCGGTCACATAATCGACCGAATAGGCAAGGCCCGAACAGCCGCGGCGCGGCGTAGAAAGCTTGACGCCGATTGCGCCTTCAGGCGCATTGGCCATCAGATGCGCGATGCGCGCTTCGGCCGCAGCCGTGAGCTGAATCGCGGCAGGGCGCGGTTTGCGGTTGATGGTAGTCGTTTCGGTCATTTTTTCTTCCTTACCCCCTCCCCTTCAGGGGAGGGGCAATGAAGCCTTAGGGCTGCAAGCCCTTAGGCGAGTGGGGTGGGGTCCATCCACATGCGCGGCGCTTGTCGACAGTCCCCACCCCCAGCCCCTCCCCTGAAGGGGAGGGGAGAATAGCTACAGCATCCCCAGTTCGAGCCGGGCCTCATCGCTCATCTTGGCGGGATCCCATGGCGGGTCCCAGACGAGGTTGACCTCGGCAATGCCCACGCCCGGCACCGATCCGACGCGCAACTCCACCTCGCCCGGCATCGATTCGGCCACCGGACAATGCGGCGTCGTCAGCGTCATGGTGACGACCGCGTGGCCCTCATCAGTCACCTCGACATTATAGATAAGGCCGAGGTCATAGATATTCACCGGGATTTCGGGATCGAAGATGGTCTTGAGTTCTTCGATGATCGCATCATAAACATTGCCGCCGGGTTCGGACGCGGCAACCTCCGCCGGTTTGGCGGCGAGGAAGCCATCGAGATAGTCGCGCTTGCGCTCCACCTTCTCGCTCAGGCTTTCGGCCTCGAACGGCGACGGGGCTTCGACCCGCGCTTTGGGAGGCGGGGCAACTTCGCTGACTTCTTCGACCATGATTTTGCGTTCTTCGTTCATTGTATCTTACCCAAAAATCTTGCGGACGCGGTTTAAGCCGCGCACCAAAGCTTCGACATCACCCTCGTCCGAATAAAGCCCAAAGCTGGCCCGTGCGGTTGCCGGGACGCCGAGCAAGTCCATCAGCGGCTGCGCGCAATGATGGCCAGCGCGGATCGCGACGCCCTCTTCATCCAATATGGTGCCGATGTCGTGCGGATGCACCCCTTGCATGGCAAAAGAGACAATTCCCGCGCTGTCCTCCGGGCCGAACAGGCGGATGCTGTTGAAATCGCGCAAGGCCTCGCGGGTGGCGCGCACCAGCTTTTCTTCATGCGCGTGGATCGAGGGCACGCCAATCGCGCTGACATAATCCACGGCGGCGGCGAGCGCGATGGCGCCGACGATATGCGGCGTCCCTGCCTCGAAACGCGCAGGCGGCGGAGCGTAGGTGGTGCGTTCAAACGTCACCCGGTCGATCATCGCGCCGCCGCCATGCCAGGGCGGCATTGCCTTAAGCAATTCGGCTTTGGCCCAAAGGACGCCGATACCGGTCGGACCATACAGCTTGTGGCCGGAAAAGACATAGAAGTCCGCGCCGAGCTCGCTCACATTAACGGATAAACGCGGCACCGCCTGACAGCCGTCGATGAGGATTTTTGCGCCCACCTTGTGCGCGAGCGCCACCGCACGCGGGCAATCAAGCACGCTCCCCAGCACATTGGAGACATGCGCGAAGGCGACCAGCTTATGCTGTTCGGTCAGCATGGTTTCTGCGGCATCAAGGTCGATGCGTCCATCTTCGGTGAGCGGACACACGTCAATCACAGCGCCCGTGCGCTCTGCCAGCAATTGCCACGGCACGATATTACTGTGATGCTCTAACTGGGACAGCAAGATGCGGTCGCCTGCCTTGAGGTTTGCATTGCCCCAACTATGCGCGACGAGGTTGATCCCCTCGGTCGCCCCGCGCACAAACACGCAATCATCCGCCCGGGCGCCGATAAAGCGCGCAATCGTCGCCCGCGCCGCTTCATAGGCAAGCGTCATATTCGCCGACTTGGCATAAACGCCGCGATGCACGGTCGCATAGTCCGCACCCATGGCGCGCAATTCCGCGTCAATCACCGCCTGCGGCTTGAGCGCTGTCGCGGCGGTATCAAGATAATGCCAGCCAGTGGCCAGTGAGGGGAAATCGGCGCGGTTCATGGCTTATCTACCAAGCACATGTCACCCTGAACTTGTTTCAGGGTCCATAGCTCGTGCGCTATCGAGCGGGCAAAGACTATGGATGCTGAAACAAGTTCAGCATGACGAAGGCAGGACGAACCCCTCATCCCAACGCCTCCAACTTCGCCAGCGCCGCCGTGAGCAACGCCTCACCGCCCTCTACACCGTCAAACACTTCAGCCACAAAAGCATGCAGCAACAAGGTTCGCGCAGTCTGTGGAGGAAGGCCGCGGGCAGCACAGTAAAACAGCGCCGTCTTGTCCAACTCACCAACCGTCGCGCCATGCGCGCATTTCACATCGTCGGCAAAAATTTCGAGTTCGGGTTTGGCGTTGGCGGTCGCGGTGCGGTCGAGCAGCATCGCCTTGACCGATTGGCTGGCGTCGGTCTTTTGCGCCGCGCGCGCGACCTCGACCTTGCCGAGCATATTGCCCGTCGCATGGCCGGCGAGCACCGTGCGCACTACCTGATTGCTGGTCGCGTCAGGTTCTATATGTCGCACCGTGGTGACGATTTCGAGCGTCTGCTCGCCGCCCCCGATTTGCGCGGCGGCGAGTTCAAAATGCGCGCCTTGATGCAAGGTCACATCGAAGCTGACACGGCCCAATTTCCCGCCAATGTTGAGCAAATGCACATCGAGCCGCGCACCGGCACCGAGGACGATGGCGTGATCCCGTATCACCACTGCATCGTCCGCAGCATCCTGCAAAATAGTGAGCGTGCGCGTCTCACCCTCAGCCAACGCCAAAGCCTCAGCCGCAGCCACCGGCCACACGCGCTCTAAGGCCGCCAAATCAGAGTAGCGCCACGCCTCATCGCGTCGGGTGGGGAGGGCGAGAAGGTCGCTCATAATAAATCCTCCCCGGCACGGGGAGGGTGACCATTGCGCAGCAATGGTGGAGGGGGCCCTCCGTCAGACGCCGCGTAAACCGAGGGCCCCCTCCACCACATCTCCTTCGCTTCGCTCAGTCGTGCGGTTCCCCTCCCCGTGCCGGGGAGGATTTGCTTGATCCCAATCACCCCACAACCTCCGCATAGCCTTCGCGCTCCAACTCCAGTGCCAATTCCGGGCCACCGGTTTTCACAATCCGGCCATCGGCCAACACGTGAACGAAATCGGGCTGCACATAATCGAGCAGGCGCTGATAGTGGGTGATCAGCAGCACCGCCTTGTCGGGCTTCCTCATAATGCGGTTGATACCATCGCCGACCACGCGCAGTGCATCGATATCAAGGCCGCTGTCGGTTTCATCGAGAATGGCTAGCGTCGGGTCGATGATGCCCATCTGGACCATCTCGTTGCGCTTCTTCTCGCCGCCCGAAAAGCCGACATTTACCGGGCGCTTGAGCATCTCCATGTCCATGCCCATCGCATCGGCCTCAGCCCGCGCGATTTTGAGGAAATCGCCGCCGGAAAGCGGGGCCTCTCCGCGCTCCTTGCGCTGCGCATTCAACGCTTCGCGCAGGAACTGGACATTGGAGACCCCAGGAATCTCCACCGGATATTGGAAGCCGAGGAAGAGGCCCGCCGCCGCGCGTTCATGCGGTTCGAGCGCGAGGAGGTCGATCGCTCCCTCTGCCCTTTCTCCGTCATTCCCGCGAAAGCGGGAATCCCTCTCCTGACCGCTTGGTTGGGGGGAGGGTTCCGGTGATGGACCCCCGCCTTCGCGGGGGTGACGCGTAGGAGAGAAGGATACCGACCCCTCCGTCACCTCATAACCCGGCCTTCCGCTCAACACATAGCCCAGCGTCGACTTGCCCGCGCCATTAGGCCCCATGATCGCGTGGATCTCGCCCGGATTGATGGTGAGCGACAAGCCCTTGAGGATCGGCTTATCAGCAACAGTGGCGTGGAGGTTTTTTATTTCTAACATAGGTTCATTCTTGTTTGCATCATTATGGGTGGGCCGGGCGGTCATCATCCGCCCTCCGGTAATTTGCCATTGCCGCCGCATTGCGCGAGGTAGAGGCGACGTTTGGCGTCGAGCGCTTCGCGGCGCAGCGCATCGAGGGCGCGCGCATCGTTGAGCGCATTTTGCCGGTCATCGAGCGTCGCACTTTCAATCGCAAGCGCGGCTTCGCTGGTGGCGGGTTTAGGGAGGTTCTTATCAAGCGCCGCTGCCCGCAATGCCGTGCGCCGCGCCTCAATCGAACGCCGCGCCGTGAAAATCGCCTGCTGTTCGTTGAACAAGGCGGTCATAAAATCACTCCGCCGCGCCGGTTCCGCGCTAAAGATACCCGCCACCGTCTCCCGATTACAGGTCGCAACGGCGGCATCCATCGGTGCGAGGTCCGGCACGGTGAATGCGGCGAGGAGGAGGGCATAACTCATAGCCCCTCCCCTTCAGGGGAGGGGTTGGGGTGGGGAATGTGACGTGCCCCACGACCCACCGCTGCATCGCGAATAGCTTCAACGACACCCTCAATATTGGTCATCACATCTGCATTGGTAACGCGCAGTACAAAGAAGCCCATTTGGCCCAGCGCATCATCACGCAGCCGATCCTTGCCTTCATCGTGCGTATCACCATCTACTTCGACAATCAGCGACCGTCCGGGACACATAAAATCGGCGATGAATGATCCAACCACTTCCTGACGTCGGAACTTCAACCCTTCGATCTGACTGTGGGAGAGGACCCGCCACAAGCGCTTTTCCGGCTCACTAGGATTTCGGCGCATGTCACGAGCCCGTTGGTGCAACCATGCCAACTTCTCGTGGGACAAGCCCCACCCCAAACCCCTCCCCTGAAGGGGAGGGGCTTCCTTGCGCCAGCCCTTATCCAGAGCGCCGTTCACCCCACACTCCCCTCAAGGCTAATCCCCAACAGCTTCTGCGCTTCCACCGCAAATTCCATCGGCAGTTGTTGCAGCACTTCTTTGGCAAACCCATTGACGATCAGCGCCACGGCTTCCTCCTGACCCAACCCCCGCTGCATCGCGTAGAACAGTTGGTCGTCCGAAATCTTGCTCGTCGTTGCTTCATGCTCGATCTGCGCGGTCGGGTTGCGCACCTCGATGTACGGCACGGTGTGCGCGCCGCAGTCGCTGCCCAGCAGCAGGCTGTCGCATTGGGTGAAGTTGCGCACCCCTTCTGCACTCGGGGCGACGCGCACCAGGCCGCGATAGGTGTTGTTGGATTTGCCCGCGCTGATCCCTTTGGACACGATGGTCGAGCGGCTGCCTTTGCCGTTGTGGATCATCTTGGTGCCGGTGTCGGCTTGCTGGTAATTGTTGGTGACTGCGACCGAATAAAATTCGCCGACCGAGTTTTCGCCATTGAGTACGCAGCTGGGATATTTCCACGTAATCGCGCTGCCGGTTTCGACCTGCGTCCAGCTGATCTTGGAGCGCGCGCCTTGGCACAAGCCCCGCTTGGTCACGAAATTATAGATGCCGCCCTTGCCTTGGGCGTCGCCTGGATACCAGTTTTGCACGGTCGAATATTTGATCTCGGCATCTTCGAGCGCGATCAGTTCCACAACGGCGGCGTGGAGCTGGTTTTCATCGCGTTGGGGGGCGGTGCAGCCTTCAAGATAGCTCACATAGCTACCCTTGTCGGCGACGATCAGCGTGCGTTCAAACTGCCCCGTATTTTCCGCGTTGATGCGGAAATAGGTGGAAAGCTCCATCGGGCAGCGCACGCCTTCGGGGATGTAAACGAACGTCCCATCCGAAAACACCGCGCAGTTTAAGGCGGCGAAATAATTGTCATGCACCGGCACGACCTTGGCGAGCCACTTTTTGACGAGATCGGGATATTCGCGGATCGCCTCGGAGATAGAGAGGAAGATGACCCCGGCTTTCTTCAATTCCTCGCGGAAGGTGGTGGCGACCGAGACGCTGTCGAACACCGCGTCGACCGCAACCTTGCGCGCGCCTTCGACCCCGGCGAGCACCTTTTGCTCTTCCAGGGGGATGCCAAGCTTTTCGTAAACGCGCAGGATTTCGGGATCGACCTCGTCGAGGCTCGCCAGCTTCGGCTTGGCCTTGGGCGCGGCATAATAATAAGCGTCCTGATAATCGATCGGCGGAATGTTGAGCTTGGCCCAATCCGGCGTCTCCATCGTCAGCCAGTGGCGATAGGCTTTCAAACGCCATTCGAGCATCCATTCCGGTTCCTGCTTCTTGGCAGAAATGAAACGGACCGTGTCTTCGGACAGACCCTTGGGCGCGAATTCCGTGTCGATTTCGGCCGACCAGCCATGTTCATAGTCTGCCACCTTGGCGGCGGCTTCATGCGCGGCGGCGTCTTTGAGAGGAGTATCAGTCATAATGTTGCGCTCGTAAAAGGGGTCACGCGAAGGCGCGAAGGCGCGGAGGTTCGGCCATCCCGGCGCGTCGCGCGAATATTGTGCTCAGCCTGATAAGAATGGACGAGTGGCTCAGCCTTTTGGCCAGCGCGCAAAATCTTCGCGCCTTCGCGCCTCCGTATGAACAAAAATTTGCTCATGCCCGCCCCGCCAATGAACTCAAACTCACCTCTGAAAGCGCCCCGCGCACCGCGTTGTTGACCACACCCCAGTGCGGCCGGACCTTGCAGGCGCCTTCGAGCGCGCAATCATGACGACCATCATCGACGCAGGAGGTCATCGCGATCGGCCCTTCTATCGCTTCGATAATTTCGGTCAGCGTCACCGCCGCCGGGGGTCGCGCGAGTTGAAAACCGCCGCCAGCACCGCGCACCGAGCGCAACAGCCCGGCCGCCGACAATTTGCTGACCAGCTTTTGTACAGTCGGAAGCGGGAGGCCGGTTTCTTCCGCAACCTGCGCGGCATTGAGGCGCGCAGCCCCGCAGTGCCGCGCAATGGCGGACATCATGACAATCGCATAATCGGCGAGGCTCGAAAGACGCATGGGCTCTGATTGCAAATTGGATTAATTCGATCCGATTACTAGCAGGCTGCGTCGCGGATAGCCAGAGGGTTCCTAGTCGTTTATAGGCCCGGCCCGGGAATCCTTAAGTTTTTTTTGAAAAGCTTGCGTCCATTCATCGTAATTTTGCTTGGCCTCTCTGACATAAGATGATTTTTTTATGATGGCGAGAATCAACCTGTTTACCATGTTCATCGGAAACCGAAGTGGACGCACGAAATCGGCGAACAATACTACCCGAATCTGCTCACTATCGTTCGCTGCACTGTGAACAAAGCTGTCATCGAAAATAAGGCTTCGCCCTTGATGCCAATTGCGAACGGTACCGCCGACATTGATCCAAGCCTTCGTTTCATCAGCGGGCACGATCATCGCGAGATGATATCGAAGCACCCCCTTATAAGGGCCACGGTGGGGCGGAATGCGCTTGTTTGGCTCCAAAATCGAAAAAAAAGCTGATGTAAGGTCCGGAATATGATTAAGCGCGGCCCAGGTTTCGGGGCATTTTCGACAATTTTCTTTAAAATCTATACCATATCCGCGGAAAAAATAGGTCTTCCAGCGACCATCATTTGTCAGCTTTACCTGATCATGGGACACCTCCTCGAATGGAGGAACCTCATCAAGCTGTTCTAACAGCGCCATGAGTTCCGGAAGCATCTTTGGCAGCGCCTTTTCAACTTCGGAAACCCAAGGGAAAAGTCCAGTATCGAAGAAATGATCGTCTCCGTCGCGAGCCGTAACTGCAATCGCGCGTTCGACATAGCGGATGATCCCACCGGCGATTTGAAGCGTGCGTGGACGGGCAACTTCATTCCGGTGTAGCTCGGCTTCAGTCATCATTTCCATGGCAAATACTCCACGCCTTATCGACAACAGCTCGCTCAAGGTCTCCCATCACATACCGTTCCATCTTGGATACTCGCATTCTGTCTAGAGTAGAATCCGTATCTTGCATAACCAGCGCAAGAGGGGCCAGCCTCCCAGGGTAATATCGCGGCCCACAGACCACTTCTCCACCCAAAAACCTTGTATAAAAACCAATATGCTTTTCTCGAACCGTGGCGATCAAACGGGACGGCCGGAAATGCTTGGCAGCATAGATAGACGTTGCAATCAGCTTGGTGGTGACATTGATCCTGTCATGTAGATCCATTCTGGACACCGTAAACCCGCTGGAATCCAGAATGCAAAAACCTTGGTCAAGCTGCGGATCCAGAATATCGCCGAACACGTTATAAGCTGGCGAAATCCGGTTAGACGGGAGGACTAAATGATGGCGTATCACTCCAACCATCTCATCCCCGCAAGCTAAGCCGAACTGCCTACAATTAGCGAGTTGGTCGTAATATCCGTCGACCCCGGCCGTCGAGGGATCCAAATTGCCGGCGGCTGCGAACGAGCGACGCCTGAACTCGACAATCGCTTCGATATTTAGGCGTGTATCTCCACTAAATAATCGAAACATCGATATCATAACTCATATGGTGGTTTGTCAGGAAATGACAATGTGCTCGATTGCGGAAAGCGGGTGGGTCACACCAACTACATCGGCTCGTTGTTTCAATATATCTGCCAATTCGTTACCATGCAGCATGATTTCACCCGGGGTTTGACCGGTGAATTTCTTCACTTCACGTATGAGATGCGATTGATCGTAGAATGTCGAGGCCGCCACATTCCCATTATCGGCCAAGTCTGAAGCAAGCATGGTTGCAGCTTTGAGCGCCCGATATTTGCGCGCAAGATATTTAGGAGTGGAGCCATATAGATGTTTAACAAGGCGTTCGATTTGACGCGGCGACAGGTCAATTGATTCATATAGGGTGGTCACGGCTGGGTTTGTATGACTCATGAGCCATTGATCGACCTTGGCGACAAAAGCACGGATTTGTGGGTCAACGAACCGCGAAAGCATCCTTGTCGTCTCGTCAAGTAATGGCACCATGTCTTCAAAACGCGATGCGCGCCGCAATTGCTCGACCAATTCTGCCAATTTCTTTTCGTAACTTGCAGGGAACGAGCATACCCGATCCACATAATCTGACGCGGGAGCGCCGATTAGGGCCTGCCATCCACAAGGCAGCAATCCCGCGCCGACAAATCGGATGCCGGTTTGCGTTCTGTACTCGGTCTGTCCGCGCGTTGGACCCCAGATTACCGAATCTGTGATATGATATGTATCGCCGGTTGCCGCGGCAGCATCACATTCGCCTTCCAGAAGTAGGCGCATTTGCGCAACTGCAGCCCCTTCAACAACCTTCCGATCACCCGGAGGAATATAGCCAAGGTAATAAACCGCGACGATATCGCAAACATCGTCCGCTGGCCGTGCGTATTGCAACTCCATGATCATGCCCCGTCGTTATGGTTTGCGACCCGACGTGGCAATTTAGGTACATCATTTCGTGCGCGGTGGGTAGTGTGAAGCTTCGCACAAAAAAAGACCTGCCGGTCGAAACCGACAGGTCCTTGAGGAATAAAGGCCCCTGTTAACGCACTTCAAAGTGCCGGAGCCCTTCGGGTCGCAATGCCCCTATGGCCGATTCGCCAAGACCCGTATTGTATAAAAACGACATAGGTTAGTTGAGGACGGCCAACGTGCCTACGGGTTGCAAATTGGCCACAGCTATCGCAAGGGCCTCGTTCATGCTCTATTCGCTTGCCCGGCCCCTGCTTTTTTCACTCGACGCCGAGACCGCCCACGGGCTCACCATCGCGATGTTGAAAGCAATGCCGACGGCATGCGCGCTAGCCCCCGATCCGATGCTGACAACCCGCGTCGCAGGTCTTGATTTCCCCAATCCTGTAGGTCTTGCGCCAGGTTTCGACAAAAACGCCGAGGTCGCCCATGCTATGCCCAAGCTGGGATTTGGCTTTGCCGAAGTCGGAACGCTCACGCCCCGCCCGCAGGCAGGCAATGATCGACCGCGTCTGTTTCGCCTGACCGAAGACCGCGCCGTCATTAACCGGATGGGCTTCAACAATGGCGGGCAGGACGCGGCGCGCGCAAGGCTTCTGCGGTTGCGGTCCAATCCGGGACACATCATCACCGGCGTCAATATCGGAGCGAATAAAGAAAGCACCGCCAACGGCACGGCCGATGCGGACTATGTGCACGGCGTGCACGCACTGTTGCCCGTTGCGGACTATTTAACCGTCAATATCAGCTCGCCCAATACGCCGGGCTTGCGCGCGTTGCAGGATAAGGGCGCGCTTGATGCGCTGCTGGCCGCTGTGATGGCGGCGCGAGGCGAGCAACGCACGCCAGTTTTTCTCAAGGTCGCGCCCGATCTTGAACCAGCTGATATCGACGATATTGTCGCGCTCGCGCATGCGCACCGCCTGGATGCGCTGATTGTCTCCAATACGACGATCAGCCGCCCCGAGAGTCTAGGTTCGATCAACGCCGGCGAGAGTGGCGGCCTTTCCGGCGCACCGCTGCGCGATCTTGCGCTGCAACGGCTCAAGGATTTTGTGGCAGCGGGCACGGGCTCAATTCCGCTGATCGGCGTTGGCGGCATTGCTGCAGCCGAAGACGCTTATGCGCGCATCCGCGCCGGTGCGTCGCTCGTCCAGATCTACAGCGCGATGGTCTATAAAGGGCCGATGCTCGCGCGCACCATCAATCGAGGTTTGAAGGTGCTCCTCCGCCGCGATGGATTTGCACACATTGCCGAGGCCGTAGGTGCGCAATAGCGCTTGCTCTTGGGCAACAGCGCTGCTTAATATTCGCTCCATGAAAAAACTGACAGCACAGGGAATGCTGGCTGCGAGTCTGATGGCGCTTGTTTTGGCAAGTGCGCCTGCCGCTGCCCAGACCATCGACCCCAACAACACTGCGCCCGCGCTCTCCACCGTCACCGCAGAAGGTAAGAGCGCAACGGGCGCTTCCGTCGTCAGTTCCGCCGATCCGCGCGCCACGGCGGCAGGGCAGGAAATGTTGCGTTTGGGCGGCAATGCGGCGGACGCAGCGCTAGCGACCATGCTCGCGCTAACGGTCGTTGAACCCCAGTCGAGCGGGATCGGAGGCGGTGGCTTCTTCGTCTATCATGATGCGGCCACCGGGCAGATTGGGACCGTGGATGGTCGCGAGCGTGCGCCCGCTTCGGCAACCCCCAACCTCTTCATGGGCGCGGACGGCAAGCCCATTCCCTATCAGGACGCGTATCCCGGCGGCAAGTCGGTTGGGGTTCCGGGCAATATCCGGCTGGCAGCCATGGCGCACCAGAAATGGGGAAAACTCAGATGGGCACAGCTGTTCGCCCCCGCCATCAAGCTGGCCGATAAGGGGTTCGTCGCCAATGAATGGACGACCAGCGCCATTACGATGAACGCAAAGACCATCGCGGAAAACCCGGATCTCAGCGCGCTCTATATGCCGGGCGGAAAAGCGGTGGCGGCTGGACAGACGATCCGAAATCCCAAGCTTGCCGCGCTGCTGCGCGATGTTGCGACCAAGGGGCCGGACGCATTCTATACCGGCAAAAATGCGCAAAATATTATCGATGCTGTCGGCAAAGCCCCGCGCAACCAGGCGGTGATGACGCTCACCGATCTTAAAAATTATACCGCGACGCCGCGCGACGCGGTGTGCACCACCTATCGCCAATATAAGCTGTGCGGTATGGGTCCGCCTTCATCGGGCGCGACCACGGTGTTCCAGATCATGGGCATGCTCGAAGGCTATGACCTCAAGAGCATGGGTCCCAATAATCCGATGAGCTGGCACCTGATCGGCGAGGCGATGCAACTGTCCTATGCAGATCGCGCCAAATATCTAGGCGATCCTGATTTTGTCGAAGTGCCGGTCAAGGGCTTGCTCGACAAAGCCTATATCAGCAGTCGCGCAAGCCTGATTTCGCCGTTCCGCGCACTTGGTACCTATGAGGCGGGCAATCCGCCGGGCGCTCCGAAACGCACTGCAGCGATACCGGGTGAAGTTAGCGGGACCTCGCATTTCGTGGCTGCAGACAAAGCCGGTAATGTTGCCTCAATGACCTCGACGGTCGAGGGCGTGTTCGGCAGCCAGCTGATCGCCAACGGTTTTGTGCTGAACAACGAACTCACCGATTTCACCTTCGCGCCGGAAGAAAATGGCGCGCCGGTCGCCAATCGGGTCGAGCCGGGCAAACGCCCGCTTTCGTCCATGTCGCCGACCATCGTGTTCGGGCCTGACGGCAAGCCCATCCTCGCAGTCGGATCGGCAGGGGGTAAGCGCATCATCATGCATGTTACCAAGGCGCTTGTTGGTGTGCTCGATTTCGGACTGACGCCGGAGCAAGCACTCGCGCTGCCCAATCTTTTCTATGACAAGGATGGGTTAGTGATCGAGAATACCCCGCTCGGCAACTGGCTCGCGCCGCAGATCAGTGCTTTTGGGGCGAAGACAAAGGCGACCGATTTGGGGTCTAAACTCAATATAGCCTATCGCGTTAATGGACAGTGGCAAGGCGTCGCGGACCCGCGCAGTCAGGGGAACGCGCTCGCTAACTAGAGCGTTCTCCCCTTACCCTTCCCTCCCCAAGGAAAATTTATAATGTCAGCAACCAAGCATCAGTCGCAGCGCACGATGCCCCGCTTCCCCAACCTCGTCACCATGTTCTTCACCCGCGCCGAAGAGCAAGGCGACAAGCCTTTCCTCTGGACGAAGAAAGATCGGGTATGGACGCCGATCAGCTGGCGTGAAGCCGCCAATCAAGTTGCCGCACTCGCCAAATCTTTGAACGATCTGGGCTTCAAAAATGGTGATCGTATTGCTCTGGTGAGTGAAAACCGCCCCGAATGGTGCATTGCCGATCTTGGCATCATGGCTGCGGGCTGCGTGACCGTGCCGACCTACACGACCAACACGGAACGCGATCACCAACATATTCTCGACAATAGCGGCGCACGCGCGGTGATTGTGTCCGACGCGAAACTCGCCAAAAATCTCGTGCCAGCCGTAATGCGCAGCGGCGCGCAAATGGTCATCGGCATCGAAAATCTGCGCATTGGCCAGCAAGGCGATATCGCGTTTCGCCAATGGGGTGATCTGGTTCAGGACGGAGAGAAATATCTCGCCGAGATCAAGGAGCGCGCCGCCAAGGTGACGCGCGATGAGCTAGCCTGCCTCATCTATACCTCCGGTACCGGCGGCGCGCCGCGCGGTGTGCGTCAGCACCATGGTATGATTCTTCACAATGTCGAAGGCTGTATCGAGATTATCTCCGAAGATTTTGGTTGGGACGACGAGGTGTTTCTGTCCTTCTTGCCCTTGTCCCACGCCTATGAACATTCCGGCGGGCAATATCTGCCGATCGGCCTTGGCGGGCAGATTTATTATGCGGAAGGGCTGGAAAAGCTCGTTTCCAATATCGAGGAAGTCAAGCCGACCATCATGGTCGTGGTGCCGCGCCTGTTCGAAGTAATCCGCCAGAAGATGCTGAAAGGCTTCGAAAAACAGGGCAGGATGGCCAACATCCTGCTCGACCGCGCACTCACTTTGGGCGAAAAAAGCTACACACGCGGGAGCCTTCCCTTCTACGACAAGCCGGTGCAGTTCGCCGTGGACCGCCTGTTCAAACCCAAGGTTTCGCAAAAGTTCGGCGGCCGTATCAAGGCCCTGGTGTCGGGCGGTGCGCCGCTCAACCCCGACATCGGGGTGTTTTTCCATTCGATTGGACTGACGTTACTGCAAGGCTACGGCCAAACCGAAGCGGGTCCCGTCATTTCGTGTAATCGGCCCAAGGCGGGCATCAAGATGGATACGGTTGGTCCGCCCATGCCCAATACCGAGGTCAAGATTGCCGAAGATGGGGAAATCCTCGTCCGCGGCGAACTTGTCATGCATGGCTATTGGCGCAATCAGGATGAAACCGACCGCGTCCTTAAGGATGGCTGGCTTCACACCGGCGACATCGGCCATATCGATGATCGCGGCCGCATCGCGATTACCGACCGCAAGAAGGACCTCATTGTCAACGACAAGGGTGACAATATTGCGCCGCAACGGGTCGAGGGGATGTTAACCTTGCAGCCCGAAATCCTGCAGGCAATGGTTTATGGCGACAAGCGCCCGCACGTCGTCGGCATCCTCGTTCCCGACCCCGAATGGGCCAAAGAATGGGCCGAGGTCCATGGCCTTCCGACCGACCTCAAATTGCTTGAGGAGCATGACAAGTTCAAGGCCGCAGTGCGGGCAGCGGTGGACCGCGTCAACACCAGCCTTTCGGTCATCGAGAAAGTCCGCAAATTCGATTTTGCTGACGAGCCTTTCACCATCGAAAATGAGCAGATGACGCCCTCAATGAAAATCCGCCGCCATATCCTGAAACAGGTTTATGCGGATAAGATTGCGGCGCTTTATGGTGGCAAGGAATAGAGTATCCACACTCCCACAAAGCTGGC
Organism: Pseudomonadota bacterium; assembly: GCA_023458055.1. Classification (GTDB taxonomy): domain Bacteria; phylum Pseudomonadota; class Alphaproteobacteria; order Sphingomonadales; family Sphingomonadaceae; genus JAFAFE01. The sequence continues at coordinate 105,407 of JAEXAW010000101.1, forward strand.
CGTGCAAGGACACGCAGCATGTGCAGTTCTGGGCTCCTGCTTTCGCAAGAGCACGCGGATAATCAGCGGGAAGCCGTTGCTGTACGGTAGGGCACGAACTTCCCATAAGAGCAGGCACCACCCGGCATACCGCTGGTGCGGTCAACCATGTGAATAATGTCGCCGTTGCATTGCTGGCTCGAGCCAAAGCTGCGTGTCACCATGATATCGTCATCGCGCGCGAGTCCCGGGCAGCCGCCCACAAGATCGTTGCGATAGACGAGGTTTTTGGAAACGCGGTAGAGGATGATCGAATCCGATACCTTGATCGGGTTGTTGAGGTTGGTGCTGGATACGCAGCTCACCGCCGGACCCGCGACCTTACCCGCAAGTTGTTTCTCCATGACCGCCGCCTGCTTTTCGGAAAGCTGCGTCGGACCGCCATCGACACCGCCATACCAGCCGCCACCTGCACATCCCGCAAGCGTTAGAGTGAGTGCTGCCGCCGCAGCCGTCTTTGCAAATCCTGCCAAGCTGATCATGGGTTCGACTCCACCAGTATAAAGCGCGATGATGCGCCGTTTGATATGAATATATACTGTATCCCGCCTAAGGTCACGCGTTCAAAAGGCATCCTTTGCCGCACGACGCTCCGCGAGTTGCGCTGCATCGCGAGCCCGCATGAAAGGGTTGGTCGCCTGTTCGAGCGCAATCGTCGTCGGCACCGTTGCTTCATCGCGGGCGCGCATGGCCTCTACTTCGGTGAGCCGCGCCGCTGTCGCTGCATTGTCCGGTTCGGCTACTACGGCGAAACGCGCGTTCGAAAGCGTATATTCATGCGCGCAGTAAACCCGGGTTTCGGACGGAAGCGCGGCGAAACGCTGCATCGCGGTAAACATCTGTTCGGGCGTCCCTTCGAACAGGCGGCCACAGCCCATCGCGAACAGCGTGTCTCCGCAGAACAAGACCGCCTCTTGAGGAAGATGATAAGCGATATGTCCGGCAGTGTGGGCCGGGACCTCCATGACGTCAGCCCCTATAGCGCCGATCTTAACGTGATCGCCCTCCGCCACCTGCCGATCAAGTGTCGGGATGCGCGCCGACTCGGCTGCGGGACCGGTGATGGTGCAGCCAGTCGCCGCCTTGATCTCGGCGTTACCGCCGGTGTGATCCGGGTGCCAGTGGGTGTTCCAGATCTGCGTGATAGTCCAGCCGCGCTCTGCCGCCTCGGCCAGCACCGGGTCGGCCACCGAAGGGTCAATCACCACCGTTTCCCCGCTTGCATCATCATGCATCAACCAGACATAATTATCGGACAGGACGGAGATACGGACAATTTCAACCATGATATGTTTCCTGTAATATCGTTCGGGCATCGTGTGCCAGCGTCCGGGTTAACTCTGTAGCACTAATGGAGCGACCAAGTCGCGCTGCTTGGCCACTCCAGTGCGCCGAAAAATCGTCGCGCCCCACCGCCTCGGCAGCGGCCTTTAGCGGGGCAAGTGCCGGCGATGCATGCGGGAAAGGCGGTGCCACATCCGACATTGGCCCAAGCTCTTCGATCACGCGATTGCCGAGCCCCCGAGCCCGCCTTCCGCTCATGACATTGGTGAAGCGCGTAGTTTCAGCGGCTTCGCCCGCAAGTTTCGCACGGTGCGCGGTGCTGATCAGGCTTTCCGGGCAATGCAAATAGGCGCTGCCGATCTGCACCGCGCTCGCTCCGAGCATCAAGGCCGCCGCTATACCCCGCTCGTCGGCAATACCGCCTGCTGCGATCACTGGCACGTCAACCGCGTCAGCCATTTGCGGCAAGAGCGCGAACAGACCCATCTCGCTTCCTTCAGGTGCATCCAGAAAATCTCCGCGATGGCCACCGGCTTCCCACCCTTGAGCAATAATGGCATCGACACCGGCGCGCTCAAGGAGGCGTGCTTCGGCCAGCGAGGTTGCGGTTGCAATGACCCGTGCACCAGTACCCCTCACACGGTCGAGCACTGTCGCTTTCGGCAGACCAAAGTGGAAACTGACCAACTCCGGTCTCACTTGCTCTACTGCCGCTGCTGCAGCGTCGTCAAACGGTCGGCGCAACGTGGCGGGGGTCATGGCAGGACTCACACCATATTCCGCATAATAGGGACGCAAGCGTTCCCGCCACGCCGTCTCGTCAGGTGGCAACGGCATGGTATGCGCGAAAAAATTGAGATTGATCGGACCATCCGCCTGGTCGCGCAGCGCCTTTGCTTGTGCAACGACTTGGCCCGCGTCTATCAGTGCGCAGGGCAGCGATCCAATCGCGCCGCCACGCATCGCGGCTGCCGCAAGCTCAACCCCGCCCGCGCCCGCCATCGGTGCCACAATGATCGGACACGGATCAAGCGGCGCGAACGCGGCGAGCCAGTTACGCATCACCACTCTCCGCTATTCGGCATCGAAGCCCAGGGCTCCTGCGGTTCGAGATAGCCGTCCTGCAGCAATTCGATCGAGATATTATCGGGCGTGCGCACGAACGCCATATGGCCGTCGCGCGGGGGCCGGTTGATGGTGACGCCTGCATCCATCAGCCGCTGGCACACCTCGTAAATATTGTCGACGCGATACGCCAGGTGCCCGAAATTGCGGCCGCCGGTATAGCTTTCACCAACCCCATCTTCGGGCGGCCAATTATAGGTGAGTTCCACCTCGGCGACATCCTCCTGCCCCGGGCACGCGAGAAAGATCAGCGTGAAGCGTCCGGCTTCATTGTCAAACCGGCGCGTTTCCTTAAGCCCGATCATTTCAAAAAAGCGCACCGTTGCTTCGGGATCGGTTACGCGGATCATAGTGTGAAGATAACGGGTCATATTGTTCCTAACTCATTTCATCGATAAATATGCACGGTTCATCGTTCATTCATGAACGAATATTCATATGATTTACGCGCACACTGGCCCAAACAGGCGCGTCATCCAACTATATGTTCAGGGAAAACTTACCATGACCGAAAGCGTTGCCAACCCCGATCCAGACCCTTTATCGCTGAATCCGTCCGCGAAGGACAATTCCAAGGCTTTTGGCTGGATCGCCGATCGTAATAAAACCCTGCTTGCCGCTGCCGCGCTTGCCGGGATTTCTTTTGCCAGCGGCGGTTATCTGCTCGGTGACGGTCTTGTCCGTGCCAAAACGGTGGAGCGCTCGGTCACGGTGCGCGGTCTAGCCGAAAAAGATGTCGTCGCCGACCTTGCCGGCTGGACGCTTGCTTACTCCGCAACCGCGCCCGACCTCGCCAGCGCGCAGGCCAAGATCGAAGCCGACACCGGCGCAATCCGCAGCTATTTCTCCAAGCTCGGCTTTCCTGCCGATGCGGTGGTGCCCGCTGGCGTCAACGTATCCACCTACACCAATGACGAGGGCGTCACGCGGACGACGGTCAACCAGCGGATGCAGTTCCGGTCAACCGATGTGAAACGCGCGCAAGCCGCCGCCGCGCGCCAGTCCGAACTGGTCAGCGCTGGCGTAGGTCTCGCAGAAGGCTCGTCGATGACGTACAGCTATACGAAGCTTAACGACATAAAATCGGACATGGTCGCCGAAGCGACCCGTGACGCCCGCAAGGTAGCCGAACAATTCGCCCGCGACAGCGGCGCCCGCGTCGGCGCAATAAAACAAGCGAGCCAGGGTTATTTCGAAATCAACGCCCGCGACGGCACCGGCGAAGGCTATGGCGTTGCCGACACGCCTTACAAAAAGGTGCGCGTGGTGACCACGGTGGATTATTATTTGAACTGAAGGCGGGCGGACATAATTTGGACGCATCCAGCCATTCAGCCGCCGTCATCCTGAACCCGGTTCAGGGGCGCATATGTCCCGAGCTATCGGGAATAAGGATGACCAGCGCGTCTAGCGAGACTTGGTCGGCGGCGCAGCGGGGGTTGCCGCCGCCAATTGCGCGAGATGCGCCTTCGCAGTCTCGGCCGCCGCGCTGCCCGGTTCGAGATCGACCGCCGCTTGCCAATTCTTGCGCGCGCCCACCTCATCGCCTGCGCTGATCGCGATATTGCCCGCTTCAAGCGCAATCGCCGGGTCTTGTGTGGCAAGCTTCGCCGCCGTCGCAATGTCGGCCTTGGCGCGGGTCAAATCGCCCTCCCGCCGGGCGAGCGTTGCCGAAAGCAACCAGCCGAGCGGGTCTTGCGGTACAAGATTATGGGCTTGCTCAAGGTCGGCCTTGGCCTTGTTCATGTCGCCGCTCGCCGCATAGGCGCGCGCGCGGTCGATGTGGAGTTCGCCCAGCCCGTCACCGGTAAGCTGGCCCGTCGCAACCGCCTTGTCGAGAAAGGCGATAGCGTTGGCAGGATCGCGCGCAATGAGCGCAGCATTGCCCGCCTGTGCCCACAGCTTGCCGGTCTCGCCGGATTTCTCGGCCGCCGCAAGCGTCGCGGCTTGCTCATAAGCCACCATCGCTGCGGACGGATTACCCGCCTTGAACTGCGCAAAGCCGAGACATTGGCGTGCGCGCCAACCGCCGCCCTTGCCGCTCCAAGCGCTTGCGTCGGCAATGCCGGAGGGTGCGTCCCCGCCCGCCAGCTTGATACACTCGCCAAGCTTGACCTCATCCATCGTCGGAAGCGAAGCGGGCGATTGCAGCGCGAGTAAAAGAGGCAGGAACATCGGCAAATCTATCCAATAAGGTGCATCATATCCGCGACGGTGGCGGTGAGGATGGCGATATCCTCGGGCCGCGACAGGCGGTGGTCGCCGTCCTTAATCAGCCGCGTCTGCACATCGGATGAACGCAAGGCATGCGCTAGCGTGAGGCTGACCTCCCATGGCACATCGGGATCGGCCTGCCCGTGGAGCAGACGCACGGGGCCATCGAAGGGTATTTCATCATCAAGCAGGAGGTTCGCCTCGCCCGATTGCCAGAAGGCGGCCGTGGTCAAATAGGGTTCATCCGAATAGTCGGAATGTTCCTCCAGCGTTTGGCCTGCGCGAAAACCCGCCTTTTGCTCCTCATCAAAGCCCCAGTCGGTGAAATCGGGCGCGGCCGCAATGCCGACCAGGCCTTTCACCTGTTGCGGGCGCGCCAACGCTACCAGCAACATCAGCCACCCGCCCATGGAAGAGCCCACGACGAGCAGCGGCGTCCCAGGGGCAAGCACCGCATCAATCACTGCAAGCACGTCGTCTCGCCAGCTTTCAAGCGTGCCGTCGCGAAAATTGCCTTCGCTCTCACCGCATCCGGCATAATCGAGGAGCAAAATACTCTGACCTGCGCTTACCGCCCAATCGAACAGAGCGGTTGCCTTGCCCCCTTGCATGTCCGACATGTAGCCCGGTAGAAATACTAAAGTCGGCTGATTACGGCGCGCATTATGATTTCGGTATGCGAGCTTCACCCCGTCAGCGCGTTCAATAAAGTGCGACGGGGGCAGCGCGGGGGACACATCGGTGACCATGACGGAAATCGCCTAAATCGTCACCACCAGCTTGCCGATGGCACTGCGGTTACCAAGCTCGCGGATCGCGTCTGCACCCTGTTCGAGCGGATAGGTCGCGGTGATGCGCGGGCGGATATGGCCCTTTTCCCACATCGCAAAGAGGCGGGTGACATGGGCACGATTGGCTTGCGGGTCGCGCGCCGCAAAGGCGCCCCAGAATACACCGCACACATCGCAGCTTTTAAGAAGCGTGAGGTTGAGTGGCAGCTTGGGGATACCCGCCGGAAAGCCGACCACCAGATAGCGGCCCTCCCAGGCAATCGAGCGCAGCGCGGGTTCGCAATAATCGCCGCCGACCGCGTCATAGATCACATTAGCACCATCCGGTCCGACCGCCGCCTTGAACGCATCGGCGAGCGCGCGCGACTGATCCTTGTCAAACGGCGCGCGGCCATAGATGACGACTTCGTCGGCCCCCGCCGCCTTGGCGGCGTTGGCCTTCTCCTCGCTCGACACCGCAGCAACCACGCGCGCGCCGAAAGCTTTACCGAGTTCAACGGCGGCGAGGCCAACCCCTCCCGCCGCGCCCAGTACGAGCAGGGTCTGCCCTTCCTTGAGATGTCCACGATCAACCAACGCATGGATCGACGTGCCGTAAGTCATCAGCAACGCGGAGCCTTCTTCGAAACTGCGTCCGTCGGGCAACTTGAACACTCGCGCCGGATGCACCACAATCTTTTCGGCAAGACCGCCATGACCAGTCATCGCGATCACGCGATCACCAGCCGCATAGTCTTTGACGCCTTCGCCGACTGCGCTGACGACGCCGGCGATCTCGCTGCCGGGCGCGAAGGGGCGCTCGGGCTTGAACTGATATTTATCCTCAATGATCAGCGTATCGGGGAAATTAATCGAACAGGCTTTGACATCGACAAGCAATTCACCCGCACCCGGCGTCGGGGCATCAACCTCTTCCAGCACCAGCGTTTCGGGGCCACCGACACTTTTGGACAACAGGGCTTTCATCGGCGGCTCTCCTTAAAAATTTTGCGTTTCAATCCGCAACTGGTGCCATAAAGGGCCGCTCGTCCGCAAGCCTCTCTTCATAGGCGTCGATGGCCGTAGCGTCGGCCAGCGTCAGTCCGATCTCATCAAGTCCCTGGACCAGCAATTGCTTGCGGAACGGGTCGATTTCAAATTCGAACCGGTCCTGAAACGGGGTCGTTACCGTCTGGGTCTCAAGGTCAACATGGATGGGATCGGTCTTTGCAACTTCCATCAACCGGTCGATAGCCGCTTGAGGGAGCACCACCGGAACAATGCCATTTTTCACTGCATTGCCGGAGAAAATATCCGAAAAGCTGGGCGCAATAACCGCTGTCACGCCCATGTCGGTGAGCGCCCAAGCGGCATGTTCACGGCTGGAGCCGCACCCAAAATTATCCCCCGCAATTATGATCGGCGCACCTCTAAAGTCCGGCTCGTCAAACACATTGCCGGGTTCCGCCCGCACCGTTTCAAACGCGCCCTTGCCAAGCCCTGCACGGCTGATTGTCTTGAGCCATTTGGCCGGGATGATGACGTCGGTATCAACATTCTTGCGCCCAAACGGATAAGCGCGGCCTTCAACGGAGGTGATGGGGGTCATGGATGGTCTCTCGCGTCAATGGGGTTAATTTGGTTCACTTTCATCACCTCATCAACTCCCGCACATCGGTGAGTTTTCCCGTCACCGCCGCCGCGGCCGCCATTGCGGGGCTAACCAGATGGGTGCGGCTGCCGGGACCTTGGCGACCGACGAAGTTGCGGTTTGACGTAGAGGCGCAACGTTCGCCCGCGGGAACCTTGTCGGGGTTCATGCCGAGACAGGCGGAGCAACCGGGTTCGCGCCACTCCAGCCCTGCTTCGGTGAAGATGCGGTGGAGGCCTTCTTCTTCGGCCTGTCGCTTTACCAAACCCGAGCCCGGCACAACAATCGCCCATTTGACATTGGCGGCCTTTTTGCGACCCTTGAGGATGGCAGCGGCCGCGCGCAGGTCCTCAATGCGGCTGTTGGTGCAACTGCCGATAAAGATATTCTGCACCTCAACGTCGCGCATCGCGGTGCCCGGTTCAAGGCCCATATAGGCGAGGCTCTTCGCGGCGGCTTCCTGCTTGGAAGGGTCGGCAAAGCTTGCCGGGTCGGGGACGATGCCAGTGATCGGTACCACATCTTCCGGGCTGGTGCCCCACGTCACGCTCGGCGCAATATCGGCGGCATTGATCACCACCACCTTGTCATAGGTAGCACCGGGGTCTGTAGCGAGGCTCTTCCAATAGGCCACTGCCGCGTCCCAATCCGCGCCCTTGGGCGCCATCGGACGGCCTTTCAAATAGGCGAACGTCGTCTCGTCGGGCGCAATCAACCCTGCGCGCGCACCATGTTCAATCGCCATGTTGGAGACGGTCAGCCGCCCCTCCACCGACAATGCGCGGATCGCGCTTCCGGTATATTCGATCACATGGCCGGTGCCGCCCGACGCGCCCAATACGCCGGTGATATGGAGCACAATATCCTTGGCAGTAACGCCGGGTCCAACTTCCCCTTCAACCCGCACTTCCATGGTTTTGGACGGCGCAAGCAGCAAGGTTTGCGTCGCCAGCACATGCTCGACCTCGCTGGTGCCAATACCGAAGGCAAGCGCGCCAAGGCCGCCATGACAGGCGGTATGACTATCTCCGCACACGATGGTCGTGCCCGGAAGCGAAAAGCCCTGCTCCGGGCCGACCACATGGACGATGCCCTGCTCGGGCGCGACAGCATCGATGTAGCGGATGCCAAAGGAGGGGGCATTGGCCTCAAGCGCGGCCAATTGCTGCGCGCTTTCCGCATCGGCAATGGGAAGCTTGTGGCCGCTCGCATCAAGCCTTGCCGTGGTGGGGAGATTATGGTCGGGCACCGCGAGCGTCAGATCTGGCCGCCGCACCGTGCGCCCATTGGCGCGCAAACCTTCAAATGCTTGCGGGCTGGTCACTTCATGCACCAGATGACGGTCAATATAGACAAGGCTGGTGCCATCGGGCCGGGTCGCCACCACATGCGCGTCCCAGATTTTTTCGTACAAGGTGCGAGGATTTTGAGTCATATTATGGCTTTAGGCAGCCAGGACTACGCAATCAACCGCGATTTTTGTGCGGGTGCGAAGGAAGGCCTCTCTCCCACCCTGACCGAGAGCGGTTAGGTCCGCCTATCACTTGCGTACCAGTGCGAAGTCGACCTGCACTGCCACCTCCGATTGCTGCAGGCCGGGCCGGATCGGCGGGGATGGCGGAGGCGCTGCGTTAGCAGCTGCATCCATCTGCTCGGTCACAGGATAGGGAACAGGCGGTCCGCCGATCTGGCCGCCATCGCGGATGATGAGCACGCGATCAATCTTAAGTCCGGCGGCTTCGGCATAAGCTTCTGCGCGGGTACGGGCAGCTTTATAGGCTGCAGCATAAGCAGATTTGGTCGCGGCCTCGCGGTCGGACACGACCAGGTCGGGGCCTGACATGATGTTAGCCCCCGCGCCCGTCGCAGCGCCCACGGCTTCAGAGGCTTTTTCTCCATTTTCATCGAGCTGGCGCACGCGCACCGAAACGCTGTTCTGCGCCTCGAACTTGCCTTTGTTTGGCCCCCAATCGAGTCGGTTGACCGAAAGATTTGTGGTGCGGATATCCTCCTTGGCAACCCCGGTCGCCTCGATGGCGGCAACCACCTTGTTCATTTTTTCGGCATTAGCCTGCGTCGCGGCAGGGCCGGTCGCACCGATGGCTGACACACCAGCTGTAAACCGCGCCTCGTCCGGGCGGTTTTCCGCACGTCCGCTGGCTTGCACTTGAAGCAAGGTTTCATCGCGATCAAGGCCCCGCGGATCTGTGGGCTTATCGCCACAAGCGGTGAGCGAAAGAGCAAGCACTGTCAGGGTTGCCGTGGATATAAAGCGCATCCTCATCCTTCTTTCGGGCAAGACTATGGCCCTCAAACGCGCCGGAGCATTATTATATCCGCTTCCATCCGGCCATCCGCCCTTCTATGGACGCGGGTATGGACGCATTGCTATTTTCCACCCTTATCGTTGCGCTTGCCGAAATGGGCGACAAGACCCAATTGCTGGCCATCCTGCTGGCAACCCGGTTCAAACGTCCTTTGCCGATCATCGCCGGTATTTTCGTCGCAACCCTCGCCAACCATGTAATGGCCGCCGGTGTCGGCATGTGGGCATCAAAGCTGCTCACCTCCGATTGGTTCAACTATGCGGTCGCGCTGTCCTTTATCGCGATGGCAGCGTGGACGCTCATTCCCGACAAGGAGGATGAAGAGGCGGCTAAGGGCAGCCGTTTTGGCCCGTTCCTCACCACCACTATCGCCTTTTTTCTCGTCGAGATGGGCGACAAGACACAGGTCGCGACCGTCGCCTTGGGCGCGCGCTATGGCGATATGTTATGGGTGACGATGGGCACCACCTTGGGTATGATGATTGCCAATGTGCCCGCCGTGTTTCTGGGACATGAACTGGTCAAGCGCGTGCCGATCCGCACGGTGCAGGTGATTGCGGCGCTGCTGTTCCTGGCGCTGGGCCTCTGGTTGCTGGTGCAGACGGCGGGGTGGTTGGGTTAGTAATCGGGTCCTGAGCCTGTCCAAGGGTTACGGACTTATTTCTCCCGATAATCAGCCACAATAGCACCGCAGGCCGCGAGCTCTTCTTCATGGCCGAGCTCGCGCCACTCTTCCCTGAGCGCCGCCGCTTCCCATTCGAGCATTGCGGGATGGCCAAGGATATGATCGACCCACGCCTGGCCCCGCGCACCAACATCAAGGCCGTAGGTGCGAACCCGGAATGCGACCGGCGCATAGAAAGCATCCACCACGCTGAAATCCGGCCCCGCAAGCCACGGTCCGCCGAAACGCTCCAACCCTTCCGCCCATAATTCTGCCAGCCGGGCGACATTCGCCTTGAGCGCATCCGACATCGGTTTCGGCTTCACGCGCACTCCCACATTCATTGTGCAATCGTTGCGCAATGCCGTGAAGCCCCCGTGCATTTCACATACCGCGCTATAGGCCCAGCTCCGCGCTGCTTCATCCATGGGCCACACCACCGCATGCCGTTCCGCGAGATAGAGCGTGATACCCAGCGAATCCCAGATGGTGCGGTCGCCATCGATCAGCACGGGCACCTGACCGGTCGGTGAAAAGGCGCGAAACGCTTCATAATTAACGGGCTTGGTGAAGGGCTCCAGCCGATCATCGAACGGGATGCCCAAAGCCTTCATCAGCACCCAAGGTCGTAGCGACCAGCTCGAATAGTTGCGATTGGCGGTGATGAGGGTGTAGGTCATGCGGCAGATCCTTCGCCCGCATCATACCAATCGGACAGGCGCGGCGTCGAGGGGCTGAAGAATATCGCCGGAAGCTTCGCCAGCATCAGCGATTTGTGGATCCAGAAATCGGTCAGCCGTTCGCGCCAGCGCAGCTTGTCCTTGCCATTGGCCGATAGCCACGCATCATAAGGCATCCAATGGCGCGGCTCATCCTTGCGCACGATGCGGAAAATCTTGACCAGCACCGGGTCCGACAAAACGAAACGGTTCCTGAGCAGAATATCCACCTGTTTCATGCCCCGCTGTTCGGTCAGCATGATGACCCGGCATAATTTTTCAAACTCGGCCCCGTCCGCAATAATCGCATCCGTATCCAGCTCGTCGATGGTGCAGCCGAAGATACGCTCGATAAAATGGTCGATATGTCCGCAGGTTTTGCCGACCGTCAGCGGCATCCGGCCTTGCAGTTCATAATAGCGCTTGAACATGAGATAATGTTTGCGTTCATCAGCGCGGTGTTGCTCAACCTCGGCAAGGAAAGTGGCGTTATCAGGACATCGCGCCCGCACCGCCTCCAGCACCCGGTCAAGGCTCGTGTAGCCGCGATGCTCGTTATAGACATAGACCGAGGCCAGCACGTCAAGATAACGATGGCGAAGGCGCTCCACAAATGAGCGGTTGATCGGCGCGGCGGAAATGGACGTCATTGCCGTATTGCTACGCGCTTTAATCAGCGTTGGCGAAACAATTCTGCCATCCCCCGCTTGGGCTGGTCTGATCAGCGCGAACCGGCTGTCGCCATTGACGGGTCGGGGGTGACCAAATCGCTTTCAGCCGCGCCGCCGTCCGCCTTTGGAGGAATCGTGCTAAGGTCCAGCCAGTTCGTGCCCTCGCGCTTGTGATAGCTGTCCAGTGCCACAAAGGGGATGCGGAACGGGAAGCCCCAGTCGCTATTCCATAAGGCGACGACGCCGGTTCGGGTGGCGGGTTCAAAGATCATCGTCGCACGGTAACCCGACACCGCGCCGGAATGGCCTTCGAGGCGATGCCCGTCATAGGTGAAGCTGCGCCAACCAAGACCATAAGATGCATCGTTGATCGCCTGTCGCAGTGTCCCGCCATAAAGCCGTTCGGTGTTAACGCGCGGACGGTGAGCAATCTCAAGCGTTGCGGGGGAAATCACATCGGCGCGCAGCCCCATCATCGCCTTCATCCAGGTCGCGAAATCGACAATATTGCTTTCGACGCCGGCGGCCGCTGGAACGCGCCAATAGGCATCAATAAGCGGCCGTGGCTGGCCGTCGCGATAGGGTCGCGCCCAATCCACAGACTCAGTCAACTCCGCCATGCCATAGGTTGCACTGTCCATACCCAGGGGTACAAACAGGCGCTCCTTCACCGCGTCCGGGAAATATTGCCGGGTCGCCTGACCGATGATCTCTCCGGCTGCATCGAATGCGACATTCTGATAGGTGTGGCAGGTCCCGGGATGGCATTGGAGGGGCGCTGCTACAAAACTTGCGCGGAGGAGCTCAGCCTGCTGGCCCGCCTCCAGCTTGTCGTCATAGGCATTTTTTGTAAGGCCGGTGCGCTGTGACAGGAGATTGGCGACGGTGATGCGGTATTGCGCGTCACCCGGGAGACGCAAGGTGGTGCGCCAATCACCGACCGGGCTGCCAAGGTTAAGCGCGCCGTCGCTTGCCAGCGTCGCCGCCATCGCCCCGGTCGCAGTTTTGGAGACGGAGGCCCAGCGGAATAGGGTCTGCGGCGTCACCGGCGCGCCGCTCTCTATGTTGGCAAGGCCATAGCTGCGGACAAAGCTCAACCGGCCATCTTCCACAACGGCAACCGCAAGGCCGGTCATTTCAGGTCTCGTCATCAATGCCGTGATTTGCTGGTCAAGCGCGCGATAGTCGATCCGCCCGCGCCACTCGGAGGGGGTGTCCGGCAGATTCTCGTCTGGTGTTGGCTGGACAGCAGTTCTGGTCGCGACTGGCCCGGTGCGGCCATCGTCGCGCAAGGCGAACCAGCCTACCAGTACCAGCAGGATAAGCGCAACAAGAGCAATCCCGCCTCGCTTCATGAATGCCGATGTGAAGATGGCCTCAACAATGGCCATGCCCGCCAAGTACCGACCGCGTACATCAACCCATAGATGGCCACGATCAGCGACGACCATATCACGAAGGGATCGGCGAGAAGATGGGGTTTGGCGATCGCAAGCGGCAAGAGAATACACCCGCGTGCCAAATAGATGAGCGAGATTATCACCAAAGCCGTTCGGATCAGCGGCAAGCGGGCAATCTTACCCGCAGCCGAAAAAGCATATGCCCCCCAAAGCCCCAAGACGACAACGATGGCGCTGGTCATCAGATAGGGTTGCCATTCGCCGCGCTCCACAGCTTGCGCCATCGGCTCGCCCGCACCGAAAAAACGGAACCAGTCAGGCCCGCCGATCATGCACGCGATGTGGAGCAAAGATGCCAAAAGGCTAAGCCAGCCGCCGACGACAAGCCAACGACTGCCGGGATTGTCCAGGACCTTATTCCTCATAATGCGCGGTAGTTTTTTCGCGCACTTCTTCCCTGGTCACGCCCGGTGCCAGTTCGATCAGCTTGAACGGCGAATCATGGTCTGGCCGCTGGAAGACCGCGAGATCGGTCACGATCATGTCGACGACATTTTGCCCCGTGAGCGGAAGCGTGCAGGCGGGGATGAATTTGGGGCTGCCGTCTTTGGCGACATGCTCCATCACCACGATGATCTTCTTGACGCCCGCAACCAGGTCCATCGCGCCGCCCATGCCCTTGATCATCTTGCCCGGGATCATCCAGTTGGCGATATCGCCATTTTCGGCCACTTCCATGGCGCCGAGGACGGTCAAGTCGATATGCCCGCCGCGGATCATCGCGAAACTCTGGTCCGATCCGAAATAGACGGATTGCGGCAATTCGCTGATGGTCTGCTTGCCCGCATTGATAAGGTCGGGGTCAACCTCATCGGGATAAGGGAAAGGGCCGATGCCGAGCATGCCATTTTCCGATTGCAGCGTTACCTCGACCCCCTCGGAGATATGATTTGCAACCAGCGTCGGGATACCGATGCCGAGATTGACATAATAGCCGTCCTTCAGCTCCTTGGCAGCGCGGGCCGCCATTTGGTCACGGGTCCATCCTTGTTCGGCTTCGGCCATGGTCATCGTCCTTCCTTGGGTTCCCAACGCGTCGCGCCGGGGAAAATATCATCATTTGTCGCACGATCCCACGGACCGTAGGTCGGATTGGGGAGCAGGAACCAGCCCTTGCCCCAAAGCGCCGCAACGCCGGGAAGCGTCGCCAATGCGCGGCGCTGGGCGATGCTCAGTTCTTTCGCGTTAAAGCCTTGCGCAAAATCGCCGAGCTGGTCTCCGACCATCGCGATGACGCAGTAATTTTGCGCAATTTTGGTGCGGCGCGCATCCTTGCTCGATCCGGTTGCATCATCGCCCTTCAAAAAGAGCGTCTCACCGTGAACGAAATCGCCGAGTCCTGCAGCCTTTAGCGTGGCGGCGGTTTGCGCAGCGTTGCGCGTATCGCGATTGGTGTTCGCGATGACGGTGATGCCCGCCGCGCGCAATTGGGCCAACGCCTCAATCGCGCCGGGCAGCGGCACCACCTTACCCTCGCCGGTGCGCTCCCATTCATCCCACATTTTCGGATCGAACGGCTTGTCATTTTCCGAACTCCAGCGCGCCTGCCCCATATTCCAGATCAGCGTTTCGTCGGCATCAAACACCACAGCCGCTGGCTTGTTGCTGCAATCGGCAAAGCGCGGCGCATCAAGCGTCGCGCCTTGGGCGAGCACGACCGAGCGCCGCACCGTCTTGGTGGTCGCTTGCTGGACCGCATAGGCCGCCATTGCATCATAGGTCTGGCGGATCAGCACTGCCGCTTCGGCAGAGCCGAACAGCCATTGATCTGACGGCTTCGCCGCCAAAGTTCGGGCCGGAGCAATTGCCGCCGACTGCGCGACCGAAGATGCTGGCACGGGTGGTACCGTCGAGCATCCGGCGAGCAGTATTACAAGCCATGCCGACAAGAGTCGCGTCTTCATTGCCCGGTGCCTGACGCTAGTTGCGGCAGTAAAAACCAGCCTGTCCCGACAAGCCCGTTTTGCGTGGTCACGGGTGCCGATCGGGGATCGAACAGAGGAGTGAAATCTTCCCGCTCGCCGCCCGCCATGGCAACCACGCAAACACCACTGGCGATCTTCCACAAAAGACTGTCCTTGGCCTTGCTACCACGATCACCGACAAGCCAAAAGGTATCCTCGCGCTTTACATTGCCGAGACCAGCGACCATCAGGTCGGTCGCAATCATATTGGCATATTTGGGCGCGGTCGCCGAAATGAATATCACTTTGACGCCCTGATCCCGAAGGCTGTCGAGCGCATCAGCGAGGGCTTCGCTGATTGGCACCGTCGCGCCGGCCACCGTATCGAGATCGACCACCACCGCAGGCGGCAATGTATCGCACACCGTATAGCTTGGCTTGTCCAACGTCGCCCCCGGCATAAGCACCACCGACGCGCGAGCGGGCGTTTCGGACAACTTATCCTGACGTGCGTTGAGCTTGCTGCTCACATACCGGACCATTTGCTCGATCTGATCCGTCTGTTCGAGCGGCGATGGCCCTTCCGACGGCGGTGGCAAGCTGGTCATTTCGGTGACTACAATGTCGGCTGACACGACCGCCTTGGCTTGTGCCATCTCTCTCGCCGTACGCTTGCGCGCACGCTGCTCGATCACTTTCGTTCCGATCAGCACCGATGCACCAAGCGGCGGCAAAGCCACCAACGCACCAATGCAACCGTTCAGCGTCGTTGCACCAAGAACAAGCAAAACAAGAGAAAGACGGCGACGCGACATGCGACCTCAGTGCGGCTTTTCGCTCATGTCGCGCGGCGTATCGGTTGGCGATTTCATCTCCGCTTCAAAGCCCTGCATGATCCGTTCGAGCGCATGTTCCTCACTCACATTGACCGCGCGCGCCCAGGCTTTGGCTCCGTGACGGATCGCGTCGGCCATGGCGATGCCGAACATCGCCGGATCCGCACCAAGATTGGCGGGCTCGATGATGCACATCGCGCCGCCATCACGCGACCACATGCGCATGAACTCGCTGGCGTCCTTGAGATGCTCTTCAACTGAAGAGAGGTCGAGAGGCCCGGCCATTATGCCGTCTCCCGTTCGCGGGTCGTCAAAAACTCGATCTTCTTGTCATAGGGAGCGCCGACAATCATGCGCTTCACATAAATGCCCGGGAGATGGATGCAGTCGGGGTCAAGGCTGCCAACCGGAACCACTTCCTCGACCTCGGCGACGCAGATTTTGGCGGCAGTCGCCATCGGCTGGTTGAAATTGCGGGCTGTTTTACGGAACACAAGATTGCCCGCTTCGTCCGCCTTCCAGCCCTTGATGATCGCAACGTCCGCAAAAATGCCGCGCTCGAGAATATAATCCTGCCCGTCGAAATTCTTTACCTCTTTACCCTCGGCTACCTTGGTACCAACGCCGGTCTTGGTATAAAAGCCGGGGATGCCCGCACCGCCCGCGCGGCAGCGTTCGGCGAGCGTGCCTTGCGGGCAGAATTCTACTTCCAGCTCTCCGGCCAGATATTGGCGCTCAAATTCCTTATTCTCGCCGACATAGGAAGAGATCATCTTTTTGACCTGACGCGAGCGCAACAGCTTGCCGAGCCCTTCGCCGTCAATCCCGGCATTGTTGGAGGCGATGGTCAGATCTTTGACCCCGCTTGCCTGAATAGCGTCAATCAGCCGTTCCGGAATGCCGCACAGGCCAAAGCCCCCTGCGCACAAATGCATGCCATCGAACAGCAAGCCATCAAGCGCGGACTTGGCGTCAGGGTATATTTTTTTCATGAGCGGGTTCTTTCCTGGTTAAAGGAGCAGTGTTGGTAAGGCCCTTAGGAAAAGCCCGGCGCAGCGTCAATTGCGTCAGATCGGCATGATGCCCGGCTGCGGCACCTCCCGCGCATGGCTTTTGTCCCATAGGAGCGCGCCAGCATCGGCCATCCGTGCGCGGACTTCGTCGCGTTTGGTTGTGACCATGATGTCGGCCCAGCGGCGCGAAGGGATCACGGCGCGATCCGCTTCGACTCGCGTCGCCCAGGTTGCGGTTAACGGCCAGCGCGCCGCATCAAGGCTCCACCCGGCATAGGCAGCGTTGGCAAAGCTCGCCTGCAGCGCAACATCGGCGAGCATGATGTCATCGCCAAAGAGGAAGCCCTGCTCGGGCAACTGCGCTTCGATCCAGTCCAGAATCGCCGGTATGTCTTGCGCAAGCGCCCGCGTTACCCGCGCCTCGTCGGTCGGCTTTTTGAGGAGGCGCGGACCGATCACACGCTGGAAGAACAAGCTCCAGATCATCACATCGCCGATGCGGCTGTCGGCATATTCCTCAATCCAGCGCGCGCGGGCGCGATCTTCGGGCGTTTCGGGGAATAATCGCGGCCCCGGCCAGCGTTCAGCGATATATTCGCAGATGACCGTCGAATCGTTGAGCACGAAATCGCCGTCGATGAATACCGGAATGCGACGGAGCGGGCTCAGCCGGTCAAACTCCTCATTGCCGAAAAATGGCGTGATCGGATCAAAATCAAATGCTACCTCTTTTTGCGCGAGGCAGAACATGACCTTGCGCACATAGGGTGAAACCGGGCTGCCGATGATGTGAATGGTCATGTGCTTCCTTTATCTGATTTTCGCACCCCTTGCTTGATTGGGGTCAATGACCGGATGATGGCAATCGGCCATAAAAAAGTATAGGGAGACGCTTATGAAATCGATCCTGCTTTATGTCCATGACGATGCCGGTATGGAAAGTCGGCTACAGTCCGCCCTTGATGTCGCGCGTGCCACCGGCGGCCATATCGAATGCGTTACGGCCAAGCCGCTCGCCGCCTTGATGCTGGCTGATCCGTTCGGGTCAACCTTCATTGTGCCGGAGGCGGTGCAAGCGATTGATGATGCCGCCAAGGAAGCGGGCGACGAAATCAGCGCGCGGATGCAGCGCGAGGATGTGCGCTGGTCGCTGCTTGAAGGCGATGGCGATCCGCTGGACATTTTGTCGAGTCGCTGCCGGTTGAACGATCTCATCATGCTGTCCCTCCCCGGCCAGCCCCATGCAGGCGACCCTTCACCCGTGGTGTCGCTGGGTGATGTTGCACTCTCGGCCAATGCGCCGGTGCTTGCCATTCCGCATGAGGGCGGTCCGATCCGCATCAATGGCGCGGCGGCAATCGCCTGGAACGGGAGCCGCGAGGCCGCCAACGCGATGCGCGCAGCAGTGCCTTTGCTCAGCCTTGCCAGTTCGGTTCATCTGGTGACGGTTGCGGAAAAGGAGATGGATTTCCCGCCGGCTGATGCGGCAGCCTATCTGTCGCGTCACGGGATCAAGGTTGAAGTCCATGAAGAACCGCGCAGCGACGCGCCCATTGTCGATACGCTGGTCAGCATTCTTGATCGCATCGGCGCTGACTGGGTGGTTATGGGCGCCTATGGCCATGGGCGGTTGCGGGAATGGTTGTTCGGCGGGGTCACCCGCGACCTTCTCGGTCGCGCACGGATACCCCTGCTCATCGCGCACTAAAAAAAGGGGCTGTCTTTGGAGAAAAGACAGCCCCAGCTTTCTGAGACCAGACAGAAAATTCGGATAGATTATGCCGCGTGGCGGTAGCTTATGCCTTCCTTCCGGACATAGCGGCGGCGCTCATTATAGACCTCTTCGGATGTATAAGGCACAGCTTCGGGGTCGAAACGGGTCCAACCGCCTTCTGCGTATGCAGCGCCTCGCAGGGCAGGTTCAACACCTCCCAGGTCGCCTAGCAATTCTTCGAGGCGATCCACCCGGCCTGCATCACAGCGAAGCCCGACCAGCGAGGCGCCACGGTGAAGCGCTTCGGCAAGAATTTGGGCATCGTCAGAGCTATGACCAGCTTCAGTCAGGGTTTCGATGATCGCCTCTCCCGTCACACCGCGCGCCATGAGACCAGCCGGGAGCCAGCCGCCCGCCGCGAGAAGTCCGATGCCCGGTAATACCAGCAGGCCAAGTGCGCTCAGCACCCCACCCGAGCGGACAGCACTCAACCGCTTCCCCGGCGCAAATTCGGCAAGACTAATGATATCTTCGTCACCGCGACCCATGATGGTGGTGAAGTGCGGCGCGATTCCAGCGTCCTCGAGCGCGAGAACGGCAGCTTTGGCATCGACATAATTGTCGAAAATATAAGTACGTGTCAGCATTTTGGCACTTTCCTTGCGGTTCATGCCCCCTGTCGCTGTTCGATCACGGCTAAACTGCAAATGTAACCAAAAGGTAAACAGCGGTAATTGTTGCGACGGATGCCGTGATTCCGTCGATGAGCCGTTGAAAGAAAATGGGGCCTTCGTGATGGAACGAAGACCCCGAAATCTGCCAATTATCGGCAATAGCTTTTAGAAATCAAAGCTTACCCGACCATAAAGGAAGCGGCCGTTAAAGCCGAAGGGCGAAAATTGCGAATAGGGGATGAAATAGCCATTGAGGCCGTAATTCTGTCCGCCTTCCATACCACGCCGCAACACATCGGGATAAACGTCGAACAGATTGTTGGCACCAATCGCAAGTTCGACCGCCTCAACGGGCTTCACCCGCACTTCAAGGTCGGTGATCCATTTGGCACCGAGCCACTGGTCGCGCGCCGCATCGACACCGGGGACCAGCACCTTACCATAACGGTTGGTGCGCGCGGTCAGGCCGAAAATGCCATAATCCCAATCGAGCCCAGCGTTGATCTTGTCGCGCGGCTGGCCTTCGGTCATGCGCGCCGATTCCTGACGTCCGAATAAGGTAAGACCCGGCAAGGTCGGTAGCACCGCCCGGTCGGTGATCTTGGTCTTATTGAAATTATAGCCGGCATTGATGGTCATCTTGCCCGCACCGAAATCAGGAACGCGATAGGTCCCCACAACTTCGACGCCATGGGTGCGCGTATCGATCCCGTTGATGAAGAAGCGTGCGGATGTGATGTTGGGGAATCCGGCCGCGCACAGAAGGCGGGTTACCGGACCGGTGCATGGGGGATAGGGCTGGCCGGTTGCAGGATCGCGCGCCGGATCCTGAAGGTTTTCAGTGACGACCACGCGGTCCTTGATCTTGATATTATAATAATCCACGGTGACGTTGAGTCCCGGCACCATCGAGAAGGTGAGGCCCCCACCCCAGTTCAACGCCTTTTCCGGCTTCAAAGGCTTGGACCCCAGTGCGCGTGCAACAGGGTCACTGACGGGGAAAGTCCCGATTTCGAGCAACTGGCCGTTGACGTTGTTGGTAGATGTCGTCGCATAATATTGCTGGTGGAGCGACGGAGCGCGGAAGCCCGTGGAAATCGATCCACGCAGCGAGATACCGTCGACCGGTTCAAACCGCGCGGCAGCCTTGCCGTTGAGTGTCCCGCCGAAATCCGAAAAATGCTCATAGCGACCAGCCAACTGGAGCGTCAGCCGATCCGAAAAATCGCTTTCGACTTCGACATAGCCTGCCCAGCTGTCGCGCGACGCGTCAACCTCATTGGCCGGACGGAAGCCCGGGAACACTTGGGCACCGGCAGGCGCAAGAATAGGCGCGCTACCAAACGGACCCGCTTGCCAGCTTTGCGGTTCGCCCGCGACAATCTTGAAATTTTCATCGCGATATTCGCCGCCGAATGCGATCGACACCTTGTCGCCGATGCCAAGATCAAGCTCGCGCTGGAGATCAAGGTTGATCGTGGTCTGGCCAAAGCGCAAGCCGCCCGCGTCGAACGCGCGCTGCGTCGCCTGACCGAAAGAGGTGTTCATCGAATTTTTGACGCCGAACTGGAAGCTGTTGCTGCCATAATTGGCGCTCAAATCGTAATTCCAGCCGCCGCCAAATTCGCCGCGCACCCCGCCCGCGATGGACACGTCGCGGATCTCGGACGTGATCATCGGCAGGAAGCCATCCGCATAATAAGGCACGAAGCTGGTGGTCGATGCCGACCAGTCGCGGTTGCGCGCATCATTCGGCCTGCGGAAGAAACCCGCGCTTTCGCCGGTGCGCACGCTATAGCCGCCAAAGGTATAAAGTTCGGCATTGGCCCCGACGTCATAGCCTGCGTTCAGGAACAGGATGATGTCTTCGGTCTTGGCATCGCCATAACGGTGGTTGAGCCGGTTGGCCGTAAGCTCGCGGCTCAACTGCGTTGCGGTATATTGCTGGCGCGGATCATAGCCCGAGCGGTTGGTCGGGTCCTTGTCCTGATATTGCGCCGTGAAATTGACATAGCCGCCATCGCCCACGGGCAAGCCCCAATTGGTCGCGAGCGTCAGGATTGCGCCGTCCTTGCGATTAACCTTGTCGCCATAGGTAAGTTCATAAACGCCGCCCGCGCCAGCCGTCGGATCAAGCACCGGCACGCCATTCGCGGTGACAACGCCCGTCGCCTCGCGCATGCCGCCCATGTCGGTGAAATATTTGCCATAGGTCACTTGCGCGCGATTGCCTTCGCGCTTCTTCAAATTGACGTTGATGACGCCCGCAATGGCATCAGAACCATATTGCGAGGCCGCGCCGTCGCGCAGCACTTCGATCCGGTCGATGGCGAGCGGGGGGATTGCGTTCATATCAACCGCCGCCGAACCACGCCCGACCGATCCGTTCATGTTGAGCAGCGCCGAGGTGTGGCGGCGCTTGCCGTTGATCAGGACCAGCGTTTGGTCCGGGCCAAGGCCGCGCAGGGTTGCGGGGCGCAGCGCGTCGGTCCCGTCGGTAATCGCCGGTTGCGGGAAATTGAACGAGGGCACCAACTGGGTCAGCACCTTGGCAGTTTCGGTGTAGCCTGATTTTTCCATCGCATCGCCGCCGATGACGTCGATCGGCACCGGGCTGTCGGCAACGGTGCGGTTTTGCTGGCGGGTGCCGGTGACGATGATCACCGCGCTCGGGTCTTCGCTGGTCGCGGCCTGATCGGCTCCGCTGTCCTGCGCCATCGCAGGCGCTGCCGCAAAGGCGGACAAGGCCGCGCCAGCAAGAAGGATAATTTTATAGGAACGGGTCATTGCTTTATTCTCCCTTTGCACCGAGATGACGTCGAGGACGTCAGATCCACACACAACCTGACCGATAACCCTGCACCTGTCGATAAGCGTGCGGTCGGGTTGTGTTACATTTCCGCGACGCGTTGCAAAAATGCTGCACTCGCGAAGCCGCCCACCAGCTGGGCGTCTAGAGCAGCTCTATCCGATAGGTCGCGACACTGTAAGCAACCTTGCCTTTTGCGTTGAACAGAAAAGTTTCCGCCGCTTCATTACCTGTGTGGTTACGATAGAAAATCGTAAGGCTGTCATAGCCGGTGAACACACCGAGCAACTCGAAATGGAGATGTTCGATCAGCGCCAGCGCGCGCGCCCAATAATGTTCGAGCGCGGCCTTCCCTTCCACCACCCCGTTCCGCACCAGATTTTGCGCAGTGGGCGAGCGGAAATGCACATCATCGGCATAATGCGACAACACCCGACGCAGATCCCGCGCATTCCATGCGGCGATCCAGTCCTCGGCAAAGGCTTGCGCGGCCTGTGGCGTCATGGGCGTACCTGCCCGTCTCCGCGGACCAGCCATTTGTAGGTGGTGAGGCCTTCGAGTGCGACCGGGCCGCGGGCGTGGAGGCGGCCGGTCGAGATGCCGATTTCCGCGCCGAGGCCGAATTCGCCGCCGTCGGCGAACTGGCTTGAGGCATTGTGCATGACGATGGCGCTGTCAACGCTGCGCAGGAAGGCTTCGGCGCTGGCGGCATCTTCGGTGATGATGGCATCGGTGTGATGGCTGCCGTGGCGGTCAATATGGGCGAGCGCGCCGTCCAGCCCGTCGACCATCGCGACCGACAGGATGGGCGCAAGATATTCGGTGTCCCAATCCTCGTCGCGGGCGGGCTGGATCCGGTCATCCAGCTCCATCACCGCATCATCACCGCGCAGCTCGCACCCGGCATCAAGCAGCGCCGCCACCAGCGGGCCAGGGGCGGGATAATCCTGATCGATGAGGAGGCTTTCCATCGCGCCGCAGACGCCGGTGCGGCGCAGCTTGGCATTGAGCGCAATCGCCTCGGCCTTCTTGGGATCAGCCGCTTTGTCGATGAAACTGTGGTTGATGCCGTCGAGATGCGCGAGCACCGGCACGCGTGCTTCGGCCTGTACGCGCGCCACCAGCGATTTGCCGCCGCGCGGGATGATGATGTCGATGAGCCCCGAGGCCGCGAGCATCGCGCCAACCGCCGCGCGGTCCTGTGTCGGGACCAACTGCACCGCATCTGCCGGGAGGCCGCAACCCGTGACCGCTTCCACCATCGCGGCGTGGATCGCGCGATTGCTGTGCACCGCTTCGCTGCCGCCGCGCAGGATCACCGCATTGCCCGCGCCAAGGCCGAGCGCGGCGGCATCGGCGGTCACATTGGGCCGGCTTTCATAGATGATCCCGATGACGCCGAGCGGCACGCGCACGCGGCTGAGCTTGAGGCCGTTGGGGCGGACAGCTTCATCAAGCACCGCCCCCACCGGATCGGCGAGGGTCGCAACCTGCGCTACCGCATCGGCTATGCCAGCAATCCGCGTTTCATCAAGCAGCAGCCGGTCGAGCATCGCGTCCGACAGTCCGCGCTCCCGCCCCGCCGCCATATCCTCCTGATTAGCCGCGATGATCGCCGGAGCCGCCACGCGGATCGCCTCGGCCATCGCCCGCAGCGCCGCGCGCTTCTCCCCGGTCGACGCTGCCGCCATCCGCCGTGCCGCCAGGCGCGCGCGCCGGCCCATATCGGCCATCAAAAGTTCGGGATCGGTCATGTCAGTCATGCTTCAGCCGCTAACGCCAACGCCGCAGGGACGCAATGCCAGCATGGTTGCGCATGTAACCGCCCATCTTCGCCCACCCCCTATATCTTGTGGTTTGAAGAAATAGGAATTTATAACCGTACAAATCCGCCAAAAATACCTCCTTACGTTCCTTAAGTTCATAGATTTCACCCCAATTAGCCCTCCCCCATATCTTGTGTTGGCCCCCAAAATGGGCTTGCCCCGACATGGTCGAAAATGTTGTTCGGGCAATGCGTATCATCCGGACTCCAGCAACGAGCGCCATCAGCAAACAGGCGAATCATGAGGGATGAGGCTGCCACAAAGCAAAAGCTGTAGGACAGCCATAAATAGCAATATGATCGCGTTACTGTTTGACTGTATTAATACAGCATATTAAAGCGAGGTAAATCGATGAAGGGAGAGATTTGAATGAGCTTGACCATGGCTGTGCTGTTTGCAG
The DNA here is from genome assembly GCA_023458055.1 of Pseudomonadota bacterium. Taxonomy (GTDB): domain Bacteria; phylum Pseudomonadota; class Alphaproteobacteria; order Sphingomonadales; family Sphingomonadaceae; genus JAFAFE01. Next base: position 129,507 of record JAEXAW010000101.1, read on the forward strand.
TATCGGGCGCGTCCAATGCCGCGCCACCGCCGGTTGCTTTCCCCAACCGCCCGACACCCGCTGCCGCAGCGACCGCGCTTGCGGACGAGGCCGCCGCCAAGCGGGGCGGGCGGAGTGAAATCGCGGTTCTTGGCACGCCGCATCTTTCGGCGCTGCCGGACAAATATGACACCCGCCGCTTCGCGCTGTTGCTTGACAAGCTTGCCGCATGGCAGCCACGCATGATTGCGGTGGAATCAGTGAGCGGTGCGCAATGCGATTATCTCAGGGCCTATGCCTTTGCCTATCCCGGCACGGCGGACTCTTATTGCGTCGACCCTGAGCCCGCCCGCAAGGCGCTAGGGCTGGATGGTCCCAAGGCTGAAGCCGAGATCGAAACAATCCTCGCCGCGCCGACCGCCAACCGCTCGCCCGACCAACGCCGCCGCTTGGTGATGCTGTTTCTCGCGGTTGGCGACACGACCTCCGCCTTGGTGCAATGGCTGCGCCTTCCACCCGATGAGCGCAAGGCAGATAAGCGCCTCTCCGCATCGTTCGTCACCGCGATGGACAAGCGGATCGGCGCACCGAACGAAAATTATATCATCGCCGCGCCACTCGCCGCCCGGTTGGGGCATGACCGGGTCTGGCTGGTCGACGACCATACAGGCGACCGCGCCAGCGGACCGCTCACGGGCGAAGCGGAAGAAGCCTATGGCAAGGATATCATGACGCTGTGGACCAACCCATGGAGCAAGGCGCGCAAGACCAATTATGATGCGTGGACCGCGCGCATCCAAGCCGGGACTGACGGCGCGCGGGGCGTGGTCGATTGGTATCGCCACACTAATAGCGCCAGTGAAGCCCGCTTTACCGTCGCCGGAGATTTCGCCGCCGCCGCGAGCGATGGCGGCCCGCGCGGTTCGGGGCGCAAATATCTCGCTTATTGGGAAACCCGCAATTTGCGCATGGTCGCCAATATCCGCGAAGCCATCGGCCCTTACCCCGGCACCCGCATGCTCGCTATCGTCGGGTCATCACACAAGCCCTATTATGAACGCTATCTTGGCGTCACCAGCGATGTGGTGATGACTGATGTCGATACAATATTGCGCTAGCCTCTGCCGCCGGGCCTGATAAAGCTCTGCGCGATGAGCGAGGGATTCGAGACGTTGGGGGCGGGCGCTAGCGATGCGATGCTGATGCGCGCGATAGAAGCGGAGCATGGGGAAGCGCGGGATCATCACGGCTCGGCGCGCTGTCTTAATTGCGGCACTTACCTCACCGGCGCTTATTGCCAAAGTTGCGGACAGAAAGCGCATCTCCACCGTTCGATCCACGATTTCTGGCATGATTTCCTCCACGGTGTGCTCCATTTCGATGGCAAATTATGGCGCACCTTGCCGCTGCTGCTGTGGCATCCGGGCGAGTTGACGCGGCGCTATATCCATGGCGAGCGCGCGCGCTTTGTTTCGCCGCTCGCCTTGTTTCTGTTCACCGTGTTCCTGACCTTCGCGGTCTTCAACACGCTTGGCGACAAGACGCATATTGTCCCGGATGGTGCGCGCGCGACCGACGTGGTTACGGCCAAGCAGGAGCTGGAGCAGAAAATTACGGCACTTGACCGCAAAATCGAAGCCGTGCGGGCCGCTCGCCAATCGACTGCGGCGCTGGAAAGCGAGCGCGCGGAGGCGGTAACCGCCATGAAAGTGATTGAAACCATGTCCGCGTTTGGCGCGCAGGTGAAGCCGGCAGCGAAACCGGCAACCAAACCGGCGGCTGCGGACAAATCAGCCGCCGCCACGCCGCTGAGCGACGCCAGCACCGCCCTCGACCAGACCAGGACGGGCGAAAGCTTCATCGCCCATGCGCTGGACAAGGCCAAAAACAATCCGGACCTGCTGCTCTACAAGCTCAAAAGCTATGCCTATAAATATGCGTGGGCGCTGATCCCGATTTCTGCGCTGTGGCTGTGGCTGCTTTATGCCTGGGATCGCCGCTTCTTGTATTATGACCATATCATATTCGTGACCTATTCGATCGCGTTCATGATGCTGTTTGGCGTTTTTCTGGTCCTGCTCGGCACGGCGGGTATCCCCGAAGGATTTTTATGGGCCGCCTTTTTGCTGTTTGCACCGGTCCACATGTATCGCCAGTTGAAAGGGGCCTATCGCGGCAACAGCTTGGGCGCGATGGCAAGAACGGTTGCGCTTGTCGCCGGGGCTGTCATGATGTTGATACTCTTCCTCGTCATGTTGCTTGCACTTGGCCTCGAATAAGGTGAGCTTGCTATGCCCCCAATGCTGAAGATCAACCGCCGCTTGCTGCTCCAGACCGGGGCGCTCGGCCTCGCGGGGTTGGCGACCCCCGGCGCGGCGCAAATCCTCTCTGCTCGCGGCTTTACCCACGGCGTTGCGAGCGGCGAGCCTTCGCCATCTTCGGTGCTGCTCTGGACGCGCTATGTGGCGTCAGCGGAGACCAGGCTCAAGGTCGAGATCGCACGCGATGCAGCCTTCGCGAGCGTGGTCGCCGGTTGCGAGGTGGCGGCAAGCCCCGCGCATGATTGCTGCGCCAAGGTGACGCTCACGGGCCTCCCCGCAAATCACTGGCTCTACTATCGCTTCATCGCGCCCGATGGCAGCATGAGCCCCGTCGGTCGCACCCGCACGCTGCCGGAAGGACGCTGCAATGCTTTCCGGCTTGGCGTGTTCAGCTGTGCCAATATGGGCTTTGGCTGGTTCAACGCTTATGGCCATGCGGCGGAGCGCGGGGACATCGACTTGGCCGTCCACCTCGGCGATTATTTCTATGAATATGGCTATGGCACCTATCCCAGCACCAAACAGTGGGTCGAAGGCCGCGCCATCCAGCCGACCCATGAAGCGGTGGCGCTTGCCGATTATCGCCTGCGCTATGCCAGTTACCGCGCCGATGCGGACCTGCGCCGTCTCCATCAGACCTTGCCGATGATCGCGCAGTGGGATGACCATGAAATCGCCAATGATCCGTGGATGCACGGTGCGCAGAACCATCAGCCCGAAGAAGGGGATTGGGAGGTGCGCAAGAAAGCGGCGGTGCAGGCTTATATCGAATGGATGCCGGTGTCGGACAAGCCGTGGCGCGCATATCAGGTGGGTGATCTTGCGACCATCCAGCTTCCCGAAACCCGCCTCACCGGCCGCGCCAGGCAATTTGATTATGAAGAGATCATCCGCGGTGCGCCGGATGTTGCGACCGCGCTCGCCGCATTCCGCGACGGCGAATGGCAGAAGCCTTCGCGCAGCCTGATGGGCCCGGACCAGGAAGCCTGGCTCGCGCGCGGCCTTTCGGAAAGCGTGCGCAAGGGCACGCGCTGGCAGGTGCTGGCGCAGCAGGTGATCATGGGCGGCACCAAAAGCCCGCCCGAGGCGCTCGACTGGCTCGAGCCCAATGCCCCAGATTATCTTAAAAAACGCGTGGAGTTCGGGCAGATGGCGGCGAAAGCGGGCCTCCCCTTCAACCTCGATAATTGGGATGGCTATCCGGCGGCGCGCGAGCGGGTCTATACCTTCGCACAGGCCGCACATGCCAATCTGGTGGTGCTCTCGGGCGACAGCCATAATGGTTGGGCGTTCGATCTCATCGACAAGGACGTCAATGGCGGCAAGCCGGTGGGCGTCGAATTTGCCGGGCACAGCGTAAGTTCGAACGGCATCGAAAGCTCGACCCGCGGCATCGCGCCGGAACGTGTCGCCGCCGCCTATCGCGGGGCCAATCCCAACCTCAAATGGTGCGACACCTCGAACCGCGGTTATATGACCGTCGCCTTCGACCGTGACAAAGCGGTGAGCGAATGGGTGTTCATGGACACGGTCAAAACCCGCTCGCGCGCCACCAAGGGCAGCGCCAAGCAGACCGTCGCGCGCGGGGCGAACCGGTTGAGCCAAGCGTGAAACGGGGGACTTTATTGACTTTCGGGCGGCCTTCGCTTATGTAGATCGCACAGTGTTAGTGATTAGAAATCACCAAGGGGCGTCCTGCTGCAACGGGACGCCCCTTTTTCTTGCCGGGCCTATTTGGATATTGGAGGGAGGCGCTGCAACGCCTCCCTCCTCACCAATTACTTGGAACGTGACACTTCGACGATTTTAAGCGTCAAAGTGGCGATTGCGACGCAAAGCATCGCAATCAAGATTACAGTGTCAGTTTCGATAGAAATCACCTCCAGTCTGCGGCGTCTTTTGGCTGATCGCCATGCCGCAAGCCGTTGATAACAAGCGCCTGGACGAAAGGAAGCGCAATGTTGGGGCGCTCCATAACAATATTCCCCCTGCGTCCTCTTTATGATAGCATCCCCGCTGGTCGCGCCTGTCACAGGAGGGTTTCATGCCCGGAGAACTCGCGATTGTATTGAGCGGCGGCGGGGCCAAGGGGGCCTTTCAGGTCGGCGTGCTCGATGAGCTGATCACCAACCGCAAGATCAAACCGAAGATCGTGGTCGGCACCTCGACCGGCGCGATCCAGGCGCTGGGACTGGCGCAAAATGACGTGCCCGGCCTCGTCAAACGCTGGATGGATATCAAAGGCAATAGCGACATCTATACCAAGCGCCCGCTCGGCGTCGGCGGTGCGCTGCTCGGCGAAAAGTCGATCTATAACGCCGCGCCGTTGCGCAAAATGCTCAAGGCTTTTGCCGATCCGGACAAACTCAAACGCTCGAAGATCGAAATGCGGCTGGGCGTCGTCAGCCTTTCCAGCGGCAGCTTCCGCACCATCGCGCAGAATAATCCCAATATCCATGAATGGGTATATGCCAGTTGCGCGATGCCGGTGTTTTTCGATCCGCTCCTCACCCGCGCGGCGGACGGCACCGAGGAGCAATGGGTCGATGGCGGGGTGCGCGATGTGACCCCGCTCGGCGCTGCGCTCGATTTCAACCCGCGCGGCGTCATCGCGATCCGCGCTTCGCCCAAGCCCGAGGTCGGCGCTGCCCGTGTCTATGACAATCTGGTCGAGATCGGTCTGCGCGCGGTCAGCATCCAGCAATCCGAAGTGTCGATCAACGATCTTGCCAACGCGACGCTGATCAACGACCTCATCGCCGCGCGCGAGGTGCAGTTCCGGCTGCTCGAAGCGCAAGGCATTACCGGGGCTGCGGCGACTGCGCTCCTTCATCCATGGGACCAGCAACTCGCCAAATATCGCTTCGCGCCAATCCGGATCATCGAGCCCAAAAAGGAATATAGCGATACGCTGGAATTCAACCCCGCCAAGATCCGCGAGGCAATAGCGGCCGGACGGCAAGCAGTGACAGACAATTGGGCGGCGCTGCAACCCTTGTTGAGTTGAGGGGCGGAAATTGAGGGATGGTCGCGTTAAGGGGCTGCGTTGAGGCAGCGTGTCACCCTCCCTTATCAGGGAGGGTCAAAAGACGGAACGTCTTTTGGGGTGGGTAGGACGCGTTATCTTCGCAGACGCTTGACCCATCCCGTTACCCACCCCGAAAATTGTCGCAATTTTCGACCCTCCCTGAAAGGGAGGGTAGGGAAAGAAGAGGTGGACCGCGCCATAAAACCTCCCCATCTATGATGGGGAGGACGATGCGCAGCATCCGGAAGGGCAAGTCGCGATGATTACGCCAGCCGCCGTCCCCGCTTCGCCAGCGCATAAGCGATGATCCCCTCGGCCACGCCAACCGGGTCTGCCAATACCTCGCTCGCTGGGATGCGCAGCGTTTCTATCCCGTGCCGAGCGCACCACGCGTCCCGCCGTTCGTCGCGCTCGCCTTGGTCTGACGCGCGATGCCCTGCACCATCCACCTCAATCGCAAGGCGCAGCGGGGCGATGTAGAAATCGAGGATATAATCTCCGAGTGGATGCTGCCGCCTGACCTTAATCCCTTGTGGGGAGGCGCGGAGGTAACGCCACAGCAGCTTTTCGGGGAGCGACAGCGAGTGGCGCATGCGCTGCGCGGTGGTGATTGCGGTGGTGGTGGGTTTGGTTGGCTTGGTGGGCATGGCTTGTCAAAACTACGGGCCCCTCCGGGTGCTTCGCACCGTCCTCCCCATCGTAGATGGGGAGGTGTGGAGCACCCTGGCTATCGCCCTTAAGCCGCGCCGCCGAAGACTGATTTGGTTTCGAGGAATTCTTCCAGCCCGTAAACGCCCCATTCGCGGCCATTGCCCGACATCTTATACCCGCCGAACGGGGCCTTGTTATCGAGCGGCGCGCCGTTGATGTGGACCATGCCGGTGCGCAGGCGGTTGGCGACCTTGCGCGCCTTGTCGGTATCACCCGACCAGACATAGCCCGAGAGGCCATATTCGGAGGAGTTGGCGACCTCGACCGCCTCGTCGACATCCTTATAGGTCATGATCGAGAGCACCGGCCCGAACACCTCTTCGCGCGCGATGGTCATGTCGGGCGTGACCTTGCCGAAGATGGTCGGTTTCACGAACAGACCGGCTTCGAGGCCGGCGGGCTTGTCCGACCCGCCGGTGATGAGTTCCGCGCCTTCGGCAACCGCGCCGTCGATCAGGCTGACGACGCGCTTATACTGGTTTTCATTGGCAATCGGGCCAATCTTCTGGTCGTCCTGAGGCATGCCGACCGAGACCTGATCCGCGACCGCCGCGGCGATTGTCTTTACCGCTTCATATTTATCTTCCGGCACCATCATGCGCGAGGGCGCGTTACAGCTTTGGCCGCTATTGTTCATCATCGTGAACACCGATGTCGCGACCGCTTTTTCGAGATCGGCATCGTCGAGCAGGATATTGGCCGACTTGCCGCCCAGTTCGAGCGCGACGCGCTTGATCGTGTTCGCCGCATTGGCCGAAATCTGGATGCCGGCGCGGGTCGATCCGGTGAAGCTCACCATATCGACATCCTTATGCCCGGTGAGCGCATCCCCAATGGTCGCGCCTTCGCCCTGAATGAGATTGAACACGCCTTTGGGCAGGCCCGCCTTGTCGACGATATCGGCGAAAATCACGGCATCGAGCGGGGCAAGTTCGCTCGGCTTCAAAACCATGGTGCAGCCAGCCGCCAGCGCGGGCGCGACCTTGCACGCGATCTGGTTGAGCGGCCAGTTCCAGGGTGTGATCAGCACGCACACGCCGATCGGCTCCTTGCGCACCAAGGTTGATCCCATGGCATGTTCAAATTCGAAATCTTCGAGCACGCGGATGGTCTCGGCGAAATGGCCGATAGCGGACGGGGCCTGCGCCTTTTGCGCCAGCGTGGTCGGCGCACCCATTTCGGACTGGATAGCGGCGGCCAGCTCATCATTGCGGGCCATCAATTGTTCAAGGATTTTCTTCAAATACCCAAGCCGCTCCTCGCGACTGGTTTCCGACCAGGCGGGAAAGGCCGCCTTGGCCGCGGCAATTGCGCGATCCGCATCATCTGCATCGCCCAGCGCCACTTGCGCAACCGGTTGCATCGTCGCGGGGTTAATCACATCACGGTTGCCCGCCCCATGCGGCGCGACCCATTGGCCATCGATGTAAAATTTGCGGCTGTCGGTCATGTGTGGTCTGGCCTTTCCTTAGATTAGTTCTCAATCGTCTTTAGCGTAGTGAATGATATGCTACTTTGGCTTTCGCGGTTACGCCAGTGAGATGTATCATCGGTCACCTTAGATACAAATTTTGTAAATTCGTATTTTGAACACTGTTCTTCGACGCTGACATCATTTAAGTAGCGCAGCAGATGAATTGATCAAGGTTTCTGATTCTTATGGCCTTTTTGCGTCTTGTGCCGCTTTTTATTTTGTCGTTAGCCGTTTGGTTCTCGACGCCTGTCTTTGCTGGACAGACCGGCGGAGGGAATCCCTCTACTACATCCGGGGTAACAGTAAACTGGAGCGGAGTCGCAGCGTCCACGGCTGGTTCGACTGGAACGATGAATGGCATAGGTACGGCGGGGGGCACAACCGGAAACTACTGGACCAATCCAGCCATTGCAAACGCCCCCTCCTATCAGTTCGCTATCAACGATCCGGGTACGGCGACGGTTACTATTACCTTCTCCCAACCCGTTGACGATCCGGTGCTGCACCTTGACCGTTTGGGAGGATATTCCGGTACGAGTGACAACGGAACAATCTGGACATTGTCATCCTACGCCGCTAGCGGAACGGTAAGCTTGTCGCAAGTCGGGACAGGAAACGGTTTGTTGGATGTTACCGCTAATTCCTTCCGCCGCATTGACACGACTGGTAGGGTTACCACTGCCAACTGCGCGCCTTCGGGCAGTGTTAACGGCACCGCGTGCGGCTCTGTCCTTTTCACTGGCAAGAATATCACGTCGCTCACCTTCAATGTGACTTGGTATGGTCCGCCCCTATTCTCTCAGGAGTTTGACACGATCGAGGCGGTCTGGACTTTCGCCGATGCACAGGTGCGCTATGGCAAACAGAGCATCAACAATACGGGCAGCTTCACCTTTACCGGGACCAATGGCGCATCGTCGGGTACGCTCGCCACCACTACGAGCAACCCCAATTATACCCCCTATGGCACCGTCACCAACCATGCCAATGCGATCACGATCGCCGAAGGCGCGCTGCCTGCGGGCTGGTCGCTGACGGGTGTTGATTGCACCGCGCTGCGTGATGGCAGCGCGACGGCGGTGGCGATACCCGCAACGCTGACCGGAAGCACCATCTCGATCCCGGACAGCTCTTATTCACCGGCGGACCAACTCACTTGTCTGTTCCGCAATACCGACACAACGGTGCAGCTGAGCGTAACCAAGACCAACGGGACGACCACGTCGGTTTCGGGAACCACGACCGACTATACCATCACCTACAATAATGCCGGTCCTGCCCCCGCTAATGGAGCGACCATTTCGGATACGCCCGTTTCGGGCCTCAATGGCTGCGTGGTGACGAACTGCACCAGCACCAACAGCGCGACCTGTCCGGTGACTTCGGGCAACCCATTTACGACCGCAACCGTGACGAATTTCCCCGCCAACAGCACAGTGACCATCACCATGCGGTGTAACGTCAACTAGGGATAGAACCTCAAGGTTTTGCCGCATTAGCGCGCCCGCAGGATAAATTTGGTTCCTGCGGGCGCGTCGGCAAGATGCAACTCGGCCCCATGGGCTTCGGCAAGGGATCGCGCAATGGCGAGGCCGAGGCCGGTTCCGCCTTCTTCACGCTTGCTGGTGAAAAAGGGTTCGAAAATGCGCCGTTGATCGGTCGGCGGGATGCCGGGTCCATTATCCACAAAGCCAAGCGCGGCACCCTCCTGTGTGACGGTCAGCTCGGTCGCCCCGGCCTGCGCGCTATTTTCAATCAGCGTGGTTGCAATCGCGGCGAGCGCATCGCTGCTCATCCGCAACGGCAAGCTCGGCGGCAGATCGAGCGTGACAGTGAAACACGGTTTCGCGAGACCATCGGCCACGCGCTGCAAGACCGGAACGGCATCGGTCAGCGCGGCCGCATCGACCGGCTGCATATCCGCCTTGGCGAGCTCCATCATGCGCCCGACCAGCCGCGACAGGCGCTCACTGTCATCGCGCATATTATCGAGAAATTGGCGACGTTCCGCTTCGCTCATGCTGGCGCCATGATCTTCGAGCAATTCAATCGCGCCGCGGATGCCGGTCAGCGGGGTTTTGAACTCGTGACTCACCGAGGCGGCAAAGTCGCGCAGATAGCGCGAGCGCCGCGCAATCGCGGCCTCCATGGTGCGAAAGTCGGTATAGAGCCGCTCGATCTCGGTCACCTTGAGCGAGGGATCGTCCGGCACTTCGCCTTTGCCTGCGGCGAGATTGCGGCTCGCTTCGGACAGGCGCTCGACCGGTGCCACGATGGTCCGCGCCAGCGTCGCCGCCAGCAGCATCAACAGCGCGAGGACGATGACCGCCGCCACCGCCAGTCCGTGCCGTTCTTCCCACAAGGAATCGAGCAAGACCGGCGGCGGGCGCAGCACCAGCAGCGCCCCCAGCATCGGCAGCGCCGCCCCCAGCAGCAACGCGCTGAACAACAAGGTGCGCAGGCGCAATTCCGGCCAGTGCCGGATGATGAAAGCCTTGAATGCGCCGGTTTGACGCTCTCCCGCCATCACCCGCCCACGCACGGCCCGAGACGATAGCCGACGCCGGCTTTGGTCTCGATGAGATCGGCGCAGCCGACATGGGCGAACTTGCCGCGCAGGTTGCGCACATGGCTGTCGATAGTGCGGTCGGTGATGGCAAAGCCGGGGCCGTGCAGACGGTCGATTATATTGTCGCGGCTGAAGATTTTGGACGGCATCGCCATCAGCGTGCGCAATATCGTGAATTCGGTCGCGGTCAGCGAAACCTCCTGCCCGCGCCACGCTGCGCTCCAGCTTTCCGCATCGAGCGCAAGTTCACCTTGCTTGAGCCTCCCGCTGGTCTCGACCGCAGGCGGCCTAGCGGCGGTGCGGCGCAGGATCGCCATCGCGCGCGCCACCACCTCGCGCGGGGAAAAGGGCTTCACCACATAATCATCGCCGCCCAGTTCGATCCCGAGAATGCGGTCAATCTCGTCATCGCGCGAGGAGAGAAACAGGATCGGCAAATCGCTGTCGGCGCGCAGCCGCTTGCAAAATTCAAGCCCGTCCATGCGCGGCATGTTAATGTCGAGGATAACCAGATCGGGCGCATGGCGCGCGACCACCGCGAGCGCTTCTTCGCCATCACCGGCCTCAAGCGTATCAAGGCCCGCTTTGGTGAAAGCGAAATCCAGCAATTGACGGATATGGGGATCATCATCGACGATGAGGATGGTGCGCGGCATGGGGCACATGATCATGTTTTTCTCCTGTGTGTCAAACCTTCTCCCCTTGTGGGGGAAGGATATGGAGCCTTATGAGCGAAGCGAATTAGGCGCAGTTGGAAGAGGGAGTGGCATCACCGCGCGTTCGTGCCGGCAAGCTGCGCCTCCGCCTCCGCCAATCGGCGGGCATTGCGGACGGTCCAGAAATGCTGCTTCTGATCCTCCTCCACGCTGTTGTGCACGGTTTGACGCACGAAGCGCACCCCCGCGCGAAACTCCGGTGCAAGGCGGGCGTTCTTCTCAAGCTCCACCAGCGGCAGCAATGCGGGCGCTCCCATATTTTCCAGATACGCTAGATCGAGCGCCGCGCCGGTGCCGCCGACTTCGCGGGCGTGCCGCACATTCCATTGGGCCGCCAGCGCGCTCACATCGACAAGCGTGAACGGGGTCAGCACCGCAAGCGCCGCCACCAGATTGGCGTTGATCAGCCAGCTCGAACTTTTGTCGCCGAGCATCCGCCAGGCGATGAGCACCAGCCCTGCGGCAACCAGCGCCATCCAGGCGAGCGCCGCAATCCGCCATTCGGTCAGCGAATAGGCCGCGATATAATCGATCGTGCGCTCGGCCGACATGAACACCAGCAACAGATTTTGCGCGATCCATGCCATGAGGAGGTCGCGCGTCTGCGGGTCGCGGGCACTGGTCGAACCCGGGCGCAGCGCGACCAGCGTAAACAATCCGGCGAGGAGGGCGGTCGCGATCAGCGGATAAGCGCCGCGATGGGCATAATCCGCCAGCGTCATCCCTTGGGGCAAAGCGACAAAGCCGCCGAGATAGGCAATGTCCATCGCATTTTGGAGCGCAAACACGGCATTGAACGCGATCAGCGCGAGTTTGAGGGCGGGCGGCGAAAAGCCGGGCATGGTAAGATCGCCACGCGCCTCCGCCGTTCCGGCAACGCGGCGCGGCAGCTTGGGCCTCAAGCTGACCCAGACCAGATGAAATATGCCGAGCGCCAGCAAAGCGCGGGCGACCAGCGTTTCGTCCAGCGGCGGCAAATGGAGGCGAAGCAGCCACGCTTCAATCACCGGATTGGCGCTTGCGAACAGCAGCAGAAAGGCCAGACTGCCGATGAGCGGTAAGGCCAGACGCGCGATGAGCGACGAAGTACGCAACCGGGCGCCGCGCCCGGTACGCTTGCGGACCTTGAGCCATCGCACCCCGTCGCGCGTCACTGCGGCAGGGAGAAGAATGCCATGATAGGCAAGCCGCTGAAACCATTGCCAGCCATCGCCAAAGCGCGCGGTGCCGGGAAGGAGCGTCGCCACCGCCAAGGCAAGCGCGCACAGCAATAACGCAATCAGCCCCGGATTGTCGGTCAATGCCCCACCGTAAAGCAATGCAAAGCCGCCCGCGATCCACGCCGCACGGCTTTGGCGCAGAGCGGGCCGCACGGCAAAGATGGCGATCAGCAATGCGAGCGCGAGCACGCCCCAACTGCTGCCAAATTGTTCAAGTTGCCAGAATAGCCGGTCCGCCAGAACGACAATGATCGCCGCCGCGCCAAGCTTCATCCCCAATTGCCAACCTGTCCCGTTTTTCATGGGGTCCTGTCTCCCTTGTCCCGTTGATAGATCGGGAGGGGATATGGATCAGCGACGTCGAGACATGATGGTCCGCCTCACGGACTTTTCGCGCGCATTATGTGCAGACGCTGTGCAGGCGTGCGAAGGGTCAGTGATATTTGGCGCGCAGCCGCATCGCCGTGCGCGCCGTGCTGTTCACATACAGCGCGATCAGGATGACCCCGACCACGAACGCAAAAGCATCGAAGATCGTATAGTTCATATATCCGACCGACACGGGTCCGAGCGCCCACATGGCGATGGTCAGCACGATCAACATAACCCGCAATTCGGTCGGGCCTGCGCCCGCATGCGCCAACTGGAATTCGCCCATCACCTTGGCGGAAATGAAGGTGTGGATCGCGAGCAACAGATAGCCGAGCAGCGGCACCGCCGCGACCTCGACCTTCATATAGGGCGTGAGGCCAAGGCCGCCGACGATCAGAATAATCGCAAGCGCATCGACACTATGGTCGAGGAAATAGCCATAATCGGGCCGCTCGATCTTGCGGAACCGGGCAAGGCTACCGTCGAGTGAATCCCCGAACCAGTTGATGAAATAAGCCGCGACCGACAGCCACAGCCAGTTGCGATCAACATTGGAGAGCATATAGCCAGCGCAGATCAGCACCGCGCCGAGAAAACCGAGCGTTGTCATCCGGTCCGGCGTCGCAGATGCGGGCAGGCGCGCGCACAGCCAGTTGAGCAAACGCCGCTCACTGCGAGCCAGCACATTGCCCTGTAGCCGTTCGACCGGCTGCATTGCCGGAAGATCAATTTTTACATGCTCGTTCAATATCTGCGCGGCTCCGGGGGCTTGTCGATCTTGGGGGTAAGGCGGTCCTGCGCCTTTATCCGTGGAACAGCAAGCCTTTTGTCATCAAACTGTCATCAGTCTGTTTTCGCCAGAATGCCATTGCTCTCCGGCTTGCAATCGCGCATGCGGTTGGACGCACCAAGGATGAGGTAGGACGATGCAAACGCGTGATGTCGTGATAGTGGGCGCAGGACATGGCGGGGCGGCAGCTGCAGTTGCCTTGCGCCAACAAGGCTTTGAAGGCAGCATCCTGGTGATCGGACGCGAGCCCGAATTGCCCTATGAGCGCCCGCCGCTCAGCAAGGAATATCTCACCGGCGACAAGGAACGCGAGCGGTTGCTCATCCGCGCCCCGGCCTTTTGGGAAGAGCGCAATATCGAAATGATGCTCGGCCAATCGGTGGTGAGCGTTGATGCGGCGAGCCAGACCGTGCTTTTGAGCGATGGCGAGCAGATTCATTATGGCGATCTTATCTGGGCGGCGGGCGGACAGCCTCGCCGGTTGCAATGCCCGGGCGCCGAATTGGACGGGATTTTCGCCGTGCGCACGCTGGCCGATGTCGACGCGATGCAGGCGCAGATGGATGCGGCGCAAAATATCGTCATTATCGGCGGCGGCTATATCGGACTCGAAGCCGCGGCCGTGTTCGCCAAGATGGGCAAGAAAGTGACCTTGCTCGAAGCGTTCCACCGCATATTGTCGCGCGTTGCGGGCGAGCCTTTGTCGGATTTCTTTGAAGCCGAACATCGCGCGCACGGCGTCGATCTGCGCACCGGGGTGCTGATGAGCGGCTTTGCGGGCGACGGAGACAAATTGCGCGCGGTTGTGCTTGAAGATGGCAGCGAAATTCCCGCTGATATGGCGATTGTCGGCATCGGCATCATTCCGGAAGTCGCGATTCTGGAAGCGGCGGGCGCGCACTGCAGCAACGGTGTCGAGGTCGACGAGCAATGCCGCACCTCGCTCGCCCATGTCTATGCGATCGGCGACTGCGCGCTCCACGCCAACAAATTTGCGGACGGTACGAAATTGCGGCTGGAGTCGGTGCAGAACGCCAATGATCAGGCGAGCTGCGTTGCCAAGGCGATCTGCGGCAAGGGCGAGCCCTATGCGGCAACCCCGTGGTTCTGGTCGAACCAATATGATCTGAAGCTGCAGACCGTCGGCCTGTCGGTGGGTTTCGACGCGACCGTAGTGCGCGGCGACCCCGCGACGCGCAGCTTTTCGGTGATTTACCTCAAGGACGGCCACGTCATCGCGCTCGATTGCGTCAACGCGGTCAAGGATTATGTCCAGGGCAAGAAGCTGGTCGAAACAAGGGCCGAGATCCCAGCCGAGCGGCTCGCGGATACGGGGGTTTTGCTGAAAGAGATGGTGTGAGCCATCCCTCGCTTGCGCGCGTCGTCATCCCCGGCTTGACCGGGGATCCATCACCGGCACGTCAGGTTTAGCGCCAACCTCCCGTGATGGATTCCCGCTTTCGCGCGAATGACGAGTGAAGTGGGGGGATTTGCTGCAAGTCCTGCGCACGGTCCTCAGAAACGACAAAAGCCGCCCAGCTTTCGCGGGCGGCTTTTTGTGGTTGGTTGCGGGAGTAGGATTTGAACCTACGACCTTCAGGTTATGAGCCTGACGAGCTACCGGGCTGCTCCATCCCGCGTCACCAAAATCGAGGCTGCGCGTGGCAGCCCGGAAGCCTTTTTTGTTTTCCGTATCGCTCGCGCGATCCGGCGGCGGGCTGCTCCATCCCGCGTCACCAAAATCGAGGCTGCATGAGGCAGCCCGGAAGCCTTTTTGTTTTCCGTATCGCTTGCGCGATCCGGCGGCGGGCTGCTCCACCGCGTCACCAACATCAGCTGTCTTAAAAACAGCCTGAAAAACAAAAAGGGGCCGGCCGGTTAAGGCCAGCCCCTTTTGTTGAACTGTGAATGGGTTCAATCCGCTTCATTCTCATGCACCGGCTATAATGCCTGGCGACGACCTACTCTTCCGGGGCTTGAGCCACAGTACCATCGGCGCAGTCAGGTTTCACGGCCGAGTTCGGGATGGGATCGGGTGGGGCACTGACGCTATGGCCACCAAGCAATAAAGCAGGTGCATGAAAGCGAGCGGGTTTTAATCGATGAGACCATTATCGGGCTGCGTAAATCATCGCATCACCGCCGACAAATCTGTCACCAGAATTGTCATTGATGGTGGGACTTCAAACGCGAACAGAGCAATTAGGACCGGTTAGCTCCATACATTACTGTACTTCCACACCCGGCCTATCAACGTGGTGGTCTTCCACGGCTCGATGAAATCTTATCTTGAGGGAGGCTTCCCGCTTAGATGCTTTCAGCGGTTATCCCGTCCATACATAGCTACCCTGCTGCACC
>JAEXAW010000102.1 GCA_023458055.1 Pseudomonadota bacterium
AGTTTGTCACAGATGCGGAAACGAGGATATTGATGATGACGCGCGATATTGCAAAGTATGTGGCGAAAAACTTCTCAGTTCACAATAAAAAAGGTCTCCAAAAATGGAGACCTTTCTGTTTTTAGGATAATTAAAATTTCTATTTCTTTATTGCTTTTATCGTTTGCTTAGAACCATCTTTCATGGTTAATACTACTAGATACATTCCTGATTTTAATTCAGATAGATGAAGAACTGATTCTGGTTTTGCAAAGGTTTTAACCAACTTACCAGATACATCCATCACTGCGATTGAGCCAACATTTTTGATATCAGAGATATTTAATACATCAGTAAATGGATTAGGATAACCTTTAATGTTATCATTATTCTTTACAATCTCATTCGTACTTAGAATACCACTACTGGTTACAGTAATCGTAAATGGTCCTTCAGAACCATCAGACGAATCACTATAATGTCCTACATTAATATAGTAGTTTATTCCCGCTGTCGTCGTAAATGTAATAGTTTCTGCTCCCCCTGAATATCCAACATCAACAGCTCCAACACATGTAAAATTACCACAAGTACCGCTAAAAATTCCTAATTCAGCATCCCAGCCAGTTGGCGAAATATTAACAGTCATTGATGAACCATCACCCGCAACCATGAACCATACTCCATCATTCATTCCTCCACTAGAACCTGCAGAACATGTTGTAATATATCCTGCATTATTTGTTGCGGAGCTAGCATCTTGTGTATATGTATAAGGAGTTGTACCAGTTGGAGTAGCATTTATAGCACTAGAACAAGCATCATTTGTCGGTGGTGGCGGTGGAGATCCTACACAAATATCAAAAGTTGCTCTAGTTGTTGCTGTATCCGTAAATGTCCACACCCTCACAAAATACTCTGCTCCAATTGTTAAATTACTCAGATTCAGCGTGTTAGGATCACTACAAGAAACTTGTGTTAAACTGCCACATGTGCCACTATAAACAGCCATAGCCATATCTGTGGTGTTACTCACATTTGTTAATGTCACTCTATGGTTAGTTGCAGTTGCAGTAAATTTATACCATACGTCATCATTTGTTCCACTCGCCCCACAACTAGGTGCTGTCTCAGTAGAAGCCGTCGCGGAATGGGTTGTTCCCGCAGTTTTCGAAGTACAACTGTAATCATTATTTACAGTAAGACTTACAGCAGCTGAACAATTATCATTAGTAGGTGGTGGAGGCGGTGCAGGAGTTGTAAATGACCATACGGTCGCGTTACAGCCAGTAGCATCTATACCTCCATTGTTTGGAACAACATACCAGTAATAAGTTGTATTGTAATCTGCCAAACTTGCAGTAAAGTTTGTAGTGGGGGCAGTAACTGTACCTGCCAATGTAGTTGGAAGGTTGGTTGTGCCAACATACACTTTATATGAGGTTGGTGCAGGACCATTTGCAGGTGCATTCCAGCTAAGCACTGGATTGATTGAAGAAACTGTTGTCCCATTTGCTGGGCTTGTTAATGTTGCACATGATGGTGCTAACGGAGCGGGATCAACATTAAGTGTAAATTGCCCGCAAGCAGGATCCGGCCAAGTATCAATTATGATATAATAAGTTCCATTGGTTGGAAAAGTAATGATACCAGATCCCGTGCTTCCAGAACTTGTTGTTACCGCACCAATGGAATTTGTAAGTAAAGGTGGACACGCAGAATGCACAGAGGCTACTTTCCATGTAGCAGTACCCCCTACGGTTAATTTCAAGTCAACAGGAGCATTCGTTATGTTAATGGAATAGACGTAATCTTCCCCGCCTCCATAATTAATTACAAAAGTACCAGCACCATAATCATTTCCTGTTCCACATGTAGTTTTTGTTCCACTAGCAAATGGAATACTCGTAATGGGCACTGCAGTAGCACAGTCGTTTTGAGCATTGATGCAGCAAAACGACAAAAGCATAGCAATACATAGCATAAATAATTTTTTCATATATATTATATTTGGTGAAATGTAAAAATATCACATTTTTTTAACAAATAAAATATCAAAATTTAAATAAATATGAAAAATTACTATTAAAATATATTAAATCAATTCAAAAAATATATAATCACGAATTATATACTTTATGTATTTTACTCGTTTACTAAAGAAAAAAGTGTCCAATGATGGATAATTTATGTAGATCAATAAACTTTAACTTAATTGCTTTAATACTCTGATTCGAATCTCCTAGGGATTTACACTACTATTCTTCTTAATAATTCTGGCAAGCAGTACTGATGTTGATAGTGATAATCCATGAAATTCTTGATATCAGATACTGCAATAAGTGCTGGAAAGACGAATATTGCTGTTGATGTAAAATGCAGGCTAAAATCACTACCTCGCTATCCCGTAAAAACACCCATTAATCATTCCTAATTTACCTTTAAAATTTTAATTCAATATTTCTTGGGATTTTTAGCAATACACTTCATACTACCTTTGGATCACTAACCAAATAAAAATTTTTAATCATGAAAAAATTAATGACTAGTGCTATTGCACTAATGGGATTCACTCTAGCTTTTGCTCAGCAAAACAAAGATGTAACAAAACAAGAAGGTGATTTTAACAAAGCTAAAATTACTCAGCATGGAAAAATGAATGATAACCAAACTACACAG
>JAEXAW010000001.1 GCA_023458055.1 Pseudomonadota bacterium
ACTATGATATTCTCCATTATATCCTATTTCATTATTGCCAATAAATGGATTATACTTTTTTTCTCTGTAGCCATAATCATCATAATAATACTCTTCTTTTACACTAAATCCATTATTTAATGTTAAAACTATACTTCCATTTAAATCCTCAACATACACTTCATCATTATCACTAATTCTACTATTTCCAAATAAATAATTATTTATTTGTTTATCTTGAATTTTTACCAATACATCTTCATATTCATCTGTATAATCATTTACATACAAAATATTACTTTCATCATTTTTATAAACTACATCCGTCTTGTTTATACTTTTTCTATAAAATTCTTCTTTATAATACGAATTATCCTCTAATACTGTTTTTGTACTCTTAGGTAATTTATCTACTTCTTCTTCATTATAATAAGCAACTAAACACAAACTTCCTAATGTGGTTTTTGAAACTGTTTTTAACCTCTCAACTAATAAAGCCATACTATCAACTACTTCTACATCATAGTTATGATAATCCGTTTTCTCTTTATTAACCTTTTGTGATAATCTATGACCTAATCCATCATAGCTATATTTATAGATAGTATCATCAAAATCTTTAACTTCTATTAGCTCATCATATTTATTGTAAGTATACTTCTTAACTTTATTATCACTTCTTACTTCACTAACTCTGTTACCATTTTCATCATATCTAATGTCATAACTATATTTATCATCGCTATATTTAATTAATTGGTTATTTTCATTATATTCACTAGTCTTTACAACCCCATTACTTAAAATCTCTTTTTTATTTCCTTCAATACTAATAATATAATTAGTTACTACACCATTTTTTTCACTCTTAATTAACTCATCATTTTCATCATATTCATATGTATTTACTGTAGACTTACCATTTTGATTAATAATCTCTTTTATTAAAGAATTATTTAGATTATATTCATATTCACCCTCAAATACCACTACACCTTTACTAGTAGTTTTTATTTTCTTAACATTACCTAAACTATCATACTCACTCTCTTTAATAATTTCATCATTAATAACACGCTTAACCTCTTGATTAAGCACATCATATTCATAGTTTACTTTTTTACCTAAGCCATTAACTAAAATAATATTCCCATTATTATCATACTCATAAGTAACACTACTATTATCAGGATAAATAATTTTACTCTTCTCATTATAAATATTGTATTCATACTTAACTATTGTGTTTGATTGGTTGGTTTCTATTAAACTATTTAGTGGATTGTATTTATAGACTGATATTCCACTATCATCAACCATCCTAATTAAGTTATCCATTACATCATATTCATATGTAATATTGTTTTTTGAAACTAAACGATTTTCACTATCATACTTATATTTAATATGTTTACCATCTTTTTTAACTTCTTCAACAATGTTATCAAAAATATCATATTTATATTTTTCATTATTTTGATTTTTATGTTTAATGCTTATTAACCTGTTTGATTCATCATACTTATAATCAACTTCATAAGATACCCCATTATATTCTTTAATAAGCGAATTTAAACCGTTATACTCATAATACATAGTATAACCCTTTGGATTTTGAACCTTAATAACATTATTGTTTCCATCATAAAACTTACTGGTAAGATTATTTAAACTATCCTTAGTTTGTATAACTCTACCTAATTCATCAACCACATAATTAACTTCACTCAAATTTGGATAAACTGTTTTTATCAATTCGCCAGTTTCGTTATATTCGTTTAAGATAATATTTCCCAATGGATCTACTTCTTTTATCAATTCATTTCTTAAATTGTATTCATAAAAAGTACTATTTCCATAAGAATCTGTGATGCTAAGCTTATTATTAAAAGCATCATATGTATAACTAGTTTCTCTATCATTTAATTTTTCATTTACGATATTTCCTAATCCATCTAGTTTGTACTCAATTTCTAATCCCAATTCATTAATCTGTTTAACAAGATTATTTTCACTATCATATTCATTAATAACACTATATCCATTAGCTTTTACAACTTTTACCACATTATTTTGTTTATCATATTCATAAACTGTTTTTGAACCAATGCTATTTTCTTCTTCAATAAGCCTTCCAAACTCATCATATTTTTTTACTTCTACAGCTTTATTATCTTTTACAATTTTATCTACAAGTCCAAAGTTATTATATTCATAACTTGTATTTAAACCACTAATATTAATTTCATTAACCAATTGATTTTTACTATTATAAATTTTTATACTATTACTATTTAATGGATTTATTTCTTTTACTACATTATTAAAAACATCATACTCATAACTAAATATGTTATTATTTTTATCAATCATTTCAACTAATTGATTTAAATCATTATATTTTCTAATTATTTTTTGATTTAATGCATCAACTTCCTCTAACAAATTAAAGTTTTCATCATATTTGTAACTTGTTTTATATCCTCTTTCATCATAAAAGTTTATTAAATTATTATAATTATCATATTCATTAACTATGTAATTACCTAATCC
>JAEXAW010000020.1 GCA_023458055.1 Pseudomonadota bacterium
AGGAAAATTCCAACGATTTTCTTACAAAATCCCTATCTTTGCACTTTGAAATTTTGACTATTAAAAAGTCTAAAATCTCATGTCTAACATCTAACATCTATTAAAAAATGTTCCGTACATACACCAACGGCGAACTAACGCTGAAAAATCTTAATGAAGAAGTTACACTTTCTGGATGGGTTCAAACCATTCGCGACAAAGGTTTTATGATTTGGATCGACCTTCGAGATCGTTACGGAATTACGCAATTGGTGTTCGACCAAGACCGCTCGACTGCTGAATTAATGGAAGAAGCAAAAAAATTGGGTCGTGAATTTGTGATTCAAGTTCATGGAAAAGTAATTGAAAGAGCTTCGAAAAATCCGAAAATTCCAACGGGCGACATCGAAATTTTGGTGGACAAACTTGACATTTTAAACGAATCTCAACTTCCACCGTTCACCATTGAAGACGAAACCGACGGCGGTGAAGAATTGAGAATGAAATACCGTTATCTGGACATCAGAAGAAATCCTGTAAAAGATAAACTGATTTTCCGCCACAAGATGGCTCAAAAAGTTAGAAATTATCTTTCAGACGAGGGTTTTATTGAAGTTGAAACACCCGTTTTAATTAAATCTACACCCGAAGGAGCAAGAGATTTCGTGGTGCCAAGCAGAATGAATCCTGGACAGTTTTATGCTCTTCCACAGTCGCCACAAACTTTCAAACAATTGTTGATGGTAGGTGGGATGGACAAATATTTCCAGATTGTGAAGTGTTTCCGCGATGAAGATTTGCGCGCAGACAGACAGCCAGAATTTACGCAAATCGATTGCGAAATGGCTTTTGTAGAACAGGAAGACATTATGAATGTTTTTGAAGGCATGACGCAATCGCTTCTGAAAGATATTACAGGTAAAGATTTTGGTGCTTTCCCAAGAATGACGTTTGCGGATGCCATGAAAAAATACGGAAATGACAAACCAGACATTCGCTTTGGAATGGAGTTTCACGAGTTGAATGAATTAACCAAAGGAAAAGATTTCAAAATTTTTGATGATGCTGAATTGGTTGTGGGAATTAATGTTGAAGGCGTTGCAGACTATACGAGAAAGCAAATCGATGAGTTAACCGATTGGGTAAAACGCCCTCAGATTGGTGCTTTAGGAATGGTTTGGGTAAAATATCAAGCCGATGGAACGATTACTTCTTCTGTGAACAAATTCTATAACGAAGATGATTTGAAGAGAATCGCTGATGAATTTGGCGCAAAAGCGGGTGACTTAATGTTGATTCTTTCTGGGTCTGAAAACAAAGTACGTGCACAACTTTCGGCTTTGAGAATGGAATTAGGAAATCGTTTAGGCCTTAGAAAAGGGGACGAATTTGCTCCGCTTTGGGTGATTGATTTCCCTTTGTTGGAGTGGGATGAACAAACTGGAAGATACCACGCCATGCACCATCCATTCACCTCTCCGAAAACCGAAGATTTTAGTTTACTGGAAACAGACCCTGGAAAAGCCAGAGCCAACGCTTACGATTTGGTATTAAATGGAAACGAAATTGGTGGCGGATCTATCCGAATTTTCGATAAAGATTTGCAATCGAAAATGTTCGATTTATTAGGATTTACAAAAGAAGAAGCGGAAGAACAATTTGGATTCTTAATGAACGCCTTCAAATATGGAGCACCGCCGCACGGAGGTTTGGCTTTCGGATTTGATAGGTTGGTTGCAATTTTAGACGGAAACGAAGTGATTAGAGATTACATCGCATTCCCGAAAAACAATTCTGGACGTGATGTGATGATTGACGCGCCAGCGCCAGTTGCAGAAGCCCAGTTGGAGGAATTAGAATTGAAGTTGGATTTAAAATCTTAAAAAAATTAATTCACATAAGATAAAATAGAAGCGAGGTTGTTGAATCTCGCTTTTTTTATGCAAAAGCATTTTGCTTGAGTAAATTCTCCATACAATATTCCACCAGAGCTGTAATGGTAAGAAATGGATTCACGCCGATACTTGCCGGAATGAGCGATCCATCCAACACAAACAAATTGTCGTGATTTTTTAATTTTCCGAACTCTGACGTTGCTTTTCCCAAAACTGCACCACCAAGCGGATGATAACAAACGTCATAACCCAATCCGTTGTGAAAAAGCATATGACTTCGTGTACCGCCGTTTACTTTATTCATTTTTCGAAGAAAATACTTGGCATTGGTTTCCATTTTCGATGTATTTTTTCGTGACCAATCCAAAACTAATTTTTTCGTTGAGGAATCATAATGTACACTTCCAGGCTGATCTACCTTATTAATCATCAGATATAAAGCTGTCGCAACATTCATTCCCATCGGAAGAGGCGCCAATTCGGCAAAAAATGTATGTTTAGGATCATCCCAATTATCCACTCCACCCACAGGAATCGTAGACTGCTGAAATCCCAAACCTCCCGAAAAAGCCTGTACCCAATTTCTACCCGTCATAAAATTCCCATTATTCCCCCAATGTTTACCCACTTCATCATGTAATTTTAGACCATTTTCAGCATTTGATTTTAAAAGCAATTCCAGAGTGCCCATGGTTCCAGCTGCCAATATAAGTTGCTTACAGCTCATGCTTTTTTTAGCGACCACTTCACCTAGTGTATTTATTTGATCCACTTCTAGACGATAACCTTCGTTTTCATTTTGAATGTGCTGCACCGAATGTAAATCGAGAATTTCTAAATTTCCCGTTGCCAAAGCCTTTTTAAGATAGGTTTTATCTAAAGAATTTTTGCCGTGGTTATTTCCATAGATAACTTCGCCATCCAAAGCGGATC
>JAEXAW010000031.1 GCA_023458055.1 Pseudomonadota bacterium
CGAAGTCCCTGCTACTCTCCATGTCGTGGCTCCTTTTTTCGGATGGGTTTGTTTGCCAACAAAACTCTAACCGATTTGAGGAGCCACCTCCATTTTCAGAATGTGCGAAACTTTCCTTACACTACCAGTGA
Source organism: Pseudomonadota bacterium (assembly GCA_023458055.1). GTDB lineage: Bacteria > Pseudomonadota > Alphaproteobacteria > Sphingomonadales > Sphingomonadaceae > JAFAFE01. The sequence goes on from JAEXAW010000031.1 coordinate 132, forward strand.
ATCTTGCCGGATAACCGTTCTGCCTGTTCCACGACGCTCTCTGTCAGGCGTGCCTGTGCGGCTGCTGTTTCGCTGGCGGCAGCTGCGCTGATACCGTCCATGATTTCCCGTGATGCGTCAGCAATCCTGTCCGGCAGGGCTTCGTAAAAAATTCTTTGGTACTCCAGAGCTGCCAAAAGCGACCAGAGAGCGTCGTCATCCCGCAAATGCAGCTGCCTGCCGATCTCCCGCAGGCGGGCGGATTCCTGTTCGGTAAACTTGCGCCCAAGGGCTTCCTCCAGATTGATAATGGCATCCATGCTCATGCGCTTTCTCCCAGAACCTGCGTGAACAGGGAAGCACACAGAGAGCGCCAGCGCTGTACTTCGGCGCGTGTCCCAAAAGGCATTTCCGCGCACGCGGCGCGCAGGGACATCCGCCTGGAATAAAGCCAGTCGGCTACACGGTTGGCAACAGCCGGAAAATCCAGCGTACCGCCCTTTCTTTCCACGGCTTCACGCGCTTTTGAGGCGTTATAAAGGTCAAAACGCTGCGCCTCCCCAAAGTACAGATTACGACAGACATAAATCCGCACGTCGGCAAAGACTTCCTGAAAGGAATGCAGCAGTTCTATGGAATCCCGGTGGCGGTTGATAATCCAGAAGACACACAGTTCACGCGCCATATCCTGCAAGGCCGCCTTCATGATTTCGCCATAACTGTTCGTGCTGGTCTTGGTACGGGCTGCCGCATTGATGACGACGGCGTATTCCGGGAATTTCTGCACCATGTCGAGAAGATCCGCCCAGCCGTCAGCATCATCGAGACTGTTCATGCGGCAATGCAGATTGGGCAGCTCCAGAGAGCTGTGCGCCTTGTAGACATCAGGATTGTCGGTGTCCGTATCCACCAGCAGGACGTTGGCTTCCCTGTTGAGCAGGTAGTCCACCAGCGCAAAGGAAAAAAGGCTTTTGCCCACGCCGCCCTTGCTGCCGCCAACATAAAAGACACTGTTCTGAATAGTCATTGCTACAACTCCGAATCCGGTATGTCCGGGGTATAATAAGAAGGCATCTCTGCCGATGCCGGAGCGGCGTCTGCCGGGGCAGAAGCCGTATCCCGCGCTTTTGAGGGAGAGGAAGCCCGCTTGCGCGTTGTTTCCCCTTTGGGAAGCAGCCTTGCCCGAATGACTGGCGGTGGAATGCTGACATTGCCGTCGGCCATGATCTCGGACAATTCCCTTACGGTATAGCCCTTTTCCAAAGCCTTGCGTATCTGGGCGTCGAGCAGCTCAACGGCTTCTTCCCTTGTCTTGCCAAGGTTCTTGTCCGGCAGGTCATCCAGCGTTTTCTGCATGGCCTTGATGTCTTTCATTGCAATGCGCTTGAACTTTCCCATGCGTCCGCCTCATCGCATCCGTATGCGCGGGCTGCTGCGCTCCCGCTCCTGCGCTATGCGCCGTTTTTCAATCTCAGCAACAAGGTCTGCAAGTTGCTGTACACCGCTTCGACATCGCTGAACAATTTTTTCAAACTGCGCACTTCCGCCACAAGAAGCATCTGGCGCTCCTCCAGCTCTTCCAGACGTGTGCCGCACTCCTTCAGCCGCGTCTCGTAATTTTCCTCCAGACGTTTCAGCGCCTGAAGCAGCATCTGCTCTGTTTCGCTCATGGCAAACTTCCTTCTGTTTTTCCGGCAAATGCAGGGAAACGGCAGGTCTTACCTCTTTCCATTTCAGCGGATAACGCTTCCTGTTCTGCCGTGTGCGTTTTGCCAGAACGCGCCCCAGTTCGGCCTCAAGGCGGGCGATGGTATGCGTCGCCTGTTCCGGTACATGAGCCCAGCCTTCCCTGTCCTCAGCTTTCCAGTCCTGAGAAAACATGCCGCCCTTCAGACGCAGTTTCATGCCCGTTTCCGGTTCGATGACGCTGACGTATTCCTTGCCCTGACGGTTGATAGTCAATCCCAGCTCTTTCAGCGCCTTCAGAATGTCCGTGCGTTCCCTGATCTCTCCCGCTGCTCTCCTTTCCCCAAGGTGGGCCAGAATGGCGTCTCTTACCTTGTCGCGTTCTCCTGCCCGGAGTTCCTTTCCCCATCTGGCCAGACGCGCCCTGAACAAATCAGCCTTTTTTGGCAGAACCTCCCGGCGTCTGGCAGGATCATCCGGGCGGGCCCAGCCTTCACGCCAGTTGAACAGGTCTCGAAAAACATCAAAGTCCTTCTGCCAGCCGGGCGGACAGGCGTTAAAATCCTTTCCGCTGGAAAGCTCCAGACGCGGAATCAGAAAATGCAGCTCATGATGCCCCGCATGGGTATGACGAACCCAGAGAATATTGCGCTGATCTTCTTCAAGCCCGGCAAAGGCCACATGTTCAAAAGCGTCCATCACGGCATTTTCCTGCTGCTCGCTGACGCAGTCATCAGGATGCCATGCCAGTACGCCGGACGTGAATTTCCATCGCCGCTCTATGCTGTCGATAAGCGCACGGGTCATGGCAGGATCGCCGCGCAATACCTGCGGGGGGCGTGTGTCTCTTCCCGGATAATCCGTGCGCACAAGATAGCGGCTGGGCTTGTCTCCTGATCCGGTTCCATGCGGAAATACCTTCATCATCATGACGCCTCCCCCGTACTGCTATCCTCCGGGGCTGCCGTGGCAAACTCTCTGATATGCCTTTCAAGCGCCTTCAGGGCCAGCAGGACTTCCACGGCCTCAGCTGCCTGCTTGTAAGTATTGGCCCAGCGTGCAAGCTGATTGATATTAACGCCAATACGCGCCAGCTCACGCACTCGGCGTCTTTCTTCGGGAGTTCTTCGCAGTCGTATGCCAAGGCAGGTCTGCCGCACATAATCCGACATGCTCATGCCATGCAGCCCGGCATTGAAGCGAAGAATGTCGCGTTCCTCCGGGTAAAGGCGTATGATAACAGCCGCAGTGCGAACCGGTTTGACGCGCTTCATCGCCTTGCCTGCCTTTTGCCTTTTCGGGGTTCGAAGGGGCAGCGCCCCTCGCCAGCCGTGAAGTATGACGCGAAGCGTCTATACGAAACGTAGGCTGGCCCTCGGAAATACCGCCGGACAAATACGCAGACATGAGCAGAGGAACAACATGGTGACAGATCAGCATCCGGGTAATATCGGAAACGCATATGCCGCATAACCGGATCGCATGTGGCACGCGACATGATGACAGGAAGCGTTTGCCGGATCGGTATGACTCCGATAACGGATTCGCTTTCTGCCGCAGACGGATCACTATCCGTCTTCCGGGAAGTCAGTATCCGCCTATGCCAGAGACAGGCACCGGGCATATACGGGCCTTTTTCTGGAGCGGTATTCCATGAACAGGCAGCAGGTAACGCCTGCTGTTGCTGCCCGGTATCCTGCGTACCGCTGTTCTTTATGCGACCACTGCAAAGAACGTCTGCGCAACTTTTCTGAAATGTATGTGCGGCCTTGCTGGTATGTGAACTTCCTTTGACAGAGCCCCCGCCGGAGGCTTCCTCGTCCGTCGCCCGCATGTATTTTTTGCCGGAAGCAAGGGCATAAGCGTCAAGGCCCGCGAAGCGGCCCGCAAGGGCCTGGCCTTGACGCGCTGCCCGCTTTCGGCAGATTTGCGGGAGTGACGGACGACGAGCCGGGAACAGGGTCATGCCTATTCTTCTTCCTTTTGCGAAGAGGAGAGCTTGTCCAGCAGGGCATAAATATCCGCTGCTTTCCAAACAGCGGTACGCGGGCCGAGTTTGATAGGCTTGGGGTAGCGTCCGCTCTTGCATCCCGCCCACCATGCACTGCGGCTGATGGGGATGAGTTCCAGAATCTGGCGCAATCGCAACAGGCCTTTAGTGTGCTCAGGTGTCGGCATAATTTCCCCTCCTCGGTATTTTGCGCAGCATATCATGCCTTTTCCGGCGTTCCCGTTTTTTCTCCTGATTGCGCCATTGCATATGTCCCATATTGTCCCATGAAATACCTGTTATATTCTCAAAAATATATTTTTTATCTTGACAACTTTTTGAAATTCTTTGCACAGCAGTAAAACTTTTTGGAATAATTAGTTTTCTTATTTTTCTTGTTCCCCATGCTTTCCTTGTCTGTATTCGGGTCTCATAGACATAAAAATATCCGGGAAAGCCTCTTGCGTACTGTGTATACTTTTGGACTTTTTGATACATATAAAGGCCGGTGCGTGCCTCTGTGGGGCATACACCGGCCTTGCCGTTTTCTGTCCGGGAAAGACAATACTCAATCCAGAGGAACTGCCTGTTCCTCACAAGCCGGGGAAGGAGCCTGCCTTATCAGGGCTGCAATGTCTGTACTTCTCCATGCCGTCGTGCGCGGCCCCAGCTTGACGGGCTTGGGAAACCTGCCATCCCTGCATCCACGCCACCATGCGCTTTTGCTTACAGGGATCAGTTCAAGAACCTGCGGTAGGCGCAGCAAAGAATCTCCTGCCGGATATGTCATGGCTTTCCTCCTGCTGTTTCAGCATGTTTCACTGCATTGGCGGGCCTTTTCCCTCAAGTCATCAAGAAAGTCAGACCATGTCTGCATCATATTGCGCCGTTCCGGCAGATACTGCGCATGGTTGTAGGCAGCCCGGACGGCGTCTCTGTGATCATGCGAAAGCTGCCGCTCTATCCAGTCGCTATTGAAACCCATTTCATTGAGCAGCGTCGAGGCCATTGAACGGAAGCCATGAATGCACATTTCGCTCCCGGAGTATCCCTTGCGCCGGAGTGCGGCCAGCATGGTTGACTTCTGGATCGGCTTTTCCATGTAGCGTGCGGATGGAAAAAGGTAACGGCCATTGCCTGAAAACCGGTGTAACTCCCGCAGAATTTGCAGTACCTGCCGGGAAAGGGGGACTATGTGCATTTCGCGCTTTTTCATCCTCTCCGCAGGGATGCGCCATTCTGCCCGCTCCAGATCGAATTCTGTCCACTCTGCCCAGATCAGCTCTTTTTCTCTCACAAAAACATGCGGCATGATGCGCAGGGCGCAGGTAACGGGATAGTAGCCGGGGTGTTCATCAAACTCCAAAAGGAGTTTACCGATCCTGTTCTTGTCCAGAATTGTCGGATGATGCTTCGGCCTCTTGGTACGGATTGCGCCTCTGAGGTCTGCGGTTACGTCATGTCTGGCCCGTGAGGTGGCAATGGCATAACGGAAGACGCGCCCGCAGAGCTGAATGAGCAGATGGGCTTGATTCAGCCTGTCCTGCTTTTCAAAGGGCTTTACGAACGCCAGAATGTCTGCCGCCTCAATCTGGGTTATCGGCATGGAACCGATATGAGGAAAAATATGCTGCTCCAGACAATGCAGCAGATGGGCCCTTCCTGCCGGCAAAATGTGGACTGTCTGCGTTTCCTGCCATTCCAGCGCAATATTTTTGAAGGAATTGGCTTCTTCCGCTTCTCTGGCGGCTCTGGCCGCCTTTTTATGCTGCGCTGGGTCTATGCCGTCCGCAAGGAGCTTTTTAGCCTCGTCGCGCTTTTCACGGGCCTTCTTCAACGTGACCGTTGGGTACTCCCCGAAACTGAGGAGCTTGCTCTTCTTGTTGAAGCGATAGGCCATGCGCCACAGCTTGCTGCCGCTGGTCGGAATATAGAGAAACAGGCCGCCTCCATCCGCGTATTTTCTGGCCTTTTCTGCGGGCTTCAGGCTCTTGATGTAGGTATCGGTAAGCATGGACAGACCTCCCTGAAGGACGTTGCAGGAGCCTTTTGGGGCTTTTATCCGCTTATTTGTGCAATTTCAAAGTGTTATGCGATTTCCCTTTTGGGGCATCCCAAGTTTTGATACCCACATATATACCCACAAAAATGCAGGCTGCAAGCGGACTTCTCTGGACTATCCAGACTACCGCTCAAGAATATTTCACAATAAAAATAACATATTATGGAAAAACAAAGACTACTATGAATCTCAATCCACTGTTGCATGATGGCGTCGGCAAAATCGACTTCTCCGTCTTCAGCCCCGTAGATGTGGGAATAGGTGTCCGTCAGGCTGGAAAGGGCCTTTCCGAAGTAGCTCTGGGCATAGCCGAACTGCTCCGCAAAGGACTGGGGCTGGTCTTTCATTTCCCGTCCGGCAATCCAGCCGCAGGTGCCGAGAGCCGCATGGATGGAGGCGCGGGACTCTTCATCAAGCTCCGCCCGCAGCGCTAGGGCGACACATTTTTCAAGCGCCAGCGATTCACGGATGACGCTGGTGGAGAGCTTGAGCAGCCCTTTGTCGCGCAGGTCCACCAGGGCGTACATGACGCCGGAAATCAACGCCTGCGCCTTGTCGGCAAAGATGCTGTTCGCCCCGTCGGACGCGGGCATGAGGGAAACAAGAAGCTGCGTCAGGGCTTCCGCACTGCCGAAGGTGAAGGGATTGTTGGTGTTGGAAAGACGGCGCGGAGTTTTTCCTTTGACTTTGCCGGAAGTGCCGTAGTTCAGCACGCGGAAGTCGTCGTCCCGTCCCAGAAAGCGGGCCATCTGCCATATCTGTACGGCGAGTTTCGGACTTGCCTTTGGGTCGATGTAGAACAGCCCGCTTCCCGTGGCCAGAGCGTTGTATGAAAGGGAAACGAGGGTTTCCGTCTTGCCGGAACCGGTGGTGCCGAAAAGCAGGCAGTGGGTAAGAATGTCCTTGGCCTTCAGCCAGAGTTCTTTCTGGTCCTGTACCCTGTTTCCCAGGAAGAAGATGCCCTCAGGTCTGGCGTAACCGCGTCTTCCGGGCAGAGGATCGCCTTTATCCGTGCCGGAGAGGCCGAGCGGCATTCGGAAAGGCAGCCTTTCGTCTTCGACATAGACGCAGCGGGCGGCAAACAGAGCAAGCCCGGCGATAAAGAACGGCATGGAAAACGAGGGAAAAAGAAAAAGACACACCCCCGCCGCAAAGATGCCGCCGGTTTGCACATGGCCGAGCCTGAGCGTGTCTCCCAGGCGTTGCAGCGGGGAGCGCACATCCCGGAAGAGCCGTTTCCGTTCCTGTGTTTCGTGGTCTTCAAGACCTCTGATTTTTCGTTCCATACGCACCTCAATAGTGTTCTTCCGCCAGGGAAGGGTCGTCGTTGGCATCGTATTCCGGGTCGTTTTCTGCTGCGGCGTACACCATATCCGACACAGGTTCCGCCTGTTCCACGGCAGGCGTAAAGGACTGCTCGAACATGGGCGGAATGAAAATGTCCGTCAGCCAGCCCTGGGCGGACAAGGAATCCTTGAGACTCGTGACGGCGAGATCAACGTGAGGCTCGGTCAGGGCCTGCCCCACCTGTTCTTCTGCCTTGTAGTGCGCCCAGGGAGCCAGGCTTTCCACCCACGCGGTTCTTCCCCCGCATTGATTGAGCGCGTACCAGAGCGGCCTGTCCAACGGGCGAAGCCACAGGAACTGGGAACTGGCCAGAACGCCTTTTTTCCTTGCCCGGCACAGCAGAGCCATGAACCACGGAAGCTCGAACGCCGCGTGAATACGGAGAGATTTTTCGGAAAGAACGGACTGATGCTTTTCCCAGATGCGGTTCAGATTCAGATGGAAGTTTTTTTGTTCCAGAACGGGGCATGTCGCCCTGTCGCGTTTTTCCCGATAGGAGGATGAGACGGCATCCAGTACGGCAACGCAGCCTTTTTTGTCTCCGTCCGCATAGGCCAGGAATGCGGCGGCCAGCGCACGACGGCAGGCAGTCATGGCCGTATGGTTCTCGAACGGTTTGCCGAGCTGGTCCTGAAAGGCGGCGAGAGCTTTGTCTTCATCCAGCCTGGCATTGCCCCATGCGGGAAGCTCCGTATCCGCCAGCCCGTTATGCAGAGCCTGTTCCGGAGTGAAGGCGTCACCGTTTTCATTGAGCAGAAGTTCCTGTTCCAGCGCGAATTGAACGGGAGTTCGGGCAATGCGCCATAAGCCGGAATCGTAGGATTTGGGCGAAAGCAGGTACTTGCCGCGACCAACGACCGGTCTGAGACAGGGGAAGGATTCCGCGTTGTTTTTCAGCAGGCTTTTCATGCTGAAATGCCGGACGAGCCTTCCCACCCGTCCTATGAAAATGGCGGTGCAGCCGCACAAAAGCAGAAGCAGCGCGAGCGGCCATCGCATCCATGACCCGGCATAGCGCAGCAATCCCCGCACCTGTTCCCAGGTCAGCGCGGCGGGTTCCACCTCGGTGAGACGCTCAAGGATGGTCCGTACTTCTTCTGAAAAAGGCGCAAAGACTCTGAGCTGGATACTTGCCAGCCAGACCAGAGGCGCGTTGACGCTTCCCTTATGCGCTGCGTACAGAGCCGGGATGACGACAAAAATCAGCACCAGAAGCGCAAACCACAGGAAAAGCATGTCGTCTCTTTCGTCGCGGAGCTGACTCACGGCTGCGCCTCCTGAAGGGAAGAGAGGCTGGAGATACCCCGGCGACGCAGTTCTTCCAGGTTCGTTCTGACCTTTCTGATATAGGCATCCCTGCGATGGGGCGTTCTGGAATGATACGCGCCTATGGCCAGCCAGAGATCGCCGGTCCGTTCATACTCCTTGCGGAGCAGCCATGCCGCCGCATAGGCGTTGACGCAGCCGTCCCGAAGCAGGGTTTCCGGGGCTATGCCCATGGCGGCCAGTTCATTGACGTGAACGGTGTTGATTTGAAAACAGCCCAGGTCCCAGGTGCCGTTGGTGTTGCTCAGAGCTTCGCCCATGCTTCCTCCCTCCGTGGCGAGCAGACCGAAAAGCGCGGCAGGAGGCATTCCGCTCGCACGGGCGGCATTCAGAACACAGCCCGTGGTCAGAGGTCGTGTCATCGAAACGACGACTTTGGCCCGTTCGGCGGAGAAGGCCATGCCGGGAGACAGACAAAGGATGCTCAGAAAAAGGCAGAGCGTTCTCATTTCAATTTCTCCTTGAGCTTCACCACATAGTCTCCGCCCGTGCCGTACACCTTGAACGGATTGTTGCCGCCGATGCCGTTTATGGAGTTGAGGACCTGATTGTGAGCATCGTTGATTTTCTGCTGAATGAGGGAGTCAACCTGATGGCACATTCCCGCGACGATCTGGTCCATGCCCGGCAACGTCACGCCAAGGCTGAAAGCGTCGCCGAGGGCATTGATGGAGCCGAGACAGCCGGACAGCGCATCCCGTTCGGATTCAGGGTCGGGAATCATGGTGTTGTGAGTATCGGATACCCGTCCGTTGCGCTGCTGCATGGCCGAGCCGACGGCATCCCGCATATCCTGACAGGAAGCCGCAAAACAGGGAAAAGCCTGTGCCAGACAAAGGATAAGGAGAAGCGCAGTCCTCATTGTTCCTTCCTCCCTTTCCGGCCTTCAAAAACGGGGGCCCCGTTTTCTCCGACCGGATATATCTGCTTGCAGCGGGGATAATCGGAACAGCCGTAGAACTTCCCTTTGGCGCTGCTGCGCAGGACAAGAGGCTTGCCGCAGACTTTGCAGGCGTGTTCCGAAAGCGTGGGTTTCGGTCTGGGACTTCCCGGTTTGCCGTTGTCATCGGGAAGTATGGTCTTGCAGTCGGGATAGGCGGAGCAGCTCCAGAACCATGAGCCGTCCTTTTTTCTTTTACGGCGCTGAAGAGCGGCCCCGCAGTCGGGGCAGACATGGGCGGGGCTGGCTTTGCGTTCCAGAATCGGAGCCAGCAGCGTCGGCAGAAGACGTTTTTGTTCCGAGAGAAAAGCGTCCAGACTGCCCTTGCCCTGGGCGATGGCTTCAAGCTGGTCTTCCCATGCGGCGGTGGTGATGGGGTCTTTCAGAGCGGGCGGCGTCAGGTCGATGATTTCCTGCCCCAGCGGCGTGGATACGATGGATTTTTTCTCGGCGACGAGATAGCCGCGTTCTTTCAGCGTCTCAATGATATTGGCGCGGGTGGCTTCGGTTCCGAGGCCCTTGCTTTCCTTGAGCGTGGCTTTCGCCTGACCGTCCTTGACCAGAAGATGGACGTGGGCCATGGCGTCAATCAGGCTCCCCTCGCTGAATCGTGAGGGAGGAGAAGTCTTTTTCCGCACGCTTTCCGCGTTACGGCAGCGCACGGCGTCGCCCTGTTCCATGAGCGGCAGAAGTTCCTGCTCCTGTTCATCGGAATCATCGTCATCCCTGGAAAGCGCCGTCCATCCGGCCTCCAGCAGTCGCCGCCCTGAGGCTTCCCATCGGGTATCTCCGAGAGCAACGGCGATTTTCTGGGCTTCATAGCGCATGGGCGGATGAAATTGCAGACAGTAGGCCGTGGCGATCAGCAGAAAAAGGGCGCGTTCTTCCCCGGCAAGGCTTTCCGCAGGTTCCCCGGTGGGAATGATGGCGTGGTGGGCGGTAATCTTTTTCGTGTTCCAGACCGTGCTTTTCAGGCGGGAATCCGCCTTGCCCGCAAGCTGCTCCAGGCCGGAGACTCCGGCAAGGCGGCTTAGAATGGATGCGGCTTCGCCATGCTGCTCTTCCGGCAGATAGCGGCAGTCTGTCCTGGGGTAGGTGGTGAGTTTCTTTTCATAAAGGCTCTGGGCGACATCCAGGACGCGCTTGGCCGACATGCCGAGTCTGGCGGAAGCGGATTTTTGCAGGGAAGAGAGGCAATGAGGCAAGGGGGCGGGTCTGGTTTTCTTTTCCCGCAGAGATTCCAGAACCGTTCCTTCCTTGCCGTTGACCGATTCCAGAACGGCGGCAACCTGAGCAAGGTCCACAAGACGCCCGGAGCTGTCCAGTCCGTCCTGCGAGTCGGAAGGCACGAAGGTGACGGAACATTCTCCGTGGGGGTGGATGATGCTTGCCCGCAGCACAAAATAATCCGAGGGCTTGAAATGGGCGATCTCCCTGTCGCGGGCCACAACCAACGCCAGCGTGGGCGTCTGGACTCTGCCGAGGGAAAGCACTTCCGTGCGTCCGTTTTCTCTGCCTGTGATGGTCAGGGCGCGGGTGGCGTTTATGCCGACCAGCCAGTCGGCCATCATTCTGGCGCGGGCGGCGTCCCGCAAAGGCGCATTGGCGGCGTTGTCCGTGATGTTGCCGAGAGCGATGCTGACGGAGCGGTCATCCAGGGAAGGCAGCCAGATACGGAAGACAGGGCCGCGATAGCGGAAATGTTCCAGCACTTCATCAACAAGAAGCTGACCTTCCCGGTCAGGGTCGCCCGCATGGACGACGGAGGCGGCGTCGCGCAGCAGTTTGCCGATGGTGTCGAGCTGTGCTTTCGACGTGCGCTTGACCACATATTTCCATGAGGAAGGAATGATGGGCAGATGTTCGCGTCGCCATTGGGCATATTCCGGGCAGTAGGCTTCAGGATAGGCGGGTTCAAGAAGGTGGCCGAAGCACCAGGTGACGATGTTGTCTCCGCACCGGATACAGCCCTGTTCCGTGCGTCCCCCGCCAAGTCCTCTGGCAATGGCTTTTCCAAGATTCGGTTTTTCAGCGATGAAAAGTCTCATGCGTTATATCCTCATGCGCTGCGCCGAGGCAGCCTGCTGTTCCAGTAAGGGAGCGTTATGTTCCAGAGCGCCCGGAGCCGAGCGGAGTTTGTCGTCCATTTCCATGTGGAGAACGTGGGCCATCTTGTCGAAAAGCGCGGCAAGCTCCATCACGGAGTCGGGGTCCTGCTTGAGGGCCAGATTGAGGAAGTCCGGGTTCTGGAGGATAAGGCGCGTTTTTGTGACCGGGTTGTCCGTATTCTTGAAGGCAACGGCTGCCTCGGTGAAAGACAGCGGTTCGGAGAAGGCGCTGTTTCGGGAAAGGCGCTCGAAGACCTGCGAGCCGGAAGTTTCTTCGGCATGGAAGGAAACGCCGCAGGCCGCGTCGCGCTGCTTCTGAAGTTCCACCAGTTCCGGCCATGCTTCCCGTCTGGGAAACCACCTTGCCGCAGGCTGTTCATCGGATTCAAACTGATGCAGCACCGTCAGTATCTTTGCCGCTTCCGAAGCCGCCTGAAACACGGCTTTGACATCGCCGCCGGAAAATTTCTGATTCCAGTTGGCGATATAGGCGGCGGAATTCGTTTCCGGCATGGGCAGCGCAAGATGCGCGCCGGCCAGCATGGAAAACATTTCCGCGCGCATTTCTTCAAAGGCGTAGCTCTTTATGGTCTGCGCATTTTTCAGTTGACGGTTTTCCCGCGTTTCGTGCCCGGTGGCATGGAAGAACTCGTGCAGTTTGGCGGCGTAATATTCATCCGTACCGCTGAACCGTTCGGGATACGGCAGGGCCACCTCGTTTTTTTCCATGTTGAAGCAGGGATCGCCGCCGTAGTGCCTGACGTGAACGCCGGAGCTGGCGATGAAGCGTTCCACCATCTCATGCCGTTCAATCTGCGTCATGGCATGGGCGGGACGCTCCTTGGCGGGGAATCCCTCAATCTGGGCGGCATTGAAGACCGTGAAAGGATAGAAAAGCGTTTTGCGCTGAACGTCGGGAACGTCCTGCCCCCGGTCCTTCATTTCCTCGATGCGCCGGAGTTCTTCCTTAGTCAGGAATTTCCAGGCTCCGTTTTCTTCCACAATGTAGGCGACTTCCTCCGGTCGCAGCACCTTGACGCCCCGTTCGCCCTTGCGGATGTTCATTTGCAGTTCGGGGTGGGCGTTCTGAAAGCTCTGAAGCTGGTTGAAGGTCATCCACCGGTCATCGGCGTATCCCCTGACAATGGTTGTCAGCAGCAGCCGAACCAGGTTCGCCCCGCTGTACTCTCTGCCGGTCACGGGACAGAACGGCATTCCCACAGGAGTGTCGGAGGTCCAGCCCCGTTGCCAGTCCCCGGCTTTTTCCGCCAGGGAAAGCATGGTTTCAGCGATGCCGTTGACGAACTCTTCCTGGACTTCTCGGCTTATCTGAAAGCGGTTTTTTCTTTCGCGCGGCTGCTCACTCATGCGTTTTCCTCCCGCAGTTCCACGATGACGGAATCCTGTTCATCGTGCGGATTGAGAAAGCCCGCCAGAACGGCGTCATCCCTGCTCATCAGGAAGGCCCCGGCGTCGAGCTGTCGTTCAATATGCCGGGGCGTAAGGGATACGCGCTCCTTTTCCCGGCAACGGACAGGGGAATCAAAGAGGCCGAAACTGTTGCGCGGAACGTCTTTCATGTCGAACTCCTTTCGGGTTGTTGAATTACCAGCGGCATCGTTTGCGCCAGAGGGTTTCGGTGTATCTGGTCTCCCGGCGTCTGCCCATGAACGCCGTGCGTATCGCTCTGAGACAGGCAAGAGGCGACATGCCGGAGCGTTGAACAAAGAACAGGGCCACAATGCCCAGGCAGGCAATGGCCGCCGTCCACCAGGACCAGTGGAACAGCCACAGAGCCAGGGGAAAGATGGCACGGGCATCCAGAATGAAAATTTTCGGCGTGAGACCGGTATCCCGCCAGAGAACTTCACCGTTCATGAGGTTTCCTCCAGAGCGAGAGCGTGGGACGGACTGTTTTGCCTTGCCTTGCGCTCCGCCAGAATGGCCTGATAGATGTCCCTGCCTATGTGGCCTCCGGCATAGGCGCGTTCGGCGGCATCCTGTATGCGCTGGCCGGAGGAGAAAAGCAGTTCTTCGGCCTGCGGAATCAGACGTTCCAGAGGCGTGTTCAGCAGGGTTTCCCGGATTTCGGGTGTGAAGGCCAGATATTCGCGCAGCGCCGTGCGTCCGCTGTTGTCCGGCAACGGAACGAGACGCTGGGAAATGATGAGCCTGAGACTGGAAATGAGCGTCGCCGTGATTTGCAGCCTTTCCGCAATGGGAAAGACGTTGATGATGCGGGAAAGCGTTTCCGGCACGGAGCGCGTATGCACCGTGGAATAGGCGGCAACGCCTATTTCCGCGCTTTCTATCATGCCCCGGAGCGTATCGGGATCACGGCTTTCTCCGATGAGCACCACGTCCGGCGCCGTGCGCGTTGAGTTGCGCGTGGCCGTAAGAAACGATTTCAGATGTTCGGGAATGGTGCTTTGCGATACCGGACCTCCGGGGGTCGGTATGGCGTCAAAGTCGAATTCTATGGGGGATTCATAGGTGCTGACGTTGCGCCCGCCCTTTTCAATGATGCGTCGAAGAATGGCGGCGAGCAGCGTGCTTTTTCCACTTCCCATGACGCCAGTGACCAGAACCAGACCGTTGGACGGCATGGCATGGTCCAGAATTTCCTGTTCCACATGCAGGTCTTCCAGGGCCGGGGGCATGGAAGGAATGGCACGGAACACGATTTTGACGCCGGTGGAATAGCCGTCGGCCACCGGGGTGGCATTGCCGCGATAGCGGCGGCGCACACCTCGGCTTTCCTCGATTTCATGGGCAAAGTCATAGTCCGACTGGCCGGACTTGATGAGCGCGGCCACGGAATTGTTCCGGGTCAGGCGTTCCAGTGCGGACAGAAGTTCATCGGTCGTAATGGCCCGCTGCGTGACCATCCGCCATGTTCCGTTGAGGCGCATCCATGCCGGAAGCGCGGAACGCAGGCACAGGTCGGACATGCCGCAACGGGTTCCCCAGAGCAGCAGGTCGTTGATGCCCGCATAGTCCCAGCGGATACGCGGTTCACGAGGATACCAGCCGGGATTCGTCATGGTCACTTTCTCCCCTTTTTTACGGAAGGAGACGGGGCGACCGTGAAGGAGGACGGCGCGGTAATCCGATAGACGCGCTGGCCGATGTTCAGCTTGTTTCCGTTGTCCGTGGTGTGCATTCCCAGGTCGGAAGAGGCGGTGCTGATGCGGCTCAGAAGATGCTGGGCCGTGAGCAGATGATACAGCATGGCTCCGCGATAGCTCCGCACCATCCGCGCCACGTTGTCCGCGTAAAGCTGATCCGCCTCTTTCAGCCCCTGCGTCCAGGCATCGCGCACGGCGCGTCGCCAGATGGCCCGCTCTTCGCTGCTTTGGGGCAGAACGGCGGGGTTAGGCTTTTCCGGTTCGGGGAAATCGTCCATCATCAGAAAGGTTCGCCAGTGAGGAACAACCGCGATGTACTGTGCCGGTTCAAGCATTTCATAAGTCGCTTTTGCTGCTGTCGCGGTTCCCGGCTCTTCAATCCGCATGGAGGCTCCGGCCCGTGCCAGAAGCGGCGGCATGATGAGGGCTTCCCCCTGCGTCAGAACAAGCGGCGTGAAGTTGAAGGCAGCATCCATGATGGTACTGAATTCTTCGGTTCTGGCGGCAAGCTGTCGGTAGCGCCAGGTTATGGCCGTCTGAAACGTAACAAGCCGGGCCGCCTCCTTGATGGCTCTGGGGCGCATGAGCTTGACGGCGGTATGCTCTTTTTCCCTGCCGCCTTTCATTTCCAGAAGTTCCGCCAGCTCGTCGGGATCGCCTTTGCGCGGCCCCGAAGCAGGGTCGGCGGGAACATGCACGGCCAGGTATTGCCCGTTGCCGTCTTCAGCATAGGAGGCGTCGTAGGGGGTGAAGGCATGGTCGTCGTTTGTTTTGTCCGCCGCTTGCGGCGCATTGACCGTGCCGGGGGGAACGGGCACGGGAGTCGTGGGGGCATTCTGCGGGCGCATTCCCGCGCACCCGGTCAGAGAGACGGCTGCGATGAAGGCCAGCAGAAGAGAAGTCGCCTTCCGGGAACCGAAAAGACGAAGCCGAAGCGCAGGGATGAGACGGGCGAACATCGTCATGAATGAAGCTCCTTACCGGTGGTTCTTGCCAGAGTGAGAACGCGGTTGATGGGGTCGAAACGCACGGCGGCCTGGGGCTGTATCTGCCATGCGATGTCTTCCAGAAGTTCATGCGCGGGACGTTTCAGCCCATGCACCACCACGGTCATGACCTGTGCGGAGGGTGTTCCCGCTTCCCTGTAGCGAAAGCCGAGTTGCAGGCAGATTTCCTTGAGCGCTCCTTCCACGGGTCCCGTCCAGGTAATGGAGACAGGCAGATTCAGCGAAGGGTCGGAAGGCAGCAGCAGAGGCTGCAAGCCCTGTCCGCGCAGTCTGGCGATCATGGCAAGTTCCCCATGAGCCTGTTCTGCCGCGTGTCCCAGGGTGGTTGATACGATATCGGCGGGCGGAGGAGCGGAAGACTGCTCCCTTCCCACGCAGGCGGCGAGAAAAAGACAGCATAAACACAGCACAAGGTTGCGGAACATGATGGACCTCCTTTATGGATGAAAAGACACACCCCGCCCGCCTTACGGGCGATGGGAAACGACGCCGACTCCTTGCAGCAGCCAGCGACCGAACGGCAGGAACCGGCGGTTACGCAAGAGGGAAATGCGCCAGAGCGTCGTGAGGATTCCAAGAAGACATGGCAGAGAGATGAGAAAGAGGGCGATGACGGACAGCACGGTTCGCTGCCATATCGCCGCCAGAGCGCAGAGGACGACGGGAGCGATAAAAAGCGGAACGCGCAGACGCAGCACCCTGATGACGCCGGGAATATCCGCGTCGTCGGCGATGCCCCAGGCGGCAAGCAGCAGAGAAAAGTCCTGAGCAACCTCGTGTTGTTCCTGGGAAGAGCGATGACTGCGGAAAAAAGCGACACGGGCACAAAGTCTGTTCCGAAGAAGGGAACATTGCCGCCTGGACTCGCAAAGAGCGGTAACAAAAGCCGTGGTCGAGAGATACTTTTTCATAGGCGTCAGCTTCTGAAGTTATCCTGTGATACTCGTGAAGTCTGGGAAACTCCTGACGGCGATTGCGTCGGCATCGCGTGCCCGGAGCCGGGGTTGTTCCATTGCCTCGAAATGTCGCCGCGAAGTTCCCTTGCACCCTGCGCCCCGGAGCTGACGGTATTGGTGGAGGCGATAAAGATGCTCTTGACTCCGGCCTGGTCTTCCTTTTCTCCCAGCCCGTGGATTTGCTGACCTATCCAGCTGGTCACATGCTCCGGCAGGTAATGGATGAGAGAGAAGAACTTGTTGGCCGCCATGATGACGACGATGCCGAGGATGACCAGCATGGAGAACGTGCCGGTAATGCCGAGAATTTTGGTTTGTGCGGTTCCGGCGACGAACATCTCAAAGCTGGCTCCGAGAAGTCTGCCGAGGACATTCATGAGAATGACGGCGGCAAAGAATCCCGCCACCATCAGAGGAGGACGGATGATGATGGCAAGGAGAAGAAAATAGCCTCTTTTGCCGTGCTGACCGGCAGCGCCGTCTCCGTCGGGCAGCGCATGGGCGCACAGCCAGAGCGGGGCCGCGACCAGGGCTTCCACAATGAGGATGATCCAGCCCACCATGGCCGAAATCCAGCGAATGAAGGGAATGGCGGGCAGGTAGTAGGCCAGCGCCAGCCCGTACAGCAGAAGGGGAAGAAAAACGGCGAACAGGGCAAAGGAGATATACTTGTCCAGATTCGGAATGGCCTTGCCTACGAGGGGCAGCTCCTTGCCCATGGAGTGCGCCACATCCACGACGCCGAGAGCCGAGGCCAGCCCCCATGCCGTACCGATGAAGTAGTCCCCCACATTGGAAATCGCCATGATGGGGTCCTGGCTGGAGAGCTTTTCAACGGCAATGGGCAGAATGTTTGCGGCGACCAGTTGATTCAACGTGGCCCGCAGCCAGTTGGTCAGCTCGTCAAAGGCCCGGCCTTCATCCGTCACGGACGGCGTGGCCGTGATGTCCGTGATTCCCCTTCGGCTGGAATAGGCGGTCTTGATATAGTTTGCCACACGTTCCTTCGCGGCTTCATAGTCCTGCAGGCCGTGCGTCCAGGCATACAGTTCGGAGACGGTATATTGGTGCGGGCTGTAGGTGATGCCGGAGTACATGGCCTCGCGGACTTCCTGATTGATCCATGCTATGGACCAGTAGGAAGAACCGGCGATGAGCCAGCCGTACTGGGCGGAGTTTTCCTGGAAGTCGGCGAGCTTGCTTTGAAGCTGTCCCTGTCCGGCATAGCTTTGCAGTTCGGAAAGAATGGTCTCGTTGACCTGATTTGCGGCGCTGTGCAGCGCGCGGGGGTCAATGGAGGAAGACGGCGTTTCCGGGTCGGCAAGCTGCTGCGCTACAGAGGAAAGGGCGGAGATGGCCGTTCCTACGGCATTGACCTTGCCCCTGCACAGAGCATCGCTTTCATCCACACAGGCCACCTGAATGGAACCCGCGTTGCCGTTGAAAAGGAACTGGTATTCTCCCCCGGAGCGGAACCAGTTGCTTTTGTAGTTCCATTCTCCGCCCGGCGGGATGTTCATGCCGCGACGTTCGTTCAGGTAATACTGGAGCGTCAAAGATTCCAGAGCGCCGTTGGTAATGGCCGCATAGTGCGTGACGTTCTGGTCCGGTGCCTGTACGGTGATCTGACCGGCGTGTTCCACAAAGTAGTCGGTCCCCAGTTCCCAGACGAAATTGCCGAGGTTGATGGAAAAGCCGATGCAGGCCAGAATGGCCACCTGGAAGAGACTCAGCCCCTTAAAGATCGGAGCCAGAGCGCCCATGGCCCCCACAAAACGCAGGGGCATCCACAGAGAGCTGAAACGCTTGCCGAAGGGTACGCCTTCATGCGCCGTTCCGGCCACGGCCAGAGCCATGACCCACAGGAACAGCGCGGAAATGACGGCCAGCGCCACCAGATTGAAGGCGCTGAAAATCTGGAGCATCAGCTCCGAAGCCTGCGAGCCTCCAAGACCGGCTCCCCAGGTATCCCACCCCTGTCCGAGGAAGGTGTCGAGAATCTGCTTGCTGGCATCCGTGGGCAGAAGAATTTCCGAGGTGGCAGGGAGTTCAGAGGCCATGGTGTCTCCCCCTTTCTTCATTGAGGATGTTGTTGACTTTGTGCTCAATTGAGCTACATTTTCTAAAAACAGGAGGACAATCATGCCTGCCAACGATTATGTTCGCGCCCGCATTGACCCCGCCATCAAGAATGAGGCCGCCGCCGTACTGGCAACCATGGGGCTGACGGTATCCGATCTCTGCCGCATGGCGCTG
>JAEXAW010000032.1 GCA_023458055.1 Pseudomonadota bacterium
CAATACACGAAGATAGTAGTGCCATTTCTCGGGATGCTGTCTTTTCTGAATCCGCTTTCCATATCTAAAGGATTGCCAAGAAAGCAATTGCTCCTTGGCTGAAATAATCTGTGGCTCCACCGGCGCATTTAAACTGAACCGGAGTGCGACCTCGCCATCGGCCAATTCAATCTGCGTCTCGCTCGAAGGCTCATTCTGGCCACCCTCTCCAAGGGCCAAAGTCGGATACATGCCCAACGCCATGCGGTTCAACGCAAACTGAGGCTGTTCTGAAATACGTGGATTAGGAACACCACAATATCCAAAGCGCAGCAGCTCGTCAGTATATCCAGATGCTACGAATCCTGCTTCAGACGGCTTTAGAACGTTCTCTGCGCCGTTCAACTTGACTGCCTTTTCGTAAGTATCCTGCGCGTTCTCGTCAAAGAAATCTCGCAAATCAGCGCGGCGGCGGTAAAACTCCCATCGCCAGCGACTTTCGTTCCAGTCAGTGCGTGGCACATAAGCCTGACTATCGCGCCAGTCTGGGATGCCCCAATCGTTCATCACCGCGCCCCCATCTGCACCACCTTCGCCCCGGCCTCGCCACGCAGGAACCGGCCCCATGCGGCCATCATGCCGCGCCGCCGCTCGATCATGTCGCCGCGCCGGTAAGCCCGTTCAACCTCGCTGCCCACATTATGCGCCAAGGCGATTTCGGCCATGTCGCGGGGATATTCGGTCAGTTCCGCCGTCCAGTCGCGGAAGGTCGAACGCAGCCCATGCGGCACGGCAGGACGGCCCGAACGCCGGTCAAGCCAGCCCGCCCGGCCCGCCTTGACCTCGGCTTCCTGCATCCGGCGCATGACGGCAGAAAGCGACATATCCGATAGCGCCCCGCCGCGCGGCGCAGGGAACACAAAGGGCGAACCTTCCATCCGCGGCAGGGCGTTCAACAGCGCCACGGCCTCGGGTGTCAGCGGCACACGGTGTTCGCGCTCCATCTTCATGCGTTCGGCGGGGATGGTCTAGATCGCCTTCTGAATGTCGATTTCGTCCCACACAGCCCCGCGCACATCGCCCGAACGGCTGGCGCAGAGCGTCAGAAACTCCAGCGCCCGCGCGGCCATGCCGTCACGCTGGCGCAGATCGGCAAACCACGGGGCCGCATCATCCAGCGACACGGCGGGGTGATTCTCGCCCTTGGCCACCTTGCCGGGCTTGGGCAGGATCGCATCCAGATTGCCCTTCCACCGGGCCGGGTTGTCGCCCGTGCGATGCCCGGCCACCGTTGCCCATGCCAGCACGTTTTCGATGCGCCCGCGCAGCCGGGTTGCGGTTTCGGTCTTGCTGGCCCAGATCGGCTCTAACGCCCGCTGCACATCCTGAACGGCAATGTCCTGCACCAGCATTTGCCCAAGCGCGGGGTTGGCGTAGGTCTCAAGCGTGCTGCGCCATTGCTTGCAATGTTTGTCGTTCTTGAACTCGTCCAGCTTTGCGGCAAGGTATTTGTCCACCGCATCGGCAAACAGCATCCCGCGCTTTTGGCTGGCGATGATCTGCGCGCGCTTCGCCTTGCGGTCCTCGACCGGGTCGATGCCGCCCCGGATCATGTCCTTGACCTCGCGCGCCCGGTCGCGGGCCATGGCAAGGGTCACATCGGGATAACCGCCCAAGCCGATTTCGCGTCGCTTGATGCCAATGCGACAGCGCAACAGCCAGGTTTTCGCGTCGTTCGGGGTGACTTGCAGCATGAGGCCCGACACCCCGCCCACGCTGAACGTGACATTGCGCCCCTTGCCGGGGTGACGTATCCGCTTCACATCAAGCGCGGTCAGTTCGGTTGCGACTTTCGGCATTGCTGCATCCTTTGCACGGCGGCAGGGCCAGAGCTTCGAAAAATGGCGGACGATGTCTCCGCCATACCCCGAAAATGAACCCAACCTTCTACCCGCCCAAGAAAATACGCTTGGACGATTCGCAATGCAACAGGATAAAACACTAAAGGCCAGAAATTATTGACTTTCAGCACCTTATCGCAACGGGCTGCAACAGGCTAAAACAGGGGTCTGGCCGCCACCCTCTCCGCCATTTTCCCCAATGCATTGTTTTATCTGAGGTTTTTGGCCTCAGGTCCACTCCAAGGCTGTCCAGAATGGACCACAGGAAGGCCGAAGACGTGCAGTATCCTGCGCAACCTCATGACCCCGGCAAAAGCTGGGTGTTCAGAATGGTGACGCGCCCAGCACTACTGGGGTTGCCGAACCCTTGGGATGGAAAGCAACTGGGCAAGGAAATCAAACGTGGCCTTGCCACCCGCCGCCTCCCCGATCCGATATGCCGAAGTCCTGTGCAAGCGCCGTCATCGGTTTGCTCCAGACAAGGTCGTAGAGGTCCCGACGGCTAAATATCTATGAAGGCAACAATTCTTGAACTCTCCGCAATACAGCTTCGCGCGGAAGCAATATCCCGCAGCGCCATTTTAGCTGTCATCGCCACCCGGGTGAAACATGGAGAAGGTTGGATATCAGGCC
>JAEXAW010000026.1 GCA_023458055.1 Pseudomonadota bacterium
CTCATAGAAGCCGTTAAATGACGGATAAGTATCATCTTGTTTGATACGTTCGATGTAACCGGAAACAGCATTGGACAATGCTACTTCTTCCGACCTTGTCGGCGGTTCATCGTCCCGTTTCCAAAGAGTGAGTATCAGAGTTTTGATACTTTCCCGCTTTTCGATGTCGAACACGCCGTCATCGGTATAAAAGGGATTGAACGCAATCGGGTTATCTTCGGTGTACGTGAAGTAAACACCGTCTTCGCCTTTGGTTTTTCCTTTGATGAGTTCGCATAATCCCTGATAACTGTTACCCGTATCTACGAGTAGAACGTGAGCACCCTGTTCGTGATATTGGCGTACCATATGGTTAGTGAAGAAAGATTTTCCCGAACCTGACGGACCAAGTATGAACTTGTTTCTGTTCGTGATAATCCCACGTTTCATCGGCAAATCGGAAATATCCAAATGGATTGGTTTTCCTGTAAGCCTGTCCGCCATTTTGATACCGAACGGAGAGGGCGAATTGTGGTAATTCGTTTCTTCTGCAAAGAAGCACAAGGCAGGTTCTATAAACGTATAGAAACTTTCCTCACTCGGAAAATCGCCAGCATTGCCTGGCATTGCAGCCCAATACAATGTGGCAACGTCTGTCGTGTTGTGGCGGGGCTTACACTCCATTAGTGCCAACGCACTACCGCAATCGTTCTTTAGCTGTTTGAGTTCCGCAGGGTCTTCCGACCAAGCCATAATATTGAAGTGTGCTCTTACAGAAGATAGCCCGAAGCTGTGTGCTTCGTTCAGATACTTCTCAATCCACTCCTTATTGATTTGGTTCGCCCGACTATAACGGGCTAAAGAGTGCATATTACGGGCAGATTTCTCAAACTTTTGCAGGTTGTCCTCGCTGTTATCCAAGAATAGGTACTGATTGTAAATGTGGTTACAGCTCAACAACAACCCTACGGGTGCAGCGAACGACAAACGGCAGTCGCTCCGGTCGGTAGATAGCTTTTCAAAGCGGGTATCAGCCGAAACAGTTGCAGGCAGGTCGTCCGTATCGGACAAGGTGTGCAAAGACAGCCTTTTGTTGCCGATACGCACTTCTTCCGCTCCTAATGCGATGTCCTGCATTGGTGTTCCGGCTTCTCTCGAAAGTGTAAGGTATTGTTCCAGCAATCCCTGTTTTTCGTCTGTTCCGATGATGTCGTCTTCGGTCAAACGTCGCAGGTTTACAAAACCGCTATCATTCACGATACGTTCAAACTGTGCGACCGCTTCCATAAATTGATGTATCGTTTCCTTATTGATTTCCTTTGGAATAAGCGTACCCTTGCAAAGCGAACTGAAATTGCTTTGCATACGCATTCTGTTCTTGGTCGTTTTTGTCAGGAACAGGTAGCAATAATGGTTCAGGAATGGTCGTTCGTTGAAATGCCGTTGATAGCTTTTGGAAAGAAAACTCTGGTCTTCCTGTGCCAAATCGGGAGTGTAGCTTTCTTTGATATACCAATCTTGCTTGTGAATGACTGTAAAATCGGGTAATGTCTTAATCGCCTTATGCCAGGCGGAGTGAATAGCTTCGTATTCAGCCGATGCTACCGTAAACAGCTCAGGCAATCGTACTTCAAAACAGGCGGTTATGTCCGCATCTTTGGACAGGATACAGTTGTTTTCTACTGCCAAGAGTGGAAACTTATGTTCCAATGTGGTTGTTTTGGCTACATTTCTCATACGGCTTTCGGTTTAGGAGTGAATTTTAAATACCTGCGTACAGGCTTACGACAAATAATGTAGCGAGGGTGTCGTTTTCTCGCACCTACTTTCATTAGTCCGTGTTCTCTGTACTTTCGGTTCAGCGAAAAGGTCTGCCATACAATGAGCGAAGCACCGCCAGCTCCGAGAAACAGGCAGACGTAATTACTTACGCCAGCCATATACAATATCATCACGAAGATGAGCGTACCGAGCAGACCACCAGCGAATATGAACAGGTATTGGGCTTTCAGCCCTTTAAATTCCACTGTCCTGCCAATGCCTTTGTTAATGTTATAACTGTTCATAAGGCAGAGGTTTACAGGAAGAATGAACGCAGGATAGTAGCCGCAACAATCAGGAAGATACACGCACCGAACCACGAAGCCGCCGTCTTCGATGTGTCGGGGTCGCCCGAGCTGAATTTGTTGTACACCTTAACACCTCCGATTAAGCCGACAACCGCCCCAATCGCATAAATGAGTTGGGTGGCAGGGTCGAAATAAGACGTTACCATTTGGGAAGCCTCGTTGATACCTGCCGACCCGTTTCCCTGTGCGAACGCACCCATTCCTGACAGCATTGCTACGGCTGCCAGCAAAACTTTTTTACTTTGTTTTTTCATAATTGAAACACATTAATTTGTTACTGTTATCCCGCACCTTGCGGACTTTCGGGACAAAGGTGTTTTAGAAATCAAGGCGTGATAACAAAGTGGCAGTGAGAGGAATTGTTTGGCTGTGGGTGGCTGAATTGCTAAAGAAAATAGAGAGGTGTTGACAGGAAGAGAGAGGTTTTTACTATCTTCGTAAAATGAAATCCTTGTCGTACATATTAGCATTAATGGTTTTGGTCTTATCGACCTTGCCAAGCTTTATGGAAGATAAATGTTTTGACCTAGTGAATCAAACAACAAATAGTCAAGAACAAGATAGCGACGATTGCGGTATGGAATGTTGCTCGCCTTTTTCTAAATGCAATACCTGTACTGGATTTGTAATTACTTCCTTTTATGCTTTAACATCCAATTATGTCCAACAACCTAAAAAGAAATTAGGTGTAATAACAGCGTCAGCTGTTTCAGACTTCCTCTCTTCCATTTGGCAACCCCCTAAGATTAATTAATGTTTTTAGTGTCTTCGGCACAATAACAGATTACGGTGCTACAAACCGTCAATTCTCATTTTTCAAACATTAATGTTTTTTTATACAATGAAAAAAATAGTCTTTGTGTCATTTTTTATGACACTAAATCTCTGTGTATTTGCACAAAACATTTTAAATGCTGTTATTAGAAACAGTGAAAACAAAAATCTTTTGATTGGAGTGACAGCATCTATAAAAGGAACCTCGCTTGCCGCTACATCAAACGAAAACGGTCTCATCATAATAGAAAATATTCCTGATGGGATACAGGAAATACATTTTAGCTATATCGGTTTTAACGACTATATAGATACATTGGAATTTCCATTAGCTGACAACAGTCCTATTGAAATCTTACTCAAAGAAAGTTCAGAGGAGTTAGAGGAAGTTGTCATTTCATCCACAAGAAGCACAAGGAGTATACAAAATATCCCTACCCGTATTGAATTTATTGGAAGTGAAGAACTGGGCGAAAAAGGGAACATGAAACCGGGAGATATTCGTATGC
>JAEXAW010000049.1 GCA_023458055.1 Pseudomonadota bacterium
GGCAATAACGGCCCGATCACTTCCCATTCCTCGTCTGTCACGCCAATCCGCTCGCCCAAGGCTGCCTCCAAAAGTCAGCCTTGAATCAAGGTCCGAGTCCCCAGTCAAGCTTTGTCCACGAAACCTAATTTGGTGCAGACAGCATCAAAGCTTATAAACGTGACGTCGAAAAACTGGAAATAGACCCTATACGCAAGTGTGGCGCTAAGCTAACACTCTCCCCGATAACATCAGTTATTGATGTAAGGGATCGTTGTTGTTACACATGTTCCCTCTATGTTCTACATGCTCTAGGAGAATTACATGCTCGATGCTCACGATACAGATGAGTTCGATTTCGACAAGAGCTCTCAGAAAAGCGTGAAAAATGCCGATTTCCCTTCTCAGCATCCTACAGCAATTTCGCTTTTTTCAGGCGGAGGTGGGTTAGATATCGGCTTCCATCAAGCAGGCTTTCGGACATTGGCCTGTATCGAGATCGACGAGGAAGCATGTAAAACGCTTGAAGCGAACCGCGACCAATACTTTCCTGATGCTACGATCATAAATGCTGACGTCAGCAAGCTGTCTGTCGATGAGCTCATGAAGAAATGCAACCTGAGCCCTGGTGAGTTGGACGTACTTTACGGTGGGCCACCTTGTCAGTCTTTCAGCCAAATTGGGAAGAAAGACAATCTGAATGATGTTCGCGGGCGCCTTCTGTTTACGATGGTGGATTACGCTCGCATCCTCAAGCCGAAGTCAATTCTCATCGAGAATGTGAAAGCTTTACAATCTGCTCCCGACCTTGATGGCAATCGCGGCGGGGCTCTTCGTCAACTTAAGAAGGCGTTGGAGGACCTTGGTTACAGAGTGTCTTCTCAGATTGTAAATTCGGCTGATTTCGGTGTGGCTCAGCTGCGTCAACGAATTTTCATAATTGCTACCCTTGGAGAAAATTTCTCGTTTCCCGAGCAGAGTCACACGCCGTTATCATATCGCACCGTAGGAGATGTGATTTCTGGGCTGCCTAAACCGGTCTTAAAAGGCAAATCTCCTAATTTTCCGAACCACATTGATGTTACGCCCGCCGGCGACAAGCGCCGTATTAGTTATGTCAGCGAAGGAAAGTTTCTGGCGAAAATGGAGAATGTGCCGGAAGAAGTGAAGGGGCGGCTCACTCGCAAGGATACCACTAAGTTCCTGCGTCTCGGAAGGAATAAGCAGAGTAACACTTTGCGCTGCGGAGAGGTTTTTTTCCATCCCATTGAGGATCGATATCTTACTCCACGTGAATACATGCGTTTACACGGCTTTCCTGATGATTACGTCCTTGACGGGCCAGTCCGTGGTAGATCGGGATCTGTGCGGAATCTCGATCAACATCGGCAAGTTGCTAACTCAGTTCCGCCTCCCGTAGCCAATGTGCTTGCGCTCTCGCTTGCAAAACATCTTCAGATTGTCGCTGAATAGGGGAAACGAGACGTGGACGAACTCTACGCCGCAGTACGCAGACTCTATGATGAAAAAGGGTCAGGTTACTGCTTCCCACCTGACAAAATTTGGCAATATATATATCCTGGGGACCTTGGTCTTACGCCACATTCGTTGATCAACACCCTCAAACGAGATAATTATATTGTAGAAACCGGGGGGCGAACTAGTGCGGTATCTGAAGCCAGAAAAGGGGCACCAGTAACTGAATACACTTTTGGTCCCGCGGTAGATGAAAATTCTCTCGCTATTGTGATTGCCAATCGGGCTGGTGGAAACAGTATGAATACCGTCGTGTCTGGACCGACGCAGCTGGTCAGTGAAAATCCGGACGGTGCTTATCCTTTGAATCTCTCATTGCAAAGGATCGTTTATGGGTGCCCTGGATCTGGTAAGAGTTTCTTGCTCGGCAAAGAGGCTGGACAAGCTCATTTCACTATAAGGACAGTCTTCTTTCAGGAAACGAGCTATTATGATTTCGTAGGCGGGTTGAAGCCACAGTCGATATACCGTGTTTCTGATGATCCACCATCATTTATTGGTTCGACAATCAATGTTCCTGGCGAGCCGGTCATCCAGTATGTCGTTCAGCCGGGTCCGTTTCTTAAAGCTTACCGCCTCGCATGCGAGAATCCTAATAAATCGGTCGTACTGATTATTGAAGAGTTAAGCAGAGCAGTGGCTGCTCATGTTTTTGGTGACGTGCTACAATTGCTGGACAGGATTGATGAAGGCCCGCTCGCTGGTTACAGTGAGTATGATGTCGATGCTCGCCCAGACATTGAGTCTTGGTTGCTTTTGAATGATGTTTCTCATGCTCATGTTGATGTGGGTAAGCTTCGGCTCCCTCCTAATCTTTACATTTGGGCGACCATGAACCGAGCTGACCAAAATGCACGTCAATTAGATGCCGCCTTTTTGCGTCGTTGGTCGAAAACTTACATATCATATCTTGAGGATGGTAAATATGATGCCACCGAGATGTATTATGGTGGCCAAAAGGTGCAATGGAGCGTTCTAAGGCAAGCAATAAATCGACGGCTACTTGAGGTCGGTGGAATCACTGAAGATAAATTCGTTGGCCCATATATGATCTCCGCCCGTAAGCTAGAAGACCCGGAAGAGGTTTTCGAAGAACTGTGGGGCTACCTGTGGAATGACGTACTCAAGACAAGGGCATCTCAAATGTTTTTGGGCTGCACGACTTTAGCTCAATTGCGCCAGATTTGGGATGGGGGGCAAGGTGCCGTAATTGGCGATCTCTCAGTCTGATAGAATGCAAGAAATCTTCAAAATTCTCTCGGAGGGCGAAGTGGCGACTGAAAGTCGTTGGATTGATCGTTTGGGAGGGGACCCGAATGTATTCAATGAACTTCTCGCTGACGGAATACTCAGAAATTCTGGGATATTATCAGGGAAACGCAAATTTAGCCTGAATTTTGTAGGCCTGCTTTCCATAGACAATATAGCATGGTTCGCATTCCCAAAGGCAAGCAAGGCAATGCAGTTGGCCGAAGCTGTTCTGGTCCTCCAAACTATCATTGAATATCGTCGCAAAGTTGTAAGATCGCCGGTCTCGACTGATTTCTCGGCGACCCCAGACCGTCTCTACACTGGAACTTTGGTTGATACCTTTACCTCTCTAATATTATGGACGCTCAACTACGGATTTCATCACGCACCTGTCGATGAAGCAAGATCAACACACGAAGGAATTGATTGGGCACGCACCATAAACGCAACTCCTGCAATGCATTCCAACGCATCGGTCGTATATTCTTCGCCAATAAGCAGGATCCAATGGCATCGACATAGTAACCTTGCGGAAATCCAAGCCCATGCCCTTCTTAAAATGCGGCGACAGCTTGGAGTATTCGCCGATATCATTGCGCCTGACGTTGACGACTTGTGGGAACAATGCGTCGATATTCTGGAAGATGGCAACCAAGGCTTGCTTTCAGATTCGATCAATTGGGCAATTCAAGATCATGGCGAGTTAACCAACCGCGACGAAGATATCGAACTCTTGGGATTATTGCGTGATTGGTTTGATCAAAATTGGTCTGCAGGGCGGCGATTGTCTGCGTTCGGAATATCCGCATTTCATATGGTCTGGGAGGATATGTGCGCACAAGCCGCCTCCCGCTTCGGAGAGATAAAGTCACATGCAGAAACGGCAAGCCAGCCAAGCTACTGGGTCCGAGGTAAAGAAATAAAGTTGACGCCACAACGGCCTGATATTCTCCTCGTCCGTGAAGGGAGAGTGTTTCTAGCAGATGCTAAATGGTATCTATTCGACGAGAATTCATTACCTCAAACACCGGATAGCATAAAACAATTTGCGTATGAACTTTCGATGCATGCCGGCGTGCGCGTAGATGCCAATTTACTGCTACTGCCAAGCGAGATAGAAGAAGCATGGTCTGTGCAAGGAACCTTAGAAATGATGAGTGCTGATGGAGCCGACACCCGATTCCGGGCGGTTTCAATCATTGCTATCAATTGGCATTACCTCGCCCAACTTTATGTCGAACGAGAGTGCTTCCCTGAGAAATTTGTCTTTGATATGGTTGCGACACGAAGTTCTGATTTTGCAGATTAAGGGGCAAATCCAAGTATGGATAGCTAGGCGGGTAGGATTGCAAATCAGGCTGCCACCCGTTGCATATTTGACTACCCTTCACCATCGATAGGTTTTGCATAGTCCTTTGAAGGTTTAAAGCTAAACTCAATTGGATCTTCAGTCCAATTCATTGCTTTCTCCGCTAACGCCAGCAAAGATAACGGTTGATTGGGATCAGCGATGACTTTTTCAGGCATCTGACCTTGCCATGGGACGTGCACTTCCATTTTTCTGGTTGATGAGGACGATATCCACAGCACCATTTGCCTGTCGATGGCGGTGAAGAGCTCTCGAAAGTCTGCGCACAATTCAGGGTCCTCCGATAGAATGGGCCGCTTTCCCATATACAACATAGTGACGGCGTTGGAGAATGCCTCAGATTGTATGGATCGTGCGTAAGCTCCCAATAGAATGTATGTTTCAACAGCATTGAATCCTGAAAGTGCTTCCACTTGTTCCGCCTGTTGGGAGCAAATAGATTGACCACCCTTGGTATCCGAAATTGACCATCGGTTGCACAAATGTTGACCACTTCAGTTGAGCAGGGTCAGCGCGTAGCTAACCCAACTGCGCAGCGCTGACCCTGCGGTGCGCAACGGTAATGGTAAAATATGTGGACCCGTCGCATAGCGACGGCTTGGTCCGCTAACATCGCGGTCATTCAGAAGCTCGGGCTGCATTTCGAAGCTTTGCCGATCATTCATTTCCCGCCAAGATTAACTCGGCAAGCGAGTCCAGCTCCCGTTTTGCGCCCTCCCACGTGGGCATCTGCTTGGTGAGCAAGTCGAAGAAGCGCTTGCTGTGGTTGTGTTCGACCAGATGACAGAGTTCGTGGAGAATGACATATTCAATGCAATGACGTGGTGCCCGTATGAGTGCGGGGTTCAAGTAAATCACCCCGTCCGGGGAACAGCTGCCCCATTGCGTCCTCATGCGCATAAGTTTCAGTGGTGGGCGTGCTTCGATCCAGTTCAACCGGCCTGAGATTTCCGAAAATTTGTCGCTCAGGTATTCCTCTGCGCGCGCGCCATACCATGCATTCAATCTGCGTCTGACGGCGGCTTGATCAGCCACTGGGAGGGTTACAACGAGCTTGCCTCGCAAGAGTTTGACTTCAGAAGGCTGCGCGCTGCTCTCGTTGACGATGAGCTTATGCCGCCGCCCCAGATAGAAGTGCGTCTCGCCGCTCACATATTCACGCGGTAGCGCCATTCGCCGTGCGGTGATTGCTGCGTTCCGATGCTGGAATATCCATCTTGCGCGTCGCTGGGCCGCCGCCCTGATCTGACCCGTTTCCTTATCGCTGGGCGCTTCGATTTCGACATCACCGTTGGGGTAAACATGGATGCGGATGCGACCCTTGACAGCTGCGGTTTGTCGAACGAGGCACGACACCTCCTGATCGCCGTATCGCACAATCATGTTTTTGCGCCACTGCCACGAGCAAGGCCAATGCGTGTTACCTCGACAACCTTCTCGGTAATGACCTTTGCCTTGTCCAAGCCGGTCAGGCCGAACAGGCGCGGCAACAATGCTTTTCGGATAGCCGCTTCAATGTTTGCCGGGTTCAACGAGTTTTCTGCAATGGCACTCTCGACGGACTTCTCCATGTCCAGCGCTGCCTGGATGAATTCTTCTTGCTCATCCCCCTTTGCGAGCTCGTCCCCTATCTCCAACCGGATAATCCCGAAATAGGCGCTCGCATGGCGGTGACCTGCGAGGCGTTTAGGCAGCTCATCGATCGACTTGGAGGCGAGCTTTTCCTCCAAATCCTTGAACAGGATGTATTGCTTGTAAGGGTGGTCGAAAAGCGCAGATGCTTCCGCAATGGCCCGCTTGAGCAGATCGGAAAAGAACAGCTGCGCATAGGGATCGTCGGCCAGTTCCTGCTCGATCGTCTTACGGACTCTGGATCGGATGATGTCAGTTTCGTTGCGTGTTTTCTCAGGGGACCAGGTTTCGGCGGCCTGCTGATTTCCAAGCTCGTTGACGATCAGAACGCCGTCCACGTTCTCCACGTCCTCGCCCACGACATAGCGATCGACCAATCTCCTGATCTGATCCTCGTAGGCGCTGTAGTCGACGGTTTCCTGTGCGTCCTGCTTCACGATCTTGCGCAGGTTAGTGAAGAACTTGAGGTCCCGTTTGTATTCCGCAATCTGTCCTTCGGTGATTGATGTGTCTTCGAAGAACGAACGCGATCCCAGAGCAATCTTCAGGCACATGCCGTAGTCTGTCAGAACCTCGTAGAAATCTTCCCTGAGCTTCTGGTTCAGGTCGATAGGTGTTCCGTCCTCGCTCTCGCGGGTCTGCGGAACCAGCAGCTGCCGGTACTGCTCGATATCGGCCCTGTTCTTGACCGGCTTGAAGATTGCCCAAAGGTCGGTGTGGAGGCTGGGCAATCGCTTATACTCGGTGCTGACATCGGCATAGAGTTCGTCAATGTCGTCGAGATCGAAGCCGCCCTGCGTGCGTTCGGCGAGGTCCTGATATTCCGTGAGCGCGGTATCCAGCGCCTTCAGAATGCCCCGATAGTCGATGAGCAAACCATACTTCTTTTGCTCATGCAGCCGGTTCACGCGGGCAATGGCCTGGATCAGATTGTGCTGTTCGAGTTTTTTGTCGATGTAGAGAACGGCGTTGCGCGGCTCATCAAATCCGGTGAGCAGCTTATCGACCACGATCAGAATGTCAGGTCGGCCCTCTGTCGAGAAGTCCTCGATCACCTGGCGCTCATAATCCTCGGCGTCGCCTTTGACGTTCTCCTTCCACCATTGCAGCACCTCGGGAAGCTCTGCCTCGTCGACCTCCGAATGGCCTTCACGGGTATCAGGTGGCGAAATGACGATGGCGCTGCTGACCAGACCGGTTGCATCCAAGGCCTTCTTGTAGCGGATGGCTGAGCGCTTGGAATCAGTTGCCAGCTGACCCTTCAAGCCGAGATCAAGATCCTTGAAGTTCTCCTTGAAGTGGGTCGCGATATCGAGTGCGATCAGATTGATCCGGTCGCCAGAGCCATAGACCGCGCCCTTGGTCCCGAACTTCTTCTTGAGATCGCCCTTCTGCTCCTCAGAAAGGCCGGCGGTGACCTTCTCGAACCAGTTGTCGATCGCCCGTTCGTTCACGTCGAGGATCGGCTTGCGCTCTTCGTAGAGCAGCGGCGTCACCGTGCCGTCCGAAACAGCGTCTTTCATTGTGTAGGCGTGGACAATCCGACCAAACTTGTTCGCCGTCTTGTCGTCCTTGAGAAGCGGTGTGCCGGTAAACGCGACATAGGCGGCGTTTGGGAGGGCCTTGCGCATCCGCTCATGGTTCTCGCCGCCTTGGCTGCGGTGCCCTTCATCGACCAGCACTATCATGTCTGCGCTGTCGTTCCGGCATTCCGGGTGGCGCGCCGCGCTGCCGAACTTGTTTATGATGGTGAAGATGATCCGTTCAGTGCCTTGACCGATGCGCCGGGCGAGATCGCGGCCCGATCGTGCCTTGGCCCTCCCTGCATCCTTGGAGCCGATATCAGAACCGAATGCTCCGCCAGTCAGGAAGTTACCTGCCAGCTGCTTTTCCAGATCGCGCCGGTCGGTCACCACGACCAGACGGCAAGCCTTCAGCTTCTCGTGCAGCAGCAGCGCCTTGCACAGCATCACCATCGTGAAGCTCTTGCCCGAACCGGTGGTGTGCCAGATTACCCCGCCCTCGCGCGCGCCACCGGGTTTGACCCGGCTGATCTGGTCGAGCAGCGCGCGGATGCCGAAAAATTGCTGGTGGCGGGCGACGATCTTGTCGACCTTGCGGTCGAACAGGACGTAGAGGCGCACGAATTCCAGCAGGCGCTCCGGCTTGCAAAGGCCGATCAGAAGTCGGTCCTGCGCGGTTACTTCCTGCTCGTCGCTCCAAAGGTGCCGGAAGTGGTCCCGAACTTCGCGGACATGGTTCTTCAGAATGGCCGCGCGCGGGTCGGCTGTGTTTGCGGCATTTTTGATCTGGCGGAAGTGGTCTTCGGAAAACTCCTCCTCGCGCCATTGCGCCCAGAATTTGCGCGGGGTCCTGGTCGTTCCATAGCGGCCATCGGTCATGCCGATCGACAACAGCAGGTGGGCATAGGCGAACAGGTGCGGAATTTCCTCCTGCCCCTGGTTGCGGATCGTCTGGCTGATGCCTTCGTCCACCATCGACTTGTTGGGATTTCCGCTGTCGGGCCGCTTGGCTTCGATCACCAGTAGTGGGATGCCGTTGACGAAGCCGACGATATCGGGCCGGCGCGTATGGGTGCCCGGCACGGCGAGCACCTCCATCTCATCACTGACAACAAAGCTGTTCGCCAGCGGGTGCGCCCAATTGATGATCGGCACGGTGACGCTGTGCTTCTTACCATCGACGAATTCGGTGACGGTGATGCCCAGCGTGATGGCGTTGTAGAGCTTCTCGTTGGCGGTGATCAGGCCTTCATTGAGCGCGGGCGACGTCAGCTCGCGGACGATCTGATCGATCGCGTTGGTCGAAAGCGGATAGGTCCGCCCCTTGTAGTCGAACGTCCGCCGTCGCAGTTGCTCGACCAGCACATCGCGCAGGACGACGCCCTGGTTCCCGCCGCGCGCGGCGAGGCAAGCCTCGGGCGAAAGATAATCCCAACCCAGCGAGACCAACGTTGCTAGCGCTGGAATGTGGGAGCTGTAAAGCTCGGCGGTGTTGGGGGTTATGGTCATTTCTGGCCACCCCAGAGTTTATAGTCGCGCCAGTCTGGCGGGCAGCCCATATCTGCCTCCCGCCCCGGCGCCAGCGTCGCCATATGGGCGATCAGTCGCTGGCCCCATGTGTTGGCCGGATCGCACCGGTCGAGGAGGTATTTCACGAAAGCCAGCGTGTTGTAGAGCCTGTCGTTTGCCGCCCGGTTCAGCGCGTTCGCCAGTTCGGGCGGCTGCTTTTTCGGCAGCTTGAGCGTGGCCTTCATCCGCTGGTTCCACAGCCGCCCGTGATGCGCGCAGATGTTGCGGACGGTGGAGATGTTCTGCACCGCCGGGCCGAAGACCACTTCGTCGAGTCCAAAGGGCGCAGCGATGGCGTTGCGATCCTTCGGTTCCTTCAGCAGGCCATAGAGCGAGGACAGCAACCCGAACGACATAAGCTCCGATGCCATCCACACCGGCGGGTGTTTCGGGCCGGAATATTTCGCCTTGTAGTGGATGATGAAGGTATCCTTGGAGCGATTGACCTGCGCGGTCAGCTCCCGCTTCTTGGCACTGAGTTTGCCCTTGTCGGAATAGAGCCCGGCGCGCAGATAGCCGTGCGGGCCGTTCTTTGTCGCCAGTTGATAGGCCCAGCTCCCCCGCACCGCGACTTCGATCCGTTCCACCGCGTCGAGCACCAGCAGGCGGAGCGCACGGTCGAATTCATAGAGCGCGACGACGTCTTCAAAGGTGGTGCCGGGCCGGAATCGTGGGCCGGCCTGCCCCTTGGGATGCTCAAAATAGAGCCAGTAGGCGCTCAGCCGGTAATAGCTGATATGCTGGAGGCAATGCTGCGCCAGCGCGGGGTCGGCGATCACCATGCCTTCGCCTTGCAGCTTGGCGATCTGCTGCGTGAAGGTGAGCGCCGGTTTCGCGAAAGGGATCCTGACGGCTGGCTGCGGGGCGGCGGGCGGCGGCATCAGATGCGCCCCGCCAGCGGCTTGAGTTCATGCGGATTTCGGGCAAAAAAAGTCCCCCCTGGTGCGCATGCCGAAGCAGAGGCGTGGGAGGCACTGTTGAATGCCAGATAGCGACAAGGCACCAACTTGTCAATCGAAATCGGGCAAGTGGTCCGGCGATTGCGGGACTGGTATGGCCTAAAATCTGGTGTTTTCAGATGGTTCACAATGCCACCTCGTTTTCGCCACCAGAGGGCTTTGGGGCGCTTTCCGGGAGCTTGACCCGCCGTTTGCCGGTGAGCAGTTGCTGCATCAGCGCGGCCTTTTCCTGGCGGAGGGCGGTGAGTTGCGATCGCAGTTCGTCGGCTATCACTCGATTGGCCTTGAACACTTCCGCAATCGCCTGCTGCTCGTCTAGCGGTGGCAGAGCGAATTTGAACCAATGCTCAAAGTCGCCCGGCATATGGGGAATGCCAGAGCCTTCGCGGATGGACCGGATACGTTCGGATGCCTTCTCCATGAGCGTTACAACAAACACAGGATCGGCGTTGGCTTTCGCCAGTCTGTAGCGGCCAACGGTTGAGGAGACCGCGCCTGCTAGGCCAGTAGTCACCTTGCCTGCATATTCGCCGTCCCAAAGGACGAGAATATCGGTCTCAACGCAGAGAAGCGCATCTTTCGACGTGGTATAGTTAGAGAATTCGCCAAGGAATGACGTTGATCCGATATACGGGACGCCGATGCCGTCCTCATTCGTTGAGACAATTTTGCCCTTAGCGCGTTTCATCGAAAGCAGTTCAGATAGCGATGTTTCCCTCCATTCCCCCGAAAAGCCGGGGAGGCGTTTTTTGGGTGGGGTGGTGCCTTGCGGGAGCAGCTGCTGCATCAGCGCCTGCTTCTTCGCGCGGGCGGTGGCGATCAGCGCCTCGACCGTCTCGATGGCGCGGTTCCAATCAATCAAGAGGTCCGCGATGTAACGTTGCTGCCTTCTACACTGGGGGACGGGGACTTCGATTTTGCGAAGATCATCCAGTGTGATTTCCACAAAAGTGCTGCCCTTGGTCACAGAGTGAATACGGCGTTGAACATCGGCACTTGCCAGTTGGAAGAAAATGAAATCCCGGTCGAAATCATCGGCGACCGAAATGCGCGCCGTGCCTTGCGTGAGGTTCGCCTCCACAAGTTCATCCGGGACGATGCTGGTGTCCCCGATGTTGCCGCGCAAAGATATCACAATGTCGCCGGGAACTACGGTTGAACGTCCAAATCGCTGGTGAATCTCGGGAGCAGTCCGCTGAAGGGATGAGCAGTCAATCTGACCACCGATGTCGGAGCTCTTGAGATACGGCACACCGGTCGGATCGTGTGGGCCAGCCTGAACGATTCCGTACACGATTTTGGATTTCGCGATGGTTGCCAGCGGCAACGATTGCCACCCCTCCGCAATCACTTCGCACCGCCTTTGCCCTTGGCGGGCTTGTCAGCGGCGAGCTTCTTCACCTTGGCAGTGGCCTCGATGAAATGCTGCTCGACCGCGCTCGGCGCATTGATCGCGCGGCTGTGCCAGCGGTCGTATTCGGCCTCGACATGGCGCTGCGCCTGTTTGGCGGAAACCCGGCCCGCGCCATCGAGCAGCGGGTGATCGCCCAGCTTCAGGAAGTCGTCCAGCTTTGCGATCCAGTCGGCCATGTGCATCGGCTTGCGGTTCTTCGCCATGGCTTCGGCGAATTCCAGGAAGGCGACGGTGATGCGGTTCAGCGTCTCCATCTCCTCATCCTGCAGATAGTTCTTGGCGATCTGCGCGTCCTGCTTGGTCGGCAGACGACCCTGCTTTTCGCCGGGCCAGCTGGTCAGCCCCATCATCGGCTTGGCGGCATCGGCGCGGGCCAGCTTGGTTTCCGCCGCCGTCTGGCCGTGGGCGGCGTGGTGCATCTTGTTCTGCACCGTCTGGAAGAACTGCTGGCTCGTTTCCGACCTAGGATCATAGTCCACGGCGGTGGCGTAGATATCGAGCACCTTCTTGTAGAACAGCTTTTCCGACGCACGAATGTCGCGGATGCGGGCAAGCAGCTCTTCGAAATAGTCGTTGTCCGGCTCCTTCAGGCGCTCGTCGTCCATGACGAATCCCTTGACCAGATATTCGCTCAGCGCCTCTGATGCCCAGCGCCTGAACTGCATGCCGCGCATCGACCGTACGCGGAAACCGACCGCGAGGATCATTTGCAGGTTATAGAGTAGAATCTGGCGGGAAACCTTACGTTTGCCCTCGGTTTGAACTGTCAAGTTTTCTTTGACAGTTGCCTCTTCCTCCAGCTCGCCCTCGTCGAGAATGTTCCGAACATGCAGGCTGATGCTCTGCTTGGTGGTCTGGAACAACTCGGCCATCTCGGCCTGGCTCAGCCACACGCTACCGTCGCTCGCCTGAAGGCGGATGACGGTGACGCCGTCCTCCGTCTGGTACTGGATGAGTTCGCCCGCCATCAGTAGCCAAGCTCCTTGAGGTAGCCGTCCATCTTCTCTTCCAGTGCGGCGAGTTTCGCCTTGAGCTTCAGCCGCTCGGCGCGGACGGCGACCAGGTCGATCTCCTCCTCTTCCTCGAAGGTATCAACGTAGCGCGGGATGTTGAGGTTGTAGTCATTCTCGGCCAGCTCCTCGGGCGTGGCGAGATAGGCGTATTTGTCGACGCTCTCGCGCTTGCGGTAGGTTTCGACGATCTTCGCCAGATGGTTTGCATCAAGCTGATTCTGGTTCTTGCCCGACTTGAACTCGCGGCTCGCATCGATGAACAGCACCTTGTCGTCCGCCTTGGTCTTGCGGAAGATCAGGATACAGGCCGGAATGCCGGTGCCGTAAAACAGCTTTTCGGGCAGGCCGATCACTGCTTCGAGCAGGTTTTCCTCGATCAGTTTTTGCCTGATCTTGCCTTCGCTCGATCCCCGGAACAGCACACCATGCGGTGCGACCACCGCCATGCGCCCGGTCTTCGGCTTCATCGTCTCGATCATGTGGAGGATGAAGGCATAGTCGCCTTTGGTCTTGGGCGGTACGCCACGCCGGAAACGACCGAACCGGTCATTCTCGGCTGTATCGACGCCCCACTTGTCGAGGCTGAACGGCGGGTTGGCGACGACGACATCGAAGTGCTTCAGCCGATCCTCGGCGTCGAGCAGCTTGGGGTTGTTGATGGTGTCGCCCCATTCGATGCGGTGGTTGTCCTCGCCGTGGAGGAACATGTTCATCTTGGCGAGCGCCCAGGTGCTGCCGATCGATTCCTGGCCGTAGAGCGCGTATTTCTTCGATCCGCCAAACTTGGCCTGCACGCGGCGACCGCATTTCATAAGCAGCGAGCCGGAACCGCAGGTAGGATCGCAGGCTTCCTCGCCCTCGGCCATGTCCATGATTTCCGCCATCAGTTCGGACACTTCGGGCGGGGTATAGAATTCCCCTGCCTTGCGGCCCGCATCAGCGGCGAAGTTCTTGATCAGGAATTCGTAGGCGTTGCCGATCACATCCAGATTGCCGATGCGCGACGGGCGCATGTTCAGCTCGGGACGCGAGAAGTCTTCCAGCAGGTGGCGCAAAATGTCGTTCTTCTGCTTCTCCTCCCCCAGCTTGTTGGAATTGAAGCTGATGTCCTGGAACACGTCGCGCAGCTTGCCGACGTTGGCCTCTTCAATGGCGTGCAGGGCCTTGTCGATCCGCTCACCGTTCCCCGGTTCGTGCCGCGCCTTATAGAGCGTGGTGAAGTTAGCAGAGTCCGGCAGGACGAAGCGCTCGTTCGTCATCAGCTCGGCGATCAGCTCAGGCGTGTCGCCATACTGCTTTTTGTATTCGTCGTAGTGGTCCTGCCACACGTCCGACAGGTACTTGAGGAACAGCATGGTGAGGACATAGTCCTTGTAGACGTCAGCCGAGACCGTCCCGCGAAAGGTATCGCAAGCGGCCCACACAGCCTTGTTTACTTCGTCCTGCTTGATCTGATCGTTCATGATGCTCTCTGTTGCGCGTGTTGAAAGGCAGGTGCAAGCAGCCGCCGGGCGATCGCTGTCATTTCGGCGGCTCTGTTGTCGATAAGTTGGGTCAGGATCGCGCGTTCGCGACGCATAGCTGTGTCCAGATCGACGATGTGCTGCTGCTGCGCCAGCGGTGGGATCGTGATCGGCAGGGTCTCTACCACCTCGCGTTTGAGATTGAGTATGTAGGAGCCGGTCGCGCCCGCCGCGAAGTACTCCTGCGCGGGCTTCTGCATCATCTGCCAAGCCAGAAATTGGGGCAGCATCGCACCTGTCCTGACGCGAATGACGAAGAAATGCGGCGAACAAACGACCTGCTCGTCGCGTTCCTCGATGCAATAGGGGAAGTTGCGCGCGCCGCGTGTGGACAAAATGATGTCGTGGGGCCGGAGAAATGCTTTTGCGGATTGACGTGGCAGCTCAATGCGCGAAAGACTATCCCAGTCAATCCCCGTGCCAGGATCGGTGTTGCGCATTTGTATAACGGCGACCCCTCCTTCCGGCAGTGCGTCGATTTTGCTGCGAAAAGGGTAGCCCGCGGAGATTGACGCGACGCCACCCAAAACAACAGAATCGTATGCATCAAAGCGCTTCATGCAGCGATTCATATGTTAAAGGGAGGAGTTTGTCAATTCCGCATGCATCAAAGCGCTTGACGCACAATAAATGCAACTTTTGGCTTGATTTGGTTTGATGGGGTGACTACACGAAAGTGACGTATCTGCACGGAAAGGGCGAACGGATAGCGAACGTCACGCGGCAAGTAGGGAGTTGACGGCGCGCAGCGGTCGCAAGGCGTCCGGATCGGGTTGATCTTCAACATTCCAGCTATAGTCACCGGTCAGCGAGATATGCTCCCAGCCCAATGGCGCGATGTGGCGTGCGATTTCGTCGGCTGTGCCGATGTCCGCCAGCGCCATTTCGAGATAGCGAGTGTTCCACAAGATGATGGCGGCGACGAGCAGGTTGAGGCCGGAGGCGCGATAGGTCTGGTTCTCGAACCGACGATCGCGCAGTTCGCCGAGCTGGTTGAAGAAGAGCGCGCGGGCGAGCGCGTTGCGGGCTTCGCCTTTGTTGAGGCCCGCCTGGGTGCGCCGGCGCAGGTCGATGTCGCGCAGCCAGTCGAGCATGAAAATGGAGCGTTCGAGGCGGCCCAGCTCGCGTAGTGCGAGGGCCAGTCCGTTCTGTCGCGGATAGGCGGACAAGCGGCGCAGCATTGCCGAAGCAGTGACGGTGCCGGTGCGGATCGACGTGGCGAACCGCAGCAGTTCGTCCCAATGCGCCGCGACATGACCCAATGCGATCGGTTCGGCCGTCATGCCGGCAAGCAAGGGGCCGGATTCTTGGCCGGGAAGGAGGTGTAAACGACGCTCCTTGATGTCGCGCAGGCGCGGCGCGAAGCGGTAGCCGAAGAAGGGCATGAGGCCGAACACATGGTCCGATGCCCCGCCCGTATCGGTGTAGTGCTCCTCGATCGTCAGGCCGGTCTGGTGATACAGCAAGCCATCCAGCACATAGGGCGCTTCGCCAGCGGTCGCCGCGATCACCCGACTTGCGAAGGGGTCATATCGATCCGAGACATGGGTGTAGAAGGCAACGCCTGGTTCGTTGCCGCTGCGCGCGTTGATGTCGCCGATCGCGGCCCCACGGCCCCCGGCATGAAATTGCTGTCCGTCGCTCGACGAAGTGGTGCCGTCTCCCCACAGCGCGGCGAGCGGCATGGCGCGATGGGCGTCGATCAGCCTTCCCAACGCTTCGCCATAGGCGGCTTCGCTGATGTGCCAGTCGTGAAGATGGGCGAGCTGACGCAGACTTGCGCCCCGGCAGGTTTCCGCCATGCGTGTGAGGCCGAGATTGATGCCATCGGCGAGGATGACCGTGAGCAGCGCATTGCGATCGTCGGCTTCCCGGCCCGAACGACGATGGATGAAGCATTCGCTGAACCCGGTCCAGGCATCGACCTCCAGCAGAAGATCGGTGATCTTCACGCGCGGCAGTCGATCATAGGCGGCGCGACGGGCAATCTCGGTGGCGGGCGGTGTTGCCGCCTTCAGCGGCGAGATGATGAGACCGTTTTCGTCAAGCTTAACCTGGGGCAGCTCCCCTTGCCGTGCAAGGACCGTTACCTGCTCGATCGCCGTGTCGAGCCTGGTGCGCCGTTCCTCGATATGGCGCTCGAAATCCGTTTCGATGGCGAGCGGCAACGGCCCCTTCTCGCGCAGCGCCGCAAAGGTCGCCGGCGGTATGAGATAGCTGTCGAAATCGCGAAACTGCCGGCTTCCCGCGACCCATATATCCCCGGCTCGCAACCGCTCGCGTAGTTGCGACAAGGCGCATAGTTCATAAGCGGCACGATCAACGATGCCATCCCGCAGGACGAACGGGCGCCATGCGGGCGGCACAAAGCGTAGCGGCACGCGATCAGGCAAGCGCCGTTTGCCGGTCCGATATAGCTCCGCGATGATGGCCAGCGCTGACAGGAGCCCCTGAACCGCGCCGGCGCCGCGAAACTCGAAGGCGTTGAGAAAAGCGCCGACAAAGAGCTTCACCGTCCGATGCCGCTCGATCAATTCGGCGGTGCGATCGACGGTTTCCGGTCGCCCGAGCACTTCGGCCTGCTCGACGGCCACGGCGAAGTGCTGCCAGTCCAGCGCCTCGATCTGCGCCAGAGAATCCACGCCCTTGCTGCGCGCGTCGATGAGGAGGCGGCAAGACCCCGTGAGCGTCCGGAGGTGGCCTTGCAACTCGCGCACCGTCTTGAGGGCTTTGTCGCGGGTCCGGTTCTCGGCGCGGCGCGCCATGCTGCCCAACAGCTTGTCGAACATCGTCAGGGTGGCGTCGGTCAGGCTTTCCTCAAGCCGGATGCCGGTTGCCGCCAGCGTCGCATGGCGGCGCAGGGCATTGAGTTCGCCAAGGTGCTGGGGTGTGATGCGGCTGCCTTCGTCCGCCAGCCTGTCAAAAGTCAAAGCCGGGATCATGTCGGCACGGGCGCGATCGAGGCCCAGCGCGCGGATATAGGCGAGCCGTTCGATCAGGCGCAGGATGTTGCGCGCTGCCGGCGATTGTGGCGCATTGCGCATCCAGGATAGCCATGTCGCGACCTGCCCCGGTCGTCGGGCCAGCAAATCGTCCAGGCCCTGAAGGGTGTCAGGCAGCAGGCCATTCGTGAGCACTTCATAGGTAAGCTGTTCGGCTTGCTGGCGCGCCCGCCGCAGCACCGCTTCGAGAATCGACGGAGAAGGCAGGAGGATCTGCAGGCGCCGGAGTTCATCGACGATGACGTCTGCCATCTGGCCGGGGTGTATGATGGTCTGCGCGATTGGGACCGAGAAGGCGACAACTTCACGGAAAGCGTTGCGGTCAAAAATCCTGAACCCGTGCGATCGTCGGATTTCGACGAGATGCTCGCGACGGGTCTGGTCCCGATGGGCATAATCCGCGAAGGCTGCCGGCGCGACGCCGAGTTGCTGCGCCACATAGGCGAGCACAGGAGCGGGCGGGACTTCGCCCGCTTCCAGCGCACGGCCAGGCCATCTCATATATAGCATGAGCATCGCATAGCCGAGCCGGGTGGCATCGCCGCGACGGCGGCCGACAATTTCCAGGTCGTCGCTGGTCAG
Source organism: Pseudomonadota bacterium (assembly GCA_023458055.1). Taxonomy (GTDB): domain Bacteria; phylum Pseudomonadota; class Alphaproteobacteria; order Sphingomonadales; family Sphingomonadaceae; genus JAFAFE01. The sequence goes on from JAEXAW010000049.1 coordinate 17,353, forward strand.
CGTATAATGACGCGCGATCTCGCGCTCATCGAGCGGCGCGCCATAATGCCTCGCCCAGATTTCCAGGCTCACCAGTCGCCGTCTCGCCAAGCATCATCTCCTTCGCTTTGCGTGTCCGTCAGACGGTCCTCTGGCGGCCAACAGGAATATGTCCGTTAACTCTGGACCTGTAACGGCGATTCGGACAAGATCGCATAATGACGGGAAAACGGACAGGATCGGGCATCATGTGGCGCTGATCGGCTATGCGCGCGTCTCGACCGCAGACCAGAAGCTGTCGCTCCAGCTTGACGCGCTGAACACTGCCGGGTGCGACCGTATATTCGACGATCACGCATCCGGGGCAAAAGCCGATCGGCCTGGCCTAACCGAAGCGCTCGCCTATTTGCGCCCCGGCGACACGCTGGTGGTCTGGAAACTCGACCGCCTCGGCCGCTCGATGAGCCACCTGATCGAGAAGGTCGGCGAGCTTGCGGCGCGCGGCATCGGGTTCCGCTCACTCACCGAGAATATCGACACCACCACTTCGGGCGGCATGCTGGTGTTCAACATCTTCGGCTCGCTGGCCCAATTCGAGCGTGACCTGATCCGTGAACGCACTCATGCCGGCCTCAAGGCCGCACGCGAGCGGGGCAACAAGGGTGGTCGCCGGCCTGTCGTTACCCCCGACAAACTACGTAAAGCGCGGGCGCATATCGCAGCGGGCCTCACTGTTCGTGAGGCGGCGGCCCGGCTCAAGATCGGCAAAACCGCCCTATACAAGGCTCTGGAAAACGCGTGAAACCGCTGGCGATCAAGAACTCGTGGGTGCTGGTCACAGGGGCTTCGACCGGTTTGGGCAGAGCGTCCGCCCTCCGCTTGGCGGCATCGTACCAGGCCAAGCCCCTGATTGTTGGACGAAGGCTCGACAACTTGCGGGAGCTACAGACCGAAATTGACGAGCGGTTCAATGTGCCGTGCGAGATTATAGTGGCTGATCAACGTGAAATCGAGGGCAGGGAGAAAATCGCGGCTAAGGTTGCAGAATTGCAAGTAACAGCCGCTTTGTTGGTTGCCGGAATGACGAGCGTTGGTTCATTTGATGCAGGCCGTGCCGACACTTATGCCGAGGTAATTGAAACAAACATACTCGGTTTCACGGATTTGCTGGCTCGCCTGATTGCGATTTTCAGGGAGCAGCCGTTTGAATCCTCAGTAATCGCCGTGTCGAGCCTGGCGGGCGAAACATCCGTGCCCTTCCAAGCGGTCTACGGCGCGTCGAAAGCCTATGTGAGCACCCTCATGCGAGCGCTTTCCGTGGAGCTTGCCGGGACGGGAGTGAGTGTTGGGTCTTTTGCACCCGGTGGAATCGACACAGACATGGCTGCCCTCAGCGATTTGAAGTGGGGGAGGTTGGGTTTGATGGACGTTGACCGGTGCGCGTCCCATGCAGTCCACGCTCTGGTTTATCGGCAATCCTTCGCCATACCGGGGATGGGCAACCAGCTCACATATTTGGCGAGCAGGGTTCTACCTCGATCGTTGGTCAATCGGATTGCCGCCCTCCCATATCGGCGCCCGTAGGGCGGCACCACATAAAAGGGGCAGGAAAGCCTGCGAATAGCATCTGCTGGCATCGTACCGGATTTGTTCGCCCTTAGCGTGCAGATACGTCACTTTCGTGTAGTCACCCCAGGCAGGCTGAAGGCCGAGCAAGCCTGACAGGCCCGAAAAGCCCGGCACGGGCGTCGGCGGCGATGACGGCGGCGGCATTATCCAGGGTTGATGATGGAAGTGGAGGATATCGACAACCTCTCG
>JAEXAW010000058.1 GCA_023458055.1 Pseudomonadota bacterium
ATAGAGGCCCAACGATCGAGTAGGACTCGCGACTTGCTCCGAAGTATAAAAAGCTCTGGCTTGACCATCGACAGCAATACCGACAGACGCGAGCTTTTGCCTGATAGCAGTCGCCGCATACTTAGCAGGATTGGGCAACTCCATCGGGCAGAGGACCTGTGTCCGAGAGGGGGGCAAGCTACCACTCAATCGACGCAGGTGAGACAGTGGCGCACCATTGATATGCAAGTCGCTTCGGCTACCTATATCAAGGTGATTGACAACATCGGCCTCCGCTTCCAATGGATCTACGGACAAAATGCATACCTCTGTGTCGCTACTCTCCAACAAGAGAGCCATCCGATTGTCCAAGATATTGAAGCCGTAGAGAGCGGCCCCATAGTATTCGCCAAGGTCCTCATACAACCACGAAGCGGAAGTTGCGGCAGGGCGAAGGGCGGACGCATCAACCACCACATCCCCCGTGACATGCCTGATACCACTTCGCAGCAAAGTCTCTTCCACAAACGAGAAAAATCGGCCTTGCTCCCCAGCTATATACCGTGTCTCTATCGAGGGATCGCCCGAACCTCTAATAACGAGGTCTCCATCGAGGATGTCACCTCGCAAATGACCGCTATAACCGATCTCGGTCGTAAACACAGCATCCTGACCACACAGACGGAGTGCAGAGGCCGAGCTAATGAGCTTGACAAGCGAAGCCGGGATCATCCGCTCACAGCTACGGTAGTCCACCAATCGCCGACCGCTTGATAGGTCGGTCACGACCATCGCAATACGACACTGCTGCCGCTGCTCCTCGGAGTGAAGAATGGAATCGATAGGCAACTGCGACCAAGCCTCCGACGGCCTCCACAGCACACCCAACAGCAAGCAAGTAATCAGCCCGACAGCCCGACAGGATCTCAAAAAAGTAAAAGCGCACTGACTGCGATATATCCGACCCACAAACATTTTCTACACCTTCGGGATACAAAGAAAGTAAATTGTGATGGCATTCCACTAAAGCAGCTATCCACGGATATTTCCTACTGATTGTAAAACACTCCAGATGTCACAATATGAGATAATATCGCAGCAAAAGCCTAAGATCTTCGACTGGCAAAAAGAACCACCCCCCGCAAGCAACATGATTGTTGAAACCGATTGATTTTCAATTCATAATAGTAATTCCGCATGCCTCTACCGCAAACAATCACTTGTTGCAACGTAGATGAGGCTAACAGCAAGAGCTTGCTATTATACACCTACCGCAAACAATACGCTCGTTGCAACCAGAGAAGCTACCGAGATTTCTATTCGAGAGAAAACTCTCACGCCTCGGAAACCTTGCTTCCACGCGTCGGAACTTTTGCTCCGACACGTCGCAAAAATGCATCTCTATATCATGGGAAATCTTGGCATCCGAACAACGGCAAAAAAGAGGGGCTGCTCGACTTATGTCGGGCAGCCCTTCTTCTATGCTAAACCTTTCGTTCTGTCAAGAGAGCCGTTACGCTCTCGACAAATCCGAGAAAGTTATGCGCGAGGTTTCAACGTGAACTTGTAAGTAGCCTTGGTCACGAACTCCTTACCATATTCAACCTTAACCTTTGCTACGAAAGTCACAGGTTCCGTAAGGTGGAGAGGTACAATGCCAGGCTTGTAGGTTACAACGACCTTACCAACATTTGAGAGAATCAGGCCTGAGGTTGATTTAGTCAGTTCGCCTTTGACTTCCCCAGCATTAATCATTGCCTGAGCAGCTTCCTTCAGTTCCTGTGACATCGTCTCATCCACACCGAATTCTATTTCTGCTTTCTCTCCAAAACCATAAGGTTTTCCAAAGAGGTACTTGGCTCGGTCATAAGAAACAACTCGTCCATTCTTGTAGATCGGGCTATTGTTGTTTTCCGTATCCACGACATCAAACTGCAACTCTGCAACAGTGGGGTTGGCAGGCTGGAGGGAATTCGGGGCAAACTCAACCTCTCGATCCACGAGTTTAGCAGGATTGCGCATCACAACATCGAACTCCATTATCATAAATTGAGTCTCGCAGTTCTTCACTTTGAGGACCAACTGCATAGGAACCGTAATGCCTTCATCCCCGATGGGTTCTTCCACAAGAACATAGTCTTTAGAAGTTTCATGGGGCTTAGCTATTACTTTCACATTTGGATGAAGTTCCGAGAACTTCTTACCCCCTTCCATTACCTTTTCGGTATTGACAGCAAACTCCACTTCTCCTTGGAAATTTTCTGCACTAATCTTGTCTAAGATGGACTTGCGGAAGTTCGGCTTGAAAGCCTGAGCTAGGTGAGCTGCACCAAAGGCTCCAATATTTTCAATACGCTGTACAGTAGCAACTACAATGTCTTTATCGGTGTGTACTTCGGCTGTCAAAGGATTCATATTCGTCCAGTAAGTAGCAACCTTCTGCTTAACAGCTTCGGCAATACCGGTGTTAATGGCTTCCTTGGGCTCATCAACCTTAATCGGAACTTCAAACGTTACGCACTGAGGCAATGCTGGGAACCAACCATCCTCTGTGGGCAAATCTACCTCGATATTGTCCACCTCTGGATAATGCCCAATAATGAACTTGAACGTGTAGTCACCGGCCACAAGGCAGTCTCCCGTCCTCGTAATTTCTATTCCTTCACGGCCCATCTCTGCCTCTAAGCCTGGGATATTGTCGAAATCAATTTCGATATTCTCGAGATCATAATTATCCTCGAGAAGAGCCTCAACC
>JAEXAW010000068.1 GCA_023458055.1 Pseudomonadota bacterium
ATCGTGCTGATTATGCGACTAACCACCATACTATTGATCGCAAGCCTGATGCAGGTCAGTGCATCGACATTCGGACAGCAGATCACCTTGTCCAAAAGAAATGTATCTATAGAATCTGCCGTGAAAGAAATCAGGGAGCAGAGCGGTTATGACTTCTTCTTTGATGGAAAGAGCCTGCCCAAAGACAAGGTGATCGATGTTGCTTTAACAAATGCAAGTATCGATGCCGCCCTAAAAAGTGTGCTAAGAGGACTGCCTTTTACATACAGTATTGAAGGGAAGATCATTTCCATCCGCAAGAACGAACAGCCCTCATCGGGTAACGCGGCGGGAGCAGCCATACTAAATATCGACGTCCGTGGTCGTGTGGTCGATGAAGAAGGTAATCCGTTGGTCGGTGCGACGATCCGAGTCAAAGGCGGGGGCAATGACATCATTACCGATGAGAATGGACGGTTTATATTGCAGCAGGTCGCCGAGAATGCCACTATCCAGATCTCCTATGTGGGCTACTACCGTAGAGAGGTAAAAGCAGCACCCAACTTGGGTGATATCCGGTTGGAAATGCTGAGAAGTAATGTCGAGGAGGTGGAGGTAAGCTACTCTACAGGTTACCAGAATCTTTCGCGTGAGCGCAGTGCGGGTTCTTTTTCGAAGCCCAATGTCAATATCATGAAAAATCGCTCTTCCAGCGTGAATGTACTGCAGCGGTTGGACGGATTGGTCCCAGGGCTGACTGTGAATAATTCGATTACAGCCGAGGACAATCCCTTTCTGATACGCGGCCTAACATCTATTAATTCGACACGTGGTCCACTGGTGGTGGTAGACGGGGTCGAATTGCAGGGGGTCTCTATCGAAAGTCTTACAAGTAAAATTTGAGGAACTCTTTGGTCAATGAAAAACTGGGGCCTGATCGATATGCTTTTTTACGGAAATGTGTAAACCCATAACAGGACGAGACACTGGAGCAAGCGGAAGTTGGGCAGAGCCCTACTTTGCTTGCCGTATGCGCTGCAAACGGACTTTAGGGTATCCTCCGGGGATACCCTTATGGCCTAGCGGCATGGTAGAGGTCGGTTTCGGTATACTCTCGGGTATACCGGACAGGCTTTTTCAGATATACCGATATATCATGATGCCGATGTACATATGGCTGTATATACCCTGATTTTCAAGGCACCTGTTTTGTATCTTTTTAGTAAATTTGATTTATGTCGTCAAAATACTTTAAATACCGCAGAGCATTCCAGCGTAAGGTACATCCTTATGATCTGGGGGTATTGACCGGTCTGAAAAGGGGAAGTGACGACAACCATTTCCTATTAAAGGTCTATAAACTCGACGCATATGCATTTGAGGATTATTATCTCTACCATCTGGAATATTATCTGGAAAAGGACGAACGGAACAATGAAAAAGAATTCTTTGAACATGTCTGGCGGATCGTAGAAAAGAGGATCGAATACTTTGAGGGCCGGGATCCCTTTTCTTCCAAGCATGCCCTATATGTATCCAATACCGGAAAACTAAGGGCATTTCAGGAATTTTTAATGGAAGGGACAAATGGAACATCAGGCCGAACGAACTCCTGCTGACAGAAAAGGACAACCTGATCGCAGAACTCCGCGAAAAGATCGGAACATTGGAAGAAAAACTTGCAAAGCTGGAGGACTTTGAGGTATCCGTCAAGGCGATGGTGCAGGATGACCATCTTCCGACCTTTATTGATCTCATCCACCAGTTAAAGGATCTAACACTACCCAATGGCCGAAAACTGTTGAAATCCGATTACGAAAGCCCCTACTACAAACTTGTCGCCATGTACTTTACCTACGAGGGTAAGGATATCCCCATCAGTACTGCGCGCAACTACTTCGTAAAAAAAGATCCGAAGGATGCAAAAAAAGGCGTGAAGATCGAAGAGCACGAAAAACTCTTTGTGATCGTTCCGAAAAAGAAGTCCTGATACCATCCCGTTCAGATTCCGAACATGACCAACAGCCTCCGTTGGTCAGCCTAGACATGCGATAATGCCCCATTTTTGTACCGTGGTCAGCGAAAGGATCGCGACTAGATCATCGTAACAAAAATCGGGAGAATATGGAAATAGACATCGTAACAAAGAAGGATCTCCAGCAGTTCAAGCAGGAAATACTGGAGGAAATGAGATCAATCCTAGCAAACAAAAAGGTAGAAACAAAGGACAGGCAATGGCTGCGCAGCGCAGAGGTGAGGCAGATGCTCGGTATATCTGCGGGAACCTTACAGAACCTGCGTATCAACGGTACATTGCCGTACCAAAAGATCGGTGGGACAATGTATTACCGTAGCGAAGATATCGAAACCATGATGAAAGGGAGGGCGGGGCATGGATAGACATATGCTTATACCCAGACATTCGTTCAGCGGCTATTTTGAGCGGAAAGCCAGTGACAGCAGGTTATTGCCATCGCACATCGGGCTTATCATGGCACTCTTCTACCATCAGGGCGGGAGCAATCCGTGGGATTTCTTTCACGCCAGCCGGAGCAGGCTTATGCGGTATTCGAGGTTACGCTCCATAGCCACTTATCACAAGTGCCTATCCGATCTGGTGGAATACGGCTATCTGGAATATATCCCTTCATGGCATCCGGTTAAAGCAAGCAGGTTCAGGTTTATCCAAATAGCTGATGGAGAGAACAATGGTTAGATCGGATGAAAATACCAAATCGGTAAGTTTTCCGAAGGAGATCGATGACAGGCTGGCGCTGTTGTCCCGAAAACTAGGAAGGACAAAGCGTCTGTTGGTCATGCAGATGGTCGATTATTTCTACAAGAGCAAGAAGGATCCGGCAGACCTGAACGATGAGGTACTGAAAAAGTAACTGTCGAGCGGTGTCAACCGTATCCTCTCCTTTATCAAGAAACAGGAGAGCGACCTGTTGGTACCGGTCTATTCCATGCTGGACGAGCTCACGGCGATGGTCAAACTAATGGGTTCGATCACCAACGCGATTGCTGAAAGTCAGCTCAAGGGAAGCTCGGCTTTAGGCGAAAGTTTGGCGTATGCAAAGCTGATGGATGCCAATCTGAAAAATTTGATTGTAGCACTCGGAGAGAAGGAAACCCTGAAATCTAATTTCAGAAAGATACTGGAACATTATATCGCACAGCGAGAAACCCTGGGCTGGCCGGTGTCGGCAACGAAGAAAGAGGAACTCGCCAAACAGGTACGGAATGCTGTCGAAAAACTTTAACAGATCATAATGTACATCAATATCACGACCTCCGAAACGGGCGACAACAAAGGGAGCTGTGGCACATTGGTAAATTATCTTGAAAAAGAGAACAGGGATAAGAAAAGCATCGACCAGCACGAAAAATGGTTCAATGGCAACAGCAACGGCATCAGACCCCATGAAGTGCGGATCGGTATAGAC
>JAEXAW010000012.1 GCA_023458055.1 Pseudomonadota bacterium
AGCACGTCGTGCCATCGCGAAACCCGCGCTCATATTTCCAAAATCAATAGTGACCCCGCTCAGCAACTCGAAGAAGCTAAGCGATGGGCACAGTTGATTGACGAAATTTCTTCCATTACGGATGCGGCATCGATCCTAAACCAACGTGCGCTCGATCGCATTGCAGATCATCACCGAAGCCGGTTGAACCTGTATCACATCGGAGTTGCCGGGGTTGTCTCTGGGTTGACCATGGCGGCATTTATTCTGTGCGTGCTTCAAGGGACACCCGTGGGACGAATGCTTGCCGTTGAGATGGCTGGCGCAGAGACGAGAATCGGGGCGGCGAGATTACTGGTTGGTGAAGGTAATCCATATCGCGGCGCGATGGTGGGCGAAATTGCAGCGTTGGTCGAGAACAGGGAATTCGGCCCACACTTCGCACAGTGCATTGAGCGCGCCAAAAAGGCTGGCCAAACCACACAGTGCACAGTGCGAATGCCACATCTCGTTGAACGATAATGGTCGTTTCTATCGGAGTTGTAGGATCAGCCTCAGGCGCCGCTGACTATTACGCAGCTGACAATTATTATCTTGTTGGAGATCAGGTCGGCATTGCGGAATGGGGTGGCAAAGGCGCACGCACGCTGGGTCTAGCCGGTCCGGTGGATGCCCTAAAATTCGAACGCGTCCTAGACGGTGCGCTTCCCAATGGTGATCAAATTCCCAGTGGAGCAGATGGCCATCGTTCTGGCATCGACCTCACATTCTCAGCGCCCAAATCAGTCAGCCTGCTAGCCTTAGTCGGCGGTGATGAACGTGTGCTTCTAGCTCATGCACGGTCGGTCGCGACGGCCATGCAATGGACAGAACATAACCTCGCCGAAGCAAGGCGTGGCAAGAACGGGCATGAAACGGTGCGCACCGGAAATCTCGTCTATGCGACCTTTACGCATAACGTCAGCCGCTCCCTTGACCCACAACTCCACAGTCACGTCGTTGTCGCGAACGCGACCCAACGTGACGATGGCAGCTGGCGCGCATTAAAAAATGATCAGCTCTTCAAAGAGAATACACTGATCGCTTCCATTTATCATGCTCAACTCCGCGCCGAACTTAGCAAGCTCGGCTACGAGGATCAGATCAGGAGGCTGGTCGATCGCTATGTCGTGGGCGAGGATGTCGAGAATTTAGACGGGGTTTTGATCGTTAATGAGCTTGGCAATCAGCAAGCTGCTGAAACCTGGTCAGCCGAGAAAACCCGCAACGAAACGGACATTATCCGATCCAGAGTGCGCAAGACGATCGAGCAGGAATTGGCCGACGATCCCTACGCGCAGCTATTTTTCTCCGATCTTCTCAGGCGGGCCATTGCGGAGGCTTCCGCGTTGTTCGATCACCCCTACAAGCAGTATGTGCTGTTCAAGGATTTGGAGGAAAAGCTCGCGGCCAAGACGGTCGACGATCTGCCCAAAGGCCTCGAAGGTCGCCGCCACGCCAGTGCCTATTTCGGGATTATCAGGCTGGAGATGGGGAACGTGGTCTCTACGGCGACTGAACAAGAGGAGTTTATCCACGCGGCGTTGGATATGGAGAAGTTCGTCGAGAGCGCCATCGCGGAAAATTCGCTGAATCCAGCAAACATTGAAGCGGCCATCCGAAAGGCTTTGTTGCCGCGCCTATTTGGCGTGACCGGCTTGGATAAAGCAAAGGTTATTACTGAGAGGATTGTCGAGGTAACCCGCGTCGGGCTTGCTCGTGACAACGGCGCAAAGACATGATTGTTCGATACGGCGATCAGGAGGTCTCGTGTCTCGTTCGACGAACCGCTGCTGTCTCGGGCCGTATCCGCATCCACGTCTACCCCAACGGCGATGTCGAAATTGAAGCTCCCGAAGATAAAGAAGCCGATCAGATCAATGCCGCGGCCCAGCGACGTGCAAGATGGATTTTCCAGCATCGCAACGCGGCCATCGCCGCGCGACGAATGGCGCTACCGCGCACATATGTAAGCGGGGAAACCCACTTCTATCTTGGGCGGAGACACAAGCTCATTGTCCATGAGAGCAAAGCGGAGCGCTCAGAAGTCAAACTTTTGCGAGGCAACCTCAAAGTTTCGTTGCCGGTGGCGGATCGAACCGCAGTAAGACGTAGACTGAATGAATGGTATAGTGATCGGGCCAACGAATATTTGAGCAAGAAGATCGGCGAAATCTCGGAGCGGTTTAGTTGGATTAACGGCCCGCCACCGTTCAAGCTTATGCGTATGAGAACGCAATGGGGAAGTTGCTCGCCCGACGGGGTTATCTACCTGAACCCTGCACTCATAAGGGCACCACGTCACTGCATCGAATATGTCATTTTACACGAATTCTGTCATCTGATCGAACATAACCACAGTAAGCGATTTTTCGATTTGCTTACCAGGAGCATGCCAGACTGGGAGCCTGCAAAAAGGGAATTAGACTCGCTTGCCGAGTTAATCTTGGCGGGAAATGAATGATCGGCAAAGCTTCGAATTGCAGCCCGAGCTTCTGAATGACCGCGATGTTAGCGAAGAGCGCCGTGGACCATGTTCGGCTTTGCACCTTAACCAATCATTTAACCATCTCTTGCTCGTTTTAACATTCAGGCAAAAACACTATCTGTATTTTACAGATTTTACAAAATTTATGTATTAGACGTAAACTGATCAGGCTATGTCGTTCCGACCGACATAAGGACGAATTCACCATGACCCTCGAAAAAAGTGATTCGTTAGCCGGACCGGCAGAAACCATCTCTTCGACTTCGATCCAAAGAAACTATGGCGCTTTTCAGGATCGTGCCCGGGTGCAAACCCAAGAAGTTACGGTGCGCGGGCGACCAGCTTATTATGCGGTGCCCGCGCATAAATATATCCGATTGATGGCAACTCTTAATGACGTGAAGCAACTGAGAAATCTGCAAGTCCGCACCCGTAAGGACAATGCTGATGAAATCGAAGCTGACTATCAATCTTCCCGCCCAAGCGCAGAAGAGATTAAAAATGATCGCTGGGCCGACGAAACTGATCTAAGTTGACCCGACCGACACCGACTCCCACGACTTGCGCATTGCGCGCTCAATCCGGCGACAAAAATGCACTTTTAAAGCCTCCGGAGTTCAGATCGTCACGGCTCTTGCCGATGAAGTCTCTCAACTCGTGCATTTCCAGCGGGCACCGCAGTGGATAATGCCAGTCCAGCAGTTCGCGTATAGCGATAAGGACCGCGAGGCGTTTCGCTCCCACCCCGACCAGATAGCTGCCGCCAATATACAGTGGTTGACTACGGCGTGGTAACAGCCATCACCGCATTGCGAGCAACGCCAGCCGCTGGCAACGGCTTTATTTGACCGGTGTAACCTTCGTACGTCGGCGGGAGACCCGAGGCCACCTATGCTTGACAATATTCAGGGTACCTTTGCAAATGTTAAAGGTTGGAGACTTCGGGTCCGTAGGAGCGATGGTTATGGGGATGCCTAACCCGTCTGTGACCCCGGCATCATAAAAGTTAGTACATTGCTTCACCCATCGAACGGTTGGTAAATTTCTGACATCGCCCCTCCGCTAAGCGGCAAACCGATCCGGCGAGATATGCTCTGGCAGAACACCATGACTTCGGAGTTCCTCTGGCCAAGCTAGATCGAACAAAAAGGCCTCGACCGCCAGAGCCATGGCGGGGGAGGTTTGCAACCCGTAACCACCTTGTCCAGCTAACCAAAAGAAATTGGGGCCGTCCGGCGCAAAACCTGCGGTCGGCACATTATCCGGCGCAAAGGTGCGAAGACCCGCCCAACGTATGTCGATCCGGCCAACCGTCAATGTGGTCGATTGTTCGATCCGCCATGCGGCCAGCGCCACATCATATTCCTCGGGCTGGGCATCGCATGGTGCCGATGGCGTCACATCCATCGGCGAAGCCAGCAAACGGCCCGCATCGGGGAGCATATAGAAGCCGTCATCTTTGACCGTTTTGGTGAACGGCCATGACGCTACATCTAATTCAGCAGGCGGCGCGAAGCCAATGATCGTGCGTCGCAAGGGTCGCAGCCCAAGTGGACGCACGCCCGCAATCATCGCGATTTCATCTGCCCAAGCTCCGGCGGCATTAACAATGGTTTTGGCAGAATAGCGCGCGCCGCCTGCATCCACATCCCATCCATCAGCGGTTGGTGTAATTGCCTCGACATTGGCGTCGAAAATGAGCGTCCCTCCCGCATGACGGAGGGCGCGGGCGTTGGCCTGGAGCAGCGCGTCGGTATCGAGTTTCTTGCCTCCAGTATCGATCAGCCCCGCAACGATGGTGTCTGGGCCGGTGCGCAGAACCGGAACCAGATCAAGCATGTCTCGTTCGCTCGCGCGATACACATTATTGGTAAAGCGGGCCATGTCAGCGCGAAGCGTCTCGAGCGCGGGAACAGTTTCCGCCTCGGCAATGAACAGCGCAGGCTTGTTTGTCCACAAGGTGACGTCGCCGAATTCTGTTGGGGGCGCGTTGAAAAAATCGCTGCTTGCTGCCGTCATGCCGCGCACGGCGTCATCGCCGATGCCGAAATGATAAAAAGTAGCGCTACGGCCCGACGAGTGGTAGCCGAGCGCAGATTCTCGCTCCAAGACAATCGTATCGGCGTGGCGCGCGATGCGAGCAGCGGCAGACATGCCAGCGATGCCGCCGCCGATTACGATAACATCGGCACCTATTCGCATTCTTGAGGTTTTCCTTGCAATATGTCGCTTGTGTCGCATTCGGACACATCCGGCGATCGATAGTTCTCATTTAAATTAGACGTTACCCTCGCTGCGAAGCGAACCCTCATTGGCTACAAATCAACTTATGGCTTTGACAAACCGTATCGGTCAGATCAAATCGGCTAATGGATCTGAAGCATCTTGAAGACTTTATTAGCCTCTGCGAAACTCGCAGTTTCTCGCGCTCTGCCGAGATACGAAATGTGACACAATCTGCGTTCAGCCGCCGAATTCAAGCACTGGAATTGTGGCTCGGCACCACTCTGGTGGATCGTAGCAGTTACCCGCTATCATTGACCGCGACGGGCAGGCAGTTCCGCGAGACGGCTGATGAGACACTCAGCATGTTGTCCGAAGCGCGAGCGGAGATCCAGGTGCGGGAGCGACGTTCGCGTAAAACTATTAGCTTTGCCGCCCTTCACACTTTGGCGATAAGTGTTTTTCCTCGCTGGCTCCGAGAGATTGAACATGTCGCAGGCCCTCTCAAGACTGAGATGTTGGCCGACAACGCGTATAATTGTTTTCAGGCCTTAGTCGACGGAAAGAGCGATTTTTTACTCACATTTCATCATGAAGCCGTTCCGCTATCACTCGATCCAGAGCTATTCCCCCACATCTTGTTAGGAACCGACAGGTTACTTTCGGTTTCTTGTGTAAAACATGGAAAATCGGTATTTAAGCTTGACAACACAGCCCCGTTACTTGCCTATGGGCGAGAATCTTTTCTTGGAAAACTTAGTTTTTATGCCGCCCGCGCCGCAGGAATTGATCAGTCACCAAGCCACGTGAACGATAACGCCATTGCTGAAATATTGAAGGCTATGGTTCTCGCAGGGCACGGCATTGCTTGGCTCCCGGAGAGCTTGATCAAGCGAGAGTTGGAATCAAAACAATTGGAAGATTTAGGTGCGAGTCTATCGATGGATATCCGAATGTATCGCTCAATCGAACGAACGCGCCAGTCAGTTATCGATCTGTGGGATGCGGCAAATTCTTTGATTGACAGAAGGCGTTTCTAACGTTCAACGTCTGCCTCTGCTCGCTGCCGCTATTCTAATTAGACCAACTCCGTTTTCGACCACGAGCGTGGTACCAAATGGCTTCGACATCTCCCGCAGGCGATGGAGTATCTTTGCCCCGTGTTCGCGCGTCGCCATACGAGGAACGCCGCGATCAGCGCCTTCAACTTCAACACCCAGGTCGATTGGATACAGTTTAATCTCAGCCAATTGCCCGTTTTCATAGCGTGAAATTGCAATAACAGATTCGAAAAACGCAGGGTTGGAAAACGTGCGAGCATTACGAGCCTGAAGAAATTCCGGGACGGTTACATTTTTTGGATCAACACCGAACTGTCCATACATGTCGGACGGCGCTACATCGAGCGAGTTATTCATCATTGCGAAATTGCCGAGCGAATAGAAGATCGGTTTCCCCTTGTATATTTCAATACCACGAAGTTGGTGCGGGCCATGACCGACATAAGCATCCGCTCCAGCGTCTATTGCGGCGTGCGCGAGTTCTACAGCGAAGTCAGCCGGTTCTTGAAAATCATTGCCGGGCTCATGGTTGTGCATGGAAAAAATTACAAAATTGCCGTTTTGCCGAGCTTGACGGACAGCGCGAATATTCTCCGCCAAATCGCTTACGTCCATACGATACCTATACTCGAGAAACTTGCCTCCCGCAGCCCCGACTGCGAAGCGATTGCCAAAAAGTGTAACGGATTCTGCGGTAGATCCGTCGGTACGAAGCGGTGATTTCGCAGCGATTGAACCGAGCGCTGCAAGTTGGTCTGGCGTCACCAATGTGGTGCGCGAAGTTCGGATCGTGTTGACACCTGGGCGACCAGCAACCTCACCGACAGGGTCACTGGCGCGCGACATCGGGGTAAATGTCGACGTCGCCGAGATCAGAGCAATCCGACCCTTGGAAACGTCGAGATAGCGAGGTGCGCGCGCGCCAGCCATTGTCGTACCAGTGCCTGACCAGACGAGTTTAACGTCACTAAGGCGTCGGCCGGTTTCAATCATTCCCTCCGCCCCCCAGTCAGTTGAATGATTATTGGCGTGGCTTAGCATGTCGAAACCCAGCTTCGCCACGTCATCGGGTACTCGTGGGTCAGCAAGCATCCAAGTGCCTCCTGATTCAGCCTGCGCGATCGCACTAGTATTGGACAGATCAAGCACGGTCGTCTCAAAATTTCCAAAGGTAATATCGGGTTCGCGAAGCAGGCGGACCATTTCCGGGTCACGAGCCTCAAGCGTGGCAAGCATAGGTCGCAAGTAGATCATGTCGCCGACAGCAGCGAGCGTAAAGTCATTTTGAACGGGCATCGTTGGCACAGGCTGTGTGGCCAACTGCTCCTGCGCCGCGGACGCGCAAAGGGGAGCAACTGTTGCGATAATATAAACGAGTAGCTTATAATGGCGTTTCATCAGGCGTCCTCCAATTACGAGTGTTATTTCTAACCTCAATCAAGCTGATTTTAATGTTGGCGCTTCTCTCACAATTTGGTCGGCGTTCGCGTAAACACGGTGGCTCCGATTGACTGAATAGAATGATTTGCAAGGATCGTCTGAGATATCGGCGTCGTAGTTCGACATGAAGAGCTCTAGTTCTGTCTTTAAGTGGGCCATCGCCAATAATATGTGTTTCTGAACCATTCGTGGCGTAATAGACAACTGGGAAGCGATGTCGGTCGCCGACATATCTTTGTGGCGCCGCAATTCGAAAACTTCTCGACGGCGCGGCGGGAGATCAGCCAGAATGGCGTTATAGACATTTAATAGATCAGATAGGTGCCGACCTTGCTCTTGAGACGGTTCAATTCCAAGCATTTGCTCAGATACCGATTCTAAATCGATTGCATCAGCGTCGACCGATTTTCTTCTAGCACGATCAACAACCAAATTACTCGCTATTTTCAATAAATAGTTGAACGGAGAGATGATGTCCTGCTCTGCCTGAAAGGCATGGAAGCGCATGAACGCATCCTGGACCACGTCGTCTACGTCATTCTGATCGCGAATTCTGCCAGCAACGAAGCGTCGCAGGCGATCTCGATAATCATTAACAAGATTACTATCCAACTCCATTTCCCAATGATTTCAGGTTCGAGCAGGCCTCGTCCAATGCCAAGATCGAACGCGATATTCGATTATTGCATAACTATTGAAATCATTGATTTTAAGTTGGTTCAAAGGCCGTCCGTTTGGCGCTTGAACTCTATCCGGCGCGCGCGCTCGATACCCACTGTCAATGCTATTACGCGACCGGATTCGTTACGAACAAAGCGCAATATGGCGTCGTCGCCGCGAAAAGCGTCTTCATATATGGGCACTAATTTCTGTTCGAAGTCTGGTTTATCTTCAATGCGCCACATAAGCCCCCCCGCAACGGTGCCAATGGTATAAATGGCGCCGACTTCGTCGCTCTCATATTTCCCGAAATAATCAGACTGTGAAATTGGCGAGCCGACCAAAGCAGGGGTTTTCAAATAGACGGCGATATTATTATCACGACCGGTAAGTTCGATCCGGTTTTTTGAGACAATCCGACTTTTTGTACTTTGGTAAACTTGTGGCGTCAGAACAGCACCGGTTGCCTGATCAACAAATAATCCCTCTGGTAGCGACTTCGCCTGAAGCGCAAGATCATTCTTTTTGGGAAGGAACCGCGCAGCAACATCGCGACCAAGTGTCGTGGGCGCATTGCCAGCATTACACAACATTGCTACCGACAGCTTTTGTGAGGGATAGCGACCCAACCAAGCACGATATCCAGCTGTAGAACCGGCATGTGATATTTCTTCGACGCCCTTGAACGTATAGTTGAACAGACCGCGACCGTAAGTAAGTTGGCGACCATCACGCAACTTACTACGCTCCGACAATTTGGTGGTTACAAACGTACCAAGCACGCCATCGTCGAGTGCCTTGTTCCAGATCAACAGGTCGCCAACCGTTGTTAGCAATCCGCCATTGCCATATGTATTTTCGAAAGGCATTTCCTGAAAATAACCAGTACTTCCCCATTCATAAGCTTGAGCCCGGCCGATCACAATATCTCTAAAATTGTCACGCCATCGCGTATGGCGCATACCAAGCGGGCGAAACAAAGTGTCTTGGCTAAATTCAGCCAAAGATTTTCCACTTACTCGAAAAACAATCTCCGTCAAAAGATTATAGCCGGAATTCGTATAACTAGATTCTGTTCCCGGCTCAAAATTGAGTGATTTCTGCTTCGTGATTACCTTTAGCGCATCCTTTTGAGAATATACGCGGGACGTACGCGGCCATCCCGCCAATCGAACGACACCGCCCCAATCGCGCAAGCCACTTGTATGATTCATCAATTGATCAATTGTGATTGTTGTACCGTAGTCAGGCAACTCTGGGATAATCGCACGGACATCGGTATCCAAGCTAAGTTTTCTGGCTTCGATCAATTTCAGAATGGCTGCGGCCGTAAACTGCTTCGACACTGAGCCCGCCTCGAAAATTGTATCGGGGGTGATACGGATATTGTGTTCGATATCCGCCATACCATAACCACGAACTGAAATGGGTACGCCATTTTGCGCAACCGCTATTGCACAGCCCGGAACTTTATCTTTGTTCCAGGCTGAGAAAATGGAATCTATATCATATACAACTTGACCAAAAGCTGCAGTGGGACAAGCCGCCACGAAAACAATTAACATAATTAATAAGGAAGAACCGACATTGAACCTCATGTATATCGCCTCCCTAAAGCTAGAAACTTAATTTTACCGTTGTTGAAAAATAACGGCCTATCTCATCATAGTGTATCTGGCCAGTCGTCGTCAGCGGTGGGTCGCGGTCAAAAACATTGTTGACGTCAGCAGAAAGAGTGAATGCTCCAATTTTCACCCGCGCACCGAGGTCCAGATAGGTTCGCGCTGATACTCGGTTGTTTTCTATATCGAGTAAATGGTTCCACAGTCCCCCTCCAACATATCGAATACGCGCATCGACGCTCAACGCTGTATCATCGTAACTAACACCAAATGTACCGCGCCATTTGGGCGTACCGAAAGGAACTGCTTCCCCCACATCTCCAACATATTCGATCTTGCTAACTCCATCATCCGTCGTGAGTGTACTGACATAGGTGGCTAGCGCTCGAAAGCGTAATCTACCAGGTAGAGATTGCGACACTCTGCTAAGAGCAACCGTATAAGCAGCTTCGAAATCAATACCCTTAGTTTTATATTGGGCGAGGTTTACAAATGTCGCGAATACCGTCGTGATGACGCCGTTCTGCCGCACAATCTGGTCACAAAGGGCGGTGTTCCCGTTGGCGCACCGTGTCACAATATCCTGTCCACTCAGTGTTGCGATTGCGCCTTTGATACCAATATCAAAATAGTCGACCGACAAATTGAAACCGGGTGCGAACGAAGGAGAATATGAGCCGCCAATAGTCGTCGTTGTTCCAATTTCTGGAGCAAGTATGGGATTACCGCCACCATAGGTGACAATTTGATATGTTGTCTGCGTAAGCGGATCGGCAATATTCGATTGGGTGGTCGAGCGCGTGTTATAAAGCTCCGTTAAGCTGCCGGAGCGAATGTCACGAGACCGCGAAACACGGAGCAATAGATCATCATAAATACGATTGGTTGCGCCAAGCTTCCATGACCACACGTTGCCTGTGTTGCTGTAATGACTGTAGCGCGCCGCCGCGCTAAACTCGAGTTTGCTATAGTCTTCATCGATCAAAGGGATTGCTGTTTCAGCGAATCCTTCTTTCACACTGAAGCCCCCGTTGATCTCTGAGAAATTGAAAGTTGCAAATGCGCGCTCCCGAGAAAGCGCATCAAGCTCGCTTGATGTGATTGATTCCCAACGCGCTTCTGCGCCGACGGCGACTGAAACGGGGCCGGCCCAAAGTTCGAAAGGGTCGCCGCGCAGGCTAATGCCTGCGGTATCTAACTTGGTTGTATTTCGTACATGTGCGTCCGATGAGAAAGCATATGCGACCGCTGCAGGATCGGCATTGCCTTCACCAAACAAATTGAGCGGTCGACACGCAGTGTTTGGATCTGTCAAAGCTACACGACAAACAGGTCCATTTGGACTTGCAACAACGTCGATGGCTCGAGTGAAATTAGCAGCTACTTTTTGATTCAGATAACCGCGGTCATCTGTTAGCTGTCCGTGCCCAAAATAGGCACTGTAGCGCCATTTGCCGTCTCCGAACGAACCATCTACGCCTACCGCTGCTTCGAGCGTCTCGCGAAAATAGCCAAATGTTCGGTATCCATAGTCTTCAAACACTCGACCAAAGCGAAAACTTGTCTGTCCAGCTGCCACGAGTTGAGCTCTGACGGCGGCTGGAAGGAACGGGTTGTCGCGCGAGATAGTAATGTTGTCGCGATTACTCTCTGCGTAAAAGGGGTATTGAGCCCACATACGAGAATAGCTCCCGTCAACCCATAACTTGGCGTTGTTGAGATCGTAGCTCGCGCGTGCATAACCTGTGACACGCTGATATGGTGCTGATAAGGCAGTCTCAGCGCGTAGGCTCGTTCCTTCACCGCCGACCATAACTTGAGTGCCACGGGGATTGCCATAAACAAATGGACGTAGTGTTCCGTCACGATTAAACGTATTTCCGGCAAGAGCTCCCGAGGTGATCAAGCCTCCAACACTCGCGTTAGAGTATAAAACGTCTGGTGCGATCACGAAAGCATGCGCAGAACCGGCGGGGTTCGTATATAAAGTTGTACTCCCTAGATTTTTCCGCGAATAACGATCGAGAATCCCCTCATCGTTCAAATATTGCGCGCCGATCATAAAATGACCCGCTCCGTCGGCGAATTTTACTCCGAACGTGCCGTCGAACCCAAAACGGAATTGGTCGCCACGAGAAGAAATCCCGCTTTGTATACCGAGCGTTACTCCTTCCAGTGAATCGTTCAAGATAATGTTGACAACTCCGCCGACCGCCCCTGAGCCCCAGGCTGCAGAGGCGCCGCCGGTGACAACTTCCACGCGTTGGATCAATCCCTGCGGGACCGTGTTCAGATCGCCAGCCCCAGTGAAGCGGCGACCATTCAAAAGTGTCAGTGTACGTGATGTACCAAGTCCGCGAAGATCAGCAGGCGAGGAGCCGGACGCGGTACCGGAAAAATTAGTTACGGGCGTCGTAGTGGCCCGAAACTGCGGCAAGTCGTTGAGGACTTGTGCGATGCTGGGTCGATTACCTTTAAGTAGGTCATCGCCACTGATTACAGTGGTGGGTGTGGGTGCTTGAAAACCCGCTTTATCAATGCGTGAGCCTGTCACCAATATTTCGCCGTCTTCCGCGTCGGCGGGTTGGCTCGGTTCAGGATTGATCGAGTCAAATTGCTGCGCATTGGCATAGGTTGAGAATGTCATTAATGCACTTGCCGCAACCGTGAGAGTTAACTGGCGTTGTAATACACTATGGATCATAATTTCCCCTCCCATTGCGTCGATAGACCACTGCTTCATTTAGATTGACGTAAATAAATCGATAAACCGAACGTCACCCTTTTATTTTTTTGTACACGGCAGGGTACCTGCCTCAACGGTCAATTACTGCTCGCGGCAACTTTAAGCCCAAATCGTCGAGCGTAAATTTTGCAAAAAAATATGATCTATGAATTCAATATGCCAGCGAATGGCCGTCGCTCAGCATAGTGCGGGTCATCGCAAGTTCGACTGTGCGCGCTGGCAAATCCCTGTTCGTGAACACATCCGACCGCGACCGTTATCTAAAAGTGGCAGGTCGCACCGCAAAAAGATTCGTTTCATATAAAGCTGTTATTGAATCGAAGCATCGTGCAGTTTGGCTAGTTTCGACGCAAAGACGATCAATGCGCATTGGAAATCCAGGCGCCGGTTTCGTTCGAAGAATTTGTAACAAGTAGCCGAAATGCGATCATCTATGCGCGCCCCGAATACGGCCGCACCAGCCTCCTTCGGGAACTGCGGTATCGCATGGTGCGGGAGATTAAAGGCGACGAGTTCCGCGCCTTCCCGTCATCATCGATTTTTCGCAAGTCGCGCAGAACGCCGCGCGGGGGCTCGGGTTGGCCCGTGGGGGTGCTGTACCATTGCCTGTATCCGGGTCCAATGGAAAATTCGCCCCGGTCAATCGGCCCGTTCTGATGGAGCAGTTTGTCGAGACCACCCTAGAGCAGGCTGCCGAAAACCAGAGCTACTGGGCTACTTAGGCTCAGGACCCATTAAATAGCTTGCATATATGTGGAACGGTTGATTCAGTGGTGGCGCAAGGAGGCGTTGCCATGAGTGATTTGATCTGGTTGTCGGAGGCGCAGATGCGCCGGATTGAGCCGTATTTTCCATTGTCGCACGGGGTTCCCCGGGTTGATGATCGGCGGATCATCGCCGGCATCATCTTTGTGATCCGCATGGCCTGCGCTGGCGTGATGCGCCTGCGGCAGGCCCCACAGGCTGTCGACAGTTCGCTCGCCCGCCTTACGGAGCATGGCTTTGAGCTGGGAGAACGCCTTCTCGATGGGAGCACGTCAATTTGACTGATGTATAAGCATTTTCAGGCTATCCAAATAATCACTCCACCATTGCGCCATACGAACGCGTTCGTCCCAGTAAGTCCCGCGGTTATAGGTGGCGCGGATTGCATTAGCGTCGCGGTGCGCGAGGGCGCGTTCGATGGCGTCCGGGTGCCATAACCCGCTTTCGTTCAACAATGTTGACGCAGTCGAACGAAACCCGTGGGCTGTCACCTCATCCTTGTCAAAACCCATGCGACGGAATGACGCATTAATCGTGTTTTCGCTCATGGGGCGCTGGTTCGTGTGCATCGCGGGAAACACGAAACCATTCTGACCGGTGAAGTTCCGCAACTCTAGCAACATCGCTTTAACTTGGCGCGACAGAGGCACACTGTGGGGTCTCCGCATTTTCATCCTGTTTGCTGAGATAGTCCAAACGTCTTTTTGGAAATCAAATTCGTCCCATTCCGCATGACGAAGCTCGCCGGGACGCACATACACATGGGGTAAGATTTGCATTGCGTAGCGAATTACCGCTGAACCGGTGAAATTGTCGACAGAGCGGAGTAGTTCGCCCAGTTTTTCTGGTTCAAGGATTGCGGCGTAGCTTCGAGCTTTAGGAGTAAGAAGTGCGCCCTGGAGCAGTGATGTCGGGTCGGCACTGCACCGTCCCGTGGCAGCCCCATACCGGAATACTCGGCTCGCGAATGAACGGCACTTCTTTGCCGTCTCTAAAGTGCCTTTTGCCTCGAGGCGTTTCAGGGCGGCCAGCATCATCTGCGGATCAATGTCACTGATCGGCATTTTGCCTATGGCACCGTTGAGTTCGCCAAGAAACCAGCGCGCCTTTTTAACCGTCGCGTCGGCCCGCTTCTCTCCGACCATCTTATGCTCAATATATTCTGTGGCTACCGAGTTGAAAGTGTTCGCCGCGTTGAGGTGGGCGGTTGCCTTTTCGCGCTTGCGTTCAAGGGCCGGGTCAATCCCTTGGTGCAGTTTCACGCGATGTCGATCACGCACTTTTCTGGCTTCTGCAAGCGAGACATTAGGCCATGCGCCAAGAGCAAGTCGCTTTTCTTTCCCCCCGTACCGATACTTGAATCTCCAAAGCTTTGAGCCATTGGGAAATATTTCAAGGTACAAACCAAGACTATCCGCCCGTTTATATGGTTTTTGACGCGGCGTTAAACCACTGATTTCAGAGTGTTTAACGGTCATTTGGGGGCATCACTTTTCGTGATGTGGGGTATTAAAGGGGTCGATGCCCCCATCCATGCCCCCACTAGTGCCTGAACAGCGTTGAACATGCTTGTACTCCGTCGGTCAATAACAGAGTATTTTTAGCAGTTTTCTGCGGTTTATTAAACCGCTTTGATCATCTCTGAACAGGGGAATGGTGCCCAGAAGAGGACTCGAACCTCCACGCCCTTGCGAGCGCCAGCACCTGAAGCTGGTGCGTCTACCAATTCCGCCATCTGGGCACGGGGTAGGTGGGCGCGGATAGCGGGCGGGCGGCGCGCTGTCAACGGATGAAAAGCATATGTGGTGTCTATCCTTGCTCCTTTTACTCGGTCGGGTCTGGCCAAGCTGTCAGCTTCACCAGAATATCATTATGTTCGCCCAGCATCGGGGCGGCTTTACCGGTTGCAAGGGTGGCGTCCGAAAAGCGGATCGGCGTGCGCACGCCGGGGGTTGATTGACCGCTTTGGCCGGTGCAGTCGATCTGCATCCCGCGGGCAATAATCTGAGGGTCGGCGAACACCTCATCCACCGCATTGATCGGCCCGGCGGGGACGCCATTTTGCTCGCACAGTTGAAGCAGCGCCTCCTTTGTCCGCTTGGCGGTTTCCGCGCTGAGGTCCGCTGATAGAGCATCGCGATGGCGAACCCGCAGCGCGTTGCTCGCATAGTCTGGATTATCCGCAAGATCGTCCCGGCCAAGCGCCGTCACAAATTTGCGGAACTGCCCGTCGTTGCCGACCGCGAGGATGAAATGACCATCACTGCTCGGAAACACGGAATAAGGCGCGATATTGGGGTGGGCATTGCCCATGCGGTGTGGCGCGGTGCCCGACACCAGATAGTTCATCGCTTGGTTGGCAAGGACACCGGTCATGCAATCGAGCAGGGCCATATCGATATGCTGGCCCGTGCCAGTGCGCGTGCGTTGGGCGAGCGCCGCCTGGATCGCGATAGTGCTATAAAGGCCGGTAAAGATGTCGGCGAAGGCAACGCCGATTTTCTGGGGTGAGCCATCGGGTTCGCCGGTTAAGTCCATGATCCCGCTCATCCCTTGCACGATGAAATCATAGCCAGCGCGCGCGGCATAAGGGCCGTCCTGCCCGAACCCCGTCACCGAACAATAGATCAAGCCGGGATTGATGCTGGATAGCGCCGCATAATCCAGCCCATATTTGGCGAGCCCGCCGAGCTTGAAATTTTCGACCAGCACATCGGCTTCTCGCACGAGGGTGCGGACTTGCTCCTGGCCTTCCGGGGTGGTGAAGTCGATTACGACCGACCGTTTGCCACGGTTGCAGGCGTGGAAATAGGCGGCATCCGAGCGGCCGTCGGCGCGCTCGATGAAGGGCGGGCCCCATTGCCGCGTGTCATCGCCGGCGGGACTTTCGACCTTGATCACGTCCGCACCAAGGTCCGCCAGCGTCTGCCCGATCCAGGGTCCGGCGAGGATGCGGGCGAGTTCGAGTACCTTCAATCCGGTGAGCGGCGGGGGGGCGGGGTGAGGGGCGGAGGCCATGGCTGCAACTTTTCTGTTCGGGATTCGTAGTTTGCAGTGAATAGCAGGTCGGTCCTGAGGGTGTAATATTTTTGAAGACCGGAACATTACAGCCACGTCTTCCGCTTGCTGAGTGATGATGCGAAGTAGTTGATCTCTTTCAAGATATTGGACGAAAGAGCGCCTGCGTATTGGAACTTCCGGTACGGAAAAGTTGGTCAATAAATGTTTGCCCTGTTTACACCTGCGCGAAACTGCTTAATATCAAAGGCATAGCGACGGTGTGAGCGTTTCAGCGCGAGCAGCGATGGGCCGCAGTTATGAAGGGTCAAGCGTGTGAAACGGCTCCAAAACCGGGAAAGCCTGCGTTCCGGCGAGGATAAACATTCCGAAATGAAGATCGCGCCGCGCCAACGCCGTGCCCGCGTGACCATTGAGGCGATCCTGGATGCGACCACCGAATTGCTGGTCGAACATGGCGTCGAAAATCTGTCGACCAACATGATTTGCGAAAAGGCCGGGCTCACCCCTCCCGCCCTGTACCGCTATTTCCCGAATAAATATGCGGTTCTCAAAGAACTCGCGGTTCGGCTCAAAAATATGCAGATTGACCTGTTCAGCCAATGGCTGGAAAAAGACGGGCCGATGCTGGTCAAGGAGGGCGGGCATGGCAAACCGGCGCCTATCGCCGAAGCCATTTATCAACTCGAAATGGCGATCTATTCCGCGATGAAAGAATCGCCAGCAAACATCTGGATTGCGCGGCTGGTGCGTACCCAGCCCGCGATGACGGAGTTGCGGAGTGAATGGCGCGCGCGTTCGCTGATGCAGTTAAAGGAATATCTGGGGTTACACACTTTCTATGCCTCGTTGGAAGAGGTGTTTGTATGCGCCTCGGTCACGGTTGAATTCATCCATTCGACCATTGAAATGGTTGCCGAAAATGAAGCGCTCAATCCGCAGATGACCTTCCGCACGGTCGCCAATATGGTGGCGGCAGAATTTGTCCGTCTGGCGACACCCGAAAGCGAGCGGTGATCAGGGCAGGGTAACAAGGGCGGCACGCGTGTGAGTTTACAAATTCCCTAAGTTCCCACTCAAACGCCTATTTTGATTCCCTAGATTCCCTAAGTTCCCGCTCAAACGCTTATTTTGATTCCCCAGATTCCCTAGATTCCCTCTCCGCGGGCTTTTCGAACCGGCTGGGCTTGTTCGAGTTCCATGCCGCAGATCGTTTGTGCGGCGCGGTTAAAGGCGAGGAAGCCTTGATAATGGGTGCGGGTCGATGGCGCGCGGCTTTCGAGAAAGCGATAGACTTGCGCAACGCCGCGATCACCGATCGCATTTTCCTTGTCGTCGGCGCGATCCTCGTCCGGGGGCGGCGCGATGCAATCAAGATAATCGTCAAATTCAAGCGCGATGCTGTCCGTCACGCTGCTGTCGCGGCCTTCCATCTTGGCAAGTCGTTCTGCCACATTGAGGAGCACGCGCGGATCGCGGCGGCGGCGTTCAGCGACGACCTCGCCATCGCGAATGACGATCTCGTGGACGCCTTCATGCGCCAGTTGCACCGCATCATCGATCATGCGCGCGCGGGCAACCTTTATCGCGGCATCCCAACCGAGGGCGAAGCTGCGCCCGGCGGCGCGGCGGCGAAACGCGTAAGCGCCGCGCTTGCTCATGCCGACGGCGCGCGCAGCCATATCTACATTGCCATGTTCGGCGAGCAGCGCAAGAAAGACGCGCTGGCGGTCGGGCGTCCAGCCATTACAGCGCGGCGGCGCGAGCGGCATCGCAGGTGGCGACGGCTCCGGCTCCTCTGGCGGGACGAGTGTCTGGCGGGGGCTGCCCGCATCCTCGGCCGGTTGCGAGGCGGCGTTGAGCGGCGTGAACAGCGCTTGTTCATGGGAGGAGTGCGCCTCGGCATCAGCGAAGGAAGCAGGCGGGTGGGGCTGTGAGACAGCCGATGAAGGAGACTGGATCATGGATGATACATTAAAAGGAAAATTCCTTTATGTCAAGAACAAATATAGAACGCAGGGTGCATGCTATTATCCTCCCTGGCCAGGGAGGGTTGAAAAATCGAAGATTTTTCGGGGTGGGTGACGCCTCTCGGGAGCAGCGCACGCTACCCACCCCAAAAGGCGTGCCGCCTTTTGACCCTCCCTAAAAAAGGAGGGTGGCGGAAGCGCGATGCGAAAGTTCCTCCCTGTCGCCGCAGGCGATGGGGAGGGGGACCGCCGCCGCAGGCGGTGGTAGAGGGGGTTGCGAGCGAAGCGAGCGGGCGGCCTCTCATTACAAGTTTTCGCCGCCAATGAACCCAGCCTTGAACCCTTCCACCCGCTAGTCGCGGGCGACCCCTTCCGTCAGTTGCTGGCGCAACGGACACCTCCCCATCGCTCTGCGAGTGACGGGGCGGACCTCCGACCTGTTGCAATCAATCGCCCGCCCTCATCCCGCGCTTGTCTTTATCCTCGCTCCGCGATAGCGCTGGTGCATGGCATTTCAACTTGACCGGTTCGACCTTGACCAGTTTGTCACCTCAACCCTCGCGGAGGATTTGGGGGATTATGGGGATATTACCTCAACGGCGGTGATCCCCGCAGACGCCCGTTTTTCCGGCGTGATGGATACGCGCGACGACATTGTCGTTGCGGGGCTCCGCCTTGCCGAAGCATTTTTCCGGCGGCTCGACCCGCATGTCGAAATCGAGATTTTATGCGCGGAAGGCGCAGCGGTGCCGCAAAAGACCGACCTTATGCGGCTCAAGGGCAATGCCCGCGCGATGCTGACGGCGGAGCGATCGGCGCTCAACACGGTGCAGCATCTGACCGGCATTGCGACGATGACGCGCCGCTATGTCGATGCGATTGCGGGGACGGGGGCGACCTTGCTTGATACGCGCAAGACCATCCCCGGTCTCAGGGTGCTTGAAAAATATGCAACGCGGATGGGCGGTGCGACCAACCACCGCATGCGGCTCGACGATGCGGCGATGATCAAGGATAATCATGTCGCGGTTGCAGGCGGAATTACCGAAGCCGTCCGTCGTGCGGTTGATGCGGGGATTGAACGCATCATCGTGGAGGTCGACCGGCTGTCCCAGATCGAACCGGCACTGGCAGCGGGGGCGACCCATTTGTTGCTCGACAATATGGACGTGCCGACGCTCAAACAGGCGGTCGCGTTGGTCGGGGGCAAGGTCCCGACCGAAGCGAGCGGGGGCGTGCGGCTCGATACGATCCGCGCGATCGCCGAAAGCGGCGTTAATTTCATCTCGGTCGGGCGCTTGACCCAATCGGCTCCGGCAGCGGATATCGGCCTTGATTTCGTTCAGCTCTAAAGCAGCATTCGCGCTGCTGGTTGCGGGGCTGCCGCAGGCGTTGCTGGCGCAGGCATCGCTATGTCGCATCCCGGATCGGCTACCGGATGCCACGCCCGAATATCCCAAGCGCGAGAGTGACAGGCGCGCAACGCCGGTGACCAATTATCTGCTGACGCTGAGCTGGTCGCCCGAACATTGCCGTTCGAGCCGCGAGCAAGGCAGCACGCAATGCAATGGCAGCGCGGGGCGGTTCGGCTTTGTGCTGCATGGGCTGTGGCCCGAAACCGACGGTAGCGCCTATCCCCAATGGTGCGCACCGGCACCCGCATTGTCGCGGGCGATCATCCGCGAAAATTTCTGCATGACGCCTTCTGTCGACCTGTTGCAGCATGAATGGGCCAAGCACGGCACCTGCATGACCAGCGACCCGCAGCGATACTTCAAGCCCGCGCGCATCATGTATAATGCGATCCGTTATCCGGACATGGACAAGATGTCGCGCGACCAGAACCTTACCGTCGGGACCTTCCGGCTGAACTTTGCGCGCGCCAATCCGGGCATCCGACCGGAGATGATCCAGGTGGCCAAGGGTCGCGAGAACTGGCTCGACGAGGTACGGATTTGCCTCGCTAAAAACTTCAAACCCCAACGTTGCCCCGCGCATGTTCGTATGCCGCCGGACCGGTCAAAGCTTAAAATTTGGCGGGGGCGGTGAGTGGATTGACCTTTTTAAATCAAAGGGTTCCATAAAAAAACGATACTATAATTAACTGTTCCGAAATTGGACAAAATGCAGACTGTCCCAGGGTTGTAAAATTTTTATCTTAACCTTTTGGTAACGATTTCCTACCTTCGCTTGCATGAGTCGCCAGCAAGCCTTGTCGAGCATGATCTGCCGTCAATATCCGCCGCGTCGTGACGCATTATGGAACCCTGGCATTTATGCCTACGCCGCCGCCCGGGCGAGGCATTATCGCAGTCTATGGGGCCGGAGGGTAAGACCTTCTCAAGCCAGCACTCCTCCCAAGCTGTGGCAACGGATTTACCGTAACGAAGATGTCCGCCATTTCGCCACGACATTTTCGCTCGGTTTTACCGGTATCTTGATCTTCTTCGGCTAAAAGGGTCAGCCCGTACGCTGAAGCCGTGCGATGAAGAAGCCGTCCGCGCCGCCGGTTTCGGCTAAGGTGCCCGGCAGTATCCGCACATCGCCATCCGTATTGGGGACAAAACCGTGCGGCAGCTCTTCGGATGATATCGGCTGGCGCGCCCAATTGCCGTGGGCATCAAGGAAAGCGCTAACCTGCTCTTCGCCCTCGGCGCGTTCAAGCGAGCAGGTTGCGTAAACCAGCGTGCCGCCCGGTTTTACCCATTGCGCCGCGCGGGCGAGCAAGCGGCCCTGCAATTCGGCAAGGTCGGCAATCTGCCGCGCACCGATGCGATAGAGCACATCGGGATGGCGGCGGAAGATGCCGGTCGCGCTGCAGGGCGCATCGAGGAGAACGGCATCGGCTCCGCTTTCTAACGGCGCGGGCGGGCTCCATTGTTCAATGTCGCCCTGCACAAGGGCGGCGGCAAGACCGGTGCGCTCAAGGTTGGCCGCCAGCCGTTCAAGGCGCTTGGCTGAAATATCGACGCCCGTGACGTCCCATCCCGCCGCCGCCAATTGCATAGTCTTGCCGCCGGGGGCCGCGCACAGGTCCAGCACGCGGCGGCCTTCGCCCGCACCCAGGAGGCGGGCAGGGAGGCTTGCCGAAATATCCTGCACCCACCAGGCGCCCTCATCAAAGCCCGCGAGCGCGGTGATTGCGCCGGGATCGGTGAGGCGCAGATGCCCTTGGGTGATGATGGTCGCGTTCAACGCCTCCGCCCAATGCCCAGTGCTGGCAGGATCGCGCAGCGTGAGGTCAATGGGCGGATGCGCGGCAAACGCATGACGCGCCGCTTCGACCATCTCGCCGCCCCATTGTTGCTCCCAGCGCTCGGCGGTTTCGGGCGGCAGATGGGGGAGGGTGGGGAGCGTAGCGTCGCTCCGCGTGAGCGTTCCAAACACACCGTGGACGAGCCGCTTCGGCCCACCATCAATCAGCGGCAAGGCGGTCGCAATCGCGGCATGCGGCGGCGTCCCCAAGCTCAATGTTTGCACCAGCGCGAGCCGGAGAACGGCACGCGCCTTGGCATCCTCGGGGAGCGGTTGGCGGGTCGCGCTGTCGATCAGCGCGTCGAGATCAGGAAGATGGCGCAGCACCTCGGCGGCGAGTACCACCGCATGAGCGCGGTCTGCCGGGTTCTTGAGCCCCTGTGTCGCGGCATGTTGCGCGCGGTCGAGCGCTTCGCCGCGCCGTAACACTGCATCCAGCATACGCAAAGCCGCGCGCCGGGTCGCGGTGCCAATGGGGTCGGTTACGTCAGCAAAAGGTTTGGGTGCGCGCATCGGCAGGCGATAGGCGGGGCATCGCCGGAAGGCAATGCCCCTGTCGTTGGCCCAAATCCTTTAGCGGCGGTTATGGGGATCGAGCGCGCTCGAGCGCCCGCCCGGAACCTCCAGCGTGCTGCCACGCCCACCGCCGAGCCCGCGACCGCCCATGTCGGAGGCGATCTGTTCAAGCGCTGCAATACGGCTTTCCGTCGCCGGGTGGGTCGAGAAAAGTTCGCTGACGCCGGTCGGGACGATATAGAGCTGCGCCACCGCCGGATTGGCTTGCTCGGCATAAGTCGGGCGGCTGGCTGCGGGGCCGGCAATCTTGGCAAGCGCGCGGGCCAGCGCCATCGGTTCGCCGGTAATCTGCGCGGCCCCGGCATCGGCGCCATATTCGCGCGTGCGGCTGATGGCCATCTGCACGATCATCGCGGCAAAGGGCGCGACTAACACAGCCAGCAGGCCAGCAAGGCCCGCGCCGCGATTATCGTCACCGCCCCGAAAGAACATGCCGAAATTGGCAAGCATCGAGATCGCGCCCGCAATTGTCGCGACCATCGTCATGATCAACGTATCGCGATTTTTGACGTGGGCGAGTTCATGCGCCATCACCGCTGCGACCTCATCACGGTCAAGCATGGAAAGAAGTCCGGTGGTTGCCGCGACCGCCGCATGCTCCGGATTGCGTCCGGTTGCAAAAGCATTGGGATTGGGATCCTCGACAATATAGACGCGCGGCATGGGAAGCCCACCGCGCTGCGCCAGTTGGTGGATCATGCCATAAAAATCGGGGGCCGAGGCTGCATCGACCTCCTTGGCATTATGCATTTTGAGAACGATTTTGTCGGCATTCCAATAGGTGAAAAAATTCATGCCGATGGCGACCAGCAACGCGATCAACATCCCGCTTTCGCGCCCGAACGTGTAGCCCAGCGCCATGAACAGCGCGGTCATCGCGGCCAGCAGCATTGTCGTCTTCAAACCGTTCATTTCATTCCCTCATGGTGCCGGACGCGCACGGTCCGGATCGAGCGCAATATGGGATAGGATGCGGCGCTCTTCAACTCCTCGTCGCTTTGCGCTATGCTGCAGATATGTCCGATCCTCTAAATCCGTCGCGCGCCACCAAAAGGCCGCCCCATGTCAAAGCGCCTGCGCATTGGGAAAAAAGCGTTGCGCCCAAGCCTTCACCGAAGGACGATACGCCGCAACTCGAACCGCTCGACCCGGTACGTTATGGCGATTGGGAAAAGAACGGCATTGCCATCGATTTTTAAGGCGTGCCAGAAAAAGAGGAGCCTATGACCGGTGAACTCGCCCCAGTCTGGTCAACCAGCCAGTGAACAAAGCGGCCACGTCCGGCACAAATCCTTCGGCATGGAATCCGACCTTGCGGTGGGCGCGCGCATCGCTGAGCTGATTTATTCCGGACGCTCCGATTAAGCGGCCCGCGCGTGGGGGAACAGCCGCAGGAAATTCTCCGCATAGAATTTGTCATGCGCCTCGGGGCTGCATTGCTCCATCGCACCGTTGAATTTGGCAATCGGATTGCGTCCGCCTTCGACATGCGGATAGTCGCTCGAGAAGAGATAAAGATCGTCATTGGATTGCGCCGCGAGGGCCCCGACATCTTCAAACACAAACGGCGTGAAGGCCATTTGCTCGGTCAATTGCTCGCTCGGCTTGCGGTCAAAATTGCGGATATTTTCATCCGACCGGCTCCATATATCGACCACCCAATCAAGTCGCACCAGCATTTGGGGGACCCAGGCGGCACCCAGTTCCACGGCCGCGCCGCGCAGCTTGGGGAAGCGGTGGAACACTCCGTCGAGCAGCATCATCGAGATGAAGGCTTCGGGCCCTTGATGGAGAATGGCAATATCCTTGGTGCGCACATTTTCGCCGCCGCCGAGCCAGTCCTTGGTGGGCGGCAGACCATTATCGCGCCAGGTTTTTGCCGTATTCAGCGGCGCGCCGCCGACATGGAGGAGGAACGGCATCCCCGCTTCGGCAAGGCGCGCCCAGAAGGGATCAAGCGCAATATGGCCGGGCGACCGCTCGCCCATCGGGCGATGCGGCACCCAGACGGACGTCAATGCGGGATCATCGATAATACGATCGAGCTCCTTGATCGCTTCATCGAGATCATCCAGCGGAATGACCGCAACGCCCATCAAGCGCGGATCATCGCCGCAAAAAGCGGACATATGGCGGTTATGCGCGCGTGTTGCGGCATAGCGCATTTCGGTGCTGACCTTGGAACTGGGCGAGAAGGGCAGCACAACACCATAGGTTGCAAACACCAGCTGGCGTTCAAAGCCGAGCATATCCATCGCCTTGGAGCGTTCGCTGCCATCGAATGCGCCCAGTGCCTGGATTTCCTTGGCCTTGGCGATGAGGTCATCCCCCATCGCCAGCATTTCGGCAATATGTTCATCCGAATGACGCCCGCCGCGCGCCATGATTTCGGCCACTTCTTCGTCGGTGACCGACGAGGCCGAATAACCGATCTCCGGCATTTCGTCGCGCAGCCCCGGATCGGCAAATTTCTTCAGAAAATCTGGAAGCTCCATGATGTGGCTGTCGGCATCATAAATCGGGCGATGAGCATAAACCATGATGAACGCTTTCTCTTTGTCGAGCGGGCAGATCAGAAGCGGGTGCGCACGGTCACGCCATAAGTGCGCGGTTCGCCCGGGAAGCCCATGAACAACTGGTTAGCCGAGGTCGCAAAACCGGCGGCAATCGTCGCGCGGCTGCCGCCACCTTGCGCTGGCGCACCGGCGATGACCTGCAGATATTGTTTGTTGGTCAGATTTTGGCCCCAGAACTCAATCCCCCAACGCTTGTCCGCGCCATAGATGCCAATGCGGCCATTCAAGAGGAAATAGCCGTCCTGAATCTTTTCGGGCATCAGGTCGGAGCCGGTATTGATGTCACTTTGCAGACGGCCGTTGAGGTAGAACAGCGCCGACATACCCGAACTGCCGATATCCGGCGTCCAGGAAACCCCTCCCGTTGCGACGAATTTGGGCGCGTTCGACATCGCTTGTCCCGGCAGCAGGAACAAGCCGGTCGGGAGTGGACGGCCCTGCGTACCGACCAGATTATTGGCATAGCGCGTATCGGCGTAGGTCAGCCCGAGGTTGACGTTGAAATCCCGTGCCGGACGCAGGAAGGTTTCGATTTCAAAGCCCTTCGACGTCACACCCGGCTTGAGGCGATTGCTCGGGCAGGCCCCGTCAAGCGGATTGTTGTTGCGTTCCGCGCCGTGGAGATCGTCCTTGCAGCTCATCAGGTTGGTGACTTCAAAGGTCAGCCCGTTGAAGGTGTTGAGCTGGAAATCCTTGAAGCGTGAATAGAAGGCCGAGACATTGAGATCGAACACCGGCCGGTGGAATTTGAAGCCTATTTCATAGGTGTTGACCTTTTCCGCGGCAAACTGAAGGTCGATGGCTTCAGCACGGCCATTGCCTGGCGTGTTGGCAGGCATCGCCAAGCGCGCGGTACAGGTCGCAATCGCTGCCGCCGATTCGGCAGTGGTACCGCACAGCGGATCAAGGCCCGACGGGTCGAGGTTGAAGCCGCCTGCCTTATAGCCTTTCGAATAGGAGGCATACATCATCAGCCCATCGCCGGTCTTGTAGCTGAGAACGGCGGTGCCGGTGAGTTGGTCGTCATCGCGCTGGCTGCCGGGCGATCCTGCAACAATGCTCGGCCGACGATAATCGACCACGCAGGCGAGGCTCGCGAGAGCGGAGTTAAGGCCCTGCAGCACCGGACATAACAGGTTGTTATATTTGAAATCCGTCTCCAGCTTCTTGCGCTCCTTGGTGTAGCGCAGGCCCACCGTGAGCTCGAGCTTGTCGGGGATGATGCCGATGACATTATGGGTGAATGCGGAAAAGTTGCGGCTCTTGACGTCGAAGGTGCTACCATTGGCGCCCGAACCGATCAGCGGTAGCACGCCGAACCTACCATAAAGAGATCCGAACGGGGCAGGTGACCCGCAGGTTGCGAGCGCCGGATTGGCGGCACCCCCTGCCACCAGACAGTTGGCGAAGCGTTCGAAATCGGGGCCGAAGGTCATATTATCCGAGGTGTGGATGCTTTCGGTCCCGTAATAGCCCCCGACCAGCCAGTCGAGCCGGTCATCGAACGCCTTGCCTTGCAAGCGCAACTCTTCGGTAAACTGTTTCAGCGTGCGGTCGCCCTTGGTGCGGTGAAGCACGTCGAGACCCATATATTCGGCGTCGATCCCCTGACGCGTGAAGAAGTTGCGATAGGCGGTGATTGACGTCAGCTTCGCGCCGCCGAAATCCCAGTTGAGCTCGCCTGAAAAGCCCCAGTCACGCACATTGGTGACCGGCGTCGAGCCCGGACTGGTCGCAAAACGACGGACAAATTGCTGGTTCGGCCCCGGCAGCTGAAGATTGGCACCAAGCGCTTGAAGCAGCGGCACCAGCGGATTGGGGACGATGTTGATGTCGTTACCGGAGCGGACCAATCCCTGAACCGGGCCGACATAAACCGACGCGCAGCAATGTTCGTTGCGCTTGGTATAATCGCCGATGAGGCGGACCGAAATATCCTCGCTCGGTTCGAACAGCAATTGCCCCCGCACGATCCAGCGATCACGGTCATGCGAGTCGGGCTCGTTCGGCGTCATATTTTTTGAGGAAGCCGTCTCGCTTCTGCCACACGCCATCCACGCGCGCGGCGATCGTATCACTGATGGGCCCGGTGACGCCGCCTTCGAGCCGCATATAGTCATAATTGCCGTAAGTGGCCGCGGCATTGCCGCCGAATTTAAATTGTGGCCCCTTGGTGATGACGTTGATCAGCCCGGCGGTTGAGTTGCGCCCGAACAAGGTTCCCTGAGGGCCGCGCAAGACTTCAATGCGCTCGATCTCGCCGAGTTCGGTGAGGCCTGCGCCGGTGCGGGCGCGATAGACGCCATCGACCATCAACCCGACCGAGGATTCAAGACCGATATTTTCGCCCACCGTGCCGATGCCGCGAATGCGCGCGGCGAACATCGTTTCCGAAGACGCCCCCGAAACCAGCAGTGACGGTGAGACCTGGTTAAGCTGGCGCACATCGTTGACGCCTGAATTTTGCAAGGTTTCGGCGCTGACGGCCGAGATCGCGATGGGGACGTCCTGTAATTGCTGCTGCCGCCCCTGCGCCGTCACAATGATGGGATTGTCGTCCTTGGTTTCCTCGCTCTTTTCCTGCGCCAGAACGGACGAAGGCAACAGTCCCAGCAAGGCGACAGACATCATCAGTGCAGATTTACGCATCGCGGCATCTCCCCATTTAATTTTTTTGTTTTTCGAACATAGAGTATGGACTAGATGTGTACAATAGTATGATTTCAGAAAATCGGGTTTCAAACCGTAAAATTTCTATTGTAAGCGTCGCATGATGATGCAGTAGGTGTTTATGGGCGGTGCGCCGAGCGCCGATTGAAATAATGACAAATGCTGGCGCTGGCCGTCAGCATCACCATCGGAAAGCGTGACAAGAGTGCAGCCATCCCGCCAAGACGACAGCGAACGCGATGCTACCGAACGATTTGATGCAACGCGCGAAGCGATCATCACGAGCGCTTCAGAGGTGCTGAGCGAATCGACTGCAAAGGGCATGACACTGAAGGACGTTGCGAGTCGCGTGGGACTCAAGACCAGCAGCATCACTTATTATTTCCCGCGCAAGGATGCGCTGCTCACCGCTTGTCTTGAACGCACGGTAGCGCGGCATCGCACATTGCTTGATCAGGCTGCGCAGGAGGCAACCCCGGCGCTGCGGGTCCGTGCTTTATTTTGGGGCGTGTTTGAACGGCTCGGCAAGTTGATGCGCGGGGAGGAACAGCATCTTGCGACGCTCGCGCATATTCCCTCGCTCCCAGAGCCGGATCGCAGCCGTATCCTGCACGAGTGGCGCGAAGTATTCCGCCGCGTGCGTTCGATGATCGAGCCGCCCAATCCCGACCCCGCGCTGCATGACCTTTATTCGGCGCAGGCGCACGTTATTCTGGATATCCAATTGTCGCTGAATATGTGGGCGTCGACTTTTGACGTCGACCAGCACCAGCGCCTGTTTGAACGATTAAGCGACATCATCATCAACGGGATCGCGGCCGGCCATTCGGGCTGGAACCCGATGCAGATCGTGCCCAAATCGATCATTCCCGACGCGCATGACCTGCCGGACTTTTTCCGGGTGGCGACGCGGATGATCAATGAGCGCGGCTATCGGGGCGCTTCGATTTCCAACATTGCAGCGGAGATCAACCTCACCAAGGGCAGTTTCTATCACCATCTTGCCACCAAGGATGATCTGGTGATTGCCTGTTTCGACCGCAGTTTCGAAATATTGAGCGCGGCCTACCAGAAAACGGCAGGAGCCGCGAACAGCTGGGACCGGCTGGTGTCGACCGCTGCCGCGCTGGTTGATTTCCAATTTTCCCCCGATGGACCGTTGCTGCGCTTTTCGGCGATGAGCGCCTTGCCGCAGCAGGCAGAGGCGGTGATGGCAGAACGCTCGATCGCCTCGGCGCGGCGCTTTGAAGGGCTCATATCGGACTGTATCGCGGAAGGGTCGGCGCGGCCTGTCGATGCTTTCATCGCGTCGCAAGCCTTGCTTGCCGTCATCAATGGGGCAGGCGATTTCATCAACTGGTCGCGCTCGATGGAGCGGAGCCGCGCCATCGAACTTTATTGTTCGATCCTGTTCTACGGGCTGGACGGCAAGGCTTGAAGGATCAGGCTGCGGCCTCATTGGCCACCAGCGACCGCTGTTTGAGCGCGCGCCCGGCCATATAATAATGGAGCAATAACCAAGGCGTCAGCGCAACCATGACGATCATGGCGTAGCGCAAGGATTCAACGCCATAGTGCGGCTTGAACGCTTCGCTCATCAGGCCGACGGCGGTCGGCCCGATACCCATGCCGACAAGGTTGATCACGAGCAGGGTAATCGACGCCCACAACGCCCGCAGACGGATCGGGGCGAGACTTTGCAAGATACCAAAGCTGGTGCCGAGATAGCTGCTGGTCAGAAACGTATCGAGCATCAGCCAGCCCAGTGCTGCATAGGGGCTGTTCGACAGATAAGCAGCGAAGGTCGGAAGCATCGCCAGCGCTTTGACAAACACAATGAGATAGCATTGCGCATAAATATCGTAGCGCTGTGCCAGCCGGTTGGCGAGCCACCCGCCGAGCACCGCAGAAAAGCCTCCGATTATGGCTATCGCGGGCGCAAAAATCAGCGCGATCTGCATGAGATCCATGCCGAGCGAGCGTTGCAGGAAGCTCGGCACAAACGCTCCGTTGCCATAACCGATCACTGCCGCAATCGCGATGCCGAAGATGATATGGCGCGCCGCTTTATCAGCGAAGATGGAGCGGAAGCCTTCCCAGATGCTTGGCATCTTGTCGGTGTCGGAAATTACGACGTCGGGGTCGGACAGGCCCCGGCGCGGTTCCTTGACCAACAGCTTGATGATCAACGCGAGCACGAGGCCGGGCAGGCCGACGGTAAACATCGCGACACGCCAACCGAAATAGTGCGCGACCAGGCCGCCGATCATCACCCCCAAACCGCCGCCAAGCACAATGCCGAGCGAATAGAGGCTCATCGCACCCGCGCGTTCCTCGGGCGGATACAGGTCAGAGATGATCGAATGGCTTGGCGGGCTTGAGCCAGCCTCGCCAATCCCGACGCCGATGCGCGCCAAGAGAAGTTGGGTGAAATTTTGCGCAAGGCCGCCGACCGCCGTCATCACGCTCCAGAGGGCAAGCGCGATGGCAACGATGTTGATGCGGTTTGACCGGTCCGCCAGCCGCGCAACCGGAATGCCGAGCGTCGCATAAAATATCGCAAAGGCGAACCCTGCCATCAGGCCGAGCTGGGTGTCGGTCAGATGCATATCGGCGCGGATCTGCTCCTGCAGGATCGACAAAATCTGCCGGTCAACATGGCTGAAAAAATAGGCGCTGGTGAGAAGCCCGAGGGTGATGCCGCGTCGTTTGAGCGAAAGTCTGTCGCGTTCGTCCTGTGACGCTGCGCTTTGCATATGGATCCCCTCGCCATTATTTTTTGCTTATCGGGTTAGGGCTACGACCAGCCCCTTAAACATTCAAGGCCCGCGTTGAACGGTTGATCGTTCGACCCGGGCCTTGAACATCAGTGCATAGCTGGGGTCTTAGGCGCCCGCAGCAAAGGGATCGCCCACCCGCTTAGGATCGGTGCGCGGCCAGTCCAGTGGATAAAGACCAACCGGCTTTCCGTTAGCCTGCGATCCGATATGCACCATGAAACTTCCAATGCCTGCCGCGCCTTGCATATAGCCGGTTTGCCGTTGCAGGAATTCGGGGCGGTTGCGGTGCTCGGCCATCGACCAGCTACGCCCGCCATCGGCATATTCGCTTTCGGCGAGAATGTGCGAGGCACAGCGCTCGGCATATTCAAAGCCCGGGTCCCACAGACCGCGACGGGCGAGCAACAGCGAGAAATCACCGATACCCGCATCCCCGCAACATTGGCCGAAATTGCGCCACAGGCCGGCAGAGCGTGCTTCCGGAGCCCCCGTGCCCATCAGCCCATCGAGCAGGACATAGAGCTTGTCGAGCCAACGCTTGTCACCTGTCACATCATAGAGTCGCAACAGACCGCGCCCCGTTCCCGGCGGCCCATGACAGGTGCCGAGATAATAACGGTCCGGTTCCGTCTCGAGATGGCAGATGAGCGAGCCGCCTGCGGCCTGTGGCGCTGCCCGCGACAGCGTATATTCCATGCCCTGGATGGCCGCATCGAGAAACCTGCTTTCGCCGGAGATCGCGGCAAGCTCGGTGAGCGCGAAGGCTACACCGCTGCTGCCGTGTGCGAAATTAGGGGAGGGGAACTCGAAGGGCATGTCCTTGGCCATGAACCATAACAAGCCGTCGGGGGTCTTACGCGCGACTTCGATCAGGCGATCACCGACGCCCTTGGCGGCATCAAGTGCCAGCGGATCGAAGCCTTCAACATATCCATGCAGCAAGGTCAGCAGCGAACCGGCGGAGCCGACCGACAAGTCCACGACTTCGGCATCATCGCTAATGCCCGTAATATCGGAAAACGGCATTCTTTCGATCCAGCCGAGACCGCTGCCGAGCGGTTGTGCCGATTCGCGCAGTTTGACGACGCAGCGCGACGCCGCATCGCGGAACCGCTGCTCGCCGGTATAGGAGGCAAGGCAGCTTAGTACGAAGGTATAGCCGCCCCAACCAAGCGGCGTGTTGCATGACATGGTTTCGCGATCCTTGATCCAGTCGAGGATCGCATCGCCTTCATTGACGACGCGGTCATGCCATTGCTTGCTGTTGGTCGCAGCCATCAGCTCGATCAGGAAAACCAATATGCCGCCGCTGCCATTATACATGGCGAAGTTGGGCTTTTCCGGAGCGCCGGGTTCGAGCTGCCAGCTCGGCTGGCCTTTTAAGGATAGGCTGTCGATATAATGCCACGCTTCATGCGCCACTTCCAGCCAATCATCGCCATCCATTGGCGTATTCATTGTATTGGAATGTTGATGAACTGCTGTTTTCATGGCCGCTCTCCACCGAATCGAAAACTGGGTTTGTTGTATTGCTATGCGCGCTCAGGACAGCAATTGCAATCACGCTTTCATTTTCTCTAAACGATGAGCCGGATAACCTGTTATCGAAACATAATGACAGAGCGACGATAGTGACGTACCCAATGTTCGAAAAATGATTCGATGAGGAGAGAGAGTGTGGCAACGGCATGCTGGACCTTCGCCGATTTGTTCGAGGCGGTGGCGATAGCGATCCCCGATGCGCCCGCACTATGTCGTGGTGACGTGACGATGAACTGGCGCCAGTTCAATGACGAGGCCGACGCGCTGGCCTCCTTCCTGATCGCGCATGGCGTCGATCCGCACGCGACGCTCGGCATCTACGCGGGTAATCTGCCCGAACATCTGGTCGGCTATTTCGCGGCGTCCAAAGCCAGCATCGTGCGTTTAACGTCAATTACCGCTACCTTGCCAACGAAGTCTATGCGCTGCTCGACAATGCCGACGCGCAAGCGGTGTTGTTCGATGCAGCTTATGCCCCGATTCTTGATACTGTCCGCGACCGTTTGCCTCAGGTGCGATGCTGGGTCGCGATTTCGACCCCTGGCAATGCCGTGCCGGGGTGGGCGCATGATTATCATAAGCTGGTGACTGAGCCCAAAAAGGATGGCGCGCGGCAGGCGCATCGCTCAAGCGATGATCTCCTCATGATCTACACCGGCGGCACAACAGGCCTTCCCAAGGGGGTGATGTGGCGTCAGGGCGATCTTATCGCAAAGGGCAATTATTGCGCGGATCAGCTGAGCGGGGTGGGGCCGCTCCAGTCGCCGCAAGAGGCCGGTCCGCGCGCGGCAGCGACACCCATCCGTCCGGTCATTGTGATTGCCTCCCCGCTGATGCACGCAACCGGGCTTATCAATGCGATTGGCGTGCTTGCGTCGGGCGGCACGGTCGTCCTGCTGGCCGAGCCCGGCTTCAAAGCGGCGGAACTGTGGCAAGCGGTGGAGGACCATCGCGCCAGCCAGATCGCCATTGTCGGCCAATCCTTTGCCCAGCCGATGCTGGAGGCGCTGGATGCGGAGCCTGCGCGCTGGGATGTTTCCTCGGTGCGGCGGATCACCTCGTCAGGCGTGATGTGGAGCCGCGAGAATAAACATGGTTTGCTGCGCCACATGCCCGACGCCCTATTGATCGACAGCTTCTCCTCGTCCGAAGCGATGAGCCTTGGCATATCGCTCACCAGTCGCGCGCATGAAACCGAAACCGCCGCGTTCCAGCTCGGCGAAAATTGCGCCGTGTTTGATGAAGCGCATCGCCGCATAATGCCCGGCAGCCTGGAAGCAGGTCGCGTCGCCGTAAGCGGCTATATTCCGGTCGGCTATTATAAGGATCCGGAAAAAACCGCGAAAACCTTTCCGACCATCGAAGGACGACGCTGGTCGATGCCGGGCGATTGGGCCC
Source organism: Pseudomonadota bacterium (assembly GCA_023458055.1). Lineage (GTDB taxonomy): Bacteria > Pseudomonadota > Alphaproteobacteria > Sphingomonadales > Sphingomonadaceae > JAFAFE01. The sequence goes on from JAEXAW010000012.1 coordinate 32,809, forward strand.
GCATCGAACAGGATGGAACGCTGACCCTGCTCGGACGCGGGTCGCAATGTATCAACAGCGGCGGTGAAAAAATCTTCCCCGAAGAGGTGGAGGAAGCGTTGAAGCAACATCCGCTGGTGCGCGATGCCGCGGTTACCGGCATTCCCGACCCCCGGTTCGGCGAACGGATCGTCGCGCTGGTCGAATGTGGCGGCGATGGCGCTGGGAACGACGACGATGTCGAAGCCTGCCTCATCGCCCATGTCGGGCAGGCGCTGGCCGCCTACAAGGTGCCGCGCCGTATCATAACCGTGGCGAGCCTGGAGCGAGCCCCCAATGGCAAGCTCGATTATGCGGCCGTCAAACGACGGGCTACCGCGTCGCTCAATTCGCTCTGATATCCTCAAACTCAATTATGGAGAAAAAATAATGGCGCACGAATGGCATTTGAAATCCCGACCCGAAGGTCTCCCGACAATCGAGAATTTCGAACTGGTCGAAACCCCCGAACGGTCGCTCAAGGATGGAGAAATCCGCATCCGCAATACATGGCTGTCGGTCGATCCTTATATGCGGGGCCGGATGAACGACACCAAAAGCTATTCGCAGCCCTTTGCGCTTGGGGAAACGATGCAAGGCGGCGCGGTCGGAGAGGTCATTGAAAGCAAGGCCGATGGCTTTGCCGTCGGTGACAAGGTGCAGCATCTTGGCGGCTGGCGTGAAGAAGCGGTGATTGATCTCAACGCCACCGGCTTTGGCGCAGGCGCGACCAAATTGCCCGACCTCGGCATCCCCGACCAATTATTTCTCTACAATATGGGTATGACCGGGGGGACGGCCTATTTCGGTCTGCTGGATGTCGCCTCGGCCAAGGAAGGAGACATCGTCTTTGTTTCGGCCGCCGCGGGCGCCGTGGGCTCGGCGGTAGTGCAGATCGCCAAGCTGAAGGGCATGACAGTGATCGGGTCAGCCGGCGGCGCTGACAAATGCGCCTGGGTCAAGGAGATCGGCGCAGACGCCTGCATTGATTACAAGTCCGGCCCCGTCCTCCCGCAACTGCGCGAAGCCGCCCCCAATGGCATTGACGTTTATTTCGACAATGTCGGCAGCGATCATCTCGATGCCGCGTTCGCCTGCGCCCGGTATCGCGCGCGCTTCGCCATTTGCGGGATGATCGACATTTACAATGATTTGAAACCGCAATGTTTCAAACATATCAGCGCGATCATTGGCCAGCACGTCCGCATCGAAGGCTTCCTCTACCCCGAATATATGAGCGAGATAGGCCGCTTCTATAAGGAAGTCGGACCATGGGTGCGCGAAGGCAAATTCAAGTCGCGCGAAACGGTCAAGGAAGGAATTGAATCGATGGTCGATGCCTTTGGCGGCCTCTTCACCGGAGACAATACCGGCAAGATGCTGGTCAAGGTCTGAGCCGCGCGTAAACGGAAAATAGGGGTGGTCACCAATGATGATTTTCGACTTTGAATGCGACACGCCGACGGTTGAGGTCATCGACGACACGGTCCGGCTGATCGAATCCAATCGCGGCTTCGACAAGGAGGGCTATGTCCAGCGCATGGGCGGAGGCTGGGCGCGCAGGCTCAGCCTCACCATGCCGGAATTTGAAGCCCTCAAGGCGGAAAAAGGCTTGCGGCATATCGCGCTCGCCTTGTGCGATCTCGACCGCAAAACCGCGATGAGCGATGCCGATGTCATCGCGATGCTTGATGATGCGGGCGTGCAATATGCCTGTATCGGCAATGCCGGGAGGCGCGCCTCCAATGAGGATGTCGCGCGCCTCGCCGCCAAATATCCGGACCGGCTGATCCCCTGGTTCCGGATCTGGGGCGATGAGGGCGAAGCGGGCGTGCGCGCGCTCGAACATGGCGTGCGTGAATTGGGATGCCGTGGGTTCGAAGTGTCGAGCTACCGCGAAAACCGCGCCATCAACGATCCCGCTTACCATCCTTTCTTCGCCAAATGTGTTGAACTTGGCATTCCGGCGCGCATTACTGTCGGCGTGCATCTATTGTCCGACCGGCCTTATGATTATGCGCATCCGCGCCATATTGATGAAGTCGCCATCCGCTTTCCCGAATTGAAGATTGTGGCCGGGCTGGGCGGCTGGCCGTGGATCCTCGACATGGTCGCGATCGCCATCCGCCATCCCAATGTCCATATCGACTTTGCCTGCCATCGGGTCACGCAACTGATGATGCCCGGCGGGGGTTATGAGCCCTTGCTCGCACATGGTCAGTTGAAGCCGCTGCAGGACCGCATCCTGTTCGGATCAGGCTGGGGCTCGATGGGCGTGCCCTTGAAACAAATGGTCGAGGAAACCGCGCAGCTACCGCTCGACGATAAGGTGCGCGAAAAATGGATGGGCTTGAACGCAGCCCGGTTGATGGGCGTCGGTTAAGTGGCGGAGACGGAGGGATTCGAACCCTCGATACGGTTTTGCCGTATACTCACTTTCCAGGCGAGCGCCTTCGACCACTCGGCCACGTCTCCGCATATCCTGGTTCAGGAAGCGCAAGCCCCTATCGCGGCTTGCGCTCGGGCGCAAGCGTGCGCAAGGATAAGATGAGAATAAAATTATCGCGAAGGGAGAGGTTGGTGATTCGATTTGGGTTAAAGATGACGGTGGCGTTGGGCGCTGTTTTGCTCGGCACCGGCGCTGCACAGGCGCAGTCCGCTCCCGCTACCAATGGAGCGCCCAAGCCCGACCCGGCCGCTGCGCCCGTTGATCGCTCCAAACTTCCGGTACCCGGCGATATTGTCAACAAGGCCCCTCCCGAAGATTGGGCGGAGATTCGCGCGGAGGACATCATCGTCATGGACTTGCCGCCGTTAAAGACGGTGACCGGGCCCAAGCAACGTCGCATTGTGATCCAGTTGATGCCCGAAACCATCTCCGGGGGCTGGGTGCGCAATATCAAGAAGCTCGCCGCCGAACATTGGTGGGATGGCACGGCGATTACGCGCGTGCAGGATAATTATGTCGTGCAATGGGGTGATCCCACCGAAAAGAAACCGCTGCCGCAAGGGCTCGAAACGGTACCCGAAAGCGATTATGCGACCCCCAAATTGGCGGCGCGTTATCTCGACTGGATGATGGCGGTGGCGATGACCGATGCGACCCGCCGTGTCCAAACCGATGAACCGCCGGTGCCGATGCTTGATGATCCCTATGCGGGGCCCAATGGCAAGGGCAGTTTCTTTTACGGTTGGCCGGTGGGCATCGGGAATAAGGATTATGGCAATATCTGGCCCATCCATTGCTATGGCAGCGTGGGGGTAGGGCGCAATGTGGCGCCGGACACGGGGTCTGGTGCGGAACTCTATACCGTCATCGGTCATGCCCCGCGCCAGCTTGACCGCAACATTGCGGTGGTCGGGCGGATTATTTCCGGGATGGAATGGCTCTCGGCCTTACCGCGCGGCACGGCTGCGCTCGGTTTTTATGAAAAGCCCGAGGAGCGCACACCGATCACCTCGATCCGCCTCGCGACCCAGATGCCCGAAGCAGAACGCCCGCGCTTTGAATATCTGACGTCCGACAGCAAGAGCTTTGCCGATTATGTAAAGCTACGCGCCAACCGGCATGACAGTTTTTACAATCTGCCGGCAGGGGGCGTGGACGTCTGTAACGTGCCGGTACCCGTCCGCCCGGTGGCGAAGAAATAAAGCTGCGCTCAATCGGCCTGATTGTCTATTTCCCGGGCCTGCGCCTTCCTGCGGCGCAGGTTCGCGCGGAGCTGTTCGGCAAGCTTCGCCTTTTTCTCGGCCTGTTCGCGGGCCGTGCGTTCGGAAGGTTTTTGGTTGCTCATGCGGCTTTCTTTGCTTTTTTTATGAAGCCTGCGCAAGCCTCGCCTTGACAGCATCGGCGCGCGCCGCCATAGGGCCGCTTCCGGTGGCATCGTCCGCCTTAGGACAATCGTCCCCAACGCTGCTGTAGCTCAGTGGTAGAGCACTCCCTTGGTAAGGGAGAGGCCGGGAGTTCAATCCTCCCCAGCAGCACCATTTCTTCCCCGGACCTCTATAAAAATGCGCCCCGCGGGGTCAGCGGCGTTACCTTTATGCCGTGCCTGTTTGGCAAGAGCTCGCACGCAACAAAAAACCCGCCTGATCCTTAGCGGACCGGCGGGCTTTTGGTCGAATGGTGGGCGTAGCAAGGATTGAACTTGCGACCCCTACGATGTCAACATAGTGCTCTACCACTGAGCTATACGCCCATTCGAGAGGCGGCTATTAGTCGCGGCCTTGCCGAAGTGCAAGCGCCAAAAAGCAGCATTGGCCAAATTTACGCCTCAGCTATGTTCGGAAACCTTGCGATCCGCGAATAAGGCGTCCACCTGCCGCACCAGATCCTTGAGGTGGAACGGCTTTGACAATAGTTTCGCCTGCGGCACCGTTTCGCCTGCCTTCAATTGCACGGCCGCAAAGCCGGTAATGAACATGATCTGGGTATGCGGCGCAACCACGGCAGCATGCTGGGCCAGCTCTATCCCGTCCATTTCCGGCATAACGATGTCTGAAAGAAGAAGGTCGTAGGTACCCGATTCAAGATGGGGGACCGCTGCTGTCCCCCGGTCAACCGCAATGACTTCGTAACCCGCGGTTTCGAGTGCGCGCTCGAGATATTCGCGCATCACATCATCGTCTTCGGCCAGCAAAATTCGTACCATCTGACGCCAATCTGTTAACGGCATTCTGCGCAAGCGGCAGAAGAGCTGCTCTTATATGCTAGTGATGTTAACTTTTACCAGCACGCAAGATGGTTAAGACGAAAATAGTTGTACCCAAGCTTAACGCCGACTCTGTGCGCCGAAGACGGCGACACCGAAGAGTGGCAATCGCGAGACAAAGGCCTAAGCTGACAGAATGGCGGCTGATTCTTCCATAGCTCCTTATGTTGCAAGGATCGCGGCGGGTGGACCCCGTTGTGTGCTCCTGTCGGTCCCGCACGCCGGGCGATATTATCCCGATGCGTTATTTGATACTTTGCGCGTGCCTGCTGAAACATTGGTGCGGCTGGAAGACCGCTATGCCGACCGGCTGGTGGAAGACGCAGTATCGCTAGGGATAGATGCCATTATCGCGACCTACGCACGCGCCTTTATCGATCTAAACCGCCGTCCGGACGAGATTGATGTGGGCATGCTGGCGGACGTTGAGCGCCGACGAGTGGCTACCGGCTTATCGCGCCCCAGCGATAAGGTTCGCGGCGGTCTTGGCCTGTTTCCGCGACGGTTGAGCGGAGCAGGCGAACTCTGGCGCGGCAAGATTGATTGGGCGACAATGGGTGACAGGATCGCCTCGGTGCACGAGCCCTATCATGCGTATCTTGAGGCAGAACTTAAGGCACGTGAACATGTTCACGGATTTGCATTGCTGCTCGACATTCATTCGATGCCCTCCCTCTCCGGCAAGGCTCCGGCTCAACTTATCATTGGCGACCGGCATGGCGCCAGTGCGCCGTTATGGCTGGTCGAGCGACTGGAAGAGGAAGCGGAGCTTTGCGGTTTACGGACGGCGCGCAATGCGCCTTATGCCGGGGGCTACATAATCGAGCGGCACAGCAACCCGGCCAAACGCCGTCTTGCGATCCAGTTGGAAATAGACCGCGCGCTCTATCTTGATGCGGCGGGCGAGCCGATTGCGGAAGGGTGCGCTGCGGTTGGTCGCGTCATTGCTCGCATGACATTGGCCGCGGAAATGGCGCTGACAGAGCGCTTTGGAGCGCCCGATTGGCTCCAAGCCGCCGAATAAGGGGCTTAGCGTTTACATAAAAAACCACCTCGCACCGGAGTACGAGGTGGCCAAGGTCCAGGGAGGAGATATGATCCCGCTAAGAACCATATCATGCACCGACCGGAAAGGGGGAACCCGGAAACCGATGCACAATCCGGATATAGGACAGTGCGGCCCCCGCTTCAAGAGGAACGTAACATTATCTCATTTGTCAGCCGCTTATGGCACCGGGCGCATGCGCGCGAACAGATTATCGCGGTCGACAAACTGATGCTTCAAAGCCGCGCCGACGTGCAGAATGATCAGCGGAATAAACGCTTTGCCAAGCAATTCGTGCGCGCCTTCAGTGGTTTCATGCAGTCCCGGATTGGGTCCGAAGGGCAGTGCAGGGAAATTGAATAGGCCAAAATAATCGATCGGCCCGGGCGTTTTGCCGGTCGAGACCATGATCCAGCCGCCGAGTGGTACGCCGATAATGAGAATGTAGAAAAGCCAGTGAAGCGCATGGGCCGCTGCATTCTGCCAAGCCGGGCTTTCTGCCGGGAGCGGCGGCGGCTTGTGCATCAGACGCCAGATCAACCGCGCGACCGAAAGCACCAAAATGGTGAGGCCCAACGCCTTGTGCCAATCCATATACTGCATCCGCGAGGCGCGCGGCAGATCTTCGGTCAGCATCGCAAAACCGATATTGGTGATGATGGCAAGTGCGATGATCCAGTGGAGTGCAATCGCAACGTCGGTGTAGCGCGGAATCCCGGCCGCGTGGCTATCGGGGTGGTCCATCATGGGCATAAGCAAGGGCTCTCCTGTTTGAAGCGCCCTTGCTATGCTTTGACCGTTAGGCCCTTAGCCTTCCGCAGGCGCGAGATTGGGTGCAGGCATCTTACCCAGTTGAACTTGTTGTGCAAAGATTTCCCGCATCAGTTGAAGCGAGAAAAGATGCGCATAAAGAAGCGGCAACATGCCGTTCTGGGTCAATTTGCGCAGCTGGTCGCCGCGCAGATCACGCAGCTTGGCTTCATCAACCATCTGGAAGCCGCGATAGATGAACGGCTGCTCGACGCCTTCCTGCTGGATCGCAACTTCGCCTTCCATCAGGATGCCGAGTTGTTGCAGTTCCGCCATAAACTGACCGGTGCGCGCGCCCGCTTCTTCAAATTGTTCACAGAAAGCCAGGATTTCTTGTACGGGCTGGGTCGGCTCGCCGTTTTCGAACAGCTTTTCACCCGTGTCGAACTTACCGATAACGCCCGATTCCGGATCAAAGCAGAGCGATAATTCATCACTATCCGGGCGCAGGCGCGCAAGCATGAAGGGATAGCGACGGACATAGGCCGGAACGTAAACAGGGCCGGAAAATTTGCCCGTTTCGTCGAGGAAAACATTGACGCCTTCGTTAAGGCCCATGAGCGCCAGCGGCACCGGGTTTTCGCCAACCGAAAACACGATCGGATAATGGCGCGAGGCCTGGATAAACTCATCGCTGGTCAGCGGAACCGCGTGCTGGTCCTTGAGGAAATCAGCGCTTTCCGCCGGCTTCGCACGCCAATCGGCATGTTCATTCGAAGACAGGGGCGTGAGGTCTTTATAAAAAAGCGGAAGATTTTGAGCCGGCGCTGCGCTAGCCATGGTTTTAATTCTCCATCAATTGGCGTGTCAGGAAAAGCTTGTTCCCTGAGTGAAAAAGGATCGCTCGGCCCTAAGAGTATGGGCGCGTTCGTGCAAGCGGAAAGCGGCATCGGGGCGCTAATCTGAGGCACGGCGGCGATCGGTCAGATCAAGGCGCCGGGATTGACGATGCCCTTGGGATCAAGTGCAGTCTTGATCGCCCGCAATGCTGCAATGCGGGCGGGATCATCGAGAGAGAGGAAATAATCGCGTTTTGCACGCCCGATCCCATGTTCAGCGGAAATGGAGCCACCGGCCGCAATAACCCGGAGATAGATCGCCTCCGAAACCGCATGTCCATGTGCTTCGATCCAAGCTGCGCCGCGATCTGGCGTATCGCGCGGCGGTTTGGCGTGAAGATGGATATTGCCGTCTCCCAGATGCCCAAATCCCATCAAAGTCAGGCCGGGGAACTCACCTGCAAGAACTGCTGTATCGTGGATCAGAAAATCCGGCATGCGATCCACCGGCACGCTGATGTCATGCTGGAGTGCAGGCCCCAATGCGCGTTCGGATTCGGATATCGAGTCGCGCAATAACCACATCGCATCCGCCTCGCGTTCATTCTTGGCCGCGACCGCGTCACGCAATACGCCTTTTTCGATAAGCGCTGCGATGCTCTCGAGCAATTTACTTTCGACCCCGCCGCTGCCTTCACTTGCGACGGCCTCAATCAAAATGTGCCACGGGTAGGAAGGAGCCAGCGGCGCATTCGTCCCGGGAATATGGTGCACCACATTGGCCAGCGCCGTGCCGGGCAGGATTTCAAACCCTTCTAACGCATCGCCAAGGATCGGGTCCAGCGCGCGCAGTGTAGCGAGCGCCTGATGCGGCGTATCGGTCGCCGCCCACACCAGATGCCGCTGACCGATTTTCGGCACGAGCTTGAGGGTCGCTGCTGTCACGACCCCGAGCGTTCCTTCCGCGCCGATCAACAGTTGGTCCAGATTATACCCGCGGTTATCCTTTTTGAGCGCGGCCAAGCTATTGTGGAGCGATCCATCCGGGAGGACTGCTTCAAGGCCGAGCACCAGCGCCCGCATCGGACCATGGCGCAACACTTGCGTGCCCCCGGCATTGGTCGAAACCAGCCCGCCAACGGTTGCAGAGCCCTTGCCGCCCAGCGTTAGGGGGAAACGGCGACCTTGTGCTTCCACCGCTTCGTGCAGGTTTTGCAGGATCACGCCAGCTTCCGCCGTCACCTGATTGGATGCAGGATCAATAGTGCGGACATGGTTCATCCGGCGGAGCGACAGCAGGAGGGCGTTGCCACTGGCGTCCGGGGTTGCGCCCGCTACCATGCCGCTATTGCCGCCTTGCGGGACCAGCGGCACCCCATATTCGCCTGCGAGCCGAACGATAGCCTGTACCTCTTCCGTGCTTCCGGGCGAAAGCATCGCGGCGGCCTGACCATGATAACGGCCACGCCAGTCGGTGAGCCATGGGGCCATAGTCAAGGGGGCATCACTATATCCCTTCGGGCCCAACAGCGCACGGAGCGCATCGAGGAGGGCAGGGGATACAGGGGAGTAGGTATTCGTCATATGCTAAGAACTAGTCGTAATTTACCTTATGTGCCATAAGTTGACGGTAGCTTTCAGCATAATTCATATGACATTCAATCATTATCAAGCATAAGATGTCTTCGTTTTCGGATAGTGGGCATATAGACTAATGCTTCTCGTTCCTTTTCTGTTGTCACTCGCGGCACCCGTACCGGTTGCGGATCTGCCCGCGCCTGCCACCGAGCAGTCGATTGCGGTGCCCGGCGGCGTAATCTTTGTTCCTCCGCCAGAGGTCGAAGGGGCAAACCAGACGGTGGTCGTCGAACAGCAGGTGATGATTCGGGTGCCGGCCTCGCGCAGTCAGGTTGTCGGCTTTTCACGAAGCAGTACGATTATCGAGGACGAGCCCATCGCCGTTGACTGGCGCGAGGTGAAAGCGCCGCGCTGTATTCCGATGCGCCAGATATTGGGCGTCCAATATACGCAGAAAAGCAGTATCGATCTCATCACGCGTGAACGCCAGCGCATCCGCGCGGGGCTTGATAGCGAGTGCCGCGCGGCGGACTTTTATTCGGGTTTCTACATGAGCGCGACCAAAGACGGCAATTTATGCGCCAATCGCGATATGATCCACGCGCGCTCGGGTGCACGCTGTGACGTTAATAAATTCACGCAGCTCGTTCCCGTGCCGCGCGAGCGTTGATACCGCACCCGCATTATTCGTTTGGGATATTTCACCCTTTCATTGACTTTTGGCCGTAAATAAGCCACGGCGAGGCTGCTAGGCGGTGTTGCTCGGGCCCTCCTCGCGCCCTCTTTTTCCGGAATTTGAATATATGAGCTTTGCCGATCTCGGCCTCTCCGACGAATTGCTGCGTGCCGTAAATGAATCAGGCTACGATACGCCGACGCCGATCCAGAAGGGCGCAATCCCTTCCGTCCTCATGATGCGTGACATTATCGGTATTGCGCAGACTGGTACCGGCAAGACCGCATCCTTCGTACTGCCGATGATCGACATTCTCGCGCATGGGCGCAGCCGCGCGCGCATGCCGCGTAGCCTCATCCTTGAACCGACCCGCGAACTCGCCGCTCAGGTTGCGGAAAATTTCGAAAAATACGGAAAATATCACAAGCTTTCGATGGCGCTGCTGATTGGTGGCGTGTCGATGGGGGATCAGGTCAAGGCGCTTGAAAAGGGCGTCGATGTGCTGATTGCAACGCCAGGCCGGTTGATGGACCTGTTCGGTCGCGGCAATATCCTCCTCACCGGCTGTAACCTCCTCGTTATTGACGAAGCGGACCGTATGCTCGACATGGGTTTCATCCCCGACATTGAGGAAATCTGCACCAAGCTTCCGGCGAACCGCCAGACCTTGCTATTTTCGGCGACCATGCCGCCGCCGATCAAGAAGCTCGCGGACAAGTTTCTTTCCAACCCCAAGACGATTGAAGTCGCGCGGCCCGCTACGGCCAATACCAACATCGCGCAGCATCTCGTCAAAGTTGACACCCGCAAAAAGCGTGAGGTTCTCCGCTCGTTGCTGCGCTCCGAGGATGTCCACACCGCGATCATCTTCTGCAACCGCAAGACGACGGTGCGCGAACTCAACAAGAGCTTGCAACGGCACGGCTTTGCTAGCGGCGAAATTCACGGCGACATTGACCAGTCGGCACGTTTGAAAGAACTGGCGCGGTTTAAGGATGGCTCCGTCAATATCCTCGTCGCCTCTGACGTTGCGGCGCGCGGTCTTGATATCAAGGGCGTCAGTCACGTGTTCAATTTCGACGCGCCGTGGCATCCCGACGATTATGTCCATCGTATCGGGCGGACCGGACGTGCCGGAGCAAAGGGCCGCGCGTTCACTTTCGTGACCGGTGCCGACGCCGAGGCGCTTGATAATATCCAGAAACTGATCGGCAGCGAAATCCCGCTCATCCCGACGCCGGGCGGCGAGGGCAAAGAAATCCGCGAGGAGAAGCCAGCGTCAAAGCCCAAAGCCGCGAAAGAGACGGGCAAGGAACGCGCGCGGCAGGACAAGGCTCCCCGCTCCGAACGGCAGGCACAGGCACCAAAATCGCCCAAACCGGAAAACCGCAGCAGCGAGGCCAAAAAGCCCCGCTACCAGCAGGTCGATGCGGAAGAGGATGGGGCTTGGAATGGCCCCATGCCGGAATTTTTGAGCGTCGGGATTAGCTGACCGGCGTCACCGCCTCGCTTCACAGCTTAACCAGCATCTTGCCGGTATTCTCGCCCGAGAAAAGGCCAAGGAACGCATCGAGCGTGGATTCCAGCCCCTCCTTAACCGTTTCGCGCGCCTTGACCTGGCCACCCGCAATCATGCCGCCCATGTCGGCGTAAAATTCGGGGAAATCCTTGATAAAGTCGGTATAGATGAAACCCTGCATACGGACGCGCGCCGGGATGGTGCGGATGAGATATTTCATTTCTTGCGGCTTACCGTCATTATAGACGTCGATCATGCCGCAAATCGCAAAGCGCGCCCAGTCGTTGGCCGTCGCGAACGCGGCGTCGAGATGTTCGCCACCGACATTGTCGAAATACACATCAATGCCGCTTTTGCCGATTGCCTTAAGCGCTTCAATGAGTTGCGGTAGAACCGGGCCAGCCTTGTAATCGATACAAGCATCCGCGCCTAATTCCTTGACCCACTGACATTTTTCAGCGCCGCCCGCCGAGCCGATAACGCTCATGCCTTTTGCCTTGGCGATCTGGACGACCGCGGAACCCACCGCACCTGCCGCAGCCGAGACGAACACGACATCGCCCGCCTTACCTTCGGCAACCTTCATGAGGCCGCACCAGGCCGTACCGCCGGTAAGGCCCATATTGTGAAGATAGGTTTGTGGCGGGAGCGCGCTTACGTCGATCTTGTTCGGCATTGATTCAAAGCCGATCACCCCGCCATCGCGCCAGCCGCCCATGTGGAAGACAGTGTCGCCAACCGCAAAAGCCGGGTTGTTGCTTTCGATCACTTCGCCGATTGCGCCGCCTTGAAGGGGTTCGCCGATCTGGAAGCCTGGAACATAGCTTTTGGTGTCGGTCATCCGACCACGCATATAGGGGTCAACCGAAAGCCAGCTATTCTTGACCCGGATCTGTCCCTCGCCAAGCGGCGTGTCGGGGAGTTCCTTAAGCTCGAAATTGTCGGGCGTGGGCAGGCCTTGAGGGCGGGATTTAAAATACCATGCGCGGGCCATAGGGCTCTCCTTTGGTGTGAGTTTTGATTTGCAACCGATCATAATCATCCCACTGCGTTTGACCAGTGGCAAGAATGATTTTTCCATTGCGAGCCTCGCACCGTCTGATTAAACCGACAAGCGAAGCCTATGTCCTCGGTATACTGCTTGACCGTAGTGCAAAGGATGCGGATGTGATCGAGGAACGATTCGTATTCCGCCCCGGCATATTGCGGGCATTCGGGTGGCGCGTGGTCGATGTTCCGGTGTCCAGTTGGCTGCGTGCCCGCGCCTCTGTGATCGAACGGATAGAAAGGGAGCTACAATATTCAAGTTGGGAACTCGCGGATTCCGATCCTATGGCCGGGACCAGTCTGCCAACGCATCAAGCCCAGCCGATAGCAGGTTCACCTTCCACCAATCCGGCGGAACCCTATGTCCCACTACAAGACGAGGCTATCGAAGAAGAGCAGGCATCAACCGACGGTATGACGGAATATCGGCTGGTTGCGGGCGCATCGAATAAATTCTGGCGGGTCGGTGTAATCGGAACAGACCTTGTCGTCGAGTTTGGTCGAGTAGGAACCAAAGGGCAGCGCGTGGTAAAAAGCTTCGACGATGAAGATCGTGCCAGACGCGAGGCGAACAAGCTGACGCTCGAAAAGACACGCAAGGGTTATGAAGAGGCAGGTTGAGAAAGCCGGCTCAAACAGCGGTACCGCTTTCTTAATCATCCTTCGGCGTTGAGATGCTTGAACAGCGGCGCATTTATCGTGCGGTTGTCGATTGCCTTTGAAAGGCGCAGCACTACCCGGTCAATATCGCTGCCACCCATGGCTATCAGCGTGGCGATCGCAGCATTGGCAATGATTCTCGAGCGCATCGCCTCTTCACCCACCCACAAATAGGTCGCAGCAGTCTTGGAAATCTTTTCCAATGCATCAATGGCTCGCCCGCGATCCGGCATCAGCGCCACGAGCCACACGGTCCCGCGCATAAATTCTTCGTTTTCAACACTCAATCGCATCCAGGTTGCGAGCGATTCATAGAGCGTCCGTCCGTCCGCCGTTTTGTAATCGGGGCTCGGCAAGCTAACCAGCCCATCGGTTGCACTGTTGCCCTTATAGTTATTGTCGTCCGCACGGATGAGTTCGGGGCGAAACAGACTGCACAGACCATGTTTAGGTTCACTGGCTACCACCATGGCCACGGCTCGCCCTAATGCCGGAATTTCATCTGCGTGGCGCACTGGCCAGTCAGCATGAGCCTGTTCAAGCCGTTCGATAGCGGTAAGGAAACGCTCGCCGTTACGCAGGTCAGTATACACTGTCATATTGAGTGGCGGGGTGTGAAATAGCGAGAGCCATTCGTGCAGCCGCTCTTCGACCATGCCGACCCCGAGCGGTTGGCACAAGGCGAGTGCCTCCTTTTCCCAACTACGTGTCGCGCGAGTGGCACGGCGTTGGGTGATCAGATGTTCGACGAGTGCTGTCCAAGCGGGATTTTCTAGGTCGCCGATGACATCAAGAGCTGGGATTTGATCGCTGTTCCAATTATAGCGCGAATGCAGCTGCGCCAAAGCGATGGTTTCAGGTAGGCGACGATAACGTTCCGGATCGGCAAACCCCGTTCGTTTCCCATTATGATGCTTGAGTTCGGTGAAAGGCAGGGCGTTTTCTTTCCATGCGCCGAAGCGTGGGGCAACATCGCCGCAAGTCGGCCAAGAGTTTGAGAAGGCAACAGGGTTGCCCATCCATGCCGGTTTGCTACCCTTAGTGCCGCATCGAATTTCTTCTAAGGCCAGTATGATTTCGGCCAGCAGATCGGCCCAAAATTGAGCATTGGGGTGGGTGCTTACTTTGATCGCATTGGGATTTTCCGCGCCCTCGCACCGTTGCATCAGGAAATCGGTGGCGCTGACCTCTACGCCAGCTAGCTTTTCAAGCCTTTCTGCACGGCTGATGAGCTTTTTCGTATCGGCCTTACGATAAAGGGATTGTTTCCCGTCCCGCAATTCCGCGGCCATGTTGGCAAGTGCTTCGCAGTCGCTGCTCGATAGATAAGCTCCCTGCTTGATTGCACTGCCGATCAATTTGAGTAACTTATCGAAGTTCGAGCTAACATATCCTTTGCGCCGGAAACTTTCGTTACCGAGCAACAATTTAAGCAAGCCACCGAGGTGCCCGGCGCTTACCTCGCAGTCAGATTGCATACAATTTTCGTACGCGCGGTTGGCAACCGATTCACGGTCAGGGCGACCGTTTCGGTGACCATCGAAAACGCCAGGCTGATCGGCTAACTCTGCCAGCAACTCGCCGCGCTCTTCGGGCGACCAACGCCCGACGATTTCGCTGACCCTGAAGTGCTGAAAGTTGACCGTTTCGCCTGGCCTTTTTTCTTCGTTCCATTGATCAAAGAGGACATCGAACCTCGATCGGATATGCAAGGTTGCGCGTTTGCCAAACAATGGTCGCTCCGGTCGCGAGGGGGGCTCACCCACACCCTTGCGCCCGACCCCTTGCGGCTGGCCCAGCCCTTTACGGCCAAAACCGAAAAATTTCACCCCCTACCTCCCTCGCTCGCTGGCAATCATCCGGATCATAGAGAGAAGCGGTTTATAAGATATAAATTACGCATGTGGGCTGCGTAAGCATCAAATTACCCTTTAACGTTTACGCATCCGGATAAGGGTGAGGCGGTCGCTTATTTGGCCCGAATAGTCGCTTGAGCAAGCGTTGGAGAATATAAAGCACAATAACCACCCCGATCAGCATGACTACGAAAATTATTACTGCTGCCACAGGGTTAGCAAGGGCAAGGTAGAGTAGGCCGGTCGTCGCTATATCCTCGCCGGTTGACACCGCGATGTTTGAAAAGGGCTCCGGACTGGCGTTGACCACGGCCCGCGTGCCGGCTTTCGCGCCATGACTAAGCAGTGCGGCACCTCCGCCGAGCAAGAACATTATGACCTGCCAAGCGGGGTCTTGTTCGCTAACCACCGAAAGAGCGAGCAGCGCGCCGCCGAGCGGGCGAATGACGGTATGAACCGTCTCCCATGCGCTGTCGAGCCAAGCGACCTTATCGGCGAAAAATTCGGCGATTGCACCAATGGCAGCGGCTCCCATCACCCAAGGGTTGGCAAGGACATTCAACATCGCGAGATTATCGGGAAGGTCAATCAAACCGGTGTAACGGGCGAGCCCCACCGCAAAGACCGTGAGATAAAGCCTCCAACCCGACAACAAGCTGATACTCCCTGCAAGGCCGAGCATTTCAATTGCACTCACGGGCTTCCCTCTCTCGTTACGATACCCCGGATTCGTGATGTTCCGGAGGGCATGTTGCTTGGCAATGTCATGACCAATCCCGACCAATATTGTATCTGTCCTTGAACAAATCAACATTAGGTGGAACAAGCATGGGAGCCCCTTGCTACTTTAAGGATAAGAATTGTGGAACAGCCGGTACCGAAAGCTATTCCCGCCGCCACGGTCGTGGTTTTTCGTGACGCACCGCAACGAGGCGACGCGCCGCAACTACTTATGGTCCGCCGCGCCGATACCATGGTTTTTGCGGCCGGTGCAGTCGTGTTTCCGGGGGGGCGGGTTGATGCGGATGATCACTATCTCGCCAAGATTTTTGCGCCCACTCTAGAAGAGGACGAGGGTGCCGCGCGTATTGCTGCTATTCGCGAGACGCTGGAAGAAACCGGGCTCGCGGTTGGCATAGACCATCCTGAAGATGGTGATGCTCTTGCAGATGCGCGTAAAAAGATACTCGAAGGCACCGATTTTTCCGAGGTTGTGCGAGAGCTAGGGTGGACGTTGCAGCCGCATATATTGACGCCGTTTGCACGTTGGCGACCCGCGCACCGACATGATCGTATTTTTGATACGCGCTTCTATCTGGCGCATGATATTGCCGCGTCGGCCCAAGTGAGCGCCCAGGAAGCCGAAAATAGCCATGCGTTTTGGGTTAGCGCGCGGGAAATGCTTGACCTTGCCGACCGCAATGAAAGCCATATCATATTTCCAACGCGCAGAAATTTGGAGCGCCTCGCTTTATTCGGATCATTTGCCGAGGCTGTGGAACATTCCCGCCGTCACGAGGTTCGCGCGATAGTGCCATTTTTTGATAACAGGAATGGCGAGAGTCACCTCTGTATCGATTCGGATTTGGGCTACCCCGTGACGAGCGAAGCGGTCAAAGATTTGCAGCGAGGCTGAATTCATCGTGCGTGTGCCCCGACAGGGTTGTAAAACAATGTATCTTTAATGTCACAGTCGGTTGTTGACGAAGAAGATGGTTCCTTTACGGAAAGCCGACGCTTTTTTAGGTTTTACGGCGTTGTCTGAACTTAAGCCGATGGCATTTTTTCAAAAATGCGAATATTTTTTCGCTGCATCGCACAAATCTATGGAACAATTCTTGTTGCTTAATCGTAGGGGAGCGGCTAGCTGAGACATCGACGTCGCGGCAAACAGCGCGTGCATCTTTGCGAGCAATCGTTTTGTGCACTATGATTTGTTGTGTTTTTGTTTCGATGTTTTTATAACGTCCAGTGGATGGAGATTAGAAAAATGAACATTGTCAAGAAGGCATCTGTAGCGCTCGCTGTCGCTTCGATGACCGTGGCTCCCGTTGCCGCTTCGGCTGCTCCGGTTGCTCGCGCTGAAGCCGACATGAACGAGCAGAGCCAAGCTCGTGGTGGCTCGATCATCCTCGCTTTGCTTGCTGCAGCTGCAATCATTGCTGGCATCATCATTGCCGCTGACGGCACCGATGATTCGCCGACCAGCCCGTAATTTTTACGGCTGATTAGCAAAAATACGGAGACCCCTCGCTTCGGCGGGGGGTTTCTTGTTTTGTCGCGCGCATTTGCAGCCGGAGGCTGGAGATGGCGCGAGCCGGACTGGGGCCGGTACGAATACGGATCAGCCGCGAGTTTTTCGCATTCGTTGATCCCAAGGTGGCGTGAAAGCCCGTGAGCGAAGATGTCGCAACGGTCTTGCCCATTTTTCTAAGAGGCTTCCCTTTTCACGCGGGGTGTTTCGTAACCCTTTGGGGCTGCGTTTTCCCGCTGTGCGCATCGCGCATCACTGGCGCTCGTGAGCTCCCGTAATGATTTGGAAGTTTTATGTCTTATTTTACTGACCTCGGCCTCGCCGAACCTATTTTGCGTGCGTTGGACGCGTCCGGCTATGATACGCCGACGCCGATCCAGACTCAGGCCATTCCCGCATTGCTCGAAGGCCGCGATTTGTGCGGTATCGCGCAAACCGGCACCGGCAAGACCGCCGCGTTCGCGCTGCCCTCGCTCGATTATCTTGCGCGCAATCCCAAACCGCGTCCTATGGGTAGCTGTCGCATGCTGATCCTGACGCCGACGCGCGAACTCGCCGCGCAGATTGCGGAAAACTTCCGCAAATACGGCCGCTTTCTCAAATTGTCGGTTGAAACTGTTTTCGGCGGCGTGCCCATCGGCGGGCAAATCCGCAAGCTGCAAGGCGGTGTGGACGTGCTCGTCGCAACCCCGGGACGGTTGCTTGATCTCATCGACCAACGCGCGCTCAATCTCAAAGCTGTTGAAATCTTCGTGCTCGATGAAGCTGATCAGATGATGGACATGGGCTTCATCCAGCCGCTGCGCCGCGTCGTCCGCTTGTTGCCGCAAAAGCGCCAGAGCCTGTTCTTTTCGGCAACCATGCCGTCGGACATTGCCAATCTCGCGGGCCAGTTTCTGACCGATCCGGTTCAAGTGGCGGTGACGCCGCAAGCAACGACCGCCGAGCGCGTGCAACAATATGTGACCTTCATCAATCAGACGGAAAAGCAGGCGCTGCTGACGATGTTGTTACGCTCGAGTGAAATCGAACGCGCGCTGGTCTTTACCCGCACCAAGCATGGTGCAGACCGGGTTGTCCGCTTCCTGGAAGGCGCGGGAATCGCGTGTGCGGCGATCCATGGTAACAAAAGCCAGTCTCAGCGCACGACCGCCCTGCAAGGCTTTCGCGATGGCCGCATCAATATATTGGTGGCGACCGACATTGCCGCGCGCGGCATCGATATTTCTGGCCTCAGCCATGTGTTCAATTTCGAGCTCCCTAATGTGCCCGAGCAATATGTGCACCGCATTGGCCGGACCGGACGTGCGGGGCGCGAAGGCATTGCGATGAGTTTCTGTGCGCCTGACGAAAAGGCTTATCTCAAAGCCATTGAGCGCATGACCCGGGTCAAGCTTGAACCTGTCCCGCTTCCGGCCAATTTCGCCGAAGCGGCGGCGAAGCTTCCCAAGCCTGCGCCGCTCCGCAAGGGACCCGATCCGCGTCGCGGCGGTAGTGGCCGCTCAGGGCGTCCGGAACGCGGTGAACGGCGCGATGCCCCGCAACGCGTAGCACATGACGGGCCGGTGCCGCGGCGTATGCGTGACGATGCCGGGCAGGGCGAACAGCGCCCGCAACGGGACTATGCCAACCGCAAAGAACAGGTGCGCAATCGCGATAACCAGCGTGGTCGTCCACAGGGCAGGCCTGGCGGCTTTGATCCGCTTGCGCAAAGCGGGCGCGACGAAGGTGCGGGTGAACGTGGCGCATCGTTCCGACCCAAGAAGAACTTCTCGAACCGCGTAAAGCCCTATGCGGGCGGCGCGGGTCGCCGACAATCCGCCAACAAGCGTCCGGCTTAAGCAGGGGCGTTAGAAAATTGTAACCTCGCCCACGGGGCGACGGTTCGCAAGCGCGGGAACAGAATTGCGCACGCGCGTAATTTCGGACGGATCGATATTGGCAAAACCGAGTCCCGGCTCGCGGCCCATATCGAGAAGAACCTGACCCCAAGGATCGATGACGAGCGAATGACCATAGGTTGTTCGCCCGTCATCATGGGTGCCGCATTGCGCGGCGGCCACAACAAAAACACTGGCTTCGATTGCGCGGGCGCGTTGCAGAATATGCCAATGCGCCTCGCCGGTCGGAACAGTGAATGCTGCGGGAATGGTCAATAAAGTCGCACCTGCGTTGGTCAACGCGGCGTAAAGGTCAGGAAAGCGCAAATCATAGCAGATGCTGAGGCCGACCATCGCCCACGGTGTTTTAATCGCCACCGGGCCGCTGCCTCCGACATAGGTCGCTGATTCGCGCCAGCTTTCTCCGGTGGAAAGATCGACATCGAACAGATGCATCTTGTCATAGCGGGCGCGAATTCGTCCTTGATTGTCGATGACCAAGCTGCGATTCACGCGTTTGCTGGGGTCATCTTCGGCCATGAACGCGGCGGAACCGATATGTAGCCATAGCCCGGTTTCGCGCGCGGCTTTCTGGAGCTCCGCTAGATAGGGACAATCCTCTTCACGGCTGAGGTGAGCCGCTGAACGTGCCCGGTCGCGGTCGAGCAATAGCGCCATTTCCGGCGTAAACAGCATGAACGCGCCGCCATCGCGGGCTTCACGTAACGCTTGGCGGATCGTCTCCATATTCTGTTGCGGATCAATTCCGCTCTTCATCTGCAGCAGGGCGACGCGGCAAGGGGAAGGGGGCTTTTGATCGTCTGCGCTGCTCATTCGTCCACCTTCCGTAAACCAATGCGGCCTAGTTTCGAAAGGCGCATCAAACAAGGCTGGCCGCGCTGGCAAAATATATTCACTGGCGAGCAAGCCTTAGCGCTTATATACGGGACGACTATGAAACAAAATCACGCTGTGGCCTCGCGCAAGAGGCAGTCCGCTCTCTTGCTTTCCCTTCTTTTGACCACGGCTTTGATGCCTGCCGTCGCGCACGCGCAGTCTAGCGCGCCAAAGCCCGTCACGACGACGGTTCCGCCCGCGCCCGCGGCTATTCCCGCATCTGTCGATACCTCGCCCTGGCTCTACAAGGGCAGCGATATTCCGCAGGATAAGGGGTGGCAGTTCGGCACATTGCCCAACGGCGTACGCTATGCGGTAAGGCGCAACGGCGTTCCTCCGGGCCAGGTCGCGATTCGCGTGCGTGTCGATGCTGGCTCGCTCATGGAAGAAGAAAGCGAACGCGGCTATGCGCATTTCCTTGAACATCTCCTTTTCCGTGGCTCGAAATATGTGAAGGATGGCGAAGCGAAGCGCGTGTGGCAGCGTCTCGGGGCTACGTTCGGGAGCGACAGCAACGCGCAGACCACTCCGACGCAGACAGTGTACCAGCTTGATTTGCCGAACGCGACCGCCGCTGGCCTTGACCAGAGCATCAAGATTCTATCGGGCATGGTGCGCGAACCGCTGTTGAACCAGCAAATCATCGATACCGAAAAATCCGTGATCCTTGCCGAACAGCGCGAATCCGACGGACCGCAGCAGCGTCAGGCGGATGCAACCCGCGCGCATATTTTTGCAGGGCAACGCCTCGCGGAACGCTCGCCGATCGGTACGCCCCAAACTTTGGGTGCAGCGACAGCGGCGTCGATTTCGGCGTTCCATAATCGTTGGTATCGCCCCGAACGCGTGGTCATCTCGATTGCGGGCGATGGGGACCCGGCGCAATATGCGGCGCTCATCTCACAATATTTTGGGGATTGGAAAGGATCGGGCGCACCGGGTGTTGATCCATCCTTCGGCGATCCGGTGGCAAAGGCTCCTGTCGGCAAGGTGATCGTTGAGCCGACCCAGCCGATGGTGGTGACTTATAATGTCGCGCGTCCCTGGCGGCAGGTGACCGACAGCATTCGGTACACGCAGGGTCTTTATATCGATCTGTTGGCGACGCAGCTTATCTCTCGACGGCTGGAAAACCGCGCGCGTAACGGTGGGAGCTATCTTGCTGCGCAAGTGTCGGAGGACAAAATCAGCCGATCGGCGGACGTGACGTCGGTTACCATCATCCCTCTCAACAATGAGTGGGAAAAGGCGTTGCGTGATGTGCGGGGCGTTATTGCCGATGCAATGGAAACGCCGCCATCCCAAGCCGATATTGATCGCGAATTTGCGATGATCGATACCATCCTGACCAAGGATGTCGAGAACCGCCAGAATGAACCCGGCGCGCGCCAGGTCGATGATATTGTTCGCGCGGTAGATATCCGGGAGACCACCACGGATCCTACCAACCAGCGATGGTTGTTCCGCTCCGTGAAGGAGATGGCGACCCCGGCCGCAATCCTTGAATCCACCCAGCGCCTTTTTTCCGGCGATGCGGTGCGCGCATTCTTATCCACTCCGGTTGTCATCCGTGACGCTGAAAAGAAGCTGACGACGGCGGCAACCGGGAAGATCGCGGCGGATGCAAATGCCCGCTTGGTCGAGAGCAAGGCAACGTTTGCGGATCTTCCCCCGCTCGGCAAAGCGGGAACGGTAATCAGTGGTACCAAAATTCCCGTGTTTGACATGGACCGCCTGCAACTCAGCAACGGTGTCACGGCGTTGGTTTACAATAGTGATATCGAGCCGGGCAAAGTGCGTATCAATGTCCGCTTTGGTGGCGGTCGTCGAGCGATAGTGGCCGGAACCCCCAATCTCTTGTGGACCGCACCTTATGGTATCGCGCCCAGTGGTATCGGGACCCTCAAGCAAAATGACCTCGACCGGATTATGAACGGGCGTACCATGGACCTTGATTTCGGGGTCGATGACGATGCGTTTGAGCTAAGCGGCGAGACCAATCCGCAGGACCTTAAGGATCAGATGCGATTGATGGCGGCGCAACTGTCCGCGCCCGCTTGGGATCCCCAACCCGTCCACCGGGTCAAGGCAAGCGAACTCATGGCCTATGACTCGCAGCGCGGCTCGGCGATGGAAGTGATCAAGCGCGAACTGGAAGGTGCTCTGAGAGGCGGCGACACCCGTTGGTCACCACCCGACAAGAAGCAAATTGCGTCACTTAGCCCGGAAACATATAAAAAATTCTGGCAACCGCTCATCGCCAATGGCCCGATTGAGGTGCAGATTTTCGGCGATTTGCGTTCGGTTGACGTCAGGACTCTGCTTGGCGAAACGTTCGGGGCATTGGCGCCGCATACTGCGACGGTTCCTGCCACCAATATCCGCGTCCAGCCCCTCGTCGGCGGGAAAGCGCCGGTAACGCTGCGCCATAAAGGCGATGCTAATCAAGCCGCAGCGATTATTGCGTGGCCGACGGGCGGGGGCCAGGATAATGTGCAGGAAGGGCGCAGGCTCGACGTGCTCGCGGCGATCTTCAACGACCGCATCTTCGAACGCATGCGGCAGGAGCAGGGTGCAAGCTATGCGCCGCAGGTTGTCAGCGAATGGCCCGACAGCATGGCCAATGGCGGAAATGTGATGGCGGCAAGCCTGCTGCAGCCAAAAGATGTCAGCAAATTCTTCGAGATTGCACGATCGATTGCGGCGGACCTCGCCAAGGAACCTCCGGCAGATGACGAGTTGCAACGCGCAATCGGTCCGCTCAAGGAGCAGGTCATCCGCGCGTCGTCGGGCAATATGTTCTGGATGATGCAACTCGAAGGCGCGGCCACGGATGGCCGTAAGTTCGACGCATTGCGCAGCTATATTGCTGATATTGTCAGCGTCAAACCGACCGATGTGCAACGCATGGCGAAGCAATATCTCGCGCCCAACGGAGCATGGACGATGCAGATTTTGCCGGAGACCACCAAGCCGGGCAGCGATATGCGTTAAGAGGGATCGGACGCGGCGGGTTTGGGCATCTGAACCCGTCGCAATCGCGGTTCATGGTCGAGCTCGCCCTTCTTCATAATCTCCTCGCGCATCTCGGCACGGCGTTCGTGAATGGAGGCGATCACCGGCCCCATGGCGATGCCGAGGTCGACCAGCAGCGCTTCTGACAGCTGCAACGAGCTTTCCAGCGTTTCGGGCACGGCGTCCGTTGCGCCAGCGCGGTAGAGTGCGGCGGCGTGATCGGCATCACGAGCGCGCGACACGATGGTAAGCTTGGGCCAACGCTCTCTTATTCGCGCCGTCGTGCGGACCTGTTGCACCGGATCATTCATGGTAAGAACCACGGCGGCGGCATTATCGAGGTGCAGCTTATCGAGCATTTCCGCGCGCGAAACATTGCCGAAAATGACTTTGTATCCGTCTGTCCGGCCATTCAGCACCGCGTCGATATTGGCTTCGACAGCGAGATAGGGATGTCCGTGATAATCGAGCATATCGGCGACGACACGGCCCACCCGTCCAAAGCCGAGGATGATGGTGCGCGGCTCGATACTGTCTTCTTCCAGCATGCGCGACAATTCACTGGTCTTGCGGTCGATACGCCGCGACAGGAAGGTTCCGAGTTTTGCCAGTAGCGGCGTGATCGTGAGGCCGATGGCGGTTACGATCTGCCAGAATTGCGACGTCTGGGCGGAGATAATGCCCGCCGCGAGCGCGGTCGCGAGCACGATGAGGGTGGTTTCCGAAGGGCTTGCCATCAGCACGCCGACTTCGGCGGCAAGGCCTTTTCCGGCGCCCGAGAAACGCAGCAGCACGGCGGTCACCAGCGCCTTGATCGAGAGCACGCCAACGACCGCGAGGAGAAGCTGCGGCCATTGTTTTGCAATCACCGCGAAATCGAGGCTCATCCCCACCGTGATCAGAAACACCCCGAGCGCAAGGCCCTTGAACGGCGCGGTCATCGCCTCGACCTCGCCATGATACTCGGTTTCGGCGATGAGGAGTCCAGCGAGTAGCGCGCCAACGATGGGGGAAAGGCCCGCGCCTGCCGTCGCGAGGCTGGCGACGATGACGACCAGCAGACTTGCGGCCATGAACAGTTCCGGCGTCTTGGTGCGCGCAGCCTGCTCGAACAGGCGGGGCAAGATCACGCGCCCTGCGACGAACAGGAGAATAACAGTGATGCCGCCTTGAATGAGAGTTTCGACGATCCCGTCAAACCCGTCCTGGCTGGCGTACGGAGCCATGGCACCAAGCGCGAAGATGATCGGCACCAGCGCCAGATCTTCAAACAGCAGCATGGCAAAGGCCGCACGCCCGACCTGGCTCTTGGTGCCCGCGATGGGAAGCACGAGCGCGGTCGAAGACAATGCCAATGCGAGGCCCAGCCCGATTGACCCCTTTTCGGAAAGGCCCGTACCGGAAAGCACCAACGCAATCAGCGCGCCGCAGCCTAGCAATTCTGCTGCGCCCACGCCGAATACCTGGCGTCGCATCGCCCATAGGCGTTTGAAACTCAGCTCCAACCCGATGGAAAAAAGCAAAAGGATAATCCCGAACTCGGCGAAAGGCGCGAGCCGTTCAGGGTCGGAAATGGTGATATAGTGAAGCCAAGAAATATCGTCGGTAAGCGACCCAAGGCCTGCAGGTCCGAAAATCATGCCCACCAGCAGGAACCCGATCACGGGGCTGATGCGGAAACGCGCGAACAGCGGGATCACAATGCCAGCTGCGCCCAAAATGACGAGCGTATCGCTGAGACCTCCCGTTGCGTGAAGTTCAAACGACATGGGCGAGGGCACTCATCCGGCAGAAAGGCAGCAGCGTGGGCATAGCCGCATCATAGACAGGGCAGGCCGCTTAAGGGCAAGCTTTTTTGCAGCGGAATCGCATGAGAGGGCTGCGCGTCCGTTATCATTGTTGTAAAACCCAGCGATGGAACAGCAAAAACGGATCCTGATCATCGGTGGCGGCCCGGCGGGTATGATGGCCGGATTATTGTTCGCGCGTGCCGGAGTGCCGGTGACGGTGTTTGAAAAACATGCCGACTTCCTGCGGGATTTTCGCGGCGATACGGTCCACCCCTCGACCATGGAAATCCTTGACCAGCTGGGCTTGCTCGGCAAGTTTCTCGAACGACCGCACAGCCGGATCGACAAAGCGGAAGTCGAAATTAACGGCACGGTCTATCATCTGGGCGACCTGTCGCATCTCAAAACGCCCGCGCCCTTCATTGCGATGATGCCGCAATGGGAGTTTCTCGATTTTCTTGCCGATGAAGCGCGCCTCTACCCCCATTTCACGCTTGAAATGGAAAGCGAGGTCGCCGCGCTGGTTGAAGGGGCGGCGCGGGTTGAAGGCGTAGAACTCGCGGACGGGCGCATTGTGATGAGTAATGGCGGGCTGGTGATCGCAGCGGACGGGCGCCGCTCGCTGGCCCGACGTGATCCTGCTCTGTCGCTCGTCACACTCGGTGCGCCGATGGATATTTTCTGGTTTGCCGTCCCTAAATCGCCGACCGTCAATGGCGGGCTGAGGGGCGTCATCGACAAGGGCCGGATGATGGTGCTGATCGACCGCGGCGATTATTGGCAATGCGCCTTTCTCATCGCCAAGGGGAGTGACAAGGCCGTGCGCGGGCAGGGAATTGCCGCGTTCCGTGCGTTGATCGAGGATATGGTGCTCGATCTCGGTCCATTGGACCAAGTGTTGACCGATGAGGATCAACTCAAATTGCTCAGCGTCGCGCTGGAGCGGCTAGAACGCTGGTCGAAACCGGGGCTGCTCATCATTGGCGATGCCGCTCACACCATGTCGCCCATCGGCGGCATCGGCATCAATCTCGCCATTCAGGATGCGGTCGCAGCGGCCAATAGTCTCGCCGCACCCATGCAGCGCGGGGAAAGGCTCGACCCGTTGCTGGATAAGGTGCAGCAACGCCGCATGTTCCCGACCCGGGTGATCCAGTCCGCGCAAAAGGCGGCGCAGGATGGCATGATCGGCCGCATATTGGCCGGTGAGACGATCAAGGTACCATGGCCGGTGCGCCTGCTCAATCGCGTGCCGCTGCTCCGCCGCATTCCGGGGCGCATTGTCGGACACGGCGTGCGGCGCGAGCGGGTTGAAAGCCCGGTCGGCTAACGCACTAGCCACCTCCGGGCTTGCTGGTACCAATCGGTTCGGTGCGCGGACGCGCCTTGCCACCGCTGCCACCATGCCCTTTGCCTTGTGCCCGGTCCCATTCGATATGGTAGAGGTCAAAGCGCCGGTCGGCGAGGTTGCGTACCGTCCCTTCCGCACGCGCCCAGTTCAGATCGGCAAGGTTGACGTCGCTGATCGTCAGCGTTTCAACATTCTCGGTCGCCTCGGCTGCCACCCCGTCGCGCGCAAAGGGAAAATCGCACGGTGTCAGGATGCAACTTTGCGCATATTGAATGTCCATATTGCCGACATTGGGAAGGTTGCCGACATTGCCCGACAATACCACAAAGCACTGGTTTTCGATCGCCCGCGCCTGCGCGCAGTAGCGTACGCGCAAATAGCCTTGGCGGTTGTCGGTGCAGAAGGGCGTGAAAATAATCCGCGCGCCTTCGTCGGCGAGGCGGCGTGCAAGTTCGGGGAATTCGCTGTCATAACAGATAAGCACGCCAATCGGCCCGCAATCGGTCTGGATCGCCTCGATCCGGTCGCCGCCCTTGATGTTCCACCAATAGCGTTCATTGGGGGTGGGGTGGATTTTCTCCTGCTCATGGACCGATCCGTCGCGAAGGAAAATATAGGCGACATTCTGGATATCATCATCTTCGGTGCGGGTCGGGTGCGAGCCGCCGATGATATTGATATTATATTTGAGCGCCATGTCGGCGAAGGATTTTTTGAGCTTGGGTGTATATTTGGTGAGCGCCTCAATCGCCTCCTGCGGCGACAATTCGCGGTCTTCGAATGAAAGGAGTTGCAGCGTGAACAATTCGGGAAAGACAATGAAGTCCGCCTCATAATCCGCTGCAACATCGATAAAATATTCAATATTTTTTACGAATTCGTCAAAGTCTTTGACCGCGCGCGCTTGCAATTGGCAGGTTGCTAGGCGCACCGATTCTACCCCGCGCGGCAGGCGATGCTTTACCGGCTTGTCGGTTTCGACATAGGGGTTGCGCCACACCATATGCGCGGCGAAGCCTTTGGAGCGTTTATCCTCGGGGAGATAATTTGCCAGCACACCGATGGGCTCGAACCCGTTGGCGAGCTGGAAGCGGATCACCGGATCATGCAGTTTGCCCGCCTCGACCTGCGCCAGATATTCCTCTGGATCCTGCCCCACCCGTTTCCACACGCGCGACAGGCCCGGCATCCGCCCGCCGAACACGATGCCGGTAAGACCCAATTCTTCCGCCAGCGCGCGGCGCGCTTCGTAAAGGCGGCGGCCAAGGCGCGTGCCCCGCACCTTGGGATCGACACACATTTCATAGCCATAGAGCCAATCCCCGGTCGGATTGTGGCGCGAGCCGAGCCCGTTTCCGCTGATTTCCTCCCAGTCATGCGGTTTCAATGCAATCGCGCCGGATAGCCGCATCGACGCGCAATAGCCGACCACCTTGTCATCAAGTACCGCGACGAAACAGCCTGCCGGATAATTGTTCATCTGTGCCCGGATTTCCGCATAGGTATAGGGCGGCAGTTCGTCATAGACCCGGCGAACGAGCGCGGCGATGCCGGATACATCGGCATGGGTGGCGGTGCGGACTTCGAGCCGGGCGGAACGGGTGGTAGTCATAAGCTCCCTCTAATATAAAAAAGGGGCGGCGAGTTCATCGCCACCCCCATTTCATCTAACGCATTGAAGCGTCAATTATTTCCATGCCGCCATTTTCTTTTCGAGATTGGCGCGGATCGCTTCGAAGAATTGTTCCGTCGTCATCCACGGCTGGTCGGGACCGATGAGGATGGCGAGATCCTTGGTCATCTGGCCATTTTCGACCGTTTCGATGCACACTTCTTCCAAGGCTTCTGCAAAACGGGTCACCTCGGGCGTATCGTCGAACTTGCCGCGATATTTAAGGCCGCCGGTCCAGGCGAAGATCGACGCAATCGGGTTGGTCGAGGTCGCCTTGCCCTGCTGGTGCTGGCGATAGTGGCGGGTGACCGTGCCGTGCGCAGCTTCGGCTTCAACCGTCTTGCCATCGGGCGTCATCAGGATTGAGGTCATCAGCCCGAGCGAACCGAAGCCCTGCGCGACCTGATCCGACTGGACGTCACCGTCATAATTTTTGCACGCCCATACGAACTTGCCGCTCCACTTGAGGGCCGAGGCGACCATGTCGTCGATCAGGCGGTGCTGATATTCGATGCCTGCGGCTTCAAACTTCTCCTTGAAGTCCTTGTCGTAAACTTCCTGGAAGATGTCCTTGAAGCGGCCGTCATAGGCTTTCAAAATCGTGTTCTTGGTCGACAGGTAGACCGGCCATTGGCGGCTCAAGCCAAAGTTTAAGCACGCATAGGCAAAATCGCGGATCGAATCGTCGAGATTATACATCCCCATGGCGACACCCGATGACGGGTAATCGAACACTTCATGTTCAATGATCTGACCATCTTCGCCAACCCATTTCATGGTCAGCTTGCCCGGGCCGGGGACGAGGAAATCGGTGGCTTTATACTGGTCACCAAAGGCATGACGGCCAACCACGATGGGATCGGTCCAGCCCGGAATGAGGCGGGGCACATTCTTGATGACGATGGGTTCACGGAACACTACGCCGCCAAGGATGTTGCGGATCGTCCCGTTGGGCGATTTCCACATGGATTTGAGTTTGAATTCCTCGACGCGCGCTTCGTCGGGCGTGATCGTCGCGCATTTGACGCCGACGCCATATTTCTGCACCGCCTTGGCCGCTTCAACCGTGATCTTGTCATCGGTTTCGTCGCGCTTTTCAACGCCAAGGTCATAATATTTAAGATCGATATCAAGATAGGGCAGGATCAGCTTTTCGCGGATCCACTGCCAGATAATCCGGGTCATTTCGTCGCCGTCCATTTCGACGACCGGGTTCTTTACCTTGATCTTTTCCATTATTTCAGTGCCTCTCAACTGGGGAGCGTGTCCGATATACCGCAGCGCCTTAGGCAAAGCGGCCAAGAGATTCAACTATTGCGACAGTTGGATCGTGGCGTTTTGCGGGAGCCGCTGGTGGTCGGTTACGCATTTGATACAGGGTGCGGCGCGGGTTTAATGCGCAAGAATCGCGGAACATGTGCGTTTCGGCGGTTGTAACGAGTAGAAACAGTCCCTAGTAACAGTGCATGTCTTTGCCACAAAAATATGATAATCGCCCCGCTCCGGGCATCAAATGGGAGCGTCCGACTGTTCACCCCGAGGGTCGCAAATTTGCGCTGATCTCGGCGGGGATCACCCTGTTCTTTGCGATGATGGCGTGGGAAACGCTGGCCTGGCCGATGGCGGGGGTCACGCTTTGGGTACTCGCTTTTTTCCGTGATCCCGTGCGCGTCACGCCGCAAGGTGAAAATCTGGTGATCGCGCCCGCTGATGGCCTTATCACGCTTATTCAGGATGTGCCGCCGCCGCCCGAGATGGCGCATAGCCTCGGGACCGCCCCTGTGACACGCGTATCGATTTTCATGAGCGTGTTCGATGTCCATATCAACCGCTCGCCGATTGCGGGAACGGTCAAGCAAATCAGCTATATTCCGGGCAAATTTCTCAACGCCGATCTCGACAAGGCGAGCGAGGATAATGAACGCCAGCATTTTCTGGTCGAGCGCGCGGACGGTGTGAAGATCGGGTTCACGCAGATTGCCGGGCTTGTCGCGCGCCGCATCATGACCTTCGTCAAGAGCGGGGACATGGTTGCGGCCGGGGAACGCGTTGGCCTTATCCGCTTTGGCAGCCGTGTTGATGTTTATCTTCCCTCGGGCACGATGCCGCGCGTGACGCAAGGCCAGCGCACGATTGCGGGTGAAACTATCATCGCTGAAATCGGCAATGGCGCCGATCTCATCGGTATTCCCCATTAAAGGCACCGCAATGGAAGCAGAGCAGCAACCCGATCCGAACCTGCCTGAAGCTGCCCAAGAGGCGCGGGGCGCGCGGATCGGCAATATCCCGCTGCGCGCGGTTCCCGCCAATGCGATCACCGTGCTGGCGCTGTGCATGGGGTTGACGGGGGTGCGCTTTGCGATGGGCGGCGTGTGGGAAAATGCGCTGCTGTGCATTGTCGCGGCCGGCATCCTCGACGGCATGGACGGACGGATCGCCCGTGCGCTCAAGGGTAACACCCGTTTCGGGGCGGAACTGGACAGCCTGTCCGATGTGACGGCGTTCGGGGTTGCCCCTGCGCTCACCATTTTCCTATGGTCTTTGCACGAAGCGCCGAAATTTGGCTGGGTCGCCTCGATTGCGCTCGCCGTTTGTTGCGCGCTGCGGCTCGCACGCTTCAATGCCCGCATCGACGTCGAGGACCAGCCACATAAATCCGCGGGGTTCAACACGGGCGTTCCGGCACCGGCGGGGGCAGGGCTTGCCCTCATGCCGATGTTTGCGTGGTTGGTTTCGGGCAATGATGGGTTCCGCCAATGGTATGTGATGATGCCCTGGATGCTCCTCATCGCTTTCCTGATGATTTCTAACATTGCGACCTTTAGCTGGGGGTCGATCCGTCTGCGCCGGTCCGTCCGGTTGGAAGCAATCGCCGTGATCGGTCTTATCGGTGTCGCGCTGATCACCGCGCCTTGGTACACCTTGCTGGCCATCTGCATGGCGTATCTCGCGACGATCCCGTTCAGCATCATGAGCTATGCCAAGGTGAAACGCGCGCGAATTACCCCCGCTTAACTCCCACCCTTCAATTTAGGCTGCTGCCGCGCGGCGGATCATCGCAGCGGAGGGCGGCGGTGCGAGGCGATGGCTGTGCCGTGGTCGCCGCGGTGTGTGCACCATGACCGGACCAATTGCCGCCGGAACATGCTCACCCATGAGTGCGGTAAGGATCGTATCGGCCTTGTCGCGCACCATCAGCACGATCAGCAGCAGCGACCCGAAGAACGCACCGGCAAATAACAGCGAAGCAAATATCGCGAACATAACAAAGCGTCCTTGTCTCTGGCCTTGATGCTTATCCCGCTCGTCCGGTCCGTGACGCCATAACTGCAATCAAGACCGGATTGGAGGAGTAACGCATTTTCGGCGTTCTCGGTTATATGTTCGCTTTATGTTCCACATCACTCAGAGCGCGTCAAGCGTTTATTTTCACGCTTTGTTCTGATCTCAGCTTTGCATATCTTCGTCTTTGCATGTATAATATGTTTCGCGCAGAGGCCGTAGAGGAACCGGCGGAGCAAAGACGTCGCGAACGGATCAAAGCTGGTCCGATCGCCCCGCGGTGCCTGTGCGTGAAATACTTAATCATGAGAATGAATATAGAAGGATCAGTTTAGAGGTTTTCGTACCTGACACCGTAACCTCGCCGTCATCAACTCAATTTTTCCGCTAGATACTCTACAAAGAGTCGTACACGTGTGGGAACATTGGCACCGCCCACAAAAAGTGCGTTGATCTGTTCGCGATCGCCGGGGTTGTAATCGGCAAGGAGTTCGATAAGGGTGCCGTCGACCAGATGGTGCGCGACGTTGAATGTGCCGACCCGGCCTATGCCGATGCCTTCGAGGGCGAGTTGTACTACGGTATCACCGTTATTGACCTCGATATTGCCGCCAGGTTCGAGCGTGAAAATTTCGCCGTCGCGCTTGAAGGGCCAAGCGGGGCTGGCTCTCCTAAAGTTGAAACCGATGCAATTGTGTCGGAGCAAATCTTCGGGGACCATCGGCATTCCGTGTTTTTCTAGATATGCTGGGGAAGCGACCACGGCGCGGGCGCTATCGCCTAGTCGGCGAGCGGTGAGGTCGCTATCGGGGAGTGGTCCGATGCGAATGGCCACATCGGCACGCTCTTCGATCAAGTCGATGCGTGTGTCGGTTATACTGAGATCAACGTTGATGGCCGGGTAGCGCGCCAGAAATTCGCCCAGCAAAGGCACAAGGATTTTGCGACCATGCGCATGGGTCGAACTAACGCGCAGACGACCGCGCGGGGCGGCTTGATCGGCGATATGCTGTTCGCTTTCATCGAGGTCGCGCAAGATACGTAAGGCGGCACGGTGATAATCTTCGCCTTCAGGGGTGAGGGCAATGGCGCGGGTAGTGCGTATAAGCAGGCGTACGCCGAGCCGATCTTCAAGCCGGGCAATCACGCGACTGACGGCAGAAGGGGACAAGCCAACAACGCGCGCTGCAGCAGAAAGGCTGCCTTTCCCGACGACAGTTGCAAAAATTTCCATTTCGCCCGAGCGGCCTATCGTTTCACGGTTTTTGCTCATCTTTGCGTTTAACTCACAAATGTTTTTCGAAATATCATTCTAATCAAGCCTGTCTCTACTGTCTATCTGTGCGCCAACGAGAAAGAAGAGTGATTGCCTAGTGGCAATTGTTCCGGACAATTTAAGGGATGACGTCATCATGAAACTCAATCCGGCTTTGTTGGCGCTGGCTATCGGCGCTTTTGGCATTGGTGTAACCGAATTTTCGCCGATGGGATTGCTGCCCGTTATGGCTACCGACCTTGGAGTTTCAATTCCGATTGCGGGGTTGCTGGTCAGCGCCTATGCCGTGGGCGTGATGCTGAGCGCTCCGCTGATGACGCTGGCCACCGCAAGACTTCCGCGCCGCACCTTGCTCATAGGCTTGATGGGCATTTTTACGCTGGGCAATTTCCTCTCGGCCGTTGCGACTGACTATTATATGCTGCTGATTGCGCGTATCATCACCTCGCTAAATCATGGCACGTTTTTCGGCGTCGGATCGGTCGTGGCGGCGAGCGTCGTTGCGCCCGACAAAAGGGCTGCGGCCGTTGCTGCCATGTTCATGGGGCTCACCATTGCGACCATTGGCGGGGTGCCGCTCGCGACTTGGGTGGGCGAAGTGGCCGGCTGGCGTGCCGCGTTCTGGGGCATTACGGCGCTGGGCGTGTTGGCGATGATGGCGCTGCGGGCGGCGCTGCCCAATATCCCTGCCGACAAGGATGTGAATCTGAAATCCGAAATCAACGTGCTGAAGCGCGGCCCGGTGCTGTTTGCCCTCGCACTGACGGTGATTGGTTCGAGTGCGATGTTCACTGTTTTCACCTATATCGCCCCAATCTTGCAGCATGAAGCCCATGCTTCGACGCTGTTTGTGACCGCGATGCTGGTGATTTACGGCGTCGGTTTGACGGTAGGCAATATGCTGGGTGGCCGCTTTGCCGATAAGTCGGTGGATAAGACGCTCATCGTGTCACTGGGCGGATTGGTTGCACTGCTCGTCATCTTTGCCTTTATGATGAAATGGCTGGTGGTGGCTCCGGTGGTGATTTTCCTGTGGGGGTCGCGAGCTTTGCCATTGTCCCGCCCTTGCAAATGCGAGTGATGCAGGAAGCCAGTGAAGCGCCCAACCTTGCATCGGCGATGAACATCGGTGCGTTTAACCTGGGCAATGCGATTGGTGCGGCTCTCGGCGGCGCAGTAATCAGTCATGGACTAGGGTATCCCGCAGTATCGATCGCCGGGGCCGCCATGTCTGCCATTGGTCTGGTCATGGTGATGATGGCAAGGCGGAGTGGCGATGAAAAATGCGATCGTCAGACCATTGCCATCGTGGGGCATTAGGTGCGCGCAAAAAGCTGATATAAATGGCGGCGCTCTCTTATAGGACGCCGCCATTTGATCAAGCACATTTGGCTCCGCGCAAAAGTCGTGCCAGCCCCTCTTGCATTTCTTGGCCACCCCGGCTAAGGGCCCGCACATTCCACATGGAAAAGCGCACATACCGGTGCCAACGGCGCCCTTTTAGGGATGTCCTGCGGTTCTAGCTTTCCAGAGGACCAACCGGAAGGAGAAAGACTATGGCGGCACCTGTCGTCACGATGCAGCAATTGATTGAGGCCGGCGCACATTTCGGCCACCAGACCCATCGCTGGAACCCGCGGATGAAGCCGTATATCTTCGGCGACCGCAACGGCATCCACATTCTTGACTTGAGCCAGACCGTGCCGCTGTTCGCGCGCGCGCTCGATTTCGTGTCACAGGTTGCGGCCTCGGGCGGCAAGGTGCTGTTCGTCGGCACCAAGCGTCAGGCGCAAGGGCCGATCGCGGAAGCCGCAGCGGCTTCGGGTCAGCATTTCGTCAACCATCGCTGGCTGGGCGGCATGCTCACCAACTGGAAGACCATCTCGAATTCGATCAAGCGTATGAAGACGCTCGAAGAGCAGCTTTCGGGTGACACCGCCGGTCTCACGAAGAAGGAAGTGTTGCAGCGGACGCGCGAACTCGAAAAGCTCCAGATGTCGCTTGGCGGCATCCGCGATATGGGCGGCGTTCCGGACGTAATGTTCGTGATTGACGCGAACAAGGAAGAACTCGCGATCAAGGAAGCCAATGTGCTTGGTATTCCGGTCGTGGCGATCCTCGATTCGAACGTGTCGCCTGACGGTATCGCATTCCCGGTTCCGGCCAATGACGACGCCAGCCGCGCAATCCGCCTCTATTGTGAAGCGATTGCAACCGCTGCGACCCGTGGCAACCAGTCGGGCAAGGCTGCCCGCGGCGTTGACATCGGGGCAATGGAAAATCCGGTCAACGAAGACGCGGCTGCTCCGGTAGTTGAAGCCGTCGAAGTGGTTGCCGAAGAAGCTCCGGCGACTGACGCCTGAAGATCGAGCGATGACGGGAGCGGCGGGATAACGTCCGCCCTGTCACGCTGATGTCATCAAAATCATTGAGGGGGGCGCTTCAGGTTATCCTGCGGCGCTCCCGCACTCGCATTTGAAAAATAGAAGGAAGTAAACATGTCTGCTGTGACTGCTGCTACCGTAAAGGAACTGCGCGAACGTTCGGGCGCGGGGATGATGGATTGCAAAAAGGCGCTGGCTGAAACCAATGGCGACATTGAAGCTGCGGTTGACTGGCTGCGCACCAAGGGCCTTGCGGCTGCCGCGAAGAAGTCGAGCCGCACCGCCGCTGAAGGTCTCGTTGGCGTTGCGACCAACGGCACCAAGGGTTCGGTTGTCGAAGTCAATTCGGAAACCGACTTTGTTGCCAAGAACGAACAGTTCCAGGATTTTGTCCGCAACGTGTCGCAGGTTGCGCTTGAAACCGGGGCTGCGGATGCGGATGCGCTGCTCGCAGCTAACTATCCGGCTGGCGGCACGGTGCAGGATGCGCTCACCAACAATGTTGCGACCATCGGTGAAAACCAGACGGTTCGCCGCGTGAAGAACCTCGCGGTCAAGGAAGGCGCGGTTGTGGCTTATGTGCACAATGCAGCGGCCACCAACCTTGGCAAGATCGGCGTGCTTGTGGCGCTCGAAAGCTCGGCTGGTGCCGATGTGCTCGAACCGCTCGGCAAGCAGATCGCGATGCATATTGCGGCGGCTTTCCCGCTCGCGCTCAATGGCGACGGCCTTGATGCCGAAACGGTTGCGCGTGAACGCGCTATCGCGGAAGAAAAGGCTGCCGAAAGCGGCAAGCCGGCTGACGTGGTCGCCAAGATGGTCGATGGCGCGATTGCCAAGTATCGCAAGGAAAATGCGCTCCTGTCGCAGTTGTTCGTGATGGACGGCAAGACTCCGGTCGCGGAAGTTGTCGCGGCGGCTGGCCGTGAGGCTGGCGCTACGATCACGCTCACCGACTATGCGCGTTTCCAGCTCGGCGAAGGCATTGAGAAAAAGGAAAGCGATTTCGCGGCAGAAGTCGCGGCTGCGGTTGGCGGGGCGTAAGAAGCGCGCCGCTCAACTGCTGGCGTCATGCTGAACTTGTTTCAGCATCCGTAGGGAGGTGGTCCCTCGATAGCGCGGGACGTATGGACCCTGAAACAAGTTCAGGGTGACGGTAAGTAGAGGCTATTTTCAATTGAGACTATGGCGCGGCTCCCCTATGGTCCGCGCCATAATCTTGTGGGGCGTTGAGCCCCGCGCGTCAAGTAACTGAATTTTCTTGGGAAAACATCATCATGAGCTATCGCCGAATCCTTTTGAAGCTATCCGGCGAAGCGTTGATGGGCCCTAACCAGTTCGGCATCGACCCCGAAACGGTCGCGAGCATGGCCGCCGAGATCAAGACCGCCAAAGCGCATGATCTTGAAATTTGCCTCGTCATCGGCGGCGGCAATATTTTCCGGGGCATGGCTGGCGCGGCCAAGGGGATGGACCGTGCGCAGGCCGACTATATGGGGATGCTCGCGACGGTGATGAACGCGCTCGCCATGCAGAATGCACTCGAACAGATTGGCGTCCAGACCCGCGTGCAATCCGCCATCCAGATGGATCAGGTCTGCGAACCCGTTATCCGCCGCCGCGCGATGCGCCATCTGGAAAAGGGGAGGGTAGTAATCTTCGCCGCCGGCGTCGGCAGTCCCTTCTTCACGACCGACAGCGGCGCTGCCCTGCGCGCGGCTGAAATGAAATGCCAGGCGCTGTTCAAGGGAACCAGCGTCGATGGTATCTATGACGCCGATCCCAAGCTGGTACCCGACGCCCAGCGCTATCGCCGCGTCAGCTATACCAAGGTATTGGCCGACGACCTCAAGGTCATGGACGCATCCGCCGTCGCGCTTTGCCGCGACAATAATATCCCGATCGTGGTGTTCAACATCCGCCAGCCGGGCAATCTTGCCCGCGTGCTGGCCGGAGAAGGGGTCACCACCATCGTCAGCAATCAGGAGGAATAATCGATGCCGAAATATGACAAGGCCGATGTCGAACGCCGCATGACCGGTGCCGTGGAATCGTTGAAGCATGACCTTCAAGGCCTGCGCACGGGCCGTGCCAATGTGACCTTGCTCGACCCGGTTCAGGTCGAGGTTTATGGGGCGAACATGCCGCTCAACCAGGTCGCGACCGTATCGGCGCCTGAACCGCGCATGCTGTCGGTGCAGGTGTGGGATAAATCCAACCTCACGCCGGTGGAAAAAGCGATCCGCTCGGCGGGGCTCGGCCTTAACCCGATCACCGATGGCCAGACAATCCGTCTGCCGATCCCAGATATGACCGAAGAGCGCCGCAAGGAACTGTCCAAGGTTGCCGGCCAATATGCCGAGAAGGCTCGCGTTGCGATCCGCAACGTCCGCCGCGATGCGATGGATGACATCAAGACCGACGAGAATAAGAAAGAAATCTCCGAGGACGACAAGAAGCGGCTCGAAACCGAAGTGCAGAAGATGACCGACAAGGCCATCGGCGATGCCGACGCGGCGGCGGCGGCCAAGGAAAAGGAAATCCTCGGCCAATAAGCCGGGTTTGTCCGAATCGTAGCACCCGTGTCATCTGAAACCGCCCAGTCGCCCGCCCGCCACGTCGCCATCATCATGGATGGCAATGGCCGCTGGGCGAAGAAGCGGCTGCTGCCCCGTTTTGCGGGGCATAAGGCGGGTGTCGAAACCGTCCGCAAAATCGCGCGTGCTGCCCGCGAGATGGGGCTTGAAGCCCTGACGCTCTACGCTTTTTCCAGCGAGAATTGGAAGCGGCCCGAGGATGAAGTGGGCGACCTTATGGGATTGCTCAAGCGCTTCATCCAGGCCGATATTGACGAGTTTGACGCCAACAATGTCCGGCTCAAGATTATCGGCAATTACAAAGCCTTGGCGCCCGATATTGTGACCTTACTGGATGATGCGATTGCGCGCACGGCGGACAATAGGGGATCGACGCTGGTGGTCGCGCTCAACTATGGAGCGCAGGATGAACTGGTGCGCGCGGCACAAGCGGCTGCGGCTAATGGCGGGATCAGCGCGGCAGGGATTGAGGCGCATCTTGATACGGCTGAACTGCCGCCGCTCGACCTCATCATCCGCACCTCGGGGGAGCAGCGCCTCTCCAATTTCCTGTTGTGGCAGGCGGCCTATGCCGAGCTTTATTTCACAGACATATTGTGGCCCGATTTCACGCCTAAACATTTGGGCGACGCCCTGGACGCCTTTGCCGGGCGCAACCGGAGATATGGCGGTTTATGACCGAAACGAGTGTCCCCTCGGACAGCATGACAGCCCAAAAGAAGAATAGCGATCTCGGCGTCCGCGCGGTTTCCGGCGTGGTGATGATTGCGGTTGCGGTCGGTGCGTTATGGGCGGGTGGCGGAATTTTCGCCGCGCTCGTGCTGGCGGCGGCGCTTGCGATGCTGTGGGAATGGCACGGCCTCAGCATGAAGATGCCGTTGACGACGGGTGGCCGCTATGGCTGGCTGGCGGGCGGTTTACTGTATGTAGGGGCAGGCGCGGCCGCGCTGTTTGTGGTGCGCGAGGCGATGGGTTTTGTGGGCGCGCTGTGGCTTATGGCAACGGTGTGGGCGACGGATATCGGCGCTTATTTCGCCGGGCGCAGCATCGGTGGACCCAAGATTGCCCCTGCCATCTCGCCTTCCAAAACCTGGGCGGGGCTCGGTGGCGGGATGGTCGCGGCGGCGCTGGTGAGTTGGGGCATCGGCAAATGGAGCGGATCGGACGCGGGGCTTTATCTGCTAGGCGCGCCGATGGCGGTGCTCGCTCAAGCAGGCGATTTCTTTGAAAGCTGGATGAAACGGCGCGCAGGGGTCAAGGATTCGAGCAATCTGATCCCCGGCCATGGCGGCGTGCTCGACCGGCTCGACGGGCTGCTCCCGGTCGCCATCGCCATTGGCGCGATTATCTGGTTCGGCGGAGCGTCGGCTTGACCCAACGCAGCATTTCGATTTTCGGTGCTACCGGCTCGATCGGGCAATCGACGTTAGACCTTGTTCGCCGCAATCGGGATCAGTGGCGGGTAGTGGCGCTGACCGCACACAGCGATGTCGCAGGCCTCGCGGCCCTCGCGTGGGAATTTGACGCGGAGGTGGCGGTCATCGGGGATGCGCCGCGCGCTGGCGATCTCGACACGGCGCTGAACGGCAGCAATATAGGTCGCGCGGCCGGAGCGGAAGCATTGGTCGATGCCGCGCGCATGGGTGCGGATCTCACTATGGCCGCGATTGTCGGCTGCGCAGGACTTGCGCCGACCATGGCCGCGCTTGAGGCGGGCAAGACCGTGGCGCTCGCCAACAAGGAATCACTGGTCTCCGCGGGCGATCTGATGATGGCGGCGGCTGCCAAGTCCGGCGCTACGCTACTCCCTGTCGACAGCGAGCATAATGCCATCTTTCAATGCCTTGCGGGCGGGCGCATCGCCGACGTACGCCGCATTACCCTGACCGCCAGCGGTGGACCCTTCCGCGCGCGCAGCCTCGACGAGATGCGCCACGTCACGCCCGAACAAGCGGTCGCGCACCCCAATTGGTCGATGGGCGCGAAGATTTCCGTCGATAGCGCGACGATGATGAACAAGGGGCTGGAACTCATTGAGGCGCATCATCTGTTCCCGGTGGGGCATGACGCCATCGAGATTATCGTGCACCCGCAATCGGTCATCCACAGTCTGGTCGAGTTTCAGGATCGTTCGACGCTGGCGCAGTTGGGGTCGCCCGACATGCGTATCCCGATTGCCTCTGCGCTGGCCTGGCCAGTGCGGATGGAAACGCCGTGCGTGCCGCTAGACCTTGCGACAATCGGCAAGCTCGAATTTGAAGCGCCCGACCCCGTGCGCTTCCCGGCATTGCGCCTTGCGCGTCATGCGATAGAGCTTGGCGGCGCGCGTCCGGCACAACTCAATGCGGCGAATGAAACCGCTGTCGCCGCCTTTCTCGACCGGCGTATCGGTTTTCTTGACATCGCGGCAATTGTCGAAGCGGTTCTGGACCGCTATAGCCCCGCAACGCCAAGCAGTTTGGCGGATATTTATGCGGCGGATGCAGAAGCCCGCCGCGTTGCAACAATCCTGGTGGAGAGCAAGGCGGCGTGATTCAATCTCCCGGCTTCCTGTTGACGATATTAGCTTTTTTGCTCGTGCTCGGGCCGCTGGTGTTTGTCCACGAGCTGGGCCACTATCTGGTCGCGCGCTGGCTCGGCGTACGGTCAGAGACTTTTTCGGTCGGATTCGGTCGGGAAATTGCAGGCTTTACCGACAAGCGCGGCACGCGTTGGAAGTTCGGCTGGATGCCACTGGGTGGCTATGTCCAATTTGCGGGCGACATGAATCCGGCAAGCCAACCGGGCGATGTGCCGATTGAATCAACGCCCGAAGAGCGCGCGGGCATGTTCCAGACGCAGCCGATCTGGAAACGCGCGGCGATTGTGTTTGCGGGCCCCGCAATCAATTTCCTTTTTGCTTTCCTCATCCTGATGGGCTTTGCGGTTGCTTATGGACAATCGGTGACGCCGCCGGTGATTGGCGAGGTGATGCCAAATTCTGCGGCCGCGAAAGCGGGTTTGCAGGTTGGGGATCGGATCACGGCCATAGACGGCAATGAGGTCACTCTGTTCGAAGAAGTCGCGCAATCGGTCCTGCTGCAAGCCAACAAGCCGGTTACGATCAAATTTGAACGACAGGGGCAGGCCAAGGAAATCAGCTTCACGCTCCAGGAAATCAGCGAAACAGACCAGTTCGGCAATGTTCACAAGCGCGGAGGTATGGGCATTCGTAGCGCAGGAATCGAGCGCGCACCCGTCTCGCTGATTGAAGCGCCCGTTGTGGCAGCGGGCCAGATGAAGACCATTCTCAATATGATGGTCGAAGGCCTGCGGCAGATCATCATGGGACAGCGCACCGTCAAGGACCTTGGCGGGCCGCTCAAAATTGCCAAACAGTCCGGGGAACAGCTTGCCCTTGGCTGGGAGCCGCTCATCATGTTGATGGCGTTTGTTTCCATCAATCTTGGGTTCATCAATTTGCTGCCACTGCCCATGCTGGACGGTGGGCATTTGCTTTTTTATGCGATAGAGGCCGTTCGCCGTAAACCGGCCAATCCGAAAGTCCAGGAATGGGTATTCCGGGTTGGCTTGGCGATGGTGGCGACGCTGTTCCTAGTCGTTACGTTTAACGATCTGGACAGTTTTGGAGTGTGGAATCGCCTTGCTGGCTTGATTGGCTAGCGCGCATGGGGCAGGGAGGCACGCCGGTTGCGCCAGACAGGGCGAGGCGGCTTGGAAAATTGATTATGGATGAAGGACAAATGCGGGTGAGTGCCAATACCAATCAAGGCGACGGCCAGATTCAATTTTCGCGCCGCATTATGGCATCGTTGCTGACTGGCACGATTTTGGTGTCGATGGCCGTGCCTGCTGCCGCCCAAACCGCGCAGCCGACGACGACGGCTCAGCCGACCACTACCCAGCCTGTGGCGGTCGCTGCGCCTGAAGCCAGCACCATTCGCTCGGTTGTGGTGGTCGGCAATCAGCGCCTCGAGCCGGACACGGTGTTGTCTTACATCCGTTTGCGCCCGGGTCAGCCCTACACCCGCGCGTCGCTCGATCAGGCCCTCAAGGATCTGTACGAAACCGAGCTATTCGCCGACGCGCAGATTACCGATAATGCGGGCGCGCTCGTCATCCAGGTCAAGGAAAACCCGGTTATCAACCGTGTAATTCTTGAAGGAAATAAGCGCCTCAAGGAAGACAAAATCCGCCCGGAAATCAAGTTGCAGGCGCGGCAGATTTACACGCGGTCAAAAGTTCGCGCCGATGTTGCGCGTATCCTTGAACTTTATAAGCGCCAAGGTCGCTATGCTGCCACCGTCGAACCAAAAATGGTGCAACTCGACCAGAACCGCGTCGATATTGTGTTCGAAATTAACGAAGGCCCGAAATCCAAGGTTCGCCAGATCAACATCATCGGCAATGATAATTTCTCCGATGGCGAAT
This sequence comes from Pseudomonadota bacterium, assembly GCA_023458055.1. GTDB lineage: Bacteria > Pseudomonadota > Alphaproteobacteria > Sphingomonadales > Sphingomonadaceae > JAFAFE01. The sequence continues at coordinate 74,338 of JAEXAW010000012.1, forward strand.
TGCGCGGCGAAATGGCGACCAAGCAAGCGGGACTCACCTCGATCCTCAGCGGTAATACCAGCTATGACCCGGATCGCATGGCTTATGACCAGCAGAAGCTGCGTCAATTCTATCTGACCCAAGGCTATGCCGATTTCCGCGTGGTCTCGGCGGTCGCCGAACTTACCAGCGATAAGCAGGACTTCATCATCACCTATGTGGTCGAAGAGGGCGAACGCTACAAATTCGGCGATGTGAAAATCGAAAGCGATCTGCGCGATTTCCGCCCGGAGATGCTGAACAACGCCCTCCCGATGAAGAAGGGGGATTGGTATAACGCCAAGCAGGTCGAAGATACGGTTGAACGCCTCAACGAAACGGCGGGCGCGTTCGGTTATGCTTTTGCGGACATCGAACCACAATTTTCGCGCGATAAAGACGCGAAAACCATGTCGATCCTGTTCAAGGTTGGCGAATCGCCGCGCGTTTATGTCGAGCGCATTGATGTGAACGGTAATACGCTGACGCAGGACAAGGTCGTCCGCCGCGAGTTCCGTTTGAACGAAGGCGATGCGTTCAATACGTTCGCGGTCAAGCGTTCGGAAAACCGCATCAACTCGCTCGGCTATTTCCAGGAAAATCTCAAGATCGAACAGAAGCCTGGCAGTGCTCCGGATCGTATCGTGCTTGAGGCGAATGTCGAAGAAAAATCGACGGGCGAACTCCAATTGTCGGCCGGTTTTTCCAGTATCGAAAATTTCATCCTGAACGGTTCGATCCGCCAGCGTAACTTCCGCGGCAAGGGTCAGCAGCTCAGCGCATCGGTCAACTGGTCGAGCTATTCCAAGTCGGCGGAGCTGGGCTTTACCGAACCCTATCTGTTTGACCGCAACATTGCGCTCAGCGGCAGTATTTATCGCCGTGATTTGAACTCGTTCAACTTCATCAACTCGAATGAGCGCAAGACGACCTTTGAGCAATCGACGACTGGTGCGGCGATCCGCGTCGGCGTGCCGCTGACCGAATATATGACCTTGCAAGGTCGTTATACGTTCAACATGGACAAGGTCAGCCTTGACAAAGACCTCTATTATTTCGGCGGGCAGTGTGATCCTCTGGTTGCCGGTCGCTATCTTTGCGACGCCATCGGCAAACGTACGACCTCGCTCCTCGGCTATACGCTGGCTTATGACGCGCGCGACAACAGCCTACGCCCGACGCGCGGCCATAGCGTCGCGCTCAGTCAGGATTTCGCAGGCCTCGGCGGGGACGTCAAATATCTGAAGTCGTCGCTCAACGCCGATAAATATTGGAATCTGGGCAAGGGGTTTGTCTTCTCGCTGCAGGCTCAGGGCGGTTATATCCACCCATTCGAAAAGAGCCGCGGCGTCGGCATTGATAAGATTCGTTTGAATGACCGCTGGTTCCTTGGCGAACCGCAGATGCGCGGGTTTGACATCCGCGGCATTGGCCCGCGTGTACTCAAATATTATGCGGCGGCGGACAGCAAGGCTTCGATCGATATCACCGATCCGGCCAATCCGGTCTTTAACCTTGATCGCAAACAGGCTGTTGACGACGCGCTCGGCGGCCGCGCTTATTATATGGGTCGTGCGGAGCTTGAAATTCCGCTTGGCTCGGGCGGAAAATCCATGGGTCTGCGTCCTTCCGTATTTGTCGATGTTGGCTCGGTATGGAGTGTAAAGACGCCGGTTTTGACGACGCTCGAATATTTCAAAGACGACGCCGTAGGAAAATATGGGAACGGCATCGGTGACGGTAAGATTAAATCGCTGTGTCGCAATGCCTCTACCGGTGCGACGCAGTTTATGGGGCAGATCACAGTTCCGGGTGACCCCAATGCCAATCCGCCCATACCGGACTCAACGGCTACTGCCTGCGATACGGCCAACGGCTTTAGCCCGCTTTCACCGTTTGAAGAGCGCTTCTACGGCAATAGCGCAAGCCCGCGCCTCTCAATTGGCTTTGGCGTAAACTGGAATTCGCCCTTCGGTCCGTTCCGTATCGACGTCGCCAAAGCCCTGCTAAAAAAACCCGGGGACGATACCAAATTGTTCACATTTAACGTAGGAACTCAATTCTGATGAAAAAATACCTTATTTCTGCCGCTGCGCTTGGTTTGGTTGCGGCTATTCCGTCGGCTGCTGCCGCGCAAAAACTTCCCGCAGCCGTTGTTGCGGTAGTCGACAGCGACCGCATCTTTGCTGAATGCACCGCATGCAAGGCGGCTTCGGCGCAGTTGCAGACGCAGATCCAGCAGATGCAACAGCGCGCACAGCAACTCGGCCAGCCGCTCCAGACTGAAGCGCAGGCGCTCGACGCAGCCGTCAAGGCGCTCAATGGCAAACAACCTGATGCCGCTCTCCAGCAGCGTGCCACCGCGTTCCAGCAAAAGCAGGGCGCAGCACAGCAAGAACTGGCTCAGCGCGAACAGACCATCGGTCGTAACCGCGCCTATGTCGCACAGCAGATCCAGCAGAAGCTGAACCCGATCATTTCCCAGCAAATGACAGCGCGCGGTGCAAATATTGCGGTTGATACCGGCGCAACGCTGGCGATTTCCAAGACAGTCGATATCACCGATGGCGTATTGGCGGAACTCAACCGTCAGCTGCCGAGCGTAAGCACAACGGCTCCGGCAGCTCCGGCTCCGGCCGCACCCGCACCAGCGCCGACGGGTCGCTAAGCGTCATGGCAGAAGGGGACACTGCTGCAAATGAAATGCGTGGCCCGCTGGATGTCCGGCGGGTCATGCAACTCCTGCCGCATCGATACCCGATGCTGCTGGTTGATCGCGTTGTCTCGATGGAATTGGGCAAGAGCATCCATGCGGTAAAGGCCGTGTCGATGAACGAGCCCTTTTTCCAGGGCCATTTCCCCGGCCGTCCGATCATGCCGGGTGTGTTGATCGTCGAGGCGCTGGCGCAGGCTGCGGGCGTGCTCGCCGTAGAATCACTTGGCCTCGCAAACTCGGGCAAGCTGGTCTATTTCATGGCGATTGAAGGCGCGAAGTTCAGAAAGCCGGTCGAACCCGGCGTGCTTTTGAACCTCCATGCCGAAATCCTCCAACAAAAGCGCACCGTCTGCAAATTTGCCGGACGCGCGGAACTGGAGGATGGTCTTGCCGCGGAATGCGAATTCACAGCTATGATCGCCGACGCGCCCGAATAAAGCGCCGTGGCGGCAAATATCCTTGCTTTTGGTCGCGTCCCGCGCTAGGGGCGCGGCTTCGATTTTACCTGCATCCCCCGGCTGGTCGGAAACCAGCCATTTTCGGAGCTATACTGATGAAAAAAGAAACCCATCCCGATTATCACATGATCAAGGTCCAGATGACCGATGGCACCGTGTTTGAAACCCGCTCGACCTGGGGCAAGGAAGGCGACACACTGCAACTCGACATCGACCCGACCTCGCACCCGGCCTGGACCGGCGGCAACCAGCGCCTGATGGATTCGGGCGGTCAGGTCGCACGCTTCAACAAGCGTTTCGGTGGACTTACGCTCAAGAAGTAAGCCTTACTGGCTTCATGCATGAAGGGATGGGCGTCCGGTTGCGGGCGCCCTTTTCTTTTTGTGAAATGATCGGTTTTTTTGAAGGGTATGGTGTCTCGATTTCGCTCGACACGAACGGTCTGGAGCCTTCAAATCTGAAAACCCGCTCGCCTCGAACGGCGTCGAGATGCACCAACGCATCTTCTTAAGGAGCGAGCAAGCGCTCGATAGCAGCTTTCCACTGATCGATCCGCTGGGTGCGGACGCTGTCCGTCATTTCAGGCTGGAAACGCCCAGTCGCCCCGCGCATGACCGCCGCTGTCCGAAGGTCAGGATAGAGCCCGGCTCCCACGCTTGCGAGCATCGCGGCACCCAGCGCGGTGGTTTCAATGAAGTCGGGGCGTTCTACCTCCAATTCGAGAATGTCCGCCAAATCCTGCGCGATCCAGTCATTGGCGACCATGCCGCCATCGACCTTAAGTGCGGCCCAGCGCGCGCCATCAGCGGCAAAGGCGGTTTGGAGGTCATAGGTCTGATGCGCCATCGCCTCGAGTGCGGCGCGCACAATATGCGCTTTGCCCGTCGCGAAGCTTAAACCGGTGAGGCTTGCGTGCACATCGGGCCGCCACCAGGGCGCGCCCAACCCGGACAGAGCGGGGATGAGGGTCACGCCGCCATTATCCTCGACTGAGCGGGCCAAGGCTTCAGTTTCCGCACTGGAACCAATCACGCCCAGCCCATCACGCACCCACTGTACCAATGATCCAGCGACAAAAACCGACCCTTCGAGCGCATAATGTCGCACAGCATCCTGCTGATAAAGGATGGTCGCGAGCAAGCGGTTGTTGGAATGCGGTCGGGTGGTTCCCGTATTGGTGAGGACAAATGCGCCCGTGCCATAGGTCGCTTTAGTATCGCCCACGTCAAAGCAGGCTTGGCCGATGGTTGCCGATTGCTGGTCGCCAATCATCGCCCGGATGGGGATGGGGCTACCCGTCAGCGCCGCGTCGGTCGCGCCGAAATCGGCGATGCAATCGCTGATCGTCGGCAATATCTCCAGGGGCACGCCAAACAAAGCGCACAGTTCCGCATCCCATTGTCCTGCCGCAATATCCATGAGCGCGGTACGCGAGGCGTTGGAAGCATCACTCATATGCCGCGTGCCGCCCGTCAGTTTGAAGAGCAGCCAGCTTTCGATCGTACCGACCGCTAGGCGCTTGCTCGCAGCACCCAGCTCAGGCCAGTTTTTGAGTGCCCAGCCAATTTTGCTGCCGGAAAAATATGGGTCAAGAAGAAGTCCGGTTTTGCCCTGTACCATCGACTCGTGTCCGGCTGCCTTAAGTGCAGAGCAATCCTCGGCGGTGCGGCGGTCCTGCCAGACGATGGCGCGGGCGAGCGGCTTACCGCTTTCCCGGTCCCAAAACACGACGGTTTCGCGCTGGTTGGTGATGCCGATCGCGGCAACTTTACCCGCGCCGCCCGCGAGCGCGACCATTTCGAGCAGACACGCGAGGGTCTTGTCCCAGATTTCCGTGGCGTCATGTTCGACTAATCCGGGTGCGGGATAATATTGCGTGAGCTCCCGCTGCGCCACTCCCAACGGCTTGCCACTCGCATCGAACAGCATCGCGCGTGTGGATGTCGTTCCTTCGTCGAGCACGATAATCTTGCCCGGAATAGTGCCAGCATTCTTGTCAGCCATCCTCATCCCCTTATGAAGGGAATAGAGCGCGAGGCTGCGCCCGCGTCAAGGAGTGTGGATGTACGATCTTCTGGTGATTGGTGGGGGCATCAACGGAGCTGGTGTGGCGCGCGATGCGGCGGGGCGGGGATTACGCGTCCTGCTCGTCGAAAAGGATGATCTGGCCAGCCACACCTCAAGCGCTTCGACCAAGTTGATCCATGGCGGTTTGCGCTATCTTGAGCATTATGACTTCGCGCTGGTCCGCAAGGCACTGGGCGAGCGCGAGCTGTTGTTGCGGGTTGCGCCGCATATCATCTGGCCGCTGCGCTTTGTACTGCCCGTTGCCACCGGGATGCGTCCCGCATGGCTGCTCCGCTTGGGTCTGTTTCTCTATGACCATCTGGGGAAACGTGAATTGCTGCCCAGCACCGACACGTTGCGCTTGCGCCATGTGCCTGAAGGCGCGCCGCTCCATCGCGATCTGGTGACCGGCTTTGCCTATTCCGACTGCTGGGTTGATGATGCACGGCTGGTGGTATTGAATGCCATGGATATTGTCGCGCGCGGAGGAGAGGTGCGCACTCGCACCGCTTGTGATGCATTGGAACGTCAGGCCGATCATTGGCTCGCGCGCTTGAGCGATGGAACCGAGGTTCAGGCGCGCATGGTCGTCAATGCGGCCGGACCTTATGTGGACCGGATCATTGCGCAATATAAAACACATGATGACGATGCGCGCGTCCGGCTGGTCAAGGGAAGCCATATCATCGTGCCGCGGCTGCACGATGGCGATTGGGCCTATATGTTCCAGCAGGAAGATGGTCGGATCATCTTCGCTATTCCTTATGAGGACGCGTTTACGCTGATCGGGACAACGGAGGTGGCCGTCGATGCGGTGGAACAGGGGAGCGTGATCAGCGTGGCTGAAATCGCCTATTTATGCGAGGCCGCTAACCGCTATTTTCTCCATGATATAAGCCCGGACGATGTGGTGTGGAGCTATGCGGGCGTGCGTCCGCTTTATGAAGATCATGCGAAAGATGCGAGCGCTGTGACCCGCGACTTCGTGCTCCAGTTGGACGAAGAGGGTGGCGCGCCGATTTTGTCCATCTTCGGCGGCAAGATCACGACCTATCGGGAACTCGCAGAAGCCGTGATGGAGCGGGTCAAGAAAGCCTTGAGTGTTACGCACGGCAAAGATTGGACCGAAGACGCGCATCTTCCGGGTGGTAATTTTGATGTCAGCGCGCGCGAGGCAGAAATCGAGCGCTGGCTTGCGTATTATTCCGGCTTGAATCCGGATTATGTCCGACGGCTATTTCGTTGTTATGGAACGAAGATCGCCAATGTTTTGGGAGAGGTAAGCCAGCCTTCGGATTTGGGTCGCTATTTCGGCGGAGGATTGAGCGAAGCCGAAGTGCGCTATCTCGTTGCCCACGAGTTTGCCCGGACTCCGGAAGATATTTTATGGCGCCGTACCAAATGCGGCCTCCACATGGATGAGGCAGAGCGTGTGGCGTTTGCCGACTGGTTCGCGATGGCGGGGCTCCTCTAAATGCACCAATATCAGCTTGATATGCCGGCAAGCGACATTGGTGACCATTTCCGGGCGCGTATTGGCAAGGACGTGTGGGAGGAGGGCACGGTCAACGCGTTAAGTCCCGCACCGATCATCGTTACAGGGGCAAACGGTGACCGCATGCTCAAGCCCTGTTTCTGGGGATTTCCGCCGCCGCGTAGCTCTGGCGCTGGCGGAGCAGGTGGCGCGGTTTTGACAGTGCGCAATCTCGAAAGCCCATTCTGGATCGGCAATCTGCGTCATGTGGGCCTGCGCTGCCTCGTGCCCGCGACCAGCTTTACGCTCCGCGCCAAAGGCCGCGCTATCGAATGCCGTGTACGGTCAGAGCCGGTCTTCGCCTTTGCCGGCACGTGGCGCGATACGACAGATTATCCGGCATTTGCTATTCTCACCACCGATGCCAACCCTGCGCTGGTTGATCGCGGTGTGTTTGCCATGCCGGTCATTCTCGACCCGGCTCAACAGACGCGCTGGCTCAAGGACGATTGGCGGCAGGCGCGGCAACTCGTCGATAGTTATCCCAGCCAGTTTCTGGAAATTGGGGCATAGGATTAGGCTCGACAGCAGGGGCACGCGAGGGCTAGAACCTAGCAACTTATGGCACGCGACCCCGATATTATTGATTTTGCGCCGCCGCCGGGACGGTTGAACGACAGCCACGGGCGGCTGTTCGAATATTTGCGGCTATCACTGACGGATGTGTGCAATTTCCGGTGCAGCTATTGCCTGCCCGATGGCTATCGCAAGGCCAAAGGCGCGCCACCGCAACTTTCGATTGACGAGATGGAACGGCTGGTGCGCGGCTTTGCGGCGCTTGGTTTGTGGAAGGTGCGGCTGACCGGCGGCGAGCCCACGATCCGTGAGGCCTTTACCGAAATTGCGGCGCGCATTGCGGCTGTGCCGGGTATAAGGCGGCTCGCGGTTACGACCAATGGCTATCGTCTTGCCCAACGGGCGAAAAGCTATGCTGACGCAGGAATTCGCGCGATTAACATCAGTGTGGATTCGCTGAAGCCTGAACAGTTTCGCGCGATTGCCGGCCATGATCGCCTCGGCGAAATCATGGAGGGGATCGACGCCTGTCGCGCCGCAGGGTTTGACTCGATCAAACTCAACACGGTCCTGCTCAAAGGGTTGAACGATAGCGAACTTGATGATTTCATCCGCTTTGTCGAGACGCGCGACCTGTCGCTGCGCTTCATTGAGGTGATGCGGACCAATGACAATGCTGCCTTTTTTCAAGAGCGGCATCTGGCAGGAAGCTTTGTCACGAAGCGCTTGGAGGCGTTGGGCTGGCAGGCGGTGTCGCGCGCGCCGGGGGCAGGGCCTGCGGTTGAATATGCGCACCCGGAGACCACGGGGCGGATCGGCGTTATTGCGCCTTACTCCAAGGATTTCTGCACTAGTTGTAATCGCCTACGCGTCTCTGCCACCGGCAAGCTCCATCTCTGCCTGTTCGGCGATGGCGGCTATGATTTGCGGCCGCTACTGCAATGCGCCAGTCAAGGGGGGGAACTGGTCGCGCGCATCCGTACTCTGATGGGCGGCAAAATTCCGACGCATCGGCTCCATGACGGCAATAGCGGTGCGACGCCGCATCTCGCGTCGATTGGAGGATAATGATGCTGACCATCGAATTATGCGGCAAATTGGCTGATATGAGCGCGCGCGAGATCAAGGTCAGTATCCCGCCCGCCGGGGTCACTATCGTAGAGTTGCGCAGGAAGGTCGCCACCGCCCATCCGGCACTTGCCCAGCTTATCTCCAGCCCCAGGGTTCGCGTTTGCGTGAATGATGCCATTGTGGACGACGATGATTGGACCCGAATTGGAGATCGCGTAGCCTTTTTCCCTCCCGTATCGGGCGGCTGAGCGATGTACCGCGTCGTACTCACCGAAGCTTGGTTTGATCCAACGGCCGAATTGGGAAAATTTACCGAAGTTACATATGGTGACGGCGCAATTGTTAGTTTTACTGGATTTGCGCGCGGCACGAGTAGGAGGGGTGATCCTGTCGACACGCTCCTGCTCGAATCTTATCGCGGCGTTACACTGTCCTCAATGCAGCAAATCGCAAACGATGCTGCAACTCGCTTTTCCATTAGCCGGACACTGGTCATCCACCGTGTCGGTGAGATCAAGCCACATGAAGCCATTGTTTTTGTTGCTACCGCATCGCCGCACCGCCGGGCTGCGTTCGAAGCCGCCGATTATATGATGGACCGATTAAAAACCGAAGCAGTGCTCTGGAAAAAAGAGATCGGCCCGAATGGCGCTCAGTGGATTGAACCGACCGAAGACGATATAGTTGAACGCAAAAGATGGGATTGAAGGCCAAGATTCCGCAGCGTGTTGCAACCGGTAACCCGCGCAAAGGGGAGGATGCCTAAGCCAAACTATGTCATTTACACCTCCTCTATCTCACTTTTAATCTTTACGAAATATCTTCCACCGAGCGCCTGCGGCCCACCTTGGGAACTTGCAGAGATTCGTGCAATCACGAGCTTGATTAGAACCGCACCGGCACGCGCAGACTCAGCACCATGTCGGGCGCATCGGCGGTCATGCCGACGCTGGCGTTGGTGATGAGCGTCATCTTGTCGGAGAGGGCGAAGGTCGCGCCGAGATTGAGGAGGCCGACATTGGCCTGACTGCCGACGATCACCTGCGAGGGCTGGCCGTCGCGCTGCAGGCGGCTGCGTTCGATGATGCGCTGGGTGAAGCTCATGTTGATGCTCGAACGATCATTGAGCGCAAACGCCAGCCCCGCGCCATATTGGAACGCATCGCCGACCTTGGCGGTGCCCGGCTGATCACCCGGCGCTTCGGCGAGATCATCGAAGCGGCGCGCGAAATTGTGGAAATAGGTCATGCTGCCGAACACCACCAGCGGGTCGAGCGTCTTCAGGAACGAGACGCCGGCCGAAGCGCCCCACACTCCGCTGCCGGTTGAAAGTGTTGCGGGAACCGCGAGATTGCCTTCGGTATTGGGCACCTCGACCAGTTCGACCCCGAACGGATGTCGCCCGGTCGGCGCTTTCACCCGGACATTGACCACCGTGTCGGGAAGCCCCGCGCTTTCACGCAGCACCCGGTGGCTGAGGCCCATGTTGAGATCGCCCAGGCCATGGCCGCTCACATCCTTTTCGGCAACGCCGGAGGCATTGCCGCCAACGCCGCCCGACTGGAAATTGGAATGGCGGTAGAGATAGGGGATATTGGCATCGACCTGGAGCCGATCATCAATGCCGTAGCGCGCGGTCACATCGGCGGCCATCACATCGGCGGTGATCTGGTCGATGCTGATGCGGCCAAGGAAAATCGCATCGAGCGCGAGGAAGCCGGACAGGTTGATCCGCGCGTCATCGAAATGGGAATAGGTAATGCCGGGTTCGATGCTGAGCCGGTTGCCGAAATAGCCCTGCTGGTTGCGCGTCGCCTGTTCTACCGCCTCGACCGGCGCGGGGGCCTTGCGGTCTTCGGGGTCAGCCTTGGCGGGATCGTTGCTGGTTGGCGCGGCGACTGGCTGGGTCTGCGGCACCGCACGATTGGCTGGCGGCGCGAGGACGACCTCATCCAGCGGCGACGACACCGCGATGACGGTATCGCCGATGCGCTCGCCGCGAAGCGTGGAACCCGAGCCCTTGCCGCGCATCTTATCGGCTTCATTGTCGCTGATCTTCTGGCTTTGCATTTGCTCAAGCATGCTCAGGCGGCGTTCCAGTTCGGCAATGCGCGCTTGCGAAGCAGCATCGCGCTCGCGTAATTGCTGCAACTCGACCTGCACGGTGCCTTCCACCGGGCTCGCCTCTTGCGCGTGCGCGACCGCGGGCAAACTGACGCCAAGCGCCAGCGCGGATGCTCCGCAAATCATAGGGGTCCAACGCATCTCATCTCTCCTTGTTAAAACCTCCGTGACACGCCTGCACGCGATGGCGGTTCGGGGGTCAGGGGTTTAGCAGCAGCCACAGCGTTGCCGGATCGGGCACGCCCGTCGGTTCCAGTTTGGATGCCTTTTGAAATTGCGCGACCGCAGCTTTTACATTCTTGTCGTAGATGCCGTTCGCCTCTCCTTTGTAGAGTCCGCGGCGGGTGAGCGCGGTTTGCGCGCGTTTGAGGATGGTCTCGTAAAGGACCGTCTTGTTATTGCCGTCTCCGACCTCGATCAGCTTCGAAAAATCGGCAACGCGGATCGGCATCATCGCAACCACCATCCGCTGCGTTGTCGTCACCATCGTGTCGGTCGGATGCGCCTGACAATGTTTTTCGACAATGAGCGCGAAGGCTTCGGCATTATGCCAAGGCGACAAGTCGAACGTGTTGGGTTCATAGCGATTGGCCGCCGTCATATAGCCTTGCACAAAGCCGATTTGCTGTTCGTAGAGCGGGGACTTTGTCTTGCGTGCGGCGAGAAAGCTCGCGCAGGATGTCCGCCCGACCTCCTCCACCGCAAATTGTCCGTTCTTGCTGCCCGCCAGCGCTGGTGTACCTGCAAAAATACCGCACAGCAGCGCCAGTCCTGCGGAAAAGCCTCCCACAGCGCGTCCAATATTCTTCATGTTATGCCCACTTCTTTTTAACCATCTTGCCCGTTAGAAGCCGCGACCCTTCATTGCGGACAGCGCCCCGTCAGCCTGGATGCGGTCGAGCGATGGCATCTCGCTCAAACCGACGGTCAGATCGGCGCTGTTATGAATGATGTTGGAACTGCCGTTGATGAGGACATGCTGCGCGATCTGGCCGATATTGCCATCGACGCTCTGGCGGATGTCCGCACCTTCCGCCGCATTGTCGAGCGCAAGGCCGATTTGCGAGGGTTCCAATATGAACTGGATGCGGTCACCATCGGCCATCACATGGGATTCGCTCCCGCTGATCGGCGTCATGCCGTTGGTGGCGGCGCGATTGACCGCATCGACCGGAACGATAGAAATCCGCATCGCATTGCCGGTGTGATTATCCGTCCCCGCAATCACATTGCTCTGGACCGCACCCGCGACCGTTCCGAGACCGTTCACCGGGATGATATCGGTACCGCCGACCAGCGCGACATAATTATCCTCCGACGCCGAGCCGAAGCGGTTAATATCCATCGTCGGATCGCCGTTGCGCGCCCAGCTCACATGGACCTGGGGGACGGCGCCTTCGGTCGATCCGCTTTTGAGGAAATCGACGCTGAAGAGGATGTTGGCAAAGGTGGTGATGCCATCGGGTCCTTGCCAGCTGGTGCCGAGCGAGATGCCGAAATAGCTGATCGCGTCGGGGCGGATATATTTGCCGCGCAGCGTATCAAGCTCCTCGTCGGCCAGGCGTGTCCCTGCGGCTTCGAGCTGCGGGATCATCCCGGCCGACGATTCGGCTGAAGCCGGCGCGGCAAGGGGGCAGATTGCCGCCGCGGCCATCAGCAGAACGACACAACCCGTGCGGGTTCGGGCGCGCCGTTGACTTTTATCGCGGCGGGATAAGGTATGAGCGGTCGAACGGGCAGCCATGACGGCCTCCTTCACATGATGAGGTTGATGCTGTGTCCAAGGCCGAAATCAAACAGTTCGGCATTGACCACGGGGGAGCGCAATTCGAACATGCGCTTGGCGGATAAGGGCGGAGGGGGGTTGAGAAGGACGCTGTTGGGATCAAAGCCATCGCCGACCACGACGAACAGCACATTGTTCCAGGCCTCCTCAAAGGCCTTGCGCGACATCACGCGGTTGCCCAGCGCAGGATCGCCGACCTGGACAAAGCCGTCGCTGACCTTGCGGATGACGACGAAATGCTTGTAGCCCTTGAGGTTGAGTAGCGCGATGGCCGGAACCTTCAGCTGGTTCAGCGCATCAAATTCGACGCGATAGCCTTCAGCCTTCATGCCGATGGCGAGCGCATAATTTTTCATGTCGAGCAGCGAAAAGCCCTTGTCGCGGACGATATCGGGGTCCGCGATCTTGAGCATGTTGACGAGCACCTGCTGCTCGGTCGTCTTGCGGCCATAGGCTTGGTTGAAGATTGTTGCCATGGTCGCCGCGCCGCAGCTGAAATCGGTCTGCTGGCGCACTAGGCCATCAAATTTCATGTCGCGCCAGCTTCTCACGCTGGCACGCACCGTCTGGCCGCCTTCAGCCACCTGCCCCATCCACAGGGCGGGGGCCTGCGCCGGTGCGGTCGCACAAGCGGGCAGCAAAGCGAGCGTCCCGACGAGGGCGGCAAGCTTCACTTTTTGGCCAAAAGAAGAACGGTGCTTCAACACTATCGATAATCCTGTTATGATCCGGGTCGGTGAGATCCTTGAAAAGAGGGGAGCCGTAAGGCCCCCCTCTTCCGCGGGCATGCGGTCTCAGCTGGGATCTTGGATTCCACCACCGCCCTGACCATCGCCGCCACCTGAAGAGGTTGCGATGGTGAGCGAGTTGAGTTGCTGGTTGCCAACACCGGCAGCCACATTCACACCGATATTGCCGGTACCGCTAACCGTGCCGACATTGGCATAATTGATGCTGTCCTGCTGTTCGGTGCCATTGCCGAGCGCGGTCTGGACCAGCCCTGCATTGGCTTCCGCCAGCGAGGAGTCGGTCGCAACAGCGAGCGTCAACAGATTGGCCTGCTGGTTGAAGGCACCGGCAGCCGCATTGACACCGATATTGCCATCACCCGAGATCGATCCGGTCCAGACGGAATTGCGGTCACGATAGTTGTTGGAACCGCCACCATTTTCCGGATCATCTTCGTCAAGCACATCACCCGGAGTCGCATAATGGGTTGTGCCCAACAGCGATTGGAACGAGGTGGTCGAAGCTTCCGCCCAGCCGCCATCATCCTTGTTCGGGCTGTCCGACGAGGACACCGCGAGCGCTGCCGAGTTCATCTGCATGTTGTAATAACCGGCGGCGATATTGACGCCGATATTGCCGGCACCCGATACGTCGAATTCATCGACCTTGTTGATGATCGGCGCAAAGAAACCGGCGCGGATTTGCGGCTGGGCCACACCGTCGGTCAGGCCATCACCCGGGTTCATGCCATGTTCGCTGACACCCGGTCCGAAGACGGGATCAACATACCCATTTTCACCGTTCAGTTCATTTTCTTCACGATATTGAACCGTCGAGAGGGCCTGGATCTGCTTGACATCGTTGACTGCAACGGCGGAGCTATCGACTTCGATATTGCCGTTCATGGTAACGGTGCCTTCAAGGGCCACATCCTTGGTGTAGGTGACATCGGTGGTGACGCTGGTGTCGATATTGTTGGCATAGCGCAGATCAAGTTCGAGCGAGCTTTCGCCGTCCCCATGTTCCTGCGCCATCGCGGCGGTGCCGAACAACATGGCCGGCACGGCCGCAGCTACCAATAAGAGATGCTTTTTCATGACAACTTCCTTTCCTTACACTTACTTGCTTACTTACTGTGGGTTCGCCGGTGCCGTGACAGACAGGGCGAAGCTGTTGGCAGACGAATTGTCTGCGCCGCCGATCAAATTTACCTGGGCAAGACCGCTGCTCCCCTGAAACGCGCCGGGCGATAGTTCGACGGCGTGATCAGCGGGTTCGGCCTTGCCAGTTCCCCTGTTCGGTTCTGTAGAGGCGCGGGTTTGCCCAAGCATCGCTTCGGAAAGCCCGCTGCCCTCAATTCCTATGGCCATGACGGCCAGATTGATTTCTTGATTGCCGCTCCCGGCGGCGACATTGACCGAGGTCATGCCCGATGCACCGGCAAAGGCATCGCCTTCGATCGCCGCGAAGGCGGAGCGTTGTGCGTCCCCATTTTTTACGCCGATCTGGCTCACGGTTCCGACCCCGGCCGCCGTGTCACCAAGCGCCACCAGGGCTGCATTAACCTGCTGGTTGAGCGCGCCGGAGGCCGCGTTGACCGCGATGCGGCCCGTGCTGCTCTGACCGACATCGCCGGTGATAACGACTATGTCCTTCGCGGGGTCGGGAGGCGTCGATTGCGCCGCCGCGCCGGTGCCGACGCTCGCTGCAACCATGATAAAAATGTGAGCCATGCGCATATCAATTCCCTCCGTTCGGAAGAGCGGTGCGAACCGCAGTCATCGCGCCGCCTATGGCCGACAAGCCCTGGCCCAGCGCCGCGCCGATGCTCCCGGTGCCCAAACCCATGGTGGAAGGATTATTCTGGCCGCCAAAAGCCGAGGATGCATCGCCCAGCCGCTCGGGTTGCAGCGCATCGCGGACCAAGCCGCCGACTCCATTCAGTGCGCCATTGTCGCCCGAAATACCGCCCGCTTCGCTGTCCGTGATCGGCTTCAATCCCATGGTGAGCGCGTCGATGATGGTTGCCGACTTGTCCGTCTGGACGACCACCGGCACGCCGGGTTCGCCCTTGGCCTGGGCCGGGCGCATCGGCACATCGCGCAGCACAATAATCTCGCCACGCGGGGGTGTAGTTCCGGATATATTGGACGATGCCGCCTGTTGGGCCTGGGCTCCATAAGATGGAACCAGCATGGCAAAGGCAATCGGTATGAGCCGAACCCGAAAGTCAAAGCTGCCAAATAGGCCAGATAGTCTGTGCGCTGGACGCAATGATCCTTGCGCTGCCTGCGTATAAGGCATCGCTATTTCTCCCTGCGACCGGATTAGAGTTTCAAAATGCTGCGATGAGGAACATGAAAGAAAAATATCCCCTTGCGGGACTGGTTTCCGTTCACTTGTCAGCACTTATCGAACGAGGCGGAATTTACATGCCTGTTACATGATTCGCGTCATCAAAATTGATTATGCCGCGCATTTTGTTGAATTTTTAACCTAAATATCTGGTTAATAAAAATAATTAACGGATGCGAAAAGGCGCAAGACGGCACCACAGCTCCTCACGATGGGTCACGCCGATCTTGTCATAGATGCGATGGATATGGGTGCGCACCGTGTTGATCGAAACCTTCTGCGCGTCCGCAATCTTATGCGGGGGATTTCCGTTGAGGAGGTGGGCGACAATATCATTTTCCGTAGCTGTCAAACCGAACACCGAAACGAAATTGATCCATTGCATCGGCCTGTCCTCAAGCAGCGCGAAGCTAACCCCAATCATCCGTTCCTTGTTCGATCGCCCGAGTTCGGCGGCCTGAACCAGCAAGGGCACCTGCCGCTTGGGTGCAGACAACATCATGGTGGCTACCTCGTCGGGTCCGACATGGAGGAGCGCTTCGAAATTTTCGCACTCGCTCCGGCACACCAGCTGGACACGCCCGTCGTTCAGGGTGAAAGCACCACCGCGATGAAGATAGGCCCAAGCGGCCTGATCCGCGCCAAGCAGCCGCCGCTCAAGCGTAAGCAACATGCGGTGGCGACCGTCGATACAGCCCCAATTATCGAGATGAAGGATGTGCGGCGGTGGCTCCGGCACGGAACTTCCCCGCCGCGTTATCTGCGGAGAAAGGGTGATATTCGCGCACGTCGAAAGAAAAGGCCGCATCAATTTGGTCCGAATCCATATCATGTTGGTTTCGATGAAAGCAGATCGCCGGGTATCCTGATTGGCACCCGCTCGCTTCCTTTGTGCGACTCGCCCTATTATGCTGGATCATGTAACGCTGTGCAAACTCTAACGTACGCTAACCCAGTGTGTCGCTAAGGCGGTGGATATTATTATACTACCGACGAGATGCCGCGCGATGTGGGACCGAATTCTTTCTTCACGCAAAATCAAGAACCCCATCGTCAAGCGATGAAAAGCGAAGATGCAAAAGATCGCGCATGTAATTTTGGTGGATGCGCCAGGGCGTGCGATCACCTTGCTTTGGAAGATCCGCTTCGCCGCGTTGGAGATAGCCGGAGGACATTTCGACCCACGGGCGTTCCTCGACCGAAGGATCGCGCTGGGGTACCGCCTGCCGATAGCCTTTCTGGTCCATATAATTGATGAGACGGCAAAGATAGGCGCAGGTCAGTTCGCACTTCAGCGTCCACGACGCGTTCGTATAGCCAAAGCAGGCGAGGAAATTCGGCAGACCGCTGAACATCATCGCCTTATAGCCCATAAGACTGGACGTTTTTTTGAAGGCACCATCTATGGATATTTGGGCGCCGCCCAGATTTTGCAATTTGAGGCCGGTGGCGCTCACAACAATATCGGCATCGAGATGCTGGCCGGATGCGAGAATGATCCCGCTGCGGTCGAACCGCGCGACGCTGTCCGTGATGATCGAAGCTTTGCCGGAGCGTAAAGCCATGAACAGATCACCATCGGGCGCTATGCACAAGCGCTGGTCCCACGGATTATAATGCGGGTTGAAATGCTCATCGATCGGGAAGTCTCTTCCCATATAAGCTTCTACATAGCCGCGCAGCCGTGCTCGGGCTCGCTGAGGATGTTTGCGCGTATGGCGGAACATGATGCTGTCGAGGAGAATGTTGCGCCAGCGTACCAGCGCGTGCGCAATTCTTAGTGGGGCATGTCCGTGCAGCCAGCGGGCGAGCTTGTCGATCCGTGGTGCCGGGGCTACATAACTTGGGGAACGTTGCAGCATAGTAATATGCGCGGTTTTTTCGGCCATCGCGGGAATGAGCGTGACAGCTGTCGCGCCGCTGCCGATGACGACCACGCGCTTGCCTTCATAGTCGAGATTTTCGGGCCAGAATTGGGGGTGCACAAACGCGCCCTCAAACGTATCCAGTCCAGCAAAGGCGGGGGTATAAGATTCCTCATAATCATAATAGCCGCTGCACTGGAACAAAAAGCGGCTGGCGAACAGTTTTTCGCTACCGTCGGAACATTTGATGCGCGATTGCCACTCGCTTTTGACGCTATCCCAATTGGCGCTGACGAGCTTGTGATTAAAATGAATATGCTGGTCGATGCCATATTCACGCGCCGTGTCGCGAACATAGTCACGGATCAGCGGCCCATCAGCCAGCGGTATCGACCCCGGCCAAGGCTTGAACGAATAGCCCAGCGTGTGCATGTCGCTATCTGATCGGATGCCAGGATAGCGGAAAAAGTCCCACGTGCCGCCGATGGCGTCGCGCGCCTCCAATATTGCATAGCTTTTGTCCGGGCAGCGCTTTTGCAGATACCATCCGGCGCAAATGCCGGAGAGGCCCGCACCGATGACCAGCACATCAACCCACTCTGCGGTACTGCTGCTCATTTTTTCACCAATTTAAGGATACGCTCAAAAAAGGCAGTCTGACGCTCGCCGCGCGCCGGATCATTGTCACCGCCGACAGTGCTTTGTGCGCTGTTAAGCGCGATCACCGTATGGGTGGCTGGATCGATGATAATGAGCTGCCCGCCATTGCCCATCGCGCCATAGCGACCCTTCAGGAAATTCCACCACTGGAAGCCGTACGCCGCTTTATCTCCGATTGGGACGAGGGGCTTGGTCATGGTTTCGAGATAGTCTTTCGGGAGTTTCCCCATTGCGCCGTCCATGATGAACATGCCGAACCGTGCATTGTCGCGCAGCGATGCGGAAATGCAGCAACCGCCCATTTCATTGAAGCTCCAATCCACCATCCAGAACGCATCGCGCTCCATGCCATATGGCTTCCACACTTTTTCGGACAGATATTGAGCCAGCGGCTTGCCGGTGGCGCGCTTGACGAGAACGCCCAGCAGCGTGCTTTCACCGGTTGAGTAATGCCATTTAGTACCGGGAGGTACAGCGCGTTTCAACCGGCGCACATAGGAGATGGTGCTATCCTCCCCGGCAGGCGGTGGATCGCGGAACATGCGCGACACATCGGCCTCAGGATTGCCATAGGTTTCATCCCAGGCCACGCCCGACATCATCAGCAACGCCTGCTTGATGCTAACCCCATCATAGGCGCTGCCCTTGAGTTCGGGAAGATAGGTGGTCATCTGGTCATCGATGGATTTGATATAGCCGTCCGCAATCGCCATACCGAGCAGGGTCGAGGTGAACGACTTTGCCATCGAGAAGCTCGTATATTTTTGATCCTGCGAATAGCCGCGCTTGTAGCGTTCGAGCCGGATTTTGCCATCAGTAACAACCAGCAATCCGGCCATATGGTTTTCATCCATTACCGCCGCAATATCCTTTTCAGGAATGGAGAGTTTGCTCCCTTGAGGCAGCGTGCGAATCTTACCGCCCGCCTTGATAAGCGTGCCGCTGTAAAGCTGATCCATCGAACGGAAGCGGAGGTTCTTTTCGGCCTGAGTCCAGAACAGCATATTGGAATCGCGAGCATCCTTAAACGGTTGCGTTCGTTTCGACCGCGATACGATGGCGGGATCGATGCCGCTCGCCCGGACAATGTCATCGACGATTTGCGCTTCGGTTTTTGGCGCGGGCGTACTGGTTTGCGCGAGCGCCGGAAATGCGGTGAAACAGAGAGTCAAGGCGAGCGTCATGGTTAGGCGAGACATAAAATTCTCCTCATCATGCAAAAAGGGTCAGGTTCGGTTGGGGATTATGGGTATTTCGGGTTCGCTCGCCGGGAGCGGCGCAATATGCGAGGCTCGCTCGGCAAGTATGGCGAGCCGTTCCTCATGGTCCTTTTCGCCAATCGGAAAGCGTGACGCCACGAGCAATCCCGCGCCGCCGAGTAGAAGCGAGGCGACGACAAAGATAATCGCGAGGCTGTCGACCGATGCGGCGGGAACTAGGCCGGGTTGGGCATGTGCCGGGAAATGGGCGGCCGCAAGGATCAGGCCGGATAATCCGGTGCCAACCCCGGTCGCGCATTTCTGCATGAAGAAGGAGCCTGCAAAAAAGAGCCCTTCTTTGCGTTGGCCGGTGCGCACTTCGTCATCCTCGACCACATCGCTCATCATTGATGCGCCGATGATCATGCTGGCGACCGAGAAGGCATCCTGAATCACTTCAAAAACCATCAGGGCGGGGAGTAGGCGCGGGTCGCCGGGATGAAAGAACAAGCCGAAGTGGCGCAGGATATAAGGGGCGGCGTTGAAGATCAGGAACAGCGCCCCGAACCAGATGCACGCGCGCAGCTTGCCGAGTTTACGCGATACCGGGGTCGCAATCAGGAATGCGATCAGCACGCCAACCATCACGGCAAAAGTAAAGATAAACAGCCAGTCCGGCTTGAACAGCCAGACGAAGATATTGAGGTAGCTCGCAGACAGGGTGAAGTGGATGCCCTGATTGGCGTAGGTGAAAACTCCCCACAGCATCAGGATGAGAAAGGCGCGGTTGCGTAGTGATTGGCGCATGCTGCGGAAAATGTCGCCCAAAGTCGCGCTATGCGTCTCAATGCGCGGAGGCAATGTTTTGATAAGCGCATGCGTGCCGAGCGCGGATATGAGGATGGCAGCGGCCATCACGCTTCCTGCGACCACTGCATAGCGGCGATAGCCTTCAGGGTTCAGCACCCCGTTGGGATATTCGGGCGTCGATGCGAGGAACACTGCATAGGTTAAAAGCAGCATCCCCATGCCACCGATCCAGCCGAACAGATAGCGATAGCCAAGGATCGATGTGCGCTCATTATAGTCTGGCGTGAGTTCGGGCGCGAGCGCGGCGGAGGGGACTTCGTAGCAGGAGATGGCCGTACGCACCAGGACAGCGGTGCCGAACAGCCACAGCAAGATCATTCCTTCGCCACGACCGATGGGCGGGTTCCACAATAAGAGATAGGAAAGCGCCACGGGAATTGCCGCAGCATACATGAACGGGTGGCGTCTGCCCCATCTCGACTTGAGATTATCCGACAATGTACCGATCACGGGATCGACAAAAGCATCAAGGATCAGCGCGACCATGATCGCAAAACCGACCTTTTCCGCCGATACGCCGATTACCTGATTATAGAAGAGGAGGAGGAAAGTCGAAAAACCATTATCCTTGATCCCATAGGCGATCGAGCCGAAACCATAAGCCAGCTTTGCCCCCAGCCCGATGGATCGAGCTGGGGGTTGAGCGGATCGGGTCGCAATCATGAGCCCGCTCAAAACTTGAACTGAAGCTCGGCGCCGATGGCGCGGGGAACCGTGAAAGTCATGGTCTGGCCATAATTGCCGCCACCGCCCGCGAGCGCGCTCGACCCTAAATAACCGCGGCTGTTAAACAGGTTGCGGATGTAAAAGATTGCGGTGAGATTCTTGCCCGGATCGACATAACTTAACCTTGTGTCGACCTGGTCCCACCCCGGAGCCCGCGTCCGCGGTCCGTTGATAATCGAATAATAAGCATCCGACCGATACGTATAATTGGTGTTCCAGTAAAGATCGCCAAACGATGTTGGCAGCGAAATTAGCGCTGAAAGGGCGAATTTATGCTTGGAAACCTGCGGCATGCGATTTCCCGTGATGTCGACCAATGGGCCCGCACCCGCGGCGTTGGCAACATCGACGACGAGCAAGCCCTTCATGTCATGAATTTTGGCATCAAGATAGGCATAATTGGCACTCAACACCAGCCAGTCTGCAGCATGCCACTCGCTTTCTAGCTCGGCTCCCAAGGTACGGACCGACGGGATATTGAAAAATTGTTCAGTAGGCGGAGTTCCCGGGAAGGTGAGCGGAACTTGGGGGTCTTTATAATTATAGTAAAAAACAGTGCCGTTGAGGGTAGTGCGGGGCAGTGGATTGGATTTGACACCAAGCTCAAACGCATCAACCTTTTCGCTGCGCGTATAGGGATTTTGTGCGATGGCCCCGAGCGTCAATCCGCCCGCTTTGAAGCCCCGGCTATAGCTCGTAAATAGCATGAGGTCATTTGATGGCTTGTAATCGAGACCAAGTCGCCAGGATAGGCCATCCCATTTGCCCTTGAGGGTGCGGGTGGCCTCACCGGTGCCGGGGAGGATAACAAAGTTGTTCGCTGCAATCGATCCGCGTGTAACGTCCAGCGCACGGGTATACGGGCCGCACCCGCCAAAGCAGTCAGTTACCGGTGCGGTCGGATCCCAATTGATCATGCGCTTGGTTTCAATGCCTCGCTTCTTGTCTTGGGAATAACGCAAGCCCAGGGTAAATTTGAGACCGGGGCTCAGTTCATAATCACCTTGCCCGAAAGCGGCATAACTGTTGACCGTGAGGTCACCGGTTTGACGATAAAAATTGCGATTAGGGTTAGCGCCGCAGCCAGTGGTCGGCGTGTAGCTTTCATTGAGGCAGAGCGGGTTGAGCAGCGCAAGGCTCATCGTGTCCGTCGCCGTTCCACCCACATAAAGCGTATAGGGCTGAAAGTAATGCTCGCGATATTGGTAGAGGCCGACCAGCCAATTCATCGGGCCGGGGTCGGTGTTGGAGAGCGTGATTTCGTTGCTCCAATAATTTTTGTCTTCGATATATTCGCGCAGGTAATTACCATTGTAGCTGTAAGGACCAAGATAGGTGCCATAATTCGTTTTCACCACTCCGGCAGCGGACCGATCATAATCTTCATAATCAGTGTAAAGATATTGCGAATACCCCCCCACATATTTGAGCGTCGTAGCACCCAGTTGGGTTTTGAAATTAGCTACAAAATTATGGTTGTTACGCAGCTTTTGGACATTTTGGATATTGGTGTTGATCTTAAAAGGATCATTTATCCCAGGATTTATGACGGTATATCCAAACATCGGGTTTGGCAGCAGTTCTTCCGCACCATTAATAAAATGAGTCGTATCATAAGGGGTGATCAGATTGGCATTGCGGGTGTGATCATCAACATCGGTATGTGACCATTTAAGCCATAATTGGGTCGAAGATGAAAAATCATATTGCAATTGTGCTTCCACCATGCGCCGCTGCATATAGCCTTCGTCGCGACCCGGCAGCGCAATGTTCTCGTATAATCCGTCCAGCACCTGCGAGCCATATTGGTAGCTGATCTTGCCTTTGAAATTGCCGACAATCGGACCCGATACCGCAGCGGCCACCGTCATCCCGGCATATTGTTCGAGCGTACCACGAAACTCCAACGTTGGCGTGTCAGTCGGGCGTTTGGAGATGACGTTAAGCGAACCGCCAATTGAGTTACGGCCATAGAGGGTGCCTTGTGGTCCGCGCAGGATTTCGACGCGCTCCACATACATGGGCGACTTGGTCGCTTCCCACGCAGATGAGGTGTAAAAGCCGTCATTATATACGGCAAGACCGGGGTCGGAGCCGATGGTGTTGGTCAGACGGCCAACCCCGCGCAGAGATAATCGGTCGTTTTCGCTATCGTAGCTGAGACCAGGAGTAAAATTGGCGAAATCCTGTATAGTATTGATGCCCTTGCGGTCCCGCAATTCGGCATCGAAAACTGTGACCGGAACTGGGACATCCTGAAGCTTCTCTTCACGACGTGTTGCAGTAACGATGATCGCATCCTGGTCATTCTCCGCTTGAAGTTGATCAGCAGGAGCCGCCGAACTGCTTTGCGCATGGACCGGCATGGCGATCCCCAATACCGACAAAGCCGCACCTGCGAGCAATGGTCCTTTCATAAACTTTCTCCTCTCCCGTTGTTCCGGCGTGCCGTTCTGGTTTTATTGCCGGTAATATGATTGTCAGTTGGGCAAAGCCTGCGCCTCCGTGACCTCACCGAAGATAGACGCCATCATGGCCTGCTCGTCCGCATCCCAGCTGTGGCGCGGGCCGATCGTCATTCCACCGTCCGCGAGGACGTTGGCTCCCGTCACGAACCGCGCCGCGTCGCTCGCTAGAAAGGCGATAATTTCGGCTATATCTTCCGGTCGCCCGCCCCGCGCCAACGGCTGTGCCTTGGGTGCAAAATCTTCCATTGCGGCATTGATGCGGCGCACAGCTTCGGGATCGGAGCGATGGGCGGAGGCAAAAATGCCAGATAAGATAAGGCCCGGACTAGCACTACTTTGGCAGAAGTGGATTTTTGAGATTCACAAGAGTCGCTTATCGTGATTCAAGATCGTCAGCGTGGAGGCTGGCGATGGTGGAAGCATGGCGGGATGAGCTGACGGAGTGGCTCGC
>JAEXAW010000033.1 GCA_023458055.1 Pseudomonadota bacterium
CACAAAAGAATTTTCTCTCGAAGCCCAAAAGAAGAAGTACCTGTATGGACTGCCTATCGGCAAGTATAAAATCCAAATCAAAGACGGATGTAGAGCAGCTCAGGCTGTGGAAATCAATATGGAGTATGTGAAATCCGACCTTCCCAAGGGTGGGAAGTGGGATTTCCCTTACGGACACCCCCACACTGACTGGAACATAAGACAATATCATTGTGGTTGGATGGGCTTTTGGCATACAACAAAAGGGGTATTCCATTATGAGCCGGACACTCAGGATATTCATCCGTATCTGAGTAATAAGGATACGATGGCGATCTACTACAACTATGCCTTTCAGACCATTAAAGACTTTGAGGAACACAAATCCCGCACCTACTATCCCGCGGGCAATCCTGCTCCATTCTCCTCATCATCAAGTGTGGGCAGTGAAAACAACATGAATCGATTGTTGTACAAGTTCCCTGATAACATCAGCTACGAGACAGCTTGGCTGAATAAGCAGTATTGGCCTCTAGTATTTCTTCAAGTGAAGGGTTCATCCGAAGAAATGCAGAAAGGATTCAACCCCTATGAGTACACGCAGGAAAAGGATAGGCCTCAATTTCCCAAGATGGTCAGTCACTACAGAGAACAAGACGGGGATAAATGTTCGACTAAATACTACATCAGGATACGCCCAGAGCAAGATCCACTAAGACTCTTTTGCCTCCCTCTGAAGGCGGTGGTAAAAGAGAAAGATTCGGGGATTCAAGTGGGAACAGAGTTCCAGTTCACCTACGATAAGATGGATCGCTCTCATGAGAGTAAGTTCGCGAAATTCCCTACATCTCTGGACATGACGAAAAGCTATACCCTCACAGTCACCGACCCAAGAGGCTCAAAATATGAGACCACACTCGATGCCTCTGCGGATAAAGTTTTCACTCTCAAAGCTGAGTATGGAGACGCCGACTATTGCGAGGGAAAACGGAAATTGGATCTGGTTCTTTACCGCTACAGACCGACAGGAACAAGGATGAGTGGTCATAAGATAACCTTTATCTCTGCGCCCAATGGCTTTGTAGCATCACCAGATGCCCTGCAATTGAATACTCCTTACACAGTACCTGAGGATTACAGAGGACAACGTGTATTTCTTTTCTCAAAATTGGGGCCAGAGCAAGACAAGCCCTCCTTTAGGCATGCTCCTGAGGGCAAATATGTCGTTAAAGTGTCGGTCTGCGACAAAGAATACACCGCTGAGTTTGAGGTGAAAGGGAATGAGCTGAAGGTTGCAAAGTATTCGGAAAACCCACAGGCTTTTACCCCTCACCTGACAACAGAAGAATGTGGATTTGTCCGCTTCTACCCCTTTACAGGAGAAGGGGGAACGAAATTCCTCCTAAAAGACAATCAGCCTATTCCATCCATTCTGTACGTGTCTAAGTTTCCTGACGGAATCGAAAAGAAAGATATTCGGACAAACTTGATGGGAAATGCGCTTGGGTACTGGACTGGGTTGGGTGTTATTTCGGCCGAAAACGAGCAAAACCCCGAAAAGATTTACCTTGACATCCCAACGACTACGGCAAACATGGAAGTTCGACTACTGAGAACTTCAGAGGGGATATACCAATCCGATTATATAAAAACGGCCTCTCTTGAGTGCTTGCCAACCCATGAGATAAAACTAGCCAATGCTCTTCTCTCCTATGATCGGGAAAAATACATAGGATATATCTGTCCATCGAAGACCTCCGGTCTCGTACGCATTGACCCCATCAATTACGTTGGCAATGTCACAGTCCTGCTGTACAAGCGAGAGGAAGCCTCTCTGGATGACGACAACAAGGCTTTAGCATCCGTACAACTATCTATCTCTGACCTAAAGTCAGGGAAAGGGGCCGAATTCAAATTAGGGAAAGGGAATATACCCATAGACGAGGCCGGCTATCAAATAAAGATCAAAGATGATGCATGTAAAAACGATGCTAGAGAAAGAATATATGTCTACCTCCTACCTTCACCCAATGTTATCCAGGCAAAGGATCAAAAGCGTAAATACTGTGAAGGTGAAACGATTGAACTTTCAATCGCAGCATTAAATACTCAAGGGGATGATTCATATATGTGGACCCTTCCGGACGGGTCTACTCGTAAAGGAAGAAAGATCAGAATTGAGAATGCTACCGTGGCCATGTCAGGAGTGTTTAAGGTTACTGTCTCAGGAATTATGTGTGATGATGTGGCAACCGAGATCACAATTGAGTACCCGATTTCTGTCGCCCCAAAAGAGTTGTGGTGGCGTGAAGATGCAGTAGACGCGGATTGGCACAATATCAACAACTGGGCTCGGATTCAGAAGCAGGGTGGCACGGAGACCCTTGTGAATGTGAAAGCTGTACCGGCTCCTTGTACCGATGTACACATCCCAGCCGTAGTAAAAGTTGCTTTCCCAGACTTGGGAGCAAAAACAGACCGCACAGTGTACGGGCAACCCGAATGCGCCAAACTTTATCTCCACCAGGGGGCTCAACTTGGCAATCCTCACCATTTGACCTATACAGAGGCTTTCGTAGACTACAACTTCGGGATAATGGACTACTTTTCAGGCACTGCCAATCCATACTCACCTCAAGCTGTTCCTACTTCGAATAGCAAGATGATGGCACGCGATCAGTGGTATATGATTGCAGCTCCGCTCAAGGGAATCCTCTCGGGTGACTTTGGCTTGGCAGGCTACCCCAAGACACATCAGCGGTATTTGGATGTGAAAGCCGGCGGATCTACTCCTACGGACGCATCGTTCAAAAAGCCGATCAACAGCCTCGTTGAGCATCTCTCAGATCACAACAATGCGATGGCACTCAGAGTGGGGAACTATCAGGCCGGTGTCGTGGGCTACAACGACCACAAGCACCTCAATAAACTGAAAGGGATGGTTTGGCTACCGTTCTTTGATGGGAAAAAGGCTCCGTTCTCCGATGTTACGGCACGCCCGCTCCATACGTTCAATGAGAGTACCTACGAGAGCACGTTCCGCTACTACAACGAAGCAACCTTGGCTCACCTCAACAAGACGGATGTGGCCAAACGCTCGCCTCTATCTTACCGCTTTGTCTTCGAAAACGACAACGACAAACGCATCGGCAAAGTGGCCATCGCCGGATCTCCGGAAGACGGATACGCACTCACGTTGAAGGAAGGCTTGGAAGCAAATGACTGGTTCATGGTGGGGAACCCGTTCATGACACCGATCAGCTTCGATAAGCTACTCGAAGCTAATAAGGAAAACATCTATCCTTACTACTACATATTTAATGGTAAGGACAAGAAGTGGGAGCTGTACAGCAAGGAAAGTGGAGCTGCATCGACCCTTACGGAAGTTATCGCCCCGCTCCAGTCTGTACTTC
>JAEXAW010000034.1 GCA_023458055.1 Pseudomonadota bacterium
AGTTCTTATAATGGTGCATCTGGTCTTCGCATTTCGATTGCGGGTCAACCGGGTTCCGTTTCGATCAATGGCCAGCTGACGGTTGGCGGTGCGGGGCTTGACCAGATCCGCTTCGCCGATGGAACGGCTCTCTCGCGAGCGCAGTTCATGGCTATCGTCACGTCCACGGTAACAGGACGCACTCCTGGAAATGATATCATTAACGGCACTGCCGGGAGCGACACGCTGCACGGTGTCCAGGGCAACGACGTGTTGTCCGGCTTGGACGGGGACGATGTGCTCTACGGAGACGAAGGTGACGACACGCTGTTTGGGGGCGCTGGCAACGATCAGTTGTGGGGCAATTTTGGTGCCGACACGATCTTTGGTGATGCGGGTGATGATATCATCAATTTCATCCGTGATGCAGATGGGGTCGATGCGATCGATGGCGGTGCCGGCCTCGACACGATTGCCGCTAATTCCGATAATACAGTGATACGTTTCTCGTCGATTGCGAATGTCGAGGCCATTAATGGTCGTGGCTTTGCTAATGTGATTATCGAAGGCCGGGCAACGATCGAGCAATTCGATCTTTCAAATGTCACTGTAACCGGAATCGAACGCATTGCGCTGGGTGACGGGAACGATATCGTCACGGGCTCGCAGCAATTGGATCAGATTTTCGGCGAAAATGGCGATGACGAAATTTTTGCCGCCGACGGCAATGATTTTGTTGCTGGCGGTGACGGCAACGACGTGCTGTCTGGTGGTTCGGGCGACGATATGCTGATGGGTGAAGCCGGCCATGATGTCCTTCATGGTGAGATCGGCGATGACACGCTCTATGGCGGTGATGCGAACGATACGCTTTACGGTGGCGCAGGCATTGATCTCCTTGAAGGCGAGCTTGGCAACGACATTCTGGTTGGTGGCGATGGCGACGATATTATTCGTGGCGGTGATGGCGACGATGTCATTCGACTAGACGCGATCAGCGAAGGGTTCGATACCATTGACGGCGGCGAGGGCTTCGACACCATATTGGCAACGCAAGCCGATACGGTGATTGGCATAGCGGCGTTGCAAAATGTCGAGCGCATTAGCGGCAACGGCTTTGCCAATGTCAGTGTCGCTTTCGGAGCAGGCAATGATATCATTAACTTTAATGGAATTGATCTCGCCGGAATAGCACATATCGACGCTGGTGCGGGCAATGATAATATAGAGGGCGGTGCTGGTAATGATGTGATCAACGGCCAGGTTGGCAATGATCAACTGGCTGGCGGCTCCGGTGCCGACCTCCTGTCTGGCGGCGAAGGAAATGATATCCTTGCCGGGGGTGACGGTGATGATGTCCTCAACGGCGACGCCGGGAATGATCGCCTGTCGGGTGGCTTGGGCAACGACATCCTCAACGGGGGAGACGGCGATGATATATTCGAGATTAGTATCGTCGATACCGGATTCGATATCTTCCATGGAGGCGCGGGTTCAGACCATATTGTTGCGACCGGTGATAACAGCATCATCGGCGTCGAAAGCCTTGATGGTATTGAAGTGATCGATGGCGGCAGCTTTGACGGCGTTATGATTCGCGGATCTGCAAATAACAATATTCTCGATCTCAGCGGCGTGACACTTATCGGCATAGATGGCATTGCAGGTGGAGCAGGAGACGATCAGATCACCGCGACCTCTGCCGATGACTCGCTATCCGGTGAAGCTGGCAACGATCTGTTGCGCGGCGGATTAGGCAATGACAGCTATCTCTACGCTCTCGGTGGTGGCGATGATGTCATCGAAGATGTGGGCGGCGCAGATGATGAGTTGCTGTTTGAAAACATAAACAGTTCTGATGTTGTCGTGACCTATACGAGTAACGGCCAAGACTTGCTCCTGACAGTCAATGGCGGCGGCTCGGTTCGCATTGTCGGAGGGGCAACTAGTGGCGCAACCAGGGTCGTTGAAAATGTGACATTCCTCGGCGCAGGAACAAGCTGGTCGCTGGCGCAATTGCAGCAGATGGCGACCGCAAATACTATAACAACGGTGAACGGAACCTCAGGCAACGACATCCTGTCCGGCGGGAATGGACGCGACGCGATAAATGGCGATGCTGGCGATGATCGCCTGACTGGCGGCGCTGGAAACGACAGCATTGATGGCGGCGCAGGCATTGATGTGGCCGTATTCGCCGGCTTGCAGGACAGCTACACGTTGACCACAAGCCAAGGCGTAATCACGATTACGGACAATCAGCCAACGGTCGATGGCAATGATGGCACCGACACGCTGATTGGCATCGAGAAGGCCGAATTTAAGGGCGGCACCCAGTTAACTCTTGCCGCGCCGATCATATTCGACCTCAATGGCGATGGCGCGACCCTGACGAGCCGAGCGGCCTCTGTGGCGCAATTTGACTGGGACGGCGATGGGCGGCGAGACCATACGGGCTGGGTCAATAGCACCGATGGTATTCTCGTGTTCGACCGCAACCGGGACGGTGTAGTTTCGAACGCGAGTGAAATTTCCTTTACAGAGGATCGTCAGGGAGCGCGTTCCGACCTTGATGGCCTGCGGGCCTTTGACAGCAACGGCGACGGTCTGTTTTCGGCTGATGACTCCCGCTGGGACCAGTTCCGTATCTGGAAGGATGGTAACAGCGACGGCGTATCCGATGCGGGTGAGTTGATGACCATGGCCGACGCTGGCATCAAAGCAATTAATCTGACTGGTTCGGCTGTTAATCGCAATTGGGGTTGGGGTGATAATATTATCCTCAACCAGATCAACTATACACGCGAGGACGGCTCGATTGGGCAAGCTCTCGACGTCGCGCTCAATTATCAAAGCGCGAGCGCAGAAATTAACGAAATTAGAGCTAGCTCGCCCATTACCGACATAGCGTCTATCCTCGATGCCTTTGTTGGGCGCAAGGATAGCGCGATCTTCGATAAATATGCAGATGAACGGATCCAAGATCACGGCTTTGTGATGGCCGTGAACTCCAGCGTTGTGTTGTCTACTGTTGGTTCACGCAGAGAGGGTATGGTGATGGATCGGGGTGAACATCGGCTTGACTTGATCCGTCAATGCATCAATGCTTTCCACAGCCGTGCGGGCGTGGGCGAACTCAGCATTCGCCATGCAAGCGCGGAGCATTTCGACTATTTCGCTTGATCAACGTGGAAGAAGAATCTGAAAATATGGCCCGTAGCGTGAAGTCTTCGTCCAAAAATGGAGTGTCAGACCAGGCGGAAGGTGACGGGCTTTTGCCTGATGCGCCAAATCGGCCAAATGCGACATTGGGCGCACTCAGAGATCAGATCCAATTGCGCATGGGTCAGTTGATATTGGCGCTGATGCAGACGCCACGGTATCAAAATGTGAGAGTTTCAGAGCTCAGATCGTTGCTGCTAGCCCCGCTTGAGCAAAATAGAATCGCGTTTGCGCTCAATGAAGCGAGCAAAGATGATCATTCGATAGCTGGTATCGGTTTATGGGCAACCGTGTCCCCATCCGTTGAGGCTTAGATCATTTCCATGATAGACGACAAGGCGTGGCCAACGCTCCTATCGGGAAATGAATGGAGTAGTGGCGACACGATTTGGCTGCTGGATATCATTGGTCCCAACAAGAAGGCAGGAACGAGCGTATTCATGAATTTCAACAAGCTCGTTGGGGACAAGCCATTCAAAATCCATCCTTCGGTTTTACGAATGCTCGACGATGAGCTCGTTCAAAAAATCGGGACTGCTGTAAAAGACAATCTGCCGCAAGATAAGGCTACAATCCAATGACCGATCTGCCTCTCACTGCCCGTCGGTATCTTGCGCCGGTGGTGCTTGACCTCGACGGTGACGGTATCGAGCTTACGAGCTTTGTAAATTCTACCATATTATTTGATATGGACGGCGATGGCCGACGTGACCGCACAAGTTGGACAGCAGCGGACGATGGCCTTTTGGTCTATGATCGCAACGGCAATCACCTCGTCGATGGCGCTGACGAAATAAGTTTTCAGGCACTCATCGCAGGCGCAGCCTCGGACCTTGAAGGCTTGCGGTTCTTTGACACCAACAACAACGGTCTTCTTGATAGCGGCGATGCGGCATATTCAAGTTTTTGGGTGTGGCAGGATGAAAACCAGAATGGCATCTCCGAAGCGAGCGAGATGACCAGTTTGATCGATGCAGAAATTACGCAGATAAATCTACAAGGTACCCGCACAGGCAATGTTCCTGATGGACGCGACACAGTCATTTTTGCGAACTCGACCTATAGCTATGCCGATGGAACCATCGGCGATGTGGCCGATAGTCTTTTCGTGTTTGAGCCAGAAACACCGGTTGATGAGCCTAATAATCCTGGGAGCGGAGACGGAGGGACGGGGGGAACGCCCGGAACAGGTGGCGAAATGCCAGCTCCTCCTTCACTTGCATTGCAGACCCAGACCTACTCCCGCAAAGCCAAGAAATACCGCATTGAGGCACGGGACGGGCAAATATTTGTCGCCTTCAAAAAGAACTCTAATCCGGTGGACCCGCGCGCAGGGGCTGTCGGCCCCGCGATGATATTGGATTTTCGCAATCGCGATGTTGGCCTCCTCGCGCCGATCATTCTCGATCTCGACGGCGATGGGCTTGAACTCAAAAGCGCGAAAAAATCCCGCGCCACTTTTGACATGGATGGAGACGGCGTAAGAGATGACACCGGATGGATCGGTAGAGGGGATGGTATCCTTGCCATTGATCGCAACAATGATGGCTTGATCACCTCGGCCTCGGAACTGTCCTTTCTGACGGAGAAGCCGGGCGCGCGCAGCGACCTTGAGGCGTTGGCAGCACTGGACTCAAACCGTGATGGAAAAATCAACAAAGATGATACCCGGTTTAAGGAGCTTAAAATCTGGGTGGACGGCAACGAAAACGGCATCACCGATGAAGGTGAGCTGCTTACCCTAACCCAAGCTTCTGTCACTGAAATCAACCTCAACGGGCGCGATAATAGCCAACGCGTAAAACCCGGTGAAAATCTCTTGATAGCGACCACCACGTTCACGCGTGCGAATGGGACGACGGGTAGCGTAGGTGACGTTGCGCTGGCATTTGACCCAAGTTCTACGCGACCAAGGCCAGCGACAGTTTCGACATGGTCGCAAGAGCAATCGAGTGGTTTGCGCGAGCGTCAATTTGAAGCGATGCGGGAGGCTTTGACGTCAGTTGGAGAGACTGTTCGGGGGGCAGCGGCAATGATGCTTGCCCACGATCCGCTAGCCAGTAAGTTGGCATTGATAACGCAAGCCATCGCCAGTTTTGGCCCGAGCGTTGGCGAAAATGAGCTAGCCCGCCGCGACATGACTGATTCTGGCCTTAATTTCTTTGCAATCAGCTGACCTGATAATGACAAAAAAGAATAAGACTCATAAACATTTCAAGCAAAATCCGGCCGATGCTCAAGCGCCAACCGTCAGTCATTTGTTGGGCGAAATGACCTGGCTATTGTCGCAATCTCCGTTGCACAAAGTCCTTGCGATTGGCGACTTGGAATGGTTGGTGATGCCAGCCCTGATCCATCAGCAATTTTATATTTTCAGGGACGGTGAGAAGCCCGTCGGGTTAGCGCTTTGGGCCAAATGCGGACCCGAAGCGGTCAAAAAGCTTGATGGCGGTATGATCGAACCGGAAAATCGTCTGACCTTGGAAGAATGGGTCAACGGTTCGCAAATCTGGTTAGTGGACCTCATCGCTCCGTTCGCGAATTCGGAAAACAAACATCGCGAAGTGATGATGGCAGACCTCATCTCCGGCCCTCTGAAAGGTGAGGAGTTTCATTTCCATCAAACGGATCCTGCAACCGGCAAACGCTCGGTACAAACGGTTTCTGCGGATGCGGGCGAAAAATTGAAAGCGGTAATCGAAGCCGCTGTCGCAGGGCAAAAGCATTGAATCTAAAGTTCGCCATTGGGAGTGGTTTAGCACTGCTACTGTCGGCGTGCGCTACCGCCAATTATATGGGCATAGATACAACCCAACCTAATCCTGTTTCAGAATTGGCAAGAAGCGCTCAGGCGGGCGACAAAGTCTCGCAACTTGCGCTCGGCATCAAGTTTGAAGAGGGCGATGGCCTTCCACTGGATTGGCATAAAGCCATGAAACTCTATAGCGCAGCCGCTAAACCATCTGGGGGAAAGATGTGGGTCTATACACCGTCGGTAGGGAGTGGAACAAAAGGGCGAGTTATCCCTGTAGATATGGGTTCGCCGCAAGCTGGCCTCAATGAAGCAATCCAAAGGCTGCAACGCCTGCGGACGAAATTGGCGACCGACAAAAGATAGTTTCTCCTTCTTCGGGCGGAAAACGAAATTCTGGTTGGCGTGGTGGTCGGATAGATCCCGAAAGTCCGGTTCGGCAGGCGCTGAGGTGCAAAGCTGCCGTTGGTTTAGCTGCCTTCGATGGCATCAACGGATTCATTCTGGCGCCTAAGCGTGTAGTGTCTAAGCAACCGATTAGAGCGTTTTCCGTTCATTCCGGTTCGTAGCCGCATGATTTGAAGTAATTGGCGCATTCGGCGGGTGGAAGATATCGACGAGCCTGCCGATCATGCACCACAGGCCGTCCACAGTTCGCTCGCCCGCCTCACGGAGCATAGCTTTGAGCCGGGAGAATGCCTTCTCGATGGGATTGAAGTCGGGGCTGTATGGCGGGAGGAAGCGCAGCGTCGCGCCGGCTGCTTCGATCCTTTCCTTCACTGCCGCTCGCTTGTGGCTCGATAGATTGTCCATGATGACGACGTCGCCGGTTTGCAACTCGTGAACCAGAACTTGCGTCACATAGGCTTCGAACCAGTCGCCATTGATCGGCCCGTCGAGCACCATTGGTGCGATCATGCCGGTAATGCGCAGGCCCGCGACCAGCGTGGTGGTTTTGTGGTGGCCGTGCGGAAAGACCATCCGCAGCCGCTCACCTTTCGGGCAGCGGCCATGGCTGGGGGTCATGTTGGTGGCCGTCCAGGTCTCGTCGATGTAGACAAGGCGCTCTGGTTCAAGGTCAATCTGGCCGTCGAACCAATGTTGGCGTTGCCTCAGGAAGGAAGAACTCGAACTCGACCACTTCGAGGGTAGGTCATGGCAAGGACTTCACCGACACTGCCTCATGTGCATGATCGCCCTTGCCTTCCTGCAATCCCAGCGGCTGAAGCAGGCCAAAGGGGGGAAAAAGAATCTCCGGCCCGCCGCCACAGCCAAGCCTGCCAGCGGTGCGTCAGGCAATCCTCAAAACACTAGCACAGCCGCCCCCAACGCGATGCCCGCACTGCCGCAAAACTATCAATTATGAGAAAGTGCCAAAGTAGTGCTAGATCGTAAGCGACGGCTTATGACCGCAATAAAATCGGTTCAATAAGCTTCGTATTGATCCGTGCAAAGCACTGGTAGCCGGAACCAATAAGGAACCAAATTTCCACTATTTTGATGAGGTCAAAACCATATTTTATGAGAATGCAATATTTTCAATGAGTTTTTGGTGGACGCACTAGGGCTCGAACCTAGGACCCGCTGATTAAGAGTCAGCTGCTCTACCAACTGAGCTATGCGTCCACATTGCGGCAGGGCGGGTTCAAAATGTCCCGTCCCAAACAGCGAGCCGCGCCGCTATCATAGGATGACTGGAGGCGCAACGGCTTTTTTCATTAAAATGTAATTTTGCTTGTACCGGTGAGCGGTGGAACGCGCGCCTAGCGAAACGAGCCGCCCTTTTTGCGGTTTTTACGGTCAATCGACATGATGATGCCCAGGCAAATCATTACTGTCATCATTGCGGAACCGCCGTACGAGAAGAGGGGGAGCGGGATTCCCACGACGGGAGCCAGGCCCATGACCATCGACATGTTGATCGCGACGTAAAAGAAAATGGTCATCGACAGCCCCGCGGCGGTCAGGCGGTCAAATTTGCGCTCCGCTTTCTGTCCGACAGCCAAACCCCAGCGTGTCACATAGATAAAGGCAATGATGAGGAGGACGCCGCCGATGAGGCCCCACTCTTCGGCCATCGTTGCGAAAACGAAATCGGTATGACCTTCAGGTAAATAATCAAGGTGGCTTTGGGAACCGTTGAGGAAACCTTTGCCCGTGATGCCTCCGGAGCCGATCGCGATCTTCGACTGGCTGATGTGATAGCCAGCTCCGAGCGGGTCACTTTCGGGATCGAGGAATATCAGCACGCGCTTGCGCTGATAATCGTGCAGCAAGAAGAAATAAGCCATCGGGGCGATCACCGCCACCGCGCCCGCACCGCTCAAAAATAGCCACAAGGGCAAGCCTGCGAGAAACATCACGCTGAGGCCGCCCGCGGTGATCATCAATGCCGTGCCAAGATCGGGCTGAAGCATGACGAGCGCGGCCGGAAAACCGATCATCAAGCCTGCCGGCCAAATCGCCGTCCACGATCGAATTTGCCCGGACGGGAGGAGATCATAAAAGCGGGCTGCGGCCAGCACGATGGCAAGCTTCATCATCTCTGAAGGCTGGATGCGGATGGGACCAAGATCAAGCCAGCGCTGCGACCCGCCTTTAACGGCTCCGAGAAGTTCAACGAGGATGAGTAAAACCAGAAACAAACCATAAAATGGAAAGGCTATATTGCGCCAGAAATCGGTGCTGACGCGGGATAAGGCGAGAGCCATACC
The DNA here is from genome assembly GCA_023458055.1 of Pseudomonadota bacterium. Lineage (GTDB taxonomy): Bacteria > Pseudomonadota > Alphaproteobacteria > Sphingomonadales > Sphingomonadaceae > JAFAFE01. Next base: position 8,668 of record JAEXAW010000034.1, read on the forward strand.
GAGAAATAGCAGGAATTTGATGCCTTGCGACTGCGCCCACGGCGTTAGGCTCCCGCCAGCGGCAGAATAGAGGACAACCAGGCCGAACGTGGCGATCGCGATCACAGGAATAATCAAGCGCCACGGCAGTTCACGCAATGGCGCAGGGATTAACGATGCGTTCATGGCCTTGTTCCTGGGTTAGCGGAGGGCATGGCGGGGGTTGCGGGCATCGTCGGTGGAGCAGCCCCGGGCGGCGGCGGCGATGGCACTGTAGCTTTGTCCGGGTCTGCCGTAACCTGCGGCTGACCGCTGCCGGCAGCCTCAATCTCCGCCCGCTTCTTTGCCTTTTCCTCGGCCTTGCCGTCATTATTGGCGGCGGCGACCTTTTCTGCCTCGGCCTTGGTTCGTGCAGCCTCACTCTCGGCGGCAGCGGGAGAGTGGCTGTCTTGCGCCGTCATCGCAGCATACATAGCCGCCTTGCGGGCCATCCGCGTTTGCAAATCGCCGCCCCACCCGGATTCCAGCGCATTCAACTTGTCCATCGCCTTCGCGGGATCGAATAAATAAGTCAGCACGTCCTGAGCCACCGGGGCGGCCGCCCGCGATCCGCCCATGCCATGATCGATGACCACGGAGGCGGCGTAGCGCGGATTATCGACGGGAGCGAAGCAGACAAACAAGCCGTGGTCGCGATATTTATAAGCTGTACCCGCTCCACCTTGTCCCCGACTACCTTGTCGGACCTGCGCCGTTCCGGTCTTGCCGCCCATCTTGATGTCGGGGAAGGGAAGGCGGCTTCTGACTGCCGTCCCATCGCCGTTGACCACCATATCCATGCCTTGCCGGACGACATCGAAATGCTCCTTGGGAAACGGAAGGTCTTTAAGCGGTACCGGATCAGCGGCGAGCAGACGTGGCATGATAATTTTTCCGGAAGCAACGCGCGCGGCCATGACCGCGAGTTGCAGCGGACTCACCGACAAATAACCCTGCCCAATTGTCGCATTGAGGCTATCGGCGGTGGTCCAGGCTTGCTTATATTTGCGCATTTTCCATTCGCTGTCGGGCACGGTGCCGTAATATTGCGAAGGAACCGGCAGTTCAAACTGCTGACCCAAGCCCAGCGCTTTGGCATATTTGGCAATAAGATCATAGCCAAGGCGCGCTGCCATGGTGTAAAAATAGGTGTTGCAACTCTTGGCCAATGCCCGGCGCATATTGATGCTGCCATGAACGCCGAGGCAACGGAATGTTCGATTGCCCAAACGATAGCCACCGCCGCAATACACCGTCTGGTCGGGGTCTACACCGGCTCCGAGAGCGGCCATAGCGGCCGCCGGTTTTACCGTTGATCCGGGCGGATAAAGACCTTGCAGCGTCTTGTTGAGGAGAGGTTTATGATCATCCTCGCGCAACATCTTCCATTCGATATGGCCGATGCCGTCAGAAAAGCTGTTGGGATCATAAGCGGGCATCGAGACCATCGCGAGAATATCGCCGGTCAGAAGGTCGATGACCGTGCAACTACCCGATTCAAGCCCCGTACGTCGGGCCGTATAATCTTGAAGACCCGCATCAACGGTGAGCTTAACGGCATGGCCCATCACGTCGGGCTTTGTCGAAAGCTCGCGCACCAATTTTCCGCGCGCGGTAACCTCGCTGCGCTTCGCGCCAGGAAGGCCGCGCATTTTGGCGTCTAATACTTTTTCGATTCCGTCCTTCCCGACCTTAAATCCCGGCGTAATAAGGATGGGGTCCTTCGTTTCCTTATATTGTTCGGCGGTTGCAGCTCCGACATAGCCGACGAGATGCGCGACGGCGGCACCGGTCGGATAGAAGCGGGTGAACCCGCGCGCCGGTGCGACGCCGGGGAGTTCGGGGAGGCGCACGTTGATCGCGTCATATTGTTCTTGGGTGAGCGATTGCGACACTTCGACCGGTTGAAATCCCGGTGCCGTTTTGAGCTCGTTGCGGATACGCGCAACATCTTGTTCGCCAAGCGTGAGCAACTGTTGGAGACGCGTGACGGTTCCGTCCTTGTCGCGTACCCTGTCCGGAATGATGTCCACACGCAGGTCAATCCGGTTGGTGGCAATCTCCTTATTGTTGCGGTCAACGATCAAACCGCGTCGCGGCGGAATGAGCGTCATGTTGACGCGATTGCTTTCGGACAGCAGATGGTAACGCTCATTTTCGACAATCGAAATATAAGCCATCCGTGCGGCCAATACGCCCCCGAACAATGCTTCCGCACCACCGATGAGGATCGCACGGCGGGTGAAAATATATTGTTGATTGCCTTCGGTCAGGATCGGTCGCGCGCCACGGCGGCGCGATTTGCCGAATTCTAAGGGACCAATTTTCATGCGGCTTTATACTCTATCGACCGAGACGCAGGCGATCCAGCGCAGAACATAGGCGCGCGGTCAGCGGGTAAAATAACACAGAAAACAGGATTTGCGGTAATATCACGCGGATATGCGTAGCTCCGCCATGCAAATTTGCGAAAAGAAGCCCTACGATAAGGCAAAAACTAATGGCAACCGATGCCAAAAACCATTCCATCCAATAGTCACGCCAGATGAAGCGTTTTTCGATTGCGTCCAGACCGAGCATCACGGCGGTCCATAAAAACACCGCGCTGCCAAGCGGTTGTCCGCTGATCAAGTCATCGATCAATCCAAGCGGCACGGCTATCCATACCGGCCAAAGATTGGGCTGAAACAGCCTCCAACTGATCAGCATCATCAGGCCGAAGGGTGGCATGGTCGGCGATTTGGCGATGATGGGTAAAAAGGCCGTCAACGCTGAGCACAGGATAACCGACAAGATAGGTATGCCTTTGACGCGTAAGGCCGAAGGGCGATATCCTATCCGCGCCGCTGGAGGAGTGCGCATCAGTTACCCGCCTCTTTGGCCGCAGCCTTGGCCTTAGCTTTTTCAGCTGCAGCGCGTTTTTCAGCTTCCTGCGCCAACTCCTCCGCTGATTTCGGGGGTTTGATATCGGCCTGATATGCTTGTTGTACCATGACCGCATCAACCTTCGCGGGGTCGGCGATGGGGCGTCCGATCGAATTATCGCTGCCCTTGCGCGTAGCAAGTGCGACCGGAATATTGGGGCGGTACATGCCGCCGCTTCCCGAGGTCACGAACAGGTCGCCGGGCTTAATGTTGCTGAGCGAAGTTTCGAGGAGCTGAATATGGACTGTGCCATCGCCAAGCCCGCTGATCGTTGCAGGGAGACCATCGCTGGCGCGGCGGACGGGGATTACGCTGTCAGCATCTGAAAGCAATAATACGCGTGCCGTTGTCGGTCCGACTTCCAGAATACGACCCACCAGTCCCTCCGGCGCTCTAACCGGCTGGCCTGACCGCACGCCATTAAGCGATCCCCCGTCGAGCGTTGCAAAACGGCGCGTGCTGGACGCGGTTGAGCTGATGAGGCGCGTCACGACCACGGCATCACTGCTTTCGTCCCGCAATTTAAGCAAGGCGCGGAGCCGTGCATTCTCATCAACCAAGGCTTTGGCCTCGATGATCTTGTTGTGCGCAACATCAAGCTGGCGTCTTAGCTCTTTATTCTGCGATCCAGCATTGATGTAGGCGCTGATATTTTCGTCTGCGGATCCCACTGAGCCAACGACCGACGACGACGCTCGTGAGACAGGCGCAAACAATTCGCTGGCCAAGCTACGCAGCGCCGCAAACCCGGTCGGGTCAAACGCGGAAATCAGGACGAGCAACAGCCCCGCCAAGGCGCCAGCCACAGCGATAACATAGGCTGCAAAGAGCCCATATTGCGCCTTTCGGGAGTAACCCGGGCGCCGGGAGTTTGGCGCCGCCATGGGAAGCTAATGCTCCTTAGGCCGACTGGAGCACGCCGCGGAACAGCGGATCTTCGAGTGCGCGCCCGGTACCGATGGCGACGCAGGTCAGCGGATCGTCGGCAACGGTGACGGGAAGGCCGGTTTCATCACGCAGCAGTTCATCAAGACCCTCGATGAGAGCGCCGCCGCCGGTGAGCACGATGCCTTGATCGACAATATCGGCTGCGAGTTCCGGAGCCGTGTTTTCAAGCGCGATGCGGACACCTTCAATGATCGTGCCGATGGGCTCCGACAAGGCTTCTGCAATCTGGCCCTGATTGATCGAAATTTCCTTGGGCACGCCGTTCACAAGGTCGCGACCTTTGATGTGAATGGTTTCGCCGATGCCATCTGCGGGCGGGCGGGCAACACCGAAATCCTTTTTGATACGCTCAGCGGTTGCTTCGCCGATCAAGAGGTTGTGATGGCGGCGGACGTAGGACACAATGGCTTCGTCCATCTTGTCACCACCGACCCGCACCGACGTTGTGTAAGCGAGACCGCGCAGCGAAAGGACGGCGACCTCAGTCGTGCCGCCACCGATGTCAACGACCATCGAACCGATGGGTTCTGTCACCGGCATGTCGGCACCAATAGCAGCGGCCATGGGTTCTTCGATCAACCACACCTGGCTAGCCCCTGCATTGGAGGCCGCGTCACGGATCGCGCGACGTTCGACAGAGGTCGATCCCGAAGGAACGCAGATCACGATTTCGGGAAAGCTCGGAATTTTGCGCTGACCATGCACCTTGAGGATGAAGTGTTTGATCATCTGCTCCGCGACATCGATGTCGGCGATCACACCATCGCGCAAGGGGCGGATTGCTTCAATCGAGTCCGGCGTCTTACCCATCATCAGTTTGGCGTCGTCGCCAACTGCTTTGACCTTTTTGATACCGTTCAGCGTTTCAACCGCGACCACCGAGGGTTCGTTAAGCACAATGCCTTTGCCACGAACATAGACGACCGTGTTAGCAGTGCCGAGGTCAATCGCCATGTCGTGCGAGGAGAATTTGAACAGCTTGGTGAATTTATCAAAAGGCCACATGCGGAATTTTCCTGATTATTCTTGCGTGGAGAAAAAATGCGCCGAGGCGATCGCGTTTTCCTCCGATGAATTGCTCCTGTTTTCCCGCCCAATTAGATTCAATTCCCCCTGATTCGGTCGATTTTTCGCCGAATTGAGGGTTTTTTCTTTTTTGGCTTAGCTACGGGGTCGCAGTTCTGGTTCGACTGCGCTAGGATTGCATCTATGTCAATACGCAGGCTCCCTGAAACCTTGGTGAATCGCATCGCAGCGGGCGAAGTGGTGGAAAGACCCGCCAGTGCGTTGAAGGAACTCGTGGAGAACGCGATTGACGCCGGCGCCTCGCGCATCGCGGTCCGACTGGTCAATGGTGGGACGGACCTTATCGAGGTCAGCGACAATGGCTGTGGCATGACGCCCGCCGATATGGAACTCGCGCTCGAGCGCCATGCAACGTCGAAGTTGCCCGACGACGCGATTGATGCAGTCACAACACTCGGTTTTCGCGGCGAGGCGCTACCCTCGATTGCGAGCGTTGCGCGACTGACGCTTGAAAGCCGGGTTGCCGGGGCCGATGGCTGGAGCCGCGTGATCGACAATGGCAAACTGGTCAGCGATGGGCCAGCCGCTCTTCCGCCGGGTACGCGGGTCCGGGTCGAAGGATTGTTCGAGAAGATCCCCGCCCGCCGTAAATTTTTGCGTTCGGCGCGGTCAGAATATGGGGCAGCGCTTGATGTCGTCAAACGGCTGGCGATGGCGCGACCCGATATCGCGTTCAGCCTTGAACATGATGGCAAGATCACCCTGCAGGTGCAGGGCGAGCAAAACCAGCCACAACGCGTTGCTGCACTCACTGATCGACAGCTTGCCGATAATAATGTGGTCATTGAACTGGAGCGTGACGGCATCCGGCTGGGCGGGGTTGCGGGACTGCCGACCTACAACCGCGGTGTTGCCGACCACCAATATCTGTTCGTCAATGGAAGGCCGGTGAAGGATCGGCTGCTTGTCGGAGCGTTACGCGGTGCCTACGCAGATATGCTCGCGCGGGACCGGCACCCGGTGGTCGCGCTCTTCATCGATCTTCCCGGCGAGATGGTGGATGTCAATGTGCACCCGGCCAAAACCGAGGTCCGGTTTCGCGAACCGGGCGTCGTTCGTGGTCTTATTATTGGCGGATTGCGCGCGGCGCTGGACGGGGCAGGCTTTCGCAGCGTGCAGCGACCAAGCGCGGCGGCGCTCGGTAACTGGCAGGTTGAGGGGGTTGAACCTGCAGCACGCGCGCCAGGTCTTTTTGAACGTAGTTTCTCGGGAGGGAACCAGTCGTCCATTACTCCTGTGCAATCGGCAAACGCAGTGCCGAACAGCGTCAATGATGTGGCGCACAGCTATGCTGCACCGGAGGATTATCTCATTGCCGCCAAAGCGGAAGCGGCGATCGAGCCTGTGCCTGAGGTCGCATCCTTCCCGCTCGGCGTTGCGCGCGGACAGGTCGCCAAAACCTATATTGTGGCGGAAGCCGAAGACGGTCTGGTCATCGTCGATCAGCATGCGGCTCATGAACGATTGGTGCTCGAGCGCATCCGAAGAGGTGTCGAGGGGCACGGGGTTGCAAGGCAAGGCTTGCTCTTGCCCGAAGTTGTCGAGCTTGATGAGGCCGCCTGTGATCGCCTGGATGCGCGCGCGGATGAACTGGAAGCCTTTGGACTTGAAATGGAGCGCTTTGGCCCCGCTGCGATGCTGGTGCGTGCGACCCCCGCAATGCTCGGCTCTGGTGGGGTCGCCGGCTTGCTGCAGGATTTGGCCGATGAACTCGGCGCGTTCGACGAGGCGCTCAGCCTCAAGGAGCGGCTCGACCATGTGGCCGCGACCATGGCGTGCCACGGATCGGTGCGGGCGGGGCGGGTGCTGTCGGTTGTCGAAATGAACGCGCTGCTGCGGGAAATGGAAGTCACACCCCATTCGGGGCAGTGCAATCACGGGCGCCCGACTTGGGTCAAACTTGCCCATGGAGACATCGAAAAGCTGTTCGGGCGCAAATAAACCCAGTCGTCAAACACTAAAAAAGGCCGGGGCGTGAACCCCGGCCTCCTTAATGTCAGGCGAAATGCCTTTGTGTCTTAGCGAACAACAACTTCCACGCGGCGCGCGCTGGCGTTGTCGACCGTCTTGTCAGTGGCCGCTGCGGGCTTCACCAGTTCAATCGAACCATCGGCGATGCCGGCCTTGACAAGGTCAGCCTTGACGGCTTCGGCGCGACCCTTGGAGAGCTTGGCATTAGCTTCAGCATTACCGCGAGGATCATTGAAACCCGAAACGGCGAGGCTGCTGCCCGCATGGCTATCGAGATAAGCCTTAAGGCTCGCAGCTGCCGGTACAAATGCCGGAGCAACATCAGTTTTCGAGGTGTCGAAATAAACCTTTACGACCGGCTTGCCGTCGCGGGTTTCGGTGGTGACGCCAGCGCCCGTGGGGATGGTCACCGTACCTTCAGCCGGAGCCTTGGTAATATCGTCAGCGGGAACCGTTGCGGGAGCGTCAGTCTTGACCGTCTCCGTTGCAGCCGGTGTCGGCGCTTCGACCTTCGCAGCCGGTTGGCGGAAGAACAGCCACCAGAGCAAACCGAGCAGCGCGAGAGCGCCGAGCAACCACCAGAGCCAGCCCATGCCCGATTTTTCTTCCTCGACATAAGTGTCGGTGTAATCGGTAGTTGTCGTGGTCGTCGCCGCGTAATCGTCGCTGGTGGCGCGAAGCGGCGTCGCAGCGCTAGAGGCCGCCGCGCCTGTTGCAGCCGTAGCACCTGCAACGACCGCCGGAGCGACCGAAGCGTCGTTTGTTGTGGTAGCCGCAACCGGCTTTACCTCTTCATCCTTGTCCGAACCCGTTAGCGTCGCTGCGGCAACACCTGCACCGGCTGCCGCTGCGGCACCGGCAACAGCGCCGCCCGCCTTGCGGAAGAAGTCAAGCATGCCGAATTGTTCGAGCAGCAAATAGTAAACCGTGACGCGGTTCTTGAAATTGGTGCCCTTCATCCGTTCGCCAACAGCCGCGATGCCGCTGTCAAGATCGGCATCCGAATGCGTAAGACCAAGCTTCTTCTTCAGGAAATTTTCGCGCACGCGGTCAAGTTCAACCGGGTCTGAATAGGAAACAAGGGATGAATCCTGATTATGAAGCGCAATACCGCAATATTTGACGATTGCGTTGATCACTTCGTCGTCGGCATTGGCGACAAATTTCTTTACGTCAGCAGCCCAGTCTTGAGCCATAACAGTCCTCCTCCGGCATTAGAAAAAAAGTGCATGGGGGCACGCACTTAACCCATGATAGCGTGCTTTGATCGCAATACTATGAATTTTACACAAAGCGTTTGTAAAATCGCGCCAACTATCCGTCGCCAGTTTCAGGATTACGCACCTGAACCAGGCCGTTTGCAACCATTGTCATGACGGGCTCATCATGCTGATTGAACACCGTGCTGCGGGTTTTGGTGAGGCCCATTTCGGGCCGACTCGCAGAACGGCGTTTTTCGAGGAGCTCGCTTTCGATGCGTAGCGTATCGCCGGGATAGACCGGCTTCATCCATTTGACCTCGTCGAGTCCGGGTGAACCGAGCGAGGCAATCCGATGCTCGCTCCAATTTTTGACGAGCATACTCATCTGCATCGCGCAGGTGTGCCAGCCGCTGGCCGACAGGCGCCCGAAATGGGTTTGGGCTGCGGCCTCATCGTCAAGATGGAACGGTTGCGGATCATATTTGCGGGCGAAGTCGATCACTTCCTCGCGCGTGACTTCGTAGCGCCCGAACGCCTGTTTTGTGCCCACCATAAGGTCTTCATAATAGGCCAGTTCCGGTGTCATTATTTCTTCTCGCCAGTTACGGTTGGGGGAGGGGTGCCAGAAACCACGCGGGTTTCGGCCGCCAAATGGGGCACGCCGTCATAAGCGAGGGGCTCCATACCAATCAGATAGGCGATCAACGGATAGACATCGACATTGTCAAAGGTTGGCAGCGTCCGCCCCTTCACAAATTCGGGTCCGTTGGCGATGAAGATCGCGGCCATATCAGGGTGGAAATTATCATAACCATGATCGCCGCCATTGGCGTCATATTCCGGCTGTCCCATGACAATCTTCCAGCCTGATTGCGCAAGGCAGAATATCTCTGGCACGCGGAGGTTTTTGCCATATTGGAAGCGCGCCGGGATGTCCTTCTTGTGCCAGCATTCAGCGTTGGGAATGGGCGCTGCCGGTTTGATCAGCGCCGCTTCGACAACCGCCTCCTTACCGGGCAGCGGATTGAGCGCCGCAAAAGGCCCGCTTGTCACCAACTGATAGCTGTCGCGCGGGAGCAGCTTGTCGAGGTCAATCAACCGCTGGCTACTGGTTGCCGCCATCCCATGATCGGACACAACCACGACATTGACCGGCTGATGCAGTGCGTGGATGCTGTCGAGCATATAGCCGATTTCCTGATCGACCTCCTGCACGGCCTTGGTTGTGTCCGCGCCTTGCGGGCCAAATTTATGTCCGGCGGTATCGACGATATCGAAATAAACGGTGAGGAGGCGCGGACGGATATTTGCCGGACGGCGCAGCCAGTCGATGACCGCATTGGTGCGCTGGGTGCCGGTGACATTCTGGTCAAACCGTTGCCAGTCATCCGGGCGCACGCCGTGGATCGGTACTTCCGATCCCGGCCAGAACATCGTTGCGGTGCGGATATTCTGTTTTTCCGCCGTCACCCAGATGGGCTCAGCCTGATCCCACCAGAATGCGTCGAGCGCCTGTTTTGCATTGCCGAGACTGAAATTTTCGCCCGGACCAGGGCGGCGCGGATCACGCATATTATTGTCGACTATACCATGATTGTCCGGCCGCTTGCCGGTGACGATGGTATAATGATTGGGAAACGTCTTGCTCGGGAAACTTGGCCGCATCGAGGCAAAGACCCCGCCTTGCACCAACTTATTGAGATTGGGCGTTACCCCGCGCTGCAAATAGTCAGGGCGAAAGCCATCAATGGACACGAGCAATGTAACCGGTGCGCGCTTTTCGGCGGGTGCGGCGGCTGGTGCTGATGGGGATCCCACCTCGGGCTGGGTCGTCGTTGTAGTGGCCGCGCAAGCGGAAAGCAGCAGCGCAAGCGCGGCGCCGACCGCCGGTTTGAATCGGATATTAGCGTTCATGCCCGCCTGCTTAATGCCCCAAACTCAGCTTCGCAAACAAAGTATAGCCCAGGGGTGATTTCCCATAATAGGGATCAAGAGCAGCGGGCTTGGCATAAGCCGCGAGGCTGCCACCCAGCGCCAACTCCACCTTATCCGTTACCGGCAAGCGATAGGCATAGCCCGCCTGCATCTTGGCAACCCGGAAAGGTCGGTCATGCAAGGGATGGGCATGGTCGGGGAAAAGCTCGTCATTCTTCACATTTTCATAGCGCGCAAAAACGCTGTGATGATCCGACAGATCGTAATTGGCTTCCGCGAGCCAGGCGGTAAGGGTGGGGCCGGGCTTTTTGTCCTTGGCGGAAAAAGCCGCCATGCCGGAAAGACCCTTACCGTTGGCATAATGAACGCTCGCGGTGGTGCGCTGTTCATCGCCGCCGTGGCTCGCTTCCGGCGATTTCAGATGCGCAGTCGAGATTTGCGCCGACCAGTCGGGTGTCGGGGTCCACGTGCCGCGCACCGCCCAGCTATCAAGCTTGGGCTTTTCGATATTCCAGCGCCGCTCGTCGGGCTCGCGGCCACGGAAGGCGGAGGTTTCGATCTGGAATTGCGGGGTGGCGATGCCCGCCGTCACCACGCCATAGGTGATATGGGTGGAATCAAACCAGTGATGGGTGATCGGCGGTTCGGGATTATAGCGCGCCGACCCGCGGTGCATGAAGGCGCTCGGGCCAATAGCAGGTTCACCGACCGGACCGCCATAAAGGAACAGGCTGGTATTATCAGCGACATCAATATCGAGCCGCGCGGCGAGTTCCATGAACAGGTCATGGGGGTGCTGGCGGTCCACCAGCGGCTCGCCATAAGCCGTCTCGCCAGTCGCAAACAGATTGGGATAACCACGCGGGCTCATCGCGGGTTCAAGGCTGAGCATCGTGCGCGCTTCAAACTTGCCGCCATCAAATTCGCGACTGGCCGACAGCATCGCCATGTTGGTGACGTAGAATTTATCATCGCCGCGTGGGCCGCCATGGTCGGTATAAGCGGTCTGGACAAAGCCGTGGGCCATGAGGTGCCAGCCGCTTGTCATGGTCATCAGGCCGTGCATCGCGCCTTCGTTGCCGGGAAGGCGTGAGGTGCCGGAGCCGTTTGCAAATGATTCGTGTTCCCAAACAATTTCTACATCGCCGTTATCCAACGTCGTCGGATCATCCATCTGGCCATGGCCCATCTTCGAATGATCATGCGGCGTTGGAGCGGGCGCAGGTTGCGGCGTTGTGCCCTGCGGCGCCGGCGCGGGCATCGTCGCCATATCATGCCCCTCATGCCCGCTATGGTCCTGTGCCCAAACGGGCGTGGCAAACAGGGCGAGCGTCAGCGTTCTGGTGACGCAAAACAGAGATTTCATCGTCTATCTTTCAGGTAATTAAGTTGAATAATCACCGCCACAGCATCCACAGCGCCATAGCGATCATGATGAGGTTTTCGGTCAAGGACACAAAGCCCAGCGGCACATTGCTGTTGCCGCCGACGCAGGCGCATTTGATCGCGCGCTTGTCGATATAGACCGCCTTGGACACGCTCATCGCGCCGATGGTGCCGATGAACAGCGCCACCGGGATCGACAGCCAGTTGAGCCAATGCGCAGTCATCAGCACCCCCGCCAATCCTTCGGCGAACGGATAGATGTTGCCATAAGGCACCCACCGTTTGGCGAGCAGATCATAATTCAGGAACATGGTCGAAAATTTGCCGATGTCCTGAAGCTTCAAGAGTGCCAATATGCACATGCTGAACGAGACAAACCATTCCGCCGCGCGCACCGTGAACGGCGTTTGATAAACCGCATAGCTCGCCGCAAGCGCCATCAGCGCGGTCATCGCGAACAGGGCGATGACGGGCACATAGCTGGTGTCGCCAAGGTCCGCGACCTTGAGGCCAAGATAGCGGCGCAGATCATCATGCCCGCCGATACGCTTTCCGTCGATCCAGATTTGCGGCGTGGTTTTGACCCCATGCTGCTCCTTGAACGCATCAACCTCGGGCCGCGTGGTGAGGAGATGATCTTCGACCGCAAAGCCGCGACTTTTAAGAAGGTGCAGCGCCTTTAACCCGTAAGGACAGGTGTGGTCGGGAAGGACCATGCGATAAAGGATGGCGCGCTTGGCACCGGCGGGCGTGCTTGTTTCGTCTGACATGATCACCCATATAACCGCCGTACCATAGTACGGAGTCAAGCGATGCAACTCACCATCGGAAAATTGGCCAAAGCCGCGGGCGTTGGTGTGGAAACGGTGCGCTATTATCAGCGCCGCGGCCTCCTTGATACGCCGGCGCGGGCGGGCGGCGAGGGCTGGGGCGCGGGGGTGCGCCGCTATGGTGAAACGGACCTTAGCCAACTTAAATTCATCCGCTCCGCGCAAACCGCCGGATTCACGCTCAGCGAAATCGGCGAGTTGCTCGAATTTCACCGTTCTGGCGACCGCATCCGCGTCCGCGAATTGTCTTACCGGCGAATCGCCGCGCTCGATGCAGAGATTGCCGTTCTGCAGGGAGCGCGCAGCGGCCTTGCCAAACTTGTCCGGCAGTGCGCCTCGCGAGAAGGGGCCGGCTGTCCGATCCTCGAAGCGTTCGACAGCTAGCGCATTTTCTGTTCAGGCAAACCCCACCGGCATTGTCTTTTTCGTCCGGCCATGGTGCTGGCTATACCAGAGCGGGCCGTTTAGCCCCTCGTTGCGCCAAATCAAAATCAGAGGCCGGTTGCCGTTAGCTCAAGTTGGGCCGCATTGATGCCAAGCACATCGTTCAGGCTTTTTGCTGCGGCCAGCCGCATTTTCCGTTCGAGCGTCGCGTCCGGCTGCTGTTGCTGCCGGAGTTGCGCGGTGACCATGAGCATGCCTATCGCTGCCAGAGAATCGTTTAGCTGCTGTTTCTGCGCGTTGGTCATTGCCGCAATGGTCACATCTTCAGCCATGGCGGCGCGCAGTTGCTACCAGCGGTGCAAAGCGATCATCGGGGAAAGGGCGATTATGATAGGCGGAATAAGTCCCCGCAATGAAAGCCGCCATGCCGACAGCCACTTCGTTTTCGGGCTGGCCAAGTTTGCGTAAGATTGCCGGGTAAGCCTCCAAAAGCGCGCCATACCCTTGACGGGCTTGAACCTGTTGGGCTGCCGGATAGGTTTTCGCCAAAGTTTCGATAGAGCGCGCGTAGCCGCCCCGCCGGACAAAGCGGCTTGACCCAGCGAGCGGCGCGGAAGTCACTCGGGGCGGCGTTGTGGTTTTGCGAACGGGCGACTTTCGCGGAGGCACTGCCTTCTTGCTGCTCGTCTTTTTGACGACATTTTTGAGCACCTGCTGGGATAGAAGATAGTTACCGGCACCGATGGAAAGATCCATCCCTGCGTCCATGCTCATCCACTGGGCGCGCGCCGGCATGATGGCCGATCCGGTAATGCCAAGGGTCAATAAGAAAGCTAACGCCAATTTTTTCTGCGCTTTTTGTCGCTCCCGACTAGACTGATACAATATTGCTGCTGGGGTGAGAAAAGAAGATGACGGATGCGAGTTGCCTCAGACGTTGAACTTGAAGTGCATCACGTCGCCGTCGTGCACGACATATTCCTTGCCTTCTTGGCGTAGCTTGCCCGCTTCCTTCGCCGGACCTTCGCCGCCCAAGGCGACATAATCGTCATAAGCGATGGTTTCGGCGCGGATGAAGCCGCGTTGCATGTCGCTGTGGATTTCGCCCGCGGCTTCGGGAGCCTTGGCACCGGCATGGACGGTCCAGGCGCGCGCTTCCTTGGGTCCGACGGTGAAGAAGGTGAGGAGGTGGAGGAGGTCATATCCGGCGCGAATGATGCGCGCGAGGCCGGTTTCGTGAAGACCCATTTCTTCGAGGAAAGCCAGCTTTTCTTGCGGGTCCATCCCGCAAAGGTCGGCCTCGATGGCCGCCGATACCAGCACGGCCTGCGCGCCTTCGGCCTTGGCTTTTTCAAAAACGCGGGCGGAATGGGCGTTGCCGGTCGCGGCGTCATCTTCATTGACGTTGCAGACATAGAGGATCGGCTTTGAGGTGAGGAGTTGCGCCTGCTGGAAGATTTTGCGCTCTTCCTCATCCTTGGGTTCGGTGAGCCGCGCGGGCTTGCCTTCGCGCAACAGGGCAAGCGCCTGACCGAGGACGGACGCCGCGATCTTCGCTTCCTTGTCGCCGCTCGTCGCTTTCTTCTGGAAAGCAGGCACGCGTTTTTCGAGCGATTCAAGGTCGGCCAGCATCAGCTCGGTTTCAACCGTTTCAGCGTCAGCGATGGGATCAATCTTGTTTTCGACATGCTGGATGTCGTCATTTTCAAAGCAACGTAAAACGTGAACAACCGCGTCCACCTCCCTGATATTGCCAAGAAACTGGTTGCCTAACCCTTCGCCTTTGGACGCGCCGCGCACCAGGCCCGCAATATCGACAAAGGCCAACTGGGTTTCGATAATCTTCTGCGATCCCGCAATTTCCGCGAGCTTATTAAGGCGCGGATCAGGCACCGCGACGTTGCCGACATTGGGCTCAATCGTGCAGAAAGGATAATTCGCCGCCTGCGCTGCCTGCGTTTCGGTGAGTGCATTGAACAAGGTAGACTTGCCGACATTCGGCAGCCCGACGATACCGCATTTGAAACCCATGTGAATCCTCGTGTGGGGTCTGATTTATGTGCGTCCCACTAGGCGACGGCAACGAGCCTGTCCATCCGGTGATCGATAAGGGAGGGCATGGTGCGCTCGGGATTTTACAAATTCCCTAAGTTCCCCCTGAAACGCACTTTTTGATTCCCTAGATTCCCACTCAAACCGCTTTTTTGATTCCCTAGATTCCCTAAGTTCCCTCCCAAAAGCGTTTTTGCGCGTTTAGAGATTCCCTAGATTCCCTGTGAAACGCGTATTTCTATCGCGCCAGATTCCCTAACTTCCCAGTGCAGCACTACGAACACTACGATTTCCAACGGAACGCAGCCTATGACACCCTTGCAATGAGCGGAGCCACAAGCAGCGGCAAGAAAACAATTTAAGCTAGGCAATTTCGAAATAAATGTCAAGAACAAAATGAGAACTCGGGCGGTGTTATTCCGTGTTTAATCGTCCCGCAACATCGCTCATAAAGCGCACTTCGTCACCCTTGGCGAGCCATTCGGCCGCTGCGCTGATCGCGCCGAGCATGTCGGTGAGGCCGTCCATCTCGTCTTTGGCGAAATTGCCGAGGACATAACCCGTCACGCGGTCCTTGTGCCCGGGATGGCCGATACCGATGCGCACACGGCGATAGTCGGGGCCGATATGCTGGGTGGTGGATTTAAGGCCGTTATGGCCGGCGCTGCCGCCGCCTTGCTTGACCTTGACCTTGAACGGCGCAAGGTCGAGTTCGTCGTGAAAGACGGTGACGTCTTCGGGTTCGAGCTTGTAGAAATCCAGCGCGGCGCGGATCGAGCGACCGCTTTCGTTCATGAAGGTCGCGGGTTTTAAGAACAGCAATTTCTGCGTGCCGATGCGGCCTTCGCGCAGCCAGCCCTGAAACGCTTTTCTCTCCGGGCCAAAGTCGTGCACATCGGCCATGACATCAAGCGCCATGAAGCCGACATTGTGGCGATGCATCGCATATTGAGGGCCCGGATTTCCAAGGCCAACCCACAGTTGCATGCTCCAGCCGTTCTATTTGTTGGGTGATTGTACCGCTACGGCGGGCGTCGCGGCCTTGAACGCGGCTTTCGATTTCATCACACTGGCCTGCCACGAGCTAAGACAAATCCGGCCCTTGTTCTGGATTGTTACGGGGTTGGCCGCGTCCTTATCGCCCTCAAGCTTTTTGAGGATGGGCTCCAGTTGCGCACCGGAATTTTCCAAGCGCCCGAGATAATACATTGCCATCAAGGCCATCGGATTGTTGGGATTTTGTGCTAGTTGTGCATTCGATGCGACCGCTATGCGGAAGCAGGTTGCATCATCAATTTGTTGGGTGTTTTGAGCCTCCACCATACCGCCGGACAAAGCAAACATAATGACCAATGCGGACCTGTATAGTCGTTTTGTCATATGTCTTTCTCCAGAAAGTAAAAACCGGCGACAAGCCTTGGCCTGCCACCGGTTCTATTTCAACCCCTAAGGACAAGAATCAAGCTTCGGCTTCGCCTTCACCACTGTCCTTGGTGGTGTCGCCTTCGGTCGACTTGAGGGCCGACGGAGCCACGATCGCAGCGATGGTGAAATCGCGGTCGGTGATGAGGCTGGTCGAACCTTCCGGCAGGGTGACGTGCGAAATGTGGATCGAATCGCCGACTTCGAGGCCGGTCACGTCGATGAAGATTTCGTCAGGGATCTTGTCTGCGTCGCAGATCAGTTCGAGTTCGTGACGGACAACGTTCAACACGCCGCCCTTCTTGAGGCCCGGAGATGCTTCTTCATTCTGGAAGATCACGGGGACGTTGACTTCGACCTTCGCGTTCTTGGCGACGCGGAAGAAATCGACATGCTCGGGGCGATCAGTCACAGGATGGAAGGCGACGTCCTTGGGAAGCGTCCGGATCTGCTTGCCGCCCAGTTCGACCATAACGATCGAGTTGGTGAAAACGCCGGTCATCAGCGCTTTAACCAGCGCCTTTTCTTCGACATGGATGGTCTGCGGTTCTTCTTTGCCACCATAAATGACGGCAGGTACGCGGCCTTCACGACGCAATGCACGGGAGGCTCCCTTGCCAGCCCGTTCGCGCGCTTCGGCCGACAAAGTCAGCTGATCGCTCATAGTAAAACTCCAAATATTTGAATGTGAAACGCGAACCCTTCGCGCTCCATTCCCGCCACGCCTCCAGGGATGACCATGACAAGGAAGCGGCGCGCATAGCGGGGAGGGGCGCAAAAAGCAAGCGGAGATGCGCGCGAGCGTGCCCGCTATTGCACCCGCTCGACCTTATATCCTTCCTGCGCGAGCATCGCCTGCACGCTGTCATCGCCGACCAAATGTCCGGCGCCAACCGAAACGAGGATGGTGCCGGGAAGCTGCATCCGGTCGCGTAGCCACTCTGCCCATTGGCGGTTGCGGGTGGTGAGGAGCGGGCCTGCGAGACCATCAACCGCGCGTAATTCACTATCCGCATAAAGGCCGACGGCCACGACATCGCCGCGCGCCCATGCCGCAACCAGCTTGTCGAACTTGCCTGCCGCATTGGGGGCATCGCTGATGGTGCGGGCGAGCAAGGCATCCTGTGTGCGTTGCGGCAGGGCGTCGAACAGACCGAGTTGATACTCCACTGTTTCGAGGCCGGTGACCGGCTTGCCCATCGCTTCAAATGCCTTGGTGAGTTGTTTTTCCGTGCCGCGTTCGAGCGATAAAGCGGAATTTCGCGATACTGCATTGGACAGTACTAGCGCCGCCGCCCAGCTTTCCATGTCGTCCAGTTGCGGGCGCGATAGCTGGGTGCGCGCCGCGAGCAGGTCGAGATCGTCGGTAAATTGTGGCGGAATGCGTTGTTCGAGCGGCGGTTGCGGCGTATCGGCCGCGATTTCGGCCAGCACCGCCGAGGCCTTGGCCTGCTCTTCGGGCGCGAGTTCGAGGATCAGCATGTCGGCCTCTCGCGCCGCTTTATCGACCATGCCCGTCTGCCAATCGAGCCCTTGCGGCAGCATATGAACACCGCCGAAGAGATAGATGGTGGTGTCGGCGTCGGAAAGCTTCCACATCGCCGGGCGCGGCGGTCCGGCGGGGCGGTCCCGCCGCGCATCTTCGCTGGCGAGGGCGGGCTTATCCGTCGAGCTGATGTCGCTCGCATCTTCTGTCACGGGACCGCTGCGACGATCACAGGCAGTGAGCGTGGCCAAGCTTGCAGCGAGGCCGAGCGCAAACAGGATGCGGCGCGGGAGGGGGTGGTTGGACAACATAATGATCTTGCTAACCGGCTTTGTGAGGGGCATCAATCGGGAACGCGCTGCGCTGTGATCCGATGATCCTGCGCAAGATAATGCTGGACGCTATTGGGCCCGGCGAGGTGGCTTCCGCCTACCGCGACAAAATAAGTTCCGGGCAGCCCGAGCCGCTCCTTGATCCACGCGGCCCAGCGGCGGTTGCGTTCGGACAGCATGATCCGCGACATGCCTTGCATCTTGTAGAGTGCGGCATTCTTGCTCGCGGCCAGCCCTTCGGCATCGCCTTTCACCCATTGCGCAAACATCTTGTCGGTGCTGGCGCGCGGATCGCCTTTGCTCGTGACGAGTTGCACCAGCGCGTCGATCTGCTCGCTTTCGGGGACGCTATCGAGCATCGCAAGCTGCGCCTGCGGCGTTTCCAGGGCCTCGCGTTTTTTGGTCGGCGGAAGGGCCGCGATGAGCACCCGCTCTGCGCCCGATTTAGGGTCGAGCCCGATCTTGCGATAGCGGGCCGTCGCCAGCAGGCTTGCGACATACCAGGCCTCGAACCGCTCGAGGCTTTCGGGCCGCATATCCTGTGCGCGAACAAAAGCCTGATAGGCGGAACGCGCTTCGGGCGGAAGCTTTTGCGACAGCGGCGGGCCATCGGGATCGGTCGCGAGCGCAACGGTTGCGGGCGCCAATTCCATCGGATTGGCAGGGCTGATGATTTCGGTCACCAACACGTCCGAGCGGTCAAACGCTTGACGCAGCGCCCCCTTGAACCATTGCCCTTCGGACGCCGGGGGCAGCATGTGGAAGGTGCCGAACAGATAGATGGTCGTGTCGGCATCGCTGACTTTCCACAGCGCGGGTGCGCGATAGCTTTGGGTTGCGGTAGGCGTGCTATTCCTGGCGGGCGGGAGGGGCGCCGGAGACGCGGTGCTGGATCGATAACCGAACCATGCGGCGAGGCCGATGACCACAAGAGCCACCGGCACAAAAAAACGAGGCAGACGCATATCCAAACCGGATAACGCCTGCCTCGCGGCTCGTCACGCGAATTCGCGCCGATCCTTCAGCGCATCAATAAGCGACGCGCTTCACCTTGATCTTGCGCTTGGCAAGGAGGCTCTGGACGCTGTCATCGCCCGCGAGGTGGCCTGCGCCAACCGCAATGAACACTGTCCCCGGCTTGTCCATGCGCGTCTTGATCCAATCCGCCCAGCGTGCGTTGCGGTCGGACAGCATGATCCGGCGCGTTTCGGGGGTGGTATCCCAATCCTCGTTGATGATTTTCGCCAGCGCATCCGCATCGCCCGCATTCCAGGCCGCGGTCATTTTATCGACAAAGGCCAAGGCTTCGCTATCGCCCTTGTCGACTGCCGAGATGAGGCCTTCAACCTGTTCGGTTTGCGGGATGGAACCCAGCCAGCCAAATTGCTGCTCGGCGGTCTCAAGCGCTTCCTGTTTCTTTCCGGCATCGCGTGCGGCCTTGTAGAGGATCTTCTCTGCCCCTGAATCGGGGTTCATCCCCGCTTTGGTATATTGACCCATCGCAATCGCGATCATCGGAAACCACGGGTCGAAAATTTCAAACTGGGCCGTGGGAAGCCCAAGCTTGCTCATCGCCGCATCATAGCGTTGTTTTTGTTCGGCACTAAGGCGGTCGCTGATCTTCTTGCCATCGGCCGCAACCGCATATTTCATCATCAGCGGTGCCATCGCCGCTTCATTGCCATCCGGGATTTCAGTCACCAGCGTATCGGATTTGTCGAACGCGTCCTTGACCGCCTCGTCAAACCAGCTGAGGCCGGGTTTGAGGAGGTGCACTGTGCCGAACAAATAGATGGTGGTGTCCTTATCCTTGACGACCCACAAAGCAGGATCGCTATTGTCGTTTGGTGATGCGGATTGCGGTGTTGGCGTCGTCGGTGCGGAGCAGGCAGTCGTCGGTACAATGACTATAAGAGCAAGGGCGGATAACGCGCGAAGCTTCATGAATATCTCCGTTATTACAATAATTTCTGTTGGCCGTGGGCCGTCGGCGCTCTCTTGTGGCGGGTCCTGCCGTTGATTACCATATCAAGCGTGCCGTTTCGGTTAACGAATAACTCGGCCGGACCACCTCTTGACCCCATCCGCTCCATCGGTCAAAGGCCATAAAAATTGTTGCACTTGCGAAGGTGAAAATGAGTGGCCGTATCTACAGTTGAACGACCCGCTTCCCATGGACCCGCGCCCCGCGAGGATGCGCCCAGTTTTCAGCGGCTCATCCTGACGCTCCATGATTATTGGGCGGAGCAGGGCTGTGTGATTCTGCAACCTTATGACATGGAAGTGGGGGCAGGCACTTTCCACCCCGCGACGACCTTGCGCAGCTTGGGGCCGGACGCGTGGAACGCGGCCTATGTCCAGCCGTCGCGCCGTCCAACCGATGGCCGCTATGGCGAAAACCCCAACCGGCTCCAGCATTATTACCAATATCAGGTGGTGATGAAGCCGAGCCCGCCCAATTTGCAGGAGCTCTATCTCGGGAGCCTCGCCGCCATCGGCATTGACCCGCTTAAACATGATATCCGCTTTGTCGAAGACGACTGGGAAAGCCCAACTCTGGGCGCCTGGGGCCTCGGCTGGGAGGTGTGGTGCGATGGCATGGAGGTCACCCAATTCACCTATTTTCAGCAAATGGGTGGCTTTGATTGCAAGCCCGTCACCGGTGAAATCACCTATGGGCTGGAGCGCCTCGCCATGTATATTCAGGGCGTCGACAGCGTTTATGATCTGCGCTTCAACGATGCCGTGGGCGGCCGTCCGGCGGTGACCTATGGCGATGTGTTCCATGAAAATGAGGTCGAAATGTCGACCTGGAATTTCGAGGTGGCTGATACCGCCAAGCTATTCAAGTGGTTCGAAGATTGTCAGGCCGAATGCAAGACCTGCATCGAGCGTGGACTGCCGCTCCCGGCCTATGATCAGGCAATCAAGGCGAGCCATGTGTTCAACCTGCTGCAAGCCCGCGGCGTGATCTCGGTTCAGGAACGCGCCGCCTATATCGGCCGCGTCCGCGACCTCGCCAAAGGCGCGTGCGAGGCTTGGATGGTGAAAAACGGATGGGCGGAATGATAGAGACGCTACGAAATCCGTTCGTGCTGAGCTTGTCGAAGCACATCCCTCCGCACAGCACCCCGTCCTTCGACGCGCTCAGGACTACGGAATAAAACATGACCGATTTCCTTCTCGAACTCCTGTCCGAAGAAATCCCCGCCCGGATGCAGGGCAAGGCCAAGGAGGATTTGGCGCGCCTGTTCACCGAGGCGCTGGGCAAGGCTGGCTTGAAAGCGGAGAGCGTCGAAACATTCGCGACCCCGCGGCGTCTCGCTTTGATTGCCAAGGGCCTGCCGCTTGAAACGGAGGCGGTGTCGGAAGAAACCAAGGGGCCAAAGGTCGGTGCGCCGCCGCAGGCCTTGGAAGGCTTTTTGCGCAAGACCGGGCTCACGCAAGACCAGCTAACGACCCGCGACGGGGTTTATTTTGCGGTGGTCAACAAGCCGGGCCGCAAGACTGCTCATGTGCTGGCGGAAGCCATCCCGGCAATTATTCGCGCCTTTCCGTGGCCCAAATCGATGCGCTGGGGCAAGGCGTCGATTTCGAGCGAGTCTTTACGCTGGGTGCGTCCGCTCCAAGGGATCGTTGCGATCCTCGGCGACGATCTGGTGCCGTGCGAGGTCGACGGTATAAAGAGCGGGTATGAAACCCAGGGGCATCGCTTCCATCATTCGGGACCTATCACGATTGGCAACGCAGTCGATTATGAGATGAAGCTGCGCGCTGGTCATGTCATCCTCCATTTTTCCGAACGCTGCGCGATCATCCGCGAGGGCGCAAAGAAATTGGCGGCGGATAAAGGCCTTGTGTGGATCGAGGATGAGGCGCTGGTTGCAGAAAATGCGGGCCTCACCGAATGGCCGGTGCCGCTGATCGGTCATTTTGATCCGGCGTTTCTGGAAGTGCCGCGCGAGGTCATCCAGCTGACGCTCGCGACCAACCAGAAATATTTTGTGTGTGGAGACGCAGAGGGCAATTTAGCCCCCGCTTTCATCTGCACCGCCAATATCGAGGCAAGCGACGGCGGCGCGGCGATTGTCGCGGGCAACCGCAAGGTGCTCGCCGCGCGGCTCTCCGATGCGCGCTTCTTCTGGGAACAGGACCAGAAAAAGACGCTTGCCGAGCATGCCCAAGGGTTGCAGCGGATTACCTTCCACGAAAAGCTGGGAACGGTGGCCGATAAGGTTGACCGCGTGGCGAAACTCGCGCGCTGGCTGGTGGAAGAGGGGATTGTTAAGCCCTCACCAACTCCGCCTAATCCGCAAGCGGATAAGGCTTCATATCCTCTCCCGCAAGCGGGAGAGGAGCGAGACTTGGCGGGCGTTAGCGAGCCTAGTCGCAGCGGTGAGGGTGTTGAGGCGCTTGCCGACCTCGCCGAAAAAGCCGCGCGCCTTGCCAAGGCTGACCTTGTCACCGAAATGGTCGGGGAGTTCCCCGAACTGCAAGGCGTGATGGGCGGCTATTATGCAGCGAAGGAAGGCCTGCCGCGCGAAGTCTCCGACGCGATCCGCGACCATTATAAACCGGTCGGGCAGGGTGATGACGTCCCCACCGCTCCGGTGACAGTGGCGGTGAGTTTGGCGGATAAGTTGGATACTTTGGTGGGGTTTTTCACAGCCGGTGAAAGTCCGACCGGCTCGAAGGACCCTTTTGCACTTCGGCGCAGCTCCCTTGGCATTATTGCTACAATTCTCGTTAACAATCGCGTGAGTTTGGGGAGGCTGATCGCAAGAGCGGCTGTTATACTTTGGGATGCAAATGATCACGGAGTGCCAGCAGATGTGCACGCGGCTTATCGAAACAGCTTTGAAGCGTTTGATTGGTCGGATAGTTTCAAAGAAATAACAATTTCTCCTGACGTTGGAATTGGATCAGGTGGCTATTGGAAGCTAGCGTTCACATCTGGGATGTTGCAGCTGCCGATTTTTTTCGCCGACCGTCTCAAAGTTCAGCAAAAGGAAGCGGGTGTTCGCCACGATTTGATCGACGCGGTGTTTGCGCTGGGGGGTGAGGATGACCTCGTCCGCCTGCTCGCGCGGGTGAAGGCGTTGCAGTCTTTTATCGGGACCGAGGATGGCGCGAAT
Source organism: Pseudomonadota bacterium (assembly GCA_023458055.1). Classification (GTDB taxonomy): domain Bacteria; phylum Pseudomonadota; class Alphaproteobacteria; order Sphingomonadales; family Sphingomonadaceae; genus JAFAFE01. The sequence goes on from JAEXAW010000034.1 coordinate 31,780, forward strand.
TTGCTGGCCGGGTATAAGCGAGCGGCGAATTTATTGGCGAAGTCGGAACCTTCAGGCGCCGTTCGTGTCGAGCGTAGTCGAGACACAGGGGGGCAAGACGGCCTCTCGACTTCGCTCGAGGCGAACGGGGGTTTGGTAGCGGAAGAGCAAGCCCTCCTCGCCGCCCTAAACACCGCCGAACCCAAGGCCAAGGCTGCGGTAGAGGCGGAGGATTTCGAAGGCGCGATGGCTGCGCTCGCAACGCTGCGCGCGCCGGTTGATGCGTTTTTCGATGCGGTGATGGTCAATGATCCCGACCCCGAGATCCGCGCCTTCCGTCTGGGTCTCCTCGCCCGGGTTCGCGATGCGGTGCATGCGGTCGCCGACTTTTCGAAGATTGAAGGGTAGGGACGAGAAGCCGTGGAAAGTCAGACCCCAGCTTGGTTGCCGGCTCTGCTTTTCCCTTTGGCTCTGTTGGCGTTTGTGGCGTTTTGGTCACTCATTGTCGGACTAATTGCGGCGATGGGTTGGCGCAGATTTTCATCGCGGCAAACCTCAGACGTGGATATCCCCGTGCGTGCCGAGCATATTGGGTTTGGATCAATGAGTATCGGGGATGGCTTGTTCACAGCGGCGAACTACAGCGGCTGCATCAATTTCTATATCGCGCCCTCAGGCTTGTTCATGAGGCCCCTCATCCTGTTTCGCATGTTTCACCCGGCGTTGCGCTTTGCATGGAACGATATTCGTTCCATCACGCAGGGTAAGCAATTTTTCGCGCGCTATTACGCGTTGGATTTCGGGCCTGACTTGCCATCGATTTTAGTATCCGATGGTGTCATGTCAAAGGCCGGCTCCCGCATTGAAGAAGCATGGCGACGCTATTCGTCAAATGCTGCGTGGGCATCAATTCAAACCTCCCCGGGCCTCATATAAATCAACGATTGGAGTAATAATGACCCAATATGTGTATCGTTTCGGTGGCGGCGTGGATGATAGCGGCGCGAAGGGAGTGAGCGGAGACAAAACGCTGCTTGGCGGCAAGGGCGCCAACCTTGACGGGATGGCGGCGATTGGCCTTCCCGTGCCGCCGGGTTTCACCATCACGACCGAAATGTGCACGCGCTATTATGCGGATGGCGAGACCTATCCCGACAGCCTGCGCGAAGAAGTCGCGCACGGCATCACCCATATTGAGAGCATAACCGGCAAAGGCTTTGGCTCTACGGAAAACCCGCTGCTCGTCTCAGTCCGATCAGGCGCGCGGGTTTCGATGCCGGGGATGATGGACACGGTGCTCAATCTCGGCCTCAATGACGAGACCGTTGACGCTCTCGCGCGCACGTCCGGTGACGAGCGGTTTGCGTGGGACAGCTATCGTCGCTTTATCCAGATGTATTCCGATGTCGTGCTTGGGCTCGATCATAGCGCGTTTGAAGATGCGTTGGAAATCGTCAAGGAAGATAATGGCTATTATCTCGACACCGAATTGGGCGCGACCGAATGGAAGGCACTGGTTTCCGAATATAAAGCGATCGTCGAAGAACAATGGGGCAAGCCTTTCCCGCAGGATGTCCACGAACAATTATGGGGCGCGGTCGGCGCGGTGTTCGGTTCCTGGCAATCGGAACGTGCCAAAGTCTATCGCCGCTTGAATGCCATCCCCGGCGAATGGGGCACGGCGGTCAATGTGCAGGCGATGGTGTTCGGCAATATGGGCGACACCTCTGCGACCGGCGTTGCCTTCACCCGCAACCCGGCGGATGGCGCGCGCAGCTATTATGGCGAATATCTCATCAATGCGCAGGGCGAAGATGTGGTCGCGGGCATCCGCACGCCGCAATATCTAACGCTCGCCGCACGCGAGGAAGCGGGAGCGAAACCGCTCAGCATGGAAGAGGCGATGCCCGACACCTATGGCGAACTGGCGCGGGTGTTCGACCTCCTCGAAAATCATTATCGCGACATGCAGGATATTGAATTCACGGTAGAGCGCGGCAAGCTGTGGATGCTTCAGACCCGCTCCGGCAAGCGTACCGCAAAGGCGGCTCTCCGCATCGCGGTAGAAATGGCGCAGGAAGGCTTGATCAGCGAAGAAGAAGCGGTGGCGCGCGTTGATGCTGCCGCGCTTGACCAGTTGCTCCACCCGACGCTCGACCCCGAAGCCCAGCGCGATGTGCTGACCAAGGGGCTTCCGGCATCGCCCGGCGCGGCTTCGGGCATTATCGTGTTCGATGCGGATACCGCGGAAAGGCGGGCGGCTGCGGGCGATGATGTGATCCTTGTGCGCATCGAAACCTCGCCGGAAGATATTCACGGCATGCACGCGGCCAAGGGCATCCTCACCGCGCGCGGAGGCATGACCAGCCACGCCGCCGTGGTTGCACGGGGCATGGGGCGGCCTTGCGTTTCTGGCGCAGGCAGTCTGTCGATCGACAATGCGGCGAAAATCCTGCGCGTTTCAGGGCGCGAACTCAAGGAAGGCGATATCATCACTATTGATGGCGCGAGCGGCGAGGTGATGGCGGGCGAGGTTGCCACCGTCCAGCCCGAACTCGCGGGTGATTTTGGCACGCTGATGGCCTGGGCCGACAAGGTCCGCCGCCTTGCCGTGCGCGCGAACGCCGAAACTCCGGCGGATTGCCGCACGGCGCGCGAATTTGGTGCCGAAGGGGTGGGCCTCTGCCGCACCGAACATATGTTCTTTGACGCCGCGCGCATCACCGCCGTGCGCCAGATGATTTTGGCCGAAGATGAAGCAGGCAGGCGCGCGGCGCTTGCCAAGTTGCTTCCCGAACAGCGGCAGGATTTCACTGGCATTTTTGAAGTGATGACGGGTCTTCCCGTTACCATCCGCCTGCTTGATCCGCCGCTGCATGAATTTCTGCCGCACGCCGAACATGAATTTGAAGATGTAGCGAAAGCGGCGGGCGTATCGGTCGATGTGCTGAAACGCCGCGCGTCGGAACTGCATGAATTTAACCCGATGCTCGGCCATCGCGGCTGTCGTCTTGGCGTCACTTATCCAGAGATTTACGAGATGCAGGCGCGCGCGATCTTCGAAGCCGCGCTTGATGTCGCCGAAGCAAGCGGCGAAGCGCCGATTCCCGAGGTGATGATCCCGCTCATCGCCACCAAGCGCGAGCTGGACATGATGAAAGAGGTCGTCGACAAAGCGGCCAAGGCGGTGTTTGCCGAGCGCGGGCGCGACATTCCTTACCTCGTCGGCACGATGATCGAATTGCCGCGCGCCGCGCTCATGGCCGGAGACATTGCCGAGACGGCGGAGTTTTTCAGCTTCGGCACCAATGACTTGACTCAAACCACCATCGGCATTTCACGTGATGATGCGGGCCGTTTCCTCACCCAATATGTCGACAAGGGCATCTTCACTGCCGATCCGTTCGTCAGCATCGACGTCGAGGGCGTTGGCCAGTTGATCGAGCTCGCCGCCGAGCGGGGCAGAGCAACCCGCCCCGGCATCAAGCTTGGCATTTGCGGTGAACATGGCGGTGATCCGGCGAGTATCGCCTTCTGTGAAAAAACCGGCCTCGATTATGTCAGCGCCTCGCCTTATCGTGTGCCGATTGCGCGATTGGCGGCGGCGCAGGCGGCGTTGGCGGCGAAATAGACTCACATTTCCGTCAGTGCGGGTGGAGCAGGGCAATCCAGAGCGGTTTATGCAACTCTGGATTGCCGCGCCGCTTCGCCGCTCGCAATGGCGATGAGAGAATGGGTTATTTTCTCAAATTTTCTCAATTTAAGGGCTTGCCAACCCGAGCGCCCAAGCCTATTTGCGCCCTTCCACGCACCCGTAGCTCAGCTGGATAGAGCATCAGACTACGAATCTGAGGGTCGGACGTTCGAATCGTTCCGGGTGCGCCATTTACTAAAAGGGCGTCCTATAGGGGCGCCTTTTTAGTAAATAGCGTTCTCGTAGAAGGGTTTGAACCTTTCGGAGTCGGAGCGTAGCGGAGACGAACGAGCCCGTCAGGGCGAGGACAATCGTTCCGGGTGCGCCATTTACTAAAAAGGCGTCCTATAGGGGCGCCTTTTTGTTTTAAAGCTTGTCCCTCAGCGCCAAATCCGCTCCCTCTGATTTTTCAACGCGTATCCGGTCGAGGCGACGGTAGCAGAAGCGCCATTCAGTATTTTCGCGGCGATAGCGTTCATGATAATGGCCCCACCCATGAAGCCAGTGCGCTGCGCCGTCTTGCGTCCAATGGAGCCAGTCTTCCATCGCCCAGATGCCGCTGGCATTATCAGCGTCGGCAAATTCAATCTCATAGATGTGGACATGGTGGATGGTCGTCACGCCGTCCAGCAAGGCCTTCAAATGGGCGCAATTTTCTGCAGCGCCGACTTGCTGTTCACCGCCGTAGGTATCCGACACATGATCGGTCGTGTGGAGACTTTGGTAAAGCGGCCAATCCTTGGCATCAATTGCGCGCAGGCGCTTGGCTTTGAGTTGCCGGATGGCCTCAATGTCGATCAGCCGCTGCACATCGGTCATGCTTTCACTCCACACAATTTCCGAACGGTTGCACGATCTCAAGCGGGAATAAAGCAGTTTACCGGAAACAAAGGGGAGCCGCCCATTGAAAAATCCGGTGATTTCCCGCGTCGTACGGCTTGTTTAACCGGCCCTTTGGTTGCTATTGTAACCATCAGGAAGAGGAAGCCGGAACGTCATGACCATCAGCGTGTTCGAATTGTTCAAGATCGGGGTAGGGCCATCAAGCTCGCATACGGTGGGGCCGATGGTTGCCGCGCGGCGATTCGGCTTGTGGCTGGAGGGCGAAGGGCTGCTCGAAAAAACCGCGCATGTGACCGTTGATCTTTATGGCTCGCTCGCGCTCACGGGCAAGGGCCACGCGTCCGACACCGCGATTGTTGCGGGTTTGGCCGGAGAGGTGCCGGACCAGACCGATGCCGCCCGGATTATGAGCCATTGGCGGCAGGTAAATGATACGGGCCGCCTTGCGCTGATCGATAAGCATTTCGTCGCGTTCCAGCCAGCCGACGACATCCGCTTCCTCCAGCGGGAGCGCCAGCCCTATCACAGCAATGCGATGGCCTTTGAAGCGTTTGACCGGGAAGGGGTGTCGCTCGCGCGACGGCTTTATTATTCGATCGGTGGGGGATTCGTCCTCGACGAAGATGAAACCGGGCGCAATTCGCGCGAGGATGACCCGGATGAGAATGTGCCGTTTGCGTTTCATTCGGGCGCTGAATTGCTGGCGATGGGCGCTGACGAAGAAAAGAGCTTTGCCGAATTGATGCTCGCCAATGAGGTGTCGCGCCGTCCGCTCGCCGAGGTGGAAGCTAGGCTTGACGCTATCGCGGCGGCGATGTGCGGCAGCATCGATGCGGGATGTAGCGATGAAAACGCCCCGGTTCTTCCCGGCGGTCTCAACGTCAAACGCCGCGCGCCACAGATCGCCGCTGATATTCGCGCGAAGCAGGATCAGGCGCTGGCCGAACCGCTCGCGGCGATGGACTGGATCAACTTATGGGCGATGGCGGTCAATGAAGAAAATGCCGCCGGGGGTCGCGTGGTCACCGCGCCAACCAATGGCGCTGCGGGCATCATCCCGGCCGTCATCCGCTATTATCAGCGCTGCTATCGCGGCGATGCAGCGGGGGTGCGCACATTCCTTTTAACCGCGGGGGCGATTGGTGCGCTGTACAAGCGAAACGGCTCCATTTCTGGCGCGGAGGTGGGCTGTCAGGGCGAAGTCGGCGTGGCCTGCTCAATGGCGGCTGCGGGCCTCACCGCCGTACTCGGCGGCACCAATGCGCAGATCGAGAATGCGGCCGAGATCGGCATGGAACATAATCTCGGCCTCACCTGCGATCCAATTGCGGGCCTGGTGCAAATTCCCTGTATCGAGCGTAATGCGATGGGCGCGATCAAAGCGATCGACGCCAGCCGTATCGCGATGATGGGCGATGGCGAACATATGGTCAGCCTCGACAAGGTGATTGCGACCATGCTCCAGACCGGACTCGATATGCGCGACAAATATAAGGAAACCTCGCAAGGCGGCTTGGCGGTCAGTGTGGTGGAATGCTAAACGCGGGGCCATGACCGCTTCCCCACATCCACAAGAACAAGCGCTTTATCAATCGCTCGACGACCTCGCCATCGCTTACGCGGTTGCGGAACATGATCCGGTTTTCACGGTCGATGAAAGTGCACATCTTCACGCGCGCATCGCGGGCGCGCATACCAAAAACTTGTTCCTCAAGGATGCGGGCGGGCGTTTCTGGTTGGTGACGGTGCCGCATGACAAGCGGGTGGACCTCAAGGCCTTGCCCGCCGCCATTGGCTCCAAACGGGTGAGCTTCGGCAAGGGTGAGGATATGGAGGCGCTGCTAGGCATTTCGCCCGGGTCCGTGACGCCGCTGGCCGGATTTAATGACCGCGAAGACGCCCTCACTATCGTGATTGACGTTGCGCTTGCCACGGCACCGCTGGTGCAAGTTCACCCGTTGCGCAACAGCGCGAGCCTGGGGCTGTCCGGTGCCGATCTCGTTCGCGCGCTTGAAACCTGGGGCCGCCGCCCCGTCATTGTCGACGTCCCGGCGGTTTAACCCGCCTGTTTGATCGGCACGACCGGCGCGGAACGGCGGGTGGATGAGGGCTTTATCTCGCTTTGCGTATCCGCCTCTTCGAGAAACGCATTAACCAGCCGCAGCGTCTCTTCCGTCCGACTGACCATGAACAGATGGCCGCCGCCCTTGATGATCTTGAGCTCACTGTTCGGAATGACGGCGTTGAGGAGCTTGCCGTTAGCGACGGGCACGATCCTGTCCTTGTCACCCATCAGAATAAGCGTTTTGGCCTTGAGCAGGAACGGTGCGAACGGCGCGCTAGTCCAGCCAGCAAGCGCCAACAACTGGTAGAAATAGCCGACCGGCGAGGGTAGCTTGATGCGGCTCATATGGCCGGCGGCACCGTTGGTGTTCCCGCCATAAAGTGTCGCGAAATTCCTGGCCATGAAGTCCGGGTCGATATAACGGCGCGGATTGGCTATTTTGGTGATCGCGGACAACTCGCCCGGCACCATGATCATCCCCGGCGATGTAGCCGCGAGAATGAGCCGCCGGGTGCATTTGGGATATTGCATCGCGAAATGCTGCGCTATCGCTCCACCCCAACTCAAACCCATGACATCAACATGATTATAGCCAAAGCGGCGCACCAACTGGCGCGCCAATCGGGTCATGACGAACGGATTATAGGGCATCACCGGATCCGGCGATCCTCCGACACCCGGCATATCGAACATGATGAAATCACGGCTATCGAGGTGCCGGGCAAAGGGTGCAACAAGCTCGATATTCGCGCCGATCCCGCTGAAGAAGAGCAGCGGCACATGCTCCCGCGCTTCGCCGCGCGCACGCCACCGGGCGACACGAACGGTACGTCCGTCGATGGTTTCCATCGATATTTCCGCGCCCTCGACGCGGTGGAACGGATCAATGGTCATGGCTTGGCGTCTCCGTTTTTGTGCAGTGCACAATGCGCTCGGGAGGAGCGGCGCGCAAGAAAAATCAATGGAACATGAAGGGACTCGGCGCGGGATCAAACGGCAGATAGCGTTTGTTGGCTAACGCCGGAGCGGCATCGACCTGTGTAACGCTCTTTTTGGATTTTGGCCACAGGCGCGCACTCAGCGGATCATGATCTCCATTGGCCCAGTTTGCGAACACTCAATCGCTTGCCAATGGGAGAGATGAAATTAGCCCATAGTCCCAACGGCTTGTGCTTCTTCCTCATATCGAATGCTGTCGAAGATTTTAGCGCCTGCAAGGAAAACCGAACCGGTACACGCCACCAACAAAAGCCACCCTCCAAGCCCCGGGAACTGATCATGGTAGTGCATGCCCCGCTCAAGACAGCCAAGCGCCAGCGCGTAAATGATGAGGCAGGCTTCCCATCGGGTCTTGATCACAAAGAGGCGAGCGACTTTTTTCATCATGGCAACGTAAAGCAAACGCCATGCCAAGACGTCAGTTCCACGTGTTGGGAAGAACATCACGCCCGTCAGTGTAAAAATTATTTACACTATGGTAACTATGTTAGGGCTGACAAATCCAACGTTTCGAGCAACGCAGTGCGTGCGCGGCGCACATCGTCAACGAGCTTAGCCGAGCCAAGATAATCGGCTGCAATCGCTTCGGGCCAATGCTGTTCGATCACCTTCGCGATGGCATCCAGCTTGTCGGGCGTTGCCATAAAGCGTTGGTCGACGGTCGCAGGGTCCGCAACGACACGCAGCCGCAGGCAAGCCGGGCCGCCGCCATTGGCCATGGATTGCCGCACGTCCACCGGAATGACCTTGCGAATGGGGCCATTGCCCGCTTGATGCGCTTCGAGCCAGGCCCAGACCGATGACGTCTCGCGTGCTTCGGTGGGGACGATCAGCGCCATGCTGCCATCGGGCAACGTCACCAGTTGCGCATTGAACAGGTAGGATTTGATTGCGTCTTCAAGGCTCACCGCACTTTCGGGCACCTCGACAATTTCGACCTCGGGAAAGGCGGCGCGGATTGCGGCATAGCTGCCCTCACGATCTTCAAACGCGGCTTCATGGGTGAAGAGTACGCGCTCATTAGCCACCGCGACCACATCATTGTGGAACGCGCCCGCCGCAATCGCACGCGAGGACTGCTGGATGAACAGGACCTTGGCCGGGTCAAGACCGTGGACACGGGCAACCGCTTTGGACGCTTCGATATGCTGGCGGGCAGGGAAGGCGCCGCCGGACACGCCATAGACGAAGATTTCGACACCCGGCTCACCATGTGCGCGGGCGAGGCGCATATGGTTGGCCGCGCCTTCATCGCCAAAGGGCGTCGGTACTGGGCGATGCACGACAAATGCGGGATTGGCAAAGGCCAGCTGTAGTTGCGCCAATGTCCCTGTCCATTCATGACTGCGGTGGGGCATGGTCTGAAGATTGGCGACCGTCAGATGGCATTTGCCGTCGGGCGTATCGGCCGCAGGGCTCACGGTCGCGGCATTAGCCGCCCACATCGATGATGCGGAAAAAGCGGCGGCGCGGATATGCGGCTCGGCCTTTTCCATGTCGGTGCCAAGGCGCGTGAGCCAATCGCTGTTGGGACGATCCAAGGGCAGGAAGAAGCCTTGTGCCAGCCCCAATTCCATATTGGCGCGCATCTTCGCAATGCCTTGGAGGGCTGCTGCGCGTGGCTCGGACACCGCGCCTTTATTGTTCGCACTGGCGATATTGCCCGGAGACAGGCCCGCATAATTATGGCTCGGGCCGATAATGCCATCAAAGTTGATTTCGCGGATCATTCTTACCACCGTGCCACATAGGTAATATTATCGCCTGTGCCCGCGTTTAACAGGCGCGCAGCATCGGGGTCTATCGCGATGCCGTCATCCCGTTCCTCGATCCAGCCATAGGTGCAGATAAAATCGGCCATATCTCCGCGCGCGACCAGCATCTTGGTGCCAGCTTTATGCTCGCCGAGCGTATCATCCAGCGCGACGATTTTGCCATCCTCGGCTTCCTTGACCCCGCGTACATTATCCGTCCTGGCGGTCATGGTCGGTCCGCCGTCGAAAATGTCGATATATTTTTCCCAGTGAAACCCCTCTTCTTCCAGCATCCGCATGGCCGCGCGACCGGACGGGTGGGGGATGCCGATGACATGGCGCGCGCTTTCGGGGAGCATCGCGATGTAGACCGGATGATTGGGCATAAGGTCGGCGATAAACTGGTTGCCGTGGATCGCGTTAAACTGGTCCGCTTCCTGAAAGTTCATACCGAAAAAGCGCCCCGCAACCCCATCCCAGAAGGGCGAGCCGCCGCTTTCGTCGATCACGCCGCGCAGTTCGGCCAGAATGCGATCAGAAAAGCGCGCGCGATGATTGCGAATGAACAGATAGCGGCTACGCGCCAGCAACATGCCAACCCCGCCGGAACGTTCCGTCGGGCTTAAAAACAGCCCGCCGACTTCGCTCGACCCTTCAAGATCGGTCGTCAGGTTCAAAATTTCCGCGCGGAAGGTACGGTCAAGTTCCTGGCTATGCTGGCTGTGGGTGCTGATGCGATAGCTGTAGAACGGCCATTTCTGTCCGACCTGACCGAAAATCTGGCAGGTACCCATGACGTGGCCGGTCTCGGTATTTTCGAGCATGAACACGTAAAGATCATCGCCGACATGATCGCCTTCGCGTGCGAAACCCGCCGCCCCGCGTTCGAGCTTTGCGGTGAGCGCCTTCTTGTCCGGGGGCAGGTTGGTGAAGCCGCCGCCGGTGCGCTTGGCCATTTCATACATATGGGAAAGGTCGCTTTCGCGCGCGGCCCGGATAATAAAGCTCATAAGCCTCCCTTGGTGACAAGACGATAGATGGCGAGCGCGGAAAGCCGCGCCCGTTCGGCCAGACTGTCAGTAATCAGAAATTCGTCGCTGCTGTGGATTGATCCGCCGCGCACGCCCATCGTGTCGACAACGGGAATCCCTGCGGCAGCGATATTATTGCCATCGCATACACCGCCCGTATCTTTCCAGCCAATAGTAAGGCCAAGGTCGGCCCCACAATGTTTGACATGATCGAATAATTTTTGTGCCCCGGCATCAATCGGCTTGGGCGGGCGGTTGAAGCTGCCATGACGATGAACCGTGACGTCATGACGTTGCGCAATATCGGCAACAAGATCTGCCAACGCCTTATCGGCATAGTCCACATCGGCCGGTGTCTGCGGGCGAAAATTGACGCGCAACACTGCATGGTCGGGGACGACATTATTGGGCCCGCCGCCATCAATGCGCGCCGGGTTAACGGAAAGACCCGCACGATGGAGTGCCTTCAGTCGCACCGCTAGGTCAGCAGCGGCGACGAGGGCGTTACGACCTTCGTCCGGATTACGTCCGGCATGGGCGGATTTGCCCGTGATGATGATGGAAAAATTGCCGCTACCCGCCCGCGCGCCGGCCAATGTGCCATCGGGAAGCGCGGACGGTTCATAGGTGAAGGCCGCGACTTTACCTTGCGCCAGTTCTGCAATCAACGCGGCGGAGGAAGCCGAACCCACCTCTTCGTCGCTGTTGATGAGGATATCATAGCCAAAGTCTTGCATGCCGCCCGCCTCGATCGCCTGAAGCGCCGCCAGCATAACCGCAATGCCGCCCTTCATGTCTGCGACGCCAGGGCCGTTCAATATGCCTTGTTCGAGCCATTGGAGCGTTTGAAACGGATGCTCTGTGCCAAACACTGTGTCCATGTGGCCGGTGAACAGCATCCGTAACGACGCTTCGGGGCGCACGCGCACCACAAGATGTTGGCCATGCGCAAGAGAATCAATGCTGCCATCGGGGCGGACGGCTTCAACGGGCGCGGGGTCGACTAAAGTCACCGCGCCGGGGAGTTGGGTGAAGGCATCGGCCAGCGCATCCGCCATCAGCGCGAGCCCGGCAAGGTTGCGCGTTCCGCTGTTGATCGCCGCCCAGCGTTCGACTTGCGCCAGCATGGCAGCATTGTCGGGCCGTTCGATCAGTGCCTGTTCCTGTGGGGTCAGTCTCTCCATTAACTGATCTCTAGCGTAACTTTCTTACGCGCTCCACCCCTGAACCCGTGTTGCGCTGCACAAAAGAGGCTTTACGAGCGGGTGAGGCTTTGCCATAGGTGTATTTAACTCCTCCCCGGGTTTAAGACGTACCGAAAACGCGCCCCATGGCGTGGCACAAGAGGATGGAGTTTTTCATGAGCGACTATGTAACGATTTCAGGCGGCGTGAAGATTGATGCGCGGCTTCATGATTTCGTTGAACAATCTGCTTTGGTTGGAACCGGGATCGCGAGCGCCGCTTTTTGGGACGGCGTTGCGGACATCCTCAACACGTTTGCGCCGGAGAATAAGGCGCTGCTTGCCAAGCGCGAGGATTTACAGGCCCGGATTGATGCCTGGCACAAGGATCGCGCCGGACAGCCAATTGATGGCGCGGCCTATCAGGCGTTTCTCACGGACATCGGCTATCTTGTCCCCGAACCCGCGCCGTTTCAGGTTGGCACCGAGAATGTAGACGCGGAAATCGCGACGATGGCGGGGCCGCAACTGGTGGTGCCGAGCCTTAATGATCGCTTCGTCTTGAATGCAGCTAATGCGCGTTGGGGGAGTCTTTATGATGCTTTTTATGGGACTGATGCACTCCCGGGGAAAGCCGCGCCGGGTGGCTATGACAAGGCGCGGGGCGATCAGGTGATTGCTGCGGCGAAGGCGTTCCTTGATGAGGCCGTTCCACTGGCGGAGGGAAGCTGGGCGCAGTGGACAGGCGGAACGCCGGTATTGGCGGATCCGGCGCAATTTGTGGCTCAACGCGATGATGGGATTCTCCTTAAAAACAATGGCCTGCACATTGAAATCAAGATTGATTCCAATCACCCCATTGGCAAGGATGATCCCGCACATATCGCTGATGTGATCCTCGAATCTGCGCTCACGACGATTATCGACCTGGAAGATTCGGTCGCGGCGGTGGATGCGGAAGACAAGGTTGCAGCCTACACCAACTGGCTCGGGCTGATGCGCGGTGACCTTGAAGCGAAGTTCGACAAGGGCGGTAAGAGCATGACCCGCGCCCTCGAACCGGACCGCGTTTGGGGCGAGCTCACCCTCCCTGGCCGCAGCCTCATGTTCGTGCGCAATGTTGGCCCCCTCATGACCAACCCCGCGGTGCTGCTCGCCGATGGCAGCGAAGCGCCGGAGGGTGTGCTTGATGCGGTTTTTACCTCGCTCTGCGCGCTCCACGACCTCAAGGGCTTGGGCAAATATCGCAACAGCCGCACGGGCAGCATCTATATCGTGAAACCCAAGATGCACGGCCCCGAAGAAGCCGCGTTCACCAACCGTCTGTTCGATGCGGTCGAAGATTTGCTTGGTCTCGCGCGCAACACCATCAAGGTCGGCGTGATGGACGAAGAACGCCGCACCTCTGCCAATCTGGCGGCCTGTATCCACGCTGTCAAAGATCGCATCGTGTTTATTAACACGGGATTCCTCGACCGGACCGGCGATGAACTCCACACCTCGATGCAGGCGGGCGCGATGGTGCCCAAGGGCGAGATGAAGACGAGCGAATGGATCAAGTCTTACGAAGACCGCAACGTCCGCATCGGCCTTGCCTGCGGCCTTTCGGGCAAAGCGCAGATCGGCAAAGGGATGTGGGCCGCACCCGACATGATGGCTGACATGATGACGCAAAAAATCGCGCACCCGCTGAGCGGTGCCAACACCGCTTGGGTGCCTTCACCGACCGCCGCGACGCTCCACGCCATGCATTACCACAAGGTTGATGTGTTCGCGCGGCAGAAGGAGATTGCGGGCGAGGCCGTGCCGGGCCTCGATGGCCTGTTGACCCTGCCGCTCGCGCTCGGGCGGAATTGGAGCGAGGAAGAAATCACCCGCGAACTTGACAATAATGCGCAAGGCATTTTGGGCTATGTCGTGCGCTGGATCGACCAGGGCGTTGGCTGTTCCAAGGTGCCGGACATAAACGATGTGGGCCTGATGGAAGACCGCGCAACCTTGCGGATTTCCAGCCAGGCGCTGGCAAACTGGCTGCATCATGGTGTTTGCACGGCGGAGCAGGTCGATGCTGCTCTCCTGCGCATGGCGGCCAAGGTCGATGCGCAAAACGCGGGTGACCCGCTCTATGAAAAGCTGACGCCGGACGGCATCGCGTTCAAAGCGGCGCGGGCGCTGGTGTTTGAAGGGTTGGTGCAGCCGTCAGGTTATACTGAACCGTTGCTGCATCGGTTCCGGCGGGAAAAGAAAGCGGAGCTGGCGAGAGCCTAAACATTCCCGGCCCGAGAGGGCAGAATGGGCTTCAAGCCCATTTGGGGAAGGTCAGTCATATAGCTCTTACCCTCCTCAAAGGCGTGCCGCCTTTTGTTCCCTCCCGTACCGGGAGGGTGCCTCGCATCCTTCAAATATCCTCGGCAATCCGCCCATACAGCTGGGGTCTGCGGTCGCGGAAAAAGCCCATGCCGGCGCGGTGTTTGGCGGCTTCGGCGAGGTCTAGGGTTGCGACCAGCACGCCCGTTTCTTCCGCGCCAAATTCTGCGACCAGATCGCCCCACTGGTTGGCAATGAAGCTGTGACCGTAATAAGCTTGCGGATGTGCGGCACCTGGCATGTGTTCGCTGCCAATGCGGTTGGCGGCGATCACCGGCATACAGTTGGACACCGCATGGCCCTGCATCGCGCGGCGCCATATGCGGCTGGTGTCGAGGTCACCATCATAGGGTTCGGAGCCAATGGCGGTCGGGTAAAATAGCATTTCCGCGCCCATTAACGCCATCACCCGCGCCGTTTCCGGATACCATTGGTCCCAGCACACCCCAACGCCGATCTTGGCCGCCGGTGTGTCCCACACTTTGAAGCCCGTATTGCCGGGGCGGAAATAATATTTTTCTTCATAGCCCGGGCCATCGGGGATGTGCGATTTGCGATAAGTACCCTGGATCGCACCATCCGGGCCGATCATCGCGAGTGTATTATAATAGTGCTGCCCGTCGCGCTCGAAATAGCTGGTCGGGATGGTGACGCCCAATTCCGCCGCCAACTTGCGCATCGCGATAACGCTCGGATGGCTTTCGGTCGGGTGGGCGAGGGCGAACAGTTCTTCTTCCTCGACCGTGCAGAAATAGGGGCCTTCAAAGATTTCCGGCGGCAGGATGATCGTCGCGCCCTTGCCCGCGGCCTCGCGCACGAGTTCGCTGACAGCAGCGATATTGGCTTCCACGGTACCACCAAGCGCGAGTTGCAGGGCGGCGACGGTCACTTTGGTCATTTAAAATGTCTCACAATTGCACGCCGAACCGGGCGGCGAGGGGTATGGTCAGAAGATAGAGCAGCACCGTCACGATACAAGCTGCGGCAAGGCTCGCCCAGAAATTGACGACGTGGCGGAGCATCGCGGGCATGATCAGGAACATCGGCAAGGTCGGCAGCACATACCAGAAGGTTGCCTCGACATGTGACGCCATGCGCGTGGCGTCATGCGTGTCGTGCCACAGCCATAATATGCCGAGCAACGAGACCAGCGGAAGCGATGCAATGAGCGCGCCCGCTGCAGGGTTACGCCGCGCAATCATCGAAATGGCAGCGATGATCACTCCCGAAAGGATCGCACGGGTGATGAAGGCGAGGGTCAAAACGGAACCTGCTGGCTAATGCAGTGAAAACTGCCGCCGCCCGAAAGGATCGCATCGGCGCGAAGGCCGATGGTTTTGCGGCCCGGGAACAAGGCTGCGATGGCCTCAACCGCGCGGGCGTCATTGGGCATGCCGTAAATGGGCACCGCGACCACGCTGTTACCGATATAGAAGTTCATATAGCTGGCGGGGACAATTTCGCCGTCGCGGAACGTGAGGCCGGGTGAAGGGATGGGAACCACGGTGACACCGAACGCCTCGGCGCGCGCCTTGGCATCAGCATAGATGGCCGCATTGGGGTCGTCTGCGCCTTCCGCCACCGGAAGCGCAAGCACGCCCGGCGCGACAAAACGCGCAAGATTATCGACATGGCCGTCGGTGTGATCGTTGAGGAGGCCATCGCCTAGCCACAACACCCGCTCGATGCCAAGGTCGCGGGCAAGCCATGCTTCGGCTTGCTCCTTGTTGATCCCTTTATTGCGGTTATCGGCGAGCAGACATTGTTCGGTGGTGACAGCAAGGCCTCCGCCATCAACGTCGATCGAGCCACCTTCGAGAATCCAGTCGCACGCTTCGACCGGAAAGCCGAAGCGCCGGGCCAGCCGCGCGCCGACATCTTCGTCGCCGGGAATTTCATATTTGCCGCCCCACCAGTTGAAGCCGAAATCACGGCCCACGCGCGCTTCGCCTTCGCCAACAATGATCGCGGCGGTATCGCGCAGCCATGCGTCCCCGATCGGCTCGACGATCACATCGACACTGGCATCGGCAAGGCTGCGCGCCAGTTCGGCGCTGGCCTCATCGTTGCAGACGAGATGCACCGTCTCGCCCTTGCCCCCATCGGCAATGGCGCTGGCGAAGGCGGCAATTTCGATTTGCGCGGGCGCGAGCGGCTCTCCCCATTCATCAAAGACATGGGGAAAGCCGATGAAGACGCGCTCATGTGGTGCCCATTCGGCGGGCATGATGGGAGGCTGGCTCATTTGGCGGCAGCATCTCCACTACGGCTCTTGTCACGAACCGCGCGGAATTCGTCGCCAGCGACCCAATTGGGCCAGCTATCGCTCATCGCCATCATCCGTCCGACAAGATAATAGAGGCCCAGATCCTGCGTGATGCCATCCCAATTGGTGATGAGGGAAAACTCATCCGAGGGCGCATGATAATGATTTTCCTCGAAGTTCTTGGAAAATGCTTCCGCGGCTTCCTTGCCGCCGGTGACGAGATCATCGCCGCCTTCAAAATAGATCATCGGCACGCCCTGTTTGGCGAAACTGAAATGGTCTGAGCGATAGTAAAAGCCTTTTTCCGGGGTCGGCTCGGTGGTGAGCGTGCGTCCCTGCACCTTGGCGGCGGCTTCGAGATAGGAATCCAGTTCGGATTTGCCCTTGCCGACGACCACGATGTTCTTGGCCGGACCTGCAATGCTGAGCGCGTCCATATTCACGCCGCCGACGGTTTGTCCGAGCGGGAACAAGGGATTCTCCGCATAGAATTTGGAGCCGAGCAGGCCCGATTCTTCTGCCGTTACGGCGACGAATACCTGGCTGCGATCAGCAGCACCGGCTGCCGCATTAGCCTTGGCGAGCGCGATCAAAGCAGCGGTGCCGGTGGCATTATCCACCGCCCCGTTACAGATGACATCGCCCGCCTTGTTGGCAGGGGGCTTGCCCTCGCCGCAATCTCCCAGATGATCCCAGTGGCCGGTATAAAGCACATATTCATTGGGCTTCTTGGTGCCGGGAAGAATACCGATGACATTTTTCGATTTCGCTTTTTCGATCTTATTGTCGAAGGACACTGACATTTTGAGCGGCAGGTCAACCGCCTTGAAGCCCTTGGTCTTAGCCGCTTCTTGCAGCTTGGCGAGATCCTGCCCGACGCTTGCAAGCAGCGTCTTGGCCTTGTCATTGCTGATCCAGCCATTGGCCTGGGTTTCGTTCATATGATTGTCGGCGGCGTCCGCCATATGCTGCGGGCCAGTCCAGCTCGACTGGACGACGTTGAAGCCATAAGCGGCAGGCTCAGTATCATGGATGATGATCGCGGCGGCCGCGCCCTGACGCGCGGCTTCTTCAAACTTATAGGTCCAGCGGCCATAATAGGTCATGGCGCGGCCACCAAAATCGCCGGTGAGGTCTTTGGTCTGGTAATCGGGGTCGTTCACCAGAATGAGAACCGTTTTGCCCTTCACATCCTTGCCCGCATAATCATTCCAGCCTTTTTCGGGCGCGTTGATGCCATAGCCCACGAACACCACGTCGCTGTCCTTGATTTCGGTCCGGGGCGTGACGCGGTAGGAGCCGATGACAAAATCATCCTTATATTTAAGCGCAGTATCAGCTTCCGCTCCGGTGAAAGTGAGCGCCGATGGGTTTTGCGTTTCTATCGAAACGAGCGGCACATCCTGGAACCAGCTGCCATTGGTGCCGCCCGGTTTCAGCCCTGCCGCTTCAAATTGTTTGGCAAGATAGGCGACGGTCAGTTCTTCGCCCTTGGTGCCGGGCGCCCGGCCTCCAAAAGCGTCGGATGACAATTCCTTCACATCGGCTTGATAGGCAGCCATGTCGATCTTGGCGGGCGCGACTTGCGGAATATTCAGCGTGCTGGCTGCGGT
This sequence comes from Pseudomonadota bacterium, assembly GCA_023458055.1. Classification (GTDB taxonomy): domain Bacteria; phylum Pseudomonadota; class Alphaproteobacteria; order Sphingomonadales; family Sphingomonadaceae; genus JAFAFE01. Next base: position 49,574 of record JAEXAW010000034.1, read on the forward strand.
CATCGCCGCCGGATCGCACGCGGCAAGGCTGAGCGATGCTGTGGCCAGCGCCGTGAGCGAGATGGTGCGCAAGAGGGACATGGGAACTACTCTCCTTGAATTTCTCTGATGCGCGCTTCTGCCAAAGCTGAGAGGGGAGTGCAACCGTTGGAGGGTGAGGGATGGAGACTACACTCCTTTAGTCCCTTCCGGTACGGGCGAGTTTAAGGGAGGCGCTGCTGTGCTGCCACCCTCCCCGGCTAGAGAGGGTCAAAAGACGGGACGTCTTTTGGGGTGGGTGCTACGGCGGTGAGGTTTTACCCACCCGGAAGCCGCTAACGCGCTTCGACCCACCCTAGCCAGGGTGGGTAAGAGCTGTTCAACAAAAAAGGCGGCCCGCAAGCCGCCTTCATCGTATCTTTGCTGTTCGCGAAACTTAGCGCGAATAGAATTCGACGACCAGATTCGGCTCCATCTTCACCGGATAGGGCACTTCGTCGAGCGTCGGAACGCGGGTGAAGGTAACCTTGGCGGTGCCGTCGGGCGCCACATAATCGGGCATATCGCGCTCAGCGAGGCTCTGCGCTTCCATGACTACAGCCATTTCCTGCGCCTTCTTGCCGAGGCTGATTTCATCGCCCGGCTTGATCTTGCGCGACGCGATGTTGCACTTGACGCCGTTCACATAGACGTGACCGTGCGAAACAAGCTGACGGGCAGCGAAGACGGTTGCGGCGAACTTGGCGCGATAGACAACCATGTCCAGGCGCTGCTCAAGCAGACCAATGAGGTTCTGCGATGTATCGCCCTTCATGCGAGCGGCTTCGAAATAGTTCTTCTTGAACTGCTTTTCTGTGACGTCGCCATAATAGCCCTTGAGCTTCTGCTTGGCGCGCAGCTGAATGCCGTAATCCGACATCTTGCCCTTGCGGCGCTGGCCGTGCTGACCCGGACCATATTCGCGCTTATTAACGGGCGATTTGGGACGACCCCAAATATTTTCGCCCATGCGACGGTCAATTTTATACTTAGCGCTATGACGCTTCGACATAATGTCTCCAATTTGCTTAAGGTTTTCAAAGCCCGGAACCGCACCGCAGAGCCAAAATCTCTACGCGGCCACCGCTTCACCGGGGTGCGGGGCCAATTGCGAAGGCGCGCCTATGACGTGACAACGGGGTAAAGTCAAGCGTTTGGGCCATTTTTTATCACAAGGTCTCGACTCCCCCGGCAAAAAGCGTAAGGCGCGGACATGACGACACAGATTGACCGACAGATTCTCGCTCCCGAAGACTGCCAAACTATGAGCGAAGTGCGTGCTGGCGTTGATGCGCTTGACCAGGCGCTCGTTCGGCTCATCGCCCGCCGCTATGGCTATATGGACGCGGCGGCACGGATTAAGACTGATCGCAATGTGGTGCGCGATGAAGCGCGCAAGACCCAAGTGCTGGACAATGCGGAGCGTGCCGCGCGCGACCTTGGTCTGCCCACTGCCGATGTACGTGCGCTTTGGGATGTGCTGGTCGAAAGTTCCATTGCCTATGAATTGCGGGCTTGGGACAGGTTACGCTCTTAACCGCGCGGCCGCGCCGGTTTTTTTAGCGAACTGAGCACCCCGCGCAGAGTCCGGATTTCCAGACTATTCCAGCCGGGTTTGGTAAGAAGATTGCGCAATGTCCGCCGCGTTGCCGGCACCCGGTCTTCGGGCCAAAAATAGCCCTTCGCTGCCAGCATATCCTCAAGCTCACCGATAAGCCCGTCCAATTCGCTCTGGGGGGCAGGCGGATCAAGTTCGGTCGAGGGGGGGCTGGCGAGGCCCAAGCCTTTGGACCATTCATAGGCCACGACCATCACGGCCTGCGCAAGATTGAGCGAACCGAATTGCGGATTGATCGGCACCGTGACGATGGCACGCGCTAGCGCGACATCATCGGTTTCGAGGCCGGAGCGTTCGGGACCAAAGATGATGGCTGATTGTTCAGGATTCCGATGCAGTTCCCCTGCCGCCGCTTCCGGCGTTAACACCGGCTTTGTCACACCGCGCTTGCGAACCGTGGTTGCATAGACATGCGCGCAATCGGCGACCGCATCGGCGAGACTATCGAATAGCCGCGCCTGTTCGATCACAACATCGGCTCCCGCCGCTGCAGGGCCGGCATCGGGATTGGGCCAACCATCGCGGGGGCTTACTAACCGCAAGTCGGTAAGCCCGAAATTGAGCATGGCGCGCGCAGCCTTGCCAATATTTTCGCCCAACTGTGGGCGCACGAGGACAATCGCGGGTTGCGGCGCGGTTGCGCGTTCGCTCATTCGCTGCCGATCTGCTTCACGTTGGATGCAAATTCTTCAAAATCAGCGGGTTCGCGAAAATCCTTATACACGCTCGCGAAGCGAATATAGGCCACGCTGTCCAAGCCTTTCAGCGCTTCCATCACCATTTCGCCGATACGGTTGGCCTCAACCTCGCTTTCGCCGGAGGTTTCAAGCTGGCGCTGGATCCCGGACACGAGTTTTTCGATCCGGCTCTGGTCGATCGGCCGTTTGGAGCAAGCGATGGCTACGGAGCGATAAAGTTTGTCGCGGTCAAACAGCTCACGACGGCCTTCGCTTTTCATCACAGCGATGTCGCGCAGCGAAATCCGCTCGAACGTTGTGAAGCGCGCCCCGCAACCCTCGCACTGACGGCGGCGGCGGATCGCAGCGCCATCTTCGGTCGGGCGGCTATCTTTGACCTGGCTGTCTTCGTGACCGCAATAAGGACAACGCATGCGTTATTTCTTGAGCCGGTTGTAGAAAGCAATGCCCGCGCCCGCCGCCAAGCCTAATGGCCAGCTGACGATGGGCAAGACCAAACCTGCAACAGCTCCAATCGCGGCACCAGTCAGCACCGGCTTGGTTGAGGGGTGGGACATTCCGCCCTTGGCCATTCCTTTGGCTTCTTCGACCGCTTCATCAATCAGTGATGGGGGTTGGTTGGGATTATTCATCAACTTATCCTTGGTAAATCGGGAAACGCGCGCACAAAGCGCGGACACGCTTGTTAACGTCCGCTTCGACCTGCTTGTTCCCGTCATGCCCGTTCGCCTTCAAACCTTCGAGCACATCGGCGATCATGTCGCCAATATCTTCAAATTCGGCGACACCAAAGCCGCGCGTCGTGCCAGCCGGCGATCCGACACGGATGCCGCTGGTTTTGACGGGCGGGAGGGGATCGTTGGGGATACCGTTTTTGTTACACGTAATCCCGGCGCGTTCGAGCGCTTCGTCGGCATCCTTGCCCGTGATACCAAAAGGTCGCAGATCGACCAGCGCCAGATGCGTATCAGTACCGCCGGTGATGATGGCAGCGCCGCGTGCCTTCAACTTGTCGGCCAGTGCTTGCGCATTTTTGACGACTGCATGGGCATAGGTTTTGAATTCGGGCTGGAGCGCTTCGCCAAAGGCAACCGCTTTCGCTGCGATCACGTGCATCAGCGGACCGCCTTGAAGGCCCGGGAATACTGCCGAGTTGATGCGCTTGGCGATTTCCTCATCGTCGGTCAAAATCATGCCGCCGCGCGGGCCGCGCAAGGTCTTGTGGGTCGTCGTCGTGACGACATGGGCATGACCAAAGGGTGAGGGGTGAGCACCGCCAGCTACGAGACCGGCGAAATGCGCCATATCGACCATCAGCAACGCACCGCAGTCATCCGCAATCTTACGGAAGCGGGCGAAGTCGATGACGCGCGGAATGGCTGAACCGCCCGCAATGATGAGCGACGGCTTATGCTCCTTGGCGAGCCGTTCAACCTGGTCATAGTCAAGCTGATGGTCGTCTTCGCGCACACCATATTGGACCGCATCGAACCATTTGCCTGACATGGCAGGTTTGGCACCATGGGTGAGATGGCCACCCGCATCCAGGCTCATACCCAAAATGGTCTGCCCGGGCCGTGTCAGCGCGAGCATCACCGCGCCATTGGCTTGCGCGCCCGAATGGGGTTGAACGTTGGCAAAACCGCAGCCAAATAATTGTTTGGCACGCTCGATTGCCAGATTTTCGACAATATCGGAAGGCCCGCAGCCTTGGTAATAGCGCTTACCGGGATAGCCTTCGGCATATTTGTTGGTGAAGACCGAGCCTTGGGCTTCGAGTATCGCCTTTGAAACAATATTTTCAGAAGCAATCAGCTCAATCTGATTCTGCTCGCGGTCGAGTTCCTTGGCAATGCCTGCCGCGACTTCCGGATCGCGGTTTGCGACATTGGCGGAAAAAAAATCAGCGGCGCGAATACCGTCACCGATAGCAGGTTTTTCAAGGGTTTCGGTGCTCATCGCTGTTCTCCTTTTCGCTTTTCAGCACGTTGGGTGACTGAGTTTGTCAACGCGGCGCGCGTGGCGATCGCCCGCGAAGTCAGTGGTCAAAAATGTATCAACACAAGCTTTCGCCATGTCGATCCCGGTGAGCCTTGCGCCCATCGCTATAACATTCGCGTCATTATGCTCGCGGGCGAGTTTCGCTGACAGCGGTTCAGAAACCAGGGCGCAGCGGCAAGCAGAGTTGCGATTGACGGAAATAGAAATGCCGATACCCGATCCGCATAATGCGATACCCCGCTCGGCCTCGCCATGGGCAATGGCGATTGCAAGCTTGTAGCCGAAGTCGGGATAATCGACCGATGCTGTCCCATCGGTGCCAAGATCACTCACCTCGTGGCCTTGCCCGCGCAAATATTCGGCAAGCGCCGATTTTAGCTCAACGGCTGCGTGGTCTGAGGCGATGGCAATCTTCATGATGACTATATTTCCTCGATACAAGGAATCGGTTGGCGCCGCTTTATACAGCTAGACGCGGAAGGGGAAGGGCGGCGCGGCCTCTATTCGATCCAATGCAATGCAAAATGGGTCCGGGTGGCGAAGCAAGATGCGTTGGTAACTATTTGTTAACCTTATTGGGGCACCATGGTCCTATGGCTACTATTTATGCCCGTCTTGCGAATGCTCCCGCACCCTCCCACGAGGCATTTGTGCGCGGACTCATTGTTGTTGTGCTCGCATCGCTTATGCATTTCGCTGCATAAAAGCGTATTCAAAATATTCGGTTCCTTTAATTAAGGGCTGACGCGTCCCATCGGGCCGTTTATGGACGCAAATCATGACCAGTGATCTGATGCTTTCCATCCTCATGCTCGGCGGCATTGCGCTGCTGATCGGTGCTTTTGCAATGTGGCGTCGCCAGCATGACCGCAAAAAGGCGCTGCTGATGTTGATTGCGGCGCTGGTCATGTTCTTCAACGTCGCAATCTGGCTGATCCCAACGCCGCAAGGGGAAACGCTGCTCAGCGAGACGCGCCAATAAAATTCCGCGTCTCGCTAATTTGTGCCGCTTACTTGATCGGACAGTCCGGCGCGAGGCGGAAATCCAGATAATTATCCACCGAGGTCATCAACTGCTCAAGCTCATGCTCGAAAAAGTGGTTGGCCTTGGGGATCTCGTCATGATGGATAGTGATGTGCTTCTGGGTGCGCAGCTTATCGACCAGCTTTTGTACGGCCGAAGGTGTCACAACCTCGTCTCCAGTACCCTGCACGATGATGCCGGAAGCCGGGCAAGGCGCCAGAAAGCTGAAATCATACATATTGGCGGGCGGCGCGACCGAGATAAAGCCGCGAATTTCCGGACGACGCATCAACAACTGCATGCCGATCCAGGCCCCAAAGCTGAAGCCGGCGATCCAGGTTGTTTGTGCCTCGGGGTGGAAGCTCTGGATCCAGTCAAGCGCTGCGGCGGCATCAGACAATTCGCCGACTCCGTTGTCAAAAGTACCCTGACTGCGCCCGACCCCGCGGAAGTTGAAGCGCAGAGTCGCAAAACCGCGACGTACAAAACTTTTGTAGAGGGCTTGGGTGATGCGATCATTCATTGTGCCGCCACCTTGGGGGTGGGGATGGAGGATCATCGCGACCGGCGCGCGAGGGCGCGGCGCAGGGCTGAAACGCCCCTCCAGGCGACCTTCGGGACCGGGGAAAATGACGTCAGGCATGTGAGACCAAGTTCTTTCTGCAAAGGTAGTCCAACTGATTCCCGCCTTGATCCGGTTACGGTGCGCGCCGGATGGAAGCTTGAAGCAGTGGAAAAGAAGTCGCTGCCTATATAGAAACAAGGGTTGATTTCGCAACTAATAGAGTTGACCCCAAGTTTGATGACACCTGATTCCCGCCTTTATCTCGATCATGCTGCCACCACCCCGCCGCTTCCTGCCGCAATTGAAGCGATGCAGGAGGGGCTCGCAAGATGGGCTAATCCCTCCTCGCCGCATGCTGACGGGCGCTCCGCACGCTCTATGCTGGAGGATGCGCGGCGCAGGGTTGCTGCTGCGCTTGATTGGGATGGAGAGGTCCTCTTCACCTCTGGCGCCAGTGAGGCGATCCAGATCGTTGCATCGCGCGCCAATGTTGATCGACATATCGTTTCGCCCGTCGAGCATGATGCGGTGTTTCGGGCGATGCCCGACGCCGCGCGGCTGACTGTCGGTCCGCGCGGCCGAGTCTTTGGCGCGAGTCTGGATAACGCTCTTAGGGGTGAGGGGCGCGCCCTTGTTGCGGTGCAGAGCGTCAATAACGAAACCGGGGTTATTCAGGATTTCAATCTCTTGAAACCTTTAGTGGAAGAGGCCGATGGCTTGTTGTTCGTCGATGCCTCGCAAAGCGCGGGCAAATTGCCGTTGCCTGATGCCGACCTTATCGCGGTTTCGGCCCATAAGCTTGGCGGCCCTCCAGGCATCGGCGCTTTGTTGGTTAAAGACCTTCGCTCGCTGCAGCCGAGTGGCGGGCAGGAAAAAGGCTATCGCCCGGGAACGGAAAACCTTCCGGCCGCGCTCGGCTTTGCGGCGGCGCTCGAAGAACCGCGAATGTGGCTTGAACGCGCGATGGATCTGCGGCGCGAACTCGATCGCGCAATTGAATTGGCAGGTGGCGCTGTCGTCGCCAAGGAAGCTCCGCGTATTTCGACCATTGCGAGTTACGCCATGCCCAACGTCGCGCAGCAAGCGCAACTGATCCAGTTTGATCTCGCGGGCATAGCCGTGTCAGCGGGGAGCGCATGCTCATCAGGCACGCTTAAGATGAGTCATGTGCTCGAAGCGATGGGCTGGCCGGTCGCGCGGGCCGGCGGCGTCGTGCGCGTATCCTTCGGGCCGACCATCAGCCGCAAGGATATCCATCGCTTTGTCGAGGTGTGGAAGGGCATATCTGATCGCGCCCATTCCAACGCGCCGACGCTCGGGGTGACGGCGTGACAGCAAAGAAACCGGAAGAGCTTCCGGTCTATCTCGACTATCAGGCAACGACGCCGCTTGCCCCCGAAAGCTGGGCCGCGATGGAGCCCTGGCTTAGAACCAAATTCGCCAATCCGCATAGTGCCCACCGCTTGGGGCGCGAGGCCAAGGCAGCAGTGGACATCGCGCGCGACCGTGTTGCGGCGTTGATGCCAGCGGGCGGGCAAATAGTATTCACCAGCGGCGCAACCGAGGCGCTTAATTTCGCCATTTTCGGAACTCTTCCTAGGCTTGCGGATAACGACGTGCGTCGCCGGATTGTCACGCTGGCGACCGAGCATAGCGCGGTACTTGATGCGGTGCGCCATGCCGAAACACTGGGCTTTGAATTGACGATCTTACCCGTCGAACCTGACGGCATTGTCGATCCCAACATTGTCAAATCCGCGATGGACGATGATGTCGCGCTGGTGATAACAATGCTGGTCAATAATGAAATAGGCGTCATCCAGCCTGTAGACCGCATCGCGGAGCTTGCCCACGAGGCTGGCGCGCTATTTCTGTGCGATGCTGTGCAAGGTTATGGACGTATTGATCTGCCGCGATCGGCGGATATGGGCGCTATTAGCGCCCATAAAATTTATGGCCCCAAAGGGATCGGGGCGCTGTGGTTGCGCGATGGCATTAGCGTGCGCCCCCTAATCCACGGTGGCGGTCAGGAGCAGGGCCTGAGGTCCGGGACACTTTCGCCTGCCTTATGTGCCGGGTTCGGCGCGGCTGCAATGCTGGCGGCGTCCAACCGGAAAGCGGATTTGGACCACGCCAACCGCTTATGGGAAATGGCCCAAACCGAAATGCGGGAGTGGACTCTCAACGGCAGCGCTGAGCAGCGTTATCATGGCAATATGAACCTTCGGCGTGATGGCGTAGATGCAGCGCGGCTCATGGCCGATGTGCGGGATGTGGCCTTCTCGCTCGGCAGCGCCTGCGCCAGCGGGTCGGGCCGCCCCAGCCATGTATTGGCGGGGTTGGGTATGTCATCCGGAGAAGCTCGCAGTTCGATCCGGTTGGGCTGGGGGCGCTATACTGATCCGGACTCATTTTTGTGGGCCTTGCGCCAAATTAACGCTGCCGCTGCAGCGCAATTAGGGTTATAAACGCGCGTGAGCATTTCAATCACATTCATCCATGCCGATGGCGAGCAGGAAACGCGGGTGGAGGCGCGTGAGGGCGATATCTTGCTCGACGTCGCCCAAAATGCCGGGATGCCCCTTGAAGGGACCTGCGAAGGGCAGATGGCCTGTTCGACCTGCCATGTCGTCATCGCTGCAGAAGATTTCGCCAAAATTCCTCGTGCCAGCGAGGAGGAGGAGGACATGCTGGACATGGCCGCAGCGGTGACCAGAACGAGCCGCTTGTCGTGCCAAATCCGCCTTACAGCGGCGCTGGATGGCCTCGTCGTTCGTATTCCGCGCGAGAGCCGAAACCTTCAAGGGCTGTAGTTCAGCGCGTTTTTCTCTCCACAACGACCGAAATTGGGGTTCGCAAGCCGGGTCTTGCGGCTTATACGGGTCCGATAACAGTCCATGCGGGGAAATATGACACGCCACCGGCCTTATCGATTGCCGACTGCCTTTGTGGCGGTAAGCCTTTTGGCGCTGCCCGGCTGTGCTACGACGAAAGACAAGTCCGCCCCCGAAGACCGCGAACAGCGTTATATCGAGGAACTGCAAAAGAGCGGGAAGCTTGAGGATCGCCTTACCGCACTTGAACTGCGTTCAGGTGGTCGCCTCGGCTTTGCGATGATGGATGAAGGCGGCGCGATGCTGGCGAGCTATCGCGCGCAGGAACGTTTCGCCATGTGTTCGACCTTCAAGACCATCCTGGCGGCGCAAACCTTGAGGCAGGCAGAACTCGCCAAGCTACCGCTGCGTCGCCGCATCAGCTATGAAGCGGGTGATCTTCTGGATTATGCCCCCGTGGTCAAAAGCCACTTCAACACGACCACGGGCAAGGGCGTGATGACGGTTGAGGAGCTGGCCCGCGCGGCAGTGGTGGAAAGTGATAACAGCGCGGCGAATTTGCTGCTCGGACAGCTTGGCGGCCCTGCTGGGCTCACGGCCTATATCCGCAGCCAGGATGACCTCGTCACGCGGCTCGACCGCACCGAGCCTGCGCTTAACGAAAATGGCATCAGTGACCCACGCGATACCACCAGTCCTGCCGCAATGGCAGGTTTGACCTATAAGCTGCTTATAGGAAAGCGTGCGTTACGGCCAACCTCGCGGCAGAAGCTGATCAACTGGTTGATGGCGTCCGGGACGGGGATAGATCGTATTCGCGCGGGCCTGCCTGCCGGTTGGAAGGCCGGGAGCAAGACCGGTAGCTGCGGCAATGCAGTTAATGACGTCGCGATAGCATGGGATGAAGAGCGCAATCCCGTTGTAATCACCGTTTTCCTTGATCGCTCGAGCAAGGGGGATACCGAAGCAAAGAAAGTCATCGCCGAGGTCGCAGCGCTGGTGACGGGAAAGACGCTTCCCGTTGTACCACCGTCTGCACCACCCTCACCGGTGCCAGCGACCCCCAAAAAATAAGGCCTGCCGCATCCTCTTGCTTTTTATGTGCGGCCCGACCATATGCGCGTCCGGGAGTCGGATGGGCGTAGCTTTCGCCAATCTGGTCAGGTCCTGACGGAAGCAGCCACAACGAATTCGCTGCGGGTCGTCCGGCTCCTATTTTACCCAGGCGCGCATCGCCTCTCGCCAAGCCCTGCGCAACCTTCTAAACCGTCTATCCGATGATCGAATCCCAGCAGCCCTATCGCGTGCTCGCGCGCAAATATCGTCCTCAGACCTTTGCCGAATTGATCGGGCAGGATGCGATGGTGCAGACGCTCGCCAACGCGATCAAGCGCGAACGGCTGGCACACGCGTTTTTGATGACCGGGGTGCGTGGGGTGGGCAAGACCTCGACCGCACGGCTCATTGCCAAGGCCTTGAACTGCATCGGGCCGGACGGCGAGGGCGGGGCGACCATTGATCCATGCGGCGTATGCGAGCCTTGCGTCGCGATTGCCGAGGGGCGGCATATCGACGTCATTGAGATGGACGCAGCCTCACACACCGGGGTCGATGATGTGCGCGAGATTATCGAGGCGGTGCGCTATGCTGCGGTTTCGGCACGCTATAAAATCTACATCATCGACGAAGTCCATATGCTCTCCAAAAATGCGTTCAACGCGCTGTTGAAGACGCTGGAAGAGCCGCCTGCGCATGTGAAATTCCTGTTCGCGACCACCGAAGTCAACAAGGTTCCGATCACCGTGCTATCGCGGTGCCAGCGTTTTGACCTACGGCGTATCACGGCGGACATGCTGGCCAAACATTTCGGCGAGATCCTCTTAAAGGAAGGCGTTGAGGCAGACGACGAGGCAGTCTGGCTTATCGCCAATGCGGCGGAAGGGTCCGCCCGCGACGGCCTTTCGATCCTTGATCAGGCTATTGCTCATGCCGATCTCGACGGGCACAGCCGGATCACTGCCGGGCAGGTGCGTGAAATGCTTGGCCTTTCCGACAGAGGCGCGATCCGCCGCTTGTTCGGGTTATTGCTGGAAGGCGATAATGCCGCGCTGTTGGGCGCAGTGCGCGAACAATATGCCTTGGGTGTTGAGCCGGTTGCATTGATGCGCGGGCTACTTGATCTCGTTCACGCGGTTACGGTGGTGAAAGTCGGGCGTGCGGACAACCCGATGTTCGGGGCGGAAGAGCGCGAAGCCATTGCTGGCTGGGCGAATGGTCTCGGCTTTCCAACTTTGCACCGGCTGTGGCAGTTGCTGCTCAAAGGCAATGAAGAAGTAGTGCGGGCGGCGAGCCCCATAGAAGCGGCGGAGATGGCGCTGTTGCGCATTCTCTATGCGACCGGCCTGCCTGATCCCGGCGACTTGGCTGCGCTGATCCAGCAAGGAGGAGCGGCGGTTCAGAACGGGACAATAGCTGTCGGTTCCTCTCAAGCAATGGCGGCGGATCTGGCCCCAGAGGCAATATCGACATCATCCGTTCAAGCCGCCGTTAATGCACAATCGGTCGCGCCAACAAACTATCCCCAAAGTATCAAGGCGGTGGTGGAACTTTTGTGGCAGCATAATCAGGCTGGCGTCGCCCAAGCGTTGCAGGACCACGTCCGGCCAATTCGCTTCGAACCGCCCTTGATCGAGATTGCACGCGACCCCAAATTAGAGGCAGGCTTTGACCGTTCGTTGGCAACGAAGCTTCAATCCATCACCAACGCATCTTGGACCGTGCGGTTCGGCGAGGGTGAGGGCGAAGCGTCACTATTTGAGCAAGAGCGATCCGCAAAAGCTGCCGAAGCCGAAGCGGTGATGGAACTTCCCGTAGTGAAGGCCGCATTTGAAGCGTTCCCGGATGCGCGGCTCGCTCCGCCGGAACAGGAAAAAAGGACATATAACTAATGAAATCGATGGAAGATTTGCTCAAGGCCGCACAGGAAGCGGCGGCGAACGTCCAGACGCAAATGAACGAAGCCCAGGCGAAGCTCGATACGATAGAGGTTGAGGGTGTCGCGGGCGGCGGTCTCGTTAAAATCCGCGCGACGGCCAAGGGACGTATTCTTGGGGTCTCGATTGATGATAGCTTGATTGTTCCGTCGGACAAGCAGATGCTGGAAGATCTGGTGGCCGCCGCATTCAATGACGCGCGGACCAAGGCTGATGCTGTCAGCAACGAGGAAATGAGCAAGATGTCGCAGGGCTTGCCGCTCCCACCCGGTTTCAAACTCCCGTTCTGATGGCGCGGTGACAACGCCCCATTGAACCGCTTGGTTGGCAACTCCATATTAGGAATAAGTTGCTATAGAGAGTCCGTTATGGGCTCTGCTCGGAGATGAATTTGACTCAAACTTTTCCCTTGTTGCCGCTGCGCGACATTGTAATTTTTCCGCAAATGATCGTTCCGCTGTTCGTCGGGCGCGATAAGTCTGTCGTTGCGCTTGAAAAGGCGATGGAAGCCGACAAGGAAATCTTCCTTGTTGCCCAGCTTGACCCTGCCGAGGATGACCCTGACCGCGATGATCTTTATGATCTGGGTGTCATTGCGACCGTCCTACAGTTGTTGAAGCTTCCCGACGGCACCGTCCGTGTGCTGGTTGAAGGCAAACAACGCGCCAAGCTTGATCGGCTGACCCAAGCGGACGGCTATGTTATTGCGCATATCGAAAATGTCGTCGAGCGCGCCGATAATGGACCGGAAGCAACCGCTTTGATGCGCTCGGTCGTCGAGCAGTTCGAAAATTACGCCAAGCTCAACAAGAAGCTGCCGGCCGAAACCAGTGTGCAGCTTGGTGAGATTGATGAGCCAGCGCGCCTTGCCGACGCGGTTGCCGGAAACATCAGCGTGAAGGTTGCCGACAAGCAAGCGATGCTGGTCGAGGAAGACCCGATCAAACGGCTGGAAATGGTGTTCGCCTTCATGGAAGGCGAACTTGGCGTGCTTCAGGTCGAAAAGAAAATCCGTGGCCGCGTGAAGCGGCAGATGGAAAAGACCCAGCGCGAATATTATCTCAACGAACAGCTGAAAGCGATTCAGCGCGAACTTGGCAATGAAAGCGGAGAAGATGGCGACGAGCTGTCCGAACTGCAGGCTAAGATCGACCAGTTGAAAATGTCGAAGGAAGCCAAGGCGAAAGCCGAGGCTGAATTGAAGAAGCTGCGCGGCATGGCGCCAATGTCGGCTGAGGCGACCGTTGTCCGCAACTATCTTGACGTGCTGCTGGGTCTGCCTTGGGGCAAAAAGTCCAAGCTCAAAAAGGATATCGCCAAGGCGCAAGACATTCTCGACGCGGACCATTATGCGCTCGATAAGGTCAAGGACCGCATCGTCGAATATCTGGCGGTGCAGGCGCGCACCAATAAGCTCAAGGGTCCGATCCTGTGCCTCGTTGGCCCTCCGGGTGTCGGCAAAACCTCGCTCGGGCGTTCGATCGCCAAGGCGACGGGGCGTGAATTTGTACGCCAGTCGCTTGGCGGGGTGCGCGACGAAGCGGAAATCCGCGGACACCGCCGTACCTATATCGGCTCGCTACCCGGTAAGATTGTGTCCAACCTCAAAAAGGCTGGAACGTCGAACCCCTTGTTCCTGCTCGACGAGATCGACAAGCTCGGCCAGGATTTCCGCGGCGATCCGGCATCGGCTCTGCTCGAGGTGCTTGACCCGGAACAGAATAACAAGTTCAACGATCATTATCTCGAAATCGATATTGACCTGTCGGACGTGATGTTCGTGACCACCGCGAACAGTCTCAATCTGCCGCAACCCTTGCTTGACCGCATGGAGATCATCCGGCTTGAAGGCTATACCGAGGATGAAAAGGTCGAGATTGCCGAGCGTCATCTGATTGCCAAGCAGATCGAAGCGCATGGCCTCAAGGAAGGCGAGTTTACCCTCACTACCGAAGGGTTGCGGGACTTGATCCGCTATTACACCCGCGAGGCGGGCGTGCGCACGCTCGAACGCGAGATTGCGCGCTTGGCACGCAAGGCGCTGCGCAAAATCCTTGAAGGTAAGGAAACCAGCGTTACCATTACGCCGGATAATCTGGCTGACTATGCGGGCGTGCGCAAATTCCGCCACGGGGTTGGTGACGAAGAGGACCAGATCGGCGCCGTGACCGGTCTTGCCTGGACCGAGGTGGGCGGTGAACTCCTCACCATCGAAGCCGTGACGGTTCCCGGCAAGGGCGTGGTCAAGACCACCGGCAAGCTCGGCGAGGTGATGAACGAGTCGGTTCAGGCGGCGATGAGCTTCGTCAAAGCACGGGCCCCCGCTTATGGGATCAAGCCGAGCCTGTTCGCCCGCAAGGACATCCACATCCACTTGCCGGAAGGCGCGGTGCCGAAAGATGGCCCCTCTGCAGGTATCGGCATGGTCACCTGTATGGTCTCCACGCTGACCGGCGTGCCGGTGCGCAAGGATGTGGCGATGACCGGCGAGGTGACACTGCGTGGTCGGGTTCTGCCGATTGGCGGTTTGAAGGAAAAGCTGCTTGCGGCTCTGCGTGGTGGCATCAAGACCGTTCTGATCCCCGAAGAAAATGAAAAGGACCTTGCCGAGATTCCCGAAAATGTGAAGGCGGGTCTGGAGATCATCCCGGTGGCTCATGTCGATGAAGTGCTGAAGATTGCGCTCACCGAGGAGCTGACGTCGATCCCATGGACCGAGGCCGATGAGTTGGCGACCCAGCCGCCCCCAGCCGGTGAAACGGGTGCCGGGCTGCGTCATTGATCCCTTAGACTCGCAAATGACTGGTTGATCGGGATGGGCGGTGAAGCAATGCTTTTCCGCCCATTTCCATGCCGCATTGCAGCAAATAACTCATTTCGTCGCAATTTCCGGGTCGATTTTACGCGATTGAACGGATTTTCGCTCGAATTACGCAGTTTTTCGCTGATTTTGCTTTGACAAAGCGAGAGCAAGCCGCCTTATTACGCCCCGGCTTAGCCGAATGATTCACATATTTAACAATGAGAGAGAAAAGGGGGTTCCCAAGGCATGAACAAGCAAGATCTTATCGCTGCTGTTGCCGATCAGGCTGGTATTTCGAAGGCGGACGCCGGCAAGGCAGTGGAAGCTGTGTTCGACGGCATCACCTCGACGCTCAAAAAGGGCGGCGAAGTGCGCCTCGTCGGTTTCGGCACCTTCTCGGTGACGAAGCGCAAGGCATCTACCGGCCGCAACCCGCGCACCGGTGAAGCGATGACCATCAAGGCTTCGACTCAGCCCAAGTTCAAGGCTGGCAAGGGTCTTAAGGACGCCGTCAACTAAGACAGCGTTTAATAGCACGCAAAATATGGGGCGGCAGGGCAACTTGCCGCCCTTTTTTGTTGCATTTGGAGGGGAGCGTTCCTAAACGCGCCTTCTTGCCGGTTCGGCCGGGCGCGTAGCTCAGTGGTAGAGCACACCCTTCACACGGGTGGGGTCGCAGGTTCAATCCCTGCCGCGCCCACCATTTCCTTATATTTTTGCTCTAACGTCCCTGAGTTTATCATAAGCGGGCGCCGCATGGCGAGCCCTGCTTGGTACATCGCCGGATCGATTATCGCTGTCGAAGTTGATGAAGTGCAGGTGACCGGAATTTCTTTTTTGTTCTTCGGTTAAGGCAGAGGGCGTCCCTTTACCATGTCGTCTATAAGATGGGCGGTGGGTTCTCCGCGCACGGATTGACCATCGTCCAGATCGCCTGAAGGCGTCGTCATCGGTTGCCGGATTGGGCCCTTCAAAATCAACGAACCTGCTGCGTGCGGAAACCCGTCATATTTCTCCCATACATTGACACCCCAGCCCATTATGCGACACAGGCATGTGATTCCAAAAGGAGATGAGAAGAATGAAAACCCGCGCGGCCGTTGCATTTGAAGCCAAGAAGCCTCTTGAAATAGTTGAACTCGACCTGGAGGGGCCCAAGGCGGGTGAGGTGTTGGTTGAAATAATGGCGACGGGCATTTGCCATACGGATGCCTATACGCTCGATGGCTTTGATAGTGAGGGGATTTTCCCGTCCGTACTCGGCCATGAAGGGGCGGGGATCGTCCGCGAGGTCGGGGCGGGGGTGACCTCGGTGAAGCCCGGCGATCATGTCATCCCGCTCTACACCCCGGAATGCCGCCAGTGCAAAAGCTGCCTTTCCCAGAAAACCAATCTCTGCACCGCGATCCGCGCGACGCAAGGGAAGGGCGTGATGCCCGATGGCACGACCCGCTTTTCCTATAAGGGCCAGCCTATTTATCATTATATGGGTTGCTCGACTTTCTCGAACTTCACTGTGCTCCCAGAAATTGCGGTTGCGAAAATCCGCGAGGATGCGCCCTTCCAGTCCGCTTGCTATATCGGCTGCGGTGTCACCACCGGCGTGGGTGCGGTGACCAATTCGGCCAAGGTAACGCCGGGCAGCAATGTGATCGTCTTCGGGCTTGGCGGCATTGGACTCAACGTCATTCAGGGCGCGAAGATGGTCGGCGCGGACATGATCGTCGGCGTCGACATCAACGACAGCAAGGAAGAATGGGGCCGCCGTTTCGGCATGACCCATTTCGTCAACCCGACCAAGGTGGAGGGCGATATTGTCCAGCATCTCGTCGAACTCACCGATGGCGGCGCGGACTATACGTTCGACTGCACCGGCAACACCCATGTCATGCGTCAGGCGCTTGAGGCGTGCCATCGTGGCTGGGGTGTCTCGACGGTGATCGGGGTTGCCGAAGCCGGCAAGGAGATTTCAACACGGCCTTTCCAACTGGTGACGGGCCGCGTGTGGAAAGGGTCGGCCTTCGGCGGCGCGCGCGGGCGCACCGATGTCCCCAAGATTGTTGACTGGTATATGAACGGCAAGATCGAAATCGACCCGATGATCACCCACGTTCTTACCCTTGAAGAAATCAACAAGGGCTTTGACTTGATGCACGCAGGCGAAAGCATCCGCAGCGTCGTGGTGCTTTAACGATGGTGAACGTTACCGTCACCAGCCGTGCAGACGAAATCCATCAGCTTGAAGGTAAGCCGGGCCGCAAGCTCATGGAGGTTATCCGCGATGCTGATATCGAGGAGATGATCGGCCTGTGCGGCGGCTTTGCCAATTGCGGGACCTGCCATTGCTATGTCGATGCGGCTTGGTTCGACAAGACACAAAAGGGCGCTGACCCAGAAGGCGAAGAGGTGATGATTGAAGGACTGACGCTCGCGCAGCCCCATTCGCGCCTTGCCTGTCAGATCATCCTCGATGATAGCCTTGATGGGCTGGTCGTGACGATGGCGCCGGAAGAATGATCGCGGGCTTGCGACTATCAGCATGACCCAACCCGTTACCGCCGACCAACGGCCTTCGTGGCTGCTGACCTTTTCGTGTATTGATCGCGTCGGGATTGTTGCGGCGGTGTCGGGCTATCTCGCCGAACGCGACGGTTTCATTCTCGACAGCCAGCAATTTGCTGATCTGGAAAGCGGGCGCTTTTTCATGCGCGTGTTGTTCAAGGGCGCTGGCCTACGCTTTGTCGATGATGCGGCGCAGTTGCAGGCTGATTTTGCAGAGATCGCGGCGCGGTTCGATCTTGATTTTCACCTTGCACCCGAAGCGCAAAAGCGGCGGATTGTCGTTGCGGTGTCCAAGGGCAATCACTGTCTGGCTGATTTGCTCCACCGCTGGTCGTCACGCACGCTGGCGGTTGATATCGCGGCGATCGTTTCGAACCATGAAACTTGCCGGGCCCTCGCTGAATGGCATGGCGTGCCTTATCACTATTTGCCCGTCGATGACGGCAATCGACCCGAACAAGAAGCCGCGATCCGCGCGATCATGGCAGAAAGCGGCAGCGAACTTCTGGTGCTTGCCCGCTATATGCAGGTGCTGAGCGCCGACATGACCGCAGCGCTCGACGGCCACTGCATCAATATCCACCATAGCTTCTTGCCGAGTTTCAAAGGAAGCAAGCCTTATCATCGCGCCCACCAACGCGGCGTCAAGCTCATTGGCGCGACCGCCCATTTCGTTACCAGCGACCTTGATGAAGGGCCGATTGTCGAACAGGGCGTTGAGCGTGTCGATCATCGTGCTACGGTGGCCGACATGATCCGCATCGGCCGCGACATCGAATCGCGCGTGCTGGCGCGGGCCGTTGGCCTGTGGGGCGAGCGCAGACTATTTCTCAACGGCAACCGGACGGTGGTGTTCGGTTAGCTTTTTTACGGAAGGGGATTGATGATGTTCAGCCATATCATGCTTGGAGCCGATGATATTGATGCAGCCAAGGCGTTCTACGATGCCGCGCTGGAACCGCTCGGCATCCGGCCGGGGATTGTCGATCCCAAGGGGCGCGTCATGTATCTTGCGCCCACGGGCATCTTCATGGTGACCAAGCCGATCAACGGCGAGCCTGCAAGCTGCGCCAATGGCAGCACCATAGGTTTTGCCGCTGAAACGCCCGAAGCGGCGGATGCTTTCCACGCCGCAGGGCTTGCCCATGGCGGTACCGCGATTGAAGACCCGCCGGGCGTGCGCAGCGGCAATGGCCTCAATCTTTATCTCGCCTATCTGCGCGATCCGGCTGGCAATAAAATCTGCGCAATGCACCGCATGGCCTAAGGCTGGCGGGGCGATCCATGGAAACATTATCAATCAACCGGTGCTCTGATGGCGAGCAGGGCGTGTATAAGCACGCCTCGCGCGCCACCGGCACGGATATGGTGTTCTCGGTCTATGTTCCGCCGCATGAGCCGGGCGCGAAATTGCCGCTTGTCTGGTACCTGTCCGGACTCACTTGCACCCATGCCAATGTCACGGAAAAAGGCGAATATCGGCGCGCATGCGCTGAACTTGGCCTGATCTTTGTCGCGCCCGACACTTCACCGCGTGGCGAGGGCGTCGCGGATGATGCGGAAGGCGCCTATGATTTCGGGCTGGGTGCGGGCTTTTATGTCAACGCTACCGAAGAGCCGTTCGCGCCGCATTACCAGATGCGCGACTATATCGAGGACGAATTGCCCGAACTGATCGCCGAGCATTTCCCCGCCGATATGACGCGGCAGGCGATTACCGGACACAGCATGGGCGGGCATGGCGCACTCACCATTGCGTTGCGTAACCCTGACCGGTTCCGCAGCATCTCCGCCTTCGCGCCGATTGTTGCGCCATCACAAGTGCCGTGGGGCGAAAAGGCTCTCGGCGGCTATCTGGGGCAGGATAAGGCGACATGGCGCGCTTATGATGCGGTGGCGCTGATTGAAGATGGCGCGCGGGTGAAGGACTTGCTGGTTGACCAGGGCGGCGCGGATAATTTCCTCGCCGAACAATTGAAGCCCGAATTGCTCGCCTCGGCGTGTGAGGCGACCGGGATTGCGCTCGATCTCACCATTCATCCCGGTTATGATCACAGCTATTATTTCATCTCCACTTTCATGGAAAAGCATCTGCGCTGGCATGCCGAGCGACTTCGGGAGAAGCGCTGAAAGTTTACGAAATCTTATAATATCATTCAGCGGACATTAAATGCAGGAACATTAGCGTAAAGCAATGAAGGGTTGGGATCATCGCTTGGGGCATAGCGTCTCGTTATGGCGGCTTGTATGCACGCTGAGCTTTGTGCTGGCGCCGCTTATGCTTCCGATCTCTGCTTTTGCGCAAACCTCGCGCGCCGAACAAGCGGCTATCCGGGCAGTGAGCCGGGAGGTGCGCCCACTGCCGAAGGTCATTTCGGAGACCCGCAAGCAAGCTCCGTATAACGAGATGGATTATCTTGGTGGACCCGAGTTCGATCCGGTGCGTTTCGTCTACCGGTTGAAGTTTATGGACGGGAACAAAGTTGTTTTTGTTTATGTTGATGCTGTTTCCGGTCGTATCATCGGGCGATCCCGATGACCCGATGGGACCGACTAGCAACAGCGGGGCAGTGTCATTATATCAATTGATGACGTCGGCAATTCCGAATGCCGATCAATAAAAAGGGACGAAGATGCGCATATTGATCGTTGAAGATGAGCCGACATTGGGCCGCCAGCTTAAAGCGACGCTGGAAGGAACCGGTTATGCGGTTGACTTGGCGACCGATGGCGAAGACGGACATTTTCTTGGCTCAACAGAAAATTATGACGCGGCCATCCTTGATTTGGGCCTGCCGGAAGTTGATGGCCTGACGGTGCTCGACCGCTGGCGCAAGGAGGGCAAAGTATTTCCGGTGCTGGTGCTGACAGCTCGCGATAGCTGGTCTGATAAGGTCGCCGGTCTCGATGCGGGCGCGGATGATTATCTCGCCAAGCCGTTCCAAACCGAAGAGTTGATCGCGCGATTGCGTGCGTTGATCCGCCGCGCGTCGGGTAATGCGTCCAGCGAATTGATTGCGGGCGATGTGCGGCTTGATACCCGCTCGGGCAAAGTAACGCTCAACGGCGAACCGGTAAAGCTGACCGCGCAGGAATATAAGCTCTTGTCTTATCTGCTCCATCACAAGGGTAAGGTTGTCAGTCGTACGGAATTGATCGAGCATATCTATGATCAGGATTTTGATCGCGATTCGAATACAATTGAGGTGTTTGTCACGCGTATCCGTAAGAAATTGGGGCAGGACGTGATCACGACCATTCGCGGATTGGGGTATAGTCTCGACGAACCTGCCTGATATTTTCCGACATGACGGATAATCCGCCCCTTAAAGCAATATCCTCCGAGGCTATTGTCGACATTCCGGTCGCGGATGAAGGACGGCCTAAAGCGTTACCGCGCACTACCGGGTCGCTGGGTCGTCGAATGATCGGCATCGCGGCGGCGTGGATTCTGTTTTTGTTGGTCGGCGGCGGATTTGCGCTGGATAATGTGCTTACCAATATCATCACGCGCAACTTTGATTCCAACTTGGAATATATATTGAAGGTGATGATCCGCTCGTCGGAGATCGACCCTTTTGGCGAGGTTCGGCTTAAAGAGCCGCTGGGTGAGCAGCGCTTTCTCGAAGCCTATAGTGGGCTCTACTGGCAGATCAGCGGTAAAGGCTATGAGCCTTTTCCATCGCGCTCTTTATGGGACCGCACATTAGAGCGCCGTCCGATTGCGCATGACGGACAATTGCACACCTATGACAGTGAGCAATTTCCGGGAGAAGAGTTGCGTGTGCTTGAGCGTGAGGTGATTTTGCCAGGTTCTGATACGGCATGGCGATTCCAGATAGCGCAATCCCGTACCGCGCTTGATGAACAGATCAAGATTTTGCGCCGCACGCTCATTCGAAGTTTCGCCGGGCTTGCTTTAGGGCTGATAATATTGGCGGCCTTGCAGACTCTCTACGGCTTGTGGCCCCTTCGGCGTATTCGTACCGAAATCAGCGCGATGCGGCGTGGTGAAAAAAACCGGGTTGTTGAACCTTTGCCCAATGAAGTTATGCCCATGGTCGATGAGCTTAATGAACTCCTCGCACATAACGAACGCCAGGCCGAGGAAGCGCGGCGCCATGCTGGGAATTTGGCTCATGCGCTGAAAACGCCGCTCACCGTGATTATGAATGCAGCGACCGCTAACGCTCCTGATCTGGCTGACACGGTGGTGCGTGAAGCGACTACAATGCGGCGTCAGGTTGATCACCATCTCGCACGTGCCCGTGCCGTCGGACGCCGCGGCCACGTCCATAGCCGGGCCTTGGCATGGGATAGCCTGCAGTCGGTGGAGCGCGCCGTCGGGCGTCTCTATCCGGAGGTGCGCATCGATATCGCAGGCGACAAAAAAGCAATGGTCCGTGTGGAGCGGCAGGACCTTGACGAAATGCTCGGGAACCTTATCGAAAATGCCGCCAAATATGGTGGGGGCAGTGTGTTTGTCACCGTGTCGCGCGTCGACAAGATGGTTGAATTCCTGATTGAAGATGACGGCTTCGGCATCCCGGAAAGCGACCGCGAGCGGTTATTCGACCGTGGTGCACGATTGGACACCAGTAAACCCGGGACCGGTCTGGGATTGGCAATCGTGCGCGATGTCGCGGAAATTTATGAAGGGTCGGTCGTTCTTGAAGAAAGCGACGATTTAGGAGGGCTTCAGGCCCGTTTGCGGTTGCCGGAAGCGGCTTGATCCCCTACTATTCCTGCCGGAAATTCTGGTGATGCCGGATCACTTCTTCAATGATGAAGCGAAGGAATTTTTCGCTGAATTCCGGATCGAGATGCGCGTCCCTTGCCAATTGGCGCAGCCGTTCGATTTGCCTTTCCTCGCGAGCAGGATCGGCCGGGGGTAAGTCAATCTCGGCTTTGAGCCGCCCCACCGCCTGCGTAATCTTGAACCTTTCAGCGAGCATGAACACCAACGCTGCATCAATATTGTCGATGCTCTGGCGATATTGTTCCAACTGTTGATCCATGCACGAACTCCCAAGAGGTCTGACCCTTGGCTCTTCATTGCCATCATTCTCCTGCCGCGCAACCCAAATCGGTTGCAAAATCACCGCCTTCACGCCAAGGGAGAGGCGCTATGACTGCGACTATCCACCCGATCAACCCCGAGCGCCAACCCTCACTGGAGCCGATGATCCAGCTTGTCGGCCCGGGCCTCAACGCCGTCAACGCGGTTATCCTGGACCGGATGCAGTCGGAAATTCCTCTGATACCGGAACTGGCGGGGCATCTGATCGCCGGTGGCGGCAAGCGAATGCGTCCCATGCTCACTTTGTCCTGTGCCAAATTGTTGGGCTATACCGGGACACGGCACCATTTGCTCGCTGCCGCAGTTGAATTTATCCATACCGCGACCCTGCTTCACGATGATGTGGTGGATGGATCCGACATGCGCCGAGGGAAACATACCGCCAACCTCATCTGGGGCAATAATGCGAGTGTGCTGGTCGGGGACTTCCTCTTTACCCGGTCGTTTGAACTGATGGTCGAAGACGGTTCATTAAAAGTTCTTAAAATTCTGTCCAACGCCGCGTCGGTCATCGCCGAGGGTGAGGTCGCGCAATTGGCGGCGCAGCGGCAACTGTCTACGACTGAAGAGAAATACCTCGAAATCATCACCGCCAAGACCGCAGTGCTGTTTGCTGCCGCCTGTCGCATATCGGGGGTTGTCGCCGAGCGCCCCGAAAGCGAGGAACTGGGATTGGATGCCTATGGCCGCAATTTGGGAATCGCGTTCCAATTGGTCGATGATGCCATTGATTATGTGTCGGATACGGCGACCATGGGCAAAGGCGTCGGCGATGATTTCCGTGACGGCAAGGTCACATTGCCGGTTATTCTTGCCAATGCGCGGGGCGATGAAACCGAACGGGCCTTTTGGCATGACGCCATCATGGGCCATAAAGTGAGCGATGCCGATTTAGCCCACGCCAAGAGCCTGCTCAACCGCCACCACGCCATCGACGATACACTTGAGCGGGCGCGTCATTATGGCCAACGTGCGATCAACGCCCTTGCGCCCTTCCCGGGCGGGCGGGCCAAGGATGCCCTGATCGAAGCGGTCGAATTTGCCATTCAAAGGGCCTATTGAGGCGCTCCACGATGGCTGACGAGGGTTCAGCCCTTGCGATTGAAGCCGTGCTCCCGCAATTGCTCGACGCGTTGCGCGAGGGGAACAAAGCCGTCGTGATCGCGCCGCCGGGTGCGGGTAAGACGACAATGGTTGCGCCCGCACTCATAACCGAACCTTGGTGCGAAGGGCGGGTGTTGCTACTCTCTCCGCGACGCCTTGCGGCGCGCGCGGCTGCCGAACGGATTGCCGATTTGATCGGCGAGAAGGTGGGGCGCACGGTGGGTTATGCCACGCGCCTTGATAGCAACTACGGGGGCGATACGCGCATCCTGGTGCTGACCGAAGGCATTTTCCGCAGCCAGATACTGGATGACCCGGAGCTTACCGGCATCTCGGCGGTGCTGTTCGATGAGGTCCATGAGCGCAGCCTCGACAGTGATTTCGCCCTTGCACTGGCGCTCGATGTGCAAGAGGCTTTCCGGCCAGATTTGTGTCTTCTTGCCATGTCCGCGACGCTTGACGGCGAGCGCTTCTCACGCCTGATGGAAGACGCGCCGGTAATCGAAAGCAAAGGGCGCAGCTTCCCTGTCGATCATATTTATCTCGGCCGGTCGGTTGATCGTAAAATTCAAGATAATATGGCCTCGGCTATCCGGCGCGCGTTGACGGAACAGTCAGGGGACGTGCTGGCCTTTCTACCGGGCGTGCGCGAGATCGACCGGACAGCGGATGCTATCGGCCATATCTCAGGCGTTGTGGTACACAAGCTGCACGGGCAGATTGACCCGGCGGCTCAGCGCGCGGCCATTCGTCGGGATCCCGACAGTAACCGTAAGGTCATCCTTGCAACGAACATCGCCGAAACCAGCCTCACCATCGACGGAGTGCGTGTGGTGATCGACTGCGGACTCGCCCGCCGCGCGCGGTTTGACCGTACGGTCGGGATTACGCGATTGGTCACAGAGAGAGTCAGTCTTGCCGCAGCGACGCAGCGGGCCGGACGGGCAGGGCGCCAAGGGTCGGGCGTCGCGTATCGTTTATGGGAGGAAGCGGCAACGAGCGGCCTCGTCGCGTTCGATCCGCCGGAGATTTTGGAAGCCGACCTCACCGCGATGCTGCTGGATTGCGCGTTGTGGGGCGCACAACCGAGTGCGTTGCGCTGGCTCGATCCTCCTGCGGACTCGGCGCTGAAGCATGCGCATAATAACTTGCTCGCGCTGGCAGCGGTGGATAAGGATGGCCGCGTTACGCACCATGGACGCGCCATAGCCAAATTGCCTTTGCCGCCGGCGCTTGCGCATATGTTGCTCTACGCGGCTGAAGCAGGGCAGGCGGCATTGGCGGCCGAAGTTGCCGTTTTGCTTTCAGAGCGGGGCTTGGGGGGATCGGACGCTGATATTGAGCATCGGTTGGAACGGTGGCGCCGAGAGTCGGGACGGAAAGCCGAGGCTGCGCGGGGACTTGCGAAACGCTGGGCAAAACTGGCGCAAGATTTGGTGGAGCCCGGTGTCCAGTTTGAGTTGAACGTCGGAACCCTCGTCGCCACCGCCTATCCTGATCGCATTGCGAAACGCCGATCCAGTGACGGCAGTGCATGGATCAGCGCCGGCGGGCGGGGCTTTCGCATGGATCCGGGCGAGCCGCTCGCACGCAGCGAATGGTTGGCCGTTGCCGACGTGCAGGGCGCGGCTAGTGGCGCGCGTATCGTCTCTGCAGCGAGGCTGGGGGATGCCGATTTATCGTCGCCCGCAATTTCCGATCAGATTTTCACGAGCTCAAAGGTGGTTTACGATTCCGCCACTGGCCGGGTCACCGCAGAACGTCAGACACGGCTTGGTGCGATTGTTCTCAAATCCGGGTCGGACGCTGCACCGGATACAAGTGCCATTGCCGCGGCGCTGGTTGATGCCGTCCGGCGAGAAGGTCTCAGCATTTTGCCGTGGAGCGAGCATGGCATCGCCTTGCGACATCGCGCAGCCTATGCGGGACAGAGCATGTTGTCCGATGAAGCACTCATTGACGCACTTGACGAATGGTTTGCGCCGCTCGTCGCGGGCAAACGACGTCTTGACCAAATCGATAGCGGCGCGCTCACTGATGCGCTACGTATGCGGCTTGGCTGGGATCTTGCGCAACAGCTCGACCAGACCGCGCCCTCCCATTTTACAACGCCTGCAGGGACCACGCATCGGATTGACTATGAGGCAGAAAGCGGCCCCACCGTGGAGGCGCGGGTTCAGGCTTTCTTCGGCCTGGCGGAGCATCCGACCATCGGAAACCCGCCGGTGCCGCTGATATTGAGCCTCACATCCCCTGCCGGGCGGCCGATCCAGACGACCCGTGATCTGCCGAAATTTTGGGCGGGAAGTTGGCGTGATGTGGTGAAAGATATGCGGGGGCGCTATCCCAAACACCCATGGCCTGATGACCCGGCGAGCGCTGTTGCCACAACACGCACAAAAAAGGCTGACGCGCGCCGCCGTACCGATTAAGAACAAAGAAGAATCGTTTCAAAGAGGACCAGCATGTCGGCTCGTATTTATCAGCAACCCAAGAACGCGATGCAGTCGGGTCGCGCTTTGACCCATCAATGGGTGCTGGAATATAATCGCACGCAAGCGCAGTTGCCCGATCCGATGACGGGCTGGGCCGGGAGCGGCGATACCCGTCAGCAGCTGAAGCTCAAATTCGCGACTGCCGAAGAGGCTGTAGCCTATGCCGAAAAGAACGGCATCGCCTATCAGGTCATCCCTACGCCGGTGCGCACGTTGAAGATTCAGGCCTACGCCGACAATTTCCGCTAAGCGAGCCAGTCGCTCGCCAATAGGACCAGAATCTTGACATCGATGCCGCAGCCCTCGGCGCGCTTGGCAGCGACGAAATCGTGAATTTCGGCAATCCGTACCCGGTGGACGGTGATGTTTTCGCCTTCCACGCCGCCCCCTTCGCCAATCTTGCGTAAGCCTTCCGCCTTAACAAAGCTGAAGCTTTCGGAGACCATGCCCGGCGAGCTGTAGAAATCGCCCAGCATCGTGATGCGGTCGGCAGTATAGCCGGTTTCTTCTTCCAATTCGCGCAGCGCCGCCTCTTCGGCGCGTTCCGCGGAATCATCGTCGCCGACCAGCCCAGCCGGGAGCTCAAGACACGGGCGTCCCAATGGCACGCGATATTGTTCGACCAGCAGCACATGCCCTTCGTCGATCGCTAGGATGACAGCGGCACGAATGCCGCGAGCGCGGGAGACATATTCCCACGTGCCGCGCTGGTTTACTGTCAGAAATTTGCCCTGCCAGCGTATCTGTTCCTCGGGGTTACCGCTCATAGCTCGATCAACCGGTCGGGAAGTTCATTCACATCGTCATCACGGCGTGGGAAATACTGGTTCAATATCTTACCCACATCATTGACGGCCGCAACCATGCCATCGGTCACGCGGCCTTCACGCACATGGCCGATGAGATCAGCCATCGCTTCGCCCCAGACTTCATTGGCGACCTGTTTGTGGATGGCTTCATCAGCAACGATCTCTGCTCGATGTTCAGCAAGCGAGAGATAGATCAAGATGCCGGTTCGCCCAACCGTGCGACTTTCTGCACCGACCTTAAAGAAATCAATCGCCCGGTTGCGGACCCTCTTCGATTTAACCCGCGGGAAGGTGAGCGCGACCCGGATCCACGGCACTTGCAGGATCAGGCGAATGATTGCGAAGACGAGGACAAAGGTCGCCAGAGCCAGTTCAAAATATTCGACCGGACCAATCGTCGTCACCCAGCCGCCGAGCACCCTATCGATAATATCGGTCGCAATTGCGGGAAAGGCAGTAAGAAAAGCGAGCGCCAACAGTGATGCAAAGGTGGACCACCACAAGGCCGTATCGAGATAATGATCGGACGTATCCGCAACGATCGTGACGATTTCGCCTGCCGTACCGGCTTCAGCCTCTCTGACAGCTGCGGTCACCCGATCATGTTCTGCTTCGGACATATTCTTTTTATCGCCCATCTTTATTGCCCCGTTACCAACTGCCCGATGCGCCGCCGCCGCCGAAGCTTCCGCCGCCGCCGGAAAAACCGCCGCCGCCAAAGCCCCCGCCGCCGCCGAAGCCTCCGCCAAATCCTCCGCCGCCATAGCCGCTACCGAAGCCTGGCCCCCAGATAATCACTGGTCCGCCGCCATAGCGACGGCCACGATTACCGCGCATCATGCGCAAGATGATGGGCAATATGAAAACGAGGAAGATAATGATCCAGAAGATGGCGGCGCCACCATCGCCTTGGTCATTGGTGGCCCGCTGCGACGCCTGTTCGGCGCGCGCGCGCGCCTCCTCCGGAGGAAGACTGATCTGCTTAATGATCTGATCAACCCCCGCATTGATCCCTGCGGCAAAATTACCCGCTTTGAAATGCGGCGTGATCGCGTTGTTGATGATAAGACTTGAATAGGCATCGGTCAGGATGGGCTCGAGGCCATAGCCCACCGAAATATTCACGCGCCGGTCATTGGGTGCAACCAGCAGCACCGCGCCATCATCTTTTTCTGCGTCGCCCACTTTGAGCGCACGCCCAAGCTGGTAGCCATAATCGGCGACATCATAGCCCTCAAGCGAGTTCACCGTAACCACGATTAGCTGGTGACCGTTGGTCTTTTCAAACTGCTGAAGCTTAGCATTGAGAGCCGTTTCATCAGCAGCGGGAAGAATATCGGCCTGATCAATTACCCACTGGCCGTTGGGTGCCGGAAAATTGGGCGCGGCGACCACCGGGGAGCTAGTCAGCACGGCGCTACAAAGCATCAACAAAGCCAGTATATAAGCCCGGAACGTCATCGACATGGATATCCTTATACCGGTCTGGTGGCGGCGATCAGTCTGACGCCGCCAAGTGACGGGGAGGGCAGGGCACGATCCCCGTCACCATAGTTTTTTGCAAACGATTAGTTGGCTGCTGGCGCTGTCGCCGGAGCCTTGGCCGGAACATTGCTGTTCGCAGCGCCCGTGTCGAAATTCACGGTCGGAGCGCGGTCAGCGTTTGGCGCGGTTGCCTGATAGGTTACCATGGGTTTGGCACCATAAAAAATCTTCGCGCCAATCGCATCCGGAAAGGTGCGGATGGTCGTGTTATAGGTCTGAACCGCCTGATTATAGTCCTTGATCGAAACGTTGATCCGGTTCTCCGTGCCTTCGAGTTGTGATTGCAGCGCGAGAAAATTCTGGCTCGATTTCAGGTCTGGATAGGCTTCAACCGTGGCAAGCAGGCGTCCAAGCGACTGGCTGAGCGCACCTTGGGCCTGTTGGAATTGCGCTACCTTTGCGGGGTCCTGCAGATCGGCGGCAGAAATTTGGACAGAAGTGGCCTTGGCACGCGCTTCCGTCACTTGGGTCAGAACGGTGGATTCCTGTTTCGCATAGCCTTTGACCGTTTCGACAAGATTGGGGATCAAGTCGGCGCGACGCTGATAATCAGCTTGCACACTGGCCCACTTTGCTTTGGCATTTTCCTCCGCGGTCGGGACGCTGTTGATACCGCATCCAGCGACCGAAACCGCAACGATCGGCGCGAGGGCGACAGTAGCGAGACGATTGAAATTCATAATATTTCCCTCCAGCAACAATTAGGTTGCAACCTTATGTAAGATTAGCGGTGCCCTTGCGCAATATGCTTGCATTAATCATGCTTTTGCGCTTTCAGCGGAATCGGGGTTAACACCCCGTTAAACCACAAGGGGAGAACTAAAAATGTGGAGTGAGTTCAAAGAGTTTATCAGCAAAGGCAGCGTGCTTGACCTGGCTGTTGGTGTGATCATCGGTGCCGCATTCGGTAAAATTGTATCGTCGCTCACCGACGATATCATCATGCCTTTCGTAGGCTGGATTACCGGTGGCGTCGATTTCACAAACAAGTTTATATTGTTGGGCACGCCGCCAGCTGGTGTCGATCCCACCAATTACGTCAAGCTGAAAGAAGCAGGCGTTGCGATGCTCGGCTACGGCTCGTTCATTACGGCGATCATCAACTTCCTGATCATGGCGTTCGTGATCTTCCAGATCGTGAAGATGGCCAACCGTGCCATGCCCAAGAAGGAAGAGGTTGCCGGTCCGACCGAAGTCGAACTGCTGACCGAAATCCGGGACTCGCTCAAGAAGTAAGTTTCTGGAAAAGCTTAGGGAATAAAAATTCTCTACGAAAACACTTGATATTAGTTTCAAGTGGAATAGATTCGAGGCCGTCCGGTGGCAAAATCGCGCCGGGCGGCTTTTGCTTTGACATAGGTTATGGAGATTAATGCGGAGAAATCGCCACGGCGACGGAACCAAAAGCCCATGAATATGTTACTGCAACCAGCGCTGCATCTCAGTGCAAAATGGGAGTTTAGGAATGAAAAAGATTGCAATTATCGCTGCTGCTGCGACCGCTTTGTCGCTTGCTGCTTGTGACACCGCTGCTGAGCAGAAGGTTGATGCTCAGACCGAAGCCAAGGCTGACGCTCTTGAAAATCAAGCCGATGCGATCCGCGATGCTGATCCGGGCGTAAACAGCCAGGTTAACGAAGCCAAGGCTGACGCTCTTGAAGAAAAGGCTGATGCGGTTCGCGCTGAAGGCGAAGTGAAGGCTGAAGTTCAGGAAGCTAAGGACGAAGCGGCTGGTAAGACTGGTCCCGACGCTCCGGTTCCCGCAACGGCTACCACCGAAAAGAAGTAAGCTTTAAAAAGCTGATCTCTTTTGGGATTTAAAAGGCGGGTCGCATCTCAGGATGCGGCCCGTTTTTTTATGCGTTAATCGCTGCCGATAACTTTGCACTCTTTTCAACTGCAGCCGCACCCCCTATATTGGTCGGGCCGGAGCAATCCGGCTATGATGATAAACTGTGGCGTGCAATAGGCACAGCGGACCCGGGGGCGGTACCCGGCGGCTCCACCACCAGCTTTGCGGTGACGCGAATTTGATGATGGGGCCGAACTAGGATCGACGTGTGTTGAAAAGCGTTATTTTCATCCGGGCTGAGTAACCCGTTCAAGGCTCAAAAACGATAAGTGCCAACGATAACGAAGCACTTGCTCTCGCAGCATAATTGAGGCCCTTCGCGGGCTGACATTATTCTAAAAGAACGCGGTTCGGACCGAACCGGGCAACAGAATCGGAAACCAGCGGTTTGGGGAGCACCGGGCAACAGAAGCTCCCTATTTCTGCGACTTTAAATTTAATCTTTTCCTGTTTAAAAATGTGTGGACCCAAAGCAGCATTCGTTGGTTCGGGTCGCATAGATTTATAATCAGGAGAAGTTTTGCTATGGCGACCATTATCGGAACCTCGGGGAACGATACGCTCACCGGTACAGAAGATAGCGATACCATCGATGGTGGCGCCGGGAATGATACGCTATATGGCCTTGGCGGCAACGATACGCTGACGGGCGGTGCAGGTCAGGACATTCTGGACGGCGGATCCGGTAATGATGTTATCAATGCCGAGGTAGGCGACCCGACGATCAACGGCGGAGATGGCGACGACACCGTCGTTATGTCCGGTTCGAACAGCCTGTTTTCAAGCACGATTTTAACAGTTGCAGATGGCGGTGCTGGCATTGACATTTTCGATGTGCGGTCTGTCGCGTTTTTCGGGATCAATACGCCGGTAACATGGACAGCATTCGCCAACGGGACCATAACCGTTGCCCAAATCAGAATTTCCAATTTTGAAGTTCTTTATGGCGCCACCAAAAGCAATGTATTCGATTTTTCCAATGCTACGTTTGGTATCACTGCGCACGGTAATGCCTTAGGTGACACCTTTATAGGCGGTGCCAACGCGAACATTTTTTATGGTTACGCAGATAATGACAGTTTCCGGGTTAGAAATGGAGACACCGCTTATGGTGGCACCGGAAATGATTTCTTTTACCTCACTAATGCTAGCGATCATGGTACGTTGTTAGGCGAAGATGGCATTGATACGCTCATCGTAACCTCTGGCTGGAATGTCGACTTACTGGCTGGCCAAGCGCAGCATTCGGGCGGCGCTAGCCCCGTTTCAACCGTTACTTCCATGGAATTTGTCGGCGTACGCGAAATCAGTGGACAAACTTCGATCATCTCGGGCGATAACAACGCCAACACGCTTTACGTCACCGCTGATGTAATCGGTGACGACGGTAGTGTTGGCGTGACATTTAATGGTCGGGGCGGCAACGACAGTTTGACCGGTAGCAAGGGGGCCGACACGCTTTCTGGCGATGATGGCAACGATACAATTGTCGGTGGTCTCGGAAACGATACGATCAATGGTGGAACAGGCAATGATGCGCTTGATGGCGGGGACGGGAATGACATCATCAACGGCGACGACGGTGATGATACGCTGATTGGTGGGGCCGGCGATGACACCCTGACCGGTGGCTCTGGCGTCGACCAGATGCAAGGCGGGGCTGGCAATGATATATATTATGTTGATAATATTGGAGATGTTGTCACCGAACTTGCCAACGGTGGATATGACATAGTTTATTCGAGTGTAGATTATGCGCTCCCCGCGAATGTCGAGGCAATTCGACTGACGGGTACCGCTGCAGCCAATATAACCGGGAGTGACATTGATAATACTCTTGTCGGCAATGATGGAGACAATATCATAAATGGTCTTGGAGGCAACGACGCGTTGGATGGGGGTGCTGGTAACGATACGATCAACGGGGGAACGGGTGACGACACGCTGATCGGCGGCGCGGGCACTGACCAATTGATCGGCGGTATAGGCAATGACAATTATTATGTGGACGATGCCGGTGATGTCATCGTAGAAAATGCCGGAGAGGGTACGGATACGGTTTATTCTACGGTTACTTATACATTATCACCTAATGTAGAAGTTCTCGCCCTTACTGGCACCGCTTCGATTTCCGGGACCGGAAATGCGATGGATAATATTTTGATCGGAAATCGAGCAGCCAATTTCCTTTATGGCTTAGGCGGCAACGACACAATTTATGGCGGCGATGGCGGCGATGCGATTTACGGCGGCGATGGCGGTGATATGCTGATCGGCGGGGCAGGTGCAGACCTCATTGATGGCGGGGCGGGCGATGATGCCCTTGATGGCGGCGAAGGCGACGATTTCCTTTTCGGCGGCGCAGGTAACGATGTTTTGATTGGGGGCGTCGGCACTGACCAAATGTCGGGGGGGCCGGAAATGACGTTTATTATATCGACACGGCAGGTGACAGCATCGTCGAAAATGCCGGTGAAGGCAGCGACACGGTTTATTCCTCGATTACGTACACTCTCTCCAATAACGTCGAGGTGTTGGCCTTGACAGGGTCAGCTGCAATAACGGGTGTCGGAAACCAATTGGACAACACCGTAATTGGCAATACTGCGGCCAACTTCCTTTATGGTTTAGATGGTAACGACAGTTTGTACGGTGGCGATGGCGGCGATGCGATTTATGGTGGCAACGGTAGCGATATGCTTGTTGGCGGAGAAGGCATCGACTTGCTTGATGGTGGGAGCGAAGCTGACGCAATTGATGGCGGAACTGGTAACGATATCATTATCGGTGGCACCGGAAACGATATCCTGATCGGCGGGGCCGGTTCAGACCGCTTCATATTTGCCGCAGGTGACGGCACGGATATTGTGTCGGATTTCGCGATCGGCCAAGATGTGGTGGATCTGAGCGGGCGCGGACTAACCTTTGAGCAGTTGACGGCTTTGTTTGTACAAAATGGAGCTGACGGAAGCATCGTTTTTGCCAACGGCGACGCCATCATGTTTCACAACATCACGATGACGCAACTCAGCAGCAGCGACTTCATTTTGTAACGCCACTCTCCCGCAGCCGGTCGCTTGATGTCATGGTGCCGGCTGCAGGAATCGAACCCGCGGCCCCCTGATTACAAATCAGGTGCTCTACCATCTGAGCTAAGCCGGCCCTTCGTTACGCCGCTTGGCGTGAGGCGCTCGTTAATCTGCGCGCCGAGACCACGCAACCCAAATTTCTGCCCAGATATAAAAACTCGATAAAAAAGGGGAGCGCGACTTCTCGTCTCGCTCCCCCTTTCCATTAGCTGATACGGCGCTTAAGCGGCCTTGCTATCAGCCTCAACAGCAATGAGGACATTAAGGAGAGCATCATTGCTCATCGATTCGTCAATGGTCTGTTTGGTGTACGGCTCGCCGGTCTTGGCTTCAATCGAAGCCTTATACATGTTGAACACTTCCTTGATTTCTTCGTAAGTCATTTCGGTTCCCCTGTGAATGGAAGGGGTTGGGTGTAGGCCGAATTGGTGAATTATTCGCAAACGTCGCGTAATATTATGTCACATAGACTGTCCTACCGGGCTAGTAGTGCAATGTTCCATCAGCGATTGCGACCATGAGGAGGCCGAGAGTGAACGGGCAGGGGGCGGAAGGTCTGATCAAGATTTTAACCGTTTTCGGAACGCGGCCGGAGGCGATCAAGATGGCTCCCGTCGTTATTGCCTTGGCATCTGATCCGCGCTTCGATGCAAAGTTGTGCGTAACCGGCCAGCATGCTGAGATGCTCGAAAGCGCATTGGACCTTTTTGAAATCAAACCCGATTTTGACTTAAAAATTATGCGGGTAGGGCAAGGCCTGCCCGAAATTACGACTGCGGTAATAGAAGGACTGCAGCCTGTATTAGCAAGTGAAAAACCCGATTATATGCTGGTTCACGGGGATACGACGACGTGTATGGCGGCGGCGCTGGCTGGCTTTTATGCGGGCATTAAAATCGGGCATGTTGAAGCGGGGTTGCGATCCTATGATCTGCACGCGCCTTGGCCTGAGGAAGCTAATCGTCAACTCACAGCGCGATTGGCGGCGCTTCATTTTGCGCCGACTGCGCGGGCGCGAGACAATTTGCTGCGGGAGAATATCGCAGACGACCAAATTTACGTTACGGGCAATACGGTGATCGACGCATTGCACATGGCGATGGACAGATTGCGGTCAGACCATGAACTTGCACAGCAACAGCGCGCAACTTTTCCGTTTCTGGACGACAATAAACGGTTGATTTTGGTCACCGGGCACCGCCGCGAAAATCAGGACGGCGGGTTAGGCCGGATCGCCGAAGCTCTTGTTGAACTGGCCATGCGGGGAGATGTGCAGATCATTTATCCCGTGCACCCCAATCCGGTGATAGCCGATGCAATGCGCCCGACCCTTGAAGGGGTCAAAAACATCTTTCTGATCGAGCCCCAAGCTTATCTCCCGTTCGTCTGGCTGCTCAACCGCGCAGATATTATTCTTACGGATAGTGGCGGTATTCAAGAAGAGGCGGCCAGCCTTGGGAAACCCGTCTTGGTCCTGCGCGAAACAACCGAGCGGCCCGAGGCTGTCTGTGCCGGAATAGCTAGGCTGATCGGCACGGATCGCCGCCGGTTGGTTGAAGAGGTGGAGCAACTTCTAGATGATCCCGCGCGGTATCGGGCGATGGCGCATGCGCATAATCTTTATGGCGATGGTATGGCCGCGACCCGTATCGTCGACATAATCGCGCAAATTTCGGGCTTGCATCGCGGGTCAGCAATAGCCACATGAGCCCTATGTTGATTGAGACTGAAAACACCCCAAATCCCGCAACCATTAAATTTTTGCCGGGACAGGTCGTGATGGAGAACGGCACTCGGGATTTCGCATCTGCCGAAGACGCTGATGTGTCACCGCTCGCTGAAGCGCTGTTCACACTCGGTGATGTGGAGGGCGTGTTCTTCGGCAAGGATTTTGTCTCGGTCACAATTGCGCCTGGCGGCGACTGGGCTGCAGTGAAGCCTGATATCCTCTCCATCATGCTCGACCATTTCAGTGCGCACATGCCGCTGTTCAAAGCGGGTTCCGCGGGGGATATTCTCGTGCCCGCGGATGATGAAGCGGTCGCTGATGATCCGGCGGATGCGGATATTGTGGCCCAGATTAGAGAACTTCTGGAAACCCGGGTTCGTCCTGCTGTCGCCAATGATGGCGGCGACATTATTTATCGCGGCTTTGATAAAGGCCATGTCTATTTGAAGATGCAGGGTGCCTGTTCGGGTTGCCCGTCCTCGACGGCCACGCTGAAGCACGGTATCGAATCCTTGCTCAAACATTATGTTCCGGAAGTCGTCGAAGTTCACGCGGTTTAATCACAGCCGCACACCACAAGCTATCGTTACAGGGAGAATTTAATGTCGCAACCGCTTGGAGAGCAGGCGCTCGACCAGATTTTTCGTACGGCCAGAACTTATAACGGCTATATCGACAAGCCAGTCAGCGAAGATCAACTCCGCGCAATTTGGGATCTGATGAAGATGGGGCCGACGTCTGCCAATAGCCTGCCCGCCAGGATTGTGTGGTGCGTCAGCGATGAGGCCAAGCAAAAGCTTGCGGATTGCGCGGGCGGAGCGAACCCGCCCAAGATATTGGCCGCGCCCGTAACCGCCATCATTGGAATGGACATGCGCTTTCATGACCATTTGCCGGAACTATTCCCGCATACGGATGCGAAAAGCTGGTTTGAAGGCAATGAACCCCTGATTGAAAAAACAGCGTTTCGTAACTCAACGCTGCAAGGTGCCTATTTCATTATCGCTGCACGTGCTCTGGGCCTTGATACGGGGCCGATGTCCGGTTTTGACAATGATGCGGTCGACGCCGCCTTCTTTGAAGGCACCTCCTACAAGTCGAACTTTATTTCAACGCTCGGTTATGGCGATGCGTCGACCATTTTCGAACGCAGTCCTCGACCCGAATTCGAACGCTTTAATCGCATAACTTAATAAGGTTATCGCGATGCGACGTCTCGTGATCGACACTGCGACCGAAGCCTGTTCGGTTGCGCTATTACAAGATGATGAGGTGATCGCGCATGTGCATGACCTGCTTGGATGCGGTCATGCCGAACGCCTCATTCCAATAATCGCGGAACTGCCAGAAGGGGGCCGGGCCGATGAGGTTTTCGTGGATTGTGGGCCCGGTAGCTTTACCGGGATACGGATAGGATTGGCTGCGGCCAAGGGGCT
Source organism: Pseudomonadota bacterium (assembly GCA_023458055.1). Lineage (GTDB taxonomy): Bacteria > Pseudomonadota > Alphaproteobacteria > Sphingomonadales > Sphingomonadaceae > JAFAFE01. The sequence continues at coordinate 85,829 of JAEXAW010000034.1, forward strand.
TGGGCTGGCATGGAGCGTAGCTGTGCGCGGCTTTTCCGTGATGTCGTTGATTGATACTGGCGCGTACCTTAACAATCCGGCTTGGCGCGAACTAGACCGCGCCATCGTGATGGAGGGTGGTCACGGAGAATGGTTTGTCCAATTGCGCGGGCTTACGGCTAACAGCGAGATTAAATCTTTAAAGCCGGACGGAGCGCTTGAATGGATCGGAGCGCGCCCGGTCGCAGGCACCCGTGCAGAACTGGTTGATGAGATGCGAGGTACTGGCGAGGCGATCCATCTGTTTCCTGACGCGCGTTGGGTTGGCAATTTGCTACCCGAAGAGTTTTTATCGCAAGCGTCTCCCATTTACAGCCGGGGCGCAGATGCAAAGAAGATGGTTGTGTGAGGGAACTCAACGATATTAAGATCAGCCATCTCGGTATCGGCGACGTCCCAGCCATAATGGGCGTAATGTCCACCGCGTTCGATGCAGAATTTGGAGAAGCTTGGACAGTCGAGCAATGTCGAGCGACGTTACTGCTTCCCGGAACGCACTTGATTGCAGCTCAAACGAACCGCGATGTTGCCGGCTTTGCTCTATTTATGACGGTGATGGATAATAGTGAATTGCTACTGTTGGCCGTTGGTGAGCAGGTTAGACAGGCTGGACTAGGTACACGCTTAATGACCGCTTGGGAAAATCAAGCCTATTCCGAGGGAGTGTCTCGATTATTTTTGGAAGTGCGTGAAGGCAATTCTGCATTTGATTTTTACACAAGATGCGGATTTGTGCCAATTGGCCGGCGAAGGGCTTATTACACTAACGCTAATGGTAGCAAGAGTGATGCAATCACTATGGCAAAGGATCGGCCTTAAATGCGGGCAGTCTGCGAAATACCTTGTTAGACTTAACATGAATGTATTAAATAATATCGTCCCTACCCAAGAATCGTATTTGATTTTACATATTTGGAGAAAATTGATGAACAGTGATGCTGAAGCACAGGAAATGCTCGTTACATTGACGGCAGATATTGTCGCAGCCCATGTTAGCAATAATAGTGTCGCTGTTTCGGATTTGCCGCTCTTGATCCAGAATGTGCACGGTGCCCTGTCAGGTCTGTCTGAACCAGCCCCGGCACCGGCGGTCAAGCAAGAGCCTGCGGTTTCTGTCCGGGCCTCGATTAAGCCGGATTACATCGTTTGCCTGGAAGATGGTAAAAAGCTGAAGATGTTGAAGCGGCACTTGATGACGCACTACAATATGACGCCGGACGACTATCGCGCGAAATGGAACCTTCCTGCCGACTATCCCATGGTGGCTCCCAATTATGCGGAACAGCGGCGCGCGCTCGCGCATAAGATTGGACTCGGCACCAAGCGCGGCAAAAAGACGAAGAAGTAAATGATCATATAGGGCGGAAGCTATGCCTTCCGCCCGCTTATCCATCTTGCCGTTCAGCGTCCGGACGGCCATAAGTAGTATCCATGCCCCAGAAGATCGACATCGAAGCCCTTTGTGAAGAAAAAGGGCTCAGGATTACGGAACAGCGCCGGATTATCGCCAAAGTGATTTCCGAGGCGGATGATCACCCGGACGTTGAAAAGCTCTATGAGCGCGCATCCGCGATTGATGGCGGTATTTCTATTGCGACCGTCTATCGGACGGTCCGCCTGTTTGAAGAAGCTGGCATCCTGGATCGTCATGATTTTGGTGACGGACGCGCACGTTATGAAGCTGCGCCCGAGGCGCACCATGATCACTTGATCGACGTCGAGACCGGAAAGGTTATCGAATTCGTCGATCCGGAACTTGAAGCGCTCCAGAAGCAGATCGCGGAGAAGCTCGGCTACCGTTTGGTTGACCATCGTATGGAATTATACGGTGTTGCGATCGACAAGAAGGGCTGATCAATTAAAGCGCCCGCGCATTCGAACGATCAAATGGACTGGACGCTGCGTGCCATTTTACGCGGCATCGCAATTGCGTTAATATTGGTGCTACTGTTCGTTCCGCACATGATGTTTCGGGCAGTTGGAGCGGCTTCGCCTATACCGAAACTATTTCTGAATTCTGTGGCCCATGTGGTGGGCTTGCAAATCAACGCGCACGGACAACGGCATGCCGCGAATGTTCTTTATGTAGCTAACCATGTGAGCTGGATGGACATATTGGCGTTGGGCAGTGTGACTGGTTGCGCGTTTGTGTCGAAAGCCGAGGTCGAACAATGGCCTATTATTGGCTGGCTGGCCGACCAGATCGATACAGTGTACGTAAAGCGTGAAGACCGACGAGCCGTGATCGGTCAGGCACATGAATTGCGCGAAGCGGTTGCAAGTGGTGAGCCGGTTGCCTTGTTCCCGGAAGGCACGACGAATGACGGAGTGACGGTAAAGCCGTTCCGCGCCTCTTTACTCGCGTCAATGGTCGACCCGCCGAACGGGGCGAAAGTGCAACCTGTCATGCTCAACTACGGGGCCGCTGCGCCAGATATCGCTTGGGTTGAGGATGATCTGGCACCCAACCTCAAAAAAGTGCTGGCGCGAACTCAGCCGATCCCGATTGACCTTTATTTTCTTGAACCCTTACCCGACGCAGTTACGCATGACCGGAAGAAAATGGCGGCGGCTTCGCGCGATGCGATTGTCTATGCTTTGGCAGAAGCTGGCAACGAGGCTTCCGGTCGCGTGCGCTATCGCCTATAGAGCGGTTAATGAATCGGACATCTCCCAAAAAATTCCACGTTAAAAGCTTTGGCTGCCAGATGAACGTCTATGACGGCGAGCGCATGGCAGAAATGCTTGGTGCCCAAGGCTTGACGGCTGCAGACGACAGCGACGATGCTGATCTTGTGGTGCTAAATACCTGTCATATCCGTGAAAAAGCCGCGGAAAAGGTTTATTCGGACATAGGGCGGCTCAAACGCCCTGATGGATCGCGGCCCATGATTGCGGTAGCCGGATGCGTGGCCCAAGCAGAAGGCGCTGAGATCGCACGACGAGCGCCAAGCGTCGATATCGTGGTGGGGCCGCAATCCTATCACCGCTTTCCGGAACTGCTGGATCAGGCGGTGGGCGGGAAACGTGCGCTCGATACGGACATGCCCGCGATTTCCAAGTTTGACCATCTCCCGGCGCGCAGCAAACAGGCTCGACCTGGTGCGTTCCTGACAGTGCAGGAAGGCTGCGACAAATTTTGCACCTATTGTGTAGTGCCCTATACGCGTGGCGCTGAAATCTCTCGGCCTTGGACAGACATTGTCCGCGAAGCGCAAACGCTTATCGACAATGGTACCCGGGAAATCACCCTGCTGGGCCAAAATGTGAATGGTTGGGCGGGCGAAAATGAAAAGGGCGAGGAGCAGGGACTTGATGGTCTCATCCGGACGCTGGCCAGGATTGATGGGCTGGAGCGCATCCGTTATACCACCAGCCATCCTAACGATATGACCGATGGCTTGATCGCGGCGCATGGTGAGGTGCAAAAGCTCATGCCGTTCCTCCACCTTCCGGTGCAGGCAGGCAGCAACCGCATCTTGAAGGCGATGAACCGAAGGCATACCGCTGAAAGCTATCTCGCGATCATTGAACGGGTGCGTCAGGCCCGTCCCGACATAGCCATTTCGGGAGACTTCATCATTGGCTTTCCGGGCGAAAGCGACGCTGATTTTGAAGAGACGCTGCAGATCGTCCGCGATGTCGATTACGCCATGGCCTATAGTTTCAAATATTCGCCGCGCCCTGGGACGCCTGCCGCTGATATGGACGAACAAATTCCGGTCGAGGTGATGGACGAACGGCTGCAACGCTTGCAGGCCTTGCTCAATGAGCAACAGGCGCGCTTTAATGCTGCGACGGTTGGACGGCACTGCGACGTATTGCTTGAGCGCGCCGGGAAATTAGAAGGCCAACTCATCGGTAAATCGCCTTGGCTGCAATCCGTTATTGTTACGGACAGTGCTGCGGCGATTGGCGATCTGGTCGATGTCGAAATCAATTCAGCAGGCCCCAACAGCCTGATTGGAACCCTCCGCAACAGAAAGGCGGCGTGAATGTCAAAAAAACCTCAACCAGCAGTAGCCGGAGACAAGGCACGCATAGAGGTGACATTCGACAAACCCCAGTTGCTTCACGCGCTGTTCGGTGAATATGATCAGAATTTGGTTAGCATCGAAAACCGCCTTGGCGTCTATATCGCGGCCCGCGGCAACAAGGTGCAGATTGAAGGCGAGGCCGAAGCGTGCGCACGAGCGCGCGACGTGTTGACCGGCCTCTATAATCGACTGGCGCATGGGCAGGACGTCGATAAAGGCGTCGTTGAAAGCGTGATTATGATGTCAGCCGAGCCGACACTGGATGGGATTATTCGCCGTGACACGGAAGCGCCATCCGTGATGATCCGCACTCGCAAGAAGACCATCGTGCCGCGTTCGCCGACCCAATATGGCTATATGGAAGCGCTGGCGCGTGACGACATTATCTTCGCTCTAGGTCCCGCTGGTACCGGTAAAACTTACCTTGCGGTTGCCCAAGCCGTCAGCCAGCTGATCACGGGGTCGGTCAATCGCCTCATCCTGTCCCGACCGGCCGTCGAAGCCGGTGAGCGCTTAGGCTTTCTTCCGGGCGATATGAAGGAGAAGGTCGATCCCTATCTGCGCCCGCTTTACGATGCGCTGTACGATACGCTCCCGGCTGAGCAGGTCGAGCGGCGCATTGCCAGCGGCGAAATCGAAATTGCACCGCTTGCGTTCATGCGTGGGCGCACGCTGGCAGATGCGTTCATTATCCTCGATGAAGCCCAGAACACCACGCCAGCCCAGATGAAGATGTTCCTCACGCGCTTTGGACAAAATAGCCGCATGGTGATCTGTGGTGACCCCAAGCAGGTCGACTTGCCCCCGCCCGGTGCATCCGGTCTAGCGGATGCGGTGGACCGCCTTGAAGGAATTGAAGGCATGTCGATCGTCCGCTTCAATGTCGGTGACGTTGTCCGTCACCCGATCGTGGGCCGTATTGTCGAAGCCTATGAGGGCAGGGACAGCTAACCGGCCGATGATTTCGCAGATGGAACAGACGTTGCGATGACCAAGTTTCGTCGTGCAGTAGCACTGGTGGGCCTGGTCGTAGTCGCTGCCTTTTTCGCGCTTACCAGTTGTGGCTCTTCCGTTCCCGAGCAGGCGGCAGATGCCGCTGCGGTGGCAACGGTGCGGCAAATCACGCAGCCGTTACGGGGTAGGGGCAATAACGCCAGCCAAGTGACCTTGAAGGCCACCAAGGAGGAACTTGGCGCTGTCTCGGTTTTGGCCGGGAGGGCGGCCGCCCCAACAAGAATGGCATCGTCAGTAACCGCCAACGGACTTGAGGTGCGATTATCCCGCCCGATATGGTTCGGACGGTGGATCAACATTTTCGTGACGCTACCTCCGGGGGCTTATCAACAGCCTTCTATTGACAGCTTGCCCTTTACAACCCGCGTGGGTCTCGTGCCCGTCCCGAAATGGTTGGCGCGCATGATATATCGGAGCGGGGTATGGGGTGTCCGTCGTCGGGACGCGACCTTGCCAGACCCCCTGACAATGGTGCAGTCCGCCGAGGTCGACCCGTCGTCAGTCCAATTGACGTTGAATTTGCCTTCTAACAATGTCCTGTTCGGTCAGCTTGCCAAGGTCACCGGAGGTGATGCGAACGCGGACCTGACCGCAAAATTATTTTGCTACCTGAACGACGGGCAGGCGAAAGCCCATTCGGCTGATTTTGATGAGCAGATCAGGCGCGCATTTACTTATCCGCTCCCCGGAGTCGACGTGTCTGCCGCCAACCGATCAAGGCTCGCCGCCTTGGCCCGGATCACAGGTGGGGAGAGAGCCGCGCGAATTGTGGTGTTGGACGCTGATGTCCTCAACCGCTGTCCGATAGCATCCGGACCGCCAGCCAAGTTGGGAGGTCGTGAAGATTTGGCGCAGCATTGGGCCATCAGTGCAGCGCTTGCATCCGGCCTCGGTGGCCAGCTTTCCGATACCATCGGACAATGGAAAGAATTGTCCGACAGTTTGCCGCATGGATCGGGCTTTTCCTTTGTGGATATAGCGGCCGATCGTTCGGGATTCCGTTATGGTGTTGCATTAACAAACGCATCATCGGCCGGTGCAACCGCTGAGCAGCTCACTAATATCAAAGCCGATAATTTGCTTCCGCAAGCGTTGCTCGCTAATCCTGAAAATATGTCGGACAAGGCGTTTAGAGAAAAGTTTCAATCGGTCAATTCACCGCGATATGCCCGGAAGTTGCAACAAATTGATGCTGAACTCAGCCGAGCAGGCGTCCCACAATGATTGAAGTGGGCGTGCTGATAGCCCCGCAATGGAAGGGCGAAGATTGGCAGAACATTGCCGATACCGCCTGTTCAGCGGCACTCGCGGCGACGGCGTTTGCCGGACTTGCCCAATCTTCTTTATGTTGTGAAATCGCCGTCAAATTTTCGGACAGTGAAGAAGTGCAGGCGCTCAATCGTGATTTCCGCGACAAGGACAAGCCGACCAACATTCTCTCCTTTCCTCAAACGCCACCGGACATCCTGATCGCGCTGTCCACCAGCGTCGGTGGCGCCGCAGCGGGCGATGATGCGGAAGCGATATTGGGCGACATGATCCTCGCTTATGAGGTTTGCCGCGACGAGGCATCCGACAAAGGAATTAGCCTTTCGGAACATGTCACGCACCTCATCGTTCACGGAACATTGCATCTTTTGGGCTATGACCACATAGAAGAGAGCGAGGCCATCGATATGGAGGCGCTCGAAACCGAAATCTTGGCAGGATTGGGCATTGCCGATCCTTATGGGGACAGAGATTAAACGCCAATGGCGGACGATAATGGAACGACTGGCGCCAAACGCGCTGACGCTGACGACGGCGGACGAATATGGCGCGGTTTGCGCGCCCTCCTTTTTGGTGAGACCGAGGAACCCTCGTTGCGGGAGCAGATCGAGGAAGCCATCGACGAGCATGAAGAGGACGGAGACCGCGACCAGTCGCCCTCGTCGGGACGCAAGGGCAAGATTGCTGACCTGTCGCAGCTTGAACGACAGATGTTGCGGAATCTGCTTCATTTCGGGGAATTGACCGCAGACGATGTTTCCGTTCCGCGGGCAGATATAATCGGTATCGAAGAAACAGCTAGTTTCAAAGAATTGGTCGACCTGTTTATCGAAGCTGGCCATAGCCGGCTGCCAGTGTATCGCGACAATCTGGATCATATCGTAGGTATGATCCACATCCGCGATGTCGTGCCTTTGCTGGCGAAAGGGGAAGGCGCGCCCAAGACAATCGCCAGTCTCATTCGTCAGCCCCGCTACGTTCCGGTTTCGATGGGGGTACTCGATTTGCTCGCCGAAATGCGTTCGACCCGGACCCATCTCGCGATTGTACTGGATGAATATTCTGGCACCGAAGGGCTAGTCACGATCGAGGATCTGGTCGAGGAAATTGTCGGCGATATTGAGGATGAGCATGACGATGAGCCAGAAGCGTTACTCGTTCCGCTCGAAGACGGGTTGTGGGACGCTGATGCCCGCGCCGAACTGGAAGATGTGGCCGAGACAATTTCTCCGGCGTTAGCAGACGTCGAGGAAGATGTTGATACATTGGGCGGCCTCGCCTTTGTTATCGCTGGCCATGTGCCCGAACCTGGCGAAATTCTCCTGCACGATAGTGGTTGGCGGCTCGAAATTACCGAGGGCGATGAGCGGCGCGTGACGCGGCTCAGACTTCATCCGCCCGTCGCTCCGCCTGCAGCAATTCTTGATTAGCTCGGCGCAAGCGATTAACGGACATTGACTATGGATGGTACGGGGCTCCGTGTTGCGCTGTTCAGCGGCAACTATAATTATGTGCGCGACGGAGCCAATCAGGCGCTGAACCGTCTGGCGGGCTATATTTTGCGCCAGGGCGCTGCGCTCCGTGTCTATTCGCCGACGACCGACACGCCGGCTTTCGCGCCAACGGGCGATCTGGTCAGTATTCCCAGTATCGCCATCCCCGGACGGTCAGAATATCGCTTTGCGACCGGCATAGGGAGTGCGGCCTTAGCTGATCTGGACGCATTTTCCCCCAACGTCATTCATGTCTCCGCGCCCGACATGCTGGGGCACCGGGCGCTGAAATATGCGGAAAGCCGCAATATCCCGGTTGTAGCATCTTTCCATACGCGCTTTGAAACTTACCTGCGCTATTATGGCCTGGGGTTCATGGAAGGCACGCTGCTTGGCATCCAGCGGCGCTTTTATAATCGCTGTGACGCCGTATTTGCCCCGTCGCAATCAATGGCGGATTTCCTGCGCGAACAGAAAATGGGTCGTGATGTGCAGATTTGGACACGCGGTATAGACCCGACAATTTTCAATCCCGGCCATCGCGATCTGGCATGGCGGCGTAGTTTGGGCCTTGCCGACGACAAGCCGGTGGTTGGCTTTTTCGGCCGGTTGGTGCTGGAAAAAGGACTTGATGTTGTATCGGACACTATTGCTGTGCTTGAGCGCCAGAAGGTCCCGCATCAACTTCTGATTGTCGGTGAAGGGCCGGCCCGTCAGATGGTGGCGGAAAAGCATCCGCAGGCGGTGTTCACCGGCCATTTAATGCGGGAAGAACTGGGCCGCGCCGTGGCTTCTATGGATATGTTCCTCTTCCCTTCGGTCACCGAAACCTTTGGCAACGTAACGTTGGAGGCGATGGCATGCGGGCTTCCGGTCGTGGCGGCCAACGCCACCGGATCGCGCGATATTATCACCGACGGCGTGGATGGGCGTCTGATCGAGCCGGGCAATGTCGAAGACTTTGCCGCTGCCTTGCGCCTTTATTGCGAGGACGCTGATCTGCGTGCCAAAGTGGGCGCGGCAGGTCTCGCCAAGAGCCGCAACTATAGCTGGGACGCGGTCAATCAGGCGATGATAGACGGCTATCTGCGCGCGGTCGCCCAGCACGCTCCGCGCAGGTGACGGTGATGTGTGGCTGATCTGTTCAACCCGGATGACGGCAGTGCGCCCGTCTCTCCGTCGGCCCAAGCGCCGCTTGCCGACCAGCTTCGCCCCGCAACGCTTGATGAAGTTGTAGGCCAAGCGCATCTCGTGGGACCGGAGGGTGCGATTGGCCGTATGGTCGCCGCCGGAAAACTGTCCTCGCTGATCCTGTGGGGGCCGCCCGGGACCGGAAAGACCACAATCGCACGGTTGCTTGCCGCTGCCGTAGGGCTTCGGTTCGCCGCGATTTCGGCGGTGTTCTCAGGCGTTGCGGATCTCAAAAAAGCTTTTGCAGAAGCTAAAGATGCGGCACGCATGGGGCAACAAACCCTGTTGTTCGTGGACGAAATTCATCGCTTCAACCGCGCGCAGCAGGACGGCTTCCTGCCCTATGTCGAGGACGGGACGGTGGTGCTTGTCGGCGCGACCACCGAAAATCCGAGTTTTGCCCTCAATGCGGCGCTGCTCAGCCGGGCGCAGGTGCTTGTACTGAAACGGCTTGACGAGGTCGCTCTGGGTGAATTGCTGACCCGCGCCGAAGCGCTGACGGGGCAGGCGCTCCCGCTGGACGAAGATGCCCGCACTGCGCTGATCCTCTCTGCCGATGGCGATGGCCGCTTCCTCCTCAATCAGGCCGAAACCCTGTTTTCGGTGACGTTCGATGCGCCGCTTGATCCGCAAGGCCTGTCTCAATTTCTGCATCGGCGCATGGCAGTTTATGATAAAAGCGGTGACGGGCATTATAATCTGATCTCCGCGCTCCATAAGGCGGTGCGGGGCTCGGACCCCCAAGCCGCGCTCTATTGGCTGGCGCGCATGCTGGTGGCGGGAGAGGAGCCGCTCTATCTTCTCCGCCGTCTAACACGCATGGCGCTGGAGGACATCGGGCTCGCTGATCCGCAGGCGGTGCAACAATGCCTCGCCGCCAAGGACACCTATGAATTTCTCGGCTCCCCAGAAGGTGAACTCGCGCTGGTGCAAGCCTGCATATACTGCGCGACCGCGCCCAAATCGAACGCAAGCTATGTGGCAATGAAAGCGGCCTGGCGTTCGGCCAAGGAAACCGGATCGCTGATGCCGCCCGGCAATATCCTCAACGCGCCAACCAAGCTGATGAAAGAGATCGGCTATGGGGCCGGCTACACCTATGACCATGACACACCGGAGGGCTTTTCTGGCGACAATTACTGGCCGGAAAACATGGATGTGCAAAATTTCTATGTGCCGGTAGAACGGGGCTTTGAAAAACGGATTGCGGAACGGCTACAATATTGGGATGCCTTGCGGAAGGAAAGGCGCGGATGAGTGAATTGCTTGCCCGGCGCGTGGTTGAAAAACCATGGGGGCGCACGGATATTTCTCCGCATTTCGCGGCGCCTTTAGGGCAGCGGATCGGTGAAATCTGGTTCGAGCATCCGCACGGCAAGACCTTGTCCCTAATGGCCAAATATCTGTTCACCAGCGAGCGGCTCTCCATCCAGGTTCATCCCGACACCGAACAGGCTGCCCTTGCCGGACTGGCCTCCGGCAAGGACGAGATGTGGATTGTCCTTGCCGCCGAGCCCGATGCCCATATTGGTATCGGCCTTGATCATGCGGTATCGCGTGAGCAACTGCGCGTTGCGGCGCTTGATGGCACCATTGAAGACCTGCTTGATTGGCGTCCGGTCAAAGCGGGCGACGTGCTTTATAACCCCGCCGGCAATATCCATGCATTAGGGCCGGGGTTGACGCTGATCGAGATCCAGCAGGCCCTCGATCTGACTTATCGGCTGTATGATTATGGTCGGCCACGCCCGCTGCATCTTGACGACGGGTTGAAGGTGGCCAGTCTCGAGCCTATCAAGCATGCCCGAATTGCTTCGCTTGGTCCCGGCCTCTCGCAAAAGCTCGTAGATGGCCCTTTCTTTCATGTTGAATGGTGCTGCGGTATGGGTGCCCTTTCGTCAATCTCGCCACCTAGCGCGGAAATCCAGCTGCTGGCGATTGAGGGCGCCGTTGCGGTCGGCAATCTTTCGGTTGAGCCGGGTCACTGTGCGCTGGTGGATGACCTCCACGCGATCGACATTCCCACTGGGATAAACGCCCTTTTATTCTGGCCGCTTTAACGCGACTGCCATTCCTTATACCATTCCACAAATCGTGGGATTCCGACGCTGATCGGCGTGGTTGGAGCATAACCGAGCTCACTCGCGATGGCGTCAATATCGGCCCAGGTCTGCGCCACATCGCCCGGTTGCATGTCGGTCATTTCCATGACGGCCCGCTTACCTGTTGCCGCCTCAATCTGGGCGATAAAATCCATCAGCGGTTCGGGCTTGTTATTGCCGATATTATAAATGCGGTGGGGAGCCGCGCTGCCGCCTGCCTTGGGCTTGCCATCATCGCGCGGCGGATTGTCGAGGCAAGCAATGATGCCGCTCACAATGTCGTCGATATAGGTGAAATCGCGCGACAATTGCCCGTGATTGAACACCCGGATGGGCCGCCCTTCGAGAATTGCGCTGGTGAACAGCCACGGTGCCATATCGGGCCGCCCCCAAGGCCCGTACACGGTAAAGAAGCGCAAGCCGGTCAGCGGAATGCGGTAGAGATGCGCATAGGTTTCGCTCATTAACTCATCGGCACGTTTGGTTGCAGCGTAGAGCGAAACGGGGTGATCGACCCGATCCTCGACACAAAACGGCACGGAGGTGTTGCCGCCATAGACCGAGCTGGAGGAGGCGTAGACCATCGCTACCTGCCGCGCGCGGGCGAGCTCAAGCAGGTTCAGATGTCCGACGATGTTAGATTGGATATAGGCTTGAGGGTTTTCCAGGCTATACCGTACGCCCGGTTGCGCGCCCAAGTGGATGATGGCGTTAAAAGGCTCCCCGGCGAGGGCCGCGTCTAATGCGGTCTGGTCTGCGAAATCGACCGGTTTGAACTGGAATAGATCGGATGTCGCAGCGAGATCACTTGTTCGTGCCTGTTTGAGCGCAGGATCATAATAGGCATTGAGACTATCAATCCCGACCACCGCATCACCGCGGGCCAAAAGCCGACGGGATAGAGCATGCCCAATAAATCCTGCACTGCCAGTGACGAGATAACGCATGAAACTGTCACTAATCCTTAAAAACGCAATTTGTTGGAAGCGAGGGTGGAGGCAATGAAACGCGGCATCTTATCATCAATGCAGGGCATTGCACGACAAGCCACCGCCCCACTCATGAATTCATACACGCCATGGCGCAGTTTACAAATTCCCTAGATTCCCCCTCAAACGCGTTTTTCGTTGCACTAGATTCCCTAGATTCCCTCTCCAACACCGTTTTTCAGTTTACAAATTCCCTAAGTTCCCTCTGAAAAGCGATATTCGGATTTCACTGATTCCCTAGACTCCCGCTGAAAGGTCTTCTCCAGTTCCCGATGCTTCCTTTGATTTGCGATCTTCTTTCCTGACGCGGCATTCAAGGCGCAATAAGGTGGCGAAGTTGATGAAGTTTACCCTTCAGCGCGTTTTTTGGCCTCAATCCATGCCGGGATAGCGGTTAAAAGCGGGCAGGGCATCGAGCGTTTCCATCCAGCCGATACGTTCCGCCGTCTGGATCTGTGCGCCAAGTGGATAAGCATCAGGGTTATTCAGCGTCGCCGACTGGACATCAATTTTGCCCGGGAAGATTTCGGCATTGGTATAAAAGAGGCTGGTTCCGCATTTACCGCAGAATTGCCGACGGCCATGCTCCGAACTCTTATACTCGCTCGTCGCACCATCAATCGTCACCGCATCAGCATCAAACATCGCCCAAGCGACTGCGGGTGCGCCGCTCGCCTTATGGCAATCGGTGCAATGGCACAGCGCGTGATGGTCCGGCTGCGCGCCGTTCGCGATCTCGTAAGTAACTGCGCCACAATGGCACCCGCCAGTTTCGCCCATCGCTACTCTCCCTATTGGCTTGCTCCCGCATAGTGCACTAAAGAGAACAAGTCAAGAACAAATCGCTGCGTGCTGCGCGATCCTGCCGGAAAAGGTCGCTTAAAGGATATATTTGCTAAGATCCGTATCGCGCGCGATGCTGGCAAGCTGGCTGTCGACATAGGCGGCATCAATCACCAGTGTTTCGCCCTTGCGGTCCTCGGCCTCGAACGAGACTTCTTCCAAAAGCTTTTCCATCACGGTTTGCAGACGGCGTGCGCCGATATTTTCGATCTGGCTGTTCACCTCTGCGGCGATCCTGGCGAGCGCGGCGATGGCACCGTCAGTGATTTCGATCTTGACGTCTTCGGTGCCGAGGAGGGCCACATATTGTTGCGGCAGGCTGGCCTTGGTCTCGCTTAGAATGCGTACGAAGTCTTGCTCAGTAAGGCCTTGCAATTCCACGCGAATGGGGAGGCGACCCTGCAGCTCCGGTAAAAGGTCGCTGGGCTTTGCCACATGGAACGCGCCGCTGGCGATAAACAAAATGTGATCGGTCTTAAGCGGACCATATTTGGTCGCTACCGTGGTGCCTTCGATGAGCGGCAGGAGGTCGCGTTGAACGCCCTCGCGACTGACCGAGCCCCCGCGCACATCCGACACCGCGATCTTGTCGATTTCATCCAGGAACACGATGCCATTGGCTTCGGCATCAGCAAGCGCGACGCGGGCAACATCATCCTGATCGAGCCGCTTTTCCTGCTCCTCCTCGACCAATTTATCCCACGCGTCGGGCACGCGCAATTTGCGGCGTTTTTTGGGGGCTTGTCCAAATGCTTTGCCCATGATGTCGCTGAGGTTGATCATGCCGACATTGCCTCCCATGCCCGGGATTTCCATTGGCATGTTGGGCGCTTCGGTGACTTCGATCTCCACCTCAGTCTCGTTCATCTGGTCCTGTTCGATGCGCTCGCGGAACGCCATGCGGGTGGCTTGTGATGCTTCCTTGCCGGTGAGTGCATCGAGGAGACGCTCCATTGCAGCTTCGGATGCAGCGTTACGAACGGCCTCGCGGCGGCGATCCTTTTCGAGGCGCACAGCTTCTTCGACGAGGTCGCGGGCAATTTGTTCAACGTCGCGGCCGACATAACCGACCTCGGTGAATTTGGTGGCCTCCACCTTGACGAAAGGCGCGTCGGCAAGTTTCGCCAGACGGCGCGAAATTTCGGTCTTGCCGCAACCAGTGGGGCCGATCATCAGGATATTCTTCGGCGTCACCTCATCGCGTAGGTCGGCGGACAGGCGTTGCCGTCGCCAGCGATTGCGCAGCGCGACTGCGACGGCTTTCTTGGCGTCGGTCTGACCGATAATATGTTCGTCAAGGGCTTTGACGATGGCTTTAGGGGTGAGGGTGTCGTTCATGATTTTTGATTTCTATCCAGGCCCGTTCGCCCTGAGCTTGTCGAATGACGGGGTAAACCAAGGGCTTCGAGTGGCTCAATCCGAATGGAATATTTTGAATTCAGCTTGTGCTGTCCATCACCTCAATGGTGGTGCTGTCGTTGGTATAGACGCAGATTTCCGCCGCAATCTTCATCGCCTTTTTGGCGAGCGTTTCGGCATTGGCCTCATAGTCCATCAGCGCGCGGGCGGCGGACAGTGCATAATTGCCGCCCGAGCCGATCGCGGTGACGCCTTCGAGAGGCTCTAGCACATCGCCGTTGCCGGTGAGCACCAACGTGACTTCCTTGTCCGCGACGATCATCATCGCCTCAAGGTTGCGCAAATATTTGTCGGTGCGCCAATCCTTGGCGAGCTCGACCGCCGCGCGCATCAATTGGCCGCGATGGGCCTCGAGCTTCTTTTCCAGCCGGTCGAACAGGGTGAAGGCGTCCGCGGTCGCCCCGGCAAAGCCGCCGATGACGCTGCCATCGTGGAGGCGCCTGACCTTCTTCGCATTGGGTTTCATAATCGTCTGGCCCATCGACACCTGGCCATCGCCAATGACGACGACCTTGCCATTTTTTCGCACAGACAGGATGGTAGTGCCATGCCATTGCGGCATGGAATGATTATCATTTCCGCTCATGACCGCGATATGGGAATGCGGTCGCGGGGTCGCAAGGGGAGGGCAAGCCATTCCTTTTGCCTAAAGAAAAACCCCGACCTGTTACCAGACCGGGGTCAATCTCAATTAGGTTGCCAAACCCGAAATTACGGGCTGGTCGGCAGATCGTCGCCCGAGATCAGTTCGTAAGCAGCATAAACCATGCCAGCCAGAACAGCGATCAGCAGAATGGTGCCGCCGCCATTGCCGCCCTTAAGTTCCGAATTTTCGGTTGTGACGGCGTCGGCGCGAGCCGGAGCAGCCGAAGCAGCAACCGGAGCGATAGCAAGCGAAGCGGTAGCAAGCGCTACAGCAGCCTTCTTAGCGAAAGTCATTGGTAATCTCCTTTAATGCGGGGGTGCCTTTACGGGAAAGGTCACGAATTGCAAGACAATTTATGTTCGAAAGGCTGAATTTTCCGTTAATTTACATCCGGCCAACCGTCGAACGCGGAATTGCCCGATAAGTTCCTAGCGCCGGTTTGTGGACAGATTGTTACACTCGAATAGCTTGTTATTCTGGGGCTTTTTGCTGCACTGCAGCAAAAACATCTTTCACCATTTGGGACTTTCCACGCGGTAAAATCAAGACCGCATCGGCCGTTGCAACAATTATCAAATTTTCGACTCCGTAAGTCCCGACGGTAATTCCCTCACCCCGAATCAGACAATTTTGCGAATCGATTGCCGTAACCTTGCCGGTGATCGCATTTTCGTCTTCATCTTTGGCCATCAAATCATAGAGCGCGTCCCAGCTGCCGACATCGGACCATCCCATGTCCACCGGGACGCAGGCAACTTGCTCTGCCTTTTCCATGACGGCGTAATCAATCGAATCTGATGGACTGGATTCAAACGCTGCCACCATGGGCACCACTTCTACCTCATCATGCGCTACCCCGTTGAGGGCTTGCCTTGCCGCAGCGAGAATAAGCGGCGCGTGTCGTTCCAATTCTTCAAGATAACGTCCGGCGCGAAACAGAAAGATTCCCGCATTCCACACATAGTTACCGGTGGATATCATCCTGGAAGCTTCTTCATGCGATGGCTTCTCAACGAACTGCGCAACTTTGCGCGCAGTGCCACCTGCATCAAGCGGGCCGTTGAGTTCGATATACCCATACCCGGTTTCGGGTCCGGAAGGCGCTATGCCCAAGGTTGTCAGCCACCCCTGGCGGGCTGCCGTCGTAGCCGCTGCCAGCGCGGTCTCGAAGGCTTGCTGATCAAGGATTTGATGATCGCTTGGTAGAACCAGCATGACGGCTTCCGCCGGAAGCGTCAGGGCCGCAAGGGCAATTGCGGGAGCGGTGCCGCGCGCGCAAGGTTCATGGATGATCCTCACAGGCTTACCGGACGACGCAGCCACGCCTTGCGTCAAATGCTGATGGGCAAGAGGGCCAACAATAACGGGACTGTCGAAAAATTTTGGATCGGCAACACGATCCAGCGTCGTTTCGATCATCATCTTGTCATCAAGCAGGCGCAGAAATTGTTTCGGGCGCTCTCTGGTTGATAATGGCCATAGGCGCGTTCCGGAACCGCCGGACAGGATAACCGGAATAATTTTTCCCGAAAATGCTGCCTCTTCCATAAGGGGTGTTTTCATCGCCAAGAATTAGCAGTGGTGCGCTGTGCACGCAAGCTGGCTCGGTCTGGCCATTAAGCCCGGAAAAATTATGGTGCGCAGGGGTATTTTATAGTGCTGCAGTTGACACACTGCACAAACTAACCTCTTGTCCGCTTAAATCTTAGCCGAGGCCGTTGACAGGAAACTACCGGATTGATGCGTTTTAATCTTTATGCATTACGGATCATCATGTTTGCCGGAGCCGTCATGGTCAATCCCGGCATAGAGCCCTCACACGCGGCGGTATCCGGATCGACCGCCTCGCTGTCTTGCACGACTATGGGCATATTTTCTTTCAAGCCCAACGCGACGGACGCCGAAATATGCGAACGGTTTCGTGCTGCCTTGGGAGCAGCTATGCGAAAAAATTTTTTTCTGTCGCCAGGCTTGGGAGGCAAGGATCACGTGGCGGTGTCCATTGCCATGAATAAGCGTGGCATAATTGTCGCCAAGGTCGGCGAGATGCGAGCGGGTAAAGTCCGCAGCCATGGCGATGTATCGGTTGCAGTAATGGACAAAGCGCCGGACATTTCTGCCATTGACCTCCTCGCCCGCGGCGTGGCGACCGAGTTGACCAGAAAGAGTTAAGCCCGGATATATGATTTATTTACATCTTTAACGGAAAAGATGGAAATATGCACAGTCTAGTCGATTGGCGCGCATAAGAGCGAAGGGGAGAAGCACAAGATGGTCGATACGATACCGGGCAACAGCTCGACAACCACTACCCTCAATCCTAGCACGGGCGTTGATGTAGTCATCGAGACCAACGGGGATCACGATTGGTTTCGGGTCGATCTCACGGCCGGAACGACCTATTCTTTCCAGACATGGTCGCAAACCGGATCCAACCCTGATAGCCACCTGCGCTTATGGCAGGGATCGACCATGGTGGCCGAAAATGATGACATCATTTATGCGGAGAACACCTATTCGCTGATCAATTACACGCCGACGACTTCGGGCACCTATTATATTGATGCCGGAACCTACGGTAACCAAACGACCGGAACCATGCGTTTGACGGTCGCGACGGTTAACAACTCGGCCAGCGATACCGTCGGAAATACCGTTGGCACTGCGACGCCTCTCGCGATGGACGGAGTGGTAACGGGTGCGATCAACGCAGCCGGGGATCGCGACGTTTATGCTATTTCTTTGGTTGCGGGACAAACCTATTTCTTTCGTACCGGCCTCACCGCGACCGGGGACAGTCTGGATTCCATCCTTACCTTGCGTGATGCGGCGGGTGACGCGATCAAACAGAATGACGATGCCGGCGCCGGGCTTTATTCCGGGATTCGGTACACCGCTACCACTTCGGGGACCTATTATCTCGATGTGAGCAGCTATGGTTCCGGTGCGAGTTCGACCGGCAACTTCACCTTGACCGCCTATCGCACGACGCCGTTGACTGTTTATACCAATGACCAGATCGCACGCCAGCTCACCAACGATTATTGGGGTGGCTCCAGCCATTCCTTTGCGGTAACTGTCGGCGGTACATTAACATTCAACGTGACCGGTTTGACCTCCGCTGCGCAAACGCTCGCCCGCGAAGCGCTCAATCTGTGGTCCGACGTAACCGGGCTCCGCTTCTCGGAAGTCACAACAGCGGGCGCGCAACTCATCTTCGACGATGCCGAAGACGGCGCGGCCACCAAATTTACCTTTGATGCCAATGGTGCGCTGACCGCATCAACTGTTAACGTGTCGCTTGCATGGCTGTCGCAAAACGGCACATCCTTGAACAGCTATTCCTTCCAGACGTTCGTGCATGAAATCGGGCATGCTTTGGGTCTTGGTCATGCAGGCAATTATAATAGTAGCGCGAGCTATGGCATCGATGCAGCCTACGCGAACGATAGCTGGAGTCAGACGGTCATGTCTTATTTCAGCCAGACCGAAAATGAATATCTCGCCGCGATGGGTTGGACACGGCAATTCGTGGTTACGCCGATGGTCGCCGATGCGATTGCAATGACGACGCTTTACGGGACGAACACAACCACCCGTACCGGTAATACCACCTACGGATTTAACAATAACAGCGGGCGGCAGATTTATGACGCGGCGACTTATGGCGCGTTGACCTATGCCATAATCGACAATGGCGGCATTGATACAATGGATTATTCGGGCTTTGGCCAGAACCAGTATATTGATCTGCGCGCCGAAGCTTTTTCGAACATTGGCGGACGTGTCGGCAATGTTTCTATTGCGCGCGGTACGATTATCGAAAATGCTGTCGGCGGCGCGGGGGCTGACACCATTATTGGCAACAGCGCTGCTAACAACCTCAACGGAGGTGCCGGAAACGACGCGTTGGACGGTGGTGACGGTAACGATACCCTGGTCGGCGGACTCGGCGACGATACGGTCATTGGAGGCGCTGGACTCGACACGATGATGGGTGGTGTCGGGAACGATACCTATTATGTCGACAATAGTGGGGACGCGGTCGTTGAAAATGCCGGCGAAGGCATCGACATGATTTATGCTACCGCAAACTTTGCATCCACCGGCAATATCGAAACGATTGCGCTCATGGGGGTCGCTGCAATTAATGCACAGGGCGACAATCTCGACAATGTGCTCATCGGAAATGCGGCGAGCAATACTATTCGCGGCATGGGAGGGAATGATACCATTTATGGCGGGGATGGTGCCGATATTCTTTATGGCGATGACGGCGGAGATATGCTCATCGGCGGCAATGGTGATGATGCATTTGCTGGTGGATTGGGCAATGACGCGATTGATGGCGGAAGCGGTAATGATTCCATCGCAGGTAATGAGGGAGATGATGTCCTGATTGGCGGGGCAGGCATCGATCTCATGACCGGGGGCAGCGGTAACGACGTATTTTATGTCGATCATAGTGGCGATGCGGCGCTTGAAAACGCCGGAGAAGGCATTGACACGGTTTATTCTACCGCGAATTTTTCGTTGACCGATCATGTCGAAACACTGGCGTTGATGGGTTCGGCGGCGAACGGTAGCGGTAATGCGCAGGACAATACCATTATCGGCAACGGCGGAGCCAATGTCCTGCATGGCATGGGCGGCAACGACACCGTTTATGGTGGTGATGGCGACGACGTTATTTATGGTGATGACGGCAGCGATATGCTTATTGGAGGCAGCGGCGCCGACGCTTTTTCCGGCGGGCTTGGCGATGATGCGATCGACGGCGGCGATGGCAATGACTCGATAGCCGGAAACGAAGGCAACGATATCCTGATCGGTGGAGCTGGTGCAGACCTCATGGCCGGCGGTGCTGGCAACGATACTTATTATATTGACAATGGAGCAGATCAGATCGTCGAATATGGCGGGGAAGGGACCGATACCGTCTATGCAACCGTCGATTGGACCTTGGCCGACAATATAGAAGTGCTTGCACTGATGGGTGGCGTAGCCGTTACCGGATCGGGCAATTCTCTCGACAATACGATCATTGGCAACGGCCTTAACAATATCCTGTTCGGACATGGCGGCAACGATACCATTTTTGGCGGAGACGGTGCCGACATAATCTTGGGCGGCGCTGGTAACGACATGCTTTACGGTAACGCGGGTGCCGATCGTTTTGTGTTTCAGCCGGGCAGCAATATCGACCGGGTCGCGGATTTCGAGCGCGGCACCGACCAGATCGATTTGAGCTACTATGGGTTCACGTTTGAAGGGCTCAAAACCCTGTTTGTGCAGGAAGGCGATGTCGGCAGCATTCACCTGTCAAACGGCGATGTTATTTATCTCCACCATGTAACCATGAGCCAGCTTACTGCTGCGGACTTTGTGTTGTAAGATCAGGTTCAGGTCCGTCGCACCAAAACGGGCTGCAGAGATGTTGCCGGAGGAGACGACACGGCGTGGAAGACGAGGTTAAAATATCGCGCCGTTGGTCGTTGGGTCTTCTTGCGCTGTTGGCCGGCGGAGCGGGTACTAAAGCGGCTGCGCAAGAGCGAAGTACGAATTCGTCGGCGCCCTCTGGTAAACGCGGCGGTCCGGTATCGGTCGCAGATTTCGGCGCTATCGGTGATGGGGTCGCTGATGATACGGCGGCAATCGAACGCGCTCGCCGGAGCGGAGCGGGGGCGTTGCGCTTTCCGACTGGGCGCTACCGGGTTCGTGGTATTGTGATCGACCCGAGCGATAATGTGAATGCACTTGAATTTGAGCCGGGCGGTCAAATTTTGGTGATCGCCGGACGTAATGCCATCGGGGTCGACATTCAAAAGCCGAATGTGACGGTTACCGGGGCGTTGGAGTTAATTAGCCTCGGCTCGCTCGGCGATGGTCTGGAAATGGTTGGCCTTCGCCATGGCACACCGAACGCCGGACAATCCTATCTTCAGGTTGCATCCCTCCTGCACCGTAATTTTAGCGGGCATGGTGTTTTGAGCTGGGGCCCGGTCTACCTCCAGCTTGATCGCGTGGTGGGCTTCGGAAGCCGTTATGGTGTAACCTTTGAACGACTAACGGGCGGGAAGGGGCGGGGCAACGGCGCGACGGTTGCGATGATCGGTAGCAGCTATCATACGGGATGCACACGCGGGATTTATGCAAATGGCGCGGGATGGATCGAACTGCGTAACGCCGTTTTCGAATATTGCGGCGCGACCGGAGGAGGCAATGATGCAGCGCTGCATCTGGTCAAAAGCAGCGGTGTGTTTTCGAACCTTTATGGCGAAGAGAATTATCGAAATTTCTATAGTGAAGATTCTTCGATACAATGGTTGGGCGGGACGATGCTGGCCGCCAAAAAGCCTGACATCCAGAAATATGCGAATATGGATCATGCCCTGCGCGGCAATGTCGTAACGCAGGGAAACAGGCTGTCGGCCCGCTATATCGGACCCGACAAACTGGGGGGATTCGACCTTCAGATGGGTGACATCACCGTTCCGGTCGGAGGCGGGGCAACGCGGCTGGGGTTAATTTCGAGCGAAACAATCCGGGGACAGGCGCGCTCTGGCCAATGGACCAACGTCAAGACGCTGGAAGGGCAGACAGGGAGCGGCGACCACCGGATGACTTATCATTATGCTATTTATGCAGGTCTGGCCGATCTTACCACCGGCTATGATAGCGGCGCTATCTTTAACGGTCAGATTTACAGTCATTCCGGGCGGAATCCGGAATGGTTGCGCTTGACGGGCAATACGCTCGAAATACGAATTTCTTCGCGCCAATATGGGTTGCAATATGGCTGTCACCTTGAAGTCATCAACCAAATCGGCAGCTGATTGGATACAATGATTATCATTGGTTATTGGCAGTAGCGCTTCAATCCACTAGATGCGCACCGGCGCGTGCAGGTGTAATCGCTCCGCCGCCGCCATGCCTTGAGGGGTTAATCCGTTGAAACGCTTGCTTGTTTTTCTTTCAAACTTGCTGACTCTGGACCGCGCGCAAAAATATGCGCTGGTCCTGATGGTCGACCTCGTCCTTTGTGGCGTTGCGACTTGGGCCGCTTTTTCGCTGCGACTAAGTGCATTCCTCAATTGGAATCAACCGATGGTTCTGGCGACGTTGATCACAATGGCGCTTTGGACCTTCATCGCCAATGTGACAGGGGCGTATAAAGCGGTTTTTCGGTATTTCGGCGGCGGCATGATGGTCGTATTGGCGCGCAGCGTTGCTGTTTACACCGTCCCGATGATCCTCATCTTCATGATCGTCACCGTGGCCGGTGTGCCAAGAACGATCAGTCTTATTCAGCCGATGGTGTTTTTCCTGCTGCTCGTCCTGACACGGTATCTGGCTCGCTATCTTCTGGTCGATGTGCTGACACAGTCATCCTACCGGGGCAATGTTCGCAATGTTTTGATCTACGGCGCATCGACCGCCGGCCAGCGGCTAGCTTCTTCGGTGCGACTGCAGCCCAGCATGCGCCTACGCGGTTTTGTTGATGATGATGCCAAGCTCCATGGCAAAGCGGTGGACGGGACATCTATCTATCATGCAAGCCAGCTTTCGAGCGTGATCGAAGATCTGGGTATTACCGATATCTTGTTGGCTATGCCTGCACATGATCGTGCGGCTCGCAATCAACTCATTTCTTCGCTCGAAGAATATAATGTCCATGTCAAGATTTTGCCCGACATTGGGCAGGTCATGCGCGGTGATGTCTCGATTAGCGATTTGCGCGAACTCAATGTTGAGGATTTGCTTGATAGGGACACGGTCCCACCCGACATGGCCCTGATGGAGAAAACCATCCGGGGTAAAACCGTCATGGTATCCGGCGCAGGCGGATCAATCGGCAGCGAATTGTGCAGGCAAATAGTCAAGCTTGGCCCGGCCCGATTGATCTTGTTCGAACTCAATGAATTTGGGTTATATTCGATCGAGAAAGAGATGATCGTACAGTCCGCGCAAATGGAAACAGCGGTCAAGATCGTTGCGATTTTGGGCAATTTGACGGACGACGGTTTGGTCCGCTCGACGCTTGCCGCTTATTCGGTGGACACCATCTTCCATGCGGCGGCTTATAAGCATGTGCCGCTGGTTGAAGCAAATCCGCTGCAAGGCATTGGCAATAACGTGCTGGCGACCCGAAGTGTTGCTAAAGCAGCACTCGATCATGGCGTTGATCATTTTATTCTAATCAGTACCGATAAAGCGGTGCGTCCGACCAATATTATGGGTGCCAGCAAACGCATCTGTGAGCTCATTCTGCAGGCTTATGCTAACGAGCATCCGGACAGCAAATTTGCGATGGTGCGTTTCGGCAATGTGTTGGGTTCGAGCGGATCGGTTGTCCCGCAGTTTGAACGGCAAATCCGGGCAGGGGGCCCGGTGACACTTACGCATCGCGACATCACCCGTTATTTCATGACCATTCCCGAAGCGGCCCAACTCGTTATTCAGGCAGGGGCTATGGCCGAGGGCGGTGAAGTCTATGTTCTCGACATGGGTAAATCGGTAAAGATTATCGATCTTGCAAAAGCCATGATCCGGCTGTCGGGGTTGACGATCCGTGACATGCAAAATCCGCACGGCGACATCGAAATCCAAGAAATCGGCCTGCGCCCGGGAGAAAAGCTTTACGAGGAACTTCTCATCGGTGACAACCCGCAAGGCACGGCGCATCCGGGCGTCATGATGGCGAATGAGAAATTTCTGCCGCTGGCCGAACTGGATCTCATTCTTGATCGCATGATCAACAACATTTCGGTACGCGATCTTGATGCGGTTATCGCCGATCTCAGGATATTGGTGCCCGAATATGAAAAAGAACAGATTCCGGAAAGTCCTGTAGAGGTCTGATAGGCCTGTTCAAAGTCCCTCCTCTTCAAAGCGGTATTTTATGCAGATTATTGAAACTTCAATTCCGGGCGTGTTGATCTTTGAACCGAAGGTGTTTGGCGACGATCGCGGCTTCTTTCTGGAAACATGGAATGATCAGTGCGCAGCGGCAATTGGCCGCGAACATCATTTTGTGCAGGACAATCATAGTCGCTCGACGCGTGGTGTGTTGCGGGGATTGCATTTCCAGAATCCGAACGCTCAAGGCAAGTTGGTGCGGGTTTCGCGTGGTAAAGTTTGGGACGTTGCCGTGGATATTCGCGCGGGGTCGGCGACCCTTGGCCATTGGGTCGGTGTAGAACTTTCGGAAAGCAATAAGCGGATGCTCTGGATCCCCCCCGGTTTTGCTCACGGTTTTCTTTGCCTCGAGGATCAAAGCGACTTTTTGTACAAATGTACGGCACCTTATGATGCTTCGGCCGATAATTCGATGGCGTGGAATGATCCCACGCTTGCCATTGATTGGCCGCTTGATGGCATTACGCCAGAATTGTCTGCCAAAGACCAAGCGGCAAAGCCGTTTGAGCCGGTGCATTTTTCATGAAAATATTAATTACCGGCCGTAACGGCCAGCTGGGACGGGCGCTCGCAGAGTCTGCGCCATCCGGCTACGAATTGATTTTGACCGATCGCGCGACGATCGATTTGTCGCAACCCGGACAAATTGCTGATCGGGTTGAATCGATCCAGCCTGACGTTATCATCAATGCGGGAGCTTACACTGCCGTTGATCGCGCCGAGGATGAGCGGGACCTCGCTGCGCGTGTGAATACCGACGCGGTCGAAGCGCTCTCCAGAGCTGCCGGGCATGTGCAAGCCCGTCTGCTTCAGGTTTCAACCGATTTCGTGTTTGACGGAACGTGCAATCGCCCGCATCCGGTTTATGCCGAGACTACCCCACTCAGCGTTTATGGCCTTACCAAGCGAGACGGAGAGCTAGCCGCCGGTCCCGATGCGATTATAGTTCGGACGGCTTGGGTCTATGCGTCGGAAGGACATAATTTTGTCCGGACCATGCTACGGCTGATGGCGGAGCGTCCGGAAGTGCGTATCGTGTCTGACCAGATCAGTTCGCCAACCTATGCGCCTGACCTCGCGAAGGCGCTCTGGAAACTGGCCGCCATCGACGAACCGGGAATATATCATTTTACCAATGCTGGATATGCGAGTTGGTATGATTTTGCAGTAGCCATCGGTGAAGAGGCGGTCGCAATCGGGCTATTGCCACAAATGCCGCAGATCATACCGATTTCAACGGAAGATTATCCAACACCGGCAAAGCGACCGCATTTTTCCGCGTTAGATTGTTCACAAACCTATAAAAAACTGGGCTATATCCCTCCCCATTGGCGCGTTTCCCTGCGTCAAATGCTTAAGGAAGTTAAAGCAAATGGCTAATCTGTTCGTCACCGGCGGCGCCGGTTTCATCGGCACCAATTTCGTCCGTTATTGGAAGGAACGGCAACCCGAAGATACGGTTATTGTTTATGATGCGCTGACCTATGCAGGCAATGCAGGCAATCTCGACGGGGTAGATGCAGACCTAGTCGTTGGTGACATTTGTGACACGGACAAGGTTCTCGGCATTCTCAACGACCGTGCAATTGACACGATTGTTCACTTCGCGGCGGAAAGCCATGTTGACCGTTCGATCAGCGGTCCTGACGCATTTGTTACAACCAATGTTATCGGTACGCACAGCCTGCTCAAGGCTGCGAAAACTGCGTGGCTCGATAAGGGCAGCGGGCGACCGCACCGTTTTCATCATGTTTCGACAGATGAAGTTTATGGGTCGCTGGGGCCTAACGATCCGCCGTTCCACGAAAAGTCGGTGTATGAACCCAATTCGCCTTATTCGGCGTCCAAAGCCGGAAGCGATCACCTCGTGCGCGCCTATCACCATACTTATGGCCTGGAAGTCACGACGAGCAATTGCTCGAATAATTATGGTCCCTACCAATTTCCTGAAAAGCTCATCCCGCTCTTCGTGATCAATACGCTCACTGGTAAGAATTTGCCGGTGTATGGTGACGGTCAGAATGTTCGTGATTGGCTTCATGTCGAGGATCATTGTCTCGGCATCGACCTGGTACTGAAAAAGGGCAAGGTCGGTGACAATTATAATATCGGCGGCGGTCAGGAGTTGCCTAATCTGGAGGTTGTGGAAAAAATTTGTGCGGGCGTGGACCGCGCCTTCGCCGATGATGTAACCCTCGCGCAACGTTTTCCGGACGCACCTGCCGCACAGGGCAGGGCGTCGAAGGAACTCATCAGCTTTGTTGAGGACCGTAAGGGCCATGACCGCCGCTACGCTATTGATGAACGCAAGGCGCGTAGCGAACTTGGCTATGAACCGCAGCGCGATTTCCCCGAAGGTTTCCAGCAAACGCTCAATTGGTATCTGTCCAACGTTGACTGGTGGACCGATTTGTTGAAGCGTCACCAAGCTAATTGATTTTTCCGGGCGGGTTTATGAAATTTTTGTTCAAATCGGACGCATCACGCAAGGAGCGGGCTAATTTTGCGGCCTTCGCTGTGTTTATGCTGCTGCTCTTCTTCATGGGTGGCGGGTCGCGTCCCGATCTGCAGTCTTCAATTCTTCTTAGGCCAATTGCAGCGCTGTTTGCCATCTACGCCATCGCAATGATGACCCGCGAAAATTTGCAGTTTATTCGTTTTCCGTTGATTATTTTGGGCAGCATCGCGGTTTGGATGGCGATCCAACTTATCCCGTTGCCACAGTCGATATGGTCGGCCTTGCCGCATCGTCAACTTTATGTGGACATTCAACAGGCGGCGGGTTTGGGCGAAGTATGGCGACCAATATCGCTTGACCCCGCACGCACATGGAACAGCCTTTATGCAATCATGGTTCCGATTGCCGGCTTGCTGCTATTCAGTCTGCAACCGCCACGCAGTTATCAGCGTGTCCTTATCGTGATTCTCAGTCTGTCGCTGCTGTCGGCAGCGTGGGGGATTATGCAGATCGCTAGCGGCCCGTCGGGACCACTTTATCTTTATCGCATTACCAACAACGGCATGCTGGTGGGCCTTTTCGCGAACCGCAACCATCAGGCGCTGTTGCTGGCGATGCTTATCGTTATGTTGGCGCATTTCGGTTCACAGCGTAGTGGGGAGGGACATATGATTTCGCCCATGCGGATGTGGTTGTCCGTCCTAGGCTGCATGGTAACCCTGTCTCTGGTGTTATTGACGGGATCTCGTGCCGGGCTTGCACTTTCAATGGTCGCGATGGTGATTGCGATCGGACTTTTCTATCGCGGGATGGCATTGCAAACTAACACTAACCGTCGTCGCGCCCGTTCAGGGCTGCCGGTTTTGCGCAGCTTGTCGCCTCAGAAACTGATCACCATTGCGCTTGGCGGTGTTGCGGTGTTAATTTTGGGCATATTCTACTATGCCTCGCGCTCGACAGGGCTTGATCGGTTAGTCGATAATTCCGCCAATTTCGAATTGCGTTCGCAGATCGCGCCGATCCTTATCCAGATGGCCCGCGATTTTGCACCTCTCGGGTCAGGATTCGGGTCATTCCAGCATGTTTATCTTCAGTATGAACCGATTGATCTTTTGCGGGTCAATTATGTCAATAATGCGCATAACGATATTATGCAGCTGCTCATCGAAGGTGGTCTGCCTGCCCTGTTGATCGCGCTGGGTGGCCTCGGTTATGTCGGCGTTATCCTGTGGCGTTTATTCCGTGACCGGGCGGCGTTGTGGAGTGGAAGTTGGACACGACTTTCTACCATCATCTTGTGCGTGTCCGTACTGGTGTTTGCCGTTGCAGGGAGCATATTTGATTATCCGTTGCGTACCCCGACACTTTCGACATTGGTCACAATATATGTAGCAATTCTGGCGGTCATAGCGGCCAATCCCGCACCAGTTTATGATAGTAGTCGCCAGCGCTTATCTGCTTGAGAAGACCGTGAGAAGGAAATGGTTTACGCTTTGTCGTGCTTGACCTATAGGTCAGCGAAATTTTGATTATTTTGGTGGGTCTTCCGCAATGAAATCTTATGCCGTGATGGCTGTCTTGTTGCTCGCTAGTGGATGCGTCAAATCGCTTCCTCCTATTCAGACGAGCGAAAATCTGACCGTGGTGAAAACCGATGCCATGCCGGCACCGGCTCGCGTTGATATGGGGCCTGCCTCGCAAACTTATGTGATCGGAGCATCGGACAAGCTCAAGATCGACGTTTTTGCCATGGAAAATATGGACCGTGAAGTGCAAGTCGATGCGGCGGGACGCATTGCTTACCCGCTTGTTGGGAGTATCCAGGCGGCAGGTAAAACGCCGCAGGAATTGTCGACACAGATTGTCGCGGGTCTGAGGCGCAAATATGTTCGCAACCCGGAAGTCACGGTGAACGTGATGGAATCAAGCAGCCAGTTGATCACTGTTGATGGTCAGGTTGAAAAGCCCGGTGTTTATCCGGTGCTTGGCCGTATGACGTTAATGCGTGCGGTGGCTAGCGCGGGTGGTGCCTCGGAGAATGCGAAGCTTGATGATGTAGTCGTGTTCCGCGAGGTGGACGGCAAGAAATATGCCGGCCTCTATAATCTCCAAGCGATCCGTCGCGGTACATATGCCGATCCGGAACTATTTGCGAATGATGTGGTCGTTATGGGTGATTCTCCCGCGCAGCGTCGCTTCAAGGATTTGATCCAGGCCGCGCCGCTTTTGACGACGCCTCTCATTATCCTGTTTAATCAATTATAAAATTGCAGTGAGCCCTGAATGAATATTATCGCCGATACAATGCCAGCGACGGGAGCCGGAGCGGCTCAGGCTGGTGCCGGGCCCAAGCCTGCTGGTTATTCCGATACGCCGACGGTGCTTCGTTACTGGATGGCAATCAAAAAGCACCGCCTCGGAATTCTGGCAATTTTGGCGCTCGCTACCGCTTTGGCGATTCTCGCGACATTTTTGATGACGCCATATTATACGGCCGTCAGCCGGATCGAGATCAGCAGGGCTAACGACAATGTAACCAACGTTGAAGGTCTGCGCCCGCAAAACGAAAATAATGATCAGGAATTTTACGCGACGCAATACTCCTTGCTCGAAGCGGAAACGATTGCTCAGCGCGTTGCTCGTGCCCGCAATCTTGCCAATAATGATGCATTCTTTGAAGCTTTCGGCGTTGACCTTAGTGACAGCACGGGGCTGCAGCAGAAATCGAAAAATCTTTCAGGCGCGGAACGTTCCGGGCGCATGGCACTTGCCACCTCGATATTGCTAGACCATGTTTCTATTTCGCCGGTGCGCGGCTCTAGTCTGGTAGATGTGAAGTTCAGCAGCCCTGATCCGTCACTGTCGGCGACGATCGCCAATACGTGGGTCTCGGAATATGTCGCTTCAATGCTTGAGCGGAGGTTCGCTTCGACAGCTGATGCGCGCAAATTTCTTGAAGACAAGCTGGAACAGATGCGTCAACGTCTTGAAGAATCCGAACGCCAGCAGGTGCAATATGCTGACCGTAATGGAATCATCACGTTGCAGACATCGCAGGATGGGGAAGGGCGCACGACATCGCAGGCAACGCTTGCTTCGGCCAACCTTCAAGCGCTGAATAATGAACTTGCCTCGGCAACAGCCGAGCGTATCTCCGCGGAAAGTGTTGCACGCAATTCATCCAAAGCCGACAAGGATAGTTTGCAAAATCCGGCGATTAATGGCTTGCGTCAGAAGCGCGCCGAGCTTGCTGCCGACTATGCAAAAATGATGGTGCAGTTTGAACCCGGTTATCCGCCCGCCAAGGCGATTGCATCACAGATCGCAGTGCTTGACAAAAGTATCGCTGCGGAAGAAGCTCGCTTTGGTGCAAGTGCCCAATCACGCTATGCGCAGGCCATGCAGCGTGAGCGCCAGCTTCAGGATAAGGTCAGCCAACTTAAAGGGCAATTATTGGGCGAGCGCCAGAACTCTATCCAGTATAATATTTATCAGCGCGAAGTCGATACGAACCGGCAATTGTATGACTCCCTCTTGCAGCGCTATAAGGAAATTGGCGTTGCTGGTGTCGGGAGCAACAACATCTCGGTGGTTGATCCGGCGCAGGTGCCGACTTCGCCGTCCAGTCCGAACCTTCCGCTTAACATAGCGCTCGCATTGATTGCGGGGCTGGGCCTTGCAGGGCTGTATGTTTTCGTTGCGGAGCAAATCGATCAGACCGTGAGCAATCCGGACGATATCCAGCATCGTCTTGGCCTGTCGACCTTGGGCGTTGTTCCGACGATCAACCCGGAGGAGTTCGAAAAATCGACTTCGGACAAGAAGTCGGTCTTGTGGGAGGCATATCAGGCGCTCCGCACCAACATGTCCTTCCTCACCGACCATGGCGTACCGCGATCCTTCCAGGTTACCAGTACAAGACCGAACGAGGGGAAGAGTACGTCGGCCTATATGTTGGGTAAAGTTCTGGCGGCTAACGGTAAGACAGTACTCATCATCGACTCCGATATGCGTAACCCGTCGATGCACAAGATCTTTGAAACGCATAACAACGCAGGGCTCAGCAATTTTCTGGCGGGTGAGGATAATCTCAATACGCTTGTCCAGCCGACAGCCGACGCCGGCGTCAGCTTGATGCCGGCGGGGCCGATCCCTCCCAACCCCGCAGAGCTTCTCAGTAACAACCGGTTGCCCGAGCTGATTGAACTGCTCAAAGGGCGGTATAACTATGTTGTGATTGACTCCCCGCCAGTACTCGGCCTTGCCGATGCTCCTCTCATCTCGCGTGCGGTGGAAGGTGTTGTGTACACCATTGAGGCCAATGGCGCGAAGATCAAGGGCATCGAGTCCGCCCTGCAGCGACTGCAAATGGCCCGCGCTACAATCTTCGGTGCCATTTTGTCGAAACACGACAATAAAAACGCCCAATATGGCTATGGCTATGGCTATGAATATGAATATGGCGAACGCTGATCGGCAATGAATATGGGGAATAAATTAATTAAGGGCACCGCGATTGCTGTCGCGCTGTTCCTTGCATATTCCAGTGCTGTTTTTGCATTTCGTTCGGCGGGGCCGGCTGTGCCGAATTCCCTGGCCCAATATCACCCGGCAGGCGGGTCGGATTATGATCGCTTTCTAGGGCGGGCCTTGGCCGGTGCTGCGGCTCAAAACAAAGCTATGCCGGATACATTGCCATCAGAGCTGATTCAGATTGCGACGGCCGAGTTTAAATCGAACCCTACCGCAGGCAATGCGGTGGCGATCATGGCATTCGCTAAAAAGGACGAAGATCGGGCTCGACTGATGGGATATGCCGAGCGCCTGTCGAAACGCAACTTGGCCGTTAACGGCTGGTGGATCGAAAATTACGCTAAATCCAATGATTTAAAAGCTATTCTGGGCATTTATGACCGCATCCTAAGAGGAAGCGCGGGCTCGCAGGACGCGGCTATCGGCGCGCTGATAGCGTCTCTGGCGCGCGGCGAATTCGTTGCCCCTATGACCGATATGTTGGCGAAAAATCCGCCGTGGGCCCCACAATTTTGGCGAGCGGCAATCTATGATGCCAAAGCTTTGACGAATGTGGCAGCGGTGCGTTCGGCGCTGTTGGACAAAAAGGTCAAAGATCAAGGCTTTCATGATGATGTTTTGATCAGCAATCTCGTCAATATAGGCGCTTATTCTGAGGCAGAAACGCTATACAAGCGCCTCGCTGAAGCTGACCAAGTTGATGGCGCGGTCGAACTGGTCCGCAATTCGGATTTTACGAAACCGAGTAAATACTTTCCTTTCGATTGGGCCTTGCAATCCGATGGCGACGTTTCTGCTACCATTGACGCCCATCGCGGAACGCTTGAGTTATCGTCCATCGGGAAAAATGGCAAAGCTCTGGCGCGCCAATTGATTGCTAATCCGCGTGGGCGCGCTGACATTATTGTCCAATTTGCCAATGGCGCACAAAATTTCGATCGTGTGCAGATCCGGCTTTATTGTGCAAGCGCCCAGCCCGCGACAGGTCTAGCGTTTAATCCGGCAAAAACGCGAGAGGATTATGCAGTCTCCTTGGACGGCATGGCATGCCCCTATATCTGGCTGGAAATTGCTGATCGCACATCAATGGAAAGCGGCGCTTTCGATACGGCTATCCGTCAGCTATCCGTTCGACGGAATTAGCCTTAACGCGCCCGCATGAAACTCTCACCCATCATCATATTTTTCCTCTCGCTGCTGGCGAGCCTACTCGTTCTTGTTATTGAACGGCTCGTCGGCATTGATATGTATTTTCACCCTGATGCGCTGACTTATTTGCAGACATCAGGAATGATTGTGCGGCTCATTGAAATCAACGGTTTCATGAATGCGTTGAATAATGGCTATTACATCATGGTGTGGGCACTCAATTACAACCCGACACTACTGATATCTATCAATATTTTTCTGTTTTGCCTAACTAACATGATATTATATGCCGCTTACGAAAAACTGTCTGCGGTGCCAGGCTTGTTCCGGAGCAATAGCACTTTTCTTTTCCTTCTCGTGATATTGAACCCTTATCGGCTGCATATTTCCTCGCATATCCTGAAGGATACGGTAATCATATTTTTTTATATCGCGGCGGTCTGTTCGATCGTGGCGGGGGGAAGGTTCGCGTACGCAAAATATATTGCGCCTTTGTTGGTCTTTCGTCTTGTTTCGGCCCTTTATTTCGTCGTCTTCTTAAACCGTAAGCTGTTGTACGCGACCATTGTTATTGGACTCATCATCGCGGTCATATTTGGCGATCTGCTCACCGAAAGGTTGCTGGAGCTTAATGATACCGAATTGTCGTTTCGCGAGTTTGACAACGTCCCTACCTTCAAAAATTTGGGAATTATTGGTGTGGTCATTCGCGCGCTGGTGTGGCCGCTATTTGTCTTGTCCGGGGCCTATCTTGTTATCAGCCCGGCTGTCCTTTACATCCCGCTCGCCGTCGGTGTCGCGTTGTTACAGATATGGTCGTTCGTCAGCTTCCGTCGTCCCGCTATCACACTGGAGGCTTACACGGTATTAGGTTTGCTGTCCGTACTCGCACCGGGCTTTGTCAGCTACAACCGTTATTGCCTCCCCGTAGTGGTGGCTATGCCTATCCTGGTTATGATCCGTGAATATATCAGCTTGAAGCAAAAGCAGGAGAAGCTTTTATATGCTTAAAGCGATTATGAACAGCGTCATCCGAAAGCTTGGAAGACCGGATTATGCCATTGACGATGGAATATCGTCATTGGACTTGATCGAAATTATATGGGGACGTGCCGTACAAGCGTTGCGGGGGATGTGGTTGCGCTGGAGATTAGGCAGAGCGCGGGGCGTTCTGTTTGTCGGCAAGGGCGTCAATATTAAGCATAAGCGGTCAGTTTATCTGGGCCGTAACTGCACGATAGACGACGGCGTGATTATTAATGCTCTTGCGCGCAAAGGCATGCATTTTGGTGACAATCTAACGTTACGCCAGAATGTAATTATCGATGGTGCAGGTGTGATCCGCGATATCGGCGAAGGGCTGGTTGTCGGTGACCGTGTCGGCATATCGCAGAACTGCTTTGTTCAGGTCCGCGGACCGGTAAAAATCGGAAGCGATGTCATATTGGGTCCCTATGTTCGGATCTTTTCGGAAAATCACAAGTTTGACGATCCGAATATCCCGATTAACCAGCAAGGGGAAACACGGACAGGGGTGGTCATTGGGGACGGAGTGTGGATCGGCTCCGGTGCAACTATCCTCGACGGTGTCGAAATCGGCCGCAACTCTGTCATTGCCGCGGGCTCGGTCGTAACGAAGTCCGTGCCCGATTACAGTGTAGTTGCCGGAATACCTGCAAAAATCATCAAGTCACTAAAATAGAAATTACAGCTGTGAAAAAGAAAATCGCCATCATCGGATCCGTCGGCCTGCCTGCCAGCTATGGTGGTTGGGAGACGCTGGTCAATTTTCTAACCGAAGAATTATCGGCCGATTATGACATCACCGTCTATTGCAGCGGGAAGAAATATGACGAGCGTTTGGATTCATTCAACGGTGCCC
This sequence comes from Pseudomonadota bacterium, assembly GCA_023458055.1. GTDB lineage: Bacteria > Pseudomonadota > Alphaproteobacteria > Sphingomonadales > Sphingomonadaceae > JAFAFE01. The sequence goes on from JAEXAW010000034.1 coordinate 119,812, forward strand.
GCTTGGAATATGTCGAACTAGACGCCAACGGCGCGCAGAGCATACCCTACGACATTGTCAGCATGTGGCGGGCGCGGCATCATGATACCACGCTGGTTCTCGGTGTCTCGGGCTGTATGGCGCTTCCCTTCTTCAAGCTGTTCACTCGTCCCAAATATGTCGTTAATCCTGATGGGATTGAGTGGCGTCGGGAAAAATGGGGCACCTTGGCTAAAGCGGTTTTAAAGCTCTCAGAGGCGATCGCTGTAAAATGGGGCGACGTTATCGTTTCCGATAATGTTGGAATACAGGACTATATTCGGGAAGCCTACGGGCGCGAGAGCGTATTTATTCCCTATGGCGCGGATCATGTAGAGAAAACCGCCTTGAAAGTCCGCGGGACGAATCCGCTGGGCCGACCCTACGCGTTCAAAGTCGCGCGGATCGAGCCGGAAAATAATGTGCATACCATTTTGGCTGCTTTTGCCAGACAGACAAAGTTTGATCTCGTTATTATCGGTAACTGGGCAAACAGCGAATATGGAAAGCGGCTCAAGGAAGACTATTCCAAATATGAGCATATCCATTTGTTCAATCCGATCTATGATAGCAACGAGCTCAATAAATATCGCGCGAATGCTGCTATTTACGTCCACGGCCATTCCGCAGGCGGGACAAATCCATCCCTTGTCGAAGCGATGTACTTGGGGCTTCCCATTTTAGCCAAAAATGTGAACTACAACGTCAAGACGACCGATGGTGCTGCTATCTATTTCGATGATGAAGAGAGCTTGGTATCCGCAGTGGAGACATTGGATACCGAACGGTTGGCCGATATGGCCTCCCGATTAAAGCAAATCGCCGAGCGTGATTATGTTTGGTCACGGGTCGCGCAATCCTATGCGCAGCTTTTCTAGATGACAGCCATCCCCCCTCCGCCTTTGGTCATTACCGGTGCTACCGGTTATATTGGCCGATCCTTGGTTCCGGCCCTAGTTGCCAAGGGCTACCCCGTGACCGTGGTTGGTCGTGATAAATTAAGGCTCGCGAATACGTTCCCTGGCCAACCCTCGCTGTCCTACGACGAGTTATGGGGCAGTAAGTTTGACGATGCTATATTGATCAATCTTGCGACGATGAACAATAATCAGGCTGGATCGGCGGAAGAGTTCCAGGCAGCTAATGCTGCATTGCCACAACGGCTTGCCAATTATGCGGCGCAGCACGGTTTTAAGCGTATGATCCACTTGACCTCGTTTCACAGTGAAGAGGCCGTGCGAGACGATGCTTATGCGCATTCCAAGCGTGCAGGGGAGTTAGCGCTCGCCGAGAGGGGGGCGCTACCTGTCCAGCTGCTGCGGCTGCCAGCCGTTTATAAAGCAGGGGAGTATCAGGGGAAACTTGCCATTGTTGGCAGGGTGCCCGGATTTCTTCAGTCACCGTTGATCGGCGCGCTCTCCGCTCTGAGGCCGACCGTTAACGTCCAGCAGGTAGTGGAAAAAATCGCGGCATTGCTTGAGCAGCCCGTTGACCCTGTGCGCCGGGATGAGTTTGCGCGCGACAAAGAAAGTTTTGCTTACCGTTTTCTAAAGCGGACCATGGATTTGGGCTTCGCATTCGGCGTGCTGATCTTCTTCTGGTGGGCATTGCTCTTGGCGGCCGTTGCGATCCGGATCAATTCGAAGGGGCCTGCGCTTTTCAAGCAAGTACGCGTGGGACAGTATCAAAAGCCGTTTCTATGTTATAAATTTCGCACTATGTCGCTCGGGACCGAACAAGTCGGTTCTCATATGGTCGCGGCTTCTGCGATCACCTCGGTAGGCGGCTTTCTGCGTCGCACCAAGATTGATGAATTACCCCAAATCTGGAATCTCATTAAGGGCGATCTCTCCCTTGTGGGACCGCGACCGTGCTTGCCCAATCAAGGTGAAGTCATTGCGTGGCGCGAACGCTACGGGGTTTATGCCGTTCCGCCAGGGATAACTGGCCTCGCACAAATCCGCGACATTGATATGAGCATGCCGGAAGAGCTCGCGATTGCAGATGCAGAATATATGCGTCAACGAACCATCATTATGGATATCAAGATTTTCCTCGCTACCATTTTTGGAGCGGGGCAAGGTGACCGCGTGATTCAGTGAACCGGCTGACTTGACGATATGGTCCGCGTTCAAAAACTGATTTGAAAGGGTGTAATATGAAGGGCATAATCTTGGCTGGCGGCACGGGCAGCCGGCTGCATCCTGCGACTCTGGCGGTAAACAAGCAGTTGCTGCCGGTTTACGACAAGCCGATGATCTATTACCCCTTGTCCACCCTAATGCTGGCCAAAATCAGAGAAATCCTGGTCATTTCTTCGCCGGAATATCTCGATAATTACCGCAATCTGTTCGGCACGGGAGAGGCTTATGGCCTCGATATAAGTTATGCGGTGCAAGAGAAGCCGGAGGGGCTTGCTCAAGCATTTTTGATCGGCGAAGAGTTTGTTGGCGACAGCAGCGTATCTCTCGTTCTGGGAGACAATATTTTCTACGGGGCGGGTTTTCCGGTCCTGCTGGCCAATGCGTCCGGGCGCACCGATGGCGCGACAATTTTTGCCTATCACGTGGAAGATCCCAAAGCTTATGGTGTGGTTGAGTTGAATGCCGAAGGGAAAGCGGTATCAATTGAGGAAAAGCCTGCTCATCCGAAATCCAACCTCGCGGTTACAGGCCTTTATTTTTACGATAAGCATGTGACCGAATATGCGAAGCAGGTGAAACCATCAGCGCGGGGTGAGCTTGAAATCACTGATCTCAACCGTATTTACATGGAGCGCGGCGAACTATTTGTAGAGCAAATGGGACGCGGCTTTGCGTGGCTCGATACCGGAACGCACGACAGCTTGGTCGAAGCGTCAGAGTTTGTGCGGGTGATCCAAAATCGAACGGGCATGCAGATCGGCTGTCTTGAAGATATTGCCTTCCGGAACGGCTTTATTACTGTAGACCAATTGATGGCGCGCGGGCGGTTGTTCGAAAAGACCAGCTACGGTCGTTACCTGATCAATATCGCCGAACAGCATCAGTGACCGCTGACCCAGTTCCACTGTCAACCCGGTTCTGGGAAAACCCGAAATGGGCGCAGATTATCATGTTTCTGACGTCCTTTTCGTCCGCGCTCGGCAACGTGGTTTTCGTGATGTTATCACGCGACCAGACGCAAGCCTATGTAAAGGCCTATAATATCGGCAGCTCGACGCTGGGTCTACTAACGCTGCTGATACTGCCGTTATATATCTCCGCATATAGTCTTCGGCGGGTCACGCCGGTGTTTCTTGCTATATCCGTTGTTGCCACCGGCGCGGCCTATTTTGCGCTCGGATCTTTATATGCGCTGGTTTTTGCTCTTCTGCTGTTGACGCTATCGTTTGAATATTTCGTTATTCGCACCAATGATGTTCTCGGCGTTGTCATCTTTCGGGTAATGTTCCTGATAACCGGTTTTTTGCCTGCTTTTGTCGATCTTTCAACAGCACTGATCATCAGGGTCGTGCTGCTTGGCGTCATTTATGGCGTTGGTGTGCGGACTGCTATACGCAAGGACGGCGGAGACCGCGCGACCGTATTAATGCCGAAACTCGATTATATTATTGTCAACATTCTTAACGTTGCTTGGGTGTACGCGCTACCGCTCATTCTCATCGACAAGGCGGACGGGTTTCAGGCGAAGATCATCTATCTTGTTTCGAATGTTTTTCCGCTGATCTTTTTCAAGATCGAAGACACGATCCTTAAAATAGACGTTTTTTCGTCCATTGGATCTAGCATATCAAGCCGAACGATCTTGAAGTTGACCGGCATTGCGCTGTCGGTCGGCTACCTCGTCGTTTGGGCTCTGGCTTATTACCTCAATTTTTTCGATCAGACACTAGTGGGCCTTTACGTCGCTTTGTCGATTGTCGCGACGTTTATTAACATTGTGCTGATGAACCGGATCGTCAGCCACAATAAGCTTAACCGGCAGGCGACAGTTGATTAACGGCCATGAGAATTGGTGAGCCCTGCTGGATTCGAACCAGCGACCTACTGATTAAAAGTCAGTTGCTCTACCGACTGAGCTAAGGGCCCACAGCGCGTCTGCGCAAGTGAGGCGCTTCCACTAGTCAGCCGAGGCGGAGCGGTCAACCATTTTAGGTCTGCTTTTTTCAAGCGTCGCAAATAATTGCCTGATTGAGCGGCCGGTTACCGGATCAATCCATTCTGGTACGAGAGCCAACACAGGCCGAAGCACGAAATCACGTTCACGAAAAAGGATATGCGGGACAGTAAGGTCGCGCGACACATATGCACCGCCGCTCCATAATATGATATCGAGGTCCAGCGTCCTCGAACCCCAGCGTTGTCCTCGACGGGCACCAAATTCGCGTTCGATAGCCTTGAGGCGTCCGAGGAGATCAGGTGGCGCTAAATCGGTTTCGATCATAACCGCCGAATTTGCATAGGTCCGCGCGGACGGCCCGATTGGCCGAGTGTTTATGATCGGTGAGGATGCAATAATATGCAAATCATGCCCACGGATCGCTTCCACGGCTCCCCGTAACACCGAAGGCGGCTTGCCATAGCGATGATGCCGCCGATTTGATCCCAAAGCGATTATATAGCGTTGCACGCTTTAATGCCGCCTCATCAGATCAGGTCCGTAAATTCCTTGAGAACGTTACGGTAGAGCTTTTCCTTGAATGGCACGATGAGGGCTGGGACCTCTTCGGGGTCAACCCATTTCCACGCGCGAAATTCCTGATGATCGGTTTCGATATTGACGTCGCTATCTTCCCCCATGAAGCGCATCAGAAACCAGGTCTGGCGTTGTCCGCGCCAGCGTCCCTTCCACAATTGCCCCACCAATTCTTCGGGAAGGTCGTAGAAATGCTCGTCTTTCGAACGTGCAATGATCGACACCAGGTCGCGAGAAACCCCGGTTTCTTCCTCAAGTTCACGCAAGGCCGCGATCTCTGCCTCTTCATCCTCGTCGATTCCACCCTGCGGCATCTGCCAGGCTTCAGTGCGGGTATCGAGCCGCTGACCAACGAAAACCTTACCGCTGCGGTTGACGAGCATGATGCCCGCGCAGGGGCGATATGGGAGACTGCTGATATCGGTCATTATTTTTCCAAAATGCTGTCGAGCATGGATTTGAGGAGCTTAAGGTTAGCGACCACATCCTCTTGCGCGGAGGGGATCGCCTTGCGCAAATTAATGTAGCCGTGAATGGTTCCCTCGGCATTGCGATATTCTACGGGTACGCCAGCGGCGCGTAGTTTTTCTGCATAGGCAGCGCCTTGGTCGCGCAAGGGGTCAAGGCCCGCGGTAACTATCAGAGAAGGTGGCATGCCTGCCTGATCATGGTCAAGCGGCGAACCGCGATAATCCGTGGGGTTGGATTGATATTGCTCCATAAACCAGATCATGCTGTCGCGGGTCAGCAGATGGCCCTCCGAAAAATCGCGCATGCTGTCCCAGTCCTCATGGTGGCTGGTCGCAGGATAAATGGGAAATTGCGCCACAACCGGCACTTCCGCCGGATTATCGCGCAGGGCCATCGCGGTCACGATGGTGAGGTTACCACCCGCGCTGTCACCGGAAAGCACCAAACCGGTGACGTCATGGTCAAGCTCTGCGGGGCTGCTCGCCACCCAACGGGCTGCGGCTTCACAATCGACGGGCGCAGCCGGGAAGCTGTGCTCGGGCGCCAGACGATATTCGACGGAAACAACAGGCATATCGAGGATGCGCGCAGCTTCAGCGCAATAAGGCTCGTAAGAATCAACGTCGCCGATCACGAATCCACCACCGTGGAAGAAGACCATAACTGGTCCCGTTTCCCGTTCTGCCCGGTTATCATATAGCCGGGCCGGGATGGGGCCATCCGGTCCGGGAATAGAAAGGTCTCGGACAAGCTGAACTTCGCCCGTCGGCAATTCGGCTAGCATACCCATGGTCTTAAACATCTGCCGCGCGACGTCGGGCGTTACCTGGTGCATCTTTGGGCCTTCAAGCCCGTTTAAAAATGCAAGAAAATTGGCGACGTCAGGGCGAATTTCTGGCTGTCCGGGCATGCATGGCTCCTCATCAAGCCGCCGCTTCTAGCGCGCGCGTCGGCGGCTGCCAACCAAGCAAGGCATGACTTTTGTCACAAAGGTGCAAACTTTTGTTATAGGCATAGCCGATTTTTCTACTTTGCGAGCCGAGGCTGGGCGGCGTAGGGGTATAAAGACTCATAATAATGGCAGGTGAGAAACGAGATGGGTGTGAGTGCAACGTTCAAGGTCGACGAGAATACAGAGGTGGATACCGCGCCGCTTGAATCGATGGTGGTTCGTTTTGCGGGCGACTCCGGCGACGGTATGCAACTCACCGGCGGCCAGTTCACCCTTTCGACCGCGCTTGCAGGCAATGATCTTGCAACTTTTCCGGACTTTCCGGCGGAAATTCGGGCCCCGCAAGGCACATTGTTCGGCGTTTCTGCCTTCCAGATCAACTTCGGCTCTTCCGACATTACGACGGCGGGCGACGCGCCCGACATTCTGATCGCGATGAACCCGGCAGGGCTCAAGGTCAATCTCGACGCGCTCAAGGAAGGCGGCTTGATCATCGCGGACGAGGGCGAGTTTAATGACCGCAATCTTGCGAAGGCCAAATATGCGGAGAACCCGCTCACCGACGACAGCCTCGCCAAATGGCAGGTGCTTGCGTTCAACATTTCGCAGCTGACACTCGACAGCGTCAAACCCTTCGGCCTCGGCAATAAAGAAGCGCTGCGCTGCAAGAATATGTGGACGCTGGGCCTCGCGCTGTGGATGTTCGACCGCGACCGCCAGCCGATTATCGACTGGCTCAACAGCAAATTTGCGTCCAACCCGGTACTGGCGGAGGCCAACATCGCCGCGCTCAATGCAGGCCATGCCTATGGCGAGACGGCCGAAATTTCGGGTGAGGGCATCAACCATGCGCGGCTGAAGCAAACCCATATTGATCCAGCACCGGTTGAACCCGGCCTCTATCGTACCGTAACGGGGGCCGAGGCGATTTCGCTAGGACTGGTAGCAGGAGCACAGCTGGCGGGATTGCCAATGTTTTTTGGTGGTTATCCGATCACGCCTGCATCGGCGATCCTCCATCATCTGTCGCGGCTAAAGGAATTTGGTGTCACCACTTTCCAAGCCGAGGACGAGATTGCCGCTATTTGCTCGGCAATTGGCGCCAGCTATGCTGGGCAATTGGGCGTTACCAGTTCTTCGGGCCCCGGTATTGCCTTGAAAGGCGAGGCGATGGGTCTTGCGATCATGACCGAACTGCCGCTGGTGATCGTCAATTCACAGCGCGGCGGGCCATCGACCGGCCTTCCGACCAAGACCGAGCAATCGGACCTCTATCAGGCCGTCTATGGCCGCAACGGCGATGCGCCGATGCCGGTCATCGCCGCACGCTCACCCGAAGATGCGTTTGAGTGTGCAATCGAAGCGTGCCGCATCGCGGTCCAATATATGACGCCGGTAATGCTACTCACCGATGGCTATATCGCCAACGCCGCCGAGCCGTGGAAGGTGCCGGACATGGGCGAGTATAAGCCGTTCCCGGTCGCGTTTTTAACCGAGGTGCCGGAAGGTGGCTTCCTGCCCTATGGTCGCGACGACAAGCTGGCGCGGCCTTGGGTCAAGCCCGGCACGCCCGGTCTCCTCCACCGCATCGGAGGGATCGAAAAGGCCCAAGGGACCGGGCATCTTGACTATTCGCCCTTCAACCATCAGGCGATGACCGATATTCGCCGCGACAAGGTTTTGGGCGTGGCAGATAGTATTACTGATCAGGAGATCGACAATGGCGAACCCGGCGGCAGGCTTGCCGTGGTGGGCTGGGGCTCGACCTATGGCCCGATCCGTCAGGCGGTGCGCCGCGCCCGCCGCAAAGGGCAGGATGTCAGCCATATTCACCTGCGTCACATCTGGCCGATGCCCAAAAATCTGGGCGAATTGCTGCGGGGCTATGACCGCATCCTCGTGCCGGAGATGAACACCGGACAACTCAAAACGGTGTTGCGCGACCAGTTCTTGGTTGATGCCAAACCGCTCAACAAAATATCCGGCCAGCCGTTCAAAATTGCCGAAATTGAAGCCGCGATCGAGGAGCACCTCCAATGAACGACATGACCCCCATCGCCAAAACCACCATCAAGGATTGGGAGACCGATCAGGAAGTGCGCTGGTGCCCCGGTTGCGGCGATTATGCGATCTTGAAAGCGGTGCAGCGCACCATGCCGGAACTGGGCGCAGACCCTGCCAAGACCGTATTCGTATCCGGCATTGGCTGCTCGTCGCGCTTTCCTTATTATATGGAAACCTATGGCTTCCACACGATCCATGGACGCGCGCCAGCCTTCGCGACTGGTATCAAGCTTGCTAATCCGGAACTTGATGTGTGGCTGATAACGGGGGACGGCGATGGCCTGTCGATCGGCGGCAACCACACGATGCACGTTATCCGTCGCAATCTCGATACGCAGATCATGCTGTTCAACAACGAGATTTACGGCCTTACCAAGGGCCAATATTCGCCGACTAGCCGTGAGGGCACCAAATCGCCTTCGACGCCGTTTGGATCGGTTGATCATCCGGCCAAACCTTGTGCGTTCGCGCTTGGGGCAGGGGGCCGCTTTATCGCGCGGGCTTACGATGTGTCGAAGCAACTGCCTGACGTTTTGAAGGCCGCCTACCACCACAAGGGCGCGGCGTTCATCGAAATTTTCCAGAACTGCATCGTCTATAATGCTGATGTCTTTGCCGATTTTACGGAAAAGAAGAATCAGGATGAAGGCCAGCTCTGGCTCACGCATGGCGAACCAATGCTGTTTTCCAAAGGCACCAAGGGCATCGCGATGGACCGCGACAAGCTTACGCTCAAGGTGGTCGATGTGGTCGATGGTGATTGGAAGACTGCGGACGTGATCGTTCACGACCAGACCAATCGCTCGGTTGCACATATGCTCGTCGAAATGCCATTCGGTCCGTTCCCCATGGCACTCGGGGTCATCTATGATGATCCTATGCCTACCTTTGATTCGGCGGTCGTTGAGCAGCACCAGAAGCTGGCCGAAGGCAAAACTCCTGATCTTCAGAAGCTGGTGAGTAAGGGGCAGACCTGGCAGGTCGAAAAGCAGTTGCGCGAAGAGTAAGCCTCTCGCACAAGGCGTTTCATGAACGTCTATTCGAAACGCCGGGGGCATCATCTTGTTGTCGCCGATAAAGGCTTGGCCTCGCGCGGCCGTTTTGCCCGGTTGGTTGCGCGCGGGGAGACGGCGTTTTTTCACAAGCTAATCGACCGGATCGACGCAGGGCTAGCATCCGGCGCGATTGCAGGTCGACTGCCCGATGGTTCGACCCGTTTTGTCGGCGGACGCGAACCGGGCCCGTTTGCCGAGATTGAAATTCACGATTGGGCGATGTTCGTGCGGCTTGCACGCTCGGGCTCGGTCGGGCTTTACAAGGCTTGGGAGGCGGGCGAGTGGACCAGCGCCGACCCGGTGCCGCTGTTCGATCTTTTTATGCGCAATGCAAAGACGATGGGCGACGTCGCGCGGGCGCGTGGCATTTGGAAGGTCGGCAAGCGTTTACTGCATGCGTTGCGGGCGAACAACCGGCGTCAGGCGCGCCGCAATATCGAATTCCACTATGACCTCGGCAACGATTTCTATGCGGCGTGGCTCGACGACAATATGGTCTATTCGAGCGCGATCTTCGCCGAGCCTTATGATGATAGAGAGCCGCTGGAAGCGGCGCAATTGCGCAAGATAGACCATTTGCTGGACCGGCTTGACTTGCGGGGAGACAAGAGCCTGCTTGAAATAGGCTGTGGTTGGGGCGGGCTGGCGCACCGTGCCTTGGCGCGACACGCCGTTGACTATCGCGGCATTACGCTCTCGCGCGAGCAGGCGGCGTGGGCGCAAGACTGGCTGGCCCGCGACGGCCTTGGGAAACGCGCTCAAATCGACCTTGTCGATTACCGCGATGTTACTGGGCAATATGACGCCATCGCCAGTGTCGAAATGGTCGAAGCGGTGGGTGAGAAATATTGGCCGGCCTATCTCGATGCGATTGCGCGGTTGTTGAAACCCGGCGGACGCGCGGCGATCCAATATATCGCCATCGATGATGCGCTGTTTCCCGCCTATTCTTCGAGCGCGGACTTTATCCAGACTTATATTTTCCCCGGCGGCATGCTGTTGTCCGAAAGCCGGTTCCGCGCCCTCGCGGAAGCGCGGGGGCTGCGCTGGACGGATCAGGTCAATTTCGGCACCGATTATGCAGAAACCTTGAAGCGCTGGCGGGCGCGCTTTGACCTAGCTGTAGAGGCGGCAACTTTGCCCGAGGGTTTCGACGAAAAATTTGTGCGGCTGTGGCGTTATTATCTGATGTATTGCGAGGGCGGATTTCGTGGCGGGGGAATCCACGTCGCGCAGGTCACCTTGGTCGAGGAGGGGGAGTGATGACGAAGAAGAAATGGCTGACACTGGCACTATTGCCTTTGCTGCTGGTGGGGTGTGATAGTGATACCTACAAGCTCGTCACCAACTTGCCGAAAGATAAGAATGTGCTGTTCTGGAGCCAGGATCAACGCGATGCCGCTTTTCGACAACTGGAAAAGCTGAGCAGTTACAACAGCATCAAAGCGGGCGGCCCGGTTTATCCGTTGCCGGAAGGGAAACCGCTTCACTTCCCGTTCGACATCGACGTGCATATGGCGAAGCAGCGTAATGCGGGCCTCCTCATATTGCAGGACGGCAAGATCCGGTTCGAGCGCTATGCGATGGATTATAGCAAGGACGGGCGCTGGACCAGCTTTTCGGTCGCCAAGTCGCTGACCTCGACCTTGGTCGGGGCGGCGGTCAAGGATGGCTATATCAAGAGCCTGGACGACAAGGTTTCGGCCTATATCCCTGATCTCAAAGGCTCGGCCTATGATGACGTGACGATCCGCCAGCTGCTCACCATGACCTCCGGCGTCAAGTGGAACGAGGATTATGCCGACCCCAAGTCGGACGTTGCGCTGTTCGCCAAGCAGCCGGTTGAAAAGGGCGTCGATATTACCGTATCCTATATGCGCAAACTGCCGCGCGAGGCACCGGCCGGCACTAAATGGGTCTATAAGACAGGCGAGACCAACCTCATCGGTGTGTTGGTTTCCAGCGCGACAGGCAAGACCGTCAGCCAATATTTGAGCGAGAAAATCTGGCATCCGTTCGGGATGGAGCAGGATGCGATCTGGATGCTCGGCGAGACCGGGCATGAGATCAGCGGTTGCTGCATTTCCGCTTCGCTGAGGGATTATGCCCGCTTCGGCCAGTTCATCCTGAATGGCGGGGTTGCCGGTGGCAAGAAGGTGCTGCCCGACGATTGGCTTCCCGCCGCGACCACCAAGCAGGCGGATAATGGCATACCTGGCCGCGGCTATGGCTATCAATGGTGGACCAATGATGATGGCAGCTTTGCCGCACAGGGCATTTTCGGGCAAGGTATCTTCATTGATCCCGAGCGCAAACTGGTGATTGCCTCTAACGGCAATTGGCCCAAAGCGACCGAACCTGAAGGAGTAGGTGCCGAGCGCGAAGCCTTTTACAAAGCCGTGCAAAAGGCCATCGACGATGAGAAAGAGCCAGCGGCGCGCTAGTCTTCAGCGTGCGGCAGGACATCCGATTACTTGCCGAGCGCGAGATATTCCGTGCTGGCAAAGTCGCGTGTCACCAACTCTGCAATCGCTTCGGCGACCACCATCGGGTCTTTGACGCTGGCCGGGTCTTCGCCGGGGTAGGCCTTGGCGCGCATCTGGGTGCGGGTTGCGCCGGGGTCGACAATGGCGGTGCGCACGGTCGAGATATTGGCCATTTCATCGCCATAGCTCGCCACCAGATTTTCAAGCGCCGCCTTGGATGCGGCATAAGCGCCCCAATAAGCGCGCGGACTGCGGGCGACGCTCGAGGTAATCGCGACCAGCTTGCCCGCATCGGAACGGCGCAGCATCGGATCAAAACCGGTGATCAGCGCCTGCTGCGCGAGCAGGTTCAGCGTCAGCACCTTGTTGAATTCCTTGGTGTCGATGCTGGTCACCGGAGTCAGAGTCCCCAGGATCGCTGCATTGAGCACGAGAATGTCGAGCGCCTGCCAACGCCCCGCAATAGCCGTTGCGAGCCGCGCAATGCTGTCTCCATCAGTGAGGTCGAGCGGGGCGATGGTCGCCGAGCCGCCAGCAGCATGGATGCGCTCCTCAACTGCTTCGAGAGCCTCGGCAGACCGGGCCGTCAGCACCACATGGGCACCGCGTGCGGCCAGCACTTCTGCGGTCGCAGCGCCAATGCCGCGCGAGGCTCCAGTCACCAGGGCAAGCTTACCGTTCAAGGGCTTATCGTTCATTCCTAAATCTTCTCGTAAAACTTAAACGACCCGCTCGGCGAGCAGCGAGAACTGGTCTTCGACCGTCGCTTCGTCATGATCGGTGAGGGTGGTGGGATAATCGCCGGTGAAACAGGCGTCGCAATGACGCGGCGCATTATTGTCGCGGCCCGCTTCGCCCAAGGCTTTGTGAAGCCCGTCAATCGACAGAAATGCAAGGCTGTCCGCCTGAATATAATCGGTCATGCCCTCAATATCCATCTTCGCCGCGAGCAGCTTCTGGCGCTCGGGGGTGTCCACGCCATAGAAACAGCTATGGCGCGTCGGCGGCGAGGCAATGCGCATATGGACTTCGGCAGCGCCGGCCTCGCGCATCATCTGGACGATCTTGAGGCTGGTGGTGCCGCGCACGATGCTGTCATCAACGAGGATGATGCGCTTGCCCGCGATGAGGGCGCGATTGGCATTATGTTTGAGCTTGACGCCCAGATGGCGCACCTTGTCCGAAGGCTGGATGAAGGTGCGGCCGACATAGTGCGAGCGGATGATGCCGAGTTCAAACGGAATGCCCGATTCCTGTGCATAGCCAATCGCGGCGGGCGTGCCGCTGTCGGGCACCGGAATGACCAGGTCGGCATCGACCGGGCTTTCGATCGCAAGCTGTGCGCCAATCGCCTTGCGCACCGAATAGACCGATTGACCATCAACGATGGAGTCGGGGCGCGAGAAATAGACATGCTCGAAAATGCACGGGCGCGGGCGCTGGGCAGGGAAGGGGCGGATCGAACGGGTCTCGCCATTTTGAACGATGACGATTTCGCCCGGATCAATCTGGCGGACAAATTCCGCGCCGACCACATCAAGCGCGACCGATTCCGAAGCAAAGATGACCGTATCGCCAAGTTTGCCCATGACGAGCGGACGGATGCCGAGCGGATCGCGGCAGGCGATCATCCCTTCGGCGGTCATGCAGATGAGCGAGTAAGCGCCCTCAACCTGTTTCAGCGCGTCGATAAACCGGTCGATCAGCGTGCGGTAATTGGAGGTCGCGACCAGATGAATGATGGTCTCGGTATCGCTGGTCGACTGGAAGATCGACCCGCGCCGCACCAGTTCACGGCGCAATTTGCCCGCGTTGGAGATATTGCCATTATGCGCAATGGCAAAGCCGCCGCTCGACAGTTCGGCGAACAGCGGTTGTACATTGCGCAATCCGGCGCCGCCTGCGGTCGAATAGCGGACATGGCCGATGGCCATCTCGCCCGGCAAGGCGCGGATAATTTCGTCGCGATCAAAATTGCCCGCGACATGGCCCATGGCGCGGTGGCTGCGGAAATCCTCGCCATCAAAGCTGGTGATCCCGGCCGCTTCCTGGCCGCGATGCTGGAGCGCGTGGAGGCCGAGCGCAACGATGGCCGAGGCAGTATCTGCGCCGGCAACACCGAACACGCCGCACTCTTCGCGCAGTTTGTCGTCATCAAAAGGGTGGGTCGTCAACATGGGCATGTCCGATGGGAAGGCATCGCAGTCTTCACTTTGTCATGATTCTGTGGCGCATATAGGAAGCGGTAGCCAGTTTGTCGCCCCCTTAATCCGGTTGATCGTCGCTCGATGATGGGCCAAGCGTGATTTTATGAGCGAACCCATCGAAACCTCCGCCCGACTTACGCCCCGCTTTGACGCCAATGGCCTCGTCACCGTCATCGTTACCGATGCTGCAGACGGGCTGCCCCTGATGCTTGCCCATATGAACGAGGAAGCGCTCCGGCTGACGCTCGAAACCGGCTTCGTGCATTTCTGGTCGCGCAGCCGCAAGGCGCTGTGGAAGAAGGGCGAAACGTCGGGCCACATGCTGGAACTGGTCGAAATGCGGATCGATTGCGATCAGGATGCGATCTGGGTGCGGGCGAATCCGGCGGGACCAACCTGCCACACCGGCGCGCGCAGCTGTTTCTATCGCCGAGTCGGGCGGGACGGGACGCTTGCTGACGCGGACTGAAATCTGATTTTAAAAGTTACAAAAGTTTCGGGGTGTAGTCTTTTTTGTTCGTGCACTACTGTAACCTTTGCGAAGTTTGACGTCGCGCGTAGTCACTTTCGGCACAATGGCCGGAGGCGTTGACCCGGGGTTCGACAGGGGCGGCAAAGATAATCATGGCTCGCACGTCGCCATATTCCGCAGATGTAGGAAAGCACTATCTTCTCGCTTGACGTTCACGTTAACGTCAATTAGTTTCGCTTTCCATGACACAGGATCACGGACGCTCGCACATCGACACTCCCGATATTCTCGAACGGGAGCATTATTCGATCACCGACCTTTCGAGCGAGTTCGGCGTTACCGCGCGCGCTTTGCGTTTTTATGAAGATGAAGGGCTGATCGCCCCGGCGCGCAAGGGCTTGTCACGCATCTATTCGAAACGCGACCGCGCCCGTCTCGCATGGATCCTGCGCGGCAAGCGGGTGGGCTTCAGCCTTTCTGAAATCCGCGAGATGATCGACCTTTATGATCTCGACGATGGCCGCGCGGTGCAGCGCCGCGTCACCATGGAAAAATGCCAGTCGCGCATCGACCTGCTTAATCGTCAAAAGCAGGATATCGACAGCGCGATTGAAGAATTGCAACAGTTCATCAACGTGGTTGAAGATGCGGGCAGGGATAAACAGTCGAACGCCGCCTGATCCTGCCCCGACCATGCTTTCGGGCGATGGTTATTTTTGAATTTCAAGCCTTATCTCTCAGGAGTGACTACCCATGCCGGTTTATAACGCCCCCGTCAAAGACACCCGTTTCGTACTCGACAGCGTCGTTGGCCTCGAAAATTACGGCAATCTGCCGGGGTTTGAAAATGCGACCGATGACATGATTGACGCGATTTTGACCGAAGGGGCAAAGTTTGTCGAACAGGTCACCTTCCCGCTCAACCGCATCGGCGATGAAGAAGGCTGCACCCGTCATGAGGATGCGAGCGTGACGACGCCGACCGGCTTCAAGGACGCCTTTGCGAAGTTCCGCGAAGGCGGGTGGGGCACGCTCTCGTCGCCCGAGGAATTTGGCGGGCAGGGGCTGCCGCACGTGCTCGGCACGGCCTTCTCCGAATATATGTCGACCGGCAACATGGCATTCGCCATGTATCAGGGTCTCACCAACGGCGCAGTCGAAGCGATCCTCGCCAAGGGAAGCCAGGAGCAGAAGGAAAAATATGTCCCCAAGATGATCGCCGGCGAATGGGGCGGCACGATGAACTTGACCGAACCGCAATGCGGCACCGATCTTGGCCTCATCCGCACCAAGGCCGTGCCGCAGGGCGATGGCACCTACAAGGTTTCGGGGACCAAGATCTTCATCTCCTCGGGCGAACATGACCTCACCAGCAACATCATCCATCTGGTGCTGGCGAAGACGCCCGATGCCCCGGACAATGTGAAGGGCATCTCGCTGTTCATCGTGCCCAAATATATCGTCAACGACGATGGCTCGCTCGGCGAACGTAACGGCGTTTCGTGCGGATCGATTGAGCATAAGATGGGCATCCACGGCAATGCGACCTGCGTCCTCAATTATGACGAGGCGATCGGCTATATGGTCGGCGAGGAAAATAAGGGACTTGCCGCCATGTTCATCATGATGAATGCGGCGCGTCTCGGCGTTGGCGTTCAGGGGCTCGCGCAGGCGGAAATCGCTTACCAGAATGCCGTGCAATATGCCCATGACCGCCGTCAGGGCCGCGCGCTTACCGGACCGCAGGACCCGAACGAGAAGGCCGACACGCTGTTCGTCCATCCCGACGTGCGCCGTATGTTGATGGAAGGCAAGGCACTCACCGAAGGCTTGCGCGCCTTGTGCCTGTGGGGTGCGCTTCAGGTTGACCTGTTGCACGTCGCGCAAACCGAAGAAGAGCGCCAGCATGCCGATGATCTCGTCTCGCTCCTGACCCCGGTGATCAAGGGCTATGGCACCGACAAGGGCTATGAAGTCGCGACCAACGCGCAGCAGGTCTATGGCGGTCATGGCTACATCGAGGAATGGGGTATGTCGCAATATGTGCGCGATGCCCGTATCGCGATGATCTATGAAGGCACCAACGGCGTCCAGGCGATGGACCTTGTCGGGCGCAAGCTCGCGCAAAATGGCGGACGCGCGGTGCAGCTCTTCTTCAAGGTGGTGGACGAGGAATGTGCTGCGGCCAAGGCCAACGAAGCGCTCGCCGATTTCGCGGGCCGGCTTGAAAAGGCCAATGGTGAACTCAAGGCTGCGACCATGTGGTTCATGCAGAACGGCATGACCAACCCCAATAATGTGGGCGCCGGCGCGCATAGCTATATGCATATCATGGGCACCGTCGCGGTCGGTCTGATGTGGCTGCGCATGGCGAAGGCGGCAACCGAACAGCTGGCGAGCGGCGCGGGCGATAAGGCCTTCCTCGAAGCCAAGCTTGTCACCGCGCGCTACTTCGCCGAACGGATCATGCCCGATGCAGGGGCGCTGCGCCGCAAGATCGAAGCGGGGTCCGACAGCCTGATGGAACTCGCGCCGGAGATGTTCGCGCGCGCGTAATTTGCTCG
The DNA here is from genome assembly GCA_023458055.1 of Pseudomonadota bacterium. Classification (GTDB taxonomy): domain Bacteria; phylum Pseudomonadota; class Alphaproteobacteria; order Sphingomonadales; family Sphingomonadaceae; genus JAFAFE01. The sequence continues at coordinate 136,778 of JAEXAW010000034.1, forward strand.
CTTGAGCGGTAATAGAAGGAGGCGCTCCGGTCTTGCGGGGCGCCTCTATTTTATGTGCGCAACCATTTGGCGTTCCTCGCGTTTGCCCGTGGATGGAGGAGAAGCTGCACGCCATAACCGAACCGGTCGCAAAGCCCGGCCGCAATTGCTGGCGCGTCGAGCGCGCGGATCGCGTCAAGGTGATTGTCGATGCCGCCGACTATTATCACATTCTCCATGATCTGATGCTCAAGGCGGACAAGCGCATCCTCCTCATCGGGTGGGATTTCGATACCCGCATTGATCTTGAACGCGGCCATGAAGCGGACGGTACCCAGCCTGAAACGCTTGGCGCGTTCATGCTGCGCCTTGCCAAAACCAAACCGCATCTTGCGATAGACATCCTCAAATGGGATTTCGGGGCGATCAAGTCGCTGTTTCGCGGCAGCCATTTGCTCACGCTGTTGCGCTGGATGCTGACCAAGCAGATCACCTTCAAATTCGACAGCGCGCATCCCAAAGGGTGCAGCCATCACCAGAAGATCGTGGTGATCGATGATTGCATTGCGGTATGCGGCGGCATCGACATGACCGGCGCGCGGTGGGACACGCCGGAACATCAGGATGATGATCCGCGGCGCAAGCTCCCGAACGGCAAGGTCTACACGCCCTGGCATGACGTCACCACGTTGATCGATGGTCCGGTGGCCGAAGCGCTGGCCGAACTGGGACGCGAGCGCTGGAAGCTCGCAACGACGCGCGAATTGAAACCCGTCCACACCGACTGCCCGCTCTGGCCCGACGATCTCGAGCCCGACTTTACCGATGTCGACCTCGCCGTGTCGCGCACCCGCGCGGAATATAAGGATCTGCCCGAAATCCGCGAGATCGAGAAACTCTACATCGATATGATCGCGGCGGCGAAACGCTATATTTACTGCGAAAACCAGTATTTCACCGCGCCCGAAATCGCAGCCGCCATTGCGCGCCGGATGCAGGAGGAAAATCCGCCGGAAATCGTGATCGTCATGCCGCAACAGGCCGATGGCTGGATCGAGCAGACCGCAATGGACGGCGCGCGCGTGCGGCTATGTCAGGCCATCGGCAATATCGACACCGGCAACCGCTTCCGTATCTTCTATCCGGTGACGCAAAAGGGCGAGCCGATCTATGTCCACGCCAAGCTGATGATCGTTGATGACCAGCTATTGCGCATCGGTTCGTCGAACATGAACAACCGTTCGCTGGGGCTCGACAGCGAATGCGACATCATGCTGCAGGCGGAAGCGGGGAGTGCGCAATCCGAAGAAATCGCCGCGCTCAGAACCAGCCTGATGGCCGAGCATCTGGACGTCGCACCCGAAGAGATCGCGGCAAAATTCGCAGAAACCGGTAGCCTGCTTGAAACCATCTATGCTTTCCAGAAACCGGCAGGGCGCTCGCTTCGCACGCTGGAGGTCGAGGAGCCGGACGGGCTCGACAAATTCATTGCCGACAATGAAATCCTCGACCCCAAAAGCGCCGACGGCTTTTTCGAGCCAATGTCCCGGCGCGGACTGTTCAAGGGCTTTCGCAAGCGGGTTGCCGAAATGCGCGGCCGTCGCAAAGGCTTGACCAATTATTGGGAAAGCGACCGCACCCGTTTTTGCTATGCGCGCGAGGATAAAAGCGGCGAGACGGCAGACAAAGCGGAAGCGGAAATGCTAACCGATTGAACCGGCCATCATCCGCGCATGCACTGCTTTTTGTTAGCGCGCGGGAATTCTTTGCAGTTCCACAGCGCCTTTTCAAAACCCGCATTGCTATTGCGCAGGAAGCTGAACGACATAGCCGACCGTTCCGCATCGCTCACGTCCGAGGAGGATGCAACCTTACTGGCATCCGTCCAACCGAGCACCTTGCAATAGCTTTTGACGCCGCATTTGGCGCGGGCCAGCGCTTCAAAACTGTCGGGGTCGCTGCCTTTGGCAAGTGTCACCACGATAGCTTCGCCGGTAACAACGCTTGCACTTGGCATGATCACGCCCGAAACCCGTCCGGTCGCGGAATCGGTACCGATCTTCGCGGTGGCAGGCACCGTGATCGCGGCGACTTCGGCAGTGAGCGGATTTTCAGATCCGGGCACCGTGGCTTCGGCAAGGACCGCGGATGTATCGCTGTTACTGTGAGCCATTGAAAACTTCACCATTTTGGCGATGCTCGGCTCTATGCCTGAAATTTTCTGTTTGAACGCGGGCGGCTTTCCCCACCCATTCGGCCAGCGGAAAAACAGGTGCGTCCCTACAGCAGTAATTTTCTCGAGGCTGGAACTCCAGTACGGAACGACCCAATCGGTGTGATAATGGGTCGCAAGTCCAACCGGCGCATATACTGCACCGCTAAGTGCCGCATTAGCGACGTTGCGGGCACGGGCCCACGCAGCCTCCGACCATTGCCGGTTGAGTGCGCCATCGCAGGTGAAGGTGAACTGGCATCCGGTACGCCGTTCCGAACCTTGGAACACCACGCCGCAGACGGTGCTCGGATAGGCAGGATGGCGCGCACGATTGAGGATGACCTGCGCAACGGCCTGTTGCCCGACATGGTCATCTCCCGCTTCGTACAGGACCGCTGCGGCCAGACAGTCGGTTGCCCGGAGGAAGTCATCCGGCAGGCCGGCAAAAACAAAGGGCTTGGCTGCGGGGTTGGGATCGGTCGAGAATGGCACACGCGCATTAATCGCCCGCGCGTCATTGGGGGCCACAACCAGCAATTCGTTAGGCTCGACTGCGGGCGGCGATTCGTCCGCAAGCGGCGCTGTGTCAACGCTGCTCGCCGAGCCGATCTGCGCGCGGGTGACAGCGTTGCCCCTCTGACTTGTATTGCCGCGCATCGCAATGGCCCCGATTACCAATGCGGCGATTACGAGGATGGCCGCAACCAACAAAAGGATATGGTTGCGCGAGATCAGCGATTTTTGGTTCGTCTCTTCGATCCACTCGGGCCGATCAGGATGAAAGGACGCACCATCGCTACCCTTGCCATGGGCAAAGGGCAGGGGCGAGGGGGACGCGAAAGCATCCCGTTGAGACGTCGGCATATCCATAAGAAGCGACGCCCCTTATCCTATCACGCCTCGGGAAGGAAGTCCGGAACGCTAAGATAGCGTTCGCCCGTGTCATAATTGAACCCGAGGACGCGACTACCGGCCGGAAGCTCCTTCAGCTTTTGGGCAATGGCGGCGAGCGTAGCACCCGAAGAAATGCCGACCAAAAGGCCCTCTTCGCGGGCGGAACGGCGAGCCATTTCCTTGGCGTCTTCCGCTTCGACCTGAATCGTGCCGTCGAGCAGCTTGGTGTCGAGGTTAGCCGGAATGAAGCCTGCGCCAATCCCCTGAATCGCGTGCGGGCCGGGTTGTCCTCCGGAAATGACCGGCGACTGGACGGGCTCGACCGCGAACACCTTGAGGTTCGGCCAGGCGGCCTTCAGCACCTTGGCAACGCCAGTGATGTGACCGCCGGTGCCAACGCCGGTAATCACCGCATCAAGCGGCGTATCGGCAAAATCCTTGAGGATCTCCTGCGCGGTGGTGCGCTCATGGATATCGACATTGGCCGTGTTTTCAAATTGTTGCGGCATCCAGCCACCGGGCGTCTGTTCGACCAGCTCCATGGCGCGCTCGATTGCGCCTTTCATGCCCTTTTCCTTGGGCGTCAGGTCGAATTTCGCGCCATAAGCGAGCATCAGGCGGCGGCGTTCGATCGACATCGATTCCGGCATGACGAGGATGAGCTTATAGCCCTTCACCGCTGCGGCCATGGCAAGGCCGACCCCGGTATTGCCGCTGGTCGGCTCGATGATCGTGCCACCGGGTTTCAGCGCGCCGCTTTTTTCGGCCGCCTCGATCATCGCAAGGCCGATACGGTCCTTGATCGATCCGCCGGGATTGGTGCGCTCCGACTTGATCCACACTTCGGCATCGCCGAACAGGCGGTTGATGCGGATATGCGGCGTGTTGCCGATGGTTTCGAGGACATTGGCAAATTTCATCACATAAACTCCTTTGGTGGATCGAAATTCTTGGCCCGTCGCAGTTCGGGGAAAATATAGGCCCAGACGGCGGTCACGACAACCGCTGCGACCCCGCCCCAAAAGACCGCGCCTACCGGGCCGATCAGCGCCGCGGCAAATCCGGCGCGGGTTTCCCCAAGCTCGTTCGAAGCGGAGACCGCAATACCGCCGACCGAACTCACCCGCCCGCGCATTTCATCAGGGGTGTGGAGTTGGATCAGGCTCGAGCGCACATAGACCGAGAACATATCGGCGGCCCCCATGAGAGCGAGCAGGGCCAGCGATAGCAGGAAATTGGTGGAAAGGCCGAACGCGGCGGTAATCGCGCCGAACCCTGCGACCGCCAACAGCATTTTAAGACCGACTTCATTATGAAGCGGGCGGAAGGCGAAGAACAGGGCCACGGCCGCTGCGCCGACTGCGGGCGCTGCACGCATCTGGCCGAGGCCCTCGGTGCCGACATGGAGGATATCGCGCGCATAAACGGGGAGCAGCGCGGTCGCTCCGGCGAGCAATACGGCGAACAGGTCAAGCGTGATCGCGCCGAGCAAAAAACGGCGGTGGCGGACAAAATGCAGTCCGTCGATAATCTGCCGGATCGGCTTTGCGTCTCCTTTGATCGAGGGCGCGCGCACCGGACGGATGAAGGTGAGGAAGATGCTCGCTGCTGCCAGGAGCACGGCGCTCATCCAATAGGGCACATCACCGCCCAGCACATAAAGGAAGCCCGCCGCTGCGGGGCCGAGTATCGCGCCTGCCTGCCAGGCGATGCTGCTGAGCGCAATCGCCTGGGGGAGCGATGCGGTGGGCACCAGGTTGGGCGCGAGCGCCGACATCGACGGCCCCACAAAACTGCGCGCAACGCCATGCGCTACGGCCGCGGTGAACAGGGCGGGGAGGGTGAGCGTGTCACTGTAACTCAGCCAGGCGAGCGCCAGCGCAATGGTCATATCGATTGTGTTGGCAAAGCGCGCGACGGTGCGGCGCTCAAACCGGTCGGCGACCCAGCCCGCGACCGGTGCCAGCAGCAGCAATGGCACAAATTGCAAAATGCCGATAAGGCCAAGCTGGACCGAGGCTTCCTTGACCGACATGCCATAATCGGTGCGGGCAACGTCATACACCTGATAACCGATGATCACGATCATCGCGAGCGTTGCGAAGTTCGCAAAAAAACGCGCCACCCAGAAGAGCCGGAAATCCGGGATACTGAGCGGGTGCGGCGCAGGCGGCGAAGGTTCGGCGGACGAGGTCACACCCGCCCTTTAGGCGAGCCGAACGAAACTGTCCAAGACACGTTTTCTTCCAGCCTGCTCAAATTCGATTTCAAGCTTGTTGCCTTCGATTTCCGCAATGGCGCCATAGCCGAATTTTTCGTGGAAGACGCGCTGGCCGACGCTGACGTCGCTGCGGCCTTTATTGCCGAGTGAAACGGCGGAGGCGCGCGCTTCGATCACGCGCGAAGGCTGGGCTGAAAAGCTGCCGCCGGCCGAGGCTTGTTGTCCGCGTTGCCAGCCGGGGCCGCGTCCGGTGCCGCGCGCGACATGGGCGAACGGGTCGGCGCTGCCCGACCAATTGGCGCGCCACAGCGATTCGCCGCCCGCCATGCTGGTTTCATTGGTGACATGCGCGTCGGGCAATTCGCCGATGAAGCGCGACGGGATCGAGCTGGTCCATTGCCCGTAAATGCGCCGGTTGGCGGCGTGGAAGATGGTACAACTATGGCGCGCGCGGGTAATCGCCACATAGGCAAGGCGGCGCTCTTCCTCGAGGCTCGCCGCGCCGCCTTCATCGAGCGCACGTTGCGAGGGGAACACCCCATCCTCCCATCCGGCGAGGAAGACATGGCCGAATTCCAGGCCCTTGGCGGCGTGGATGGTCATAATGGTGACCTTGGCTTCATCCGCCTGCGCATCATTATCCATGACCAGGCTGACATGCTCGAGGAACGCGTCGAGGCTGTCATAGTCTTCCATCGCGCGGACAAGTTCGTTCAAATTTTCCAGCCGACCGGTGGCTTCCGTCGTGCGCTCCGCTTGCAGCGCCGCAGTATAGCCTGATTCATCAAGCACTTGCCGGGCAAGTTCGGCATGGGGAAGGCTGTTGGTCAAGTCCCTCCAGCGCGCAATATCGCCGACAAAATTGCCGAGGCTGCGGCGCGCCTGCGGGGTCAGCTCATCGGTGCCGAGAATTTGCGCCGCCGCCTGCAACAAGGGTATATTGGCCGCGCGCGCATATTGCTGGATCCGCGCGACCGCCTTGTCGCCCAGCCCGCGCTTGGGGACGTTGATAATGCGTTCGAGGGCCAGATCGTCCGCCGGTTGATGGATCAGCCGCAAATAGGCCAGCGCATCGCGGATTTCCGCGCGTTCATAGAAACGGAAGCCGCCGACAATACGGTAAGGAAGGCCGGTTGCGATGAAGCGGTCTTCAAATTCGCGCGTCTGGAACTGCGCGCGCACGAGGATCGCGATATTGTCGAGCTCCGCGCCCTGACGCTGCAACGTGTCGATGGTCTCGCCGACGCGCCGCGCTTCTTCGGGGCCGTCCCACACACCGACGACCTTGACTTTCTCGCCGCTATCAACCTCGGTCCATAAGGTCTTGCCGAGCCGGTCGCTATTATTGTCGATCACCCCGCTTGCCGCGCCGAGGATATGCGGGGTCGAGCGGTAATTCTGCTCAAGCCGAATGACCTTTGCCCCGGGAAAATCGCGTTCAAAGCGCAGGATATTGGCAACCTCCGCGCCGCGCCAGGAATAGATCGACTGGTCGTCATCGCCGACGCAACAGATATTCTTGCGCTGTTGGGCGAGCAGTCGCAGCCACAAATATTGGCTCGAATTGGTGTCCTGATATTCGTCGACGAGGATATATTTGAAGCGCTGTTGGTAAAGCTCAAGCACGTCGCGGTGCGTTTTGAGGATGGTCAGCATGTGCAGCAGCAGGTCGCCGAAATCGCAGGCATTCAAGGCCTTCAACCGGTCCTGATAGGCTTGGTAGAGCTTCTGCCCCATGCCATTGGCATAGCTTTCCGCATCCCCCGCATTAAGATCGGACGGCACCAGCCCGCGATTTTTCCAATTATCGATGAGCCCCGCCAATTGCCGCGCCGGCCAGCGTTTTTCATCAAGATCGGCGGCGATGATCAATTGCTTCAACAAGCGCAACTGGTCGTCGGTGTCGAGGATGGTGAAATTGCTCTGCAGTCCGACCAGTTCGGCGTGGCGGCGCAGCATCTTGGCGCCGATCGAATGGAAGGTGCCGAGCCACGGCATGCCTTCAACCGCATCGCCGATGATGCGGCCGACACGCTCGCGCATTTCGCGCGCGGCCTTGTTGGTGAACGTGACTGCGAGGATCTCGCTCGGCCAGGCGCGGCGGGTTGCGATGAGATGGGCAAGGCGCGCCGTCAGCGCGGCGGTCTTGCCCGTGCCTGCGCCCGCCAGCACCAGCACCGGCCCTTCGGTGGTGAGCACGGCTTCACGCTGCGGCGCGTTGAGCCCCGAAATATAGGCAGGCTCGAAATCGGTTGGAACAGGCTGAGTCACCCGTGAACAGTTAGGGAACGCGAGCGCTGGACGCAAGGTAAAGACGCAAAAAGATGCCCGGTCGTTTGGAGGAGCCGACCGGGCACAGGTGAGACCAAGGATTGGACTTTCGGGTAAATTTAACGGGGGCGGCGCTTCGCCTTCGCCCGCGCTTCCTTCTGGATGCAATTGTCGGTCACCGTCTTGCTGCAGACCGGATAGGTTTCCGGTCCGGCTTGCGGCGGCGCGGCTACGGGCGCTGGCATCGCGGCGGGCGGCGGCGGTGGCGGGGGCGGAACCGGAGCGGGCGGCGGCGCGGGGACCTCTACGGGAGGTGG
>JAEXAW010000042.1 GCA_023458055.1 Pseudomonadota bacterium
GTTTTCGGAGCTTACGCACTCGCTACTGTTGTTACCTCGTCAATTTTATGGGACTACTTTACCTTGCTTTTGCCTGTATCCTTTGGAAAAAACTGGTATAGCAAGGTGTATGCCGGACATTCTCTTACTTCACTAGCAGATAGATGGGATACTCCAACGGTGCGGGAAGACAGGGCCATAGGTAAACTCTGGGCGGAACTCGCCAACGGTACATGCCGATTTGTGATGGTCAAGGACAGTGGCTGGCCGCAGATTCCGCTTGCCGCGAAATCATAATAGGGCGGGGGTGTGTCTCTGTCTTTGTTTTCACGACCAGCGCGGGGCATGTCGATCCGCGCTTTTTTCATGCCGGTTTTTGCCATATTTCTGAAAGCGTGAGAAGCGAAGCGCCGAACGCTTTGGCGGAGTCCAGAGGCGAAGCCTTTGGCAGGACGGGGTTGTGTAGCACAACCCCCATCCTGCCACGAAGAACCCGCCACGAAGAACCCGCCTCGTATTCGGAAAAAGAACATATCATTTGCGACGAACAGATGGAACGTTTTGTTCGTCACGTTTTCGGGAACCATAGCGGAAAATATTGTGTACGGGGCAAAAAGAAAGCGGCGCTGCCAAGGTTCATACCCTGGTCGCGCCGTGTTTGGAAAACGGGTCAGAGGGGAAAGGCATTTCAATCCTGTTGGTTGGTATTTTCCTCCGTCATGTTCTGGCCGGAAAGTCTCCTGACGAGAGCGAAAATGTCCGCTGACCGCCAGACGGTTGTGCGCGGCCCCAGTTTTATGGGCTGGGGATAACGGCCATCCTTGCAGCCCTGCCACCATGCGCTTTTGCTGATGGGGATAATCGCCAAAACCTGCGGCAGGCGCAGAAAACTTTCACTTCTGTTTTCCGAAAACATGGTTACTCCTTAATCTCAGTCAAGAGACTGTTGCTCTCTGGTTTTTCTTCGTAATTCGTCCAAGTAGTCGGCCCAAGCCTGCATCATCTTCCGGCGTTCAGGCAGATATTCCGCCCTGTTGTATATCCCGCGAATGATGTTGCGCGGAACATGGGCAAGCTGCCGTTCTATCCAGTCTCCATTATATCCAAGCTCATTGAGCATGGTGGAAGCCATAGACCTGAAGCCATGCGGACACATTTCATCATTTTCAAAGCCAAGCCTGCGGATTGCGCCAAGCAGGGCGCTCTTGCTCATACTCCTTTTTTCCGTCTTGTAGTTGGGGAAGACATACACATCCTTGCCGGAATACGCCTGCAATTTCCTCAATATGGCGACGGACTGCCTGCTGAGGGGGATAAGATGGTCGCGCGACATTTTCATCCGTTCGGCGGGGATGCGCCAAAGCCCATCCTCAAAGTCGATTTCCCGCCACTCCGCGTTTCTCAGTTCTCCTGTCCGGCAAAAAGTCAAGGCCATAAGCTGGAGGGCGCTCCTGACGACAAAGGTGCCGGGATAATTGTCGATGGCAATCATCAAATGACCCACGGCTTCGGGCGTTGTCTGCGAGGGCAGGTTCCTCCTGACGCGCGGGGCCAGCGCTCCCTTGAGGTCAGCCGCCGGGTCGCGTTCCGCCCGCCCGGTGGCAATGGCATATCTGAACACACTTGAACTGATGGAGCGCACGATATGAGGAATGTCCTTGACTCCCCGTGCCTCAATTTTCCGCAAAAGCGCCAGCAGTTCCGGGGCGGACACCAGATGGACTGGCTTTGAACCGATCTGCGGAAAAAGATTGCGCTTCATCCGATGTAAGATGCTCTTGGCCGTATTTTCGCTCCATTTGTGCTTGTTCTGCTCGTACCATTCAAGAGCGACGGCTTCGAAGGTATTCTGACAGGCCGTTTTTTCGAGTTTGCGTTTTTCAGAGGGGTCGATGCCGTTCTCAATATCCTTTCTGGCTGTCGCGGCACGCTCCCGTGCCTCTTTCAGTGATACGGTCGGGTACAGTCCCAGAGAAATCAGTTTTTCTCTTCCCTGAAAACTGTATTTGAGCCGCCATGCTTTCGTTCCGCTGGGAGCAATAAGCAAAAACAGTCCATGTCCGTCAAATAACTTGATTTGTTTTTCTCCCGGCTTCGCATTTCGTAGTGTGGTGTCGGTCAGGGGCATATGGGGTAATCCTCCGTTTCAAGAATAATTTACCCCGATTGTTACCCCGGATAATCCGGGGTGTCCACGTGTCCAAAAAAATCCATGAAAGTCCATGCTGAAAAATACATTCAATTTTTTCAGTGTAATAAAACTAAAATAGACGTGAAAATTTTACGATGGGAGTTTTCGTAGCAAAGCCTTTTGGGGTCCTCCCGAATCGCCTCGATTCGCCCGGCATGATAGTCCCGGTAGGCTTCGGGCATGAGCTGCACATCCGCAGGCATCAGGAAGAAGCGTGAACCGAGGACGTGCCGGGCCAGCATATACATGACGGCGGACTGACGATCCGCCGTGGAACCGCCGCGCGGAGCCACTTCATCAAGGTCGAGGCTGACGATCTGAGCGTCGCCGAGGTCGAATTGCGTGGGTTCCTTCAGGATGACATAGGCGTCGATGGCATCCAGAAGGGAGCGCCAGACATTGAGGATGAGATTTTCGTCATAGGTGTTCTGGATGCCTTTGTTCTGCCTGATTTGCGAGCCGACATCCGCCAGCAGAGGCACGGCGTAGCGCTGGGCCTGCAAGGCCTCATGGACATAGCCCCGTTCAAACAGTCCATCGACCACTTCCCACCAGGACGTGGAAGCGTCCTGACGTATGCCTTCTTCCGTGATGAGGGCGTGCAGCTTCGGAAGCACGTTCGGCTGGTAAAGCCGGGGGTGATGGTTGTCGGAGAGTTCCTCATAGGCGAGATCAACCGCTCTGCCTATGAGTCCGGGAACGCCGTCTGCCGGAGCCGTGACATCCAGAGGCGTGGCCAGCAAAGACAGCAGATTGACCAGAAATGCCTTGTGAGAGGGCAGAGGTTTTCTGTTGCCGAGCGGCGTATCAAAGGGATTGATGGCATAGTCCGGCGTCATCCTGAGCCTGTGATAGGCTGCGAGATGTTTGCGGCCTTCAGGCAGATTTTCCTTCAGCAGCGTTATCAGCCCGGAGCTGGACGGACCGACATCCACGATGGACAGCCACGGCAGACGTGACAGTCCGCTCTGAGTGACGAACGCGAAGTTGAAGGCATTGAGAAAAACGGACTTGCCGCCGCCCATGGGGGCAACGCCGAGGTCTATCCAGGCGGCCTGTTCCGAAGAGTTGGCCGCATACGGCATGATTTTACCGTCCTGGGTCCGGAACAGCAGGCTTCCTTCCCGCCACGGCGACGCCGGACGCAGCGGCAACATGCCAAGAGCGTCCTGCAAGGGCGCGGCGGTGACGGGAGCCGGACTTGCGGGCATCATGGCGGGAAGCGTCGCGGTAAAACCGAGAAGCGGGTCGCCTGTGGCTTCGGAAACATCCGCCGTTCCCCATCCCTGAACGGTTTTGGAAAGTTCCGCGACGCGCCGTCGGAGCAGCAGATGGGCTTCCTGCTCGGAATCCGTCACGCTGGCCCAGGTACAGAAGCAGATGCGGAACCGGATGCAGCATACGCCTTCAAGGTCCAGCTCTTTCAGGGCATCGACGGCCTTATTGAACTTTTTGTTGTCCGAAGAGCTGAAGGCCAGAATGGCCGCAAGCAGGGGCCGGAGACCCATGTTCAGGCCTCCGTCTTCCAGCAGGAAGGAAATGCGGTACGGCAGTCGTTCATCACGCCTGGCAATTACCCTGAAAAGTTCCTGAAACGGTTTCGGCGTCTGGGGCATGAGCGTCATGATGAGAGGCCCGAATATTCTGTCGCCGATGCGTATGGCGTTGCGGGAAATCAGTTCTCCCTCACGGGGCCAGAGCTGTGTCTTGAAATCCGGGTACAGCATGTTATGCAGCCTGTCCGCCCTGCTTGTGTCGGGGTCAGGCAGACGCAGCGGCAGGGGATCGCCGGGGATGAGAGGCCGCCAGTCCCGACCGGTCATTTCCGGGGAAATGCACAAGCGGATGTCACGCAGAGCCTCATGGGCCGAAAGGGGATGCACCAGCAGGTCAACCTGACGGAAAGCGTCCATCACGCCGGTCAGAAAACCGTTATGGGCGTCATGCAGCGCGGCCACGGCACGGGATACCTGCTGACATCCCGGAATCGTCGGCACCTTGAACATGGCGGCATTGCGTTCCTTCAGGGCTGTTTTCCGCAGGGAATCCGGCAGAACGGAGGGCCTTGTCCAAAGAACGAGCCAGCAGATTTCCAGAGCGCAGTAGCGTTGCAGAGTGGCTCCCCAGTCATCCAGCAGCGGGCCGACATGAAGGCCCAGATTTTGTGCCGTCAGCCGGGAAGGACGCAGAAGTTCGGCAATTCGGGAAGCGCTGCTTTCCGGGTCGTACTCAAAAACGACCTGAAGCAGGTGTCCCGGCTTGGAAAAGGAAGATTGGAATTTTTCCGTCAGACCGGAAACAATGCTCCCGTATTCTTCTACGCCCACATGCTTCAGGGAACCCTCAAGACGCAGAAGGCTTACGAGACTTCCGTCGTCCGCCACCAGAACGTCGTCATCAACCGTTTCCAGTCGGCAGTAACCGTACACCGGTCCGGCGAAGACTTCAGAGATGGCGCGTATGCCGCAGTCTATGCCATTGACAAGTTTATCCAGCATTAGGATTCCCTCTTCAGAACGACCTGTTGAATCACCACCCCGCGCGGGGTGTGTAACCCTCCCTTAAAATAGTGCAGATCAAAACTGGAGACTTCTGGTAAACCATCCCCAGGAGGGCGCCATGAAGAAGTCACGGTTTTCTGAGCACCAAATCATCACGATTCTCAAGTCGGTCGAAGCGGGACGGACTGCCAAGGACGTATGCCGGGAGCATGGCATCAGCAGCGCCACGTTCTACGGCTGGAAGAGCAAGTTCGGCGGCATGGAAGCTTCGGACATCAAGCGTATGCGCGATCTTGAGCATGAAAATGCGCGTCTCAAGCAGATGTATGCGGACTTAAGCCTGGAAAACCGGGCATTGAAGGATGTGATCGAAAAAAAGCTCTGAAGCCAGCCGAGAAGCGTGAAGTTGTGCTGTTCGTTCAAGAAGAGCATGGGCTTTCCGTCAGCAAGGCGTGCACAGCATTGCACATGAGTCGAAGCGTGTTTGTCTACAAACCAACACCTCGTAACGACAGCCTTGTGATCACGACGCTTCTTGAGCTGGCCGAGCGCTATCCACGGTACGGATTTGCCAAATACTTTGCTGTGCTGCGTCGTGAGGGGCATACATGGAACCATAAGCGCGTCTACCGAATTTATCGGCAGTTGCAGTTGAACATGCGCCGCAAAGGAAAACGTCGGTTGCCCAGCCGAGCTCCTGTTCGTCTGGAGGCGCAAACCGTCGTCAACGGCTGTTGGTCTGTGGACTTTATGAGCGATGCGCTGATGCACGGTCAGCGTTTTCGCACGTTCAACGTGCTTGATGATTGCAGCCGTGAAGTATTGGCTGTGGAAGTGGACACCAACTTGCCTGCGGCCCGCATCATTCGCGTACTCGACCGCATAGCCGCCTGGAGAGGCTATCCCACAAAAATGCGTATGGACAATGGCCCGGAGTTTGTCTCAGTACAGCTTGCCGGATGGGCTGAGCAGCACGGGATTGACCTTGAGTTCATCCAACCCGGCAAGCCCACGCAAAACTCGTATGTGGAGCGGTTCAACCGTACCTTCCGCGATGAGATATTGAACTTCTATGTTTTCAGCAGGCTAAGTGAGGTCCGCACTATCGTTGACGCATGGGTACAAGAATACAATGAGCAAAGGCCACACGAATCATTGGGCAATCTCACCCCAGGGGAGTTTGCCCTCCAACATGCAGGGGGTTCCAGTTTAGCTTTGCACTAATGAGGGGGGCTTTACAAACAGGGATACGGGGGAAGTCAGCGTGTGGGAACTTACAATCCGGAAAGAATATGATATTACAGAGGTAGTAGCATAAGGAAAGTTTGCCTTCCTTTTCGCCTCAGAAATGGGCCTAGAATCGTTTTTCTAGCGTTTCACGGGATATGCCCAAAAAAAGAAAGCCCCGGAAAAGGGGCTTTCCGGGGCTTTATCACTACTTCAAAATTTCTTCTTCAAGCGCAGCAATCAGTGTGCTTCGTACTAGCGGGCAGAAAATACGCTCTACGGGGCTACTCGCGACCTTATTGGTTGGCTGTGGGTGTTTCCTTTCTGCATATTGCCGTCGTGGAGTGTTTTTTAAAATGACGTGGATACTCTTCTGTGTGTCTTTTGATCAAAATAATATGCCCTCATTGGAATATTTTTGCATATTTGTGTATGAAGTATTCTCGCTTTAGGCACATCCATTTCGACACGAAAACCAGTAAAAAAAACACTGGATGTCATCGATGAAACAGCCATTTCTGATACAAAAATAGTGATCATTTCTTCAGAAGGTACATCTTTTAAGTCGAATTTTGATCTTGCATCAGCACTAAACAACAAACTACATTTGTTTATTTGTTTCAATTCTAATGCAATACATTGAATTTCTTTAACGTCAATACAGTCAAGAATAATTTCTTTTGCCTGTGCATGTACAAAAAAAATAAGTATAGATATTAAGAATATAAACAACTGTACTATTCTATATTTTTTACTGTGCATAATAGTTGTGCATCATCAAAATTTGTTACAAGTACAAGTTTCCAATCCACAGGAGCTTCACGAAAATATGAAAACGTAAAAACAACGGAACTAAGAGGAAGCAAATAAGAACTTTTTGATTTTTTACCCAATTCATTATAACTGTCAATATTTACATCTGCACAACGTACTGGATTTAAATTCTTTATATGTACATTAATAACTGAAGTTACTGAAAAAACAAAAAGAGAGGAGAAGTATCTTCCATCAAGAGATCTGTAACAATAGGTGTATTTTTTATCAATGCCTTTTGAGCTGTTTTTTCGGGTAAGATTCGTTGTATTTTACATTTGCAGTTTGGATGAGGACGTTGTGGTTTTTTCAAAAAAAGTTTTTTAGCAAAAGATTTGCATTTCTCACAAGCTCCTTCTTCTGGTGTAACAATCCAAATATCAGGCTTGAGTAGTAATTCTGGATCAAGTTCACGAAGTCTTTTAGATGCACGCTCTTCTTCAAGATCTTTTATTAGTTCCTCAAGTGCACCATCTCTGTACATAGCATCCTCTCTTACGTTATCGTTGCTGGTAAAGAGTTACTAGCAAAATTCAGACAAGAAAAAAGATTGAACAATGTCAGCATATCAAAAGTCTGTCTGGCTTGGGGACCTGATGCGGTACAGGAACCTTGAAAAGCTGTGGGTAGGTATTCGGGCCGATCCGTCCACCGTGTCCGTCGCGGTTCCTCGGACTACTGAAACCGTGGGCATCGGCAGGGCGAAACGGATCAGCCGGGATTGGTGGCTTTTCGAGTCAGAGAGCGGCGAGTACGGGTTTGTGGCCACAAAGGATACGGTGAAGTGGATACTGGACTGAAAATTTTTCGCAATACTTCGGGCATCGGCCCGTATTACAGGAAAAGCCCGGCATCAAAGATTGGTGCCGGGCTTTTCCGTTGGGGGCAGTTCAGCCGTAGGTCGTAATGGGAGATGCCGCCCCATAGGGTGAAGAGAACCTTCAGGCCGTCAGAATCGGAAGAGATGCCTTCCTGAAGAGAAAGGCCGCATTTGTTCTGGACGTAGTTTTGAATATCGCTTTTGGTAAAGTCTGAGGAGTGGTTCCAGAAGTTGATAAGGCCGTCTATGGCGGCGGCATATTGGGGGGATGCCTGCGCGTCTTCCGAGATTTTGCCGGAGATGAGGAGCATTCTTTTCATCACGGAAAAGACGGCATCGCGGTAGTCGGACTGGCGCATGTCTTCCAGGCTGGAGAGGTGGAGAACGTGAGCAGCTCTTTGAGCGCGTCTTCAGGCTGGCGGTTTTGGAGCAGGCACTCCATGTTGAGGACACCGAGGAGTGATTCCGTCTGGGCCTTGGTGAGTTTCCGTGCGGAGCGGAAGGACTCGGGCTTCTCCCATGGCCGGTGGGCGGGCTGTTCCAGTTCCTTGGGGTACGTCTCTTGTCGCTGGCGTTGCCTGAGACGTGCGGCTTCTCTCTGGCGCTGTTGTCTGAGCAGGGCCGCTTCCATCGCATTGAAGGCCTCAAGGAAACGTTCCTTCCATGCAGCAGCTTTCTTGCCGGTGAAGCCCATCGCGAGGAAGGCGAAGCCGTCGCGGGTGATCTGGTACATGGGAAGCTTGCGTCCCGTACTGTCGGTGTATTCACTGACAGCAAAATTGCTGTCAGTGAAATTTTGAGAGCATTCCAAATTTTTAATCGCCTTCAGAACATCAAAATGGTTCTTCTCGAACGCCTGAGCGATGACGAGGGACGTGGTTGTGGGAATACCGTTTTCGGTTTGGATCATGTCTTCAATGGTGGGCTCGAAGACTTCCTGATTGGTGGGCTGTTCTATTTCCATCCTACTTTCCTTTTTGAAATTATTCGTTTGGCGTATCGTTTTCTTCTTTGGGTTCGGGGGAGTTCTTCTGTTTTTTGAGTTCTTTTGCGGTCATTTTTCCCCATTTATTGACGATGACGGCCTTGTGTTCGGGAAGAACCACGTTTCGCACCAGCGTATAGCCGTCAGGAATAAGGCTAGGGGAAACGGCTTCGTCTTTGCCTCTGGCGAGCTGCACGTCAAGGCCAGTTCCATTGATCGAAGCCTTTCCAAAACCTCTTTGGAAAAACGACTCGGAAGGTTTGAAGGTATCACCCCGTCCTCTTCTGTGGAGTCACAAAAGACCTATGAGCGCAAGCCGTTATCGGCAGGCGCTTCTCGCTTGTGGAGTGAATACCAGCGCGAAGAACAGGAGCGCCAGGACAAGCGCGAACGCCTGCGGCAGGAACGTATGGAACAGCGGGAAGAGGCCGTAAAGGATTTCCGCCTCAGAAACCTGCTCATCAAGAACATGACCAGCGGCATCCTCAACAAGCTCATCTTGTACCGTTTGAGCCGCAATCGGCTGAAGAAGCAGCTACAGAAGAAGCAGTGGATCGACTGGTTGAGAACCAAGGCCGGACAGAGCCATCCTGTCGGCAAGCATTCCCTCCGGGAAAAGCAAGGAGCGGCACCTCGTGGAGCGGACACCGTTCTTCGAATCCTTGATTTTGGCAAAGCCCGATACCGCTTCAATCCCGAGGAGCGTGAGAGTTTCTTCATCCGTGTGGAGCGGCAGAGCGGCAGCCGGGCAGTGATCTGGGGAACAGACCTTGAACGGGCCGTTGCGGAGTCGGGAATGGCCATCGGAGATCGCATAAGCCTTCACAAGATCGGTGCTGAAGCCGTTTCCGTCCATCAGAGGCAGGAAGACGGCCAAGGCCATGTGGAAAAGGCCCGCATCGCGGGTCAGCGTAATCAATGGCGGATAGACGTGCTTTCAAAAAGGATTTCGGAAGAGGCTTTGGCCTATCTCCAATCCCGCTACGAGGGGCACAGCAGCTACCTCCGGGGCATAGAGCGGCATCCACTGGAGCCGGAAACAATCACCCGAAAGGGTACGCGGATATTTGCCGAGGGCGTCAAGGAAAACGGCGGACGTCTGTTTGTCTCGCGGCAAGCAACGGATGCGGAACTCAGGTGCATCATGGGTTTTGCCGAACGTCATTATAAGGACGTGACGATCCATGCCCCCGATACTCTATGCGCACGGATGAAGGGCGGCATCACACAACACCCGGAACAGAAACGTACTCAGGAACAATCACAGGATGAGGGGTATGGACGATGACCCAAAATGCAAAGCGCACTTCCCGCCTTGGCGCGACCTGTTATGTCTTTACGGCTTTTTTCACGGGGTTATGGGCAGCCACACAGTTTGTCGCATGGAGAGTAGCCTATCATCCTTCCCTCGGCCCTAATCTGCATGGAGTCTATCCGCCGTGGGATATTCTCGTCTGGTGGCGGCAAGGCGGGTATGATGCTTTCCCCGATCTTTTTTTGGCCGGAGGTTCGGCGGGCACGGGGATAACGGCGGTCATGCTGATTTTTTTCATTATTAAACAGACAGTTGCTACAAACACAAGTCGAGCTGTGGAAACGATACACGGTTCAGCACGTTGGGCGGGCAGAAAAGACATTGAAGAAGCTGGATTTCTTAAAGATGAAGGTGTGTTCATCGGAGGTTGGAAAGATCCGGAAACAGGAACATGTCATTATCTTCGTTTTAAGGGAAACCTTCATATTTTGGCCCTTGCTCCCACGCGCTCAGGAAAAGGGGTTTGCCTTGTTTTACCCACTTTGCTGACGTGGATGGAGAGTTGTGTCGTCACGGATATTAAAGGGGAACTTTGGGCACTCACTGCCGGATGGCGGCAGAAGTACGCCAAACAGAGAACATTGCGTTTTGATCCTGCATCACCATACGGCTCCATTAAGTGGAATCCTTTGGATGAAGTCCGCCTGGGGACAGAGTTTGAAACGGGCGATGTTCAAAATCTGGCAGGTACTCTAGTCGATCCTACAGGCAAAGGGTTGGAAGATACAGGAAGTTCAGCTCACTTTAATAAACTTGCCCGTTCTTTACTTGTGGGGATTATTATTCATGCTCTTTATAAAAGAGAAAAAACAGGAGAAATAGCTTCATTAGATGAAATTGATATAATTTTACAAGGAAAAGTACAAGATGATAGCTATTGGGAGGAATTAAAAAAATACAAACACATGAAAGATGAAAAAGGTAATTGGATTACGCATCCATTGGTTGTCAAAATAGCTAATGATATAATGGCTGTTAAGGAAAAAGAACGTGGATCTATTATGACGACAACCAAGAATATTCTTAGTCTGTATAGAGACAGTGTAGTTGCAAAGAATACATCGTGCTCTGAATTTCATATTTCAGATTTAATGGATTCAGAAAATCCTATTGCTTTATATATAATTGTACAACCTTCTGATCAAGTTCGATTGTCTCCTCTTGTTCGAGTTTTTATGAATATGTGTTGTCGGCTTTTGGCAAATAAGATGACATTTGAAAAACAGAAATCTGGAGATGTTCGAGCTGTATGTAATCATAAACATAAGCTCCTTATGCTTCTTGATGAATTTCCAGCATGGGGAAGATTGGAAAGTGTTGAAGAATCATTAGCTTATTTAGCTGGATTTGGCATTTATTTCTATATTATTGCTCAAGATATGCAACAGCTTATCAAGACATATGGTGAAAATCAGACGATTACTGCGAATACGCATATTCAGATTGGTTTTGCACCCAACAATCCTAAAAGCATAAAATATCTGTCTGAAATGACGGGGGTAACGACAGTTGTAAAACCGCAAGTTACGACAAGTGGTTCTCGAATAGGGGTATTCCAGAAACAGGTTAGCACAACATACCAAGAAGTCCGGAGGCAACTCATGACGGAAGATGAAGTCATGCGGATGCCAAAAGCAAAGATGGATGGCGACAACATGATCGAGGGTGGGGACATGCTCATCTTTCTGGCTGGTACGCCCGCCATCTATGGAAAGCAGATGTCCTACTTCCTCGATCCCATCTTGAAGGCTCGTACCGGCGTGGAACCCCCGGCAGATACCGATCGGATCATTGAGCCAGTGCAGGAACAAGAGGTCAATTTGGAGCAAGTTCCCAATACCTGCGAGGGCATCTTCGATGAAGAGCAGCCGGACCCCTCCTTTTTTGAAGCGTAGTCTCTTCGCGTTCGGCTTTATGCTGGTCCTCTTGGGGGTAACAGGTTGTTTTTTCGTGGTGAATACCACACGTAGCTTTCCTCTTGGCGTTTATTTCAAAACACACGGTCCAGTTCATAAAGGCGATCTCGTTTTGTTCTGCCCCGAAGAGAACATGGTGGCGCGCTATGGGCGCGCCCGCGGCCTCATTTCTTACGGCGTTTGTCCCGGCAGGTACGGCTACCTGATCAAGCGTGTCATGGCCACCGAAGGCGACGAGGTAAACCTTTCCGACGCAGGGGTGTCGGTAAACGGGATTTACCTTCCCAACAGCCAGCGGCAAAAAGCCTTTCCCGCTTTTTCGGGCTCGTTGGTCCTGCATAATCAGGTTCTGCTCATGTCTGAACACCCACTCTCTTTCGACAGCCGCTACTTCGGCTTCGTCAGGGTTGAAAAAATATGTACGCCCCTGAAACCCTTCATTTTGTGGGAGTAATATATGACCAAAGCAGATGATCATTATGTGCAGGTAGCCGAGACGCTGATTGAAAAGCTGGAGCAGGGAACCGCGCCTTGGCAGAAACCTTGGGATAGCGGCGGATACGGTTCCTTGCCCATGAACCCTACGACAGGCAACCGCTATCGTGGCGGCAATGCCCTACAACTGATGATGCGGGAGTACGGCGATCCCCGTTGGATGACCTACCGTCAGGCGCAACAAGCCGAGGCACAGGTTCGCAAGGGAGAGAGGGGAACCCCCATAATTTATTGGAAAGTTGAGGAGGAGCGATCTGTCCGAGGTGAGGACGGCAAGCCGGTTTATGATAAGGATGGAAATTCGCTCAAGGAAACGGTGCAGCTTGAGCGTCCGCGTAGCTTTATCAGCTATGTGTTTAACGCAGAGCAGATCGACGGATTGCCCCCCTTGGTAGCCGATAAGGAAAGAGTATGGGCGGACGTGCAGCGGGCGGAAAATATCCTTGAGGCGTCCGGTGTAAAACTTGTCCATAGGGCACAGGGACACGCTTTCTACAGGCCGGGGGAAGATGCTATTTATCTCCCTGAAAAAAAGCAGTTTTCGAGTGAGGAAGGGTATTATTCGACAGCCCTTCATGAACTTTCGCACTGGACTGGCCATGAATCTCGTTTGAACCGTGAATTCGGGCCGTTCGGTTCCATTGCCTATGCTAAAGAGGAACTGAGGGCCGAAATCGGCAGTATGATGATTTCCGGTGAACTTGGCATCGGCCAAAGTGTTGATGACCATGCCGCCTACGTCCAGAGTTGGATAAAAATTCTTAGGGATGATCCGCGTGAGGTTTTCCGAGCCGCAGCCGATGCGGAAAAGATCATGGATTATGTCATGGAATTTGAACACACACAGGAATTGGGGCAAGAGCACCAATCGGGTTTGGAAAAAAACTCTCTGGGTATGCCGGAACAGGAGGTCGAGCTACATGTCGACATGCAAGAGCACCAGGCGGAAGCCACGAGAAGCCAGGCTGCGGCATCATCAAATAACGAACGTGTTTATCTGAATGTTCCCTTCAAGCAAAAAGAGGAGGCCAAAGCCCTTGGAGCACAGTGGGATCGGCAAAAAAGGTCATGGTATGTTCCGGTAGCCACCGATACGGCAGCTTTTGCCAAATGGTTAAAGAAGGAGGAGACAGTGCAGACCCCTCAGAAGGAAGCAAGCGAACAGCGTCGGGACCCCCAACGGCTTTATTTGGCTGTTCCCTATCTGGAGCGGAAGGCGGCGAAGACGGCAGGGGCAAAATGGGACAGCATCGCTCAAAGCTGGTATGCCGGGCCACAGGCAGACATGGAACAGTTGAAAAGATGGCTTCCAGAAAATGTGAAGAGCGAACAACTTCCCGCGATGACTCCCCGTGAGGAGTTTGCGGAAGCCCTGCGTTCTGTCGGATGCATCGTCGAAGGAGAGCATCCGTTGATGGACGGTGCGGCACATCGAATCAGGACGGAAGGCGATAGGGCGGGAGCCTCTTCAGGGTTCTATGTCGCTTATATGGATGGGCGGCCAGCGGGGTACGTGAAGAATAATCGGACGGGAGAAGAGGTGCGTTGGA
>JAEXAW010000055.1 GCA_023458055.1 Pseudomonadota bacterium
CCGTTACAGGCAAGCGTAGAACCCCAAACCGACAAGATAATTTATCAAGGTAGGTTTTGTTCTCATTTAGCACATTTGGTTTTTGCCAACGCACATACCAATCACAAAAAACCAAAAGAGCTAAATTTTTCCTTCCCTACAAACTCACAAAGACTTTTCTATCGTATCAAACTCAAAAGAAAATCCGGTGCTTTTTAATTTATCGTTGCTGACTTTTGAACCTTCTAAAAGCATCACCGCCATTTCGCCAAAGAGCAAACGAATGACAAAAGCAGGAGCATTGGGTAAGAAACTTTTCTTTCCAAAAGATTTCAATAAGACTTTTGAGAAATCGTTCATTGTAATTTGTTCAGTGGCAACGGCATTATAAATTCCGCTAAGTTGAGGATTAGAAAGAAAAAAATCGTACAATCTCAATAAATCACGAATGTCTATCCAAGGTAAATATTGTTCGCCAGAACCTAAAGAAACATTTATTCCAAGTTGGGCTAACGGGCTTAGTTTTTTAACCATTCCACCCTCTTTTCCAAGAATTACGCCTTTGCGTAAAATAACAGTACGAACACCTAAATCCTTAAACTTTAAAGCAGCATCTTCCCATTTCTGACAAACAGAAGCTAAAAAATTGTTTCCGCTTTCCGAAGTTTCTGCAAATGTCTTCTCCGTTGTTACGGCACCATAAAACCCGACAGCAGAGGACGAAATAAAGGTGTTGATGTTGAATTTATTCTCCGAAATATATTGATATAATAAGTTAATGGATTTTATGCGACTGTCAATAATTTCCTTTTTTCGGTCGTTGGTCCATCGCTTTTCGCCAATGTTTGCACCGGTCAGATTAATTAGAATTTCTACTCCTTCAAATGCTTTTTTGTCGATGTATTGTCGTTCAAAATCCCACCGAAAAAAGCAAATATTTTCTGTTGAATTAGCACTTGGTTTTCGGGTTAAAACATGAATAGAATAGCCTTTTCCCACTAAAAAATCAATGAGTTGTTTTCCAACAAAACCGGTTCCTCCTGCTATTAATATTTTTTTCATTTCTTCAATCTCTTTACTAATTCCAGTATTTTTCAGCTGCTCTTTAGTGAAAGAGAAGTTCGCCCTGTTCATTCAATATAAATACCGACAATGCCCTATGCAGATGATCTTGGTACTGAGCAAACAACTTTTCCATTTCTCCGATAGGTTGATCTTGTTCATTGACAAGCAAAACATTGTTTGTTTCAATCATATTTTTTTTACGGTTTTGCATATTTTAATCGGTTAATCAATTGTGTGGTGTGATAACCATCTAGCGAAGACCCCACTACAGTTCCGGCCTTTTCTATATCAAGCACACCATCTTCTTGCAACACATCATCTGTAAAATACACATCTAAGATTTCGCCTATAATTAACAGCGTGTCATTACTTTTTATCGGTAATACCTCTTTTAGTTCCAAACCAATTTGTATAGACGACTCTTCAACGAAAGGTGCAATAAAAGTATTCTTATAAATTGAAGTAAGACCAGTTTCGTCAAATTCAGATTGGTGGCGAGCGTAACGTGCGGACGTTTGATGTGCTTTCTTAAAAATATTTTGATTAACGTGATTAATACTGTAATAATTCGTTTCTAGAATATTTTCCAGCGTATGTCTTTCTACCGAATTAGGGCGAGATATAAATCCCATTAATGGCGGATTTGCACCAATATGACAAACCGAGTTAAAAATTGTCAAATTGGTTTGCCCTGAATTGCTTTTTGTTCCAATCAAATTAAGGCTTTTAAATCCACTTAGTGAATTGACAAAAGCAGTTCTTTTTAATTTTTCCATTTGAGCTATTTCCCCATTAGTATAATGCATCATAATTATAATCTATTTTCATTTTACTGCTTCACCATAAACTTTTAAAGCTCTATCTCTTGCAAAACGATGTTCTACTATCGGTTTTGGATATTTTTCAGTTCCAAATTCGGGTAACCATTGTTTGATGTATTCAAAATTTTTGTCGAATTTTTCGGTTTGCAATGCAGGATTAAACACCCTGAAATAAGGTGCAGCATCGCAACCACAACCTGCTGCCCATTGCCAGTTTCCGTTGTTGGCAGACAAATCGTAATCATTCAGCTTTTCAGCGAAATACGCTTCGCCCCAACGCCAATCTATCAGCAAATGTTTGCACAAAAAACTGGCAACAATCATCCTAACCCGATTGTGCATATAACCTGTTTCATTGAGTTGTCGCATTCCGGCATCCACAATCGGATAACCAGTTTTTCCTGCACACCAATGTTCAAATTCCTGTTCATTATTCCGCCACTGAATATTGTCGTACTTCGCTTTGAAAGACTGATTGACCACCTTTGGAAAATGATACAAAATCTGCATAAAAAACTCACGCCAAATCAGTTCGCTCAACCAAGTTTGATTGTGTTGAAAAGCAAATTCAACGCATTTACGAATACTGATTGTGCCAAATCGTAATGCAATGCCCAACTGTGTGGTGCGTTGCAAAGCAGGAAAATCCCTGTATTTATCGTAATCAGTTATGATTGACAAATCAAGGATTGGTTTTTCAAAAACCATATCCGTTTTATGAAAACCAATTTCTTTTAGAGAATGGATTTCAGTGAAATTCTGCTTCAAAAAACCAGTATAATCCGCTTCATGAACTTGATAATCCTTTTCTGTCAGCAGTTCTTTCCATTTTTTGGAATAAGGCGTGTAAACCGAGTAAGGCGTTCCATCGTTTTTTACAACATCATTTTTATCAATAATAACTTGGTCTTTGAATGCCTTAAAAGGAATGTTTTGATTTTTGAAAAAGGTATAAATCTCCGTATCTCGCCTTATAGCTTTCGGTTCGTAATCCCGATTACAAAACACTGATTGAATGTCGTATTCCTCAGAAAGTTGTTGGAATATTTCCAATGGTTTTCCATAAAAAGAAGTCAGTTTAGAACCGTATTTTTTCAATTCCAAATTGATTACCAAAAGTGCCTGATGAATGTAATCGACACGTCTGTCTTTTTTGTCTTCCAATTGCTCCAAAATCGTTTCATCAAAAATAAAAATCGGAAACACAGCAAATCCCGAAGCCAATGCCTGACATAAACCTACATTGTCTTCCAACCGCAAATCCCTACGAAACCAAAAAATGGATATTTTATTTTTCATGCAGGAACGGAACTATTTCGCTTTTTTAAAATGTCTTTGATGATGTAAATCAGGATACTGACCAACAGAATAGCTGCTATTGCCAAGGCGACGTTATGAACCATGTCATTTCTATCGTGATTAGCAACCGCAATAGCGACC
The DNA here is from genome assembly GCA_023458055.1 of Pseudomonadota bacterium. GTDB lineage: Bacteria > Pseudomonadota > Alphaproteobacteria > Sphingomonadales > Sphingomonadaceae > JAFAFE01. Next base: position 3,306 of record JAEXAW010000055.1, read on the forward strand.
AATGCCCAAACGGCTACACATGCAAAAGCGACCATTTTTTGTTTCCAAATCATAAATAAGTGAAGCAATCCCGCAATTGAAATCATAATAATAGTCCATGTCGTTTCGGAAATACCGAAGCCATTCCATTCGATTTTTACAAGAAAAGCTGCTATATTAGCTATCAGTGCAACCGAAATCCAACCTGCATAAATAGAAAAAGGTAATTTCAGAAATAGATTGGTTTTAACATCATTACTTCTAAATTCTTCTTTGGTATTCCCAATGATTTTGAACAAAGAAACAAGCAAAAAAATCATAATTGGGACGGATAACAGCAAATAGCCATACATCCACGTCACAACCCACAAACTATTGCAAATACAGGAAATCACAAACCAACAGCCGATTTTCTGAACAGTTTTTTCTTTTGTTTCGGAATTTTTAGAGAAAGCACCATAATACAAGACAAAACCAAAAAGTCCTAAATAAATCAATCCCCAAATAGAGAATGCATAACCTGCAGGAGTGAACAAACTAGGATATTTGGCAGAAATCGAAGCCATGGTTTCACCATTGAAAATACCTGTATTGGACAAGTAATTCATCAAGATAGTTACCACTAAAAAAATAACGTTTAATAATTGAAAAGTTTTTTTCATCATGCTTCGATTTTATTTTTTGAAAATAGCTTGAAAAAATACAAGACCAATAGAAATTGTGTATAGCCATAAACAGCGTCTTCGATGGGAATGGTAATCATTCTACTACCAAGAAAATTATTAGGATTGTAATTGACAATTGGTGACTCCAACCCAAAACCCGTCAACACGCCATTTACAGGAAAGAAACCGAGCATCAATACTGAAAACACAAACGATGCCTTGCTAATCCATTTTGCCCTAACAATAAAATGCAGGTAGATTAAAGTTAAAATAGTCGCAATTGCGGTAACCAATGTGTAAATTTTATCGTAATGCAATAAAGCAACCACCGAACAAACAATCACAGTGACAAATACAATCAGGTTATTGAAACCCGAAAGCCATTCCATTTTGTAAAATTTATCTAAACAATAATACGTGAACACGCATGAAAATGGAATACAAATGAAAAACAACCATTCTTCCAATGGCAAACCAGCGATTACGATACCAAGAGTATAATCGGTATTGAACCACCAAACGCCCTTTGCTGTAAACCACACATCCCAAGCAATAAACGGAATGGCAACAAGAACCGCAGCCTTGATAAATGCTCCAAAATGCCTATCGAAGCGTAAACGCCTGTCAAATGAGGCAACAAAACAAATAATAGCCGAAAAAAACAGAACTAAAGAGTAGGTATATGCCATCATTTTTTTGCGGAATTAAAATACATTCTAAAATATTTGAAAGGCACATACAAAAAGCCAAAACACTCGCCTTCTTCTTTGCCCAAATGCTTATGATGTTGTTTGTGAGCCCTACGAAGTGCTAGAAAATATGGATTTTTGGTGTGCGTAAACACTTTCAGTCGTTGGTGGATAAAGATGTCGTGTACAAAGAAATAAGCCATTCCGTACAGCATAATACCCAATCCGATAAAGAACAGATAATTGAAATTTTGCAAAGAACCAAAATACATCAAAGCAATGGTTGGTAATGCAAAAATCACAAAAAACCAATCGTTTTTTTCCAGTTCGCCTTCGTTGCTGTGATCGTGATGATCTCGGTGCAAAAACCACAAAAAGCCATGCATCACATACTTGTGAATAATCCAAGTAGCTCCTTCCATAGCGATGAATACGGCTATTGTGATGAGTACATTTATCATTGGTTAAAAAGTTTTTCTAAAATGCCGTAACGGTAGTTAAAAATATGGTTGAGTTTGTTTTTGACAAATAAGCTGTGAGTGACAGTACCCAAAATTCCCAAAGGCAATTCATAATCAACAGTATCTTTTACCAAAACGCCTTTTTCATTGGGAATAAATTCGTGAAAATGGTTCCAATATTTGTACGGTCCTTTTTGCTGAAAGTCGGCAAAGCTCTTATTATGTTCTACTTGTGTTATTTTGGTTTTCCATTTCATCGGAATTTTTAGAAAAGGCGATACTTTATATTCAATAATCATTCCTTCGTAAATGGATGCATCCACTAATTCGGATGTTACCACAAAACCCATGTCTTTTGGAGTTATTTTTGCCAAATTAAAGGGCGATGAAAAGAATTGCCAAGCGGTATCAATGTCGCAATTCAGTTGTTGCTCTCTATATAATTGATGTCTCATGTTTTATTCTTTTAAAAGTATATCGATTTTGCTTTGCACCAGTTCAGAAGTAATTTTTGTGCGATGTGTTTTCAAGAATGCTTCATCCGTTTTTATCATCGAATTGTAACCCAAAAAAGAGGGTGCATTTTTCTGAACGGATAAACGGATAAAACGTATTTCTGCATTATCCTTATCCGAGGAAACCGCTTTTTCAATGTTTTTCTTTCCTTGATTAAAGGTTTTTAGTTTACTCACCGGACTAAAAACATGATTTGCCCAAATGGTTTGTAAAGCACCCAAATAAGCCAAAAACAGCGGTGTTTGTTCTGCATCTTTCAAATCTTCAATCATTTGGCTACACAATTTTTTATCCGTAACTGCCTTGTCATAATTCGCTCTCACATAATCCAATTCTATCGCAAATACGTTGAATTGCACCAGTAAACAGAACGTCAAAACACCGATTACTTTCTTCATAATACATTCATTTTAAAACGCACATAACTGCTCAATGCAACATATCCTTTCTGATAATCAGGTACCCGAACTCTATTGTTCAAAATATCTTTTGACGATTTCTTTCTTATTTTCCTAAATAAAGAAATGTAATATTTATAAGCCAAATACACTCCAAATAAAGACGAAGCAGGTAATTTTTTTATACCGATTAGTGCCTCTTTAAATTCCTGTTCGATTTCTTTTTCGATTTCAAATTTCACCTGATTATTAAACACATTCATGTCAATATTAGGGAAATACGTTCTGCCCAACAATTGATAATCGTCTTTTAAATCACGTAAAAAATTAATTTTTTGAAATGCCGAACCTAACTTCATTGCATAGGGTTTTAGCTCTTCGTATTTTTCCTTACTACCATCCGTAAAAACCTGCAAACACATCAATCCGACCACCTCAGCCGAACCATAAATGTACTCATTATATAGCTCCAAATTGTAATCTATCTTTTGCAAGTCCATTTCCATGCTGTGCAAAAATTGGTCGATGAGTGCTTTGTCAATCTGATATTTATGCACCGTTTCCTGAAAAGATTGCAATATGGGGTTGAGCGAAATGCCTTCTGCCAAAGCGTTTTCGGTATCTACTTTAAATCTATTCAGTAGTTTTTCTTTGTCATATCCATAAAAACTGTCCACGATTTCGTCTGCCAATCTCACATAACCATAAATCGCATAAATAGCCGAACGAATAGATGGTTTCAGAGCCAAAATCCCCAACGAAAAACTTGTGCTGTATTTCTTGGTGGTCATCTTGCTTACCGAGTAAGATAATTCGTCGAATAATTGTTTCATAATACTCAGTTTTTAGATTTTATTGATTTCGTTTGCTACTATTTTTCCTGATATAATCGATGGTGGTACACCAGGTCCAGGCACGGTTAGTTGTCCTGTATAGAATAAGTTTTTCAACTTTTTGTTTCTGATTTTTGGTTTCAATACTGCTGTTTGGCTGAGTGTATTTGCCAATCCGTAGGCATTGCCACCATAAGCATTGTAATCCGAAATAAAATCACGCACACAATAGCTTTTTTTGTATTCTATTTTGGAAGCCAAATCGCTTATTCCTGTGTGTTTTTCAATTCTTGCAAGGATCTCCCCTAGGTATTTTTCCCTGATGTTTTCCTCGTCATTTATTCCGATGGCCAAAGGCATCAGTAAAAACAAATTTTCCTTTCCTTCGGGAGCGACATTTTTGTCTGTTTTGGACGGACAGCAGACGTAAAAAAGAGGTTTTTCAGGCCATTTTCGCTCGCCATAGATGCAGTCTATGTGTTCATCCAAGTTATTTTCAAAGAAAAGTGTGTGATGTTTGAGGTTTGGGATTTTTTCATTTATTCCCAAATAAAAAATCAAACTCGATGGAGCAAAAGTCTTTTTTTGCCAATAATCTTCCTTGTAATTCCGTAGATTTTCGTCTAAAAGTGTTTCGGTATGATAATAATCCGAAGAAGCGACAATATAATCAAAGTGAATTTCTTCGCCATTAATCAGTAAAGAAGTTGCTTTTTTGTTTGCTGAAAGTATTTTTTCAACGGTAGCGTTGAAATGAAAAGTAGCACCTTGTTTTTCAGCAACGGACTTCATTGCCAACACCAATTGGTAAAAACCACCCATGGGATAATGCGTTCCCAAAGCATAGCCACCATAGTTCATCATGCTGTACAATGCCGGAATATTTTTGGGTGAAGCACCCAGAAAAATCACCGGAAATTCCATGAGTGTTCTGAGCTTTTCATTTTTGAAATACTTGGCAACATAGCTTCTGAAATTGCTAAGCAAATCCAGTTTCAAGGCACTTTTGGCTATTTTTGGCGAAACAAATTCTAACCAATTATGGCAAGGTTTGTTTACAAAATCCTGCATGCCTACTTCGTACTTAAACTTGGCGGATTGCATAAATTTTTCCAATTGTCTTCCTGCACCTTTTTCCGTTTTTTCAAACAACGTTTTTAGCTCTTCAATGCTTTCGGGTACGTTCATTTTTTCGTCCGAAAAAATCATTTCAAACTGCGGATTTAAGGAAATCAGTTGTAGAAAATCGGAAGTTTTGTAACCAAAATCTGCAAAAAAATTCTCCATAATATCAGGCATCCAATACCAACTCGGTCCCATGTCAAAAACATAGCCTTCGGTAGTAGAAAATTGCCTTGCTCTTCCTCCAGCTTGCCCGTGCTTTTCAAATACGTGAACTTCATTACCAGCCTGAGCCAAATAAGCTGCAGCTGACAAACCTGAAAATCCAGAACCGATTATGGCTATTTTTTTACGCATTAGTTTTTGAATTTTAAAGCCTCATTTAACAAATGTTCCGTTTCAATATTTTTATCATAAATCGGTTGATGAAAATCGTTGAGTTTGTTGAGTAATCGAATGAGTTCCATTTTTTCAGAATGGGTCAAATCTCCAGTGACGATTTCGGTAGCCTTTCTGATTTTACTCATTTGATTTTCCAAAGCCAATAATCCTTTTGAGGTAATGGAAATCACTTTACTTCGTTTGTCTATGAGAGAATTACTTTGCTCAATCCAACCTTGAGTAATCAAGCGATTGATAATCTGCATCCCAACAGGTTTTTCGTGGACATTCTTTTTTATCAACTCCATTTTTGACATTTCACCAAATGCTTTGAGGTTGATGAGGTAAATAAAATCTTCCTGCGTAGAAAAATCAGACCCTAAAATCGCTGATTTAGAATAACTTTTGGCATATCTATTCATGTGCACAATCAACGTATTGATAACACTTTCGGCACTTCGTCCGTTTTCTTTTCCTTCCCAATCAGGCTCACTATCTGTGTGCTGATTACTGGCAGAAATCCAATTTTTAAACCCATCAACAGAATGTTCATATCGACCCTCATTACTGATTTCAAATTCTTGGATCAAATCCATCACGTCATGCAATAAATTGTAATTCATTTTCCTTAAAATTAGGATACAAATATACTATTTATTTTTAAGTAAGAATTATTTTGTACTTTTTATTTTAAATTTAGTATATAATTATACTATTCAGTATGTTTTAAGAAGATTATACTTTTTAAGAATTATTAATCTTTTCCAATAGCACTAATAAACGAAATCAATCGTTTTCCCTCGCTTTGGGTGGCACATTTGCAAAACCGCACAAATCCCACGCTAAAGCTAAGTTTTGCAAAAGAGCCACCAAGTCAAGGCACCACACGAGAGGAAGACCAATTAACTAAAATAAAAAATATAACGCCTGCCTGTAACATGGGTTTTGCAAAAGAGCGGGTTAAGTTCAAAATTCAACATCTGTGCTTTTTATCCGCAAAAACCATTTTTTATTTGCTTAAAAAATATAAATTAGCAAATAAAAAATGGTTTTGCTACGTTGGTGCAAAGTTGAAAGTTCCGTCTTTCTATTCCGCTCCTTCGCAAAGCCCTAAACCGTTATCTGCAATTAGATAAAAACGTTCGTGAAAGAAAATCCGGAAAAATATCAAGAATTATTTAAGGTTTTTGCAATTCTATTAACTGATGGAATTGTTGAAACAAAATTAGTAAATAATTGG
>JAEXAW010000037.1 GCA_023458055.1 Pseudomonadota bacterium
TAAGTGCCTTGGCAGGTTATACAAATTCTAACAGAGAAGGATTATTTAGTCACTATCTATATAAATCCTCTTATGGAAAAAGCGCAGATAAGAATTTTTGGAACTATGGTTTAAAAGGACAAATAACCTACCGATTGAATGGGCGTAATTTCTTAGTTTATAATGGAGCGTATTATTCGCAGGCACCTTATTTAGAAGATTTATACATTAATCCTAGGTTTACGGCTGCTACATCACCTAACATTAAGAACACCGTTGTTAACGCAAATGATTTCAGTTATGTGCTAGCCACTCCATTTGTGAAGGCCAGACTTACTGGTTTCTTAATAGCTACTCAAAACGAAACATCTATCCAAAGATATTTTGCTGATGGGTTGCCTTTGGAGGGTGGAGAAGGTGCTGATGGAACAACTCCTGTTACAGGAAGTGGTTTCGTAACTCAAGTTATGTCCAATGTTGATAAAAGAAATATTGGTATAGAGCTGGGCGTTGAAGTAAAAATCACTCCCACACTTACAGCAAACGCATTAGGTAATTATGGACAATATGTATTCAGAAATAATCCTCATGTGTACTTTGCTTCCGATGCAGTGGGCGAATTTTCCAACGGTAGAAGTTATGCTGATTTTGGAGAAGCTGCTTTAAAAAATTATAAACAAGGCGGTACTCCACAAGTGGCAACTTCCATTGGTTTGCGATACCGAAATCCCAAATATTGGTGGATAGGTGCCAATTGGAATTACCTTGATAATAATTACCTAGAGCCAGCAGCCTTAACAAGAACTGATGGTTTTATCCAGAGCAATTATTCTAATACACCAGTTTACGGGATTACTGAAGATGCCGTGCGAAAGCTATTAACACCTAATAAATTACCTTCCGCATTTTTCTTCAACGCTAACGCTGGAAAATCTTGGATGATAGGTAAATATTACGTCATGATAACCGGGACAGTTAATAACATTTTTAATAATAAAAGATACATTACTGGTGGATTTGAGCAGACAAGGAATGCAGAGTTCTTAGACTATAGCTTGGATGCTGCCAACACACACCCTTCTTTTGCACCAAAGTATTGGTACACGCAAGGTCGTTCGTATTTCGTTAATTTACAATTCCGTTTCTAAAAATTTAAAAGTTTTACTATGAAAAAAATATATTTAAAATATGCTTTAGCATTGGTTGGAGGATTGAGTATTCTAAACTCATGCGTAAAGGAAGACGAGTGGTCAACTCCGGCCATAGAGTGCAACAATAAATTTGCAGCACCTAATAAAACCCTTGCCAGTTTTGTTGCGCAAGCTCCAGCAGCAGGCACAGGAACTTATGTGGTTACTGGTGACCAAATTTTCGATGGTTATGTTGTTTCTTCGGATGAACAAGGGAATTTCTATAAGACCATTTCCATCCAGGATAAGCCAGAAAACCCTACTGTAGGTTTACAGATTGAAGTGAATAAAAGCTCAAACTTTGCAGATTTTCCGGTGGGAGCACATGTGAGAATCAATGCGAAAGGTCTGGTTTTGGGTTATGACAGAGGAGTGATCAAATTGGGAGCTGTAGATCCTAATTATCCTATTGGGCGTATTCCTGAAGTTCTTATAGGAAGATATATGTCTGGTGTCTGCAGTGGTAATGGTATTGAAGTTGTTAATCTGGTTCCTTTGGAGCTTCCATCACTGGATGAAGCTAAAAAAGACAAATACATCAACACTCTTGTAAAAGTTAAAAATGTGCAGTTTTCACAAGGAGATTTAGGTAAAAAATATATTGATTATGAGTCTTCTGGTGCAGGAATAGATACTGATAGAAACTTAACTGATATCACCAATGGCAAAGCGATTCTACGAACAGCAGGTTTCGCAAAATTTGGTTCTACTACATTGCCAACAGGAAGTGGAGATCTTACTTTTGTTGTAAGCAAGTATAATACTTCATATCAAATGATTATAAGAAGCCTTGCGGATGTTAAGTTTACGGAGTCAAGATTTACATTGAATATTATTGATTTTGAAGGATATACTGTAAACGATAACGTATTAGCTCCATATCACAATGTCTCATTGGTGGGAACCAACAAGTGGAGAGTAGTAACTTTTAGTGGAAATAAATACATTCAAGTTTCCGCTAACAATGCAGGAACAGTGAAAAACCAGTTTGCAGTGCCGGTTACTTTTAACGGACAAAACAAATTATCATTTAAGACCAATGCAGGTTTTTATAATGGTGAAACTTTAAAAGTATACTGGTCACTTAACTATAACCCTGCTACTCCAACCGCCGCAACTCTTAATGATATCACTTCGTTATTTGATATTTCAAAAGGTCTTCAGCCACCATCCGGTACTGGAGCTAACTATGAAGCATCTTTCAGACCAAGCGGTTTGAAAAACCTACCGGCAGCAGCTGATGGAGCAGGATTTTTAATTTTTGAATATAGCGGAAGTTCTGTATCTAATCCCATTGTTACTACAACAATGCAGTTAGATGATATTAATTTCTTATAATATTTAAATCTGT
>JAEXAW010000093.1 GCA_023458055.1 Pseudomonadota bacterium
TGTGGTTGGGCGCGCTTATACCGGCCTGCGCGCACGACAGGCCGCACTCGGTCTCCTCGAGCAACAGCGCGGGCTCGATACGCAGCTCGTCTCGCTCGCGGGCCAGCGCTTGCGGCAAGGCACCGCGCCCGAACAGCCGCTCGACCAGATGCGCGCGCAGCTTGCCCAAACCGAAGGGCAGATCGCCTCGACCCGCGCCGAAATTACCGTGCTGATCGATCAACTTGCTTTGCTCACGGGGCGCGAGCCCGGCGCGCTTGATGCGGCCTTGACGCCGGTGCGCCCGATCCCGACGCCACCCGCCGAGGTCCGCATCGGCGACCCTGCCCTCCTCCTGCGCAACCGCCCCGATATCCGCATCGCCGAGCGCCAGCTTGCCGCTGCCAATGCCGATGTCGGCGCGACAATCGCGGAAAAATTCCCCAAGGTGAGCTTCATGGGGATGCTCGGCATGGGCGGCGGCTCGCCCGTCGATATGCTCAACCCGAGCGAACTTATCGGCCTCGTCCTTCCGCGCATCAGCTGGACCCTGTTCGACGGCGGGCGCACCAAAGCCAAGATCGAGGCGAGCAAGGGCGCCTATGCCGAAGCCGAAGCGCGCTATCAGGCGAGCGTGCTCTCTGCGCTGACCGACGCGGAAAATGCGCTCACCCACTTCGGCAGCGACCGCATCGAACTCGGCAAGGCGCTCGAGGCCGAAGCCCAAGCCAGGCGCGTGGTGCGCTTGCAAGACCAGCGCGCCAAGGCCGGAACCACCAGCCGCAGCGATGCGCTCAGCGCTGAACGCCAGCGGCTGCAACTCGCGATGGCGGCGACCAATGCGCGCGCGGAACTCACCAGCGATTATATCGCCGTCCAAAAGGCGCTCGGTATCGGCTGGACTCCGTCTGCGGACGTTGCACCCGCGAAAGCGCCATGATGACGCCCGCGCCCATCTCCATCAGCCTCTTGACTCCGCTAAATTTTCAGGCATCCTTCTACGCCTACAATGCTAGAAAGCATGGGGGTATAGGAGATGGGCATTTTTTCGAATGCCGCGCGCAAATTCTGGGCCGCTTATTGCGAGGGACTGACCATGTCCTGCCCAGCCGAATGCGCCAAGAAAAAAGCGGCCAAGGTCGCCCGCAAAGCGAAGAAACGGCGTGAGCAAATCCACGCCGCCGTCGCCGCGCAGAAGGGCAAAGCCTGCGCCAACCGCAAAGCCAAGCGCCAGCCGGTTTAGCTGGTGCGCGCCGCTCAAGGCAGGCCGCCCCCCCGCTTCAGATTCCGAATCGCTGACCGATAAAATTATCGAGGCCGGCTGGGAGCTGCTCGTCGCCGATGGGCTCGAAGCCTTTTCCTTCGACCGCCTGGCCAAATTTGCGCGCGTCGGCAAACCGACCATTTATGCGCGCTTCAAGAATAAGCATGATTATCTGCGCGCGCTGCTCGAATATCAACTTGACCGGAAGCATGAGGAAGCCTTCGCCTCCGTCCAGAACGCGCCGTTCCGCGCGGCTTTCGTCGATTTCGCCGAACAGGCCGTCGCTCGGTTTCTCTCGCCCGAAGGCCGGTTAATCGACCAATTGATCGACCTCCTCGACAAGGATGCGCGTGAAAGCGCCATTCCGGTGCGCCAATGGGCCTATGCCAAAGGCCGCGACCGGCTCGCCGATCAGATGCGCCACGCCTGCGCCACCGGCGAGATTAGCTTGCACGACATCCCGGTCGCGGTCGATTTCTTCCTCGAAGGCCTGATCGGCCACGCCCGCATCAGCGAAACCGCGACCGACCTCACCGCAGAATCCCACCACCACTGGGCAAACCGCTTCTGCGGCATGATCCTGCGCGAATTCGGGGAAAAGGAAGCCCGCTGTTCATTCTCAATGGGGTAATGGTGGAACTAGGGTCAGGACCTCCTGAGGTAGCCCATCTTAATTGCCGATTTTTCGCGTTTGACCTGCTTTCGCGGGCGCCAGTTCACAAATCGGGCTATAAAGATTATCAAATGGCCGCGTTGGCACCGGTTATCTGCGGCGCGCCGGTTTCTTTCGAGCGGAATTGATAGGTTCATTTGCTGATGGTTGCACGAAAAGTCGGTCGCCCGGGGTCAAAGCGCACTCGCAGGACCGCTGATGAAGCCCTGCAGTTTCGTACATTGTTGATCAATGTCGCCAAGACCTTGTTTGCCGAGCAGGGATTCGACGCGGTCTCGATCCGCGGCCTCGACATTGAAGATCGGGATGCCTTCTATTCCCAGCGGTAGCAGCGCCACTTGCCCGCGAATCATATGTTGCCCGTCAAAATGGCCTTGGCCGGTATTGCCAAACGCAGCCACCCCGATGTCCTTGCGATCACACCCTGCATCTTTCAGCGCGTCTTCCACGGCCCAAGCGGTCAATTGCTTGACCGATTTATCCATGTGACGTCCGAATTGCGTCATTCCTACACCAACGATGTATATGTCTTCCGCTGCCATTGTGACGTTCCTTTGATGATTTTCGCGCCTCGGCGCCCGAACCCGGACGGTAGGTTGGATGGAACTTCACGTTATCCCCCCTTGTGGAGGGGGGTATAAAGATAAGGCTAAAAGACAATCACCTGACGCACCGCTTCTCCGTTATGGAGACGGTCGAAACCTTCATTAATTTGCGAAAGGTCGAGGGTCGATGTCAAAAGCCGGTCCACCGGCAAGCGGCCTTCACGATAGAGCTGGATGTAACGCGGAATGTCGCGCGAGGGGACACATGACCCCATATAGCTCCCCTTGAGCGTTCGCTCTTCGCCGACTAGTCGCACAATATCGACCGGCAGTTCGGAGCCTGCGGGCGGTAACCCCGCAGTTACCGTCACACCTCCGCGCCGGGTCATAGCGAGCGCATTTTCAAGCGCACGAATAGAGCCCGCCATCTCGAACCCGTAATCCACTCCGCCGCCCGTCAAGGCGCGGACGCGCTCGACACCATCGGGATCAGCAGCGTTGATGATGTCGGTCGCGCCGAGTTCGCGTGCGAGTTGCAGTTTCTCGTTCGACAAGTCGACGGCAATGATTTTACCCGCACCAGCCGCTCGTGCACCCAACAGGGCGGCGAGACCTACGCCCCCCAACCCGACCACGGCAGCACTTGCTCCCATGGCAAGGCGCGCGGTATTGACCACCGCCCCGACCCCCGTCAACACCGCGCAGCCGAAGAGCGCTGCTTCCACCAGCGGAATATCGCGGGGCACCGGCACCAGGGAACGTCGAGAAACGACGGCATGGTCGGCGAAAGCGGATACACCAAGATGATGGTGGATCGAACCGGGTGCCCCTCCGAGCCGGCTTCCCCCGCCAGTCAGCAAGCCTGCACCATTGGCCTCCGCGCCCGGTTCACACAGCGCAGGACGCCCTTCAGCGCACGGGAGACAGTGTCCGCAATTCGGCATGAACACGCTGACGACATGATCGCCGGGGGCCAAATCGGTAACCCCTTCTCCGACGGACTCAACCACGCCCGCCGCCTCATGACCCAATACCATCGGCATCGGACGCGGGCGGTCGCCATTGATCACTGACAAGTCGGAATGACACAGACCCGCAGCCTTGATCGCGACCAGCACTTCACCCGGCCCCGGTGGTGCCAATTCAACCTCGGCAATTTCCAGTTGCCGAGAGGTGGCATAGGGGCCCTTGTGGCCGATTGCCCGCAGAATGGCTGCCTTGATCAACATGGACTCATCCTCTTTCTCCGATTTTCCGGCTCTTTCTCCGATTTTCCGGTAATCCGGTTCGATGCTGTTTATCATTCTTTTGTCCAAGGAAAGACCCATTGGTTGATGCTCGCGGTGTTGGCCGGTGACCACTCCCCGATTGGAGGGGGTGCCCCCCCTCGCTGCGGGGGGATGCCTTGCGGACAAGGCCGCCCTACGCCATCGCCATGACATCTGCGCATCCTTTGACATGGCTTGTGCCGCTCCCGCATACCGCGCCCCCGGATCCTCCGAACCCCGATACGTCGCTTGAACTTGTTCCGGGCGTGCGTTGGATAAGAATGCGCCTCCCTTTTGCGCTTGATCACATCAATCTGTGGGCGATTTCCGACGGCCCGGGATGGACCCTTGTCGATACCGGTCTCAATAGTCCCGAGACGATGAAAGCTTGGGAACAGATCGTGCGAGACGACCTTGCAGGGCGGCCGATTACGCGCCTTATCGTAACCCATATGCATGCGGATCATGCCGGCTTGGCGGGTTGGCTGGCAGAGCGGTTTAATTGCCCCTTGTGGATGACGCGGACCGAATATCTTTCGGCACGAACGCTCGCGACTGCCAACGGAACCGAACCGGAACTGCACAGCCTGTTTAGGAAGGCGGGCTGGCAACCGCACGAGATTGACGCAATCGGTGTCCGCAAACGGGCTATCGCGAAATTCTACACACCGCTCCCACGCGATATCCGGCGCATACGCCATGGTGATCGGCTCGAAATCGATGGTTATGAGTGGAGCGTTCTCACCGGCGGAGGCCATTCGCCCGAACATGCCTGCCTTTATTGTCCACAGCTTAACCTGCTCATCTCGGGCGATAAAATATTGCCTGATATATCCTCGAATGTTTCCGTCGATCCGGCCGAACCGGAAGGCAATCCGGTTGCCGAATGGTTCGAAACTCTTGCCATGATCCGAGCGGAGGTTCCCGATACAGTCCTTGTGCTCCCGTCCCATGGAAATTGTTTCACCGGGCTACATGGTCGGATCGACCGTCTCGTCAATGAACAACAGGCTGTCATCCGACGGCTCAGCCGCGCGCTTCAAAAACCTCATCGCGTTGATGAACTATTTGATGTCCTGTTTTCCCGACCGATTGCCCGCGCCGATATTCCTTTGATGAGCCTGGCCACGGGTGAAGCCCTCGCCGTTCTCAATTATCTTATCGCGCAAGGTGAAGCGCGAAGCTGGCTCGGCGCTGACGGGGTGATGCTGTATGAAAGGGTGCGCTCGTGAAGCGAACTGCAGACCGACCCAAAATCCGCGCGCGCTCCGATTACCGGATCGCCCAGCCCATTTCGACGCGCTGGATGGACAACGACATGTACGGCCACGTCAATAATGTCGTCTATTACAGCTGGTTTGATACGGCGGTAAACAGCTTTCTGATTGAACGCGGATTGCTTGATCCCGTTGGCGGAGAAATCATCGGCCTCGTGGTCGAAAGCCGTTGCCATTACCATCAACCTATCTCCTTTCCGCAATCCGTCACCGCGATGATCCGCGTTCAACATATCGGCACTTCCAGTGTCGTGTATGAAATCGGCCTGTTCGCGGGAGAGGAAGAAATTGCCGCCGCGCAGGGCTATTTCGTTCACGTCTATGTCGACCGGGTGAAGCGTCGGCCTGTTCCGCTACCTCCGGCTTGGCGCGTCGCGTTAGGCCCTCTTTCACAAGATGTTTAATCCGCCGCAACAATGATCAGGAGCTTGTGATGGATACCCTCAACCAGCCCAACCGCGTGGAATCTGACGCCCAGTTTGCAAAGCATGTTTATCGCAAGAATTGACGAAATCGACCGCCGCGTTGGCGCAGCATATGTTCGATGTTGCTCGTTTTGGGCAACGGCGGCAGTTCGAGTTGCAGACAATATCGAATGCAGAGCTGCGCGACGCTGTCCGCCTTCGATTTGCGTCCAGTCGACACCTTCTGTGACGATCAGCATCTGGCCTGCAGGATGAGTGTGCCACGCCCTTCTCGCGCCGGGTCGAAATGCACGATCGCGGCGCTGACGCGGGACGAATCCTCGCGCTGGTTCCTCTCTCGCTTATGAAATGCCGACCGAGGCCGGCAGGCCTGACCGAGAGGGTGACTGTCGCAGCGAGCCGCAGCATTCACTCTCGGTTTTGGTAGGGTGTCATATGCATCGAGGGTCAGGTCGCTCCATGGGCTTGCAGGCGCAGCGCCACTTGCGCCACGCGGCGGCCGAGATGTTCGGCTGTCTTGAGGTCGCCTGGGGGCGGGGTCACTTCTGGCGAGGCGTTTTCCGAGAGGGCCATGGCACCGAGCCAGCCGCCGAGGCGGTTGAGCTCCCCATCCTCGCCGCTGTTCGGCAGAAGATCAAGATTGACCCAGATCATGCCGTGCTGCGCGGCGAACAGCGCGAGGGAGACGAGCGTGCCAAGCTTGTCGCCCGCGGGACTGCCGGAATTGGTGAAGCCTGCTGCCACCTTGCCGCGCCATTTCAATTGCGTCCATACCGGGGTCGTCGTGCTTTCAAAGAAGCGCTTGAGCCGCCAACCGAGCGAGCCATTGTATGTCGGCGATCCGAAGATGATCGCGTCGCTGGCGGTAAGCTCGTCGAGCGGTGCGACCCCGTCGTCACCGACCTTGATCAGCATGACATCCCCCCCTTCGACAGAGCGCGCGCCTGCGGCCACGGCCTCGGCCATCTTGGCCGTATGTCCATAGGCACTTTCATAGACAATTGAGATCTTCATAAATTCATTCCTTGCTTTGTTTCGTCTCAGACCGTGGCGAGGCTTTGGCGGAAAAAGCCGGTCAGCTTGTCGAACGGAATGACATCCATCTGATCGTAGAGATCGGTGTGAACCGCGCCTGGGATAATCATCAGTTCTTTCGGCTCGGCAGCGGCTGCGTAGGCGGTCTCGCTGAAGTAGCGCGAGTGCGCCTTCTCGCCGTGCACCAGCAGCAGTGGCCGCGGCGCGATCTCCTTGATCCGGGTAAGCAGCGGGAAGTTGATGAACGACAGAGGGGTCGTCACCGACCAGGATCCGTTCGAGTTGACCGCACGGGGATGGAAGCCGCGCGGCGTGCGGTAGTAGTTGGCGTAATCGACCAGAAACTGCGCCTCTCCGCCCTTCAGTTCATTGAGACGCGGACCATATGCCGGAGCACCTTTGGCGGCATCGTCCCAACGCTGCCGCCCCATCTGCTCGAGATTGGCGGCAAGTTGTTCGGGCGTGACGGTATCGTTATAGTCTTTGGCCATGACGCGGCCCATGTCATACATGGTGCTGGCGACGACCGCCTTGACCCGCTTGTCGATGGCCGCTGCACTCAACGCCATGCCGCCGAAGCCGCAGATCCCGATGATGCCGATGCGCTTGCGATCAACTGCCGGATGAAGGCCGAGAAAATCAACTGCCGCGCCGAAATCCTCGGTGTTGATATCCGGCGAGGCGATGTTGCGCGGCGTGCCGCTGCTCTCGCCGGTGAACGATGCATCGAATGCCAAGGCAGCGAAGCCGCGTTCGGCCATGGTCTGGGCATAAAGGCCGGAGGATTGCTCCTTCACCGCGCCGAACGGTCCGGCGATGGCGAGTGCAGACAAGCGGCGGTTGCCGCGATTTTTCGGCAGGTAGAGATCGCCCGCAAGCGTCAGGCCGTAGCGGTTCTTGAACTCCACCTTGCGATGATCGACACGGTCGCTTTTAGGGAAAACCTTGTCCCAGTCCGTCGGCAGAGCGGTTGCGCTCTTCCGGGTACCGGCGGCGGTCGCGGCGCCTCCTGCCAAGAGCATGGTGGTGCCCGCTCCGGTGATCTGCAGCAGCGACCTGCGGCTCATATCTGTATGGTGGTATGACATCTTTGGTCTCCTAAGGGTCAGGCAGCCAGGGTCTCTAACGGCTGCGGGTGGGCTTGGGCACGCTGTTCGCTCCAGCGGGCGGTGAGGACGGCGAAGAAGGACGAAAGGGCGAACAGGCCGACGCTCATGGCGAAGGTGGCGCGGTAACCCATGCTGTCGAACAGCAGGCCGCCGATTGCCGCGCCGCCGGTCAGCGCGAATTGCACCACGGCGACCAGCATGCCGCCGCCGGCTTCCGCATCGTCGGGCAGGGTCTTGCTGACCCAGGTCCACCAGCCGACGGGAGCGGCGGTTCCTACGAAACCCCACATACCCAGCAGGACCGCGACCGCAGTTCCCGACCAGCCGAAGACGATAAGTCCCGTCGCGATCGCCGCCATGGCGACCGGCATGCCGATGAGCAACGGATAGAGTGTCCGGCGCAGCGCCTGGCCAATCGCCCAGGTTCCGGCTAGGCCAGCTACGCCGAGCACCAGCAGCACCAGCGAGAGCGCGGTCACGCTGAGCCCGGTGACGGTCTCGAGGAAGGGGCGCAGGTAAGTGAACAGCGTGAACTGCGCGCCGAAGAACAGCGCCAGCGCCGTCATGCCGAGCGCCACCTGCGGCCGCTGGAGGATCAGGAAAGTTGCGAAGGCGCTGGCGCGCGGCCCGGCAGCCATGCGCGGAAGGGTGCGATATTGCCAGACGAGCGTTAGCGCCGCGAGCGGGATGACGCAGAAGAAAGCTCCGCGCCAGCCGACATACTGGCCGAGAAAGCTGCCGAGCGGCGCGGCGATGGTGGTCGCCAGCGCATTGCCGCCGTTGAGAACAGCAAGACCACGGGGTACGTCTTGCTCTGGGAGGAGCCGCATGACCGTTGCCGCCGACATCGACCAGAAGCCGCCGATGACCACGCCGATCAACGCGCGTCCGATCATGAGCAGAGGGTAGTTCGGCGCGAAAGCGACGATCACACCGGATGCGAGCATTGCGGCGGTCAGCACCAGGAACAGGGCCCGACGGTCGATTCGGTGGGTCGCCGCCGAAATAAACAGGCTGGTCAGCACCGCAAAGATGCCGGACACGGCGATCGCCTGGCCAGCCTGGCCTTCAGTGACCGCAAGGTCGTTTGCGATAGGGGTGAGCAGGCTCATCGGCATGAACTCCGATGCGATGAGTGTGGATACGCACAGGGTGAGAGCGAACACGGCGCTCCAGCCTCCCAGCGGTTTCTTGTCAGCTTTCTCAATCATGCATACCATCTAGGCAATGCGTTTATTGTAGATTAGACGATATTATTCGCATGCGTCTGTTAGAAAGGCTTCATAATCGCCCGCCCTCCCATCGCCGACCTTTCCGCCTTTCTCGCCGTCGCGCGCGAGCGCAGCTTCACGCGGGCGGCTGCACAGCTTGGGGTTTCGCCTTCGGCCTTAAGCCAGACCATTCGATCGCTTGAAGAGCGACTGGGCGTGCGGCTCCTGACCAGGACCACCCGAAGCGTCGCGCCAACCGAGGCCGGCGAAAAGCTCGTAGCCGATGTAGGCCCTCGCATCGACGAGATTGCGCAAAGTCTTTCCGAACTGTCCCAGCTCAGCGAACGTCCTTCGGGTACGATCCGGCTTACGGCTGTCGACCACGCGGCCGAGACCATTCTGTGGCCGGCGCTGGCAAAATTCCTGGCCGATTACCCCGCCGTCAAAGTCGACCTGATCGTCGACAATACCCTACGGGACATCGTCAGCGAGCGCTTCGACGCCGGAATTCGCATGGGCGAGCGCGTCGCCAAGGACATGATTGCCGTCCGGATCGGGCCGGAAATCGAAATGGCCGCAGTTGCAACCCCGGACTATTTTGCACGACACGGAATACCCGAAACGCCGCAGGATCTTGCCGATCACACTTGCATAAATATGCGCTTCGCTACCTTGGGCAATGTATATGCGTGGGAATTCGAGCAGGGCGACTGCGAGATCAACGTCAAGGTTGAGGGCCAGCTCACCGTCAATGACATCGCCGTTATCCGCAAAGCGGCGCTCGAGGGGATAGGGCTTGCGTTTATACCCGAAGATATTGTGCGCGCCGATTTGGCGGAAGGTCGCCTGACACGCGTACTCGGCAGGTGGACACCGCCATTTCCAGGCTATTACCTCTATTACCCCAGCCGTCGTCAGCAATCGCCAGCCTTCGCACTACTCGTAGACGTTTTGCGGTATAAGGGCGTCTGAGCCCGGAATGGTTTGGGCCGCACTCGCATCGTCCGGTTTCATTTTCAAGAACTGCTGAAGCGAATGGGGTGATTGCGGTTCCGCCGAGTCGGCGGGTGGCTGCTCCTCACAAATGGCAGAACGTGGTCCGTGTGTACGGCCACAACCATGAGCTACTAGGCCAGACTGAATATATTGTTGGAAGAGACTGCGATCTGCATCGTGGATGACAAGGGCGCGATCATCGGGAGCTAGGCGCACCCAGTGATCCGGACAGCCTGATCGCTACGTTCGTTACTTGCGCCGACCGCGGAGAGAAGCGAATGAACCATGGGGACGACCAAAACAAGGAGGATGCAGCTTGACCTCACCCAGCCCCAATCAGAGAAGACCCTTAGATTGAAGTTGAACTCTTACTGCACTCGCTGACTAAGCAGTCGTTCGCAGCTGTTGTTCGACGTATTGATAGCTGTCATTCGTTCAAGAAGCATGCATTACCCGATAGGCTCATGTAGGCCGTCAACTCGTCGTTTTAGCTGCCAGGGATTCGCTTCCTGAAGTGCAGGCGGAAGCAGGGCATCAGGCATATTTTGATAACAGACTGGCCGAACAAAACGCATGATCGCCAGTGAGCCAACCGAAGTGGTACGGATATCGGATGTTGCGGGGAAAGGTCCACCGTGGACCATCGCGTGGCAAACTTCGACCCCGGTGGGCCAGCCGTTGGTAAGGACCCGTCCTGCCTTTTCGCGCAGCAGCGGCAGGAGTGCGCGGGCTGCATCGTTGTCGGCATCATCCATGTGCATGGTAGCCGTCAGCTGACCTTCAAGCGAGCGGATGACTTCGGCGATTTCTTCCATCGACTGGCAGCGGATAATGATCGCGCTGCTGCCGAACACTTCCTCGCCGATCGACGCGTCGGCCATGTAGGCTTGTGCCGTCGTTTCGAACAACACCGGGGGGCAGCGGTTGATACCGACGTCGGCTCGCTTAGGGCTTTTGCGCACCACGCCCGCATTATCGTCAAGCGCAACGACGCCTTCAGCGTAAGATTTGGCAATGTTCGCGCTCAGCATGACAGCAGGATCGCTCGCTGCGATGGCTTCGTTCGCCGTCGCGACAAATTGATCGAGCTCTGGCCCGCCAAGCGCGATGATCGTTCCAGGGTTGGTGCAAAATTGTCCGGCCCCGAGTGTCAGAGATGCGACAAAAGCTGTAGCAAGCTCGCTTGCTCGGCTGGCCAGTGCATGCTGCATCAGCACCACCGGATTAATGCTGCTCATTTCGGCATAAACCGGGATGGGCTCACGCCGGTTGCTTGCGACCTCAACCAGCGAAAGCCCGGCGCCACGCGAGCCGGTAAAGCCCACGGCTTTGATGCGCGGATCGGCAACCAGCGCCCTTCCCAGATCGTGCGACTTGCCCGGAAGATAGGAAAAAACCCCGGCCGGCAGACCGCATTGCTCAACCGCCTGTTGTAGCGCACGTGCGACCAGTTCGCCCGTTCCGGGATGCGATGAATGGCCTTTGACCACAACGGGGCAGCCCGCCGCAAAAGCGGATGCGGTGTCGCCGCCAGCTACAGAGAAAGCTAAGGGGAAATTGGATGCGCCAAAAACGGCGACTGGTCCGAGCGGCTGGTTCATGCGCCTCAAATCTGGGCGTGGCGGCGCGCGTTCCGGCAGCGCCCGGTCAATAGTCGCATCAATCCAATCACCCTGCCGCACCACGCTTGCAAACAAGCGCAACTGCGCGGTGGTCCGGCCTCGTTCCCCTTCCAGCCGCGCGCGCGGGAGCCCGGTTTCGGCCATCGCGGTTTCGATCAGCACGTCGCCGATATTTTCAATCGCCTCAGCCGCCGCCTCGAGAAAGCGCGCGCGGCTTTCCAAATCAAGGCTGGCAAAGAAGGGAGCAGCTTCTGCCGCGAGCGCGCAAGCCGCTTGGACATCGTCACCATCGGCAATGCTGTAATCAAGACCGGTTGGTTCATTGGTGGCTGGGTTGAAGGACGGGAAACGCCGCTCGGCCTGGCGTGTCTCTCGTCCAATCAAAATGCTTCCGTCAATCATGCCGCTGCCCATTTCTCTTAGAGGCTGTACCGCAAGCCGAAGTTGAACTGGCGGCCACTATGGGTCAACACATTCAACCGGTTGGTTTCATCGACAAACTGGTCGTTTTTCTCGTCGGTGAGGTTGATCATTTCAAGGCTGACCTTGAGCCGGTCGCTGACATTATAGGAGACCTGCGCATCGACGTTGATCGTGCTGTTGGTGCCATTATAGCTATTGCCTTCGGTCCCCGGGACTGCGGTGAGATATTTCGAACGATAGGCAACTGATCCACGCACCGAAAATTTCTGGTCTTCATAATAGAGCGTGCCGTTGGCAGCATGTTTCGAAAGCCCGACCAATGGCGCCCGAACCGAGCTGCTACCATCGGCGGCAGTCAGATATTCGATGTTCGAGCTCACATAGGTGTAGTTGGCGAGAACACCGAAATTGGACAGGAAACCGTCGAAGAAGCTGAACGGTTGTTGGATGTTAATTTCAAAGCCCTTAAGCTTACCACCGCTTGAATTCACCGGGCGATTGACGATGAACGTATCGGTCGGAAGCGCGGGCGTGCCATCAAGCAAAGAGGCGGGAAGGCCGAGATCGGCAAACGGAACTGAGGTGCTGAGGGACTGCACGAAGGTGCCGATGTCCTTGTAGAAACCCGACACCGCGTAAATCGCGCCGCGGCTTGGATACCATTCAATCGCAAGATCAAGGTTGGTCGACTCGGTTGGCTTCAGATCGGGGTTGCCGGTGCTGTAGCTACGATTGCCACCCGAAATATTGAGGTTGCCGCCCGGTGTCAGCGAAGCGATGCCCGCGCGCGACATGGTTTTGGCAGCCGCCAAACGCACCAACAACTTATCCGTCACATCGAATACGAAATTTGCCGAGGGCAGCCAGCGGTCATAGGACCGGTCGGCATCCACCAGATTGACGGTGGAGCCACGGCTCGCATAGCGAAGTGACGACGGACGTACATCCTAGAGGCCTGGTCCGACTATTATTAGTTCCTAATCATGCGACAAAATTAGAACGAGGTTCGAATGAGTTTCGCTATGTTCTGCATATGTTAGCAATAATGCAGGCAAAGTCGGAAAGTTGATCGTCAATGTCCGATAAACGGAAGGGCCCAGCGATAACTGTGCCTTTCTTCTTCAATTGATGCCCATTTGTAGCCGGTCCGACATTATGACCGCTAACAGCGTGGCAATCGAACTTTGTTGTTTCGCCCTTTGCTCGCGACCACCTCGTTTATCCGGTCTCGCAACTGTGAAATGACAAGTCGTGCGGATAACCCGCTACGATTATTGAGCTCCTGGCTTCGGGTAATGCATTCGATTTTATAATTTTATTTTTGACACGTTCGCCAGCTTATCCCCGCGGCTGAAATACCCAATAGATATCGAACTCTAAAACGCAATTCCAAACATTACTGAGCATGAGGCAAGCCCAGCGCGTAGCCATCAACACCCGCACAGTGCTGGATCTGCTGGGAGGACCATGACATGTCATTCACCTTTTCCATTTTCAAAATTCCTTTGGCTGCATTGCCAAAATAGCCATGTTCATTGAGATATGGCGGTCCCCCAATTTTCTCGTCAAGCCATCGAAAATCGGCTCCAACTCTGCCCCCTGTCGGGCGCATTTCGTGCGTCCTTGCGCCACGGCTTAACGCCTGCTTTTCAGTTATTTCCAGATGGTCTGAGCCCGAAGTTTCTACCAGCTACGAGTAGAGCCTTGGGCCGTTTTGATGCCCATGTTTGGGCGTGATGGCAACAACCATATTGGGGGCATGCCCCCAATATGGTTTACCGCTTGATCCGCACCCTATCTCGGCCGGGGTTTTGTTCCCGAGGCTCGAGTGGGGCCGGAAGTGGTTGTAGTCGTGCCGCCAGGCTTCCAGCTCTTGGCGGGCATGGGCGAGGCTGGTGAAGATCGTCTCGTTCAAGAACTCGTCGCGCAGACGCGCATTGAAGCTCTCGATGAACCCGTTCTGATAGGGCTTGCCCGGCGCGATGTAGTGCCACTCGACATTGCGCTCCTTCGACCAGCGCAGGATCGCCATGCTGGTCAGTTCGGTGCCGTTGTCACTGACGATGGTGTGGGGCCGTGCCATCCGCTCGAAGACCGCTGCATCGAGTTCGCGCCCGACCCGTGCGCCGGAGATCGACGTATCGGCAATCAGGCGCACACACTCCCGGCTGTAGTCATCGACCACGGCGAAGATCCGGAACCGGCGTCCGCAAGCAAAGGCATCGGACACGAAGTCGAGGCTCCAGCGCTGGTTGGGACCTTGCGGGATCGCCATCGGCGCCCTTGTACCCAAGGCCCGCTTGCGACCACCACGACGGCGCACCTGTATACACCCGTTGCCGTTCATGAGAGGCTCGTTTGAGCCGGAATCTGTCAAAGATTGGATTAAACGGTTAGAGGCAGCGAGTTTGGATTTGACAGAGAAAAAGATTGCCTGATTTGTCAGATTGGTAGCGGGTTATACGGATTAACGTGTTTTTTACGGAGAATCGATAGTTTTGCGCCTGGGGGTAGCCTATGGCATCGAAATGGATTCTCGATTGGCTTTCTGATCGATGGATTGCTTGCATCATTCTGATGGGATGCTTGCTTGGTATAGTCGGGTTTACAAAGCCGGCTGATTTGGCTGTGATGTCAGCGCGGTCGATTGTCGATCCGATTAAGCCGGGCGGCGACATCGTCGTTGTCGGAGTTGATCGAAAGGCACTGCAATCTGTTGGATCATGGCCTTGGGATAGAAGACGCTATGCCGAGATCGTGGATACGCTTGATCGGTCCGGTGCTAAAGTTGTTGTCCTTGATTTTGATTTGACTGCCGGCGGTACAGCAGCGGGTAATCGCTCACTTCTTGATGCAATTCGTGCTGCTAAGGCCGAAGTGTATCTGTTTGCGGCCGACCAATATCGGAGTGGCCAAGCTGATGGTGATGCGTACCCAAAGGGTGATTTGTCCCAAGTGCAAAATTTCGCCAGTGGCGAGGCTAAGATAGGGGCAGGCTCGGTTGTCTATACGCTTAATCGGAGCGATGATGTTGGCGGTCGGTCAATTCCAAGCATCGCTTCGATTTTGGCTGGGGATGCGAAGGGCTTCGGTCGGTTTGCGATAAATTATGGGGTCTCGGCCGACCAGGTTCCATATTTGAGCGCTGCAGAAGTGCTCAATGGAAATCATCCTTATCTGAAGGGCAAAACTGTCATCGTCGGTGCGAATGATGCGTCTCTCGGAGATGTGGTTGTCGTTCCGTGGCAGAAGGCACGCTCAGGTGCATATGTGAATGCTGTCGCGGGTGAAACGCTTAAGCGAGGAGCGCCAGTTGATATTGGCTGGCTTCCAGGTTTGCTGATTGCCGTTGGATTGTCGTTGCTAGCATTTAAGTCGGGCCGAAAAGGCCTTAATGTTATGATATTGATGAGTGGGTTTGTGATTTTGGCAATCTCACCCTTTTGGATGACCTATCTGAATTTCGTTGGCGAAGGTTGTGTTGGCGCAATGGTTTTGGGTGGCCTGTCGGTGCGCAATCGGATTTTGAAAGCCAAAAGTGAAATCATGCAGGATGATTCCAGCGGGCTTCAGAATTTGAGGGCTGCATTTGAGGCAGGTGTGGCCCGGCACGATGTTATGGTTTTACTGCAAATTAAGAATATGCGTTCGATCGCCGAAGCCTTTGGACAGGTTGGTGTTCGGGCGATGTGGAAGGGCATGGCTGACCGCATGCGCGTTCTCCATTCTGGCGCTGTGATTTACCATGTTGGAGATTGTTTTGTTTGGGGCGAGGATGATGTCGACGCCCAGGAGTTGGTCGAGAGGATGAAAATGTTGCATCAAATCCTCCGGATGCCAGTTTTAGTTGATGGAGTGCGGTGCGAGCCGAGAATTGGGTTTGGTATTGACCTGCACAAAGGGTCCGACCTTGTTACCCGAATGGGCGCGGTCCAAAGTCTTATGGAAAAAAGCAATGAACGTGTTGTCGTACGTTCGAACATCGATAATGACGACGCTTTGCTTGAGGTATCGATGAGTAGCGAGATCGATGAAGGGTTGAAGAATGGCGACTTCTTTGTGGTCTACCACCCTCAATATGATCGAAGTAAACAAATTCGTGGTGTTGAAGCGTTGCTTCGATGGCGCCACCCCGTGAGGGGCATGATAAGCCCGGAATTCTTTATTCCATTTGCAGAGCGCAGCGGCAGCATCGAGGAGTTGACCAGATACGTAGTGGAAACTGTCTGCCGGGATATGTCAAAAGCGACTTCTGTAAACGACCTGGTTACATTCTCGGTGAATTTGTCCCCCATGTTATTTGGGTTGGTAGATGTCTCGCTGGTTGTTGCTGAAGCGTGTCAGAAATATGGGGTTCCGTCACGACGCCTTGTTATGGAGATAACGGAAAGTGGGTCGCTAGAAACGATTTCTGGTGCGCCGGCTGAGTTGCAAAAATTGCGGTTGCTGGGTGTCGGAATCTCTTGCGATGACTATGGTACGAAGCATTCGAATTTGGACAACCTTCGTGCAGAAAGCTTCAGCGAGCTGAAGATAGACCGACGGTTCGTTACCAATATGGATCAATCACAGGCTGATCGTGTTATGGTCGGAAATACGATTGCTCTCGCTAAATCTTTGGGAATGACCGTTGTCGCAGAAGGTGTTGAGACAATCGACGTTTTCGAGGAGCTAGCGGCAATGAAATGTGATTTGATGCAGGGCTATTATTTCACAAAGCCTGTAAAATTTGATGATTTTCATAAGCTTATAGACACGAGGAGAGACGCTCACGCGGCTTGATTTTTATTGTTGTCAATAATTATCGTTAATACTAAGTTAACCATGCGTTGGCGTTGTGCTGCGCGTGGTTGAGAGGGGTTAACGATGGAAAAGAAGCTACAGCCAACAAGGTCATTTTGGGACTGGATTTTCGGCGGAGAAGGAAAGCTGGGATCTAACGGATAGCCTAAAAACCCCGGTTTTCCGGGGTTTTATTTGGCCGGTTTGAAGTAATGTTTTCAGGTTGATTATTAAGGACCGCTTGAATCTTAAATCGGATCGACGCCCTGGATTTGGGATCGTTTATCTTGGTTTCGCCTGGCAGTGTTGAAGTCAAATTTTAGTCGGCACCTGGTTTCCGGGACCGTATAACGACGCGTCTGTTGCGTGATGGCCGGAAATTGTTGCAGTCGGCTCGCGTGAATCACGGACTCCCCTGTAAGTGGAAGCGTCAGATCGAAAGTTAGTTCTTGCTCTGTGGTCAATTTCAAAACCGCAGGTATGATAAGATCGCGTGTTGGCTAATTGGTCCTCGCGCGACGAAAACCGGCTTTGGCCGCTTCAGCTTCGCTGCAGAAATAGGCTTCGGCACGCGTGTCAGCGTACCATTTCGTCCCGGGCATATGATAGATCCGATCACCGCGGCGATTGATATTGCCTTTGATCTGGCAGTTGGTTGGAGTGGAAAAGAGGTTTTGTCGCGATTGTGGGGTTGATCGTTGACTGATGGCGATCCGCGCTCGACCGGCGGCGCGGAATGCGTCTGGGCGCTCGAACTGCCCGGACCATATGCCAGTGCGTGCCAGCTGCGCCTGCTGCTCAGCGGCAACATAAAGGTTCGAATGGCGGCGGAAAGCGACTGCCCAGCCTTCTCGAACCATTTGCTCACCAATATCTCGACCATCGGCACGACAGATTGCGACAATGCGGCCATATTGGTCGATATCGCGCTGTTCACAGCTGATCGTGCGCCCGGCAATTAGGCCGTGAACCCATAAACGGGATTTCCAAGACGGGAAGATTGTGATTCAGTGTCGGCATGAGCCGATATGAGATGACAGAGTTTGAGTGGCGTGTGATTGAGCCACTATTGCCCAACAAGC
>JAEXAW010000022.1 GCA_023458055.1 Pseudomonadota bacterium
TCGCCTTCATGGCGGGGTATGGAATCAAAGGCTTCCTGATCGCGCAGAGCCTCAACCAGATCGAGCGCGCCTATGGCCCGAACAACGCGATCCTCGACAACTGCCATGTGCGCGTCAGCTTCGCCACGAACGACGAAAGGACGGCCAAGCGGGTGAGCGACGCACTCGGCACCGCGACCGAACTGCGCGACTCCACCAACTACGCCGGGCACAGATTGGCCCCGTGGCTTGGGCATCTCATGGTTTCACGGCAGGAGACGGCCCGCCCGCTACTCACGCCGGGCGAAATCATGCAGCTTCCGCCCACCGATGAAATCGTGATGGTCGCGGGCACACCGCCGATCCGCGCGACCAAGGCCCGCTATTTCGAGGACGCGCGGTTGCAGGAACGCATCCTGACCCCGCCCGATCTGGTCGCCGCTCCGCTGGCGCCCAGTCCATCCGCCGATGATTGGTCCGGCCGTGTGGTCGCGGCGGAAAGCCATTCCGCGACCGACGCCGCACACGGGGCCGAGGGCGATCCGGCCAATGCTGGCATCCGCCGCGAGCCGGAGCTGCCTGAGCATGAGGAAATCGTCGCCCCGCCGCCATCACCCGAACAGGAGTTCGAGTTTGTGGACGACGAGCCGGACGTTGACGCGGCCAAGGCCCGCGCCATGCGCCAACGTATGAGGATGGTCGCGCGGCAGGTCGCATTGAACCCCGATGACGGAATCGACCTTTGAGGACACGACCATGGCAACCAGAACCCGCCTGAATCTCTATTTCGACCCCGCGCTCATTCCGCAGATCGAAGCGATGGCGCTGCGCCGCTCGGTGGCGCTGCGCCGTAATGTCTCAAAATCCGCCATCGTGGAGGCGGCGGTCATATCTTACCTGTCCGGCGATGCCGACGACCAGCTTGAAGCCGCCATGTCGCGCCGCATGGACAAGCTCGGCCGCCAGATCGACACGCTCGACCTGGATCTCGCCGTCCTCGGCGAGACGGTCGCGCAGTTCATCCATTTCTGGATGACCATCACACCGCCGCTTACGGGAGCCGCACAATCCGCTGCCCGAGCGAAAGGCGCGGAGCGGTTCGAGGGCTTCATGCAAAATCTCGGCCGGCGTCTGGCGACGGGCGACAGGTTCCTCAAGGAGCTGTCGCGTGACCTCGACTCACTTCCCGACGATCAGTTGCCGGACGAGTCCGAGAGCAACGGCGATCAAGAATGAGTATTCGGACCCATCCTATTTACCGCCGTTCGCCGCCGATCACCGCCGCCTCATAGATACTTGTTGAACCGGCCGCATTTCGGTCTCTCTTAATCGACCCCGATCTGGGGATTGCCTGTCGCGCCCCATGAAGAAACGGGGCCGACATGACCACCAACCACCAAAAACCGGAATCCATCGCGCGCGGCGCGCGCATGTTGCGCACCGCGCTCGGCCCCGCCATTGCCCGGCTGCTCGAAGACCCGGCCGTCGTCGAGGTGATGCTGAACCCGGATGGTCGCCTTTGGGTGGACCGGCTATCCGAAGGGCTTTCCGACACGGGCGAGCGACTGTCCGCCGCCGATGGCGAACGCATCGTTCGGCTAGTCGCGCATCATGTCGGCGCGGAGGTTCATGCCCGCAGCCCCCGCGTCTCGGCCGAACTGCCCGAGAGCGGGGAGCGGTTTGAAGGGCTATTGCCGCCCGTGGTCGCTGCCCCGACCTTCGCCATCCGCAAGCCCGCCGTCGCGGTGTTCACGCTCGACGACTATGTGGCGGCGGGCATCATGTCCACCGATCAGGCGGAAACGCTGCGCGAAGCCGTCGCATCCCGCGCCAATATCTTGGTAGCGGGCGGCACCAGCACCGGCAAAACCACGCTGACCAATGCGCTGCTCGCCGAGGTGGCGAAGACGGCGGATCGCGTCGTCATCATCGAGGACACGCGCGAGCTGCAATGCGCCGCGCCCAACCTTGTCGCCATGCGGACGAAAGACGGCGTGGCGACGCTTTCCGATCTGGTCCGGTCCTCGCTGCGCCTGCGCCCCGACCGCATCCCTATCGGCGAGGTGCGCGGATCGGAAGCCCTCGACCTGCTCAAAGCATGGGGCACGGGCCATCCGGGCGGGATCGGCACCATTCATGCAGGCACCGGCATCGGCGCGCTGCGCCGCCTTGAACAGCTCATCCAAGAGGCTGTCGTCACCGTCCCGCGCGCCCTGATCGCCGAGACAATCGACCTCGTTGCCGTCCTTTCCGGGCGCGGTTCCGCGCGCCGGCTGGCCGAACTCGCCCGCGTCGAAGGGCTGGGACCGGACGGCGACTACCGCATCACGCATCCCATCCCTTTGGCAATCCCCACCAGCACAGGAGAATCTTCATGATCCGCACGATTTCGCGCGGCTATCGCTTCGCCGCGACCGCCGCATCCACCCTTGTCATCAGCTTCATGCTCGCCCCGGCCGCCCATGCGTCCGGTTCGTCGATGCCGTGGGAAGCACCGCTCCAAAGCATCCTCCAGTCCATCGAAGGGCCGGTCGCCAAGATCATCGCCGTCATCATCATCATCGTGACCGGCCTGACTTTGGCCTTCGGCGATACGGGCGGCGGCTTTCGCAAGCTGATCCAGATCGTGTTCGGCCTGTCCATCGCCTTCGCGGCGTCGAGCTTCTTCCTGTCGTTCTTCTCGTTCGGCGGCGGGGCGCTCATCTGATGGCGGGCGGCCTCGAACAGCTCGACGCGGTGCCGGGGTTCACGGTCCCGGTCCATCGGGCGCTGACCGAGCATATTTTGCTCGGCGGCGCACCGCGCTCCATCGCGATTCTGAACGGCACGCTGGCCGGGGCCGTGGGCCTCGGCCTGCGCCTCTGGCTGGTCGGCATCGCCATCTGGGCCATCGGTCATTTCGCGGCCGTGTGGGCGGCAAAGCGCGATCCCCTCTTTGTCGAGGTCGGGCGGCGGCATCTGCGCATCCCCGGCCATCTGGCGGTGTGAGGGAGGCGCGTCGATGATGAACCTTGCCGAATACCGCAGCACCGCCACCCGACTCGCCGACTATCTGCCATGGGCGGCACTGGTCGGCTCCGGCGTCGTCTTGAACAAGGATGGGAGTTTTCAGAGGACCGCGAAGTTTCGCGGCCCCGATCTGGATTCCGCCGTCGCGGCCGAGCTGGTCGCCGTCGCCGGCCGCATCAACAACGCCGTGCGCCGTCTCGGCTCCGGCTGGAGCATCTTCGTCGAGGCACAGCGCAGCGAGGCGGCGACCTATCCCGATAGTCGCTTTCCCGATGCCGCGTCGGCGCTGGTCGATGCGGAACGGAAGGCTGGTTTCGAGGAAGCGGACGCGCATTTCGTGTCCGGCTACTTCCTCACCTTCCTCTGGCTGCCCCCGGCCGAGGAAGCCGCCCGCACTGAGGCATGGCTCTATGAGGGCCGCGAGAAAACCGGCGTGGACCCGTGGGAGCTGATGCGCGGCTTCATCGACCGCACCGACCGCGTGCTGGCGCTGCTCGACGGCTTCATGCCCGAGTGCCGTTGGATGGATGACGGCGCAACGCTGACCTACCTCCATTCCACCATCTCAACCAACCGCCATCGCGTGCGCGTGCCCGAGGTGCCGATGCACCTCGACGCGCTGCTCGCCGACCAGCCGTTGACTGGCGGGCTGGAGCCGCGCCTTGGCGACACACATCTGCGCGTCCTGACCATCGTGGGATTCCCGACCGCAACGATGCCGGGCCTGCTCGACGAGATGAACCGGCTGCCGTTCCCCTACAGGTGGGGCACGCGCGCGATCCTGCTCGACAAGACCGATGCGACCCGGTTGCTGACCCGCATCCGTCGCCAATGGTTCGCTAAGCGCAAGAGCATCGCGGCGATCTTGAAAGAGGTGATGACCAACGAGGCGTCCGCCCTTGTGGACACCGACGCGGCGAACAAGGCGCTCGACGCCGACATGGCGTTGCAGGAGCTTGGGGCAGACGTGGCGGGCATGGCCTACGTCACGGCGACCGTCACCGTATGGGATGCCGACCCGCGCGTGGCGCAAGAGAAGCTGCGCCTGGTCGAGAAGATCGTTCAGGGCCGTGACTTCACCGTCATGCCCGAGAGCGTCAACGCGGTTGACGCATGGCTCGGCAGTCTGCCCGGACACGCCTACGCCAATGTCCGCCAGCCGCCCATCAGCACTTTGAATCTCGCCCACATGATCCCGCTTTCAGCGGTGTGGGCGGGGCCGGAACGGGACGAGCATTTCGGTGCACCCCCTTTGCTCTTTGGAAAGACTGAAGGCTCAACCCCGTTCCGGCTAAGTCTCCATGTCGGCGACGTAGGACACACCCTTGTCGTTGGCCCGACCGGCGCGGGCAAATCCGTGCTGCTGGCGCTCATGGCCTTGCAGTTCCGGCGCTATGCGGGATCGCAGGTTTTCGCCTTCGACTTCGGCGGCAGCATCCGCGCCGCCGCGCTCGCCATGGGCGGGGATTGGCACGATTTGGGCGGTGGCCTCACGGAAGGAGATGAGGCGTCCGTTTCGCTCCAGCCACTTGCCCGCATCCACGACACCTATGAACGCGCATGGGCGGCGGACTGGATTGCGGCCATCCTCATGCGCGAGGGGCTGGCGATCACGCCCGAGGTCAAGGAACACCTTTGGACGGCGCTGACTTCGCTCGCTTCCGCGCCGGTCGAGGAACGGACCATCACCGGCCTTGCGGTGCTGTTGCAATCCAACGATCTGAAACAGGCGCTCCGTCCGTTCTGCGTCGGCGGTGCCTATGGCCGGCTGCTCGACGCCGAGACAGAGCATTTGGGATCGGCGGACGTGCAAGCCTTCGAGATCGAGGGCCTTGTCGGGACCGGCGCGGCCCCTGCCGTGCTTGCTTATCTGTTCCATCGTATCGGCGACCGGCTCGATGGCCGCCCCACGCTGCTCATCATAGATGAAGGCTGGCTTGCCCTGGACGACGAGGGTTTCGCCGGCCAGCTCCGTGAGTGGCTGAAAACGCTGCGCAAGAAGAACGCCAGCGTCATCTTCGCCACACAAAGCCTGTCCGACATTGACGGCAGCAACATCGCGCCCGCGATTATCGAGAGCTGCCCGACGCGACTCTTGCTGCCGAACGAGCGCGCCATCGAGCCGCAGATCACGGCCATCTATCGCCGCTTCGGCCTCAATGACAGGCAGATCGAAATCCTCGCACGGGCCACGCCCAAGCGGGATTATTACTGCCAGTCACGGCGCGGCAATCGCCTGTTCGAGCTTGGCCTGTCCGAAGTCGGCCTCGCCCTCTGCGCCGCATCCGCCAAATCCGACCAGACCCTCATTGCGCAGATCGTCGCCGAACGCGGCCGCGACGGCTTCCTCGCCGCATGGCTGCGCGAGCGCGGCGTCGATTGGGCGGCCGACCTGATCCCGAACCTCACCAATCTTGCCGACCGGCCGGAATCCGCCGCGCCGGCCCCGCTCGATAGCCACCCCACACAGGAGATTCTTCCATGACCTATCCCAAGATCGTTGGGGCCTCGGCCCTCGCGCTGGCGCTCGCCATGCCCGTCGCGCTTTCGCCCATGCTGGCAAGCCCGGCCCATGCACAATTCGGCTTCGGCCGGATCGTCTATGACCCGACCAACTATGCGCAAAACCTGCTTACCGCCGCGCGCACGCTGGAGCAGATCAACAACCAGATTCAGAGCCTCCAGAACGAGGCGCAGATGCTCATCAATCAGGCCCGCAATCTGGCGAGCCTGCCATATTCCTCGCTCCAGCAGCTCCAGCAGAGCGTCCAGCGCACGCAGCAGCTTCTCGGGCAGGCACAGAACATCGCCTTCGAGGTCGGCCAGATCGACCAAGCGTTCCAGAAGCAATATGGCAATGTCTCGCTTTCGGCGACCGACGCCCAGCTTGTCGCCGATGCGCGCAGCCGGTGGGAGAACACGGTCGGCAGCTTGCAGGACGCCATGCGCGTGCAGGCGGGAGCGGTCGGCAATATCGACAGCAACCGCGCCGAAATGGCCGCGCTGGTCGGCCAGAGCCAAGGCGCGACCGGCGCGCTGCAAGCCACGCAGGCCGGCAACCAGCTTCTCGCCCTCCAGTCGCAGCAGCTTTCCGACCTGATCGCGGTCATCTCGGCCAATGGCCGGGCCGACGCGCTGACCGAGGCCGAGCGCGCGACCGCTGCTGAACAGGGCCGCATCCAGCGCGAGCGGTTCCTGACACCCGGCACCGGCTACCTGCCGGGCAACGCGCAGATGTTCAACAACGGCAACAACTGACCGGGAGGCTCGCCATGGACGGCAAGATGCTGGCCCGGCTCGGGGCCGTGGTGTTCGTTGCGATTGCCTTGACAGTGACCGCAATCGACATGGCGCGGAAGGATGAACCTTCCGCGCCGCTCCCGGCCTCGGCCCTCCAGCCGCCGCCCGATCCCCTGCGCGCCAGCCTGCGCCGTTGCCAGCAGCTCGGCGAGGCCGCCGCAAGCGATGCCGACTGCCTCGCCGCTTGGGCTGAATCCCGCGACCGCTTCCTCGGCCGTGACCGCAGCGAGGCGCGCTGACCATGGGCAACACGGGCGTCATCGACAATTTCCTCGGAGTCTTCACCTCCTACATCGACAGTGGTTTTGGGCTGCTCGGCGGCGAGGTCGCCTTCATCGCCACAACGCTGATCGTCATCGACGTGACGCTCGCCGCGCTCTTTTGGGCATGGGGCGCGGATGACGACATTATCGCGCGGCTGGTCAAAAAGACGCTGTTCATCGGCGTCTTCGCCTACATCATCGGCAATTGGAACAACCTCGCCCGCATCGTCTTCGAGAGTTTCGCCGGCCTCGGCCTCATGGCCTCGGGCACCGGCTTTTCCGTCACCGATCTGATGCGGCCGGGCCGCGTGGCGCAGACCGGCCTCGACGCCGGCCGTCCGCTTCTCGATTCCATTTCCGACCTGATGGGCTGGATCAGCTTCTTCGAGAACTTCATCCAGATCGCGTGCCTGCTGTTTGCATGGGCGCTGGTGGTGCTGGCCTTCTTCATCCTCGCCATCCAGCTTTTCGTGACGCTGATCGAGTTCAAGCTGACCACGCTCGCCGGCTTCGTCCTGATCCCCTTCGGCCTGTTCGGCAAGACCGCCTTCATGGCCGAG
The DNA here is from genome assembly GCA_023458055.1 of Pseudomonadota bacterium. Taxonomy (GTDB): domain Bacteria; phylum Pseudomonadota; class Alphaproteobacteria; order Sphingomonadales; family Sphingomonadaceae; genus JAFAFE01. Next base: position 7,112 of record JAEXAW010000022.1, read on the forward strand.
AAGGTCTTGGGCAATGTGGTGTCGTCCGGCATCAAGGTCTTGGTGCTCGCCGTCATCATCGGCATCGGCAGCACCTTATTTTCGCAATTCACGGCCGGTTTCGGCGGGGCAACCCCGACCATCGACGACGCCATGGCGATTGTGCTGGCAGCCCTGTCGCTGCTCGGCCTCGGCATCTTCGGCCCCGGCATCGCCAACGGCATCGTCTCTGGCGGCCCGCAGCTCGGCGCGGGCGCGGCCGTGGGAACCGGCCTTGCGGTCGCAGGTGCAGGTGTCGCCGCTGGCGGCGGGGCTATGCTTGCGGCCAAGGGCGGTGCTGCCGCCCTCTCCGGTGGGGCCGCGGCCGTCCGCGGCGGTGCGACCGCCGCGGGCGCGGCAACCGCAGCCTATAGCGTCGGCGCGCTCGGCCAGTCCGGCGCGGTCGGTGTTGCTTCCGGCCTTGGTGGTGTTGCCCGCGCCGCAGGCTCGGCCGCCGTCTCTCCCTTGAAGCGCGCCGTCTCGAAAGCCACCGAGAGCGTCAAGTCCAGCTTTTCCGGTGGCGCACGCGCCGCCTTCGGTGTGACCGGCGGCTCATCCACCGCAGGCACGGTCGGCGGCGCGAGCGCCGATCCCACCGCAGCAGCATCCGGCCCGGCCGGCAGCCCGCCCGCATGGGCGCAACGGATGCGGCGCTCGCAGGCCATGAACCACGGCACGACCATGGCCGCCCATGCGGTGCGCTCCGGCGACAGCCACGGCTCCGGTTCCTCCATCAACCTTTCCGAAAGTGACCGCTCATGAGCATCTTCAAACGACCAGCAACCCACTACGGCAAATCGCCGGAACCCGAGACGCCCTATCAGAAGGCCGCGCAGGCATGGGACGAGCGTATCGGCTCGGCCCGCGTGCAGGCGAGGAACTGGCGTTATATGGCCTTCGGTTCCCTGATCCTGTCGGCCGGCTTCGCCTCGGCGCTGGTCTGGCAATCCGCGCGCGGGACCGTGGTGCCGTGGGTGGTGCAGGTGGACAATCTTGGACAGGCGCAGACCGTCGCGCCGGCCGCCGCCGATTATCGCCCGACCGACCCGCAGATCGCTTTCCATCTCGGCCGATTCATCGAGCAGGTCCGCGCGATCCCGGCCGACGCGATCATTGTCCGCCAGAACTGGCTTCGCGCCTACGAATGGACCACGGATCGCGGGGCGGCGGCGCTCAACGACTACGCCCGCGCCAATGATCCTTTCGCCAAGGTCGGCCGTCAACAGGTCGCCGTCGAGGTGTCTAGCGTCATCCGGGCGTCCCCCAACAGCTTCCGCGTCGCGTGGACCGAACGCCATTTCGAGAACGGCCAGCTTTCCAGCACGGAACGATGGACCGCGATCCTGACCATCGCCATCCAGCCGCCGCGCGATGCCGAACGGCTGCGCGCCAATCCGCTCGGCATCTACGTCAACGCAATTTCGTGGTCGCGGGAGATGAGCCAATGAGGACGATCACCCGCACCCCCACAATCGCGGCCGTGCTGCTTTCTGCCACCATGCTCGCAGGCTGCGCCACCAACCGGACGCCGCAATTCAGCTATGACGCCAGCGTACCCCCGCTGCCAACCGTGCAGGCGGCGGCAACCGATAACACGCCCCGGCCTTTGCGTGTGCCCCCTGCATGGACCGTCGCGCGTGGAGGAACCGCCGCAGGGACGCCGGCCGGCCGCGTCGAGAACGCCAATGCAGCCGCCCGCGTCGAGCCGCGCCGGGAAGGCTACTACAATGCAATCCAGATTTATCCGTGGTCGGAAGGCGCGCTCTATCAGGTCTATGCCGCAGTCGGGCAGATCACGACCATTGCGCTGGAGCCGGGCGAGAGCCTGACAGGCGCGGGGCCGATTGCGGCCGGCGACACCGCCCGCTGGATCATAGGCGACACCGAGAGCGGCAGCGGTGCGAACCGCCGCGTCCATATCCTCGTGAAACCGACGCGACCTGACATTTCCACCAACCTTGTCGTCACCACCGACCGGCGCACCTACATGATCGAGTTGCGCGCGCGGGAATCACTCTACATGCCGGCCGTCGCATGGGCCTATCCCGCACCGCCTGCCGGCCAGCGTCACACCGTTCCAGCCGCACCGATCATCCCGGCCGAGGCTGCGCGGAACTACCGCTATGCATTGCACGTGCAGGGCGACAACCCGCCATGGCGGCCGGCTTCCGTGTTCGACGATGGCCGGCGCGTCTATGTCGTCTTCCCGGCCGGGATCGTGCAGGGCGAAATGCCGCCGATTTTCGTGCTCGGCACGAATGGCGAACCGCAGATCGTCAACAGCCGAGTCCACCAGAACGTCCTGATCGTGGACCGCCTGTTCGGCGCGGCCGAGCTGCGCCTTGGCAACGGCAACCGCCAGCAGGTCGTCAGGATCGTTCGCATCAACCCGACGCAGGCCGCTGCCGCACAGCCCGCCAGCGCGACCGGAGGCTCCCCGTCATGACCGACAACACCATCAGCGACACCATCGCGCCCATGCGCCTGCGCGCCGAACCGCCGCGCGTCACCCGCCTGTCTCGCAAGATGCTGGCAGGCGTCGGCGCGGTCGCCTTGCTCGGCATCGGCGGCGCACTGATCTACGCGCTCCAGATCCGCGATGCAGGGCCGGGAGGCGAAGAACTCTATTCGACCGAGAACCGCCCAACGGCGGACGGCCTGTCCGGCTTGCCGCGCGACTATACGGGGCCGGTGCTCGGCCCGGCGCTGCCCGGCGACCTCGGCCGTCCGATCCTCGACGCGCAGAACAGGGGACAGCCGGTCGCGCCGCCCGTCATGACGACGCCCGCCGTCGATCCCGAAGAAGAACGCCGCCGCGCCGAGGAAGAAGCCGCGCGCTTGAGCAACGTGTTTTTCCAGTCCGGCCCACGCACGGGAGCGCCGGCAGGAACGTCCATGCCCGGCCTTGCAGGACTCGGCCTCGGCGGACAGCCCGCGACGCAAGACCGGCACGCGGCTTTCCTCAACGGACCCGTGGACCGGCAGACCATCGCGCCGGATCGCGTCGCGCCGCCGGCATCGCCCTACATCCTTCAGGCCGGGGCCGTGATCCCCGCCGCGCTCATCACCGGCATCCGCTCGGACCTGCCGGGCCAGATCACGGCGCAAGTGACCGAGAACGTCTATGACAGCCCGACCGGCAGCCTGCTCCTGATCCCGCAAGGGACGCGCATCATCGGTCAATACGATGACGGCGTGACCTTCGGCCAGCGCAGGGTGCTCTTGGTGTGGAATCGCCTGATCCTGCCCGGTGGCAGTTCCATCGTCCTTGAGCGCCTGCCGGGCGCGGACGCCAGCGGCTATGCCGGGCTGGAAGACGGGGTTGATTACCATTGGTGGGATCTGATGAAGGCCGCAGGGCTGTCCACGCTGCTCGCAGTCGGCACGGAGCTGGCGACCAGCGACGAGGACCGGCTTGTTCGAGCTATCCGCGACGGGGCGCAGGATACCGTCAATCAGGCGGGCCAGCAGATCGTGCAGCGCCAGTTGCAGGTTGCGCCGACTCTCACCATCCGGCCCGGCTTCCCGGTCAGGATCATCGTCACCCGCGACCTTGTATTTGAGCCGGCAGGAGGTTGACCATGACCAAGCTGAAACTCGGCCCGCTTCCCGACGACAAGCCCGTGAAGGTGACGGTGGAGCTACCCGCGCCGCTTCACCGCGATCTGACCGCCTATGCCGAGGTGCTGGCCCGCGAGAGCGGCCAGCCCGTCGCCGATCCCGTCAGGCTCATCGTGCCCATGCTGGAGCGGTTCATCGCCACGGATCGCGGCTTCGCCAAGGCACGGCGAGCCGCCAACTGAGTCCCATCCCGGCAGGGGTGCCGCCAGCGCATAGACGCAAATGCGGCACGCTACAGCCCGCCGACTGCCCTCCATGGTTCGCCCAATTCCGGGGCCTACAGCGCCCCGGAATCCACCAGAACCAAGGAGGATTCCATGTGTGCAGAGCGCCGTCGCGCCCGCAAAGGGCGACCGCGACAGCCGGTCCCCGAGACACTTCCCGACGATCTTTTCGACTATGCCGACGAACCTACGCCGGACGGCCGGGAGCGCCGCAGGTCGCCGCTTCGCATCGTCGATGTGGTGTCGTTGCCTGTCTTCGACGACTGGCCCGAGAAGGTGCCGATCACCGAGGAAGAACTGCAAATCTTCGAGCGGTATTTCGGTGACGTGCTCGACCGACTGTTCGGCCCAATCGACGATCCTGGCAATCAGGACTTGCAACGGTTATCCTCCGATGATAACACTAAGCCATGAGCGAGGATCGTGACCCGAGCCTCGACACGCTTCTGGACCTCGACGGACAGGTGCTCGTTGTCGATCCCGAGGGCGGCCATTGGGTGAAGTTCGTCGTCACCCGCGTTCCGGCCTCGCCGGAAAAGCCGCACGGCCTCGATTATTCGCTCACGCTTCACGGGCCTTCGGGCGAACGGTTGGTCGGATTCGATAACGCCCATCCGGTCGGCCGAGGAAGGCGGGGCGAGCCGATGGACCACCGGCATCGCCTCCAGACCGTGAAGCCCTACGCCTACGAGGATGCGGCCACGCTGCTGGCCGACTTCTGGCAGGCGGCGGACGCGGTGTTGAAGGAACGAGGCGTAACATGACCACATTGAAAGTCGGGATTGCCGACTACGACGAGATGAAGGCGCGCACCATGCGGATCGCCAAAGGCGAGGAAAAGCCCGCACCCGACGATCCGAAGGTGTGGTTCACATCCATGGAATCCTTCGCGCAGCTCCTTTCGAGCGGGAACCGCGAGTTGCTGCGCGTCATCGACGAGCAGTCACCCGGTTCGCTGGAGGAACTGTCGCGGATCACGGGACGGGCGAAGCCTAACCTGTCCCGAACCCTCAAGAAGATGGCGAGCTACGGCCTGATCCGTATGGACCCCGGCGAGGGCCAGAAGCTCGTCCCTAAGGTGCTGCATGACCGCGTGGAGCTGGAATTGCCGCTGATAGAACGTCGCACGGCGGAAGGAGTCCGGTCATGAATATGCAAAGTCCCCATGTTGCGCTGCGCGCCGCGCTCTACCTGCGCGTTTCCACCACGCGGCAGGCCGAGCATGACGTGTCGATCCCCGACCAGCGCAAGCAGGGCGAGGCTTATTGTGTCTCGCGCGGCTACCAGCTTGTCGAAACCTTCGTGGAAGCCGGCGCTTCGGCCACCAATGACCGCCGCCCCGAGTTCCAACGGATGATCGAGGCCGGCACGTCCAAGCCCGCGCCCTTCGATGTCGTCGTGGTCCATTCGTTCAGCCGGTTCTTCCGCGATCACTTCGAGCTGGAGTTCAACGTCAGGAAGCTCGCCAAGAACGGCGTCAAGCTGGTGTCCATCACGCAGGAGATGGGCGACGACCCCATGCACGTCATGATGCGGCAGATCATGGCGCTGTTCGACGAATAACAGTCGAAGGAGAACGGCAAGCACGTCATGCGCGCCTTGAAGGAGAACGCCCGGCAAGGCTTCTGGAACGGCTCCCTGCCGCCCATCGGCTACCGTGTCGTCGATGCCGAGCAGCGCGGCGCGAAGATGAAGAAGAAGCTGGAGATCGACCCGCTCCATGCCGACACCGTGCGGCTGATTTTCCGCCTTGCATCGGAAGGCGACGGCACGTCCGGCCCCATGGGCGTCAAGAACATCGTCAATCACCTGAACAAGCACCGCATGTTTACCCGCAACGGCGGGCGTTGGGGCATCGGCCAGCTTCACCGTGTCCTGACCCGGCGCACCTATATCGGCGAGCATCGCTTCAATCGCCGCTCCAATAAGGGCGTGGTGAAGCCGGAGGAGGAAATCGTCACCGTCGCCGTGCCGCCGCTGATCGACCTTGAGATATTCGAGGCCGTGCAGAATCGCTTGAAGGTCAACAATCCGAAGGTGACGCCGCCGCGCGTCGTCAGCGGCCCGAACCTGCTGACCGGCATCTGCCATTGCGGCAATTGCGGAGGCGCAATGACGCTGCGCACCGGCAAGAACGGCCGGTATCGCTACTATGCTTGCTCGATTCGGGCACGGCAGGGCGACACAGGCTGCAAGGGCCGCGCGATCCCGATGGATAAGCTCGACCGCATGGTGGTGACGCATATCGAGGAAAGGCTTCTCGACCCCGAGCGGATCGAAGACGTTCTCGCCTCGCTTCTGGATCGCCGGCAGGAAGGCGTCGAGCGGCGCAGCCAGCATATTGCCGAGTTGAACCATCGCGCGGCCGAGGCCGACAACCGCCTCAAGCGCCTCTACGATGCCATTGAAGCCGGTTCGCTCGACCCGGCCGAGTCTTCCCTTGGCGAGCGCATCGCGGGCCTCACGGCGCTTCGGGATCAGGCGCGGGCCGATGCCACGCGGATCGAAGCCATGCTCGCAAGCTCTACCCACCAGCGCCTCACCGGGGCAGCCGTGCGGGAACTGGCGAGCGAAGCACGCACCCGACTGCGGCTTGGAAAGGGCGGCTATCGGCGGGAACACGTCCGGGCCTTCGCCCAACACGTCGAGGTCGCAGACGACGCGATCTACATCAAAGGAAGCAAAAACGTCCTGTTGAGGACGCTGGTAGCCGCCAAGGGAGGGAAATCGGCGGGAATCGGCGTTCCCGGTTTTGTTCCGAAGTGGCGGACCAACAGGGAGTTGGTTCAAACCACTTTCTGACGGTAGCCTATCTGAAATGCTGGAAAAATGGAACGATGTTCTCCAGCATAGCAGCCTCGGTCGGGGTGTCCTCAAGCCTGTGAATGACGAGGATGGAAGCGCCCCGCGCGATGCCATCCGTGGTGTCGGGCGGAGGCGCAAAACGGCGTAGGTCGGGGGCGGCGCATGGCACGGAAGCCATACGATCCCCCATTTTCCTTGCGGCTTTCGTTCGCTGAACGCGCCCGTCTCGAACGGGAAGCGGACGGAACGCCGCTCGGGGCTTATATCCGTGAACGTCTATTGGCGGCTCCGCCGCGTCGTTCACGCATGACGCCAGCGGATAGAGAGGCATTGCTGAAACTGCTCGGAACGCTCGGGCAATCCCGTATCGCCAACAATCTCAACCAACTTGCCAAGCAAGCCAATCTTGGCACGTTGCCGGTCACGCCGGACACGGAAGCCGAATTGAGCGCTGCCGCTGCCGACATTGCCGCCATGCGGCAGTTGCTCGTCCATGCGCTCGGACTGGATGCCGCGCCATGATCCTGAAAGCCAGTCAACGCGGCGGCGGAAAGCAACTCGGACTCCATCTACTCAATGCGGAGCAAAATGAGCATGTCGAGATTCATGAAGTCCGAGGTTTCATGTCGGACTCCGTGCTGGGCGCATTCAAAGAAGCGCAAGCGATGGCGAGCGGAACGCGCTGCAAGCAATATCTATTCTCGGTCAGCCTTAGCCCGCCTGAAACCGAAAATGTCCGACCGGAAATTTTTGAAGGTGCGATTGCATCAATCGAAAATCGACTCGGCCTCGAAGGCCAGCCGCGCGTCACCGTGTTCCATGAAAAGGAAGGTCGCCGCCACGCGCATTGCGTGTGGTCGCGGATTGATGCGGACACCATGACCGCAAAGCAATTATCCCATTTCAAAACCAAGCTGCGCGATGTGTCGAAGCAACTCTATCTCGAAAACGGTTGGAAGATGCCTACTGGCTTCATGGATAGCAAAGCGCGTGATCCGCGCAATTTTACGCTCGCCGAATGGCAACAGGCGAAACGCGCCGGACTGAACGCTCACGATCTGCGCGGCGCGGTGCAAGAGTGTTGGGCAGTATCGGACAATCGCGATTCATTCGCTAAGTCGCTAGAGGAACGCGGCCTATATCTTGCTCGTGGTGATCGTCGTGGTCATGTCGTTGTCACCTATGAGGGCGAAGTGTTCGCGCTTGCGCGCCTGACCGACAAAAAGGCGAAGGAAGTCGCGGCAAAACTCGGCAAGCCCGATGATCTGCGTTCGGTCGATGCAACGCGCGCGCATATCGCATCCGCCATCGCGCCGCGCGTCGGTCGCTATATTACGGAAGCCAAACGCATTGCGCGAAGCGCGATGCAGCCGCTCAACGATGAAAAGCAAAATATGAAATCTCGTCATGCCGATGAACGGGTGCGAATGGATGAAGGGCAGAAGCGTCGCCTCGATGCGGAAACCCGCGACCGCGCCGGACGATTGCGGCATGGCTTTGCTGGTCTGTGGGATCGCATGACCGGCGACTATCAGAAAACCAGAAAGCAAAATGAGCGCGAAGCCTTTTTCGGTTTGCAGCGTGATCGCGCGCAGCGGCAATCCATGATCGCGGCGCAACTCGCCGAACGTCGCGCGCTGCAAGATCAAATCCGTAAAACACGGACCCGCCACGCGGAGCAAATATTGGCGCTTCACAAACAGGCCGCCAACTATCGCCTGATGCGTGATAGCCGTTCGTCGGAATCAGGGCGCGAGTTCAACCGCAATGCGGGCGCGGAACGTCCAAGCCCATCGCCACGCCAGCGTCCCACAGAACGCGGTCCGGAACTTGGTCGCTAGGCGCTTGCCTTTTCTGCGAGGGCTTCAACCTGTGATCGGTTCGCCAGCCGCTTTGGCTTTTCCTGCTTTCCTCCCGTGCATCCGTCGCCCCGATAGGTCGCTCTTGATCTGGTTCTATCCGAAATCGTGAAAGCTTTTTGGTGCAAGGCGCGGGCTATCTCCCGCTGGCCTTCTCCACGTTCGTTGCGATTGGCAAGCAATGCACCCCGTTCACGTTTCGGATTCCTCACCTGCCAACGCGGCCCATCGGGGGCGGCGCAAAACAACGGGAGGAATCCATGTTCAAAATTACCAAAGACGATCTGGCGAAGAAATCCGACGCACAGCTTGCCGCGCTCTTTCAAGAGGCAAGCCAAGGCCTTGTCGCCAAGGGGCCGGTTCTGGCTACGGCGCAATCGCTTCTCGCCATGATCCGCGCTGAAATCGCCAGTCGCCATCTCTCGCCATAGGGAGAGCATTTGGCCTCGTGCCTGTTGCTGCCTAGTGCTTTCCGCTCATGCTTTTTGGTTTCGCTCTTAGGTCCAACTTGCTAAGCGGCGGTGCGGGCTGGTTCGTTCCATATCACCACTTGACTTAGGGGAACGTATGGAGAACAATATCCGTAAGGGGAACCAGTGGATATGCGAAAAAAGGTTATATGTGAAGAGCTTGCTAGCAACGCGGCGAAACCGATCCTAAAGTGGGCCGGGGGTAAGACCCAGTTGCTCGACGAATTAAACGCCAGTGCCCCAAAGAAATTTAACCGCTACATTGAGCCATTTATCGGCGGCGGAGCGCTCTTTTTTGATCTAAAGCCGAAATCAGCGGTAATCGCCGACTCCAATCCCGAACTAGTCAATCTCTACACGTGCATTCGCGACGATTGCGAAAGTGTTATAGAGAGCCTTCGGCTGTTTAAGAACCGAGAGAATCTTTTTTATAAAATTCGAGCGCTGGATTTTGATGATCTAGAACCTAGCTACGCGGCAGCGCGCACTATTTACCTAAACAAAACTTGTTACAATGGACTATATAGAGTGAATAGAAAGGGACAGTTTAATGTCCCATTCGGTCACTATAAGAATCCAGCAATCTGTCAGCCGGAAGTTCTGCGCGCCGCATCTCGGGTGCTTTCAGGGACCACTATCGAGCTTGGCGACTATAAGCATGTTTTAAAAAAGCACGCTCGCGCCGGAGACTTTGTATTCCTTGATCCACCATATCTGCCAATCACAGATTATGCGGATTTCAAGAGGTATACCAAAGAGCAGTTTTATGAGGAGGATCATCGCGAACTGGCGACGGAAGTTAAGCGCCTTCAAAAGCTAGGGTGTCATGTTGTTCTAACTAATTCGAATCACCCCCTAGTGCACGAGCTTTATGAGAAGTTTGATATTGAGGTTGTGAGCACGCGGAGAAATATATCTTCGCGCGCGACTACTCGCAAAGGCGAGGATGTAATTGTTACCGCCAAGCCTGCGCCGAGAGCGTTTCTAAGAGCAGTTCCTGATCCCGTTCCTGAAAAGGTCGGGACATACCCGCCGACGCGATATATGGGTTCAAAGGAAAAACTTCTTCCATACATAAAGGGAGTGGTTGAAAACTTCGATTTTGATAGCGCAGCCGATTTGTTTGCTGGCTCCGGCGTCGTTGGATATATGTTTAAGACTATGGGAAAGAAGGTCTTTTCCAACGATTACATGGCAATGAGCGCCACGTATGGTAAGGCTATGATTGAGAATAGCTCTACTACGCTGACTGAAAAGGAAATCGACCGATTATTCGCCCCAAATCGGAAGGCAGATACTTTCGTTCAAGACACGTTCCAAGACCTATATTATTCTGATGCTGATAACTTAATGATAGATCTTGTGCGATCCAATATCCGCAAGATTGTTCATCCACATAAGAGAGCGATTGCGCTTTCTGCTCTAATTCGTGCTTGTTTGAAAAAGCGAGCGAGAGGCGTATTTACCTACACAGGGCTGCGATATGATGATGGTCGCGCTGATCTTCTAATGAGCATGGAAGAACAAGTTCGCAATGCGGCGTTGGCAATCAATGAAGCTGTATTTGACAATGGACAGGACTGCACTGCGCGCTTTGGTGATGCCATGCAAGCTCGCGTCAAGGCTGATCTAGTTTATATCGATCCACCGTATTTCAGCCCTCTATCGGACAATGAGTATGTTCGCCGTTACCATTTCGTTGAGGGCTTAGCCCGAGACTGGGATGGTGTTGAAATGCAATGGCACACAAAAACAAGGAAGTTCAAAAGCTATCCTACGCCCTTTAGCTCTAGGTTGGGAGCGACTGATGCGTTCGACCGCCTGTTTCGTAAATTGAAAGATAGCATCATTGTAGTTTCATATTCATCCAATTCGCTGCCGACCAAAGACGAAATAGTGCACCTCATGTCAAAATATAAGCGTCATGTGGAAGTGATTGATATTGACCATAGATATTCATTTGCCAATCAGGGGCATAAAGCCCTCGATAATAGAAATCAGGTCAAAGAATACCTTTTCGTAGGTTACTGATAAATGCTTTGGCACATCGGTAACACAACGGTTCGCACACCATATCGCCTTCAAGAGGCGCTCGCTGCTCTCGCTTCGTCACCATTGAACGGAAATTTGGCGGGTCGTGAGCAGGAACAGGCTTTCGCAGAATTTCTGCACGAATCGGGCATTGTTAATGTTGGTAGGCTTGCCGGTGGCGAAGACGCTTCGGACGTTGGGCGAAAATGGAGGGTGGCGCTCTCACAGCTTGGCTTCATTACTCCTCAGCTTTCGCGAGGAATTGCGAGCGGCGCTATCGATCCGCTTGTCCATGCTCATGCTGAGGGAGTTGGCTCTCTATCTGGGCGGCAATATGAGATTACGCCCAATGGCGCTCGCTTAGGAGCAGCTGATAAGATTTCAGCGCAGCAAGAATGTTTCCTGCGCTCGTTAGCAGCATACCGCATTCCGTCGCCGCTGGAGCAAAAAGACTGCTCGACATTTTCGCCGTTGCGTTTCGTCATCGACATTATGCACTCGTTGGAAGTGTCAGGTGAAGCCGCAGTGCTGAGTTTCGAGGAATTTGCTCTCCATGTGCAGACTTCAACGCCGGACGACGGAGTTCAAAATGTCGTTGGTAGAATAATTGCTTTCCGTCAGGCTCGGCTAGCGGCGCGCGGCAATGTCCGTGCTTTTGATCGCGATCGTTACGAAGAAGTTGCCGCTCAGATTGATCGGAAGGCCGCTACATTAGATGATTATGCGGATCTTTCTTTCCGCTACCTAAAGGCAACTGGTCTGTTCAGGAACGCAGGCCGTGGCATTTGCCTATCGCCGAACAAGGCGCAACAAGCACAACTCATCCGAGGTCAAGCGCCGGAATATCCTGATGATCGTGCTTATTTTCACGCGTTGTGGCAGGGAGCAGCACTGCCGACAGATGATTTAGACACGGCTTTGGTGGTTGTAAGCGATTTAGCCGAGCAACTTACTGCCCGTGGAGTCCGGTCAACGCCGCCTCCACCGGGGACACCCCTCCCTGACATTGAGATTGTGAGACTTGCTTTTGAAGAACGGCTGCTGGAACTCGATGAGGAGGAATATGCTTCTGCTCAAGCGGGCCAAGTAGAAGAGATAGCGGCATGGATGGAAGCAATCGCTTCTCGCGGTAGCGCCAGCCTGCCTGACGGCACTAGGTTAACCGTTCCGCGTGGTGAAGCGCCGGCCTATTTGGAGTGGATCGTGTGGCGGGCATTCCTCGCAATCGACTCTTTGGTTAAACCATCATGGGAAGCGCGTAATTTCAAAATTGACCAAGATTTCCTCCCTGTGCACTGCGCTCCGGGAGGTCGTCCCGACATGGTATTCGAATTTGACAACTCCATTGTGGTTGTGGAAGTTACGCTCACGGCATCGTCAAGGCAGGAAGCAGCAGAGGGCGAACCTGTTCGCCGTCACGTTGCACAGTTTGCAGAAAATTCAGCGAAGAAGGTCTATGGTCTATTCATAGCCCTGCAAATTGATAGCAACACAGCGCACACATTTAGTTCGGGTGCATGGTATTTGGCGGATGATACAAAAATCTCTCTCGACATTGTTCCATTGACGCTGGCGGACTTTAGAAAGTTCTTGCTTGGCGGACAAGCAAACCTTGGCGAAATGCCGCAAAAGCTACGGAACCTTTTGCTCGAATGTCGTTCCGTTTCCAATCGTGACGCGCCGCAGTGGAAGAACGAAATTAGCCAAATCGTTGATCGCTTGAGCTAGCGCTGGCGGATACGAGTCTGGTATCTAGCCTGTAGCGTTGCCAACGGACGCGCTCCTGTTGCTGCATGGTTCGGGTGCAGGGTGGAGAGGCAAATCTCCAAGCCCCTGCCGTGCATCCAATCCGCGCAGGGTTGGCTCCTCGGGAGAGGCTGGGTCCAAGGGGCAGGCACGCCCTTGGTCGATGGGGGAAGGCCCGCGCTAGCGGGTCTGGCTGGGGAGCGCCGAAGGCTCCCCATTGGTGCTTGCTGGCTCGATGCCAGAAAGCACCACAGGCCGGAGGGATGCAACGGGAACGCGCAGCGGGTTCCCTTGCCAAGATAGGCGTTTGTAATACAAACGCACATCTTGCGGTCGGCGTGAAACGCCCGTTTTGCCTAAGCGGACTCGCTAGAACCAAACCACCTAAGCGGAGTGTATCGAACCATCCCGCAGAAATTTGTATCGCCACTATAGACAGCCGTTATCTACAGACACGCGCAAAAATATTTGCAACTTTCTCCCAAGTCTCTCCCGCCGCTTGCTTACGCGAGTCTCCGTGGACAATGGAGAACGCAAATGCACGATTGGAAAAAATTCAGAATTTTGTCGGAACCGCGCGAAGGGCCGAAGCCTGCGATCAAGCTTCCCCCTGACCATGTTATCGGCAGCACGGCGCAGATGCAGCGGCTCGCGCGGCTGCTCATCTATATCGACGTGCCGCGCCGCCAAGTGAAAGACTGGATCACGAACACCGTCCACGGCTTTGAGGGTTATGTCGTGGATGGGCGCGGTCGTGATTTCGCGCTCGATGACGATGAACTCGAAGCGGCTTTCAACGAAGCCAAAGACAGGGATAAGGATTATCGCTGGATAAGTGACTTTTGGAAGTGGGCTGATCGAAAGCCACGACAGCGCGCGCAAGCGCGCGTCGTGGAGCGGCTGCGCTATCTGACCGCAGCCGCCGCCATATATGAATTTCAATATGGCGAATTCGGTAATTCGATTTCATCACTCAATCCGTTTCATCGGTTGAGCGATTTTGAAGAAATCGAAGATGCGATTGCCTTTCACAAAAGGCATCGCTTCTTTTTCCTGACAGGATACGAAATGCGAGATCGGTTTGCCGTCGATAGCGACTATAAGGTGGATCATAGCCTCAAGGCGCGTTCGTTCACCTTCGCCGCCGTGGCTCGCCGTTATGCGCGTTGGTTTCTCACTTACCTTTTTCCGATCATGCCAAAACGTCTCATCGTTTGGCTGATTGCAAAGTGACGCTTTGCGGCGGCGATCTCGTGTCGCCGCCGCGCAAAGTTTTTCCCATCTTTCTCCCGCGCTCAACGGACGCGCGTGTTGTGAAGACTCCGCGCCGGAATCTCCCGGCTGGAGTCGAAAATTATGAGCACTCAATACAGTATCGAATATGACGATGCCGGTTCGCGGCAATCGTCCGCGCCTCGCGCGGAAATCCTGCCCGCCAACGTGGCGATGCCACATCATTACGTTATGCAACCGCCCAAGCGTGGCATTTCGGCGGTGCTGCTCGGGCTTGCCGTGTCTGCGGCAACACTCGGCGCGGTGATCGGCCTCGAACTCGCTGCTCCGTTCGGTTGGAAACCTTCGTCGGTGTTCGGCGATTACAACGGACGGCTCGCGGCGGAAATCAAAGCGCACGATCTCGAAACGCAAGCGCAATACGAGAATTGGGCGCAGCGCGCGCAACTAAGCGTCAATCAGCAGTTGGACGCCTACCGCGTTCAGGTGCAATCGGTCGGCGGTCACTATCAGGCCGTGATGGAACGGGCGCAAATGTTCGCTGGTTCCACGGCGCGGATGCAGGAAGCGTATCTGCAACAGCGCATGAGCCAGGTCATGGCCCGACAGGGTGGTGACGTGGCGGTCGTGAACATGTCGCGCATGATCGGCGACATTATCGGTGCTGCCGATCCCGAAACCGCCGGACAGGTTCACGGCTTCGCGGATAATATCAGTGTGCGTCTGCAACGTGAACTCGACAGCGCCGTGAACTCCGGCGTTGTCGTGCGAGTCGATGGATGGGACACCAATCTGCCATCGCCCGCCGAAGTGCGCGCGGAACTTGCAAACATTCCGCAGGTTCAGATTCCGCCGCTCCCGCGCATTAGCCGCGATGCGCGTGAGGGCCGATAACATCAATGCGTCTTGAAACGCTCCTCGGTCTGCTGCCGCGCATTTTCTCGACCACGATCCAGCTCGACCGGATGCAGCGGGAAGATGATGCGCGGCGGCTCGCCGCGCATCAACAATATCACATGGCTATCGCCGCACCTTCGGGCAAACTCGGCGATAGCCGCATTGCGAATGTCAGCGATGTTGAGGCCGCCGGGTTGTGCGATCCGCGCGGCCTTTTTCTCGGTGCGCTCGATGGGCGCATGTTATTCTTCGATGGTGACGCGCATCTTCTAAGTTACGCTCGTAGCGGGTCGGGCAAAGGGCGAGATTGGATTTTGCCGAACCTCGCGCATGTGCGCGACCGTTCACTCGTCGTTGTCGATGTGAAGGATGGTGAGAATTGTTTTGCCTCCTATGAGCATCGAAGCCGAACGCTCAAACAGCCGTGCATCTATATCAATCCGTTCGCGCTGCTCGATCTGCCGAACGTGCGGATCAATCCGCTGCGTGTGCTGGTGGATATTGTTGAGAGCGGCGGAGAGATTGACACGCAAGCAGATGAAATCGCGCAAATCCTCCTGCCGCCAAATCCAAAAGAGGGTGAAGGTTCGTGGGTCCGCAAAGGCGCATCGCGTTTGCTCGCAACACGCATGGAATATCTGGCCGTTTGCGAGCGAGATTCCTGCAACCTTGGCGGGCTGTGGCGTTTTGTGAACGCATCGCCCGATGATGTCGGCATGGCTTTCGCCATGATGGAGACATGCGGGATCGAAGGCATAGAGCGCCGCGCGGGCGCACTACGCGCAACGCTGCTCGATGCGCCCAAGCAATTTGAAGCCTATAAGTCTGACGCGATAGAGGCGCTGCATCCGTTCGAGCCGGGAAAGACATTGGAGCGCGCAACCTCCGCGCATGATTTTGATTTCGGGCGGCTCAAGCATGAGCCGCACACAGTCTATGTCGTCTCGCCATCCGAAAAGGTCGGCGTGATCGCACCGTTCATCAGCCTTGTCGTGAATTACATCATCGAGGCTATCGCGCGCGAGCGCGGAAAAATTCGCACCTGCTTCATACTCGATGAATTCCCGCAGCTTCCGCCTGCACCCGCGATATTGAAGGCGCTACGCTTATATCGTGGGCGCGGGATTCAACTCTGGTTCTTCTCGCAAGGTCGATACTCGATGGAAGGCCGCTGGTCGAAAGAGGCGGTGAAAGAGATTGAGGATCAAGCCGCAATTTTTACCATGACCGGCGTTGAAGACCCTGACCTCATGCGCGATGTTGAACGCTGGTCGGGCAATCGCACCATCGTCACGCATGGGCAAAATGTTGGCGGCGGCGCTGTAGAGTCCGCCGGTGCCAATCGTGGCGAAACACGCCGCGCGGTTTTGCAATCGGAGGATATTCGATCAATCGGTGCGGGGCGGCAAATCATCAAGCTCGCGGGATTATCGCCGCTGATCGTTTGCGACCGTTTGCCGTTCTTCACGATCCATCCGTGGCACGATCAACTCGGCGACGTTCGCGTTTTGCATGGAGGTGAGTGACGCACAAATAATGCTATGTTTGCAATGATATATCGAAATAGTGTATAATTAAATTATAAAGCCTCGCAGGAAGTTACCTCACCGGAGAGAGGGGCAGGAGCGAAAAGTTCCTAGGTTTCTCCCAGAGGTCGCGAAGCGATAAACTACAAAATCCCCAAGCCTCGGATTTGAGGCGGAGCAATGCGCGTAATTGGGGATTTGATCGTGTCACCTTTGACACCTGAACAACTCGAACATTTCCGTGGAGTAATCTCCACAATAAACGCGCCTGACTCATACAAAGATGAATTGATTCATTTTATCGACAACATCGCCGTTTCTTTCATAGATCAGGCGTTCGGTGATAGTTCTATTCAGCTTTCTTTATCAGCAAGAGCAAACTTTTCTTTCCTTGGGATTCAAGGATATGCTACACAGGGAACGGCTCTGGAACGAAAACCAGACAAGGAAAACCATACCCCGAAAGCACCAAGCCCATGACGCACACAACGCCTCACACGCCGGAAAAGAAAGCTGTCATCTACTGCCGCGTTTCCACCAAGCGGCAAACCAAAGAAGGCAACGGCCTCGAAAGTCAGGAGGCAATGTGTCGGGATTATGCTGACCGCAAAGGCTACAACGTCGTTGCGGTTTTCCGCGATGACCTCACGGGCAAAACCGTCAATCGCAATGGCCTGAAAGAGCTTCTCGCGTTTCTGAAAGCGAGCAAGCGCGAAAGAACTATCGTCCTAATCGACGATTTGAACCGTCTCGCGCGCTCGGTGCGGACGCACTACGCGATCCGCGATGCCATTTCGACGGTCGGCGGGATGCTGGAATCGCCGCGCCGCGTTTACGCGGATGATCCCGACGACGATCTTCTCGAAATCATGGAAGCGGCTTTTGCGAGCGAGCATCGCCGGAAAAATGCGGAGCAAGCAAAAGACCGAATGAAAGGGCGTATGCTTGGCGGGTATTGGGTATTCCATGCGCCGCTCGGTTATCGCTACGAAAAATCTCCGGCTGGTGGCTCGATCCTCGTGCGTGTCGAGCCTGTCGCCTCGATCATCGGCGAAGCCCTCAACGGTTATGCGTCAGGGCGCTTCAACTCGCGCGCCGAAGTCAAACGCTTCATGGAAAGCCATTCGGGCTTTCCAGTCTGTCGTCACGGCTTCCTCACGAATGAGCAAGCCAACCGCATCCTGACCAATCCAGTTTATGCCGGATACGTCGAAAGCAAAATGTGGGGTGTGTCGCTTCGCAAGGGCCAGCATGAAGGCGTGATCTCGCTGGAAACTTTCCAGCGCAATCAAGATCGCCTCTCGGGCAAAACCTACGCGGCTGCGCGCGTCGATGTGAGCGCGGATTTTCCGCTTCGTGGCTTCGTGAATTGTGGTTGTTGCAATCACCCTATGACCGCGAATTGGGTGCAGGGCCGCAACGGCAAATATCCTTACTACGTCTGCCGCCATCGCGGCTGCGAGAAGTTCGGCAAGTCGGTCGCGCGCTCGAAAATTGAAAGCGCCTATGAGACGCTGCTGCGCGCTCTCACGCCAAGCCATGAACTTGTCGAATTGCTGTCGGGCTTGTTCCGTCTCCGCTGGGATGAGCGCGCAAAGAGCCGTAAGGATGAAGTCGCAACGCTCAAGCAAGAAATTGTCGCGACTGATAAGCGGATCGGGCAATTCCTCGAACGGATTGTGGAATCAGATAGCCCCGCCGTGATCGACGCATACGAGCGCAAGGTGGAAGAATTGCAGCGTGAAAAGCTGGTTTTAGCGGAAAAAACCACGCGCTGCGGCACTGTTGCGAAAGATTACGACGAAACTTTTCAAACCGCTTTTTCGTTTCTCTCAAACCCTTGGAATCTTTGGGAGAATGGCACATTCGAGGACCGTCGAATCGTCCTCAAACTGACCTTGGCCTCTCATCTAGAATATGACTGGAATCAGGGTGTTCAAACCGCTGATATATCCTTGCCGTTCAAGGCTTTAGAGGAGCTATCACGACCGGAAAATGGTAATGGCGGACAGGGTGGGATTCGAACCCACGGTAGGCGTTAACCTACGGCGGTTTTCAAGACCGCTGCCTTAAACCACTCGGCCACCTGTCCTTGTTCACGCGCCCATAGAAGGCAAAAGGGCGAAGGGGAAGGGGGTTTCGCACGGGCAAACGAGGCAGATGTGCGTTGACCGGTCCGCCTAAATGCTTCCAAGCGCCGTCTGACTGTGCCAATTAGGACAATGTCCGGTATCAGAAGCGAGTATTTTTGAGTGAAGCGTGTTAATTTTCGTTCTCCCATGATTAAAGTTGTTGCTATCGCAGCCATGCTCGCCCTTTCCGGGCCGTCAATACCCGCAACCGCGCAGGATGACGCGGGCTTCCAAACATATTTGCAGTCGCTGTGGCCCAAGGCACAAGCTATGGGTATCAGTCGCCGTACCTTTGACAGCGTGGTTCCAACACTGACATTTAATCCGCGTGTGATTGAACTGGACCGCAATCAGCCGGGAACAAGTACGACATCGGCGATTCCCGCCTTCGCGCCCTATCGCGACAAGCATGTCGATGCGGCGCGGATCAATCGCGGGCGCACCAAATATGCCGAACTACGTCCCTTGCTCGCCCGAATCGAAGCAGAAACCGGCGTGCCCGAAGCGATGATGGTCGCGATTTACGGCAAGGAGACCAATTATGGCAGCTATATGGGCGATTTCGATCTGCCGCGTAGCCTTGCAACGCTCGCCTATGAAGGACGCCGCCGCCCATTGTTCGAAGGGGAATTTCTCGCAACCTTGAAGATGCTGGATCGCGGCTATCCGCGCGAGCAATTGGTTGGAAGCTGGGCGGGCGCGTTCGGCTATCCGCAATTTCTTCCCAGCGTCTATTTGCGGCTCGCCAAGGATGGTGACGGCGATGGACGCGCCAATATCCGCACCAGTGAGGCCGACGCGCTGGCCTCCATTGCCAATTATTTTTATCAATCTGGATGGCGCCGCGGGGAAGGATGGGGTTTTGCCGTTTCTGTGCCCGCCTCGCTCGACCGTACAGCGATCGCGACCAAGCTTAATTCACCGCGCTGTCCTCGCGTGTTCGAGCGCCACAGCCAGTGGAAGAGCATGGATGAATGGCGCGCTTTGGGCATCACTCCAAGATCCGGTGTATGGCCGCGCGGCGATACATTCGCGACATTGATCGAGCCCGACGGCCCGAATGCGACGGGCTATTTGCTGACTGGCAATTACAAAGTGATCCTCGATTATAATTGCTCGAACTTTTACGGATTGACCGTGGGGCTATTGTCCGACGCGGTTTCGCGATAAAGAAAGGCCCGCCGGATCTAGCTTGGATTCACGCAGCTGGCACCCGGATAATGCAACGCTTTTGAACGCTCCTTGAAAGTCATCATGTACCATTATTTGAAATTCGCTCCCGTAGCCGCCGTCGTTCTCCTCGCGGCCACTGTTCCGGCTTCGGCCAAAGCCCCAACATTTCAGGGGACCGCTCCGATTGCTTACCTCAAGGATATGTCCTCGGGGGCGGTGCTCTATCAACGCGACCCCGAACGCCAGATCCCGCCGGCATCCATGGCCAAGATGATGACGGCCTATGTCGCATTTGACCTTTTGAAGCAGGGCAAGATAAAACTCGACCAGAAGATCACCTTCAAGCCGGAAAGCTGGAAGCAGTGGCACGGTCCCGCTGCAGGCTCGACGATGTTCCTCTCTGCCGGTGAGCAGGTCAGTGTCGAGAATCTCCTCCACGGCATTGTGACGCTGTCAGGCAATGATGCCTGTGTTGCGCTGGCCGAAGGGATAGCCGGAACCGAAGAGGCGTTCGCCGCGCTGATGAACAAGCAAGCCGCGCGGCTTGGTATGAAGGATAGCCATTTCGGCACGTCCAATGGCTGGCCCGATGAAGGTCGCACGGTTGTCACTGCGAAGGACCTCGCGATTCTTGCCGAGCGGACGCTCGCTGATTTTCCCGATTATTACGTCAAATTCTATCAGCAAAAGGACTTCACCTGGGGCAAGACGATGGGCGGATCGGCGATTTCACAGCCGAATCGTAACCCTATTCTCGGAAAAATCGCGGGCGCTGACGGCCTCAAAACCGGCCACACGGAGGAAGCAGGCTTCGGCTTTACCGGATCGGCCGTCCAAAATGGCCGCCGCTTGATCATGGTCGTGGCTGGCCTTCCAAGCTTCAACAGCCGCATTACCGAATCCGTCAATCTGATGGATTGGGGGTTCAAGGCGTGGGCGGCAAAACCCTTGTTCAAAAAGGGAGACGTCGTCGGGTCAGTGCGCGTCCAGCAAGGCAGTGCGCGCTCGATCAATGTTGTTGCGCCGCAGGATATTGCAGTGACCTATCCCTCCGGGTCGACCCCGACCTACACGCTCAAGATCAGCTATGACGGGCCAGTCAAGGCGCCTTTCAAGGCGGGGACTCCGGTGGCGCGGTTGGTTATTGCCAATCCTGATACCGGCCCGCAAATTGTGCCGCTTGCCGCAGCGCAGGATGTTAGCGAAGCGGGTTTTTTCCGCAGCGCGTGGAACGGACTCCTCTCTTTCTTTGGAGCATGAGGTGACGCGGGGGCGCTTTATCAGCCTTGAAGGCGGCGAGGGGGTGGGTAAATCCACCCAAATCGCTGCGCTCAAGGCAGCGCTTGAGGAAAAAGGTTTGCGCGTTGTAACCACGCGGGAGCCGGGCGGAAGCGCGGGCGCGGAGGCAATCCGGAAGCTATTGCTCGAAGGCGAATCAGGTTTTTGGGGACCGCGCGCCGAGGCCTTGTTGTTCGCCGCAGCCCGCTCTGACCATGTCGACAAGATTATCAAGCCAGCGTTGGACCAAGGCGAATGGGTGCTGTGTGATCGTTTCCACGATAGCAGCCGCGCCTATCAGGGTGGCGGAAGCGGACTTAGCGACGCGGACATCTTGATGCTGCACCAGATCGGTAGCGAAGGCTTTGTACCGGATTTGACGCTGGTTTTAACGCTTGATGAGGGCGAGGCGCGGCAACGCGCCCGCGCCCGCGATGCCGGGCAGGGTGACCGGTTCGAGCAGCGCAACGATGATTTCCACGCCAAGGTTGCAGCGGCGTTTCGTACCTTCGCCGAAGCGGAGCCTGATCGGATCAAGCTGATTGATGCCTCCGGCACGGCAGACGAGGTTACGACCCGCCTGATGGCGCATATTGCACCGATGCTGTACGCATGACCTTGATCGGCCAGCAGGAGCAGGAAAAGGCTTTTCTCGAAAGCTTCACCAGTGGTCGGCTGCATCACGCATGGCTGCTTTCCGGGCCGAAGGGAATCGGCAAGGCCAGTTTTGCCAAACGGGCAGGGCTGTTCCTGCTCAATCAGCCGACCGAGGACGGTGCCGAAGATGCCGGTGGTCTATTTGACGATGTGTTGGCTGCAGCGCCGCTTCTGTCCTTGGACATCGCCGCGGGTAGCCAAGCGCAACATCTCCTCGATGCCGGGACGCATCCTGAATATCATCTGCTCGAACGCCGGACCAAAGACAAAAGTGATGAACTTGCGCGCAGCATTCCGATTGACGAGGTGCGCGCACTTAACCAAAGCCTCACGGGCACACCGACGATCGCGCGCTATCGCGTGTGCATCATCGATGCCATCGATGACATGGAAAGATCAGCCGCTAACGCGCTCCTCAAAACGCTGGAAGAACCACCGCAGGATACGGTCTTTTTTCTGGTGAGTCATATGCCCGGGCGGCTGTTGCCGACAATCCGCTCGCGCTGCCGCCATCTGCGCTTCGCGCCCTTTCCTGACGATGCGATGCGCTCATGGCTGGGTGATGTCGCCGGACATCTTTCTCCCGCCGATGTCGATGCGTTGCTGCTGGGTGCGAAAGGATCACCGGGACGCGCGCTCGATATCATGGACCTGGGGCTGGGCGAGCTACAGCAGCAAATCCGCGCGCTGATTGCCGCGGGCGATCCCGACAATAGTAAGCGCCACGCCCTCGCGCGCAGCGTCAGCCTCAAAGCCGCGCGACCGCGCTATGAGGCCCTGCTTGACCTCGCGCCGGAAGAAGCCGCCGCTTGGTGCCGCACCCAAACAGGCGCGGCCCTCGCGCATGGTATTACGACATGGGAGCGGCTGCGCGATATCTCCCAGTTTGCAGTTCAGGGCAGCTATGATGTAGCGATGACCAGTTTCGAGATCGGGACTTTGCTTGCGGGACTTGCTCATCCCCCTCGCTAGGGGCTAGAGGGCGCGCATGTCTTCTGAGCCCTGCTATATCACCACCGCGATCAGCTATCCCAACGGACGCCCGCATATCGGCCATGCCTATGAGGCAATCGCCACCGATGCTATCGCGCGTTTCCGAAAAGCCGAGGGGCGCGATGTGCGCTTCCAGACCGGTACCGACGAACATGGCCTTAAAATGGCGCAGACCGCCCGCGAGAAAGGCGTAACGCCGGCCGCTCTTGCCGAAGAAATGTCAAACCATTTCCAGACCATGGCTGATGGTCTTAATGTAAACTATGATCGTTTCATGCGTACCAGCGCGGCTGATCACTACGCCGCAAGCCAGGCTATCTGGCAGGCCATGGAAGCCAATAACGACCTCTATCTTGGGCGTTATGAAGGCTGGTATTCGGTCCGCGATGAAGCTTTTTACGATGAAAAGGAACTGATCGACGGGGAAGGCGGGGAGAAGCTTTCCCCTCAGGGCACTCCGGTTGAATGGACGGTTGAGGAAAGCTGGTTTTTCCGTCTCTCGAAATATCAGCAACCTTTGCTTGACCTCTACAATAATCATCCCGAACTCATCCAGCCCGACAGCCGCCGCAATGAGGTGATCCGCTTCGTCGAAGGGGGGCTTACCGATCTGTCCGTATCCCGCACCAGTTTCGATTGGGGCGTGCCGGTGCCGGGTTCGGAAAATCATGTCATGTATGTGTGGGTCGATGCGCTCACCAACTATCTGACCGGCCTTGGTTACCCCGAGCAAACCGAAATGCTTGCGCGCTATTGGCCGGAGGGCGGTGACGTCACGCATATTATCGGCAAGGATATTGTCCGATTTCACACCGTTTATTGGCCAGCCTTCCTGATGAGCGCCAAATTGCCCTTGCCCAAGCAGGTGTTCGGCCACGGCTTCCTCCTCAATCGCGGGGAGAAAATGTCGAAATCGCTTGGCAATGTGAGTGATCCGATGGAATTGGCCGCGCGCTACGGGGTTGACCAGCTACGCTATTTTCTCCTCCGCGAAGTGAGCTTTGGGCAGGATGGCAGCTATTCCGACGAGGCAATCGTGACGCGCTGCAATGCCGATCTTGCCAATAATCTCGGTAATCTGGCGCAGCGCTCGCTTTCCATGATCGCGAAAAATTGTGAGGGAAGGGTGCCTTCTATCGGCACGGTGACTGATGCCGAAGCGGGGCTATTGGCCGACCTCAGGCTGGCCCATGATGACGCGATTAAGGCCATGCAGTCGCTGCAAATTCATACCGCGCTTGAAGCAATCTGGAAGGCGGCTTCGGCTGCGAACCAATATTTCGCGGATCAAGCCCCTTGGACGCTGCGCAAAACCGACCCCGCGCGGGCAGATACGGTGCTCTATCACACTGCAGAAGCGGTTCGGCAATTGGCCATTCTCGCGCGGTTCGTCATACCTGAAGGCGCCGACAAATTGCTCGATCTGCTGGCTCAACCTCAAGATGCGCGCGATTTTGCGGCACTGGCGAGGCCCATAGCCGAAGGCACAGCGCTGCCCGCTCCGGTTGGCGTCTTCCCGCGCCTCGAAATGCCGCAGCCGGATTGAACCATGCTCGTCGATTCCCATTGCCACCTTAATTATAAGGGTCTTGCCGAACAGCAGGCGGAGGTGCTGGCCCGCGCACGGGAAACTGGCGTCACCGCGATGCTCAACATCGCGACGCGCGAGAGCGAATGGGACGATGTGCTGGCGGTGGCAGATGCTGAACCTGATGTCTGGGCGAGTGTCGGCATCCATCCCCACGATGCCGACCATCATTCCCACATTGATGTCGCCAAACTCGTCGAGCGGGCCGCGCATCCGCGGATCGTCGGGATCGGCGAAACCGGGCTCGATTATTATTATGACAAGTCTGATCGGTCACGACAGCAGGACAGCTTTCGCAGCCACATTATCGCAGCACGTGAGACCGGACTGCCGCTCATCGTGCACACCCGTGAGGCCGAAGCCGACACCTATGGCATCCTCAAGGAGATGATGGAGGAGGGGGCCTTTACCGGCGTCATCCACTGTTTCACCGCGTCTCAGGATTTTGCCGACAAGGCGCTGGGGCTCGGCCTGTACATTTCCATTTCGGGCATCGTTACGTTCAAGAATGCAGCGGATTTGCAGGCGAGTGCTAAAATTATTCCGGCTGATCGCTTGCTCGTTGAAACCGATGCGCCGTTTCTTGCCCCGGTCCCGCATCGGGGAAAGCCGGGCGAGCCTGCCTTTGTCGCCGATACTGCGCGTTTTCTTGCAGAATTGCGCGGCGAAGATGAGCAAGAGCTGCGCGAGACCACCGCGCGCAACTTTTACGCCTTATTCTCGAAAGCCAAACCGTGAAGGCAATCATCCTTGGTTGCGGACCGTCTGCGGGCGTTCCGCGCGTGGGCGATGATTGGGGCACGCTCAACCCGGCCAATCCCAAAAACCGCCGCCGCCGCGCATCGGTGATGATTGAAATAGCCGACAGGCGCTTCTTGATCGACACTAGTCCGGATCTGCGCGAACAATTGCTGGCGAGCAATATCGGTCGCGTTGACGCAGTGATCTGGACTCATGACCATGCCGATCATTGCCATGGTATCGACGACGTACGGGCACTCGCAATCCGCGCGGGCGGTCCCATCGATGCCTATGCGCGCGCGGCTACACGGGATTCGTTAGTACGGCGCTTTGATTATGCGTTTGAGGGCAAGGAAATGTATCCGGCCCTCATGGATCTCCATCTGTTGCCTGACCGGTCCGATATCTTCGGTATTGAAGTGAGCGCTGTCGATATGCCGCATGGGTCCATCACCAGCGCTGGATTGGTATTCGAACATGATGGCCGTCGCATCGGCTATGCGACGGATTTTAACCCGATAACGGCGGAAATGACCGAGCATTTTGCAAACCTCGATTTGTTCATTGTCGATGCGATGCGCCGCAAGCCGCATCCTCTGCATCCGACGCTCGACATGATCCTGCAATGGGTCGGCAAGATCAAACCGAGGCAAACGGTGATAACGCATATGGATAGTACGATGGACT
The DNA here is from genome assembly GCA_023458055.1 of Pseudomonadota bacterium. GTDB lineage: Bacteria > Pseudomonadota > Alphaproteobacteria > Sphingomonadales > Sphingomonadaceae > JAFAFE01. Next base: position 32,791 of record JAEXAW010000022.1, read on the forward strand.
ATGATCAATTGGCACAAACATTGCCAAACAGAGTGGTGCCGGCTTTTGACACGATGGTCGTGGATGTTTGAACTTGGTAGATGATATTTAACATAATATATATTATCGAACTTATGTTGGCATCATTCGGCTTGTCGCCCGTCGGGTCAGATTTCGCTTTCCCACAGGTTGCTGCGCCGCTCATATCCTGTATCGCGTTAAGGTGGATTGATATTAAGACCTTCGACCATTCGAAACGGACACGCCATAAAGGACTATTATGATCGACCGTCTTCTCAACATCATGCGCCGTTTGCGCGATCCGCAGACTGGATGCTCGTGGGATGTCGCGCAGACTTTTGCCACCATCGCGCCTTACACGATTGAGGAAGCCTACGAGGTTCTCGACGCGATTGAGCGCGAGGATATGCCCGCTCTCAAGGACGAACTTGGCGACCTTCTGTTACAGGTCGTATTCCATGCGCGTATGGCCGAGGAAGCGGGCCTCTTCGATTTTGGCGACGTGGTTGCGGGCATTTCGGAAAAAATGGAGCGACGTCATCCGCACATATTTAGCGATAATCCCCAACAATCGCCCGGCTGGGAGGAAATCAAGGCCCAAGAGCGAAGCCAAGACCCGGACCCAAGCGCACTTGCAGGAGTTGCAAAGTCCCTGCCCGCGCTGATGGTCGCTGAAAAATTGCAAAAGCGAGCCGCGCGCGTTGGCTTTGATTGGCCGGACACTGCCGGGCCAACAGGCAAAATTCAGGAGGAGTTGGCCGAACTGGATGCCGCCCTAACGCCCCAGCATCGAGAGGAGGAATTTGGCGATCTTTTGTTTGCGGTGGTCAATTTGGGACGCAAACTTAAGATTGATTCTGAAGTAGCGTTGCGGGAAGCCAACCGCAAATTTGAAGCGCGCTTCCGCGCCATGGAAGCTCAGGTCGGTGAACAGGAATTCGCCAAATTATCACTCGACGAACAGGAAAGCCTATGGATGGAAGTCAAGCGACAGGCATCCAGCGATTGAGAAAACGCGCATAATCTTTATCGGAAATGAGGACATCAACGGCAATCTCGCCATCGTCGGCCTCTTGTTTCAGCACTTGACCATGCTCATGGAGCCAGGCCAGCGCCTCGCCTGCCGATTGTGGCAACGCAAGGTGACGGACGGCATTTCCGGACGTCAACTTGTCGGCCAACCACTGTTTGGCAGCATCACCCCCCTCGCCCGTCAAAGCAGAAACGATGGCAACGTCATCGCGCCGCGCCGCATCTTCGCGGAGCAGCACAGCGGTATCGGCATTGACCGCATCAATCTTATTCCAGATTTCTACGACGGGGATCGATAGCGCATCCGGATCACCGTCCTCCCCCTCTCCGCCGGGGCCGACCCCGAGCTCACGTAAAACTCGTTCCACATCCTGTTTTTGCGCCTGCGTATCAGGGTGAGAAATATCACGGACATGGACAATAAGATCGGCGGCGAGCACTTCTTCCAGCGTCGCGCGAAACGCTGCGATCAACTGGGTCGGCAGGTTCGACACAAACCCTACCGTATCGGACAGGATGACTTTGTCGATGCCCGGTAGCCCAACCTGCCGCATCGTCGGATCAAGCGTAGCGAACAGCAAATCTTCGGCCATGACGTCAGCGCCAGTCATGCGATTGAACAAGGTCGACTTGCCCGCATTGGTATAGCCGACGAGCGCGACAATCGGCCAAGGCGCGCGCTGCCGCCGCCCACGATGGAGGGAGCGGGTGCGCTTGACCTGATCAAGCTCGCGGCGCAGCTTTGCCATGCGGTCGCGGATCATCCGGCGGTCGGATTCGATCTGCGTTTCACCCGGACCACCAAGAAAGCCAAAGCCACCACGCTGGCGCTCAAGGTGCGTCCAACTGCGCACCAAGCGACCTTGCTGATAATCAAGGTGCGCAAGCTCGACCTGAAGCCGTCCTTCGGCCGTCGCGGCGCGTTCCCCGAAAATTTCAAGGATAAGCCCCGTGCGGTCGATGACCTTGGCCTTCAACCCTTTTTCCAGATTTTGCTGCTGCACGGGCGAAAGCGAGGCGTCGATAATGACCAATTCGACGCCTTGTGCCTCAATCTGCGCCGCGAGGTCTTCAATCTGCCCTGCGCCAAACAATGTCGCCGGTTTGACGGTGCGCACCCGCAATATCTGGGCGATGACGATATCCACGCCAATTGCAAGCGCAAGGCCTTTTGCCTCTTCCAATTGTGCGGCCGTGTCGCGCACGGACCGCTCGGTGTCGCGAGCAGTGCGGACAATATCGGGCAGGATCACCGCAGCCTTGGTGCCGCGCGTAACCTCGTTTTCAGATTGCCAGGTAAATCCCGTCAAGCGTCCGTCGCTTCGCTTTCGCCCGCCAAATTGATCGGACCGGATGGTTGGATGGTCGAAATCGCATGTTTATAGACCAGTTGCACCATATGATCGCGCTCGAGCAGCATGCAGAAAAGGTCGAAGGCCGCCACTTCACCTTGCAGCATCACGCCATTTACCAGAAACATCGTTACGGGATCCTTGGCTTTATGCACTGCATTAAGAAACACTTCCTGCAACAAGCGTGCCTTGGACTGCGTTGCCTCAAAGCTTTCCCGAATAGGAGCAAGGTCCATTGTCTGCGACGGCATGATTGTCGAAATGGCATGCTTATAAACAAGCTGCGACTGGCCATCTCGCCGCAACAGAACCGAGAAATTGTCAAACCAGGTAATGATCCCCTGTAGCTTGACGCCCTTGACGAGGAACATCGTCACCGGGGTTTTCGTCTTGCGCAGAGAATTGAGGAAAACGTCTTGCAGATTATTGACCTTTTCGGACATCCCGTTGGCCCTTTCGGTTCTTGGCGGAGCTTTCCGCAATTGTCATTCGACTATGGGATGAGCGACCCATCCGTCAATCAGATATATGGTGTTGATTTCATAAGTCCAGTATCGTCATTCTTCACCATCAGCCTCGCCTCCTAATTTCGTTTCGGCGATCCCCAGAAGCTTCAATTTTCTATGCAGGGCGGAACGCTCCATTCCGATGAAAGTTGCGGTGCGCGAAACATTGCCGGAAAACCGCCGGATCTGAACGCGCAAATACTCCCGCTCGAAATTCTCGCGGGCTTCGCGCAGTGGCGCGCCCATCAACGAGGCCGCGGCCCCTCCCCCCTGATGCTGACTACCCAAAATTTCGGACGGGAGCATATCGACGTCAATCTGTCCAAGCCGATCGCCGGGTGCCAAAATCATCACCCTTTCGATCACGTTGCGCAACTGCCGGACGTTACCGGGCCAATCATAAGCCTCAAGCGTCGCCAAGGCATCGGCCGATAGTTCGGGCGCTTCAATTCGCCGTTCATTGGCATAGCGCGCGAGAAAATAATTGGCGAGAACGCCAATATCTTCGCGCCGCTCGCGCAGGGCGGGAAGGTGGACCGGCACGACATTCAGCCGGTAATAGAGATCTTCGCGGAAGCGACGTTCAGCGATTTCATCGACTAGGTTGCGTGCCGTTCCGGAAACGATGCGGACATCAACCTTTACCTGCCGCGTTCCGCCAACACGCACGAAGCTCTGATCCGTCAAAACCCGCAAGATCTTACCCTGCGTGGTCGTCGGCATGTCGGCCACTTCATCGAGAAAAAGCGTTCCGCCATGGGCTTGTTCGAGAAAACCCGGTTTGATGGTACCATCGCCAAGTTCGACACCGAACAGCTCTTCTTCCACCGTCTCGGGTTCCATGCGCGCGGCCGTCACGACGTGGAAAGGACCACTTGCCCGGTTACTCCAGCTATGCAGCAGCCTTGCCGCAACCTCCTTACCGACACCGGAAGGACCGGAAATCAGCACCCGCGAACCCGTGCCAGCGACCCGCTTCAATGTCGCCCGGACATTGTTCATCGCGGTGCTGCTGCCCGTCAATTCCTGGACATGGCCAACACGCGCCCGCAATGCTTCATTCTCGCGGCGTAAGCGATCCGTCTCGGTCGCCCGCTCAACCATAAGAAGAAGCTTTTCCGCCTCGAATGGCTTTTCGATAAAGTCCACCGCGCCCTTGCGAATGGCGGCAACAGCTGTGTCGATATTCCCATGCCCAGAGATCACCAGGACGGGGATCGAAGGGTCACGCTGCTTAACTTCTTCAAGCAGTTCCAGCCCGTCCAGTTTCGATCCTTGGAGCCATACATCGATTAGCGCGAGCGAAGGACGACGTTCGGCAATAGCGGCCAGTGCATCATCGCTATTCGCGGCGGACCGGCAACTGTAGCCTTCGTCCTCAAGCACACCGGCGACGAGGTCGCGGATGTCGCGCTCATCATCAACGATCAAAATATCTAACGCCATCTTTTACTTACCTTAAATATTGCGCGACAGCGATGCGGGAACGACTTCCCTGTCAGTAACATCCTGATCGGTTCCTTCGCCAGCAAGGGGGGCAAGCACGGTCGGATTGAACAAGATGCTTACGACAGTGCCTCCCCCTGCCCGATCTTCAAATTCTATGCTCCCGAAATGCTCCTCGACAATTTTCTTGACGATAGCGAGGCCAAGTCCGGTGCCCCCTTCTCGCGTCGTCATATAGGGTTCTACAATTGCTGCGCGTTCCTTGGGTAGACCGACCCCTGTATCCGCGAGCGTAATCTGCAATTCTTGGTCAGACGGTCGTGATATGCTGAGTTGAATGCTGTCTTTTGCTGCGCCATTGGCCTTAGGGACAATTGCCTCTACCGCGTTTTTGACAATGTTCGTGAAAAGCTGAGCCATCTGACGGCGGTCACAAACGAGGGGCTCGTTTGGTCGGTCGGCATGAACCTCGAAAATGATCGCGGGGTGCGCAATCTCGTGAAGGAACATCGCCTGTTTGCCCAAATCAACGATATTTTCCTCGCGAAATACCGGCTTGGGCATGCGCGCGAAACTGGAAAATTCATCGACCATACGCCGGAGATCCGCAACCTGACGCACGATTGTTTCCGTCAACTTTTGGAAAACGCCTCGGTCTCCCTCAACGCTTTCCCCATAACGACGCTGCAAGCGTTCCGCGGCCAACTGGATCGGGGTCAGCGGATTTTTGATCTCATGCGCAATACGGCGGGCAACATCGGACCAAGCCGCCCGACGCTGATCAAGCAACTGTTGCGTAATATCTTCAAACGTTACGACATAGCCGACAACATCATGAACGTTCTTCGCTGCAAATGTCCGTTCTTCTCCGGCGATGGTTACTTGCAATATTGTCTCACCTTGCTTGCGAGCTACAAATTGATCCAACTCGGGAACAAACTTATCAAGCGGTTGGCCGATTACCTCAGCCCGATCAGCCCTCAGCAGCGCTTCTCCGGAGCGATTGAGCAACCGGATGGTGCGACTCTGGTCGAGCGACATCACACCTGATGAGACGCCCGAGAGCACGGTTTCAATAAAAGCGCGCCGCGCTTCCAACTGGTTATTTGCCTGGATCAGCGCGCTCGTCTGACCACCCAATTGTTCGGTCATCTGATTGAACGTACTTGCGAGCGTCCCGATTTCATCCTGCCCACGATATTCGGTCACGCGCGCGGACAAATCGCCGGCTGCAACCCGACGCGACGCCGCAACCAATTCAACCACAGGCCGGACAAGGCGGTCTGCCACCAACAGCGCGACCCAAACTGCAAACCCTACCAGCATCAGGGACAGCAGAAAAAGCGCTATATTGAATTGAAGCTGGAGTTGCTTGGAGCGCGCAAAAAGGCTGTTATAATCGGCCAGTACCGCTCCAGCGCGCTCCGTCTGCCCGGACCCCAGAATCTTGGAGTCACGTGACACGTACAGGTAGATCTGGCTGCCAGGTTGGAGCAAAGTGGCCGCCGCGAACCGGTCCGCCGTTTCGACCGGCACAACTTCTTCACCTGCACCAAGCCGCGCCGCGATTTCAGGGGTGATACGATGGGTCGCAGGCCGGTTATCCGGTTCCACCATAGCGGGTGTCCGCGCAACGCCATCTTTACCAATTTCAATGATAGCCGATTGGCTGAGTCGCCTCGTCACGGCTTGCCAAACATAATATTCCTTGAATTCTTCGCTATTTACGGGGACCCGCGACAGCTTGTCACGCAGGTCCGATGCCATGGCCACCGCATTGTTAGAGATATCGGCAATATTTTCAGCCTTATACCCCTCGGCGAAAGTAGCGGCGTTTTCAAACATGCCGCGCGAGCGGTCGGAAAACCAGAAGTCGACTCCATATTGAAATAGCATCGACGCAAAAATTGCCACGAGCAAGGTCGGCACCGCAGCAATGGTTGAAAAGAGCGCCACCAGACGCACATGCAATCGACCGTTACCGCCGATGGCCGTCCGCGCCGCCCGCGCCTTTGCAATGCGGCGACCGAACAGTACGAGGAGTCCCATTGATGGCACCAGGTTGGCGATCAACAGCGCAGCCGCCAAAACGGGGCTAAGCAGGCTTTGCTGCTGTTTCCCGGATGTAACGATAAAATAAGTAGCGATTGAAACCGCAATGAAGCTGCCCAGCACCAGCCATTCGACCAGCGGCGTCAACCTTGACCAAGGTGATACAACTTCGGCCTCATCCGGCTGCGCGGCGACCTGCGGGGTCTCGGTCAGGTTGAACTGCATTGTGGCCTTGATACGACATTTGCGTTGCAAAAGGAACACAGTAAATGCCTACCGCCGCTAGCCCCTTTTGATCCGGTCTAACGCAACCCGAGATGCAGAATTTTTTTGCGTAATGTGTTGCGGTTGATCCCCAAATGTTCGGCGACGCGTAGCTGGTTTCCCTGATGATATCGCAGCAAATAGGCAATCAGTGGGCGTTCCATCTCGGACAGCAACTCTTCATAAAGATGGCCGAAGCTGGTAGCATCGCCAACGACCCCTTCGAGTTTTTGCTCCAGAGCTGCCTCGAAACTGTCTCCCAGCCTGACCGCGTCAAGTCCAGGGCGCCCCTGCACTCCCTGCATGAGGGCCGTAACATCATCGACGCTGATTTGCTCGTTACGCGCCAGAATAAGCAGTCGCTGTACGACATTTTTGAGCTCCCGGATGTTCCCCGGCCAGTCGTGCGCTACCAGCCGTTTCACAGCTTCCGAGGCGAAGCTTTTTCTTGGCAAACCTTCGGCGGCCGATTGCGAAATGAAATGCTCGATTAGCGCCGGAATATCCTCGCGGCGATCACGAAGAGGAGGGAGCGCGATGGGGATAACATTGAGCCGGTAATAAAGGTCTTCGCGGAACCGGTTCTGCCTGATGAGATCGGGCAGGTCCTGGTTGGTTGCAGCGATGACACGGCTATCGGTTTTGATCGGACGTGCGCCGCCAACCGGCATGAATTCGCCAGATTGCAGAACTCGTAGCAAACGGGTCTGCGCCTCCATCGGCATGTCACCGATTTCGTCGAGAAACAAAGTGCCACCACTCGCTTGCTCAAATCGCCCCGTCGCACGGGCGTGAGCTCCCGTAAAAGCGCCTTTCTCGTGACCGAAAAGTTCGGCCTCGATCAACTCGCGCGGGATTGCAGCCATGTTGACGGCGACAAACGGTCCGCCGCTACGCCGCCCCGTTTCGTGAATGGCCTGCGCGACCAACTCTTTGCCAGTACCGGATTCTCCCAAAACCAATACCGAAAGATCATTCGAAGCGAGCCGCGCGATTGTCCGATACACGTCCTGCATCGATTGCGCCCTGCCGATCAACGGCAAATCGTCCGCGGTAGTTTGCACGTCGACCTTGGTCCCGACGTCAGGCGCGCGCGCAAGTGCGCTTCTGACGGTTCTCACCAACTCCTTCAGATCAAACGGCTTGGGCAGATAGTCAAATGCGCCTTCTTCGGTCGCCCGGATTGCCGTGTTGAGCGTATTTTGGGCGGATAGCACAATGACAGCGCCAATATTATAATGCCGCTGCAATCCGGTAAGCTCGTGAAGTCCATTACCATCGGGCAAGATAACATCGGTGATCATCAAAGCATATGCCCGCCCGCCAAGTGCGCTGTTTCTACCAGCTATCGATGCGACATGGTGGACATCATAACCTTCGCGCCGCAGGGCGGTTTCCACGACCAACGCGATGGCTGCGTCGTCTTCGACCAGGAGAATGGAAACCTCGGTCATGCCTCTGCACCGCTCACAGGAAGGTGCAGCCGAAAATAGGAAAGACCCTGCTCGTGATCGCGATGATAACGGACCAGTCCGCCCATTTCGCGCATCAGCTTATCGACCAGAGCTAGCCCTAATCCCTGCCCGCCCCGCTTGCCGCTTTCAAGGTCCCTCCCTGTCACAAATGGGCTGAACATATCCTCGACCAATAGCTGCGGAACGCCCGGGCCGTTGTCGCAAACGGTAATTTCAACGGGTAGTGCGATCCGGCCCCGACCGTCACCCGCATCATAGGATAGGCCATGACGGAACGCCGTGCCAAGCTTGATCATCGGTTTAGGCGTATTGACGAGTGCTTCGGCGGCATTCTTGATGAGGTTGATGAGGATTTGGACGAGCCCATCGTGCGAAATCATGGCCTCAGGCAATGACGGGTCATAATCTTCATAAATTGTGACCTCATTGGCAAAACCGGCCTTAGCAATTTCTCTCGCTTGATTGATCGCCGGATAGATATTTTCCAACGACAGCGCGTAAGGCTGATGCCTGGAGAAATTTTGCATGCCATCAATCAATGATGCGATCCGGTCCACTTCTGTACATATTAACTGCGCAAAGCGCGACGCATCCTCGTCGCTCGCTCCCTCGATCAGTTGCGCGGCGCCGCGAATGCCGGATAGTGGATTTTTGATCTCATGGGCGAGCATTGCAGCAGCGCCCATGGCCGTCCGTGCGGCGCTCCCCGGGCGTTGCTGTGAGAGCGATGCGCCGCTTTGGGGCAATGCGATCATGCGGTATCCTTGCTCGCCATGCGCGGGACTAACCATCAGGTCGATAATATGTTGACCCGAACGCCCCAGCCTTGCGACGACGTCGAATGCCGAAAAGCTTTTGCCATCATCAGCCCATAGCGCTTGAAGATCAACATGGGAAAGGTCCAGGATGGCGCTCAATTGCTCATTGATCAGCGTCATCCGCGAATGATTGAACAGCGATTCCGCAGCAGCATTAGCCTCGACAATGACTTGCCGTTTATCGACGATCAATGTTGGAACGGGGTGCGCAGCAATGGCGTCGCTGGCGGAATAATCCTGTTGCCGGATTGCCCGCTTCACGCTGCCTGACGTTCCAGCCAGGGTTCGTAAAAACGTGCCAGCATGTCGAGCACCGTCCGGCTGTCAGGAACCTGATTAACGGCGTTGCGAAACTCGGCGGATGCGTGCAGACCCTTGGTATACCAGCCGATATGCTTGCGCGCCATGTTGACGCCGGTTGCTTCGCCATAATGATCGAGCATCATGCGATAATGTTCAACAATGAGAGCATATTGCTCGGCGAGCGAAGGGTCGGCACGGCGTTCGCCGGTCGCGAACCAATGCATCACTTGGCCCAGGAGCCATGGTTTGCCATAGGCACCGCGTCCGATCATTACGCCGTCGGCCCCGCTTTGTTCAAGCGCGGTTTCCGCATCTTCAATCGAGCAGATGTCGCCATTGACGATGACCGGAAGTTTGACCGCCTGCTTAACCTTAGCGACAAATTTCCAGTCAGCGGTGTCGCGGTACATCTGGCAACGGGTCCGCCCATGCACCGTGATAAGCTGCGCACCAAGATCTTCGGCAATATGGGCAAGCTCGGGTGCGTTAAGGCTGGCATGATCCCAACCCATCCGCATCTTGACCGTCACGGGAACTTTGACGGCCTTGACTGTCGCCTCAATGAGCGACGCCGCCAAAGGAAGGTCGCGCATTAAAGCCGAGCCCGCATCGCCATTGACAACCTTTTTGACCGGGCACCCCATGTTGATGTCGATGATTGCGGCACCGCGATCTTCGTTGAGCTTAGCCGCTTCCGCCATTTCAGTGGGGTTGCAGCCCGCCAACTGCATCGACACAGGTTCTTCAACCGGATGCCATGCGGCCTTCTGAAGCGACTGGCGGGTTTCGCGGATCATCGCCGGGCTGGCAATCATTTCCGTGACGTTCAAGCCCGAGCCATAGCGCCGCACGAGCGTCCGGAATGGCATGTCGGTCACACCTGTCATTGGCGCGAGGACGACGGGTTGATCGATCACTACCGGACCGATTGCAATAGGTTTCAAACGAGCTGTCAAAATGAATCTGCCTAAAATTTAGGCAGCACATACAGAATTTGCGGTTGGCGGGCAAGTCATCCCCGATTATGGCTCCAGATGTGAACCAACTACGCTCCCCATACACCGCTATCATCGTCGCTGCCGGCAAAGGAAGTCGGGCGGGCGGTGATTTACCCAAACAGTTCAGAGATGTTCGTGGAAAGCCTGTTTTGCGCTGGAGTTTGGAACGCTTTTCGGGTGACGAGCGATGCGAGCGCGTGCTTGTCGTTCATGCTGGTGACCAGCGGGAACAGGTTACAGCGATAACCGGCAGTCTTCCCAAAGTCGAGATGATCGAGGGAGGCGAGACCCGTCGTGAATCTGTGCGCAATGCGCTCGAGCATCTCTTTAAAGCCGGCGGCCCTCGGCTGGTTTTGATCCATGATGCTGCGCGACCCTTTCTACCAACGACGGTGATCGATCATATATTGGACCGACTTTCCGCCTGCGCAGGTGTCGTACCCGTTTTGGCAGTGACCGACACCATGGTTGTTGCCGAACAGGACTTGGTCGGCGATGTGGTTCCGCGCCAGTCCTTGCGCCGCGTACAGACGCCGCAGGGGTTTCAATTTGATGCGATCCTGGACGCGCACCGGCAGTGGACCGGAGGAGATGCGACCGATGATGCGCAAATGCTGCGTGCAGCAGGATCGGAGATACATATGGTCGATGGCTCCCCTGAACTTGAGAAGATAACCTTCCCGGAAGATTTTGCTCTTGCAGAAAATGGTTCTAAACCAGCACTGCGGATAGCAATGGGTATGGGCTACGATGTCCACCGTCTGGTTGCGGGTAAGGAACTTTGGCTCGGAGGCGTTTCGATCCCGCATAGTCATGGCTTATCGGGACATAGCGATGCCGACGCTGCGCTCCACGCGCTGACCGACGCTATTCTCGGCGCACTAGCCGAAGGCGACATCGGCCAGCATTTCCCCCCCTCAGACCCACAATGGAAAGGTACCGCATCGTGGCAATTTCTAGACTTTGCCCGTGAACGAGCCACGATCCGTGGCGGTGATATTCAATCTGTCGATCTTACCATCATCTGCGAAGCGCCAAAAATTGCCCCATATCGCGAGGCAATAAGAAACCGCATTGCTGATATTTTGCAATTGTCCGTTGACCGCATTAGTGTGAAAGCAACTACTACCGAAGGGCTGGGATTTGCGGGACGACGCGAAGGTATCGCAGCGCAAGCAATCGTAAGCCTGTCGCTCCCTTAACTGAACAGAATCGATCAACTATGCCAAGTGCTGCCGAATATTGGGCTCAAATGACAGCAGGGTCGGTGCGGGTTCTTGAAGAGAATCGTGCCGCTGGACGCAAGATTGCAATGGTCGAAAGCTGCACCGGCGGCATGGTCATGGCCGCGCTCACCTCCGTGCCCGGCGCATCGGACATATTCGACCGAGGCTGGGTGACCTATTCCGACGAGGCTAAGATTGAGACGCTTGGTGTAAACAGTGACATCATCGAAACCTTCGGGTCCGTTTCGGTCGCTTGCGCGTGGGCGATGGCAGTCGCTGCACTCAACAAAAGCGATGCCGATATCGCAGTATCGGTCACCGGAATAGCCGGCCCCGATGGCGGATCGGAAAAGAAGCCGGTTGGTACGGTCGTATTCGGTCGCGCCCGCCGGGGTCAGGACCCGGATAATATCCATACCGATCATATTGTCTTCGACAGCAAGGACCGTGATGAAATCCGGCGCCTGGCCTCGCTCCATGCGCTCAAGCTCTTCTCACCGACCGCGGACGAAAACTGACGCTCGCGCTAGGCCGCTTTTCCGTAAAGTTCCGATGCGCGCGTTTCGAACGCATCGATCATCCGGCGTAGTGCCGTACCGAACATCTGGCCTGCCAAGCGGTCAAAAAGGCTGTTACGGAATGCAAAATCGACCATGAAGTCGACGCGGCACCCTCCGTCCGGATCATCACTAAATCCCCAGTGATTGTGGAGATATTTGAGCGGCCCTTCGATATAATCAATCTCGATACGCGACGGGCGCTGCTTGATCACCCGTGAGGTGAATTTCTCCCTCAGTCCCGAAAAACCGACGATCATATCGGCAATCATCTCGGTTTCGCTATTGGAGCGCACCCGGATCGCAACGACCCAAGGGAGGAAATCCTCATAGCTTTTCACATCGGCCACCAGATCGAACATCTGGGCGGCCGTATAGGGAAGATGCCGGACCTCTTGATGACGGGGCATGGAAGCTGGAAAAACTAGCCGGCTTTGGCCGCGAGTTGGGCCTCGCGTGCCGCCTTCATCTTCGCAAAATCATCGCCCGCATGATAGCTGGAGCGCGTCAAAGGCGATGAAGCAACCAGCAGGAAGCCCTTGGCCCGCGCGATTTGCGCATAGGCATCAAAGGCCTGCGGCGTCACAAAATCAATCACCTTGGCATGGCGAGGTGTCGGCTGCAGATATTGCCCCATGGTGAGGAAGTCGATATCGGCGGAGCGCATATCGTCCATCACCTGATGCACCTCGAGCCGCTCTTCACCCAGACCCAGCATAATACCGGATTTGGTGAAGATGGTGGGATCGAGCTTCTTTACCATCTCAAGCAGACGTAGCGACGCATAATAGCGCGCACCGGGCCGAATGGTGGGATAAAGCCGCGGCACGGTTTCCAGGTTGTGATTGTAAACATCGGGCCGCGCAGCCACGATAGCCTCCACCGCCGCTTCATGCTTGTTGCGAAAATCGGGTGTTAGAATTTCAATCGTCGTACCGGGCGCGGTTTTACGCACAGCTTCAATCACCTTGACGAATTGGCTGGCACCGCCGTCAGGGAGGTCATCGCGGTCAACCGAGGTGATGACGATATGTTCAAGTCCCATCGTCGCGGCAACTTCCGCCACATGCTGTGGTTCCAGTGGATCGACCGCGCGCGGCATCCCGGTCTTGACGTTGCAGAAAGCGCAAGCGCGGGTGCAGGTATCGCCGAGGATCATCACCGTCGCATGTTTTTTGGTCCAGCATTCACCAATATTGGGGCAAGCCGCTTCCTCGCACACGGTCGCGAGATTTTTATCGCGCATCAGCTTGCGGGTTTCGGCGAAGCCAACACTGGTCGGCGCTTTCACGCGGATCCAGTCGGGTTTGCGCTGACGGGGCGGACGGTTGATCGGACTCATCTCGTTCATGGCCGAGCGCATAGCCCCAAATGCGCGGCGATGCCACCCCGCAGTTGCGTTGAACGCTTCATGCTTCTACGCCAAGCTTCATGGTGAGATTCGAAGATATGATCGCAGGCTATCGCCGTTTCCGCAGCGGCGCATGGCAGGAACAGCATGATCGCTGGAAAGAGCTGGCCCAAGGCCAACATCCGCGCGTGATGGTGATCGGCTGTTCCGACAGCCGCTCCGAACCGACCGAGATATTCGATACCTCGCCGGGCGAAATATTTGTTGTGCGCAATGTCAGCGCGCTGGTTCCGCCGTTCGAGACCACGCCCGGTAATCATGGGGTTTCGGCTGCCCTTGAATTTGCTGTACAGGTGCTCAAGGTCGAAGAAATTGTGGTGCTGGGTCATGGCATGTGCGGCGGCTGCAAGGCGGCGCTCACCCAGAGTTTCAAGGATGCGCGTCCGGGTGAAGGCGGATTCATCGCCAACTGGATCAAGATGCTCGACGAGGCGCGCGACGGGGTTGCTGCCCGCCATGCCGATCTCGACAGCAGCGAAGCGGCGCGCGACATGGAATATGAAGCGGTCAAGGTCAGCCTTGCCAACCTGCGGACCTTCCCGTGCATCCAAGCCAAAGAAGCCAGCGGCGATCTCAAACTGCATGGCGCGTTGTTCGCGATCAGCGATGGTATCCTCCACCGCCTTGATGAACCGAGCGGGCAATTTTACGCGGTGGACTAAGCCCAGAAAATCGAGCCACCGAAAAACAGGTGACATCTGTAACCATGTTGCTATCCCTGCGGCCACAGAAAAGACGGGGAGAGACGCATAATGGCCAATGGCACCATCCTGACGCTCGGGCTTTATTTCGCTCTTATGCTGGCAATCGGCGTTTATGCGTGGCGTAAATCGACGGCGGACGCTGATGATTATATGCTCGGCGGAAGGCAGGTCGGTCCGGCGGTGACTGCGCTCGCGGCGGGCGCGGCCGACATGTCGGGTTGGCTGATGATGGGGCTCCCCGGCGCGCTTTATGCGACAGGTCTTGCGGAAAGCTGGATCGCCATCGGGCTGTTCATCGGCGCACTCCTCAACTGGATCATCGTTGCACCAAGGTTGCGCGAACAGACTGTCAGCGTTGGCGATGCCATCACCATTCCCGAATTTTTGGGCAAGAAATTCCGCGATCACAGTAACATCCTGCGGCTTGTATCGAGCGCGGTCATCATCATCTTCTTTACCCTTTATTCCTCGTCCGGCCTCGTTGCAGGTGGCAAACTGTTCCAGAGCGCGTTCGGCGCGGATTATGCGACCGGCCTATGGATCACCGCCGGGGTGGTTGTGGCCTATGTCGTGATGGGCGGCTTTCTTGCTGTCAGTCTCACCGACTTTGTCCAAGGGACTATCATGGTCATTGCGCTGGTCGGCGTGCCGCTCGTCGCTTGGGGTTCGCTCGACAATGGGCAGAGCCTTGGCGCAACGCTCAACGCGATTGATCCCAACCTTCTTTCGTTCACGCAAGGAACGACCGTCCTGGGCATAATTTCTGCCGCTGCGTGGGGCCTTGGCTATTTCGGGCAGCCGCATATCATTGTCCGCTTCATGGGCATCAAGTCCGTCGCCGACATCCCGACCGCCCGCAATATCGGCATGGTCTGGATGGCGTTCTGCCTGCTCGGCGCGCTCGCCATCGGTCTGGTGGGCCGCGCCTGGGCGACCAGCAACGGCATGACGATAGCGGACCCGGAAACCATCTTTGTCGAAATGGCGAAAAGCCTCCTCTCCCCTGCCCTTTACGGCTTTGTGCTGGCAGCGATTCTAGCTGCGGTGATGAGCACCATCTCGGCGCAATTGCTGGTGACGTCCTCCAGTCTCACCGAAGATGTCTATCGCCTGTTCCGCAACAAAAATGCCAGCGACAAACAGATCGTGCTGATGGGCCGCCTGTTCGTGCTGCTCGTCGCCATCGTCGCGATGATCCTCGCGTGGAACCCGGACAATAGCGTGCTCGGCCTTGTCGCCAATGCCTGGGCGGGCTTTGGCGCAGCGTTCGGCCCGGTTATCATCCTGGCCCTCACTTGGCCGCGCATGACCCGCAATGGCGCGCTTGCGGGAATGATCGTCGGCGCTGCAACAGTGTTGATCTGGACCCGATTGGGCTGGAGCAGCACGCTCTATGAAATTGTCCCAGGCTTCCTCGCTGCGTGGATTACGATAGTTATGGTGAGCTTGATGTGGCAGACGAAAGCCATGGGCAACAGTCAAAGCCCACATTAAAGCGCCTTATCTGGGCTTCAAATTATGAAACGACCCGCGCGGTGATGGTAATCTGATCCCGCAGCCTTACCTGCCAAAGGCCTTCCCACGTGCCACCAATCGCTCGGCCTGTACAAGATGCGGTCGATCTACCATCCGGCCTTCCATTTGCGCAGCCCCTGCCCCGTGGGCAACGTCTTCGAACGCTGTGATAATCGCACGGGCTTCGTCAATCTGACGTTCGGTGGGGAGATAGGCTGCGTTGATGACTTCAACCTGTGCCGGATGAATGGCGAGTCTGCCAGTGAACCCCTCGCAGTAGCTCCACTCGCTTGATGCCTTGAGCGCTGCCAAGTCTCGGAAATCTGCTTGTAGCGTATCAATCGCCTGCACCCCTGCAGCATGAGCCGCGATCAACGTCAAACTCCGCACCATACGGAAAGCCTCATAAAAACGACCGTCCGGCAAGCGGTTCCCGATGGTGCCTAGCGCCGTACCAAGGTCTTCTGCACCCCAAGTCAAACCTTGCAGACGCGGGACGTTAGCATCGGCAAAGTCATTCAGCTTCAACACCGCCCGGGCAGTCTCGGTCGCGACAGGAACTATGCGGGTGGACCCTGCCTCGAGACTCGCCTTTTTCTCGGCCTTGTCGAGCAGCTCTGAGAGTTGGACGAGATCCGCCACACCCTCGCTTTTGGGAAGCATAATACCGTCAGGAGCGGCGCCCATAACTGCAGTAATATCATCCGCTGTACGACCGGTGTCGAATGCGTTTATGCGCACCCAAAGCTGGTAGCGACGGCTCCCCTTCGGCCGCTCGCCAAGGAAGCTGGCAGTGAGTTCACGCGCCGCGTCCTTGTTCGCCAGCGCGACCGCATCTTCAAGGTCGATAATGACCGCGTCGGCACCACTATTGTCGGCCCTACCCAACTTTTTTTCGCTATCGCCGGGGATGAACAGCCAGCTACGCGGATCGGGCGCTGTCATACGGTACGCTTCTTGCGCTGAAGCCCCGACCGTTTGCAACTCGCGACCAGTTCGTCATGCTGGTTGTAGGCGCGGTGAAGGAAGGTGACGATACCCTGATCGGGGCGTGATTTGCTCTCGCGTAGTTCCAACACCTCGGTTTCTACCCGCACCGTGTCTCCGTGGAACAACGGCTTGGGAAAGCGCACCTCGTCCCAACCAAGGTTGGCTACCGCCGTCCCCAACGTGGTATCACCCACCGAAATACCGACCATGAGCCCTAGCGTGAAGCAGCTGTTGACCAGCCTTCGACCAAACTCGGTCTCGGTCCGGCAATATTCTTCATCAAGATGGAGTTGCGCCGGATTATGTGTGAGAGCGGAAAAGAATACATTGTCCGCTTCGGTGACCGTACGCCTGAGTGCGTGCTGGAACGTCTGTCCAATTTCCAGTTCATCAAACCAAAGTCCGGCCATGCGCGTCCTCTCTGATGGTAGTTTGGTGGGCCCGGCAGGACTCGAACCCGCGACCTAGCCGTTATGAGCGGCCAGCTCTAACCAACTGAGCTACAGGCCCCACCTGATTGCTGCCGATAGCGAACAGGTGCAAGCGGGGCAAGCGGTCTTATATTGCAACCGAGGGTCCGCGCGGACAACCGGGTTCTATTTTGACTAGACGTGTAACGGTTCTGTGCCGGTCATGACACCTTGGCCCCGAAACGCCAGCGAGTTTGTTGATGACGCCCGAACACCCCAACCGGTTGTTGCGCTCATGCTACCTTATTGCAGGAAGTTGGAGCGTCAGCGTCTCTGCGCTAATATCCAAGCGACCGCCAAGCGCGCGGGCAAGGTTAAAAACCAGACGGAGTGAGAAACCCAAGCTCAGCATTGTCCCTTCAGGAGCGTCCCCTCCCGGCGAATAGCGGGGATCAAGCAAGGTTTGTACCGGCTGGCCGCGCAACAATCGTGGCCGGGTTACGAAAAAGCAAACCTTTGCTGCACCAGGAGTTATATGCCCTTCAATTGTCTCGCCCGGAGTCCCGACTTCGATCATTGTCCGCAGAAAGCGGTGAATAAGCCGTCCGCTCTGGGTCGGATCGACATCAAGCATCGGGAGATTATCCGGTAGCTCGATCCTGAGCCACACCTGGCGTTCATCGGACACGCGATCAAGCTCGCTCGCCAATGTTTCGATTACGCCCTCCATCGCGACATTACCTTTTTCGACGACGAAGCTATTGCTGTCCATCTGCGCGGCGAGTTCAAGATCACCGAAAATGGTCATTAGTCGACTGCTGTCGCTGATTATCTCGTCGGCCATCGTGCGATAGCATTGCGGCACAGTCCCATAAATCTGCCCGTCAATCATTTGGGCAAAACCGTAAATTGAATTCAGTGGCGTGCGCAATTCATGGACCAATTGACGCATGGAATCGCCGAAGCTCGCAGACCCCAGTACCTTGCCCAAAGGTATGGAATTTGTGGCCTCACCCGGTCGTTGCCGATGAGCAGTTCCTTTATAACCGATTAGCTTTCCGGAAGAAACGTCGCACAACGGCACGGCGCTGAACCGCCAATCTCCGCCCAGTCCGACATCTGCTTCCAGCCGGAGGGTGGCATTGTTAATCTCGGAGCGCTGACCAAAGGCGTCTGCCGAATAATTATCGACTCCGGCTTCTCCATCCAATGCAGGTTCGGCTATGGTAATGCCGATGATCGCTCCACGACGCCTGGCACTTGTCCAACCAATTATGCCATCAGCGTTCGTTTCAAAGTTGAACATTATGTCCGGGCCGTCGTTAAGCGCTCGTACCCCATCGTTAGCCGACCTCCCCTCTTCGGCAGCTCTGACCGGTAACTGCGCCAGGCCGGGATGCGCACCCGCAGGCAACGATATTGCAGCCTCTCCAGTTCGACCGTCGCGACAGGGAGGATTCGCCTTAATGCGGTGTAACACGTCGCTAATTTGCATAGTTTTGCTGACGGCAGCCGCCGGGACAATGGATGGAACAGGAGTCGATGCGACATCGGCCCCGGCTTGGCTTGGGGGTTCGGGCACCTTATTCAGGGTTTCGTCTATATCGGTACCAAATCGGGCGTCGAAGGTCCGAAAAGCTTGCAGCGCGCGCTCCACTTCAACGCCGAGATCGCATCGCTTGCGCAGTATGCCTCGCGCCAGAGGAGTAGTCAGCGGGATAAGCGTCAACCACTCATCCTCTGACACCTGTGCTTTTGACAACATTGCCTGCGCGACCGGGGCAACATCCCCCGCATAAAAGGTGACCAGTGGGACGAAGCTGCAGCCTGAGGCAATTGCGCGCGATGCGGCCACACGGTGTGTAACCGCCACCCGATGCTTTATTTCGGAAAGCCGGATCAGTGCCGCCGATATGTATCGAGGCGAAATTTCATGACCTTTTTGCACCAGAAGGTCGCTCAGCTGGGACCATAATGTGGCCAATTGGCTCTCGCCCACCGGTTCGGCGCGCAACACCGTTTCGATCATATCATCGTAGCGCACGAAGCCGCTTCTCCCAAAATGTCGCCCCCTCAACAAGCGGCACAATCCTATCGTTAACGAATATCTCTAAAATTATCGTGAACAGTATATTCGCGTAAAGACGTGAAAATTCAGCGCCGCACTATAGGACAATTGCAAATGGCTGAAATTTTATTATGAGTTAGGGTAAGAATCAGAACGGAAATTACCGGCCATGGCTTTATCAAAATTCGATGAAATCGACATGCAAATCCTGCGGGAATTGCAGGACAATGGGCGAATGACCAACGTCGAGCTAGCCGACCGGGTCGGATTGACCGCCCCGCCCTGTCTGCGCCGCGTGCGCAGTTTGGAAGAATCGGGCATCATCCGCGCCTATCACGCTGATCTTGATCCCAACGCGCTCGGCTACAGCATCACCGTATTTGCCATGGTCAGCCTGAAAAGTCAGGCAGAGGCCGATCTGCGTGCGTTCGAAGATCATATCGCGACGCTCCCGGAGGTACGCGAATGTTATATGCTGAACGGTGAGATTGACTTTATCCTGAAGGTCGTGGCCCGCGATCTCCAGAGCTTCCAGCAATTTTTAACCTCGAAATTGACATCGGCACCCAATGTCAACAGCGTCAAAACCTCTTTGACGATCCGCACGTCGAAACAACTGCCCGGTATTCCTTTGGTCTAGCCAATAGGCGTAAAAAAAGGGAGGCCGGAGAGCCTCCCTTTCCATTTATAGGTGCGCGCGGGTTTAGCCCTTTACGCCCTTGTCGAGATAGACCGTCCACAGACGAGCGGTTGTAGCATAAGCCGGACCGGACACCTTGGCGAAGGCAGCCTTGGCCCCGGCCGTGTCACCCTGACGGGCGAGCGCAATGCCGAGACGGGTATTCACCAGATCAGCATCCACCCCGCCTTTCGTCAGCGCAAGCTGATACATGGCGGCTGCCTTGGCGTTTTCACCATGGCTGAGCCATGCATCGCCCGTGCCTTTTGCAACGCGACCGGTAGCCGCCGACTTTGCGGCTCCCTCGCTTGCGGCAATGCTGGCGACAGTATCCGTGGCGAGCTTGCCCTTCTGGGTTGTTTCGCGGGCCGTCATTTCACTCGCCGCAGCGCCGGCGATCTTTACCTTTGATCGACCGGTCGTAATCGCGTTGATCGATTCTGCCGGAAGCCCAAGTTCAGCTGCAAGGAAGGAGTAGCTGTTATAGTCATAATCATCCTTCATCAGATTGGCAGCCGAACGCAGGCGATAAACGTCGATGCGCACATCATTGTTGGGCGCGGTACGGAACGCCCCTTCCAGCGCGTCCGACCAGTGCCCGCCGGTCGGGTAATATTCCACCCGATCAACGAGGAAGGGCATCAGTTCCGCATTGCGCTTGGCTTTTGACAGCGCGACTGCGGGCGCTTCAAGAAATGACAAGGGAACCGCCTGCCCGGCTGCCCTGCGTGCCGCAATCATGGTTTTGGCAAGCTGGATACCTTTATCGGTCTGGCCAGCACGGAAATGGGTGTCGAGATACAGAACATCCAGATCTTCGCTGGACGATCCAGCCGCACGCGCCTTTTCAAACGCTGCTAAGGCACCCGCATAATCCTTTGCGTTATAAGCAAATTTACCCAGCGTAAGCAGCAGACCGGATTGCGTCTTGGCATCCGCCTTGCCGCTTGAGATGATCCGTTCAATCCCGGCCTTGGCATAGGCATTGTCTTCGGTCACGATGCCGACGCGGCGCTGCATATCGCCGAGGAAATAATTTTCGTCGGCATTTTTAGCGAGCGGAATAAGTGCATCAACAGCAGGTTTAGCCGCGAGCATCACGGTTTTTGCTTCCGCAAGCTTGGCCGCCGCCCCTGCGGAATTACCCGCCTGTTCGAGCTTGGCCATTTCAGCGATCGGCGCGTCAGCCTTGGCCATAGCCGTTTGAGCCGCAACCGCACCGGCGCGGAACTCCTTGCTCAATTCCAAAGCGGGCGCTTTTGCTGCCTTTTCGTCTTTCTTCTTTTGCGCGAGCGCGGGGGTTGCACTCATCGCCGTCGTACCGGCAAGCGCCAGGGCGGCGGTCGAAAGAATGAAACGGGGTAATGAACGCATTTTTCAGGAACCTCCAGATGTACAGGCCGCGAAACGTCGCGACCCAGCCGTTACGGCCTTGAGTCGTTCCTACCGATTGGACAGGAAAAGCTCAAGACGCCAACGCTTGATGGCGCAATAGGGTCCTATCAATGAATATGCGTTGAATGATGGGTTGAGAGGCCGTTCAGCATCGTCAAAGACCAGGGCACCGATTGCCACATCCGGCACCCGCAACCGGATTTTCTCCGGCGAGACGGGCAGGAACTGCGCCCAATAAGCACATAGCCACCGCCAAGATCGCATATTTGGCATGTTTATAGTAAATTTTCGGTTTATAGGATGTTGAACATTCAGATATAGTTGGTCCGCCGCCGCGGTTCGGGCGGCAAAGACAAAATATGAGGACGCGTATGAACGGGGGAAAAAAAATCATCGGCTTATGGCGCAGCCAAGGCGCACAGGAGGATGATGGGATTGACGTGCATTTTCACACGGGCGGCTATGCCGATAACCCTGAAACCGCGCCCGAAACCATAATGTCCGAAACGGAAAGCTCTATGCCTGCAGCCGATGCGGCGGATATGGAGCAAGAACCCGCCGCTGACGCGCAAGACGACGCGGAATCCTTGATGTCTCCGTCTGTTGCGGCCCCTGATTTTGAACCTGAAATCACTCCGGAAGAACCATTTTTTTCTGCCGCCTCCGATTACACCTCTGATGAATATACAGCGACCCATGATGAAAATTGGATCGACGCACCGACCGATCCGCTGTGGAAGCGCCTTGCCGGACCGGTGTTGACGGTAATCGCAATCGGTTGGGTCGTTTTTTTCGCCTGGACATTATTCGGTCTTGGACGGCCCTCGCCAGACATCGCGGCTTGGCCCGCGATTATCGCACAAGCAACGATTCCGCTTGCGCTTATCGCGGTGCTTTATCTTGCCATCCAACGGTCGAGCTATGCGGAAGCGAACCGCTACGGCCTGATGGCCCAGCGCATGGTGCAGCAATCGCAGCAGATTGAAGAAAAGATTGCCGGGCTCAATGCTTACCTTGCAACAAGCCGCGAGGAATTGACCCGGCAAGCGGACGAAGTGACCGGCTTCGGCCTTAAGACAGCTCAAACCCTGCAGACTTCGGCACAGCAAATCCGCGAGGCACTGACCGACGGATTGGCAGCCGGCAATCAGCTCGCCGATAACAGTACGCGCGCAATGCAGAATATGGACGGGCTGTTGGCGGGATTGCCAAAAGTTGATGACGTTGCCTTGCGCCTCACCGAAAATCTGCGCGAAGCGGGGCGCAATGCCCATCAGCACGGATCGGCCCTTGAAGCGCAGATCGCTGCGATCAACGAAAATAGCGAGCGCGCAACCACCGCGCTCGCGCGCCAGCAGGAAGAGCTTAAAGCGCAGCTTGCGGCTTTGACCGAACAGGTCACGTTGGCGCGGGGAGAATTGGAAAGCACCGCAAGAACCGCGACCGAGCGCTTCACCGAAAGCGGCCAGGCAGCCGAAGCGGCCTATTTGTCGGCACGGTCGGCGTCGGACGAGCATACCACCGCCTATCTAGCGCAGCTCGATGCGGCCCATACGCGGCTTGATGATCGCGGGCAGTCCTTGCTCTCCGCCTTGACGGGAAAACTGGCAGAAGCCGATGCTGCGGTCGTAGCGCTCACCGAGCGCGTCGCTATGCAGGACGCGCAGGCGCAACATATCACCACCCAGCTGATTACCGCGCTTAACGAGCTGGATGGCGAATTTGCAAGCTTCGACGAGAAAGGCCGCCACCGGATCGAAGCGCTCGCAGCGGCTGTTGATGGCCTCACGGTTCACACCGAAACCATGGCCGGCAAGGTTCAGCTGGGTGCCGAAGGGACGAGCCAGCTCATCAGCCGGTCGGAAGATTTAATGGTCGCGCTCGATACTATCTCGCGTGAATTGGAAGAAAGCCTGCCCGCCGCCTTTGGCCGCCTCGATGAACGGCTCGCGGCAAGCCAGACCTCGCTGGGACTGGTGGGGCCCGAACTGGTGAAGGTCGAAAACGTCGCTGATGCAACCCTCGCCCGCCTGCGCGAGGCCGACGCCTTGGTCGGCAACCAGCATCGGCTCCTGCTCGAATCCGGCGAAGCCGGTCGCAAAGCCGCAGCAGAACAAAAATCGGTGCTCGAAGAATTGCAGCAGCTGATCGCGGCGATCAACCACGAGACGGATCAGCTCAGCAACGAAGCTGGCCCGCGTCTGGTCGAAGCGCTGGTTCGGGTGCGTCAAACCGCGACGCAGGCTTCGGATCGGGTACGCTCAGCGCTTGCGGCGGTCATTCCCGAAAGCGCCGAAAAGCTTGGTGCCGCCAGTTATGAGGCGCTTCATGCCGCTATCGGCAGCAAGGTTGACGAGCGCCTCGCGGCAATCGCTGCGGCCTCCGACCAAGCGGCGGCGTCGGCCGATGCGGCGACCGCGCGGCTCATGCAGCAGTTCACCAGCCTCACCGAAGCCAGCGCTGAAGCTGAGAAACGGGTCGGCGATGCCAAGGCGGCGTTGGAAGAAGCGGATCACGACAATCTTACCCGCCGGGTTGCGGTACTCACCGAATCGCTCAATTCGACGGCGATTGATGTCAGCAAAATCCTGTCCAATGATGTCACCGATACGGCGTGGGAGGCCTATCTCAAAGGCGACCGCGGCGTCTTTACGCGGCGCGCCGTGCGGCTCCTCGACAATAATGAGGCGCGCGAAATTCTGCGCTATTATGACAGTGACGTCGAGTTCCGCAGCCATGTGAACCGCTATATCCATGATTTTGAAGCGATCCTGCGCAACCTCATGGGCGCGCGCGACGGGTCGGCGCTCAGCGTGACTTTGCTGTCATCGGATATGGGCAAGCTTTATGTCGCGCTCGCGCAGGCGATTGAGCGCCTGCGTAACTAACGGAACGGCGCGCCGATCAGGCGAAAAAGTCGAGATCTTCGGCACCAATCCACCCTTGGGTGTAATTGGCGTAATAGAGCGCGAACAGGATGATCGCGACGATGGTTGTGCGCACGATCACCTTTTTGGGCTGGAAATTGGCAGGCGCGCTTTCGGCCTGCCCCGGCACCTTTTCAACCCCCATCTCGTCGGAGGTACGCACACCGAACGGGAGCACGAAAAACGCGCTCATCACCCAGAACAGGCAAAAGATAGCCAGAGCCGAAGTCCATTTCATGGCTTGGCGCTTTAGACCTCCAGGATCAGAACATCAACGATGGGCTTTTTGCCGGTCCATTCGGTCGCGACCCGGCGCACCGCCAGACGGATATTTTCGCGCCTTTTGTCTATGTCACGCGCAGGCTCACCCGCTGCCATTCCGGCTGCGTGGACCATGTCATCGATAAAATCGTCGCGCTCATGTTCGACCGGCACGCCTTGATAGCGCACGCGCGCCGATCCAACCGGACGTTCGGCCCCGTCAATCGCCACCGCGACCGAAATATGGCCATTGAGCGCCAGTTTGCGCCGCTGGTTGATCGTCTCGCCATCGGCGGGCAGGATGACATCACCGTCAAGCACCAGCCTGCCGCTGCGCACATGATCGATCACCTTGGGATCGCCGGGCGCAAGCCGCACCACCTGCCCGTTTCTCTGGAACATCGCCTGCTGGACGCCATGCGATAGCGCAAAGCGGCATTGCTCCTGCATATGGCGCACCTCGCCATGCACCGGCATCACGATGCGCGGGCGGATATATTCATACATGAGCGCAAGTTCCGGCCGTCCCGGATGGCCCGACACATGGATATGCGCCTGGCGTTCGGTG
Source organism: Pseudomonadota bacterium (assembly GCA_023458055.1). Lineage (GTDB taxonomy): Bacteria > Pseudomonadota > Alphaproteobacteria > Sphingomonadales > Sphingomonadaceae > JAFAFE01. The sequence goes on from JAEXAW010000022.1 coordinate 57,748, forward strand.
ACCATCACCACGCCCTTCAGCGCCAACTGGTTCTGGATCCGGCCAATGGCGAGTTCATTGCCGGGGATTTGGCGGGAGGAAAACAGGCACCAATCGCCTGCATCAAGCTTGATCTGGTGGACATCACCCGCGATCCGGGCGAGCGCGGCGCGGGGTTCACCCTGCCCGCCTGTTGCAATGATCATCACCTTGTCGCGCGGCAACCGCATCGCCGTGTCGAAATCGACCAGCGGCGGAAAGTCTTTCAAATAGCCATTTGCCTGGCTGACCGCGATGATGCGGTCGAGCGAACGGCCTGCGACGCAAAGCTGTCGTCCGGTTTCGCGCGCCACTTCGCCCAGCGTTTTAAGCCGCGCAGCATTGGAGGCAAAGGTCGTGACCAGCACGCGCGCCGGTGCCTTGCGCACGGTTTCGAGCAGGCCCGCTTTAACCCCGCCTTCGCTACCCGCAGCTTCGGCGTTAAAAACATTGGTGCTGTCACACACCAGCGCGAGAATATCTTCATCGCCAATCGCGCGCAGCCGATCGGCAGGGGCTTGCTGACCAATCCCCATATGGTCGTCAAACTTCCAGTCGCCGGTGTGAAACACTTTACCATAGGGCGTTTCGATGATGCAGGCTGACATATCGGGGATCGAGTGCGCCAGCTGGACAAACCGGAAATGGAACGGGCCCAGATCAAATTCCCCGTCCATGTCGATGACATGGAGCTTGACCTTATCCTCCAGCCCCTCTTCGGCCAGTTTCCCCCGGATCATCGCGGCAGTAAAGCGGTTGGCATAAAGCGGCACGCCAAGGTCATGCGCAAGATAAGGCACCGCGCCGATATGGTCCTCATGCGCATGGGTGAGCACGATGCCGAGGAGATTTTCCTTTTGCTGTTCAATAAATTCAATGTCGGGGAGGATGACGTCAATGCCCGGATAGTCGGCATTACCGAAGGTCACGCCGAGGTCGACCATCACCCATTTGCCCTCGCACCCGTAAAGGTTGAGATTCATCCCGATCTCGTCAGACCCGCCGAGCGCAAGGAAAAGCAATTCGTTGCCGGGCACGGTCACTGCGTGCGGCTCCGGTAAAGCGTCGCGATGCCGCGCAGGGTCAGGTCCGGGTCGATCTGATCGAACAAATAGGCATGTTGCTGGAACAAAGGCGCAAGGCCTCCGGTCGCGATAACCTTAACAGGCTTGCCGATTTCGGCTTTCATACGCTGGAGCAATCCTTCCATCATCGCGACATAGCCCCAATAAATACCGATCAGCATCTGGCTTTCGGTAGTGCGGCCGATCACGCTGGTGCTGGCAGGCGCTTCGATGCCGATACGGGGGAGTTTGGCGGCGGCGGCAACCAGCGCATCGAGTGACAGGTTGATGCCCGGCGCGATAATCCCGCCCATATAGGCACCGTCCGCCCCGACATGGTCAACCGTCGTGGCCGTGCCGAAACTGATCACGATCTTGTCCGTATCGGGCGCGAGCGCTTGAGCGGCAATCGCATTGACTGCGCGGTCCGCGCCGACCTGTTGTGGTTCATCGACTTTGAGCGCAATGCCCCATTCAAGCGGCGCGCGGCCTGCGACCAGCGCGTCGGTGCCGAAATATTTCGACGCGAGCAGTTGGAGGTTATGGAGCGCACGCGGCACGACGGTCGATATGACCACCGTATCGACATCATCGCGCGCATAGCCTTCCATCCGCAGCAACTGGTCGAGCCAGACCGCATATTCGTCAGCCGTACGACGGGGATCGGTCGCAATGCGCCAGCGCTGGCGGATCTCGCCTTCGCTATCGACCAGCGCGAATTTCACATTGGTGTTGCCGGTATCAATCGCGAGCAGCATCGCTGCTTGTCCCTTCAATCTCTATATCGCCCGAATGGATTATCACGGTTTCACCGTCGGGCAACCGTAGTTTCAACATCGCATCAGGGGTTAACCCTGCAAAGCGGCCCTCAATCGGCTTGCCATCCTTGTCGGTGGTGGTGAGCCTGGTCTCCGGCTGATGCGCGCGCACACTCCATGCCTCGGCGATAGCAGCAAGACCATCGTGCCGCCAGCGTTGCAACGCTGAGGCAAATTGCTCTGCCAGCGTTTCGCAGAAATCCGCCGCATCGGGTGCCGGGCCAATCTGGCTCAGCGCTGCGGTCACGCGTTCGGGGAGCTGCGGCGCGTGAGCAAGGTTAACACCAATGCCGATCACCACCGCATCGCCCTGCCGTTCGAGCAGGATGCCCGCAAGCTTGTTGCCGCCGAGCAGTACATCATTGGGCCATTTGATCAGGATGTCGGCGCGCGGTACGGCCACGCGGATCGCTTCATAAAGCGCAATGGCAGCGACCAACGATAGCGTGTGCGCGGGTGGGTCATCAGGCCGAAGCCGCACCAGCGTCGACGCATAAAGATTGCCGCGCGGACTTTGCCAGCTCCGCCCCAAGCGCCCGCGCCCGCCGGTCTGGATATCAGCGCGCAGCCACAGACCTTCCGGCGCGCCATCGGCAGCGCGCGCCAGCAGATCGGCATTGGTCGAGCCGGTTTCGGCGATATGGTCGATCAAATGGCGCGCGCGTTTCAGAACAGGGCTTTGGCCGCTGCAGTCGAACTGGCGGTGAGTGCCGGAATCGCGAGATAGCCGAAGAAGGACACGGCAACTGCGGTTAGCGCCATGATCGCCTTGTCGATGACCGGCCCGTCATTGGCGAACTCGCCGGTCGGCTCGTCGAAATACATCGTCTTGACGATCTTTAGATAATAGAAGGCCCCGACAACAGCCGCCAGCACGCCGATCACCGCAAGCGGCATCAACCCTGCCGAGACCGCCGCGTTAAACACGAGCAGCTTGGGCCAGAAGCCGAACATCGGCGGCACGCCAGCCATGCTGAACATGAAAACCGCAAAAGCAAAAGCGAGCCACGGGCGGTTCTTGTTCAATCCGGCGAGCGATTGGATATCCTCGACATATTCGCCATCGGCGCGGCGCATCTGGAGCACACAGATAAATGCGCCGAGCGTTGTTGCGGCATAGACCGCCATATACACCAGTACCGCCGACACGCCCGCTTCATTGCCAGCGGCCAAACCGATGAGCGCAAAGCCGACATTGTTGATCGACGAATAAGCCAGCAGGCGCTTGATATTGGTCTGGCGCACGGCGGCAACCGCGCCGAGGATCGTCGACAGGATAGCGATCACCATGATGATCTGCTGCCAGTCGAATTTGCCGGGGCCCAATGCTTCAATCACCACGCGGGTGAGCAGGGCAACGCTTGCGACCTTGGGGGCGCTTGCGAAGAAGGCAGTCACCGGCGTTGGCGCGCCTTCATAAACGTCGGGCGTCCACATATGGAACGGCACCGCGCTGATCTTGAAGCTGAGTCCAGCCAGGACAAAGACGAGCCCGAACAACAGGCCTGCATTTTTTTCGGCCGCAAACGCATTGGCAATGCCGGCAAATTCGGTCGTGCCGGTAAAGCCATAGAGAAGCGACATACCATAGAGCAGGATGCCGCTCGCGAGCGCGCCAAGCACGAAATATTTAAGCCCCGCTTCGGTCGAACGATCATCCTTGCGCATGAAGCTTGCAAGGACATAGGCCGCGAGCGAGTTCAGTTCGAGCCCGATATAGAGCGAGATCAGGTCGGTCGCGCTCACCATGATCCCCATGCCAACCGATGCGAACAGGATCAGCGCCGCATATTCGGCGCGCATCGGCCCATCGCTTGAGAAAAAGCGCGGCGCAATCAGGATCGACACCGCGCTCGCGGCATAGATCACGATCTTGGCAAAATGCGAAAAGGCATCGGCCTGGAAGGTGCCGGAGAAGGCAAGACCGCCCTCGCCTGTTACGGTGCGCAGCGCGATAGCGGCGAGCGCAAGGGTCGCAACCGCAATCCAGTTGCTGATGCGCGATGCGGTATCGCCAGCAAAAGCTGCGATCATCAGCACGATCAGCGCGCCTGCAGTCAGCACCAGCTCGGGCGCGATCATCATGAAATCATGCGACATCAGTGCGCCTCCCCGTGCGCTGCATTGGTGGGCGCTTCAGTTTTCGGAGCGGGCTTTCCGGCGGCAAGATGCGCGTCGCCCGGATGCTTGGCCGGCGCCATACGCGCAACCAGCGCCTTCACGTCATTGCGCATCGGCGCGATGAAGCTTTCGGGATAAACCCCCATCCACAAAACAACCGCCGCGATCGGCGCAAGCATCGCCCATTCGCGCGCGTTCAGATCGGGCATCGCCGCCGCGTCGGCATTTTTCTGGTCGCCATAGGCAATGCGGCGATACAGATAGAGCATATAGCCCGCACCCAAGATGATACCGGTCGTTGCAAAGAACACTGTCCAACTCGACGCTTCGTAAATCCCCATCAGCGAGAGGAATTCGCCAACGAACCCGCTGGTGCCCGGAAGGCCAATCGAGGCCATGGTGAACAACAGGAAGAAGATCGCATATTTCGGCATGTTGATCGACAGGCCGCCATAACGGTCAATCTCGCGCGTATGGAGGCGGTCATAGATAACGCCAACGCACAGGAACAGCGCGCCCGAAACAAGGCCGTGCGAGAGCATCACCACGATGCCGCCCTCAATTCCTTGCTGGTTCAATGCATAGATGCCCGCCGTCACAATCGCCATGTGAGCGACCGAGGAATAAGCGATCAGCTTCTTCATATCGGTCTGCACCAGCGCGATGAGCGAGGTCACGACCACGGCGATGCACGACAGGAGGAAGATCAGCCAGGCAAGGTCAGCGCTCGCTTGCGGGAACATCGGCAACGAGAAGCGCAGGAAGCCATAGCCGCCCATCTTGAGGAGCACGCCCGCAAGAATAACCGACCCGGCGGTCGGCGCCTGCACGTGCGCGTCGGGCAGCCAGGTGTGGAGCGGCCACATCGGTACCTTCACCGCGAAGCTTGCGAAGAAGGCAAACCACAGCCATTTTTGCGCATGAACCGGGAAATCGGTGTTCATCAGCGTCGGGATATCGCTGGTTCCTGCCGCGTTAATCATCCACAGCATCGCGATCAGCATCAACACCGATCCCAGGAAGGTGTAGAGGAAGAATTTATAGCTCGCATAAATGCGATCCTTGCCGCCCCAGATACCGATGATCAGATACATCGGAATGAGGCCTGCTTCGAACATGATGTAGAAGAGGATCAAATCCTGCGCGCAGAACACGCCGATCATCAGCGTTTCGATCAGGAGGAAACAGGCCATGTAGAGCCCGGTGCGGTCCTTGATCGTCTCCCAGCTTGCGAGGATACAGATCGGCATCAGGAATACCGAGAGCATGATGAGCATCAGGGCAATGCCGTCAATGCCGACCTTATATTGCATGAGGCCGCCGAACGAGCCCCATTGCTCGACGAACTGCCACTGCGCGCCGCCAATATCGAAATTGGCCCACAACATGATGCCAAGCACGAGATCGGCGAGCGTCGCGAGCAGCGCAATCCAGCGCGAGGTCTTTGCATCCACCAACAGGCAGAGCGCTCCCGCGATCAGCGGAATTGCGAGCATCACGCTCAAAATGGGAAAGCCAAGCTGGTTCATAGGAAGCGCACCATTACCCACGAGGCAAGGCCGGCAAGACCGAGCAGCATCACGAGTGCATAATTATAGAGATAACCGGACTGGAAGCGCCCTGCCCAGCGGCTGTAAACGACGACTGCATCCGACACGCCATCGGGTCCGAGACCATCGATGACCTTCTTGTCGCCCTTCCAGAACAAGCGGCCAAGCGCGAAGGCGGGCTTCACGAAGATCGCGTTGTAAAGCTCGTCGAAATACCATTTATGGTAGAGGAAATCGTAGAGCACATGGAATTGCGCAACGAAGCGTGACGGGATCGACGGGTTGCGGATATAGCTGTTCCACGCGAGATACAGGCCAACCAGCATCACCAACCCCGGGGTCAGTTTGACCCACAGCGGCACAGCATGCATTTCGTGGATCAGATGCTCGCTAAAGGCGAGGCTGCCCTGCCAGAAATGCCCGGTTCCTTCGCTGATAAATTCATGATGGAACACAAAGCCCGCAAAGATCGCGCCGAGCGTCAGCACGCCAAGCGGGATCAGCATCGAGAGCGGGCTTTCATGCGGGTGATAGCCGCCAGTGCCTTCCACGGCATGGCCGTGACCATGTGCATCATGGCTATGATCGTCATGATGATCACCATGCCCATGCGCGTCATGCACCGCGTGCTGGATATGCTCGGAAGCCGCCCAGCGCGCTTTCCCGAAAAAGGTCAGGAAGATGAGGCGCCACGAATAGAAGCTGGTGAGAAGCGCGGCAAATGCGCCCACGAAGAAGGCCAATTTGCCGCCGGGGCTCGCTGCATAAGCACCCTCAAGGATCGCATCCTTTGAATAGAAGCCGGCAAAGCCGAACACGCCCAATATGCCGACACCGGTAATCGCCAGCGTCCCCGCCATCATCGCCCAATAGGTGAGCGGGATTTCCTTCCTGAGCGCGCCATAATAACGCATGTCCTGCTCATGGTGCATCGCGTGAATGACCGAACCTGCGCCAAGGAACAGCAAGGCCTTGAAGAAAGCGTGCGTAAAGAGGTGGAACATCGCCGCGCCATACGCGCCGACACCGGCCGCAAAGAACATATAGCCAAGCTGGCTACAGGTCGAATAAGCGATCACCCGCTTGATGTCATTTTGCACTGTACCAACGGTTGCGGCGAACAGACAGGTCGCAGCGCCAACGAAGGTCACCACGCCAAGCGCGGTCGGTGAGGTTTCAAACATTGGTGACAAACGGCACACCATGAACACGCCCGCGGTCACCATGGTCGCCGCGTGGATCAGCGCCGACACCGGGGTTGGGCCTTCCATCGCGTCGGGAAGCCAGGTGTGGAGGCCCAATTGCGCGGACTTACCCATCGCGCCGACGAACAGCAGCAGACAGAGGATGGTCATCGTATCCCAGCGGGTGCCGAGGAACGTGATGGTTGAACCCGCCATGCCGGGCGCAGCCGCGAGGATTTCGGGGATCGACAACGTGCCGAACACGAGGAAAGTGCCGAAAATTCCCAGCATGAAGCCAAAATCGCCGACGCGGTTGACCACAAACGCCTTGATCGCGGCGGCGTTAGCGCTCGGCTTTTTGAACCAGAAACCGATCAGCAGATAAGAGGCAAGGCCTACGCCTTCCCACCCGAAGAACATCTGAACGAGATTATCCGCTGTCACCAGCATCAGCATCGCGAAGGTAAAGAGCGACAGATAGGCAAAGAAGCGCGGCTGGTCCGGATCTTCGTCCATATAGCCCCAGCTGTAAAGGTGAACGAGCGCCGACACGGTGGTCACTACCACGAGCATCACCGCCGTCAGCGTATCGACGCGCAAGGCCCAATCAACCTTGAGATCACCCGAATGGATGAAGTCCAGCACCGGCACTACGGTCGCGTGGTTGGCCCCGCTCAAAAAGCCGAGGAAAATCGGCCAGCTGAGCGCACAGGCTATAAACAGCGCGCCCGTGGTCACAATCTTCGCGGGCACATTGCCGATAGTCCGGTTGCCGAGCCCTGCAATGATGGCTGCCAAGAGCGGCAGAAAAACGATGAGCTTGATAGGTTCCATGATTACCGGCTCACCCCTTCATCCGGTTGGCATCGTCGACCGCGACGGTCGCGCGGCGGCGGAAATAGATGACAAGAATGGCAAGGCCGATCGCGGCTTCACCCGCTGCGACGGTCAGTACGAACATCGCAAATACCTGCCCGACCATATCGCCAAGATAGGCGCTGAACGCGACCAGATTGATGTTCACCGCCAGCAGGATCAATTCAATCGCCATCAAAATGACGATGATATTCTTGCGGTTGATGAAAATCCCGAGCACGCCAAGCACGAACAGGATCGCACCCACGACCAGATAATGATGGAGACCGATCATGGGGTTGCTCCCTGTGTTAGCTCGTCATGCTGAACTTGGTTCAGCATCCATAAGGCCGTGGTCCCTCGATGGCACGGGAGGTATGGACCCTGAAACAAGTTCAGGGTGACGGAAGTGGACAACAGACCACTCACAATTCCACCCCCTGCCCCACGGGCGGTTTGACCATGCGCGTTGCGTCTTGCGGGCGGCGTTGGTTCTGACGGTTGACATTCTGTCCGCGCACCCCGCCACGGTGACGATGCGTAAGGACAATCGCGCCTACCATCGCGACCAGCAGGATCAGCCCCGCCGCTTCGAACAGGAAGATGTAGCGCGTATAAAGAAGGTTACCCACAGCCTCGATATTGGGCATCGCATCGCTGGCGGGCGCAAGCCGCTGGCCGAATTTGACGCCGCCTGCGGCCCAGGCACCAATTGCGAAAATCAACTCCGCGACCAGCACGACCGCGAGGAGGATGCCGAACGGCAGATAGCGCACGAACCCCGCGCGTAATTCCGCAAAGTCAATGTCGAGCATCATCACCACGAACAGGAACAAAACCGCGACCGCACCGACATAAACGATGACCAGCAGCATCGCGATGAATTCCGCACCGCAAAGCAGCATGAGCCCCGCCGCGTTAAAGAAAGCGAGGATCAGCCACAATACGCTGTGCACCGGATTGCGCGCCAAGATAACGAGCGTTGCGCTCGCCACCACCATCGCGGCAAACAGGTAGAAGGCCAGGGTTTGGATCATGCGGCTGCCTCGGGATTGTCGCTTTTAGGAGCTTCGTCATGCTGAACTTGGTTCAGCATCCATAGGCCACAAGTCCCACGATAGCGCGGGAGGTATGGACCCTGAACCAAGTTCAGGGTGACGAAGATAGTAAGGTTGGGTGTCATCGGAATCACGTTGCGCGCGCCTTAACGATAGGGCGCATCGGCGGCAAGGTTCGCCGCGATTGCCCGCTCCCATTTATCGCCATTATCAAGGAGTTTGGCCTTGTCGTAGATCAATTCCTCGCGCGTTTCGGTGGCATATTCGAAATTCGGCCCCTCGACGATGGCATCGACCGGGCAGGCTTCCTGACAGAAGCCGCAATAGATGCACTTGGTCATGTCGATGTCATAGCGCGTGGTGCGGCGCGAGCCATCCTCGCGCGGCTCGGCCTCGATCGTGATCGCCTGCGCCGGACACACCGCTTCACAGAGCTTGCACGCAATGCAGCGTTCTTCGCCATTGGGGTAGCGACGCAGCGCATGTTCACCGCGGAACCGCGGCGACAGCGGGTTCTTCTCGAACGGATAGTTGATCGTCGCTTTGGGCTTGAAGAAATATTTCAAGGTCAACCAATGCGCCTTCACAAATTCCCATAGGGTGAAAGATTTGATGAGATAGCCGAGGCTCATGCCCCACCTCCATAGCGTGTCCACATGAGATAGCCGCTGACCAGGAACACCCAGAAGAGCGACACTGGCAGAAATACTTTCCAGCCCAGGCGCATCAGCTGGTCATAGCGGTAGCGCGGTACGGTTGCCTTGACCCAGCTGAAGACGAAGAAGAAGAACAGGATCTTCGCGAACAGCCAGATGATGCCCGGAACGGCATAGAGCGGGGCCCAGTCAAACGGCGGCAGATAGCCGCCCCAGAACAGGATCGCATTGAGCGCACACATCAACAGCACGTTCGCATACTCGCCGAGCCAGTAGAGCGCGAATGACATGGACGAATATTCGGTCTGATAGCCCGCGACGAGCTCGCTTTCCGCTTCGGTCAAGTCGAACGGCGTGCGTGCGGTTTCGGCCATGGCGGAGATGAGGAACATCACCGCCATCGGGAACAGCAACGGGTTAAAGCCGAAGCCGTTCAAGAAGGGCAAAATCCCTGCACCGCGCTGGGTTTCGACGATGGTCGACAGGTTGAAGCTCCCCGACCACAACACCACCGAAATCAGGATGAAGCCGATCGCGACTTCGTAACTCACCATCTGCGCCGCCGCGCGGATCGCGGAGAAAAACGGATATTTGGAGTTGGACGCCCAACCCGCGATGATCACGCCGTAAACGCCAAGCGAGCTCACCGCGAGGATATAAAGGAGGCCGACGTTGATATTGGCAAGGATCGCTTTCTGGCTGAACGGGATCACCGCCCATGCCATCAACGCTACGGTAAAGGTGATGATCGGCGCGAGGATGAACAGGCCCTTGTTCGCGGCAGACGGGATGATGGTTTCCTGCAGGAATACCTTGAGACCGTCCGCAAAGGATTGGAGCAAACCCCACGGACCCACCACGTTGGGACCACGCCGGAGCGCCATCGCCGCCCAGATCTTACGGTCGGCATAGATGATCATCGCGACTGCGAGCATGAGCGGCAGCGCAATGGCGAGAATGCCAATGACGGTGGCGATAAACCACGCCCATTCATAGGTCATACCCCAAGATTGAAACCAAGCGGTCATTCCGCAGCCTCCAGCATTTCATCACCATGGAGCAATTCCGCCGAGCAACGTTGCATCGTCGGCGACGCGCGGCAGATCGCGTTGGTCAAATAGAAATCCTTGATCGGATAACCCGCTTCGCCCGTGACGTTGGTCGAAAGTTTGGGCGGTGCCCATGAATAGGCGGCAAGGTCCTCAACCCCGAGCGCAGGCACGGCTTCGATCATCTTCGCGCGAAGCCCCGCAAAATCGTCAAAGCCAAGCTTGACGCCAATGACGTCGGCAAGCGCGCGGAAAATCGTCCAGTCCTCGCGCGCATCGCCCGGCGCGAACACGGCTTGCTCGCTGCGCTGCACGCGGCCTTCGGTGTTCACATAGGTGCCTGCTTTTTCCGCATAGCTCGCGCCCGGCAGGATCACATCCGCCGCATGCGCGCCCGCATCGCCATGATGGCCGACAAAGACGTTGAAGCTATTGGAAAAGGCCGAAAAATCCGCCTCGTCCGCGCCGAGGAAGAAGGTCAGTTTGGGCTCGGCCTTGACGATATCGGCAATGCCGCCCGCTTGCGCATAGCCGAGCATCAAGCCGCCCATGCGCGCGGCAGCGGTATGGACCACGTTGAAGCCGTTCCAGCCCTCCTTGATAAGGCCAAGCTTGTCGACCAGCGCGAGCGCCGCGCCGAGTGCACCAGCCTTGAGCGCGCCCGGTCCGACAATCAGCGCGGGCTTGGCGGCACCAGCAAAAGCTTCGGTTACCGCCTTGGGCAATTTGGCGAGCAGGCCAAGATCATTGCCGAGCCATTCGACCTTATAGGTAAGATCAACTTCGGGCCCGATCGCGAACACCTTAGCCCCGCGCTTGATCGCCTTGCGGATGCGTGTGTTGATGAGCGGCGCTTCCCAACGCAGGTTGGAGACAACCAACAGGATCGCGTCCGCATTTTCGATGCCCGCAATGGTCGAGTTGAAATTGACCGCGGCAAGGCTGGAGACGTCATAATCAAGTCCCGTCTGCCGCCCTTCGAGCAATTTGGAGCCGAGCGCGCCAACAAGTTCGCGCGCGGCAAACATGGTTTCGCAATCGACCATATCGCCCGCAATAACGGCAACCTTGTCCCCTGCCCCCTTGGCGGCGGTAGCGATGGCAGCAAAGGCTTCGTTCCAACTCGCTTCGACCAGCTTGCCATCCTTGCGAACGAACGGCCGGTCAAGGCGGCGGCGGACCAGCGCATCGACATTGTGACGGCCCTTGTCGGACAGCCATTCCTCATTCACATCATCATTGATGCGGGGCAAGATGCGCAGCGCCTGACGGCCGCGGCTGTCGATACGGATGTTCGAACCAACCGCATCCATCACGTCGATGGCGAGCGTTTTCTTGAGCTCCCACGGCCGCGCTTCAAACGCATAGGGTTTGGAGGTGAGCGCACCCACCGGGCAAAGATCAACCACATTCCCCGACAATTCGCTCTTCAGCGCATGTTCGAGATAGCTCGTAATCTGCATATTTTCGCCGCGATAGATCGCACCGATTTCCTCGATGCCAGCGACTTCCTCGGCAAATCGGACGCAGCGGGTGCACTGGATGCAGCGCGTCATCACGGTCTTGACCAGCGGACCCATATATTTTTCGGTCACCGCGCGCTTATTTTCGTCATAACGCGACTTGCCGCGGCCATAAGCGACCGACTGGTCCTGCAGGTCACATTCGCCGCCCTGATCGCAGATCGGGCAATCGAGCGGGTGGTTGATGAGGAGAAATTCCATCACCCCTTCGCGCGCCTTTTTGACCATCGCGCTGTCGGTGCGAACTTCCTGCCCGTCGGTCGCGGGGAGCGCGCACGAAGCCTGCGGCTTCGGCGGTCCCGGCTTCACTTCGACCAGGCACATGCGGCAATTGCCCGCGATGCTCAGGCGCTCATGGTAGCAGAAACGCGGAATTTCCTTCCCCGCCGCTTCACAGGCTTGGAGCACCGTCGCACCCTGCGGGACTTCGACTTCGATGCCATCTACGAGAAGTTTAGGCATAATCGCGCCTCAATTGTTTAACTCTGTTTATGAAGGTTCGAAGCATCATTTCTCCCGAGACTGCCGAGCGATCAGTTTGATCAGGAAACATGCCACGGGTTAACAACTCTGCCCCATTGCATTCCTGCACTAAGGGGTCTGCCTCTTCATCTTTTAGGAGATTTACGGAATACAAAGTTACCGTTGTGGCATCATAGCTACCGCGTTGGAATTCCTCATCTCCGCTCTCGGCCAATTCAACCGCCCGCTTACAAATTTCGATTCCGTTCATATTAGAAACAGATGCGAAAGCGGACTGCAACGCGTAGCCAAGATCTTCAGGCTTTATCTTATTTTTCGTTTCAGCCTTTGCGAAAAATGAGGCTACAAAGCTCAAATAACCCAACAAATATGGATCCTGCCACATCGAAAAAGACATGCCGCCGTTCATCTGAGCAAGCGACAAAAGCGGTCGCATGGCCGCTGTGGCCGCTTCAGTCGCGACGGAGCGTTTTGAGCGAAGCCAACTCACTCCGCCGCCTCCATCATTGCGCCGCCGCCTTTGGCTTCATTGATGCGCCGCTCCAATTCCGGGCGGAAATGGCGGATCAGCCCTTGGATCGGCCACGCGGCAGCATCGCCGAGCGCGCAAATCGTGTGGCCTTCAACCTGTTTGGTGACGTCGAGCAACATGTCGATTTCGCTGATGTCCGCATCGCCTTCGCGCAGGCGTTCCATCACACGCCACATCCAGCCGGTGCCTTCACGGCAGGGGGTGCACTGGCCGCAGCTTTCATGTTTGTAGAAATAGCTGAGGCGCGCAATCGCCCGGACGATGTCGGTGGATTTATCCATCACGATTACCGCTGCCGTGCCAAGGCCGGAACCGACTTCCTTAAGCCCGTCAAAGTCCATCGGTGCGTCCATGATCTGTGCGGCCGGGACCAGTGGCACCGAAGACCCGCCGGGGATCACCGCGAGCAGATTGTCCCACCCGCCCCGGATGCCGCCGCAATGTTTTTCGATCAGTTCGCGGAACGGGATCGACATGGCTTCTTCGACCACGCACGGCTTTTCGACATGGCCGGAAATCTGGAACAGCTTGGTGCCCGCATTATTGGGGCGACCAAAGCTGGCGAACCATGCCGCCCCGCGCCGCAATATGGTCGGGCCGACCGCGATGGATTCGACATTATTGACCGTGGTCGGGCAGCCATAAAGACCGGCTCCGGCCGGGAATGGCGGCTTCAAGCGCGGCTGGCCCTTTTTGCCCTCGAGGCTTTCGATCATCGCGGTTTCTTCGCCGCAAATATAAGCGCCAGCTCCGCGATGCATGAACACGTCGAAATCATAGCCCGATTTGGCCGCATTCTTGCCGAGCAACCCTGCAGAATATGCCTCGCGGATCGCGGCTTCGAGGATCTTCGCCTCATAAATATATTCACCGCGAATATAGATATAGGCAGCGCGCGCGCGCATCGCGTAGCCCGCGATCAGCGCGCCTTCCAACAATTTGTGCGGATCATGGCGGATGATCTCGCGGTCCTTGCAGGAACCGGGCTCGGATTCATCCGCATTGATGACCAAGAAGCTCGGGCGGCCATCTTTCGATTCCTTAGGCATGAAGCTCCACTTCATGCCGGTCGGGAAGCCTGCGCCACCACGCCCGCGCAAGCCCGAGGCCTTGATTTCCTCGATGATCGCATCCTGCCCCTTGGCCATCAGCGCCTTGGTATTGTCCCAATCGCCGCGCTTTTCAGCAGCGGCCAGCTTCCAGCTTTGGAAGCCGTAGAGATTGGTGAAAATGCGGTCTTTGTCCTGAAGGCTCATGCTTTACCTCCACTATGCATCGTCATTGCGAGGAGGCGAAGCCGACGCGGCAATCCAGAGTCGCCGCAAACCGCCCTGGATTGCTTTGCTTCGCTCGCAATGACGAGGGAAAGAATAAGACTCACTTCCCCCACTCCTTCCGGTAATCATGGTTGGCCTTGACCATTTCCTTGAGCGTGGTCGGGCCACCTTCTGGCGCGCTGGTCTGACGGTCGATTTGCGGGCCGATCTTGGGCTGCTTACCCTCGGCCAGATCATCGAGGATCGCGCTCATGCTGTCATAGGTCAGATCTTCATAATTATCGTCGTTGATCTGGACCATCGGCGCATTGGTGCAGGTGCCGAGACATTCAACTTCGGTCAGCGTGAACAGGCCATCCGGCGTGGTCTTGCCCTTGACCAGCCCCTTATTCTTGCACGCCGCCATCACATCGTCGGAGCCGCGCAACATGCAGGGCGTGGTGCCGCACACTTGCACGTGGAATTTGCCGACGGGCGCGAGATTATACATGGTGTAGAAGGTCGCGACCTCGAACACGCGCATATAAGGCATGCCGAGTTGCGCGGCGATATATTCCATCACCGGCAAGGGCAGCCAGCCCTGCGTTCCGGTTTCCTCGCCGACCTGACGCTGGGCAAGGTCGAGCAGGCCCATCACGGCGGACGCCTGACGGCCATTGGGATAATGCAGGATCAATTCCTTGGCGCGGACCGAATTTTGCTTCGTCCAGGCAAAATTACCCCAGCGCGCGCGGGTTTCCTGTTCATCGGGAAGATGTGCTGCGTCAGCCATTCTCTATTTCCTCACTGGCAACGCGGGCATTTTGTTTAATTTGCCGGCTAATCTGCAACGCTACGGCACAAACGAACGCGGTCATCGCCCATATGGCCACTGGGTTCGGAACAAGCTCAAGCAAGCGCAATACCCATAAAGTGATCGACACTCCGTAGCCAACACCGATCAATATATCCCAATAGTTGAAGCGTTCGCTCACCGGTCACACTCCCCGAACACGATGTCCATCGCGCCCAGAATGGCGGTGGCGTCCGCGAGCATGTGGCCCTTGGTCATGAAGTCCATCGCCTGCAGATGCGAGAAAGCCGTAGGGCGGATTTTGCAGCGATAGGGTTTGTTCGACCCATCGCTTACTAGATAGACGCCGAATTCGCCTTTGGGGCTTTCGGTCGCGACGTAAACTTCTCCCGCCGGGACATGGAAACCCTCGGTATAAAGTTTGAAATGGTGGATGAGTGATTCCATATCCCGTTTCATCTCGCCGCGCTTGGGCGGAACCACCTTGCGATCAAGGCTCGCAATCGGGCCTTCGGGCATTTCGTTGAGGCACTGCTTGATGATGCGCGCCGATTGATAGACTTCCTGCACGCGTACCATGAAGCGGTCATAACAATCGCCGCGCGTGCCGACCGGGATTTCAAAATCCATGCGGTCATAGACATCATAAGGCTGCGCCTTGCGCAAGTCCCACGCGATGCCGGAGCCGCGGATCATCGGACCGGAAAAGCCCCAGGCAAGTGCATCTTCCTTACTCACCGTCGCGATATCGACGTTGCGCTGTTTGAAGATGCGGTTGTCGATGACGAGGCTCATGGCATCGCCGAAAAGTTTGGGCAGGCGCGTTTCGCACCATTCGCCAATGTCAGCGAGGAGCTTCAACGGCGCATCCTGATGGACGCCGCCGGGGCGGAACCAGGCCGAGTGCATCCGCGCGCCCGAGACGCGCTCGAAAAAATTGAGGCAATCTTCGCGCAGTTCGAACACCCACAGGTTCGGCGTCATCGCGCCGACGTCCATGACGTGCGACCCGATGTTGAGCATGTGATTGCAGATGCGCGTCAGTTCCGCGAACAGCACGCGCAGATATTGCGCCCGCACTGGCACTTCGAGGTTGAGCAGCTTTTCGATCGCGAGGACGTAGCTATGCTCCATGCCGAGCGGCGAACAATAATCGAGCCGGTCGAAATAGGGGAGCGCCTGCAAATAGGTTTTATATTCGATCAGCTTTTCGGTGCCGCGATGGAGGAGGCCGACATGCGGGTCGACCCGTTCCACAATCTCGCCATCCAGTTCCATCACCATGCGCAACACGCCGTGCGCCGCCGGATGCTGGGGTCCGAAGTTGATCGTATAGTTGGTGATCTCAAGATCACCCGGCGTCGGATCAGCGGCATCGGTAATGCCCGACAGTTCCTGGAGAAAATCAGCCATTATGCCTTATCCCCCTTGGGCTTGCGGGTGGTGGTTTTGGGCGACGCGGCCTTTTTGGCCGCCGGTTTCTTTGCAGGCGCATCGACCACTGCTTTTTTCACTTTGGGTGCCGGTTTTGCAGCGACCTCATTGGCCTTGGCACCAGCGCCGGTATCCGACGGCTTTTCCGTCGTCTTCGGCGTTGGCGGAGGCGGTGCGGGTGCTGGCTTTGCCGTGCCACCGCCGGCCGGAACCGGGGTCGGCGCGCCGGGCGCTTCGCCGCGGGCCTTTTCATCGCCGGGGAGGATATATTCCGCCCCTTCCCACGGGCTCATGAAATCAAAGCTGCGGAAATCCTGCGCGAGCTTGACGGGCTCATACACGACACGCTTTTCGGTTTCGGAATAGCGCAGCTCAACATAGCCGGTGAGCGGGAAATCCTTGCGGAACGGATGGCCCTTAAAGCCATAATCGGTGAGGATACGGCGCAGGTCCGGATGGCCGGAGAAGAGCACGCCATACATATCGAACACTTCGCGCTCGAGCCAACCTGCAACGGGCCATACACCGGTGATCGAAGGCACGGGTGTCGCCTCATCGGTTGTCACCTTGACGCGGAGGCGATGGTTGCGCGTGACGGAAAGCAAATGATAGCAAACCTCGAAACGCTCCGCGCGGTCGGGATAGTCGACTCCGGCGATTTCGACGAGTTGTTGATAGTCCATGCCATCGCGCAGCTGCGTCATGCAGCCGACAATATCGGCCTTGTTGACCGTCAACGAAACTTCGCCGACCAGCTCCACCGCTTCGAGCAAATCCTTGCCGAGCAGTTTTTTAGCCGCTGCGATAACGCCGTCATTGCTCGCATATTTGGGCGCAGGATGAAGGACCTCGCTCATCGTTCGATCGTCCCTTCGCGGCGGATTTTGCGCTGCAGCTGCATCACACCATAAAGGAGCGCCTCCGCAGTCGGCGGGCATCCCGGCACATAAATGTCGACCGGCACGATACGATCACAGCCGCGCACAACCGAATAGCTATAATGATAATAGCCCCCGCCATTGGCACAGCTGCCCATCGAAATCACATATTTGGGTTCCGACATCTGGTCGTACACTTTGCGCAGCGCCGGAGCCATCTTGTTGCAGAGCGTACCCGCCACGATCATCACGTCCGACTGGCGCGGCGAAGCGCGCGGGGCAACGCCGAAGCGCTCCATATCATAACGCGGCATGTTGACGTGGATCATCTCGACCGCACAGCACGCAAGGCCGAAGGTCATCCACCATAAGGAGCCGGTGCGCGCCCACTGGAACAGATCCTCGGTCGAGGTGACAAGGAAGCCCTTGTCATTCACTTCGCCGCTGAGATCGTTGAAAAAGGCCTGATCGGGCATCCGTCCGGGTTCAATCGGCAAACGCGCGAGTTCTTCAGGTGAAAGCTCTACTCCCAATCGAGTGCTCCCTTTTTCCAGGCATAAACAAGGCCGAGCGCAAGTTCGGCGAGAAAGATCATCATCGTCGCCCAACCGGCCCAGCCAATATCCTTAAGGCTTACCGCCCAGGGAAAGAGGAAGGCGGCTTCAAGGTCAAAGATGATGAACAGAATGGCAACCAGATAGAAACGCACATCGAACTGCGCGCGCGAATCTTCGAACGCGGGAAAGCCGCATTCATATTCGCTCAGCTTTTCCGGATCAGGTTTGTGCGATCCGGTGAGGCGGCCAACCGCCATCGGCAGAAAGACAAACAATGCCGACAAAGCGACCGCAATCCCGAGGAATATGAGGATTGGCAGATATTGTGACAGATCGGTCAAAATACGCCCCTTCGGCTGTTCCAAATTGCTCTTTTTGTTACCCACTGAATCTATAGCAGACTCAGTGCCCCGCCTCTAGGACGGCTGCGGCCTTCGGGCAACCCCTGAAAGGCCCGAAATTGGCGCTATTGCGAGTGATTCTTAACTAACGCAGCGCGCTTCCCACCAGCTTGTGCAGCTTGGTGTGCAAAGCGTCGTTAGAAGCGAGAAATTCGTTGCGCGTCATATATTTGTCGCCGCCCCGAAAATCCGTGATGAACCCGCCCGCTTCCTTGACGATGAGGAGCCCTGCGGCCACGTCCCAAGGCTGGAGGTCAGCTTCCCAAAAGCCATCAAACCGGCCTGCCGCGAGCCAGGCAAGATCGAGCGACGCCGCCCCGAACCGGCGGATGCCCGCAACCTCGGGCGCGATCGCCCCGAAAATCTTGCTCCATTGGGAAAAGTCACCATGCCCCATATAGGGAATCCCGGTCGCGATCAGCGCTTCATTGAGGTTGCGCCGCGACGAAACACGCAGGCGGCGGTCATGGAGCCAGGCCCCCCGCCCTTTTTCCGCCCAGAAGCTTTCGTCGGTCAGCGGTTGGTACACCAGCGCGGTCGTCACCTCGCCCCAACCCCCGCCGGGTTTCGGCTCTTGCGCCGCAATCGAAATCGCGAAATGCGGGATCGAATGGAGGAAATTGGAGGTGCCATCGAGCGGATCGACGACCCAGCGCGGCTTACCCGGAGCCCCTTCAATCTCGCCCGCTTCTTCCATCAGGAAGCCCCAATCGGGGCGCGCCTTTAACAGTTCGTCATAGAGCGTGCGTTCGGCGCGCTGGTCTGCCTTGGAGACAAAGTCCGCCGGACCCTTGGCCGAGACCTGCAGATGCTCGATCTCGCCAAAATCGCGGCGCAAGCGCGAACCCGCCTTGCGCGCCGCGCGTTCCATAACGGTCAAGAGGCCGGATAGGGCTGCCATATTATATCTCCCCCCTCTCGCTTGCGGGAGGGGCCGGGGGTGGGATTTCAAACAATGGACAGGCGCAAAGACCCGTCCTTAACCCTCCCGCAAGCGGGAGGGGAATTTATCAGTCTGCGCGCTTCACATATTCGCGGTCATAGACATTGACGATGATGCGCGTGCCGCTTTCGATATGCGGCGGCACCATGATGCGCACGCCATTGTCGAGGATTGCAGGCTTGTAGGACGAAGAGGCGGTCTGCCCCTTCACTACGGCGTCGGCTTCGACGATGGTCGCTTCAACCTGATCGGGCAGTTCAACCGAAATCGGGCGCTCTTCCCACAATTCCAGCATCACATCCATGCCGTCCTGCAAGAAATCGGCGGCTTCACCAACCACGTCGCGGTCAATGTTGATCTGCTCGTAAGTATCCTTGTCCATGAACACGAGGCTGTTATCTTCAGCGTAAAGATACTGGAAATCCTTGGTATCGAGGCGCACCTTTTCGACCGTGTCCGCACTGCGGAAACGGACGTTGGTCTTGCGGCCATCGATGAGGTTCTTCATTTCCACCTGCATGAACGCGCCGCCTTTGCCGGGCTGGGTATGCTGGGTCTTGGCAACTTTCCAGATGCCGCCTTCATATTCAAGGACATTGCCGGGACGAATGTCGACGCCGCTGATTTTCATGGGTGTTTTCTCGCTAAGATGGAAAAGAGCCGCACGGCCCTGTCGTCCGTGTTGATGCGCGCCTTTATAGCGCAGCGGCGCGGAGTGCAAGCCTTGGCGTTTATTGCTTTTGGGTAAGCAGCGGATAAGGATTTAGCGCGGTTCCCGCCGACCAACTTGCGTCCGGCTCGGTTGCCATCACCGCGAAATGGAGATGCGGCCCATCGGGACTCGCATTGCCGGAAAAACCGACGATGCCAATAGGGTCACCGGCCTTGAGCGCCATTTTTTCCCGCAGGCTCGCGGCATAGCCATCAAGATGCGCATAATAATAGATGATGCGGCGGTCAGGCGAGCGCACATAAACGGTATGCCCGCCCTTGTCGCTCTCCCAGATTTTCTCGACCGTTCCGGGTGCCGCCGCGATGACGGGCGTGCCGAGCGGGGCCATAATATCGATCGCATCATGAACGCGCGCACCCGCATCGCGCGCTTGGGAGAAGGTGTCGACCAGCTCGTTCGGCTTCACACCAACTACGGGAATGGCAAGTGCGCCGACCACCACCGGGGCTACCGGCTCCAGCGCAACGCGTTTGGCCGGCTGGCGGGTGGAGGTGGCAGCGGGGCTATTGGTCATACTGTCCGGCACGGGTGCGGATTTGGCAGCGGCTTGGGCTGCGTTGATGGGAGGGCGACCGTTAAAACCGAACAGGTCATAAGCAATGACCCAATAAGCCGAGGTCGCCGCCGCCGTCACGACCGCTGTTGCAATCGTGATCCGCGCTTTTTCCATCCAACGCAGCGAGTTTTCCCGTGCGGTCATATTTTCCCCTCCCCGCGCTCCGTCATGCCTCGAACAGGACTTGCGTACCAGGCTTGACCATCATCGCAAGCCGCGCTGCATCCCAGTTGGTGAGGCGCACACAGCCGTGGCTTTCCGCCCGGCCAATGGTTTCCGGCGCTGGCGTGCCGTGGATGCCATAATGCGGCTTGTTGATATCAATCCACACCACGCCAACCGGGCTATTGGGCCCTGCCGGCATCTTAACCTTGGGCTTGTTGCTATCGACGTCCCAGAAAAGCTCAGGATTATAATTGAAGGTCGGATTATGGGCGATGCCGGTCACCTTCCATTCCCCGAGCGGCAGCGGATCATGCTGTGATCCCATCGTTGCGGTGAATTGAACCAGCATTTTGCCCGACGCATCATAAGCGCGGAGCGTGCCTTTGGATTTGGAAACGACAATTTTTGCGGCCTCGGGCTGCGCGGTCGCGACGCCGAGATGCGCCAGCGTCTGTTTCCAGCCTGCATCCATCCCTTCGACCGCGGTCACCGCATCGCCGCCAATATTGGGCACGCGAATCTGTTGCCCGGCGGCGAGCGTCAATTGCTGAGGCTTTGCCGTATCCACCTTGTCGGCAGGCGGCGTGACCTTTTCAACCGGCTTGCCTTCCGCGCGCTCATTGTGCGGCGGCGGCGTGGTCGGCACAGTAGCGCCAAGGCCGGGATTGAGTTCGGCCAGCGCTGCAGGCGTCGTGTGGAACCGCTCGGCGAGTGCTTCCATCGCATTTTCATAAGCGAGCGCGGGCAGTTTGCCCTTGGCTTCGGCATCCGCCGGAATGGTCACGAATTGCTGGTCAAGAAATTCCTGCGGGATCGTCACCATGCGCGTAGCGGGGAGATTTTTCTGTTTGAGGATGGCCGCAGTCGTCGCTTCATCAAGCTTGCCCGATTGCGGGAGGTTATTGGCCTCCTGAAACCCCTTGATCGCATTGACGGTCGACATGCCCATCTTGTCGTCAATCACCCCCGGCGCAAAGCCGAGGCGATCGAGGAGCACCTGCGCCTGCATGGTCGGGCGTTGTTTGTCCTCGGCCTCGCTCGCCGCCACATCGTCATGCGAGGCGAAGGCCTGCTCGCTGCTGGTGACCGCGGGAGCTGCCTTTGCTGCCGCTTCGCTTTTTTGTTCAGGGGTGCCAGGCGCGGCAAAATTGCACCCGCCAACAACCAGCGCCGACAGCGCCGCACCCACCAGCATCGAATGACGAAAAGCGTTTTTCATTAGCAACCCTCACTATGTTTGGTTTGAGGTTGCTAACGCCTCGCAGGCCGTTTGGCTCCGGCAGTTTTACGTCCCGAGGATATCGGCAAAGGCGCGCACGCCCGCTGCCGCACCTTGCGGATGCTGCCACACCGCCGAGGAAACCGCGAGAAAATCAGCGCCTGCCGCGATCAACGGCGGCGCGTTTTGTGGCGTAATCCCGCCTATCGCAACGCAGGGCAATTCGAACAAGGTCGTCCACCAGCCAAGGATCGACGGATCGGGGCGATGCGTGGTTTCCTTGGTGCTGGTGGGGTAAAAAGCGCCAAACGCGACATAGTCCGCGCCCGCTTCCCCTGCCTCCATCGCGAGGTGGCGGCTATCATGGCAGGTAACGCCGATCTGCACGGAAGGGCCGAGCAGGCGGCGCGCTTCCTTGGGGTCGCCATCGCCCTGCCCCAGATGGACGCCATCGGCCCCCACTTGCTGCGCCAAATCCATGCGGTCATTGAGGATGAAGGCGACATCATGCTCGCGGCAGATAGGAAGCAAGCTTTGCGCCGCCGCAACAATCGTTGCATCATCTGCATGCTTGAGCCGCAACTGGAACGCCGCAACAGGTCCCGCCGCCAAGGCCGCAGCCAGCGTCGCGGTAAAATCATCCGGCAAAGTTTCGGGGCTGATCAGGTAAAGCTGGCACGGAGGCCGGCGATCATCGTGCACAAATTGTTCGGCAAAATCGGGAGCCAGCGCGGCGGGATCAAAATCATTGTCACTCATGGCGCGGCGATAGCGGCTTCGCATCGCCGCGCCAAGAGAGAGAAGTTTATACCTTCACCGTTGAAGCGGTGTAGATTTCGTCAATCGCCTGCCCCAGCGAGGTGTTGAATTCATCGTCGCTCATCGGGGCTTTGAGGTCATTGAGCAAGGCGCGGCTGAAGCTCGCAATCATGCCTTTGTTCTTGGCAAGCTCGGTGCAGGCTTCGGCGCGCGAAAAACCGCCCGACAGCGCAACCAGACGGGCAACGCGGGGATGCGCAACGAGGCTGTCATAAAGCCCGGCCTTGGCGGGAATCGAAAGCTTGAGCATGACCTTGCCATCGCCCGACATTGCATCGAGCGCCTTGGTCAGTTCTTCGAGCAAAATCTGGTCGCTCTCCGCGCGGTCGCTGCTCTTGATGTTCACCTCGGGCTCGATGATCGGCACCATGCCGTGCGCAATCACCTGTTGCCCGACTTCAAACTGTTGCTTGACCACAGCCGCAATGCCTTCGCGGTTGGCGGCGTTGATGACCGAACGCTCCTTGGTCCCGACAACGCCGAGCCCCTTGGCGCGGGTCAACAGCGCGTCGAGGTCCGGCATCGGCTTCATCATTTGGACGCCGTTCGCTTCGTCCTCCAATCCCTTGTCGATCTTGATGAAGGGGAGAACGCCCTTGTCGAGCAGAGCGGTCGGGGTCGGCTTACCAGCGACCTGACCGTCCATGGTGCGTTCAAACAGGATCGCGCCCAAAATCTTGCCGCCATCGAAGACCGGCGCGGTGATGATGCGGCTGCGCATATCATGGATGAGGCCGAACATTTCTTCCTCGTTCGACCAGGCATTTTCTTCAATGCCATAGCCTTTCAGCGCCTTGGGCGTCGAGCCGCCCGACTGGTCAAGCGCGGCGATAAAACCCTGTCCGGTGGAGATTTTGGTGAGCGTGGCAGCATCTTGCATGGTAGCAGCAGTCCCTTGTTTGCATACGTATGTTGGATGGATGCCGAGCCCATAGCCACAGGGGCTGACGGGCGCAACAGCCAGCGCCCGAAACGGGCGGATTTTACCGGAAAAAAAGCGTTTACCGCTTGAGCGCTTCGACGCCAGGCAGCGGTTTGCCTTCCATCCATTCAAGGAACGCGCCGCCTGCGGTCGAAACGAACGTGAAATCATCCGCGACCCCGGCATGGTTGAGCGCGGCAACGGTATCGCCCCCGCCCGCAACCGAGACCAGCGAGTCTTCCTTGGTCAGCGCCGCTGCGGTCTTGGCGAGCGCCACGGTGGCCTGGTCAAAGGGCGGGGTTTCAAACGCACCGAGCGGGCCGTTCCAAACCAAAGTCTTGCAGGTTTTGAGAACATCGGCGAGCGCCTCGACCGCTGCGGGGCCAATATCGAGGATCATCTCGTCGGCTGCCACTTCATGCACATTGACCACGCGGTTCGGCGCGTTGGGTGCAAATTCTTTCGCGACGACGACATCATAAGGCAGGTGCACCGTGCAGCCCGCCTTGTCGGCCTCATCAAGAATGGCATTGGCGGTGGCGGTCAAATCATGCTCGCACAGCGACTTGCCCACATTGATCCCGCGCGCGGCGAGGAAGGTATTGGCCATGCCCCCCCCGATGATGAGATGGTCGACCTGCTTCACCAGATTATGCAGCACGTCGAGCTTGGTCGAAACCTTCGCCCCGCCGACCACCGCTGCGACCGGATGCTCGGGATTGCCAAGTGCTTTTTCAAGCGCGTTCAGTTCGCGTTCCATTGCGCGGCCAGCGAAAGCGGGAAGCTTGTGCGCAATGCCTTCGGTCGATGCGTGCGCGCGGTGCGCGGCTGAGAAAGCGTCGTTGACATAAAGATCGCCGACCGCCGCCATCTCCGCGACCAGCGCCGGATTATTTTCTTCCTCGCCCGCATAAAAGCGGGTGTTTTCGAGGACCGCAATATCGCCGGGACGTAAGACCGCGACGCCATCATGCGCGCCCTGCCCTGCGCTTTCGGGAATGAACATGATGCGGCGGCCTAGGACGTCCTCAATCCCGCCGACCACAAGGCTCAGCGACATATTGGGATTTTTCTGTCCCTTGGGACGTCCGAAATGCGACAGCAGCAATACAATCGCGCCCTTGTCGGCGAGCTCGAGGATCGTTGGAGCCGAGGCGCGGATGCGCGTATCATCCGCGACCGAGCCATCGTTCATCGGCACGTTCAGATCAACGCGCACCAGTACGCGTTTGCCTTGGACGTCGCCCATATCGTCGAGGGTTTTGAATGCCGCCATTTTTTCCGCTCACTCCGAACTGCTTGATAAGATTTTCCAAAACCCGTTCGTCCCGAGCTTGTCGAAGGGTCGGTTTACACCAACGGCCTCGACAGGCTCAACCCGAACGGGTTTTAGGTTATACCGGTGCTAAATCAGCTTACCGATAGCGTGAGCCGTATCAACCATGCGGTTGGAGAAGCCCCACTCATTGTCATACCAGCTGACAACGCGCACCAGCTTGCCTTCAAGCACCGCAGTTTCGAGGCTGTCGACGGTCGAGCTGGCCGGATTATGGTTGAGGTCAATCGAAACCAGCGGCTCGTCGGTATAAGCAAGAATGCCCTTGAGCGCGCCTTCCGACGCGGCCTTGAGGATGCCGTTGACTTCCTCGACCGTCGTGTCGCGCTTGGGCGTGAAGGTGAGGTCAACGAGGCTGACATTGGGTGTCGGCACGCGCACAGCCGAACCATCGAGCTTGCCCTTCAATTCAGGGAGCACTTCGCCCACGGCGCGCGCGGCACCGGTGGTGGTCGGGATGATCGACATGCCGGCGGCACGCGCACGACGCATATCGCTATGCACCTGATCGAGGATCTTCTGGTCGTTGGTGTAGGCGTGGATCGTCGTCATCAGCCCGCGCTCAATACCGACGGAATCATTCAGCACCTTCGCCACCGGGGCGAGGCAGTTGGTGGTGCAGCTGGCGTTTGAAACGATGATATCGTCCTTGGTCAGCTTGTCGTCATTGACGCCGAACACAACCGTCAGGTCAACGCCCTTGGCCGGAGCGGAAATGAGGACGCGCTTGGCACCGGCATCAAGATGCTTTTGCGCGCTGTCGCGGTCGGTGAAGAAGCCCGTGCATTCAAGCGCGATATCAATATCATTGGCCTTGTGCGGCAGTTTGGCCGGATCGCGCTCGGCGGTCACATGGATGCGCTTGCCGTTGATGACAAGATCATTGCCATCGGCGCTGACCTCGCCCGGGAAGGGACCATGGACGCTGTCGCGTTTGAACAACATCGCATTGGCCTTGGCATCGCCGAGATCGTTGATCGCCACCAGTTCGAGCCCGCAATCCGGACGCTCCAGGATGGCACGCGCGACAAGGCGGCCGATGCGCCCGAAACCATTGATAGCAACTTTAACAGCCATTTTATGCACTCCTGCAAAAGGTAAAAGGAAGGGTCAGGACAGGACTTCGCTGATGCGCGCAGCAATCTTGTCTGCGGTCAGTCCGAAATGATCATAAAGCGCCTCGATTGGAGCCGAGGCACCGAAGGTGTCGATCCCGAAGCGCAAGCCGTCGCGCCCGGTGTAGCGCTCCCAGCCAAAGGTCGCGCCAGCTTCGATTGAGGCAATAAGGGTGTCGTGGGGCAACAGATCGTTGCGATAGCCGACATCCTGTGCATCGAACAATTCGGTGCAGGGCATCGAAACCACATCTGCGCCAATGCCTTTGGCTTCAAGCTGTTCGCGCACATTCACCGCGATTTCAACTTCCGAACCGGTCGCCACCAGCACCAGCTTGCGCGGGGCTTTCGCCGCCTTCAGCCTATACGCCCCCTTGGCAGAGAGGTTGTCGCTCGCCTCAAGGCGCAGTTGCGGCAAATTTTGCCGGGTCAGCGCAAGCACGGTCGGCGTGCTTTCCGATTTGAGCGCCAAGTCCCAGCATTCGGCCGTTTCCACAACATCACACGGGCGCATGACATGGAGGTTGGGCATTGCGCGCAAGCTTTGCAGATGCTCGATTGGCTGGTGCGTCGGTCCGTCTTCGCCCAGCCCGATGCTGTCATGCGTCATCACATAGACCACCCGCGCTTCCTGAAGGGCCGAGAGGCGGATGGCCGCGCGGCAATAATCCGAGAAGACAAGGAAGGTGCCGCCATAAGGAATGACCCCGCCATGAAGCGCCATCCCGTTCATCGCCGCTGCCATGCCGAATTCGCGGATGCCATAATAGATATAGCGCCCGCCATAATTGTCAGCCGTCAGCGGTTCGGTCGATTTGGTCTTGGTGTTATTGGAGCCGGTAAGGTCCGCCGATCCGCCGATCATCGCCGGGATGGCAGCGGTGGCTTTTTCGAGCGCCATTTCCGAAGCCTTGCGCGTCGCGACCTTTTGCGGGTCGGCAAGCAAGCCTTCGACATAGGGCTTGAGCCAATCCGTAGCCGGAAGTTGGCCGGTCATGCGCGCTTCAAATTCTTCGCGCTGCGCCGATTTGTCGAGGCGCGCCGACCAGGCCTGATGTGCATCCTTGCCCTTGGCGCCGATGGCACGCCAGGCATCCAGAATATCCGCCGGAATGTCGAACGGTGCCGCATCCCAGCCCAGCGTATCGCGCGCCGCGGCGACTTCATCAGGGCCAAGCGGCGAACCATGGGTGGCGGATGTGCCCTGCTTGTGCGGCGCACCGAAACCGATGATGGTCTTGCACGCGACCAGCGAGGGGCGCGGATCGGTCGCGGCCTCCGCCAGGGCGCGGCGGACATCCTCATGATCGAGGCCATCACAGCTCGTCACATGCCAACCGGTCGCTGCATAACGCGCAAGAATATCCTCATTGGTCGAAAGATCGGTCGACCCGTCGATGGTGATATTATTATCGTCCCACAGGACATTCAGCTTGCCGAGCCGCAAATGCCCCGCAAGACCAATCGCTTCATGGTTGATGCCTTCCATCAGGCAGCCATCCCCGGCAACCACCCAGGTGGCATGATCGACCAGATCATCGCCATAAACCGCATTCAAATGCCGTTCGGCAATCGCCATGCCGACGGACATGGCCAGCCCCTGCCCCAGCGGGCCGGTGGTGCATTCAACGCCGGCCAGTTCGTAATTTTCGGGGTGTCCCGCACAGGGGCTGCCAAGCTGGCGGAAGTTGCGGATATCCTCGATCGTCGGCGCGGCATAGCCGGTCAGATAGAGCAGCGAATAAAGCAGCATCGAGCCATGCCCGGCCGAGAGTATGAAACGGTCGCGGTCATGCCATTTGGGCGCGCTTGCATCAAATTTGAGAAAATCGGAAAATAGCACAGTCGCAACATCGGCCATGCCCATCGGCATGCCCGGATGGCCGCTGTTCGCCGCCTGCACGGCATCCATCGACAAAGCCCTGATGGCATTGGCGAGCGTTCTTTCTGGCATGGCCATGATCAATTCTCTCTGCTGGAACCGGTCGGGTATAACGGCGCGCGAGGCCGATTCGCCCCCGCGCGCATTCCCTTTGCTGTCACAGGCTGCGCGCGTCAACCGCTGGGCCGGAATTCGTCCATCTCGTGACAGCACGCCCCGAGGGCCATTGGGGCAAACTGTTGAACACCGCCTCAAGGCCGCCCGCGAAAGCATTGCCAAGCCTATAATTTTTGGTAAACGGGCGGTTATGAATGACGACACGAATATCCGGGCGTTGACGCTTTTGGGCGAGGCGATAACCGGCCTTGAAAACGCCCTCGCCGAACGGTCGAAGCGCGAGGCGCGTCAAGAGCTTCAAATCGCACGCAAACATGCGGCCTTGCGCGCCGAAGTTACGCAAACATTGAAGGATATTGATCGGCTGATCGACGAGGTGCAGCATGGGTGACGTCAAACTCTCCGTTGCCGGGCGCATCTATGACGTATCCTGCGCCGATGGCGATGAAGCCCATCTGGAAAGCCTCGCCGCGATTGTCGATGAAAAAACCAGCCAGGCGCGGATGGTGGTCGGCGATGTCAACGAAGCGCGCCAGCTATTGTTTGCCGCAATTTTCCTTGCCGATGATCTCCAAAATGCAAAGGCCGCGGCCTTGCCGACCGAACCTGCGGCCGACCTGTCGCCGCAGATCATGGCAATCGTCGAGCGCATCAACCGCTTGAGCGAAAAAATTGGCACCAGCGGCTGATCGAAAAAGCGCCCGCTCTTGAGAAAAATCTGCATTGTCCATATATCTCTTGGTGACGGGTACTGCCCGGTGCGCGCTTTAGCGAACATCCCTGAGGCGATATGACATCCAAGGGGGCTGTCCCTATCCGGATCCTGGTCCGGAATATATGGTCCCCACCTGACGTTTAGGCGTCAGAGGATATTCCAGCAAACGGCCCATGGCGGTCCCGTCACCCTCATCCGAAAGGCGTCTTCGTGCAGCAGCCGGACATTACGGCAATCAAACAGGCGTTGCGCAAGAAGCTGCGCCATCGCCGCAGATATTTCGTGCGTAGCCTACCCGATCATCATCACGCATTGATGTTCCGCATAGCTCCGACGCCGCTGGCGCACCTCTTGGGCAAGGCGGACCTCATAGGGGCATATGTCGCCGGTCCTTGGGAACCCGACAGCATCAATATTGCCCAGCGCGCGAGCGCAGGCAGGCCAATTGCCCTCCCCTATTTTTCGTCGCGCGACGCGCCGATGGAATTTCGCCTGTGGGGGACGGACGACCCGCTCGAATCTGGCCCGTTTGGCATTGACCAGCCAGAGGCCACCGCGCCACCGGCCTCACCCGACCTCTTATTAATGCCGCTCCTCGGCTTTGATCGCCAGCGCAATCGCATCGGTCAGGGCGGCGGGCATTATGACCGCTATCTTGGAGCGCACCCAGACTGTACCAGGGTCGGCATGGCTTGGGCGGTGCAAGAGGTGGATGCCGTCCCTGTGGAAGCGACCGACATTCCGCTAAACGCAATCCTTACCGAAAAAGAATGGATCAGTGCAGCATGACCGAAGGCGAGTATAAACCGACGTGGCGCAAACCTTTTGGCATGGGGCTGATGCTCGCCATCATCGCTGGCTGGGCATTTATAGTCGCATCCTGCGTCGAGTGGATTAATCGCCTGCCGGTCGCGGCGCAATTGCTGGTCTATGCGATTGCCGGGATCATCTGGATCGCACCGATGAAACCATTGCTGCAATGGATGGAAACCGGGCGCTGGCGTCCGTAAACCGGGCAGCGCATCATCAACCAAATTTTATGGAAAATGGCGCGAGTGACGGGGCTCGAACCCGCGACCTCCGGCGTGACAGGCCGGCGCTCTAACCAACTGAGCTACACCCGCGTTCGGTGTGGAGCCGCGCCAATATGGAAGCCGCGCGACGCTGTCAACAGCCTAGTGCCGCTTTTACTCAATTTTTAACATCAACCTCGGCATCATCATGCGTCAGCGTGCCGGATTCAAAGAAAAATCCGGCGAGATCGGGTGTGCCGGTAGCTTTCAGCACAGTCTGGAGGATGATGAGAATCGGCACCGCGAGCAGCGCGCCGGGCGTGCCCCAGATCCAGCCCCAATAGCTGAGCGACACCAGAATCAGCAGCGGGTTGATGGTCAGACGGCGGCCGACAATCATCGGCGTGATGATATTCGCTTCAATCGTATGGAGCGCGAACAGCACCAGCGCCGGAAGGATCGCCAGCTCAATCCGGTCAAAACTCATAAGACCGCCAAGGCCCAGCAGGATGATCGCCATGATTGGCCCGAGATAGGGCACAAAATTGAACAGCGCGGCGATCCCGCCCCACATCAGCGGCGATGGCATCCCCAGCGCCCACAGAATAAGCGCAACCGCACCCCCCAAACCCACATTGATGACGGTAATCGTGGCGAGATAGGCCGAGGTCGAATTGACCACATTCTGGATCACCCGCGCGGTTTCGAGCGCGGTATCGAAATTTTCGCGCGCGGTGATGGTCCGCCGCCTTAGGTTCGTCCAGCCGGCGAGAAAGAAGAACACCGCAAGCACCGCGAAGAAAATCTGGATCGCGGCCGAGGGCGCGCTGCCCGCTATAAAATCGAGCAGGGAGCCGGGAGCCTCTACCGCGACGGCGCGGGCCTGCGCGCTGGTCCCCGAGGCGACCGAGTGCAATATCCGGTCAACAAATTTTTGCAGATTGGCGTAAAAATCGATCACCGGGGTCAAGGTCGCCTGGATCTTCGGCAAGCGTTCGGGCAACTGCACGAACCAATCGGTTGCCGGAACAATAATCAGCGCGAGCGCTCCGTTCACCGTGACCAGAAACAGCACCACACACAGCGCCGCCGCCAGCATCGAGGGCAAACCGCGCCGCTCGAACCATTCCAGCGCGGGCACGAGCGCGATCGCGATGACCAGCGCAGCCGTCAGCGGCAGAAAAAACTCCGCGCCCGCGCGCAGTGCAAAGGGGAGCGCCAGAAATACCGCGACAGCCGATGTGAGCGCAATCGACGCCAGCAAACGGTCGCGCCGATGCCCTTCCGCCGCGACGCTCTTAATCTCTTTGTTATGCTCAGGCCCTGAGGCAGCCATCCGGTCATTAACTCTTGTAAAGGGGATGACGGTTGCCTCCCTCACCGCAATGTTAGGCGGCTTTTGATCGGTGCGCAACGCCGCGATGAGCTTGCAAGGGGTCGTCGCGCTTTAACGAAATATTTCTCTTTTTATGCGATGGCCATGTGGTGAAATCATCACAAGAGCGCGCGCAAACGCGCGTCGGGGGACCATTATGACCAATTTTATTGCGCGGCAGCGTATTCTTTTCGCGTGCTCGGCCGGAGGCATGGCGCTCGCTGCCATCGCGACGCCGTCCGCTGCATTGGCGGCCGGGACAACCGCAGGTAGCACGATCAACAACACGGCGTCGGCAACCTATGACGCGGGCAATGGTCCGGTGACGGTCCCGTCAAACCAGATCTCGCTCACGGTGGACGAGTTGCTCGACGTTACCGTCGTTTCGACCAATCCCGGCGACGTCCCCACCACGCCGGGCGCAACCCGCGAAGTCCTGACTTTTTCGCTGACCAATAATGGGAACGGCCCTGAAGCCTTCAGACTCGGCACAATCGCGACCAATGGTGGCGACAATTACGATCCGACCAATGTCCAAATCTGGCTCGACAATGGCGATGGCATCTTCAACCCCGTCACCGACACCCTATACACGCCGGGCACCAATGATCCCGTACTTAACCCCGACCAGTCGCGGACGATATTTGTGGTTGGCGATACGCCGGGCACAGTGGTCAGCGGCAATCGCGCAGAGGTCGTGCTAACGGCAGAATCCAGCACGGTGCTGGCCAATGGCAACAATAATACGCCCGGATTTACGATGCCCGGTCAAGGTGCTGGAGGCAGCAACGCGGTGGTCGGCGCAACCGGCGCTGATTCACTGGCGAACGCCTTCTATGTGGTGAATGCTGCGAGCGTTTCGCTGGTCAAGTCCGCCACGGTCACGGATCCGTGGAATGGCACCCAGCCTGTCCCCGGTGCGATTATCACCTATACGATAACTGCCAATGTCGCGGGAACAGGGAGCGTCAACGGGCTGGTTATTTCGGACCCGGTTCCGGCCGGCAGCACTTATCAGCCGGGCACGATCAAGCTTGGCGGAAGCGCGCAAAGCGACGCCGTCGATGGCGATGCAGGCAGCTTTGGTGGCAATAGCGTGACGGTTAATCTTGGCACGGTTGCGGGCGGACAGACCCGCACCATCACCTTTGATGTCAAGATCAACTGATCATTTTTTGAGCGGGGGGCTTAAAATAATGATGAAATGGCTTCTGTTAGGTCTGGCAGCATTGCTCCCGGACGCGACGCTGGCGCACAACCATGTGGCGCTTGTCAGCGACGTGTTTGTCGAAAAGCCGGTCAAGGACCAAGCCGGGCGAACCAAGCTGATATTGGAAGAACCCAAGATCGTCGTTCCGGGCGACCGGCTCGTCTTTGTCCTCAAATATCAGAATAACGGCCAGGCACCGGCAACCAATTTCATTGTTACCAACCCCCTCCCTCCAGCTGTCCAATTTGAAGGCGCCGTCGATAATGGCGCCCAGGTTTCGGTCGATGGCGGCCGCAGTTGGGGCGCACTTGCTACCCTGAAGGTCAAGGACGGCAGCAGCGTTCGCTTCGCCCATCCAGGCGATGTGACCCATATTCGCTGGACCTTTGCCAACCCCATTCCGGTCGGATCGGCCGGTAAACTGATGTTCCGCGGCATCGTTCGATAAATCTTGCGGGCCGTAAAGGGAACGTCGGCGGCATTTTTCGACGATCCATTTTTTAAGTGAAACCAAGGAGTATGGCTTTGACCAATATGCTGAAAAAACTTGGAACTTGCAGTGTGCTTGCCATCGCACTGGCCGGCGCAGCTCCGGCCTTTGCCGCGGGCACTGCTTCGGGTTCCTCCGTTCTCAATACCGCGACGGTCGATTATCAGGTCGGCGGTGTCGCACAGCCGCAACTATCCGCCAGCAACACCTTCACGGTCGATACCAAGGTGAATGTGACGGTGGCCGAGGTCGGTACAACCACAACTACCGTCGTCCCCGGCGCGACGTCGCAAGTGACCAGCTTCACGGTCACCAACACATCGAACGCGACGCTCGATTTCGGCCTCGCGGCAACGCAGACCACGGGCGGCACGGCAGCGCATGGCGGCACGGATTCGTTCAACGTCACCAACGTGCGCATCTATGTTGAAAGCGACAGCGTCGCCGGTTTTTCGGCCGGTGACACGCTCGTCACCTATCTCGACGAATTGGGTGCCGACCAATCGCGAACCGTCTATGTCGTGTCCGACATTCCCGGCGGCCTTGCGACCGGTGCCATCGCCAACATCAACCTGACCGCAACGTCGCAGGCTGGCGGTACGGCAGGCAGCGCGGGTGCGGCGCTCGCGCAAACCGCAGGTGCCAACACCTCCGGCGTCGATATCGTATTCGCTGACGTCGCAGGCACAGCATCGGGCGACGTTGCGCGCGATGGCAAGCATAGCGACGATGATGATTACACCGTCTCGACCGCAACGCTGGCGATTGTGAAATATAGCCGCGTTGTAAGCGATCCGCTTAACGGCACGACCAACCCCAAGATGATTCCGGGCGCGGTGGTCGAATATTGTATCGCAGTGACCAACGCCTCCGGCGGTGCCGCAGCATCGAACGTCTCGATCAACGACCCCTTGCCGGGCGCTGTGACCGGCGTTGCAAGCTCGGGCAAGCTGGGCGGCACGGGCACGGCAACCACCTGTAACTATGATGGTACGGCTGGCGGCACGGTGACTGCGACCAATGCTTCGGGCACCTTGACCACGGTTGCGGCTGGTTCCACCAGCACCTTCGTGTTCCAGGTCACGATCAACTAAAGAAAAGCGGGCCTGCTTCTGCCGGCGACGGCGGAGCAGGCCAGCCAAGATGTTCGGCCTCAACAGATCCGTTCTGAAAAAAGCCGCCCTAGTGCTCTTGGCCGCGCAAGCCCTTGCGCTCGGCCCCTTTGCCGTGCGCGCTCAAAATATAATCCGTAATGTCGCGAGCGCCCAATGGGATGTGCACGGCCAACCGGTAACGGTGCGCTCCAACGAGGTCAGGATCCAGACCATTGTCCCGACCTCGACGCCCGATATTGCGACCTATCGCTTCGGTAGCGGCCCCGGAAGCATCACGGCTCCGCTTGCCCCGACACCCTGCACCGGCAATGCGGGGCCGCAAACGCTCACCCCGCGCGGTGCTTTTGCCGGTATCGCGACTAATCCGGCGATGCTGCGTCCCGAAACGCTGTTTACCGCAGGCGAGCCGGTCATCGTCGGCCTCAGCGCCGCCAGCGCCAACCACGATGCGCGCGCGATTGATACGCTCGAGGTTATCGTCACCACCACGACCGGGGACCGCGAAACGGTGACGCTCAGCGAAAGTGCAGCGAATAGCGGGCAGTTTTTCGGCTTGCTGCAAACCCGCCGCACGCCGCCTGCACTGGAGCGCGGGGATTGCGCGCTTTCGGTTGAGCCCGGCGCGACGGTTCCGCTGACTGTGACCAGCGCCACGGATCCGAGCCTTGCTGCCACTGCGACAATCCGCTTTCTGGTCGATCCTTATGGCATCAGCTTTGACAGCGGCGACGGCGCGCCGGTTACCGGCACGTCGATCACCATCATCGACGAGGCAACCGGGCAACCGGCGACCGTCTATGGCGATGATGGCGTGTCGCGCTTTCCGGCAACGATCATCACAGGTCAGCCCGTCAGCGACGCCTCGGGCACGACCTATGCCTTTCCCGAGGGCCATTACCGCTTCCCGTTCGTCGCGCCCGGAAGCTACCGTCTGGTCGTCACCCCGCCCTCGCCTTTCACCGCGCCGTCGAACGCCGCCCCGCAAGACCTTACTGCGCTGCGCCGCCCGGATGGCGCGCCTTATGCGATCAGCGACGGATCTTATGGCCGCAGCTTCACGCTAGCTGATCCGGCGCCGGTGCGGGTCGATATTCCGCTGGATCGCCCCGGCCTGCCGCTCACCCTTCGCAAGCTGGCCTCGACCACGACCGCCCTTCCCGGCGATGCCGTCCAATATCGCATTACGATCACCAACAGCGATAGCGTCCGCGCGACGGGTCCGATCGTCATCAGCGATATCCTGCCCGCCGCAATGCGTCTGCGGGTTAACAATGTGCGCTATAATGGCGCGCCGGTTACCCCGGCGGTTGAAGCGGACGGCCAACATTTCAGCGTGAGCGTACCCGCGTTGGCGGCAGGTCAGTCGGGCCTTCTCACCTATCTTGCCGAAGTCCGGCTGGATGCGCGCGCGGGCGATGCGATCAACAGCGCAACCGCGCGCGACAATCGGGGCAGCGCATCGAACAAGGCGGACGTCGCGGTGCGTATCCTGCGCCAAGAAATCGGCGACAAGCTTACCATCATCGGCCGGATCACGACCGGCGCTTGCACTGTCGATCCGGCCAAGGCACCCGGCATCGGCGGCGTGCGCGTGATGTTGGAAGATGGCAGCTATACCGTCACCGACAATGAGGGCCGCTATCATTTTGAAGGCGTCCACCCCGGCACCCATGTCGTCCAGATCGACCCGTCGACCTTACCGCTCGACCGGGAAGCGGTCGATTGCGCCAGTAACACGCGTGCGGCAGGCAATGCCATCTCGCGCTTCGTTGAAGGCCGTGGCGGTGATTTGAAGCGCGCCGATTTCCGCGCTGTTGCGGGCACGCCGCGGCCATCGACCAACGCCGCCGCACCAGTGCACGACAAAGCGGCCAGCGACCCCGAGGCAGCAGGGGCCAACCGCGACTGGTTTGCAGGACAGACGGCGGGTGTGGAATGGCTGTTCCCCGAACCCGATCACAACCCCCGCACCAAAGCGGTCCGCGTTGCGATCAAGCATCTCGCGACGCAAAAGGTCGAACTCAGCGTCAACGGCAAGCCGGTCGATCCGATTGCGTTCGACGGCACGCGTAAATCCGCCGACAACAGCTTTGCCGTCAGCCTGTGGCGGGGCATCGAAATCGGTGACGATGACACCGGCATGACCGCGCGCGTGATCGATGTGAACGGCGTCACGGTGCAGCAATTGTCGCGCACTGTTCATTATAGCGTCGCGCCGATGCGGGCCGAGCTCGTCCGCGACAAATCCTTGCTGGTTGCCGATGGGGTGACGCGCCCGATCATCGCGGTTCGCCTGACCGACCGTGACGGGCGTCCGGTGAAACATGGCCTGGTTGGCGATTATTCGGTTCCGGCCCCTTACTCCCCGGCGATTGAAGCGGATACGCAGCAGGCCCGCCAGATGTCCGGCCTTGAAGTCGCCCGTGCAGTGTGGCGTGTCGATGGGGATCAGGGCATTGCCTATATCGAGCTCGAACCCACGACCGCATCGGGCTCGCTCCCGATCACCTTCAACTTCAAGGATGGCGAGGTCTCGCGCAGCCAGACCGTCGATATGTGGCTGGATCCGGGCAAGCGACCCTGGACGGTGGTCGGCTTTGCGGCGGGTACGCTTGGCTATAACACGCTCGATGGCCGGATGGAAAAGCTCGCGGGCAAAGTCGACGATCTCGATACCGACGCCCGCCTCGCGCTGTACGCCAAAGGTCGGGTTCAGGGCAAATGGCTGATGACCCTCGCTTATGATAGCGACAAGGATGTCGATAATGAACGCCTCCACGGCGTCATCAACCCGACCGCTTATTATACCATCTATGCCGACAAGTCCCAGACGCGGTATGATGCCGCATCGGTGCGCAAACTTTATCTGCGGCTGGAGCGCCCGCAATTTTACGCCCTGTTCGGTGATTATGATACCAATATGGGCGAAACCCAGCTTGCCGCCTATCAGCGCACGATGAATGGTGTGAAGGCCGAATATCGCAGCAAGAATGTCGCGGTGAGCGCATTCGCAGCCGATACGCCGTTCCGCTCCAACCGCGAAGAATTGCAAGGGTCGGGTCTGACCGGCCCCTATCAGTTGGCGCGCCGCGACATCTTGGCGAACAGCGAGCGCATCACCATCGAAACCCGCGACCGTCTCCATAGCGAGCGCATCCTGCAACAGACGGTGCTGATGCGGAATGTCGATTATGACATGGATTATCGCGCCGGAACCTTGCGCTTCCGCGAGCCGGTGCTGAGCCGTGACAGCGATTTGAACCCGCAGTTCATCGTCGCGACATATGAGGTGGACGGCGTCGGGAGCCGCGCGCTCAACGCTGGTGGCCGCGCCAGCTGGACCAGCGATGATGAAAAACTGCGCGTCGGTGCGAGCGCCGTTCATGACGAAAATGACATGTCGAAGACCAATCTTGGCGGGGTCGATATCCGCTATCGCCCCGATGTTTCGACCGAAGTTCGCGCGGAGTTCGCCGTCAGCGATGCGCAGGCCAAGAGTGCCGGAACCGAAGACAACAGCGCCAATGCCTGGCTGATCGAAGCCGAACATCATAGCAGCAGATTCGATATGCTCGCTTATCTGCGCCAGCGTCAGGCCGGGTTCGGCGTCGGGCAGCTCAACCGTTCGGAAGATGCAACCCGCAAGTTCGGATTCGATGGCCGCGTGCGATTGAACCGCGCCCTGTCGCTTTCGGCGAGCGGGTGGCAGGAAGATTTCCTCGACACCGATATGCAACGCCGTGCGGGTCGCCTGATCGGCGAATATCGGACCGGCAATTCGAGCCTGCGCGCCGGGCTCACCTACGCGCATGACCGGATTGCCGATGGCAGCGTCAAGGAATCGACGCTTGTCCAGATCGGCGGCAGCCAGCGCTTGTTCGGCAACAGGCTCGAACTCGACGCCCAGACCGACTTTGCACTCGGCGGCAAGGATGACAGTATCGACTTTCCTGCCCGCCACCGCATCGGCGCGCGCTATGGCGTGTCGCAGGACGTCAACCTCATCGCCAGCTATGAAATGGCCGAAGGTGGCAGCATCAAGGCGCGCACCTTGCGCGCCGGATTTGACGTCAAGCCTTGGGCCGGTGCCCGCATCACCGCAAGCGGCAATCAGCAGGATATTCTCGACTATGGCCCGCGCAGCTACGCCGCATTCGGCTTGGCGCAGAGCGTGCAACTGTCCAAATATCTCACCGCGGATTTTACCGTCGATGCCAACAAGACATTGAGCGGCATCGACCGTGCCGCCGTGATGAACCCGGATCATCCGGTGGCCTCGGGCGGCCATCTCGGGGCGAACGGCCTCATCGCCGAAGATTTTGTCGCGGTGACGGCGGGCGCGACCTACCGCAGCGACCGCTGGACAACCACCGCGCGCGCCGAATATCGCAATGGTGAGGAGACCAACCGCTATGGCCTCACCTTCGGCGCGCTGCGGCGGATCAGCGAAGGTCGGAATTTCGGCGCGCTCTTCACCCTTGCCCGCGCCAATTCGAAGGATGGCGGTCCCTCGACACAGGCGATAGATCTCCAACTATCATGGGCCAACCGCCCGGAGAAAGGCCGTTTGGCCTGGCTCAACAAGCTGGAACTGCGCGATGACCGGGTGTGGAATGCCATTGCCGGTGCGCCGGGTCCGATTGGGGGGCCGGCCCTTACGCTCAATGGCGATCACAGCTCGCGCCGGATTCTTAACAGCCTCAGCCTCAATCTGGTGCCGGTGGGTGAACGCGGCAACGGCGAGGCCGCGTTTTTCGAGCGCGGCGAATATAGCTTCTTCTGGGGCAGCCGCTATGTCTCCGACCGCTTTGGCACCGATGACATCGACGGCTTTTCCAACATTTTCGGCGGCGATTTCCGGTTCGACGTCAACAGCATGATCGACATCGGCGCGGCGGGCAGCGTGCGGCTTACGGGATGGGGCGATCAGATCGCCTTTTCGGGCGGCCCCGCTGTCGGTATCACGCCGTTCCAGAATGCGTGGGTCTCGCTCGGCTATAATTTCACTGGCTATCGCGACCGCGATTTTGAAGAGGCGCGCTATACCCGCAGCGGCGCCTATGCGACTTTCCGCTTCAAATTCGACCAGAACAGCTTTTCAGGCCTCGGCCTCGAATAAAGCTTTCCTACAAGGTCCGACCCTGCTCAATTTTCGGGTCGGTGGATTACGAATCGGCGTGATCCGTAGGTGTGGGCCCGACCCGGCGCGAAAAAGAGGTAAGAGATTTTATGGGACGGACAATGGCCATCAATAGCGACATGGATGCGTTCCTGTGCGTCGCATCAGGCTGTCGCGACCGAAGCCGTTAAAAGTTACAAAAGTTACACTGGTGACCATAACAAAAAAGATGACACCCTGTAACTATTGTAACTTTTAAAACGGTCTGAACGACCCGTCAGCCGTCAATCGGCGAACAGCAGAACCGGCGTTTCGAGGAGCTTCTTGAGCGCCTGAATATAGCTCGCGGCATCCCAGCCATCGACGACGCGGTGGTCGCAGCTGATCGAAATATTCATCAGCTTGGCGCGGACAATATCATCGCCTTGGAAGATCGGACGTTCGACAATCTTGTTGGGGCCGATGATCGCAACTTCGGGGCGGTTGATTACCGGCGTTGTTGCAATCCCGCCCAAGGGGCCGAGCGAAGTGATGGTGAGTGTCGACCCGCTCAATTCCTCGCTTTTCGCTTTACCCGAACGGGCGGCATCGGCGAGGCGGCTGATTTCGCTGGCGAGTTGCCAGACATTCTTGGCTTGGGCGTCGCGGATAACGGGAACCATGAGCCCCGCATCGGTCTGCGTCGCCATCCCCAGATGGACCGCGCCATAGCGGGTCACAATGCCCGCTTCATCATCGAAGCGCGCATTGATCATCGGAAATTCGGGGATCGTCTTGCAGATCGCAACGATGAGGAGGGGCAACATGGTAAGCTTGGGCCGCTCGCCGCGATTGGCGTTGAGGTCAGAGCGCATATCTTCGAGCGCGGTCACATCGACCTCCTCAACATAGGTGAAATGCGGGATATTGCGCTTGGACGCTGCCATATTATCGGCAATGCGGCGGCGCATGCCAATGACCTTGATCGGCTCGTCCGCGCGGGCTGCGGCGGCGGGACGATAACCTTGCCCGCTTCCATAAGCGAGGAAGGCATCAAGGTCGCTGTGACGGATGCGGCCATCGGCAGCGGGTTTGACCTGCGCAAGGTCGATGTGCAGTTCCTTCGCGCGCTGGCGGACGGCGGGGGATGCAAGGACCTTGGCGGCGGCGACAGGGGTTGGCGCGGGCGCCGCGACCGGCTCCGGTGCCGCCGCAAGTTCAGGATGGCCTTTGGGCGCGTCGGGCGCGGCCATGCCCTCCTCGATGAGCTCAACGCCGGGGTTCTCGGCCTCGAGCGCGGCTTCGCTCATCGGACCGGGCGCTGCGATATCCTCATGCGCGGGCTCGGCTTCCTTGGCGTCTTCCTCGGCCTCTTCGCCTTCGGTTTCGATCACGATCAGCGTCGATCCGATTGCGATCACATCGCCGACCTCGCCCGCGACTTCGAGGACGGTGCCCGAAACCGGCGCTTCCATTTCGACCGTCGCCTTGTCGGTCATCATGTCGGCAATCTGCTGGTCTTCCTCGACGCGGTCGCCAACCTTGACGTGCCATGCAACGATTTCCGCTTCGGCAATGCCTTCGCCGATATCGGGGAGTTTGAAGGTAAAACGGGCCATCGATCAGTCCTTCATAATTTTTTGAATTGCCTGACCGATGCGGATCGGTCCGGGGAAATAGGCCCATTCCAGGCTGTGCGGATAGGGGGTGTCAAAGCCGGTCACACGCTCGACCGGCGCTTCGAGGTGGTAGAAGCAGCGCTCCTGCACGAGCGCCGCGAGTTCAGCGCCAAAGCCGCTGGTGCGCGTCGCTTCATGGACGATAAGGCAGCGCCCGGTCTTCTCGACCGACGCTTCGATCGCCTCGATATCAAGCGGCATCAGGGTGCGAAGGTCAATGATCTCGGCATCGACCTCCATCTCCTCGACAACGGTCTTCACCACATGAACCATGGTTCCATAGCAAAGCACGGTAAGCCCATCGCCCGGCCGGACGATATTCGCCTTGCCGAGCTCGATACGGTAATAGCCCTGCGGCACTTCGGCGGCCTCGAACTTGGCCCAGGCTTCAACAGGGCGGTCATAATAGCCGGAGAATGGCCCGTTATAGATGCGCTTGGGCTCGAAAAAGAGCACCGGATCATTATCCTCTATCGCCGCGATGAGGAGCCCCTTTGCGTCATAGGGGGTCGAGGGGATTACGGTTTTCAATCCGCTGACATGGGTAAAAATCCCTTCCGGCGACTGGCTATGCGTTTGCCCGCCGAAAATGCCCCCACCAAAGGGCGAGCGCACGGTGATCGGCGCGATAAAGTCATTGGCCGAACGATACCGGATTCGCGCCGCTTCACTGACCAGCTGGTCCATGGCGGGGTAGATATAATCGGCGAACTGGATTTCAGGGATCGGCCGCATGCCATAAGCGCACATGCCAACTGCGACCCCGATGATACCGCATTCGGTGATCGGCGTATCGAACACCCGGGTCTTGCCATATTTCTCCTGCAGCCCAGCAGTCGCACGGAACACACCGCCGAAATAGCCCACATCTTCGCCGAGGATGCAGGTCATCGGATCGCGCGCAAGCATCACGTCCATCGCATTGTTGATCGCTTCGATCATGTTCATGCGCTTGGTGGAGTTGGCCTCGCCCCCCTCACCTGCCGACACGTCAGCGACCATCATTTCTTCGCCCATTTGACGTCCCTTTCATTGATGGCCTGCGCGCATTGTTCCTTCAGATGCCAAGGCATTTCTTCGAACACGTCCTCGAACATGGTTTCAAACGGCTGGTGCATGCCATGACCAAGAATACCGTTCTTTTCGGCTTCCTTGCCCGCCGCCTTGACCATTTCTGCAAGTTCGAGGTCCATGGCAGCGTGACGTTCATCGTCCCACACACCTTCGTCAATAAGGTGCGCCTTCATCCGTGCGATCGGATCTCCCAGAGGCCACGCGCTGCGTTCGTCGGCGCTGCGATAGGCGCTTGGATCATCCGAGGTCGAATGGCCTTCGGCGCGATAGGTGAAATGCTCGATCAGCGTCGGCCCCTGATTGGTCCGCGCGCGCTCTGCTGCCCATTGTGTCGCAGCATAAACCGCAAGCGGATCATTGCCGTCGATACGCAGCCCTGCAATGCCATAACCGATGGCTCGCGCCGCAAATGTCGTCCGCTCAGCCCCGGCAAAGCCCGAGAAGGACGAAATCGCCCATTGATTGTTGACGACGTTAAAGATGACCGGGGCGTTATAAACGGTCGCAAAAGTCAGCGCGCTGTGGAAGTCGCCTTCCGCAGTCGACCCTTCGCCGCACCAGACGGCCGCGATGCGGCTATCGCCTTTGGCCGCGCTCGCCATCGCATACCCTACCGCCTGAGGATATTGGGTCGCAAGATTGCCCGAGATCGAGAAGAAGCCATATTCCCGGCTCGAATACATGATTGGCAATTGCCGCCCTTTGAGCGCGTCACCCTTGTTCGAATAAATCTGGTTGATCATCTCGACCAGCGGATAGTTGCGGGTGATCAAAATGCCCTGCTGGCGATAGCTCGGGAAGCACATATCATCACGGTCAAGCGCCATCGTAGCGGCCACCGCAACGGCTTCTTCCCCGGTACATTTCATATAGAAGCTGGTCTTGCCCTGTCGCTGTGCCCGGTACATCCGATCATCGAACGCCCGTACCAGCGCCATATAGCGCAGCATGGCAAGTTTATGCTCGTTGGAAAGGCGCGGGTTCCACGGTCCTACAGTCTTGTTGTCGTCGTCGAGAACGCGGATCAGCGTGTAGGCCAGCTGATGGATATCCGCCGGAACCACATTTTCGGGCGGACGAGGTACCGATCCGGCTGGCGGAATGACGAAATCGCTAAAGTCGGCCTCGTCCCCGGGACGAAAGCGCGGTTCGGGCACATGCAGCGACAAAGGCGGCAAGTTACTGCGCGGGCGCGT
This sequence comes from Pseudomonadota bacterium, assembly GCA_023458055.1. Classification (GTDB taxonomy): domain Bacteria; phylum Pseudomonadota; class Alphaproteobacteria; order Sphingomonadales; family Sphingomonadaceae; genus JAFAFE01. Next base: position 100,771 of record JAEXAW010000022.1, read on the forward strand.
ATGCGAATCAGGCATCGGCAATCCTCTCGAGACGAATGGCTTGTTTATTCGTCCCATAGCGGAATCAGTCGGGACATACCATTTCGAATATTTCAACTATGCGACATATTATTACAAAGCAGCCCCATGTGCAATCGGCTGCCTTGCCATCTCAACGCATTAAACCGCCACCGGTGCCGCGATATGCGCCTGAGGCTTATAATCCACCACCTCGAAATCATCGAGTTGGTAATCGAATATGCTGTCAGGCGTACGGTTGATGAGCAACCGCGGGCTTCCACCGGGCGTACGCGACAATTGCTCTTCCACCAAATCCTTGTGGTTGAGATAAAGATGCACATCACCGCCGTTCCAGATTACCTCATGGGCCTCGAGCCCAGTCTGCTGCGCGAACATTCGGGTCATCATTGTCAGCCCAAAGATATTGAAGGCAAAGCCAAGTCCCAGATCACAACTGCGTTGGAAAAGCAGGCCGGAAAGCTTGTTACCGGCGACATGAAATTGGTAAGTCATGTGACAGGGCGGCAATGCCATGCCGTCGAGCTCCGCCACATTCCAACCGGTAAAGATGTGGCGCCGCGATCCCGGATTGTCCGTAAGGCCGCGCACAAGATCGGCAATCTGGTTGATGCCCTGTTCGGTGCGGACATAATGCCCTTCGGTGTCGAACGGCACATAGCGCGGCCAATTCACCCATTGCGCGCCATATACCGGCCCCAAATCGCCCCAAGCGATGGCAAACGCGTCATCACTCAATATCCGTGCTTCGAAAGCGTCGCGGTCAATATCCTCGCCCGTTTCGCGGCGATAACGATCCAGCGGCCAATCGGTCCAGATATGCACACCTTGCTCAACCAGCGGCCGGATATTAGTGTTACCGGTCAGAAACCACAACATTTCCCGAGCCGCCACTTTCCAATAGACTCGTTTGGTAGTGAGCAACGGAACGGCTTCGTCGGCCAACGAAAAACGCAAGGTTGCACCAAATACCGAGCGAGTACCTACGCCAGTGCGGTCAACCCGTTCGTCACCATCCTCCCAGATGTGACGCATTAAGTCGAGATATTGCTGTTCATAATGGGGCGCGACAGACAATTACGAATCCTCTACACGAGCGGGTTGAGTGCTATAGCCCAAAGCCTCGAGCAACAAGGCCTGGATTATAAGAGGCTAATATAATTCAGCAATCGCCGCGATTGGATCGTACCGCTCGAAGATTTGTTTGGCTTGCCTACCAACATTATAGCCATCATAATCGCACGATGAATCCTCCCGGTGTTTCGAACCTGATCGGGCCTGCGTTTTTCAACCTGCCCTTTTTGGCGACTTTTGAAGCGCTCGCTATCAACACGCTATGCGCAAAGGATCGGGAGCATGTTGTTGTAGCGGGCTTCAATTGCGACGGCAGAATCATCTATTGGATCGAGCGCGCCGGCGACATAGCGGACGCGCCGATTGATCAAGAGGATATACTAACGATCTTGAGCGACCCTCGCGTTGTATCGATAGGGTTGGCCCACAATCATCCTTCCGGCGATCATAGGCCTAGCAGAGCCGATAAAGTAAGCACGCATAAACTGGTAGAATTTTGTGCCCAGTCCGGCGTAAAGGTGGTCGAACATATAGTGATCGGCATCGTTTCTTCAGATCCGTTTTCGCTGCCACCGCGATAATATTACACCGCGTTCGGGATTTTCCGAATTCAGGCTTGAAAGCGACGAAATCCGCTTCTATAGGACGCGCCTTGCTTCGACAGGTTGCGCCGCAACCTGTCATCGGTCGGGGAGTAGCTCAGCCTGGTAGAGCACTGTCTTCGGGAGGCAGGGGCCGGAGGTTCGAATCCTCTCTCCCCGACCAACTTATTTTTTGTACTTTGATCAATTTTCGCGGAACGCTCTTCGAAGCTGATCTGTCAAAGGCTTCGTGATGTACGTCATTAGGCTGCGTTCGCCCGTCTGAATGAAGGCTTCAACCGGCATGCCGGCGCGCAGATCCAGGTTTCCTGCTCTCGCTAAACTCTTCGGGTCCGGGCGGATACGAACAACATAATAGCTCATGCCGTTCCGCGGATCCGTCTGACGATTGGCGGACACCGTTTCAACAATGCCCTCTACTTCTGGCGTCGTGCGCGTATTGAAGGCTGACATTTGCAGGAGCACCTTCTGGTTTTGATGGACTTGATCCACGTCTCGCGGAGAAATCTGCGCTTCTACCACCAGAGCGTCGCTATCAGGCACAATGTCGAGAATCGTCTCGCCAGGGGGAATAACACCGCCGACGGTTGTAAACACGAGCTTGTCGATCGTACCGGATTGCGGAGCGCGAATGCTGACACGGTTTACTGTATCCTGCGCCGCGATTTTGTTACGCTGGAGTTCGGATAACTGGCTTTCTACCTGGGTTAGCTCCGCACCGGAACCACTCCGCATATTATTGCTAAGCGTCAGCATTTGCCCTCGAATTTCGGCAATTTGCGCTCGGGTAGTGGCAATATTCGCATTCATTGCACCAGCTTGTGAGCGCAGTTCCACTGCCGCACGTTCAAGCTGATTGAGACGAGCCAGCGTTGTATATCCCTTGGACCATAGTTCGCGCGTCGCCTGCAATTCCTTATCGATCAACGCTGCCTGTTCCCGATTAGCGGCGAGCTGTTGCTCTGTCCCCGCAATCTGGGCTTCGGATTGCCGAATACGTTCCGCCAACTGTGCGTGCTGGCTTCCCGTTGTATTGTTGCGCAGATTGAGGACGCGCTGTTCCTCCTGCATCAACTGGCGCACCGCAGGATTATTAGCACGGCTAGTTAGCTCAGGCGGAAAAATAATCCTTGCACTGCCTTCGCGCTCGGCCTTGAGCCGCGCCGAGCGAGCAAGCAACTGATCGTAATTCTCGCCGGTGAGAGTGGCCGTTGCTCCAGTAACCGTGTCGTCAAGTCGGAGCAACTCCTGACCAGCCTTGACCCGGTCGCCTTCGCGCACGAGCACATCGGCAATGACCCCGCCCGTGGGGTGACCGATGTGCTTAACCCTTGTTTCAACCATAAACTGCCCGGGCGCGATCACTGCACCCTGCATTGGAACGAGCGTAGCCAGCGCTCCCAAGACGAAGACCAGCACTCCCAAGATCGCCAGCCCCCATTTAAGATTGCGATTCAAACGAACATCGTTTTCTGTTTCTCGCGATTCAAACGGATACTGGTGAACGGTCGCAGGTAATGCCGCCTGCGGCTCGGCTGTCAGCACCACTTCACTCATTGCCGCCCTCCTGCGTGCGACTTGGGGTAGATTGGCCCTCGCCCGGAGAAGCAACCGACTGGGCTTGCGGCTTTGCGCCAGTCATTCTTGATCTGACAATGCCGTCTGCAACTGGAGCTGATGTTTTCGATGATGTATCTGCCGTCGATTTCCGTGCACTCGCCGACGGAGCGGTTCCAGGTGGGAGTAACTTGGGCAAGACCTCATCACGCGGTCCATAAGCCATTACGCGACCATCTTGCATATAGAGCAGAAGGTCTGCTTCCGCCAATGCGCTCGGTCGATGCGCCACCACAACAACGATAGCCCCTTCCCTTTTTACCTGCGCAATCGCGCGTGTCAGTGCCGCCTCTCCTTCCGTATCCAGATTGGAATTGGGCTCATCAAGGACGATCAGGAATGGCGAACGGAACAGCGCTCGTCCCAGCGCAACCCTTTGTCGCTGGCCGGCGGAAAGATTACTGCCGTTGGGGCCTAGCGGCGTGTCATAGCCGTTTGGCAAACGTAAAATAAGTTCATGAATCCCCGCCTTGGTCGCCGCCGCAATAATCTCTTCGGATGTCGCATCAGCGCGAAACCGGGCAATATTCTGCGCAACCGTACCATCGAACAGCTCGACATCCTGGGGCAGGAAACCAATATTCGGTCCCAATTGAGCGGGAGCCCATTGCTCGATTGTCGCCCCGTCGATCCTCACTTCGCCCCGTAAGGCGGGCCAAATGCCAACCAATGTTCGAATAAGCGAACTCTTACCCGAAGCGCTCGGCCCGACCACACCCAAAACTTGCCCGGCGGTGAGCGCGAAGCTGACGTCCTGAACGGTAATCTTGCGCGCCGCAGGCGGCCCGGAAGTAAGGTTCTGGACAGTAAGAGACTGAGCCGGTTTGGGTAATTGCGTTCTTGGCATCTGTTCAGGAAAACCCGCCAGCCATTCGTCGAGGCGCGCCAAGCTTTGACGCGCGCTGACTAAGGGGCGCCACTGCGCAATCGTCTGTTCAATTGGCGCGAGCGCTCGGGAACTAATGATCGAACTTGCAATAATAATACCGCCCGAAGCCTCATCGTTGATCGCCAGCCAAGCGCCTAATGCAAGTACCATCGACTGGAGAAACATACGAAAGATACGTGATACAATTTGCAGGCCACCGGACGTATCGGCTAATTCCGTATTTGCGTCGAGGAAACGTTCGCTATTACTGTTCCACTGGGCCTTGACCGTATCGCCCATTCCCATCGCGCGTAGCACCTCTGCATTGCGTCTGGCAGCTTCTGCGATTGCATAACGCGACTGGGAGATCTGTGTGAAATTCTTGCTCTTCGTGGAAGTTGCCCGATCAGCGAATAAGGTCAAGGCTATGAGTACGAGCGCGCCAAATAACGCCAATAACCCGAGCTGGTAATGAAACGCGAACAAGATAGCGAGATAAACCAAAACCCAGGGCAAATCGAACAACGCCAATGGCCCCGTACCGGAAAAATAACTCCGCACCTGATCAAGGTCGCGCACCGGTTGCATACCCTCCGCCCCGTCGCCACCGCGCAAAGGATATTGCGTAACAACATCGAATACTCGTTGCGAGAGCTGCCTATCAATCAACGCTCCCATCTGAATCATCACGCGCGAGCGGAAAAATTCCAGCAATGCCTGGAAAAGATAGGCGACTGCGACCAGGATGATCAGTCCAAACAACGTCGCGCCGCTGCGGCCTGGCAAGACTTCGTCATAGACGAGGAGCATGAAAAAAGAGCCGGCCAGCGCCAAAATGTTAAGCACTGCGCTGAACAAAAAGATCGAGATAAGGACGGATCGCCGCGTGCGAAAGAGCTGCAACAGGGTCGAGTTGGCACCAAGATTGAACATGCAGACCTTATCGTTCAGCTATAAAGACGCTTCGATTAGCCGCACTACCGCCGCGCTTCAATACATTGATGTACGGTTGAGAAACTATTTGAAATTTATCAGCAGAGGATGGCGGAGAGGGTGTCCGCCGAGGCTTCAAGCAAGCTGTTGAAACAAAACGACTTTTCTAATAAAGGCGCGTTTTCTTCCAATTCATTTCTTATAGGCGCGTTTCACCAAAAGCAACAAAAATATGGGTTATTTCGCCAGATTGAAATGTCAAAATGCGGCTGACAACCGCGTTTCTAGGACGCCAATAAGTGAGGCAACGAAAGCATTCATTTAGACGGTGGATCGTCTAATCGGTATTCAAATCAGTTCGGTAATTGGCTTCGCCAATCGGATGCGCTGGCTCTAGGCCAATCGGAACAGGAGCGGTCAATTCTCTGCGACGTTCATTTTGATAAATATCTGGCATTTCAAAAATCCTTTTCGATGATCCGATTTGCGTTGTTGATTTTGTTGCCCACATTCGGAATGTTCATTCTGCCTTTGGCTTGCTGAAAGCCCTTGGCGCGGTTTTCATTGCTGAATCCTTTTCGGCTCAGGGCCGCAAAAATCTTGGCTCTGCTCATAAGTTTAATCCTGAAGATTGGGTTTGGCGGATTTATTAGCCGCCTAATTAACGATAATAATCAATTGATATTTTGATGAATTATCTCGAAAAGTTAATCGAATTCTTATTATTCTACCCACAATCACCATTTTCCAGTTAAGGCGGCGCACGATCCACTTGAATGAATTTGAGGGTTCCATTCAAAAACGAAACCCTAGGATATACAATGGTTTCGATATATTTTTTGAAGATTTGAATGTTTGAATATAATATATAAAATACCTGCCATTGGCACCAATTGGCCTTATGATATTCAAATCGTTTAAACCTGCAAAATGGCAGATTTCCGGTATTTTTTTGCCCAAATAGGCATTCCAATTTGAACGAACTAGGCATTGTGAATAGCCTTTGCGTCCGAAACGGCAAAAGCCCTTGGCTTGCTGCCGAACAAATCAATCATTTGTTTTGTGGGTATCTCGCGAAGCTGGTCGCCTTCCAGCAATGTCTTGATCGTTCTATTGATCGCGTTTGTGCCGCCAATTCTGTCTTTTTTAAAGACTGCCACCCCGTTGAGTTTCTGAATTATATAAGAAAGTGCTATTACACCTTTACCGTGCATTTCTGATGAACCGTGGTATTTTGGATTATGCGGCTGATGTAGATAATCTTTGATGCACCGCATTACCGCCTGCATTTGTTTGGCTTCATCGCCACCTTCGCCGCCAAACTCACCATTTTTGAACTTGGCGATCAACTTGTGGGTTTGTTGTGCAACCAGCGTGGTGGCCCAAACGGCCATATCTTCAGTGATAACCGGATTTCTGAAATCTGCGGCAATAGCGATTATTGAAGCAATTTTTATGGCGTTCAAATGAGCGCGGTTCCACAATTCTCTATGAGCTTCGCGTTGGCTATCGCAGCTATTTATAATAGCCGTGCTATATGCGTCGAAGTCGCAGAAAAGATCGCGTGCGGTTGGGACGGGCCGCACAACCATCATTTCACCGCTGTTTATGATGGATAACGAATGGGCGGCTAAATCAGCAAGCCCTTCAATTAGGCCGTGAACCCATAAACGGGATTTCCAAGACGGGAAGATTGTGATTCAGTGTCGGCATGAGCCGATATGAGATGACAGAGTTTGAGTGGCGTGTGATTGAGCCACTATTGCCCAACAAGC
>JAEXAW010000053.1 GCA_023458055.1 Pseudomonadota bacterium
TCAATAAAGAATTGATGTTAAGAACAAACCAATTTCCCATATTTTCTTTCAACTGAATCTCCAACTCCAAAGCAATGGTATTGAAACGAATGTTGTATTTTTCGTCTAAATATTTCATCGCTCGATCGTAAATGGTTTTAGAAGGTGTATCAGATTGATACAAGAATTTTTCTTCACTCATAACCTTATCTATTTCGGTTATGATATTTTAGAGCTTCGGATTCTATTTCCAGTAAAGTTTTTTTCTTGCCTTTAGAAATCCATTCCAAAAGTTCATCTTCAAAAAAGTAGAGTTTCTTTCCGCTTTTGTAACACGGGATTTTTCGTTCTCGAACAAGAGTATAAATCGTAGGTTTGGCTTTTCCTATGATTTTACATACATCTTCAATTCCAATAGGAATGCGTTTTTCTTTCGGTTCAGAAATTTTCGCATTCTGAACCAAAGATTTAATTTCGGCAATTTCACTCGTTAAGTGTGCAACTGCTTTTGGCAGGTTTTCAAAAGAAATTTCATTTACGTCCATAATGATCGTTTTTGATTGTTATGGTGCAAAGGAAAAAAGTGATTTCTTTGTGATGCCGATAAACACGAAATCACGGAGAAATCACTTAAAAAACACTATGTTTTCTAATTTTTAACGATTATTTGTAATCTGTTAAATTTTCTTGTAGTTTAATGATTGTATCTTTTGTATCAGAATCTTTCAAATGACTTTTTATAGTTCCAACATCTAGTACATTAATTTTTTTAAAAGTAGCTTTCAAAAATTCGGCAACTTGTTCTTGTTTTATTGGTCGATAATGATTCCAAATATTCCATCCAAAATGATACAAATCGAGATTAGAAAGTTCTTTTGTTTCAATCAATTTTGAATCTAAAATATTTTCTTTCTTTGAATAGCAAATAACGGCATTGCAAAGCCAATCCAAATCTTCGCCCGAAACATACAAGGCAAATTGATTTCTGGTATAATCTAGTGCTATTTGTAATTTTTCGTTTTCTTGTTGAACTTTTTTCTGATGTTGAATTTTACGAATTGCATTTGTATCAACATTATTTTCTTCTAAAACTTTTATATTTTCAGAAGAATTAATCTCAGTTGTGTCTCTTGGATTAATAACTTGCTCATCTATATCAGTCTGAATATCTAGTTTATTAGAATTATTCTTATTCCTTAATCGTTTGTATAAATCAAATAATGAAACACCTAATAAAACCAAAGCCGTGTAAAATACCAGCCCTATAAGTATAACAATCCAAAATATACTATTAGCAGTAAACTGATCTGCACCTTTTTCAAGCATTACAAACCTTACTCCTAAACCGATAAGTGCACTTCCAATAATAACAGAAACATTCTGAACTATAAAATCTTGATAATTATGTTTCATTTTTTAATTTTTGAAAGTGTATTTAGCTGAATCGCTTCCGCCGCTTTATTTTTCTTTTCATCAATCACTTTTGCATAGACTTGTGTGGTTTTCACATTGGTATGTCCCAACATTTTACTCACCGTATAAATATCAGTTCCTCTCGAAAGTTGCAACGTAGCAAAAGTATGTCTGAAACAATGAAAAGTGATATTTTTATTGATTCCCGCTTTTGCAACCCAAGTTTTTAATGGACGATTAATCCAAGCAGGATTGGTTAAATTTTCAAAAACCAAATCATTTGGCGATTTTGGCTCTCCACAAAGTTCTAAAGCTTGTTGAGAAATCGGCATATATTCCACTCCTTTTGTCTTTTTTTGAGTGAAATTAATTCTTGGTTGATTGTTATCTAAACTTATTTCATTCCACTTCAGTTTTTGAATATCAGAATGTCGCAAACCTGTTAATGCCGAAAAAAGCGCCGCTCGTTTCAAGACATCATTTTCACAAGGCGTTTCAACTAAAGTATTAAGTTCATCAATTGTTAAATATTCTCTTCTTGATTCTTCACTTGGAATTCCTTTTATTTTTGCAGCAATATCTGTCGTAAAATAACCATCAATGAAGGCTTGTTTCAACGCAGCTTTAAAAACAGAAAAATAAGTTGATGCACTATTTTGAGATAATTTCCCATTTTTATTTCCACCGCGAGGTGCATTCAAAAGAAAGGTTTTAAAATCCTCACAAAATTTCATTTTAATCTGAAAAAATTCTATCGGTTCTCCTGCAAAATTTTTCAAAAATTCTATGGATCTTTCCCAATTTATAATGATTGATGTTGAACTGTTCTTATGGCGTTTCTTTATTAATGCTTCAAAATATTTAATAAAATTTTCCTGAGATTTTTCTTTTTGTTCTGCTTGAATACTATCTAATTCGCTGTAGAGATCAATATTATCATATTCTTTTTGTCTTAATTTCCTTACTGAATCTGCATAAAACATAGTTTCTCTATCGTTTTCACTTTTGCAAACTATGATGCCATTATCGTCTCTTTTAGGTTTATATGAAATTGAATTTTGAGTAGTTTTTGCAGGTCTTTTCTTATCAAATTCTACTGTTGTTACACTTCGGTTTAGATACTCACGAATTCTTTGTGGATTTTTCTTTCCCGAAATCATCACAGGATAACTCTCCAAATAGATGTACCATTCTTTTCGGTTTTCTGCTTTTCTTAACCTTACGGTGACTTTAGTTTTTAAAAGTTCTTTCATTTGCCGTCAAATATTTCATCAATTAGTTTTTTAGGAACATATACAAAACTCCCAACTTTCTTTTTTGGAATATTGTTTTTCCTAATAACACTAGTAACAGTTGATGGATTAGCGTTAAATTTTTTTGAAACTTCTGATAAAGTGTAGCAATCTTCTATTTTATAATCTTTTTTGATTACTTCTTTATCAGAGGATTTAACGACCAAAACCTTACTAAACATTTCTTCTAAATCAGTTTTGCTAACACGTGTAAGCCTCTGCCCAAAATTATATGCGGAAATCCTTTTGCTTTTTATTAACCTATGAACCGTATCTTTTGACATACCAAATAGTTGAGCGGCTTCACTTACCGAAATATAAGGTCGAGCCTGAATTTCTATAATTTTAGCTTTTGCTATCTCCAACAAATTTTGTCTAGCTTCCATTTCTTTAGCTAATCGCTTTTGTTTTTTTGCAGATTTGTCAGCACAAGCCTTACAACAGAAACGCGTAGTAACAGTTTTTGCCTCAAACGGATTTTCACAAAATTCACAAATTCTTGGGATTTTCAATTTACTAAAGCCCATAAAACAATTTTTTTTAATATTATCGCCTTTTAAGATTTATTAAGATATAATAAACCTTTTTAAGACGCACATTATCTACTTATTAAGCGCGGTACAAATATGGTACGAAAATATGACAAAAAACGATTAAAAACAAGCATTTTCAAAAAATATTGAAAATAAAAAAATCGCTGTAAACATTACATTTACAGCGATTTGCTAATTTATTTTACTTGATGTTAATCAGCTTTTACTTGACTTCTTCAAAAATAACAATACATGAAAATCAGTTAGTTATGATTTTACGGTACAAATAAGGTACAGATAAAAGATCGTGAACATTGTCTTCTTTTTTATTCTTTTTGCCGTTTTCATTAATTTATT
>JAEXAW010000079.1 GCA_023458055.1 Pseudomonadota bacterium
GGGGGGGGCCCGTGCGGGCGCCCCGGGGCGGCCCGCAACTCGCCGGCACGATTGAGGGCGACACGCTGACCGGACCGCAAGGATCGGTGCCAGCGAGCGCGGTGGCGCCGCTCTATGCGGTTGCCGATGATCCGGTCGCCACTGCCGAAGCGATGCTCGACACGCCCTATTTGTGGGGCGGGCGCAGCAATGAAGGGATTGACTGTTCGGGCCTGATGCAGACCATGCTCGCGCGCGGCGGGCTTGATGCGCCGCGCGACAGCGACCTGCAACTGGCCGGATTAAGCGGCGACATTAGCCTGTCTGCGCCTTACCAACGCGGCGATATTATCTATTTTGTCGACCATGTCGGCGTGATGGTCGATGATGCAACCCTGCTCCACGCGACGCGCCATGCGGGCAAGGTGGTGAAAGAACCGCTCGCAACGGTGGTTGCGCGGATCGAAGGCGAAGGCCATGCCCCGGCGATTGTCGGACGCAAGCGTATCCTCGGCGCAGCGGCATGACCGCGCAGCTTTTCATTGATGGCGCGGCTGGCACCACCGGCCTTGAAATCGCCGAGCGGCTTGAAGGGCGGAGCGATGTGGCCCTGATCACGCTCGCCGATGTCGAACGCAAGGATGAGAAGAAACGGCGCGAGGCCTTGAACAGCGTCGACCTCGTCATCCTGTGCCTCCCCGACGAAGCTGCGGTCGAGGCGGTGGCGATGATCGACAGTCCCGCAACCCGCGTGATCGATGCGTCCTCCGCCCACCGCGTTGCGCCTTTATGGGCTTATGGTTTTCCCGAAATGCGCAAAGGCCAGCGCGAAGCGATTGGCGCGAGCCGTTTTGTGAGTAATCCCGGTTGTTATCCCACCGGCTTTCTTGCGCTGCTTGCGCCGCTGGTCGAGGCCGGGCTGCTTCCGGCGGACGGGCGCTATAGCGTTAATGCGGTGTCGGGCTATTCGGGCGGCGGCAAGGGGCTGATCCAGCGCTACGAGAGTGAGCGCGACATCGCGTTTCGCAGCTATGGCCTCGGCCTCGCCCACAAGCATGTGCCGGAAATGCAGCTTCATGCAGGACTCGCGCACGCGCCGCTCTTCGCCCCGGCCGTGGTTCCGGCGTTTCGTGGCATGATGATCGAAATTCCGATCATGGGCGAAAAAGTGGATGCGACCGCCATGCGCGCGCAACTTGCGGCCCATTATGCCGATGAAGAGCTGGTTACGGTCGCAGCCGCCGCCGCGCCCGACGAACTGCTGATCCGCGATTCCGATGCGCCGGGGGATGGGTTGACGCTTCATGTCTTCGGCGATCCGCACGGCCATCAGGCGCGGCTTGTTGCGATGCTCGACAATCTTGGCAAAGGGGCTTCGGGCGCGTGCGTGCAGAATATGAACCTCATGCTCGGGCTTCCCGAATATGAAGGCCTGCGGCTCTAACCGCTACTCTGCTTTGAGTATGGGGTGAGGCCGCGGTCCCCCCATGGATACAGCCTCACCCCTGCCCCTCCCCGCGCGGGGAAACTGGTCAGTGTCAGGTGCCGGATGCGAAACGCCGCCGGGGCTCGGGGCGTGTGCATCGCGGAAACATGGGATTAGTGAACCGTACCCTGCCATTCATTGATCGACAGCAGCGTAATCAGCCGCTCGATCTGCCGCCAGCGGCAAAAATGGATATGGTTGCCTACATCACGACATTGGTCGGCACGCGCAGCAGCTTCAAAGCCGGCATGCTCGCCAAACTCCGCAATCAACGCAGTCGCATCGTGAAAACTGTCCCGATCGGACAGGTAAGGCATGGTCATTGCCGTTCCTTATGTTCCCAAGTCACCCGACCCCGCCGCGCATCTTTGATTTGGTCCGATACATCGGCGGGGTTATGTCAAGATAGCGGGGATCAGGTAACCAATGTGTGATGATAAAAGGTGAATATAATATTAGGGATGTTTGAGCCACCCGTCCCGTCACCGCCGTCGAAATCACTTTGCCTTCGCATCAAAAACTGGCATCGCAAGCACCATGCAAAACAATGATGGTCACCAGCCGCTCGAAGTCGCCTCGCGGGCATCCGACGCGCGCCCTTCCAAACTGCCGCAAGCGCAATCTCCCTCCGGTGGTGGCGGGGTCGCGGGCGGTTTTTTCATCGCGCTATTTGTGCTTGTCGGAACCTTTGTCGGCGGACTCAAGGGCGAACCCGTGATCGGGCTTCTCGTAGGCTTGGCGGTGGGCATTGTCATCGCTATCGCCATGTGGCTTGTAGATCGCGCAAAAGGACGGCCCTGATCCATGTGGAAACATATCCGCAACCTCACCATCATTCTCCTTCTCCTCGGCGTCGGCACCGCCTGGTTCTTGACCCGGCCCGATCAGGCGCGGCTCCCCGAAGCCAAGGTTTCGGGCACAGCGCCGGAAATCAGCACACCGCGCGTTGAGGCGATCCCTACGGTCAAGATCGCCGAGCCCACCGGCTGGCCTGCGGGCGCCAAGCCGACCGCCGCGAGCGGTCTCACCGTTGATCGCCTCGCCGAAGGGCTCGATCATCCGCGTTCGATGCTGGTGCTTCCCAATGGGGACATACTGGTCGCGGAAACGCGGGGTCCGAAATCGGAAGGCGGCGGCCTCAAGGGCTGGATCGCCAACAAGCTGATGAGCAAGGCCGGATCAACCGGCGTTTCGGCAAATCGCATCACCTTGCTGCGCGACAGCAATGGCGACGGCAAAATTGATTTGAAACAACCGTTTATCACGGCTGGCCTCAATTCGCCCTATGGCATGGCGCTGGTCGGTGACAAGCTTTATGTCGCCAATACCGATGCCGTCGTCTCCTTCCCCTATAAGGAAGGCGACAGCGCCATTTCCGCCGCGCCGACCAAAGTCATCAACCTCCCCTCCGGCACGCCCAATATGCACTGGACGCGCAACCTCATGCCCTCGGCGGACGGCCAGTTTCTTTATGTGGCGGTGGGATCTAACAGCAATATCGGGGAAAATGGCGCGGAGAGCGAAAATTACCGTGCCGCGGTGCTCGAGATAAAGCTCGCGGATAATAGCTATCGCATCCAGACGATCGGCATGCGCAATCCCGTCGGCCTCGCCTTCCACCCGACCAGCGGGGAGCTTTGGGCGGTGGTCAATGAACGCGACATGCTGGGGTCCGACATGGTGCCTGACTATCTTGCGCGCGCTGAATTCGGGACAAGCTATGGCTGGCCCTATTATTATTGGGGCGGCTATGAAGACCCGCGCGTTTCCGACCAGGCACCTGAGGATTTGCGCCAATATATGAGGAAGCCCGATTATGCGCTGGGCGCGCATGTCGCCCCGCTCGGGCTTGTCTTCGCCAATCAGGGCAAACTTGGCGCGCAGTGGAATGAAGGCGCGATCATCGCGCTCCATGGTTCGTGGAACCGCTCGCCGCTCGCTGGCTATAAAGTCGTCTATGTGAAGTTCAACGAACGCGGGCGTCCGGTGAACGCGCCGCCGGTTGATCTCCTCACCGGCTTTCTCGGCACCGATGGCAAGACCACAAAGGGCCGCCCGACCGATGTCAAACTGGCGAAGGATGGCAGCTTGCTGGTAAGCGACGATACCGCCGGGATCATCTGGCGGGTGAGTGCAGCACCGGGCGCGGCGGTCGCGGCTCCTGCAACGGCGGCGAAATAATGAGCCTGCAACCGATCGTCTTTCTCCCCGGCCTGCTGTGCGACGGGGCATTATGGCGGCCGGTGATCGACCGCATCGCCGACCTCGCAGCGCCGATGGTTGCGGACCTGACGCTTGATAACAGCGTCAAGGCGATGGCCGCCCGCACGCTGGCAGCCGCACCGCCGCGCTTTAGCCTCGTCGGGCTTTCCATGGGCGGCTATGTCGCGTTCGAGATATTGCGCCAGGCTCCGGAGCGGGTCGAGCGCCTCGCCCTGATGGCCACCAGCGCGCTTGCGGACAGCCCCGAGACCAGCGCCAACCGCCGCGCCGGCATGGCACAAATCGGCGAGGGGAAATTCATCGGCGTTGCCGGGAGCCTGCTCCCCAAGCTCGTCCACCCGGATCGCATTGAAGATGAGGTCGGCCGGACCGTGCAGGCGATGGCCGAACGGGTTGGTGCCGACGCTTATCTGCGCCAACAGGAAGCGATCATCGGCCGCCCCGACAGCCGCCCCACCCTTTATACCGTGCACGTGCCCACCGTCATGATCGTTGGCGAAGATGATGTGCTGACGCCGGTTGAGCAGGCGCAAATCATTCACCAGGGGATTGCGGGATCAACCCTGCATGAACTCGATTATTGCGGCCACCTGCCGCCCCTCGAACAACCCGATGCAGTTGCCACGATCCTGCGTGAATGGCTCTCCGCGTAAAAGGTGACATTTTACCGCTGATGTGACATAAAGAGTCAAATATGTCACAAGGAGCTCCATCATGGGCGTTCAGGTCAAAGTTTCCCCCAATGGCCGCATCGTCATCCCCGCCGATGTCCGCCGCCAACTCGGCATCGAAAAAGGCGGCACCTTGACGCTCGACGTCGATGAGTTTGGCGTGAGGCTTTCAACCTTCAAACAGCGAGTCCGCAACGCGCAGGAACTTTATGCCAAGATGATGGAGGGGAAGCAGGGCATCACGGTCGATGAATTTATCGCGGAGAAGCGTCGAGACGCGACATCGGAAAAATATTGATGCGCTACGTCATCGACGCATCAGCCGCCATTGCTATTTTGCGCGCCGAAAAGGGTCATGATTTTATCGATCAGATCGACGACCCGGAAATGGTGATGATCAGCGCGGTTAATCTCGGTGAAGTTGCCGCACGGCAGTTTGGCGATGGTCTGACCCGGCAGGATTCTACTGCCTCAATCGATGCGCTCGGACTTGTGGGAATATCGACCACGGCAAATGTTGCGGTCGATGCTGCCGAGTTCCGGCAACCCGCCCGTGCGCAGGGCATATCGCAAGCCGATTGCATTTGTATCGCATTGGCAAAGCAGCAACAGGCGACGCTGCTCACCGCAGATCATGCTATGGCAAGCTTTGCCGAAACGCTCGGGGTTTCGGTCGAATTGATACGTTAGACCTGCTGGAAAGCGATCTAGGTCAGGCCCCTAACCTCTGCCATCACACCCGCATCGGCATCAGCACATAAAGCGCCGGGCTTTTGTCATTTTCGCGGATCAAGGTGGGCGCTGCGGCGTCGGCTAAATGGAGTTCGACCGTATCGCCTTCAATCTGGCCCAAAATGTCGAGCAGATAGCGGGCGTTAAAGCCGATTTCGATCCCGTCCGCGCTATAATCAGCCGACAATTCTTCCGCCGCCGTGCCGTTTTCGGGGCTGGTCACCGAAAGCGTCATGCGGTCCTTGTCGAGCCCCATTTTGACCGCACGGGTCTTTTCGCTCGCAATGGTTGCGACGCGATCCACGCCTTCCATGAAGCTTTTGGGATCAACCTTGAGCAATTTGTCATTTCCGGTCGGGATGACGCGATTATAGTCGGGGAAGGTACCGTCGATCAGCTTCGATGTGAGGATCGCGCTCCCGAGCGTGAAACGGATTTTCGAGGGCGACAGCGCGACCTCGACATTGCCTTCGGTTTCGTCGAGCAGCTTGCGCAATTCGGCCACGCATTTGCGCGGGATGATCACGTCGGGCATGCCTTCTGCGCCGTCAGGGCGCGGGAAGGTCACGCGCGCGAGACGGTGGCCATCGGTCGCGGCCGCCTTCAGCACGGGGCCAGCGGCATCGTCCGCCACATGCAGGAAAATACCGTTCAGATAATAGCGCGTTTCCTCGGTCGAAATGGCAAAGCGGGTGCGGTCGATAATCTCCGTCAGCGTCTGCACCGGCAATTCAAAATTGGTCGGGAGGTCGCCTTCCGCGATCACCGGGAAATCGTCGCGCGGGAGCGTCGGCAAATTGAAGTTGGAGCGGCCCGACTGCACCAGCATTTTGCCTTCCGCGGCCGAGAGCAGCACTTCGGAGCCATCCTGCAGCTTGCGGGCGATCTCGAACAAAAGATGCGCCGACACCGTCGTCGTCCCCGGCGTTTCGACCTTGGCGGCCACGGTTTCAACGATCTGGATGTCGAGGTCGGTTGCCATCAGCTTGAGCGCGCCATCAGCGCTCGCTTCGATGAGGACGTTAGACAGGATCGGGATCGTGTTGCGCCGCTCGACCACCGACTGGACGTGGCTGAGGCTCTTCAGCAAGGTTGCGCGTTCGATAGTCGCTTTCATTATAAATTCCCGCTCCGGATCATGCCCCCTGTGGGCGATTCTTTTAAGGTGTTGGACCGGATTTCTCCATAACCGGATTCTGCTTGTCCGCAAGCGCTTTGGCTTTGCAAGGCGGCTTTTGGCGGGTTAGAGACCGTGGATTATGATACTTCATGGCCGCACTTTTATCGCCCGCCACGCCGAAACGGTGTTTAACGCAAGCGCCCGGATGCAGGGGATGGAAGCGCACACGCCGCTTACCCGCACCGGCTTCCGACAAGCGGAGGCAATGGGCGAAACATTGAAGGACTGGCTCGGCACGCACCAGACTCTGCAACTCTGGTCGTCCAATGCCGGGCGCACGCTGCAAACGCTCGCGGTGATTGCCGAACATATCGGCGCGGACTGGCACCAGGCACACACCGATGCGCGACTGAATGAGATCGACGTCGGCGAATGGGTCGGCCGCTATTATGCGGATATCGAACGCGACATTGGTCGCTTCGTCGATTTCGAGGCCGGCCTTTTCACGGTCGCGGCACCGGGCGGGGAAAATTATGCGGATGTCGCCGAGCGTCTCAAAAGCTGGATCGCGGACCAGCGCGGCAGCCATGAGGACCGGCTCATCGTGACCCACGGCATGACCGCGCGGATCTTGCGCGGCCTGCTGCTTGACCTTCCGGTCGATGAAAAATTTGGCGCCCCGGTCGCCTCGCGCATTCCGCAGGGAAGCCTCGTCATGATCGGTGGCGGCGAGGAAAAATTGATCCACACCGCCAAACATCTGTCCGAACGCGACGTTGGCGCAAGCGCGTGAATTGCAGTTTTCAGCGGTTGGGCGGTTGACTTGATCGCTGATCGTGCCAATCTTTCGGTCAGGATCGACCGACGCGAGAGGACGAGCGCCTAATGCTGACTATGTTGCGTGCAGGCTTGCGTGATCTCGGCGCGATTTTCGGTGACGCGGCGAGCTTATTTGTTCGTCACTGGCCGCAATTGCTGGCACTTTATCTCGCCGGAGCCGCCGCGCGTATGGGCTTTTTATGGCTTGCGCTTGCTCTTTCCAAATCGAGTTCGCTCTTGGGTGTGTTGATCCTCCCGCTCGCGCCGATCTCGATGCTGGTGGCGCTGATCTTAATGGTGCGCGTGCTGGGGCAGTCGCTCCCCGCCTTTACCGCCGACACTGCCGCGCAAACTTCGCGCGAGCGCTGGCTGAGCAACCTGACCCTCGCCGCCCGCGCGCTGATCCCCTTTCTGGTCGTCTATGCAGCGCAAGG
This sequence comes from Pseudomonadota bacterium, assembly GCA_023458055.1. Classification (GTDB taxonomy): domain Bacteria; phylum Pseudomonadota; class Alphaproteobacteria; order Sphingomonadales; family Sphingomonadaceae; genus JAFAFE01. The sequence goes on from JAEXAW010000079.1 coordinate 7,465, forward strand.
CTTCCTCAAGGAAGACATTCGCCTGTTCATCTATTCAAGCACGCTCGACGAGACGATCAACGACCCCCTCACCGCCAATTACGGCCGTGCGGTGGTGGATAGCACAACGCTTGCCGCCATCGTCATCGCCGCGCTTGTTGCGCGCAAACTGATCGCGGCGGGCGGCTTTGCCGAACGCTCGCTCAAATGGGGAGCGCTCAGCGGCTATATCGAAACCTTGTGGATGATGACGCTCGGGACCGCCTTCGGAGCCATGATCGCGGCGGCGCGCAGTTGGGCCCTCTCGCGCGTGGTAGTCGCCGACATGATCGAGGCGCGCGATGGCATCGCCAATGCCACCGGCCCCGTCTCCTCTGCCGTCACCGGATTTATCAACTTGGTCGGCACCACGCTCGGCAGTATGTCCGAACTAGTCATCGTGCCGGTGTCGTGGCTTGCGATTGCGGCGATGGTGTACGGGAGCAAGCTTAGCGAACGCGATTTGCCAACCCATGAGGCGATGACCGCGCGCTATCGCCTGATCCCTGATCCCTTGCGCCGCGCGGTGGCGCAAGTGGCCGAACCCGTCACCACGCCCGTCAAGGACACATGGGCGGCGGTGACCAAAGTCGCGGATGCCGGGATCGTACCGATGGTTCTCCTCTGCATCAGCCTTGCCTTTATGACCAAATTTCTATCGCTCGGCGTCGTTGCTATCGCCCGCGCATTGGTCGGCCCGCAGGATGCGCTGGTGCAACTCGCGATCCAGCCCTATGTCTCGCTGGTAGAGCGGGGCCTGCTCCTGCTCACCACGGTTGTGTTGGCCGCCGCTGGCGTCAATCGCGTCCTGCAATCGCGCCGGGACGCATCGGCGATTGATCATCCGGCGGAAGCGACGGCCTAATCGACCGGGATGAGCGCCGCATAAGGCGTCTTCCACGACACGCGTACAAAAGCCGGCTTTTGCCCGTGCGGTAACACGAACTGTCCGCGCACCGGCCATGATGGCGGACGCGCGGCCCCCTGCGGCGTCGTAAGATCACCGAGGAAATCAAAACTGGGCCCGGGCGCGTCGACCGGTACGCATTCACTTGGTGCGCCCTCAAGTTTCGGCATGAGGTCGCGGCCCACCTCGCTATAAACCTGTCCCTGACGGTCAATCAGCACGAGCGTGCAGCCTTCAAGCGGAACATCGGGCTTGGCAGCAAATTGCAGTTCAACCGTCCACAGGTCGGCGCGCGCGCCTGTCGGCCCTGACGCATTAACCCCCAGCGGCTTCGCCTCAAGCGACACCAGTGTCAGGCGCGCCGCGCGGCTGTAAGGCTTGCGCTTGGCGGTAAATTCCTCGCGATAATCGAGGCTTTTACCACTGGCGGTTGTGACATGGGTAAAGGCGTTGGGCTGATAATAAGTGCGATATTGATAAGAAGACGCCGCGAGCGCCAATGCGGCCAGCGGGACCAGCGCGAGGAGCGCAATCCGGTTGCGCGGCCACCAGCCCTTGTCGCTCTTTATCGTCGGATCAGTCATGGTGTCACCGCCCATCCGGCCTCAGCGGGCAATATCCTGATGATGGCTTCATTGGCACCGAGTTCGCGCGCGCGCGCATCGCTGATGCCAAGGTCGATCACCGCCACATCATCTGCCTTGCTGTTCGATGCCGGGACATGCAACCGGGCACCCGCCAGCGCGGCCTTGTCAATTTCAAACACCAGCTGGCAGCGGATCGGCAAGTCCGGCGGCGCGGTGCCGCATCCATTGCCGCCGATAGCCTGAAGGCCGCCGAAGGTGCGGCCATCCTTGGTCTTGATCGAAAGATTACCAAGGCTCGCTGCCTCTCCGCGTCCGCGAATTTCAATCGTCGGGACAAGGAAAACCCCGTTGCCGCTGATCCCCGTATTGACGCCATCGGTATCGGTTTGCCGGGGCACAACGATCTTCTTGCTCGCATCGACGCTGACGAGCTTGACCTCTGCCGTACGCAAACCAACCGCCTGCCCTGCAGTCGTGGAGCGTTCAAACGGTTGCGCCGCAAGGTCTTTCGGATCAAGTAGCTTCGTCATAAGCCAAGCCGCCACGGCAAGCGCGACCAGCGCAATGAGCCAAGCCTTGATGGTGTCGCTTCGCATCATTGCCCTAATTTCATTTCGGTTAGCGGCACCGTAATTTCATATGCCGGGGCTGCGTCAAAATAGCCCATCGAGCCATCAAGCGCCGACGCGCGATATTTTTGTTTACGGATGACGAGCTTCACCCGGTCCGGCACCGGATAGCTTCCATCCTGCACCCAGATGAGTGCCATCCGCGTCGGTAACCCCGGCTGGAGCGCCCCGCCGCGCAGCGCGTCGCTGGCGCGGATAATATGCGGCTGGACCTTGTCCGCGTCGGCATGCCGGTCAGTGATGGGATCGACCAGTCCCTTGGCATCAATCCGGAACGCAGTCTGGACATCGAGCCGGTCGATAACCTGTTTGGTCTGGTTGGTTACATCGGCACTCACAAGCAACGCGCGTTGGCCGGGCTTCAGCCGGTAAAGTTGCGGAATATCCTGAAACCATCCACCCTTGCGCACACTGACTTTGAGCGGCTCCGCCTCTACTTCCTGGCCAACGTCTGCCGCCGCGATCTTGGTCTCGCGATCCGCCAGATTTTTCCATCCGCCGAACAGGCCGGTAAGCAGCAGAGCCGCCATCAGGGCTAGCAGCAAAAGGTTGGTGGCGCTGGCGAGGTCCTTGAACTCTGCGGCGACCTTGGTGCGATCAAGCGGGGCTGCGGGCGCAGGACTTTCGCCTGCCGGACGGGACGGCGTATCGGGCGGCGGCGGCGGCGATCCTTCTTCCACGCGGTGCATCCATATCCTTCGGCAGGTTACAGGGAAAAGCCCGCATCGGTGTGGCATATCGAAAATCATCTGTCCACGCCCGACTGCCGCAAAAATGCGCGGTTGTCCTTGGCTGTTTTTTGCGTCAATGCCGCTTCATGTCCACCTACGCGTTCGTCCGGTCATCCCCTCTTCTCCGCGCTGGCATGGCGTTAGCGGCCTTGCTGACACTTACGGCCACGCCTCTGATGGCCCGCGTTTCGCTCGGCATTTATGAAGGCTGGGGTGCGTTTCGCGAGGAAGAGACGCCGCGCTGCTATGCGATTGCCGAGCCCTCTTCGCGAAACGCCGGGAGCGATTGGAAAGCCTATGCAAGCATCGGCTATTGGCCGGGCAAAAATGTCCGCGCGCAGCTTTATTTCCGCTTGTCCAAGGAAAAGCGCGCGGATGCGCCTGCGACCCTTTCCATCGGCAATCAGAAATTTGCGCTGGTTTCCGGCGGGATCAACGCCTGGGCGGCGGATCCGCGCATGGATGCGGCGATCATTGCGGCAATGCGCTCGGCAAGCAGCATGAGCATCAGCGTCGCGGCAAAAAAGGGCGGCAGCGTCTTTGACACATATCGCTTGCGCGGTGCCGCGAGCGCGATTGATGCGGCAGCATTGGCATGCGCCCGTAGCGTTTAGGCACAAGAAAAGGCCGGACTGCTTGGAGTCCGGCCTTCCCCTATTCACATTATAAGCAAGCGCTTAGAAGCGGATGCCAACGCCTGCGAGAACCTGATGACGGTTGGCACCATCACCATAATCCGAGTAGCGATATTCGCCCTTGAACAGCAAATTATTGCTGGTCTTGGTTTCAACCCCGGCACCTACGCGCCAACCGCCATCGTTCCCGCCGTCGGTTGTAGTGGTCGTGCCGAGCTTATATTCTGCTTCCACACGGGCGTTGGTGTAACCGCCCTTGACGTAAAGCAGCGTATTCTTCGACGCACCTACGGTCGTACCAAGACGCGCACCGGCGTAGAGGTCGCGGCCAGCCTTAATGCACATGCGATCACCGGGCTGGAGAACGCCGTCAGCGCATTTCTTGGCGGTCGAGTCCATGATTTCGCCTTCGACACCAACGACCAGACCGTTCGCGTCGAAGTCGTAACCAGCGCCGAGACCGTAAGCGAAGCCATCAACATTGATGTCGGAATCAACCTTGTCCCAACCGCCGATCGCTTCAACGTGACCGCCGGTGAAGCCGGTGGTCTGAGCAGCAGCCGGGCTGGCAGCAACGGCAGCTGTTGCAAGAAGAGCTCCGATAAAAATCTTTTTCACTGTAATTCCCCATTTCTGGTTTTGGTTAACTAACGATGGAGCCAAACATCCTTAACGGGTGATTTGTTCCCCACCGCTGTGCCGCCGCAATTCGTGCCCGCTGCTTGAACGCACTGTGAATTGTAAATTTATTTAACGTTCATCTTTATAGATTCACTGGCAAAAATTGCCTGATTTGTTGGGGCGCATTGCGCAGTGTGGTAATTTTGTCACGGCTGGCGCTCATCTTCACTTTGCGGTAAAGGGTGCCGCTATGCAGACAGATGAACCTATGACCATGCCGATTCCCGGCCTTATCGACCCTGTGCCAACGCCGCGCAGCATTACGCCGCGTGCGGACGGCAAGGTGGATTTGCTCGGTTTGTCGCGCGTGCAGATTCGCGATCTCCTCGCAGAAGCGGGATTGGATGGAAAGCAGGCGAAGCTGCGGTCGAAGCAACTGTTCCACTGGATCTATCATCGCGGCGTCACCGATTTCGATGCGATGACCGATATCGCCAAAGCGCAGCGCCCGTTTCTCGCTGACCGCTTCGTGATTGGCCGTCCCAATGTTATTGAAGCGCAAGTCTCGTCCGATGGCACGCGCAAATGGCTGCTACGGTCGGATGACGGGCAGGATTATGAGATGGTCTTCATCCCCGATGCGGACCGGGGAACCTTGTGCGTCTCCAGCCAGGTCGGCTGTACGCTCAATTGCCGCTTCTGCCACACTGGCACAATGCGACTGGTGCGTAATCTGACGCCGGGTGAAATTGTTGGTCAGGTGATGCTCGCGCGCGATGCACTGGGCGAATGGCCCAAGGGCAATATGGCGGTGGACGGCGCGGACGAGGATGAGGATGATACCGCCAGTCATTATACCGCCGATGGCCGCCTTCTCACCAATATCGTGATGATGGGCATGGGCGAGCCGCTCTATAATTTCGACAATGTGCGCGATGCGCTAAAGGTGGTGATGGATGGCGATGGCCTGTCGCTCTCCAAGCGCCGCATCACGCTATCAACCTCAGGCGTCGTCCCGATGATGGCCCGCGCAGGCGAGGAGATCGGCGTCAATCTCGCCGTCAGCCTGCACGCTGTCACCAAGAAAATTCGCGACGAGATCGTGCCCCTGAACCGCAAATATGGCATTGAGGAATTGCTGGCCGCCTGTGCCGCCTATCCCGGCGCGAATAATGCGCGGCGCATTACATTTGAATATGTGATGCTCAAGGACAAGAATGACAGCGACGAAGACGCCCGCGAGCTGGTGCGATTGCTCAAACATTATAAGATTCCCGCCAAGGTCAATCTCATTCCGTTCAACCCTTGGCCGGGCGCACCTTATGACACCTCGACGCCGGAGCGGGTGCGCGCCTTCAGTAATATCATCTTTGAGAGCGGCATCTCGGCTCCCGTCCGCACCCCGCGCGGGCGCGACATTGATGCCGCCTGCGGTCAGCTCAAGACGAGCGCCGAAAAGAAAAGCCGCGCCGAACTGGACCGGTTGGCCGAAGAGAAATTGGCGGCCTTGGGTTAAACCCAAAGCCGCCAATCGTCGCTCAGTTCACAGGGGAGCGATCTCGAAAACTATGTTTACCGCGCCGCAGCGCCGGTTTCCTTGACGATGTCGATATAGCCATGGTCGTTGGAGCGGATGTGGCTGAACAGCCAATGCTGCAGCATTTCCAGCAATTCTTGGGTGGTGTCGGTGCCCGCCTTGAAGCGCTTGTGCAAACCGCTAACCTCGGCAATGAATTTTTCGTGGATCTTCTTATGCAGATCGGTAAGCCGGTATCCGGCCGCTTCCATCATGCTTTCTTCTTCCGCAAAATGGGTGACGGTGTAATCGACCAGATTGTCGTAAATTTGTCCGATACCGTCAGCGTTGCCGCTATCCTTCGCCTCTTTGAGCTCGTTGATATAGTCGACGATCTTCATATGCTGCTCGTCGATCCAGTCGATCCCGGTATCGAGATCGCGCGTCCAGTTCAAAAATGTCATTTTGGCCCCCTTAAATCGGTGGGAGCATGGTGCCATTTCGACGGGTAAAAGCATTGATCTGAATCAATAAATTTGTAAAATAATACATGTTTTCAATTGGTTATTAACTATCCGTTTACGATTTGGCAGAAGGCGCATTGTGCCGGAATTTTCCGCTTTTCCGGGGCCATTCATGGTCCGGTCAACCAGCTATGCTTATGCGGATGCCAATGTCATCTTGGAGCCATCGTCAAAATGTCCCTAATCGCCCTTGCTAAGCCCGGCTTATTCATGGTGGCGGCGAGCCTGTTGGCGACCGCCGCAGCCGGCCAGTCCACGCCTCCGGCCGAGGCCTGGGAAATCGGTCCGGTCATCAAGGGACGCAACTATTCGGTGGGGATGCCGCCCAGCCCGACGCCGGAGCGGGGCGGTGGTTGGTCGTTTGATTTTCCCTATCCAAGCGTTGATGATGGCCATGTTCATTATCTGACCTTCCGTCACGGATCGCTTGCGGGCAAATCCAGGATCGTCATGCGCTATCGCGTCGATTCGCCGCGAGGGACGCGCTTCTTCGCGCGCGATGCCGCGCCCGGCACCCCGGCAAGTCTGACGGTCTATTTCCAGCGCGCGCGGGATACATGGACGGCCAAGGGGCCTTATGCCAATTTCCGCTGGTATGCGTTGTTCGCAACAACGCCGATTACCACGGGCACGCACCAATTGACCATCGACCTTAACGATCCGCGCTGGTTCGCGGTTATGGGGGGTACGTCCGCAGAGCGCCCCGAGGCTTTCTCGAACGCCAAATATAATGCGGACCGGGTCGGCTTTGTCATGGGCGGCGGGGGCGGCCTTGGTCACGGTGTCTATACGAGCGGACCGGCGCGGTTCACGCTGTTGAGTTATCAAGTGATTTAAGGCTGGCCGGAGCAAGCCCGCTTGCCTAAGGGCGGGCAATGGAGTTTTCGCTTGCCTCACTCGTACTTGTCCTTGCCGCCGGTACTATCGGCGGCGCGATGAATGCCCTCGCAGGCGGCGGAACCTTTGCGACGCTGCCCGCGCTCCTCGCTGTCGGCCTCCCCGCCAATACGGCCAATGCCACATCCAATGTCGCCTTGCTGCCGGGCGCAGGGACGAGCGCATGGACGTTCCGCGATGAACTCGCGCCGCTTTCCGGGGTGAGCATCCGCACGCTCGCGGCGATTACCTTTGTCGGCGGCCTGATCGGCAGTGCGCTCCTCGTCATCACGCCGAGTGACACGTTCGACATCATCATCCCCTGGCTGGTGCTTTACGCTTTCGTCGTGCTGGCGTTCGGCAAGCGCGCGAGCGACTGGCTCCACGACCGTGTGACCATCGGGCGCAAGACCTTGATGGTCGCGCAAGCCTTGCTCGGCATTTATGGCGGCTATTTCGGCGGCGGCGTGGGCTTGATGACGACCGCGACCTACGGCCTCCTTGCCGGTCACTCCCCGCGCGAACTGTTCGCGCCGCGCACCTTGATGCTGGCGGTTGCCAATTTCGCCGCGGCCATCGTGTTTATCGCCGCGCTGATGGTGGTGTGGTGGGCCGCTGTACCGATGCTGATGGGCTCGATCATCGGCGGCTGGGGCGGCGCGCATATCGGCAAGAAGCTGCCTGCGAACTGGGTGCGAATCTGGACGCTGCTGGTTACCGGCGCGACGACGCTTGTATTTTTTTGGCGGGCTTACGGGCCTTAACCGCAGAACAAAATCCGCAGTCCTGAGCCTGTCGAAGGACGTTTCTCAATATGGTGATGGCTTCGGAGGAATTCATACGGCCACCTTCTGCGGCAGCGCAAACAGGTCGAGGAATCGCTGCGCCTTGTCCGCATCGCCGCTCACCGCCACCCGTCCCTCAGCTTCGGCCAGGGTAAGCGGCATCGGACCATAGAGCGCTGGCAGGATCGTCTTGCCCTGGTCGAGCGTGAGCGTGAAATCCGGCGTCTTGCCTATACCGCGCACGACGTGGAGATCGCCGTCCTTCAACGTCGCGACAAATTTGTCCGGGCCGACAATGAACGCCGCAGTCACATCGCCGAGCGCGCGCGCCTTATCCTCATCAATCATCGTGCGCATCGACAGCATCAGCGATGTCGCGCTGAACGGCAGCGAGGGGTCATGGCCGGGCGAGCGTGCGCCCCAGCGGCCCAGCGCCTGCGTCACCGCTTCCAATTCCTGCCCCCACGGCGTCAGCGCATAGCGCACCACGCCGTCTTCCTCCTGCCGCTCAACGATCCCCGCCGCTTCGAGTTCCTCCAGCCGCTGCGTCAGCACATTGGCGCTGATCCCGGCCAAGCCCCGCCGGATTCCGGAAAAGCGGCGCGGACCGAGCATCATCTCGCGCGTAACCAGCAGCGCCCAGCGATCCCCGATCAGTTCCAGCGCATGGGCAACCGCACAGGCATCGCCGTAGCGTCGATTCGTCGTAAATTTCCGGCTGCTCGTCATCATTCAGTTACTTTTTCTAACTTTCCAGTTGTTTTTTGTAACTCATCAGTCATGCTAAGGCAATAGCAAGCGAGTCGGACACCGATGCGCTCACCCCCGAGAGGATGTATAAGCCATGGCCCATATGATTTTCGTAAACCTGCCCGTCGCCGATCTTGCACGGGCGCGCGGCTTTTATGAAGCCATCGGCTTTTCCAACAATCCGCAATTCAGTGATGAAACCGCCGCCTGCATGGTGTTGAGCGAGGCCATCTATGTGATGCTGTTGACGCATGACAAATGGAAGGGCTTCACCACCCGCCCCATCCCCGATGCCGGATCAAGCGAAGTCATGCTGGCGCTCGCGTGCGAGACGCGCGATGCGGTCGATGCGCTAATCGACGCAGGTACCAAGGCGGGCGGCACCGCCGACGTCAATCCGCCGCAAGATCATGGCTTCATGTTCCAAAGGAGCCTGCTCGACCCCGACGGCCATTTGTGGGAGCCTTTCTGGATGGACCCCGCCGTTGCTGCTGGCGGCACGGACGCCGACGAAGCGCCGCCACAGGGTAAATGAGCAAGGACGATTGGCCATGACGACCCCGACCCATAATATCGGCATTTATGACTGGGTGCCCGAATTTGCGCGCGGCTTTGTGCGCGATTTGCGGGTGCGCTGGACGCTGGAGGAAATCGGCGAAGGCTACACCACCGACGCGGTCGATGTGCGCGCTAAGCCTCCTACACTCACCGCCAAACAACCCTTCGGCCAGGTGCCCTGGTATGATGATGGCGCGGTAGAGATGTTTGAATCGGGCGCGATCTGCCTGTGGGTTGCGCAACAGTCAGGCAAGCTGATCGGCGCTAGCCCGGACGATCATGCCAAGGCGATTAGCTGGACCTTCGCCGCGCTCAACAGCATCGAGCCGGTGACGCAGCAGCTTGGCGCAATCGAACTGTTCCACAAGGGCGAAAGCTGGACCGAAGCAAGGCGGCCGCAGGTGCTTGAATTTCTCGACAAGCGGATCGGCGCGCTTGAAGCCCATCTCGCCGGACGCGACTGGCTCGGCGATGATTTCAGCGTGGGCGATATTCTGATGGCGTCGGTGCTGCGCGATATTCCGGTTGATGATTATCTTGATCGCTTCCCCGTGACCAAGGCCTATCGTGACCGCTGTCTCGGACGGCCCGCCTTTGCGCGGGCGCTTGCCGCACAAATGGGGGATTTCAAAGCAATCGATGCCGCGCCCCCGGAACCCGCTGCGGCCTGAAACTTTCACCCCACAAAGCCAATCAAGGAGACGACCCATGACCTATATTGAAGGCTTTATTACCCCCGTCCCCAAGGCCAACAAAGCGGCCTATCTCGACCATGCGACCGAAGCGCAGGCGATGATGCAGGAATATGGCGTTGCCCGCATGGTTGAAACCTGGGCGCATGACGTCCCGGAAGGCAAGGTCACCGATTTCCGCAAGGCGGTCGCCGCCGAAGATGGCGAAGACGTGCTGTTCAGCTGGTTTGAATATCCCGACAAGGCGGCGCGCGATGCCGCCAACGCCAAGATGATGGAAGACCCGCGCATGGAGGATATGGCCAAGGATATGCCCTTCGATGGCAAGCGCATGATATTCGGCGGCTTTGATACGATCCTTGATGATCGCGGCGATGCGGGCGGAAAAGGCGGCTATATTGACGGCATCGTGCTTGCGGTCCCCACCGCCAACAAGGTCGCCTACAAGGCGATGGCCGACAAGACTTCGGCGATGTTCCGCAACAATGGCGCGGTGCGTGTGGTCGAAGGCTGGGGCGATGACGTCCCCGAGGGCAAGACCACCGATTTCCAGCGCGCGGTCAAGGCAAAGGAGGATGAAACGGTCGTCTATAGCTTCATCGAATGGCCGGACAAGGCAACCCGCGACACCGCTTGGGAAAAGATGATGAGCGATCCCGCGATGCAGCCCGAAGGCGAAATGCCGTTTGACGGACAGCGCATGTTCTGGGGCGGGTTTGAACCGATACTCGACAAATAAGGAGCGATGCGATGAGCGACATGCCGAGCAAAAATCAGGGCGCATGGGTCTGGTATGAATTGATGACGCCCGATGCAGCCGCGTCCAAGGCTTTTTACGAAAAGGTCGTGCCGGGCTGGACCATCCAGACCAGCCATGGCGGCGGCGATGACGGCACCTCACCCGGCGAAAAACCCTATGGCTTTATCAGCAATGCCGATGGCGGCATGACCGGCGGGGTGCTCACCTTGTCCGAGGATATGCTGAAAGGTGGCGCGCACCCGGCATGGGTGGGCTATATTGCGGTCGATGATACCGATGCGATGGTCAAGGCCATCGAGGCGAAGGGCGGCAAGGTACTGATGCCGCCGACCGATATTGAAATGGCTGGTCGGGTGGCGATGGTCGCCGATTGCTGCGGCGCGCCCTTCTATATCATGAAACCGACCCCACCGCCGGGACAGCCTGATGCCGAGAGCGATGTTTTCTCCGCGCAGCCGCGCGATGGCCGCTGCGGCTGGAACGAATTGATGGCGGGCAATCAGGCCAAGGCGCTTGATTTTTACGCTTCGTTATTCGGCTGGCAGACCGACCATACCCCACCCATGGATATGGGCGAGATGGGCCAATATGTGTTCATCACCCACAATGGCACCGATGTTGGCGCGATCATGCAGAAGACGGCGGATATGCCCGCCCCCATGTGGTCCCATTATTTCTATGTGCCTTCGGTCACCACCGCCAAGGCAAGCGCCGAAGCTGCTGGCGGCACCGTGATCAACGGCCCTATGGAAGTCCCCGGCGGCCAGTGGATCATTCAGGGTATCGACCCCCAAGGCGCGATGTTCGCGCTGGTGGGCGGGAAGTAAACGTCCGCGGAGACGCAAAGGAGAAGGCCCATGACCATTGCCAAAAACACCATCTGCATCTGGTATGAAAAAGAGGCTGAAGAAGCCGCGCGTTTCTATGCCGAAACCTTCCCGGACAGCGAAGTGCGGGCCGTCCATCGTGCCCCGGCGGATTTTCCAAGCGGCAAGAAAGGCGACGTACTGACGGTTGATTTCACCGTGTGCGGCGTCCCCTGCATCGGCCTCAACGGCGGTACCGCGTTCAAACAGAGCGAGGCTTTCTCGTTCCAGATCGCGACCGATGATCAGGCGGAAACCGACCTTTATTGGAACGCAATCGTTGGCAATGGCGGGGCGGAAAGCGCATGCGGCTGGTGCAAGGATAAATGGGGCGTCAACTGGCAGATCACCCCGCGCGTCCTTACCGAAGCCATGGCCACCGGCCGAGACGTTGCCAAGCGCGCGTTCGAAGCGATGATGACGATGCACAAGATCGACGTCGCCACAATCGAAGCAGCGGTTGCAGGAGGCTGAGATGGCTGAACAATTTACCGTCTGGGTGCATGTCTCGCGGCCGCCGCAACAGGTTTATGATGCGGTCGCCGACCCTGAGCAATTGTCGCACTATTTCACCACCGGCGGCGCCCAGGGCTGGGCCGAAACCGGGGCGACGGTAAGCTGGGAGTTTGGTGATTTCCCCGGCCCCTTCCCGGTCGAAGTGGATGAAGCGGTGCCGGGCGAGCGCATCGTGCTGCGCTGGGATGCGCAGGAAGAAGGCGGGAAAAAATATAAAACCAAGGTGGTTTTCACCTTCGAGCCGGTCGATGGCGGCAACCGCACCAAGGTTTCTGTCACCGAAAGCGGTTGGCAGGATAATCCCGCGAGCCAGAAGGCGGCCTATGGTAATTGCATGGGCTGGTCGCAGATGCTGATGGCGCTAAAGGTTTGGGTCGAACATGGGATTAACCTGCGTGAAGGCGCGTATAAATGAGCCTTGAACTCTTCGCCCATCCCTTTTCGTCCTATTGCTGGAAGGTGCTGATTGCGCTGTATGAAAAGGATATGCCCTTCACCTACCGGATGCTGGATGGCGATCATCCGGACAATTTCGCTGAACTCGCCAATAGCTGGCCGCTTGGCAAATTTCCGATGCTGCGCGATGGCATGACCGATCTCGTCGAAACCAGCATCATCATCGAATATCTCGACGACAAGGAGCCCGGCGCGCATCCCTTGATTCCAGCGGACAAGGCCGATGCGCTCGAAACGCGGTTGCTCGACCGGGTGTTTGACCTGTGGGTGATGAATCAGGCGCAAGTCTATGTCGACGATGCCTTGCGACCCGAGGGCGTTCCCAAAGATCCCTATCGCGTTGCGGTCGGCCATAAAAATTTGCTCGCTGCCTATGATTGGCTGGAGGCGCGGCTAAAGGCGCGCGAATGGGCGAATGGCGTTTCATTCAGCATGGCCGATTGCTCGGCCGCACCTGCGCTTTTCTATGCCGACTGGATCGTGCCCTTTGCCGGGACACATCCGACGCTTCATGCCTATCGGGCGTGCTTGCTGGCCCGGCCCAGCATCGCCCGCGTGGTCGAGGAAGCACGACCCTATCGTCCGCTCTTCCCGTTAGGCGCGCCCGACCGAGATTGATTTAGGAGACCAAAATGACCGAAGAAACCTGCGCGCCCGGCGAGGCCAAAGAGTTTGAACTTGAGATTGAACGCAGCATCGCCGCCCCGCCTGAAAAAGTGTGGGACGTGATGACCAACCGGCTTGAGGAATGGTGGTGTCCCAAGCCCTGGCACGCGATCATCGACCGGATCGAATGGCGCGCGGGCGGCCCGTTTGACACCACGATGAAAGGCCCGGACGGCGAAGGCTTTAGCGGGAGCGGCTTGTTTCTGGAAGTCACGCCCGGCAAACGCTTCATTTTTACCGACGCCATTTCCGCCGATTTCCAGCCGCAAGATGCGTTCATGATCGGCATATTCGAGATCACGCCCGACGGAAATGGCGGCACCCACTACCGCGCCGCCGCGCGGCACTGGAGCGAGGAAGCGCGAGAGAAGCACCGGGAAATGGGCTTCGAACAAGGCTGGAAAGCCGCAGCCGACCAACTCGCAGAGCTTTGCGAAAGCGCATAGCCGCGTGATCATCGCTTGACGGCATCCGCGCCCGCGCCTAGCGCGCCGGGCGTGAGCCTTTCCGTCCGCCACCCTTTTGCCAACCGCAGCGCGAGAGGCCTGCTGTGGCTCATGCTGGGGATGCTGGTTGCGGCACGATTGCTGGCGATGCCGGGCTGGATGCCGGTGCTGTCCAAAGACAGCATCACCGTCACCCTGTGTGCGGAAACCGGCGGCGGCACGGTCGATATTGCCTTTGACCGCGAACATCCCAAACCATCGCCGGACAAGGACAGCGGCCATTGCCTGTTTGCCGCGAGCGATCATGGTGCATCTGCGCCGCCTGCGTTCGCTTCCGTCTCGCCGCTGCGCTGGGCGTTGAGTTCCGCTTATCGCCCGCCAGCGATCATCGCCGGGGTGATTGCGAGCCAAGCCCCGCCTCCCCCTTCAACCGGACCCCCGCTCGTTTGAAATGAAATTCTATGTCCGCGCGCACAGGCGCCGGGCCTTATTCCTTCATTTCAATAGCGAGATAACATATGAAAAACCTGTTTGTGGGGAGCGCATTGGCGCTTGCCCTTATTCCGTCTGCGTCGGCTCTGGCGCAGGACACGCCGCCAACCCCTATCCTCGTCGAAGCCACCCGTCCCGATGGGCATGGCCCCGCCGGCATGATGGGTGATCACACCCATGATAAAGGCGGACTGATGGTCGGCCTCAGCTTGATGCACGAGGATTATCGCGGCACGAGCAACCGCGGAACCGAAGACATCAGCGACGATGCAATCGCCGCCGCCGGTTATATGGCCCGCACCCGGTCGATGACGATGGACATGGCGATGCTCCACATCATGTATGCGCCGTCGGACCGGCTCACTTTGATGGTCATGCCAAGCTGGCAGCGCATGGACATGACGATGGTCGGCACGGGCGCGATGGCGATGCCCGGCTCGGGCCATGGCGGTCACAGCATGGCCAAGGGCGAGACGATGAGCCATGCGACCGAAGGCTTTGGCGATACGCAAGTCTCCGCGCTACTCACCCTGTCCAAAGGCGCGAAGCATCAGCTCCACGCGGGACTGGGCGTAAGCATCCCGACCGGCAGCGTGTCGGTCAAAGGCGAAAGCGGAAAGTTCGTCCATTACGGGATGCAATTGGGGTCGGGCACCTGGGACCTGTTGCCTCAGATGACCTATCGCGGCTGGGCCGGGCGCTTCGGCTGGGGCGCGCAAACCGCTTATGTCTTCCGTGGCCAGGATGCCAACAAGAGCGGCTTTCGCTTCGGTGATCGCTTTACCGCGACCGGTTGGGGAAGTTATCGCGCCAGTCCAGCGCTCAGCCTTTCGGGGCGCATCGCCTTCCAGACCGAAGGCAAGGTTGAGGGCCATTATAACGGCCCGCATAACCATAGCTCGCCGCCCGACCGCCAAGCCAATTATGGCGGCGACCGGGTCGAGGCAGGCCTGGGCGCCAACGTCCTGCTCGGGCAATTCCGCCTTGGCGCTGAAGCCAATGTGCCGCTCTATCAGCGGATGAACGGCATCCAGACACCAAAACGCTTTGGCGCTTCGGTCAATCTGTCGACGATGTTCTGACCCCCTGCGACCACTCTCGCCTCCCGCGCCGGTTCGATGTCCTATGCGTGTCATCGACGGCGCGGGAGACTCGAGAAAAAGGGAGCGCGTTGGGGCACGACTTCGACAGGGTGGAATGGCGTCCCGGTTTGGTCAGGCGGCAACCTTAATGGTCAAACTGCAACCGCGCCAACCTTGCGTATAGCCCGTCCTGCGCCACCAGCGCGTCGTGCGTCCCTTCTTCGACGATGCGGCCTTCGTCCATCACGATGATACGATCAGCCGCACGCACCGTCGCGAGGCGGTGGGCGATAACGATGGTGGTGCGCCCTTCCATCAAATGCTCGAGCGCATCCTGCACCAGCCGTTCGCTTTCGGCATCGAGCGCGGAGGTAGCCTCATCGAGCAACAGCAGCGGGGCTTTGCGCAGGAGCGCGCGCGCAATCGCGACACGCTGGCGCTGGCCGCCGGAAAGTCGCGCCCCGCCCTCGCCCATATAGGTGTCGAGGCCTTGGGGCAGAGCCTTCAAAAAGCTTTCGGCATTGGCCGCACGCGCCGCTTCCCATAATTGCTCGTCGGTCGCATTCCAGTTGCCATAGCGCAGATTATCGCGCGCGGAGGCGGCGAAAATCACCGTTTCCTGCGGCACCATCGCAATGCGTGCGCGGATATCGGCGGGATCGGCGGTCTTGAGGTCAACCCCGTCGAGCAGGATGCGGCCTCCATCAGGATCGTAAAAACGCTGGATCAGCTGGAACAGGGTGGACTTGCCCGCGCCCGATGGGCCGACAACCGCAACGGTTTCATTGGGGCGGATATGGAGCGAATAATCCTTGAGCGCCGACACTTCGGGCCGGGTCGGATAATGGAAGGTGACATGATCAAACTGGACCTCGCCGCGGCCCGGCTCGGGCAACGCTACCGGATGCGCGGGGGGGGCAATCACCGGTTGTTCGGAGAGCAGTTCGGCAAGACGGCTCGCCGCGCCGGAGCCGCGCACAAGGTCGCCGAACACTTCGGTGAGCGCGCCAAACGCGCCTGCGATCAACCCGCCGGTGAGTACGAAGGCAAAGATCGAGCCGCCGGTCATCGCGCCCGAGCGCACCGCTTCCGCGCCATACCACATTAGCATGGTGATCGCGCCGAAGATGAGGCCCATCACCGTCGCGGTCATGATCGCGCGCAGGCGAATCCGGCGTTTGGCGGCAACAAAGGTTGCATCCACCGCATTGGCAAAACGATCACCTTCGCGCTGTTCCTGCCCGAAGGCCTGGACAATCTTCATCGCGCCCAAGGTTTCTGACGTCATGGCACCAACATCGGCGATGCGGTCCTGGCTGGTGCGCGAAAGGGATTGGAGTTTCTTGCCGAGGAAAACAATCGGTGCGACCACCAGCACGATCCCGCCGAGCATCATCATGGTGAGCTTGGGCGCAACCCACATGAGGAAGCCTACGCCCAAAATCGCCATCACGATATTGCGGAGCGCAACCGATACGGTGGTGCCGACAATCTGTTCGATCAGCGTGGTGTCGGACGTCATGCGCGAGGCGATTTCGGCCGGGCGATTCTCTTCAAAAAAGCCAGGGTGGAGCCGGAGCAGGTTGCGCTGCACCGCGACGCGCACGTCCGCTACGACGCGCTCGCCGAGCCAGCTCACGAAATAGAAACGCACAGCCGTCGCCAGCGCCATGATGATGACGACGGTGAAAAGGAAATAGAAATAGGGCGCGATGTCACCGGGCTGTCCACCATAAATATTGCGGATGATGCTGGCGATGATCGCGCTTGCCGACACGCTTTTGGGAACGCCAGCGGCCTCGGCCATTGCTGCGGCGGGATTGGCGGGCGCGGCAGCGGCATGCGCGCCGAACCCTTCGTCGATCACCGCCATAAAGCCCGCCGGAATCGTCATTGTCGCGGTCGCGGCAACCAGTAGGGCCAGCGCCGCCGCCATGATCTGCGCCGGATAGGCTTTGGCAAAATGCCATATCATCTTGAGATTGCCGATCTTGCGCGCGCCGGCCTTCTCTTCCGCGGGAGCAGTCGAAACCAGTTCAGACTGCGCGGAATCAACGATATTTTGGGGATTTTCCTGTGCCATCGCGCCCGCCATAGCAGCGCTTTCCGGTTGGTCGCAACGCAAAAGCCGCATGCGCGTTATTGCATTGCAACATAATCCGCATTGTGGGATATTTATGGACAAGAGTCCGGATAACCGGGCGGAGATAACGGGTGGTCAAATCATCGATGCTTTATGACGCGTATGAAATTCAGCGCAGCTGGCTTGCCGGCTGGGGAGCGCTTGCCAATATGGGTTCGCAATGGTTGCAGAACCCCGCCAACCCGGTCGGCTATCTCGGCGGCGGGCCGGTCCTTGCCCATGCGCTTGATGTATTCGCCCATGCGGCCGCCCCGCGCGGCAAACCCGAATTTGGCCTTGCAACCACGATGGTCGACGACAAGATCGTACCCGTCACCGAGGAAGTGGTGCTGGTAAAGCCGTTCGGCAACCTCAAGCGCTTTGTTCATGAAGGCGTGGTCGGCGCGCCCAAATTGCTCATCGTTGCGCCCATGTCGGGCCATTATGCGACGCTCTTGCGCGGTACGGTCGAGCGCATGCTGCCGCGCCATGACGTTTATATTACCGATTGGGCCGACGCCAAGCTGGTGCCCTTGTCGGAAGGCAAGTTCGATCTTGATGAATATATCGACTATCTCATCGAGTTTCTCGAGCATATCGGCCCGGGCGCGCATATGCTTGCGGTGTGCCAGCCCTCGGTCCCGAGCTATGCCGCCGCCGCGATCCTTGCGAAGCTGAAACATCCGTGCCGTCCGCGCACGCTCACCATGATGGGCGGGCCGATTGATACGCGCGAAGCCCCGACCTCGGTTAACACCATGGCGATGCAGCGCCCGCATGAATGGTTCAAACAGAATGTGATTGCGACCGTCCCGTTCCAATATCCGGGCGCGGGCCGCAAGGTTTATCCCGGTTTCCTGCAACTTGCGGGCTTCATGTCGATGAACCTCGGCAGCCACATGATGAGCCATTATGCGATGTTCAAGCATCTCGTCGCAGGCGATGGCGAAAGCGCTGGTGCAACCAAGGATTTCTACGACGAGTATCGCGCAGTGTGCGACATGTCGGCAGAGTTTTACCTCCAAACCGTCGATGTGGTGTTCCAGACCCACGCACTGCCCAAGGGCGAATTCGTCCATCGCGGCGCAGTGATTGACCCCGGCGCAATCACCGACATTGGTCTCCTCGCCATCGAAGGCGAACGCGACGATATCTCCGGCCTCGGCCAAACCAAGGCCGCACTCAAGATTTCCAAAAATCTTCCCGCCGAGCATAAGAAATATTATCTCGCCAAGGGCGTCGGCCATTATGGCATCTTCAACGGCAGCAAATGGCGCGAAAAGATTGCGCCCGTGCTGGAAGAGTGGATCCGTCGCCACGAGAAATAATCCGTCTGGCTCCATTCCCGATTGCCCGCTACAAGTCCTGCCCGTTCAAACATCGAGTATGGGAGAAGAGCAGGATGCGCTTAAGAACAATAATCGGCGTTGGCGCGCTAATGACAATCTCGGTTCCGGCCATGGCCGCGCTACCGCCTTATTATCAGCGTATCAAGGAAATCACCGCGATCATCGAACATGGAGGCGTAAACACCGCGCTCAACGAAGAGCCGATTGATGCCGTCACCTATATGTCCGAGGATGTGTATCATGTGCGCGGCGGAAAATGCCGCGTTGTAGTGCGCCTCAATGATATTCCCCGCAATATGCCTGGCCCGCGCGCCTTCTCCATCCATGTTGGCAAGCCGATCTGCACGAAAGCGAAATAATGGCCATTACCCTCAAAGACGTCCGTGTCGAGCGCTTCGCAGTCGACGGCCATTTCACTATTGCGCGCGGGGCGAAAACCCATGTGGATGTTGTCGTGTGCGAAGTGACCGACGGCACCCATGTGGGCATGGGTGAAGGCACGCCGATCTATTATGAAGGTGAGACCGCCGAATTATGCGCCGACGCAATCAACATGCGGATGAAGCAGAACCGGCCGGTCAGCCGCGAAGATTTGCTCAATACGATGATGGAGGGCGCAGGGCGGAATGCGCTTGATTGTGCGCTGTGGGATTTGGAAGTTCAACAGACCGGCAAGCCCTTGTGGCAGCTCGCGGGCCTCCCCGAGCCCAAGCCGCTGGTGACGGCAGTCACCATCTCGCTAGACGAAATTCCCGCGATGCAGGCGGCGGCGGAAGAAGCAGTCCAGCGCGGTTTTCAATTGCTGAAAATGAAGCTGTCGGGCGAGCATGACCTTGAGCGGGTCAAGGCGGTGCGCGCAGGGGCACCCAAGGCGCGGCTCATTGTTGATGCCAATGAAAGCTGGGACGAAATCGACATTGAAGAGGCTGCCGCGGCGCTTCACGCGCTCGGCGTCGAGATGATCGAACAGCCGGTGTCGGCGGGCGAGGAGGAATTGCTCCTCGGCCTCAAATCGCCGATCCCCTTTTGCGCCGATGAAAGCTGCCAGACGCATGAGGATCTCGACCGCCTAGAAGGTGCGTTTCAGGCGATCAACATCAAGCTCGACAAAGCGGGCGGATTGACCGACGCGCTTCTCCTTGCGGAAAAGGCGCGGATGCGCGGGCTCGACATCATGGTCGGCTGCATGCTCTCCACGTCATTGGGTATCCGGCCCGCCTTCGCCCTTGCGCAAAAGGCGCGCTGGGTTGATCTCGACGGGCCGGAATTGCTGAAGAAGGACCGCGACGGCGGGTTCACCTTCAAGGATGGCATGATCCTGCCGTGAAGCGAGGACTCAAATGGGGGCTCTGGCTTATCGCTTTGCTGGCCGTGAGCCTCGGCCTCTACACGCTCGGTGGCTGGATTGATGCGCGCCGCGATGCGCCTGCCCTCAAAGCCGAAATCGCTGCTCTCGACGCGAAAGCGCGCGGCGTGTCCATGCTGACGCCTCGGCAACGCTCCATATTGCTCAAAGTCGAAGACCCCGCCTTCTTGACCCACAATGGCGCGGACTGGTCCACACCCGGTGCGGGCAACACTACGATCACGCAGGGTCTCGCCAAAAAGCTCGCCTTTACCAAGTTTAAGCCGGGCCTACGCAAATTTCGTCAAACCGCTTATGCGATGAGCCTTGAGCAGCAGCTTTCGAAGCAAGACATTCTCACCTTGTTTTCAAATCGCGCAGAATTTGGCCGCAAAGCTAACGACCGCGAATGGGTCAAAGGGTTTCCTGAAGCCGCGCAGGCCTTTTTCGGCAAGCCTTTGAGCGAACTCAGCGAGGATGAATATATCGCGCTGGTGGCAACCTTGGTTTCTCCCGCCAAGTTTAACCCCGATCACCGCACTCAGGCCTTTGATGAGCGCATCGCGCGGATCAAGCGTTTGGTCGCTGGACAATGTGCGCCCCGCGACCACGGCGATGTCATGCTCGAAGGCTGCGCGTCCTACGCGTAACTCACAATCTCATATTCGATGCCGCTTTCGTCGAAGAAGTAAAACCGACCTCCCGGCTCATAGTCGGCGTGGTTGAACGGTTCATAGCCGAATTCAACCACCCGCCGTTCAATCTCGTCAAGGTCATCGACCACGAAGGCGAGGTGATTGAGCGGTGCCCCTTTGGCAAAATGGGCGTCGGCATCGCGGTCTTCGGGGCTGGTGTAGTACGCGACATAATGCGTGTCGCTACCGACATGGATGGTGAAACCGCCGGCGAGTGCGGGCCCGCGCCAGCGTTCCTTCCAGCCGAATAAATGCTGCAATAATGCCGAGGCACGCTCGGGATTGCGGACGCTGACATTTGCATGTTCGAGGTAGGCTTGCGTCATTTTTTACTCCTGTAAATCGCCGCCCGAAAGAAGGCGGAGCGCTTGGATTCGGATTGGACGCTTGCACTTGTGCAACCTCAAGTTAAGTTGAGGTCAAGCTTTATTTGTCAAACCGCTTGGGATGATGAGGAGGAGGAAGGGAGATGATGCGCGCCAATGATCTACTCAGCATCGGCGAGGTGGCGGCGCGAACTGGTGTCACGGTTTCGGCGCTACGCTTTTACGAAGAGAAGGGTTTGCTGGAACCCTGGCGCAATGATGGCGGCCAGCGGCGCTATTTGCGTGCGGACATTCGCCGCGTGTCGTTCATTTTGATTGCGCAGCAAATGGGGCTCAGCATTGCGGAGATTGCCACCGAACTCGCGCGGCTGCCGCAAGGGCGCACGCCCACGGCGCGGGATTGGCACAAGATCAGCAGCGCGATCCGCGCGCGGCTCGATGCGCAAATCGAAACGTTGCAGCGCACGCGCGAAATGCTCGACCAATGTATCGGCTGCGGCTGCTTGTCGCTTGAACGCTGCAAACTCTATAACCGCGCCGACAAGGCGGCGAGCCGCGGGGCGGGCCCACGCTATCTGATGGGCGACCGCGCCGCGACGATAGAAGAACGGTGAGGCTTAGAGCGAGACCACCGCATGATCGCCGCCGTCCCCGGGCTTCATCGTCATGCCGGTGAGCATCTTGAACATGCCTTTAATCGTCATGTCGGGCACCCAGATTTCGGCATCGCCCAGTTCAAAGCGCAGCATCAGCAAATTGGGGTCGCTGCGCCCTTCCGAATAATAAGCTTCGACCGGGTTCGACCAATATTTGTCGATGATGGCGGGATCGCTTTCCTCCACCAAAGTGCCTGCGACACAGGCGAAGAGATCATGCCCTTTCGAGGTAAAATGCGCCATTGCGGGGCCACCGCCCGCTGCACGATTATCGCGCGACGTGTAAAACCAGAAATGGCCTTGCACATCCTTGTCGAGCACACAGCGCATAGGCGCGCTATGTTCACGGCTACCCACCAGCGACAGGAAAACATTGGGGTTGGCGTCGAGTTCTTTCCAGAATTTCTGCTTGATCTCTTCCGGATCGCCGACGGTGCCGGACATGGGTTCTTCGCGTGCTTCGGTCATTTGCTTATCTCCTTTAGGAGACACAACCCGTAGATTTGGCGCGGGTTCCGACCCATGATTTCGATCAACCAGGAATCTCCGGAGATGGTGTGGACGCCACATCAATTTTTATTCTAAGTCCAGTAACGGCGGTAATTTCGCCGCCAATACGAAAGGAACCACCATGTGACAGGAGAAACTGCAGCGGTCATCACCATGATGATCGCATTTGCTGCTCTCGTTGTGAAAATCATCGAAGTGGCTCGCCCGAAATAGGCGATGGGAGGGGTTCGATGTTGGAGCATCGGACCCCAACTAAGCAAAACTAATTGAACCCGGCCGTTGGAGCGACCGGGTTCAGAAAGAAACTATGTGATAGTAACTGCACGAGCGATATAAAATATAGCGCCCGTAAAATCAAGATCAGAAAATCTCGAACAGCCCTGCTGCGCCCATGCCGCCGCCGATGCACATGGTGACGACGCCATATTTCGCGCCGCGACGTTTGCCTTCGATGAGGACGTGACCGGCCATGCGCGCGCCCGACATGCCATAGGGGTGGCCGATCGAAATCGCGCCGCCATTGACGTTGAGGAGTTCGTTGGGGATGCCGAGCTTATCGCGGCAATAAAGTACCTGCACCGCAAAGGCTTCGTTCAATTCCCAGATGCCGATATCGTCCATCTTGAGGTTGAAGCGCTCAAGCAGCTTCGGCACAGCAAAGACCGGACCAATGCCCATTTCGTCAGGCTCGGTGCCCGCAACCGCCATGCCGACATAACGGCCGAGCGGGGTCAGGCCCTTCTTCGCCGCGAGCGTTGCATCCATGATCACGACCGCCGAAGAACCATCGGAAAGCTGCGAGGCATTACCCGCCGTAATGTTGGCGTCGGGGCCCAAGACCGGCTGGAGCGACTGAAGCCCTTCAAGCGTGGTTTCGGGGCGGTTGCCTTCGTCCTTCTTGAGGGTGATTTCCTGCTGCGAAACTTCCTTGGTTTCCTTGTTGACAACATTCATCGTCGCGGTGACTTCGACGATTTCGTCATCGAACTTGCCAGCCGCCTGGGCTGCCGCCGTGCGCTGCTGCGATTGGAGGGCATATTCATCCTGCGCCGCGCGCGAAATGCCATAGCGTTCCGCAACCACTTCGGCGGTCTGCAGCATCGGCATATAGATCGCATTGTGCATTGCGATCAGCGAGGGGTCGGGCTGGACGCGCATCTCGGCGGTCTGGACGGTCGAGATCGATTCCTGACCGCCCGCGACGACGACGTCCATAAGGTCGATGCTGACCTGCTTCGATCCGGTCGCGATGGCCATGAGGCCGCTCGCGCACTGGCGGTCGAGCGACATGCCCGAAACGCTGACCGGAAGGCCTGCCTTCAACGCAGCAAGACGGGCGATGTTGGGTGCCTGGCTGCCCTGTTGCAGCGCCGAGCCCCACAAGACGTCATCGACTTCGCCCCCTTCGATGCCGGCGCGTTCCACCGCGGCCTTGATCGAAAGCGCGCCAAGCGAAGCGCCCGGGGTGGCATTGAACGCACCGCGAAACGCGCGGCCAATCGGGGTACGGGCGGTCGAAACAATTACTGCATCACGCATGAGGGAAATCCTTCTTTGAAGTTCCCCTCCCGCCTGCGGGAGGGGTTAGGGGTTGGATTATGGAGGCGGCGCTACAGACCCACCCCCCGCCCCTCCCGCACGCGGGAGGGGAGATACATCAAACGAAAACCTGGCTCATCCATTCCGCGATGAGGGCGGGCTTTTCTTCGCCTTCAATTTCGAGCGTATATTCGAGCGTCTGCTGGAACTGGCCGGGGCGCTTTTCGGCGAATTCGAGCAATTTGAAATGGCCGCGCACACGCTTGCCCGAGCGTACGGGGGTGAGGAAGCGCACTTTGTTGCCGCCATAGTTGACGCCCATCTTGACGCCTTCAAGGCGCGGCATGTCCGATTTTTCCGCGAGCATCGGAAACAGCGACAGGGTAAGGAAGCCATGCGCAATGGTGCCGCCGAACGGGGTCATCTTGGCCGCTTCTTCATTGACGTGGATGAACTGGTGATCACCGGTGGCATCGGCGAATTTGTTGATCATCTCCTGATCGACCGTGATCCACTCCGAGGTCCCTACCTGTTGGCCGACCTTGGTGGCCATCTCCTGAGGCGTCATGCGCTATATCCTTCCTTGCGATCGTCGCGGCGGCGCCTTTATCGCCGCCTGTTTGGGTCAGCTTTGCCAGTTGACGTTTACGTAAACAAGAAGTTTTTTCTCTCTCCCGTATGCCGTAGCGGCAGGCGGTCAGGAGAGGCTAGCCGGACAGGGCGAGTCGCGCAAATCAGTTGGTGGAATCGCCCGTTCTCTTGGTGGAATCCTGCAGCGCGGAAGGCGCGTCATGGGGCGGATAAGGCAGGATCAGCGTGCCATCCGGGGCGGCAGTGTAACTGGTCTGGGTGGGATAGGCAAAACCGATCCCCGCCTTGCCGAACGCTTCCCACAGCATCAGCCCAACGCGACCCTTTTCGTCCGCAACATAGCCCAGATCATCGCTCTGCACGTCGAACTGGAGATCGAAATCGAGGCTGCTGTCGCCGAAATTCAAAAAGGCGATGCGCACCAGTTCATGCCCTGCCCCTTCAACCACTTGTTTGCAGATGTCGGGAACCGTGCGCGCCTTTTCGGGGCTGGTTTCATAGACGATCCCGAACGCGAACTGGACCCGGCGGCGATAGAGCCGCGACAGGTTGGTGATTTCCTTGTTCAGCAAATTGGTGTTGGAGATGATTTTCTGCTCGCCCGTCGTTGCGCGCAGCCGGGTGGATTTGAGGCCGATCTTTTCGACCGTACCGGTGGTCTTGTCATATTGGATGGTATCGCCCTGCCGAAACGGCTGGTCGAAGATGATCGACAGCGCGGCAAACAGATCATCGAAAATGCCCTTGGCGGCCATACCGATGGCGATGCCGCCAATCCCGAGGCCAGCGATAAGCCCGGTCACATTGACGCCCAGATTGTCGAGGACGACAATGCCGGCCACCGCAAACAGCGCGACCGTGATCATCAGCTTGATGAGACCCATCGCATTGTTGAGCGTTTGATGGTCACCCGGATTGCCAAGGCTGATCCGGCGGCGGATGAGGCGGAGCATGATTTCGCGTGCCCAGATCGCGACCTGGAACACCGCCGCCACGGTGAAGAGGAAATTGATGATGGTATCGATCGTCTGCGGCGTACCCGCGAAGCGCGAGAGCAGTTTCAGCGGCACCATCAGGATGAAGAACTGGCTGGTGCGCGCGATGACCTTCAGCGCGATATAGGTGAGGCTCGCCTGATCCTCATGCTTGTCTGCATAGCGCGAACCAAAGCTTTTCGCCGCATTCAGCCCCAGATAGATCAGCGTCCCGATCACCGCCGCAATGATGATCGACAGCGTATGCGTGTCGATCCACTGCCATGCCGTCTTCCAATAATATTGGAGTTGCTGATCGAGCGGTAACGTCTGCACTTCATCGGGCAGAAAATCGACTTTGGTCTTGATCAACGGCGTCGGAGCCGTCGCCGCATCAGCGGTGGTCTTTGCAGCAGTCATAACGGGCCGCGCCTAGACGGTTTTCGCCAGTTTGACTAGTCTGCGCGCGCGATTGTCACGATAATGAACTGCGTTACGAACCTGTTTACCAAACGCCGCTATACGAGTCGCGATACCCCATCGCTGTGGAGCAAATTGAAATGAGTAAGGTCGCAATCAATGGTCGCAAACTGCCTCTGGCTCCGCTCGCGGGCGGCCTTGCCGGGTTGATCGCCTTTGCCGTGTTCATGGTGCTCCCGCAAACTATTCTGCAAACCATCATGGTGCAAACCCGCGTCACGACGGCCTTGGCGGCCGCTCTGTTCGCGGGCGGATTGACCGCGTTGCTTGCCTGGAAACTGGGCGGCGGAACACGCGTTCGTAACGGCGAGGAAGAGGCAGAAGCCTTCACGCCCGAGCCGGTCGCTGAAGCCCCGCACTATGCCGCGCCGGACATATTCGCGCCGGAAGAGGCCGTAGAAAAGGGCCCGTCATTGCTCGGACGTCTGCGCCGCAAAAAGCAAGAGGAAGAGATTGATTGGGACGCGATGCCAACGACCCGTCGTCGCGGTGTACTCGCCGAAGCCGCAGCCCGCGAGGCTGACTTTGTTGAAGAAGAACAGCCCGAAGAGGCGGTCGATCCCTATGCGGCACCGGTCGAAGCCTATGCGCCGCCGGTCGAAGCCTACGCGTCCGCGGTCAAAGCCTACGCCCCTCCGGTGGCCCCCTACCCGCCTGTAGAAGGCCAGCAGGATGCGCAATCCTTCATTACCGAACAACAGATCACCGCGCGTCCGCCGGTGCAACTGCCCGATTGGGCTTATGAGGAAGAAGGCGACCTGACCGGCCAGCACGCGCAGCCGGAAAGCTATCAGCCCGAACCCGTCCATCCGGCGGTGGCCGCGCTATCGGAGCCGCTTGCGCTCGACCCCGAGCCGGAGGCCAAGGTCATTGCAGCGGTGCGCAACTACCGTGACGGCCTCGCCCCGGAAAGTGCGGGCACCGAAGATTGGAGCGATCCGGACAGCTTTGAAAATTATGGCCAAACGCATGAGACGGCGGTCGATGATGTAAGCATCCACCCCGAACCGACCCTCTCATGGAGAGCGGCGGAACAACAGCAATTCGCTGAAGCCGCCGCCGATCAGGCCGAGCCTTATGAAATCCGGGCGTTCGAGGCCCAACCTTATCAAACCCAGCCTTATGAAGCTCAGCCTTACCAGTTACCCAGCTATCAGGTTGAACCCATCGACGAGCGGACGCTGGCGCATATTCACCCCGAAACGCCGCTGTCCGATTATGCCAATGCTGAGCCGGTGCCAGAACCGGCCTATGAGGCTGACCATCGATCTGCCGCCCAAGAGGCCTTCGAGCCCCTCGCTGAACAGGCTTTAGAACCGGGTAGCGCCGTCGCCGAAGCGCCGCATAGCGCCACCCCGGTTGAAACCCCGATTGAAGCGAACCCCGCGCAAGCGCCGTTCGAAACCGCTTCGGTTGCCGAGTTGATGGCGCGGCTGGAAGCCGGACTTGAGCGCCGCGCCGCGACGTCCGCGCACGGTGCGGTCGAGGGCTACAGCCCCGCCGCCCTGTCTGCGGCGATCGACCAGCACCAATTCGCGACCCGCGATCCGCTAGCCCATCTTGCCGATAAGGAAGCGGAGGTCGATGAAGCCCTGCGCGCGGCGTTGACGACGCTTGAGCGAATGAACCGCCGCGCGGCAGGGTAAACCACGAAGCGGTCAGCAGGTCTCAACGCACAGAATTTCAATCGTCATGATGATGGCGGGGCGGCCATCATCGAGGGTTGCCAAGCGGGATTCCGTCACCACCGCATCCGCGACAATATAGCCACGCACCGAAAATTCGTGCGCCGAGAGCGTTGCTTCGACCGAGATCGAGCGCGCCTGACGATTTTTCGCTGTCAGCGCCCAGGTCCAATAATGCCGCGCACCGACAAAGGTCGCACTCGCCCAAGGCCGCTCGCGGGTCGAGAGCAATTCGGCTCCTTCCCCCAAGATATCCTGCAGCGCGATCCGGAGCGCACGTCCCGCATCGACCCGGGCGGGACGATTGATGTATTGAGGCTTGGGCAAAGGCCGACGCGGCGGCGGCGGGGTGCGCGGTTGCCTCGGGAGCACCGGATCGGGTCCACGCTCCTCCATATAGTCGAACACGCGCTCGGCAATACGCTTGCCGGGTTCGCGTCCCTGGCGCAGATCGGATACGAGCCGCGGGTCCTTGACCGCCTCGCGCCCGAAATTGGATGCGCGCATGCCCGTTTTGCGCAGATATTTTTCGATATGCCAGATGAGCGGGGCATCCATGGGCGGTCTCCTTTTTTCAAACCATAATTTTCCATCGACTCGGCCTCGCGGAGTCGATGTGAGGATTTTTCCTATCCCGTGCCATTTCCTACTTGGCAAGAGGAATTTTCCTCTCTATAGCAGACGCATGGAACAGGACCCCCGCAAGGCGCTGGACGCCATCATTCAGGAACGCGGCGAAGATTATGTCTCGCTGTCGAAAATGCTTGGGCGTAACACCGCCTATATCCAGCAATATATCAAGCGCGGGTCACCGCGGAAGCTGGACGAGGATGATCGCGCCAAGCTGGCCGCCTATCTCAAGGTGCCGGAAAGCCTGCTCGGCGCGCCGCAGCGCGATACGGGTACAAACGCGAACGACAATCTCGTCTATGTCCGCAGGCGCAATGTCGAGGCGGCCGCCGGGCATGGCGCGCTCGCGGACATGGAATATGAGCGGGACAGTTTAAGCTTCAACCGGCAATGGCTGAGGAGGCTCGGCGCGGACCCGAACCGGCTGTCTATCATTGATGTGACGGGGGATTCGATGGCGCCGGTGCTCGCCAATGGCGATGCCATTCTGGTGAACGAGGCCGATCATTTCGAGGCCAAGCGCGAGGGGATTTATGTGCTGCGGCGCGGCGATGAACTCATCGTCAAGCGCGTGCGGAAAAGCGAACAGCCCGACCATCTGCTGGTCACCAGCGACAATCCCGCCAGCCCCAGTCCGGGTGACCTCTCGCTCGCGGATGTGACCATCATCGGGCGGGTCATCTGGACCGGCCGCCAGATCGATTAAACCCCGGATCGACTAAGACCCCGGCTCAATTAAATTGCCGTCTCTTCGATATGCGCGATTGGCTTGGGCTTGGCGCGCGCGGCGATGAGGCAACCGGCGACAATCAGGATGGTGCCGCCGATCATCGCCGGGGTGAGTGCTTCATCAAATGCGAGATAGCCGACAATCGCGGCCCAGATGAAGGCGGTATATTCAACCGCGATCAACCGCTGCGCTTCGGCGCGCGCATAGGCCCAGCTAAGCAGCATTTGCGAAACAAAGGCGAGCGCGGCGGATGCGAACACGACAGGCCACAGCGCCTTCGTCGGCATCATGCCGAACCAGGGCGCGACGATGAGCAGCATCCCGGCAATGGAAAGATTCTGGAACAGCGCAATCTCGGTCGGCCCGGCCATCAGGGCCTGCTGGCGCTGCAGAATGAGATTATAGGCGTAGAACAGCGCCGAAAGCAGGATCGCCGCCACACCATAAGGCGCATCAGGCGCATAATCGCCGCCAAGCTTCCCTGCCAGGATCACCCCGACGCCCGCCAGCCCCAACAGCGAGGCCGCAACCACCGCGCCACCGATCTTTTCCTTGAGCAGCACCGCGGCGAGATAGAGCGCCACCAGCGGCGCGATGAAGGAGAGCGCAATCCCTTCAGCGAGCGGAACGCGCGCAATTCCCCAGAAGAAACAGACCGCCATCACCATGACAATCGCGCCGCGCCAGATGTGCATCCGCATCGCTGCTCGCCCCGGTCGTGCGCCACGCTGAACGCCATAAGCGACGGCACCGATGACGCTCCCCGTCGTCGTGCGCCACAACATCGCATTATAGGCGCCAAGACCGATCGACAGCGTTTTCATAAAGCCGTCCATCACCGAAAATAGCGCAATGCCCGATGCTGCGGCGAGGAGCGGCAGGAGGATGCTGGTGGAGGAACGCGGCGGGCCCGACATGGACTGTGCGCTAGGGTGAATTGACCACATTTGTCTAGATGCTAGACAAGGGCCGTCATATCTAGCGGGAGGAAAATCCATGAATGCAAAGGCTTTTGTGCAAACCATGATCGCGCTGGCTTCGGCCTCATTGGGTCTTGTCGCAGCATTGGCGTGGAATGAAGCGATCAAGGCGACGTTGGCGCAGCTTGGTCTGGGCGATAGCCTGGCAGGCCTTTACAGCTATGCCATTCTGGCCACGGTGATCGCGGTGTTGGTCCTGTCGTGGCTCGGTCGCCTCGCCTCACGCATCGGCGGCGACGCAGCGTTTGAGCGCGAAGCAGAAGGTTAAGGGTAGATCTTTCGCGGGCGATAGCCGTCGAACCAGACCTTGAGTTGCTCGGGCGTCTGGCTCGCGGCTGTCCGCAAATCGAACACATGGCCGGGATTGACCAAATTGCCGTCCTTATCAAGAACGAGGATGCCCGGCGTGCCCTCAATCGCCTTGACCCCGTAAGCGGCAATCAGATCAAGATTGCGGTCCTTTTTCCCGCTTTCAACCAGCACAAATTCAAATTCATTGCCATAGCGCGTGCGGACACCGATCTGTTTAAGCCATTGGAGCAATGCCTGCGTATCATGACAGCTTTCGGTTCCAACGACAATGACGACTCTTTTTTCGGTCCTTTCCGCGATGGATAGCGCGTGATCAACCGCATTTTTCGCGGCCACTCCATCAAGATATATATCCCCGATGAGCATCCACGGAAGACGCTGCGTCGGCGGCGCAAAGCTTTGCTGGCCGGAATTTTCGGAGCGAATTTGCGATGCACAAGCTGTCAAGGCGAGCAGCGCGAACATCCCGGCCAGCAATCTCATTGCGCCAGCGCTTCCAATGTCTCGCCATCGACGCGATAGACGGTCCATGTATTCATCGGCTGTGCGCCAAATGATTTGTAGAAATTGATCGCGGGTTCGTTCCAGTCGAGCACCGCCCATTCGAACCGCGCGCACCCCCGTTCGACCGCCAGCGCGGCAAGATGCTTGAGAAGGGCCTTTCCGAGGCCTGAACCCCGCACATCCGGACGGACATAAAGATCTTCGAGATAAAGGCCGGGCCTGCCTTCAAAGGTCGAAAAATTGTGGAAGAACAGCGCAAAACCCTTGGGTTCTCCATCTATTTCCCCAATCACCACCTCGGCTGAGGGGCGGTCACCAAACAGATTTTCGCGAAAAGTCGCTTCATCATTGCGCACCTCATGGGCGAGCTTTTCGTAGGTCGCGAGTTCCATGATGAGATCGCGGATCAGCGGGACATCATCGGGGGTGGCAGGACGGATGGAAAGGGTCATGCCGCTTCTGTCCAAAGACCAATGACCATTGTCAAGCCGTGAACCCGCTACCGCAGGATCATTTCATCATTGTTGAGTTCAATCGATTGGGCGTGCGACATGAAATTCTGCCCCAGAAGCGAGCGTCCTTCCATGTCGGGGAGGATCGCCGCACGCATATCCCACGCCTCGATATGGCCGAGCTTGACATGGTCAAGCGTCACCCGCTTGCCAATCACGATGGAAGAATCGGCGGCTCGCCCCACCGGCTCAAGCTCACCCTTGGTCCATTGGAACCCGAGCGCGCGGGCATCGTCTCCCGTCAACGCAATCGTGGTGGCCCCGGTGTCAACCAGGAAATGCACCGGTTTGCCGTTGACCATCACCTCGGCATGATGGTGCATATCGCGCTGGCGGAACAATCGCACCTGCTTGCGCCATTCCTTGCCGGGTTCGGTCGTGAACCGCTGAATTTGCTCGGGCGACGCAGGTCCGCAACCCGCAAGTGAGGCTACGGCAAGCAACGGCAGGATCAGGAAACGGTGCATTGGCAGCGAATCTACCGCCTTCTCGTTAACCAGCGGTTACGCGACGGTCGCCCATCAATCGCGGATCTGGCGAATGTCGAGCCCGAGATCAAGCTTCGCCCACTCCCGGTCGGCGGTGAGGATGGGGCGATTGAGCCGCTGCGCCAGCGCAAGGCATGCCCGGTCGGCGAAGGACAGGCCGAGATGCTTGGTGAGGGGGCGTAGGGCAGCAGCGGTCGCAGCGTCTTCAACGGTAAAATCAGCAAGGCGCATCTCGAAGCGAGTAAGTTCGCCATAAGCCAGCGAAAAAGGACTTCCCTGGTCGACCAACTTGCGCAAAATCTCGCTGAAATTAACGGTGGAGATGGACGAGCCTTGCAACATCGGTGCCGCAACCTCCGCCCCGCGCTCGCCGAGAATGACTGCGATGATCACCGAGGCATCGATAATCAGGCTCATTCGCGCTCGGCCTCGGCGCGCCGCTCGGCGAGAAACTCATCAACGGTGAACGGCGTCTTTATCATCGACCTAAAAGCCGCCTGCACCTCGCGCACTACTTGCGCATAGGTTTTGAGGACGATTTTGCCGTCTTCAATTTCGAACACGACATCGTCACCTGTTTTAACGCCCAACTGGCGACGCAGTTCGGCAGGGATAACAACTTTGCCGCCGGCAATGATTTTGGCGTGGTAGGTCATGATCGGCTCCTTGGGTATCAAATTTATCATGATACCCAAGATCGAACAAGGACCCTCGGTTATGCCGCCTTGCCGTGGAGTGTGTCCATGCTGACGCTGCGGCCCGCCTCGATTTCGGCGGCCTTGGCCTCGACCAGTTGCACGATGTGCGCGATCATATCGGCATCTTCGACATGGTGATCGGTGACGCCGGACAAATAGACCATATGCTTGCCATTGCCGCCGCCGGTGATGCCGATATCGGTTTCGCGCGCTTCGCCCGGCCCGTTGACGACGCAGCCGAGGACGGACACTGACATCGGCGTGCGGATATGCGCGAGCGCATCTTCCAGTTTTTCGACCGTGCGGATCACGTCGAACCCCTGCCGTGCGCAACTCGGGCAGGAGACGACACGGACGCCGTGCGTCCGCAGGCCCAAAGATTTGAGGATGTCGAAGCCGACGCGGACTTCTTGTTCGGGCTCGGCGGAGAGCGAGACGCGCAGCGTGTCGCCGATCCCGGCCCAGAGGAGGTTGCCGATGCCGATGGAGGACTTGACCGTGCCTGCGATCATCCCGCCCGCTTCGGTAATGCCGAGATGCAAGGGACAATCGACCGCGTCGGCCAGCTGCTGGTAAGCTGCGACCGCGAGGAACACATCGCTCGCCTTCACCGCGACCTTATAGTCGTGGAAATCATGGTCTTGCAGCAGCTTGATATGATCGAGCGCGGATTCCACCAGTGCTTCGGGACAAGGTTCGCCATATTTTTCGAGGAGATCGCGTTCAAGGCTGCCGGCATTAACGCCAATGCGGATCGCACAGCCATTGGCTTTAGCGGCGCGCACCACCTCGGCGACACGTTCGGATGAACCGATATTGCCGGGATTGATGCGCAGACACGCCGCGCCCGCATCGGCGGCTTCGAGCGCGCGCTTATAATGGAAATGAATGTCGGCGATGATCGGGATGGTCGATGCGCGGACGATCTCGCCAAATGCCGCCGTCGATTCCACGTCCGGGCAGGAGACGCGGATCATATCCGCACCCGCTTCTTCGCAGCGACGGATCTGGTCGATTGTCGCTTTTGCATCGGAGGTCGGCGTGTTGGTCATGGTCTGGACGGTAATCGGCGCATCGCCGCCAACCGGCACATTGCCGACCATGATCTGGCGGCTCTTGCGGCGCATGATGTCGCGCCAGGGACGAATGGAAGACATGCAAGGCTCTTTAGCGCATTCGGCGCGAACAGGCAAAAGGAGAAACGGTGGAGAACGGACCAAAATTCCTCCCTGTCGCTCGTAAGAGCGATGGGGAGGTGGCACGCTCCTGCGAAGGAGCGTGACGGAGGGGTCGCGAGGCACAGCCGAGCGCAGCTACCTGTCCGCAGTCACATAAGGGTGAGAGGATCAGAGCCATCGACCGCACCCGTAAAACCATTCCCGTCCGCTGGTCGCGGACGACCCCTCCGTCAGCCGCTATCGCGGCTGCCACCTCCCCATTTGCTGCGCAAACGGGGAGGAGCTTAAACCTGTTCCACGAACAAGAAAAAGGGCGGTGCCTTGCGACACCGCCCGATCTCTTTTTCCGCTAGCCTCCGTTGCCGGAGACTTGGCGCAAATCTTACATGCCCGAGTTCGGACCGTAGGTGATCTGCACGTTGCGGTTCTGGTCGTTGCGAACGCCATCGGGCGTTTCAACGCGCGGACGGCTTTCACCGAAGGCCTGCGTGGTGATCACGCTGCCCGGGATGCCGCGACCGGTCATGTACGAAGCAACCGCATCAGCGCGACGCTGCGACAGACCAACGTTGTAACGCGCGTTACCCGAACGGTCAGCGTTACCAGCGAGCATTACCGAAGTACCGGTGCAGCCAGCATTGTAGGCGCTGATGGCGTTATCGAGCGTAGCAGCCGCTTCCGACGTGATGTCCGACTTATCCCAGTCGAAGAACACGATATACGGTCCGGGCTGGCACTGAACAACCGGAGCGGGTTCCTGAACCGGCGGCGGCGGCGGCGGCGGAGCCGGGGTATCAACTACCGGCGGCGGCGGCGGAGCAGCGGGTTCACCGAAGTTATAGATGAGCGAGCCCATCAGCGAGTGCGAACGCATCTTGGTTTCAACGCCGCGACCGAAGAAATCGACAAGGTCAACACCCGGTGCGTTGAAGAAGCGATACTTCAGACCAACGTCCCAGTTGTCGCTGAGCGGAGCGCGGACCTGAGCCAGCGCCTGCCAAGCAAAACCGGTGTCCGAATCACGCAGCCACATCGGCGCACCAACAATGTTATCAACGCGAACGCGCGCAACACCGGCACCGGCACCGACCGAACCCTGAAGGCCGTCATCGTCACCGAAATCAAGCAAACCGTTGACCATCATCGACAGGGCATTCACCTTGCCGTTAGCGTCGCCGGTGTAAGCACGGGCAACCTGGCCGTTGGGCGAACCAACACCGATACCGGGAGCTCCGGCAGTGATGGCGTCAGCGCCAGCTTGACGGAACGAAGCTTCAGCTTCGAGACGGAACGCACCGAAGTCGTAACCGATCACGCCGCCAAAGTCGAAACCCTTCTTATAGTCAACGCTAGCAGCGTTATCGACGGTGGTGGTACCCGACGTGATGTCGAGGTCCATATCTTCAACAAGCATAACGCCGCCGTCAACGCCTACATACCATGCATTGTTGCGCGCAAGTGCGGGCGACGCGATGGCAGTAGAGGCCAGCGCCACAGCAATGGCTAACTTCCTCATTTTATTTTCCCCTTTCAATAGAGACACGAAACTCTGCACTAACCCCCTAAACCGACGGAAGTTTCCACGCAACCCGACTTTTTCTTATCTGTTGCCAAAATGTCGCAGTTTTTTGAGGATTAGTGCGGTCTCTTCTGTCATAAATATGCAGCAATTTTGCTTGACATTTTACGTGATAAGCCCCCATTTTCCCAGCAAAGCCGCGATATTCGCCAGCGCTGTCCGCGCTTCGGCGTCGATTGTCGCGCCCCCTGCGGGCAACGCCAAATTATTCGGCAGCACCCATGCGCCATTATGGAACCGGCGCTGTGTTCCTTGCGCACGATCCCACAAAAGCAGCCCTTCAAACGGTGAAACGAAGCGCCAGCCGCCGTCGGTTGCAATCGCGATTCGACCAATTTCGCCCTGCCACGCTCCGGTTGCGCCTGATGCAACCAGCCAGGCGGCGCCGGACGCGGGATTGGCGGGCGGTACTGTGGTCGTCGCATTTTCGATCATTGGGGACAGGAGGCCATCAAGCAGCGCGAGCGCTTCATTATGGGTCACCTCCTTCTGCGCCTGTCCGGCGGCGAGGAGGGGGAGTGACAGACGGGGAGAGGTAAAGTTGGGCATGGGTGTGGGTTCCTGTGTTGGGGGAGAATAAAGAACATGGTCACCCTCCCTGGGAGCGAGGGTCGACGGCGCGTCAGCGGCTTCGGGGAGGAGCTATCCTTCACCCTCCCTCGCAAGGGAGGGTCGAAATTCACGTCAGGCAATTTCGGGGTGGGTAAAACCTCGCGGTTTGCTCCCGGCGGCTGGGCTTAACCCACCCCAAAAGACGTGCCGCCTTTTGACCCTCCCTGGCGAGGGAGGGTTGAGCGTGTATTCGCCTTAAAGTGCTAGGTTCGACAGCGCCGCCTGCGACAAGGCCTGCTGTCCGATCTGGACGATGGTGATGCTGAACTCGGATGCGCCAGTAGCGCGCCAGCCCGTCACGACCGATGCGTCAACCAGCATATGCGGCTCGGTTACATCCGCGCTGACAGGCGCGCCGATATTGGGGGTCAGTGTCACCCGATAGGCCTCTACCGGCTCGTCGAGCGGGGCATCGAGGCCGTCACGCCAATCCCACCCGTCCCGGCTGCGGCGCGTCCAGCTGAGCGCGAACCCGCTGTCTGTCTGACGCTCGGTCCGCACATGCACCGGTGCAAGCGGGCGGAGCGCCCGGCCCGCCGTGGCGACTTCGATCAATAGCGGCGTTTCCGTTCCCGGTCGCCGCGCGGTGATGATGGTGCCGGGTCCGAGCGGTTGCAGCCCGATCCGCTCCGGGAGCAACGCGAGGGCCGGATCATCGACCGATCCCAATGGCACGAACGCCTCGCCGGTTTGATGGGTTGCGATTGCGTCCTCGGTTCCGCCGCGCCCGCGCAGCAGGTGCGACAGACGATAGCGCGGGCGGCCATCAGCAGCGGGCGGCCACGGGTCGGCGCGGCCATACTGGATCATTTCGGCACCGAGCATCGCGAGGTTGGCACCAGCGAGCAGCGCTGCACCACTTGCATGAGCGAGCGCCATATCGGCCTTAACCAGCGTCACCTCAACCATGCTGCAGTCATCGAATAAGGCGGGCGAACCAACCGCCAACGCGCTATCGGCAAAGCCCAGCACCGGCGTTTCCGGCACACGAGCGAGCGGATGCACCTCATCCGACCCCGCCAGCAGCGCGCCGATCTCGACCGCGCCGCCGCCGGTTTCACTCGCTTGCGCAAAACCCAGCGCCGCGCCGTTCACGCCCGGCCAGCGCGGCAGATCGAATAAGGCGACATGCAATGTACCAGGCGGCGTTTCGACCGGCGGGAGCAGCGGCGCGTTAGGCCAAGGCTGGTCGCTACCGATGCGGTGCAGTTCGACCTCGCCGCCGCCGCTCCTCCAGCGCCACGCCATGATGCGCCAGCGCCCGCGTTGCTCGGGCAGTTCAATCACCCGCCCCACCGGACAGGCAAAGCCGAGCGGGCCAAGCGGTAAGGTGATGCGCTGCTGTGCCGCCACGGCCCGGCTTGCCAGCCGCCGTGCGAGCGCTGCTGCCAGATCGCGCGGCATGGCCATCGGGCAATCGGTGAGCTCTTCGCGCCCGGTGGTCTGGCGCGCAGCAACCGGGGCCCGCTCCAGCCCGACCAGCCAATCGCGCGCCGGATCATAGTGACGCACCGCGATGCTGCGCGGCACGCTTGCATCGGCGCGACGCTCGATATGCGGATAAGCCTCGCCCTTGGCCGCGGCAATCGCGCTTGCAGGAAGCGCAACGGGCGCAGCCGCGCGGGTGAGACGCGGGCCGTCGCCGCCGAGCATCAGTCCCGCCGCATCAATTATCGGCTGCGCCGCACTCAACCGATCACTTCCGCTTGCCGCATAGCCGGTGAGCGCGAAATCGGCGCCAGCGCCTTGGGCTACCAAGCCAGGGAGCAAATCCGCCAGCACTGTCTCGCCCGAAATCGCATCCGCATCGGCAATGAGTTCAAAGGTCAGCGCGGGGATGCGATTGCCGAAATCGCCGAGCGGGAAATCTTCGAACACCACATAGGCAAGGTCGCGATGCGCGGGCGTGCGGGCAATGCCTTCTGCCGAGGCGATCAGCGGATCGGCGGGCTGGCCGGGATCGCCCGGATGCAGCCGGAAGCCCGTATCCAGCGTAAAGCGCCCGTCTCCGGACCGGATCAGCGTCCCGTCCGCCCAGATGCGGCCGATGCCCGTCACGCGGCGCGACGACAAAGCAACCGCGAAGGACGCACTATAGCTATAGGTATATTGGTCCGGCTGGCCCTTGGCGCGGTGCCGCTTGCGCCGTTCGCGCAAGGGGAGCGCCCAGATCACCGTCCCCGCCACCCGCATCCGCCCGTAAAGGCGGGGGATCTGGCTCCCATAGCTCGACGTCTGCACCGCCAGATCGGTGAGGCGCGGTCCGTGGACGGGCTTGGGTTTGAACAGGATATTCTGGTCAATATATTGCCCCGCCATCGCGCCGATCATGCCGCCAATGGGCCCGCCGAACATCGTGCCGACAGTGGTAAGAACAAGTGTTGCCATGAGGGATGGGCCTTTTGTTGGAGATGGGGGAAGAACGGGGAAAAGGGAAAGCTCCTCCCTGTCACCGCAGGTGATGGGGAGGTGGCAGCCCGTCAGGGCTGACGGAGGGGTCGTCCGCGATTAGCGGACGGAACGGTTTAAGCTGTACGTCCGAAAGGTAGTTTGTGCGGAGAGCCCGCCCGCTCGGCTTTGCCTCGCGACCCCTCCACCATTCGGCTGCGCCGAACGGTCCCCCTCCCCATTGCTGCGCAACGGGGAGGAACTACACCGCACACCACACCCCCACCATCCCGTCCGGCCAGCCGGGGGTTTCGACGACGTGCCGTAAACCGGCATGGGCGTGGATATGGCTTTCATGGCACAGGATCGCGAGGTGGAATTGCGCTTGGCCGCAATTGACGAGGGCAATGTCTCCGGGGTGCGGCGGTCCGGTGCGCTGGGCGAGACCAGCCTTCACCAACCCCGCCTCCAACACCGCGCGACTGGTCCCGCGCAAACTATAATCGTCGCTGAGACCGACCGTATAGAGTCTGACTCCCGCGCGCGCGTGCGCGAGGAGGACGAGGCCGATGCAATCGAGCCCGCTCGCCGGGTCACGGCCATGCAGGCGAAAACGCGTGCCGAGGAGGGTGCGGGCGGCGGTGACGATGTCATGTCCCATCTACTCAAATTCCTCCCCGGAACGGGGAGGTGGATTGCCCGCAGGGCAAGACGGAGGGGATTGGAAAAGCCGCACTCTCATTGCGTCCAATCCCCTCCACCATGCTTCGCATGGTCCCCCTCCCCGTTCCGGGGAGGAATATCGGTCTCCGGCCCGTTCCGGGGAGGAATATCGGTCTCTGGCCCGTTCCGGGGAGGAATTTATTGGGGAGCTACGCACCGGGATACCGCGTGATATAATCCATTCCCGGCAGATAAGGCTCGCCGCGAAAGTTAAGCGCGTTGGCAAAGCGGGTGGCGCAGGTTTCAATATTGCGGTCACAACCCTGAATGATTTCCACCCGCACCCCCGCCGCAACCGCAAAGGCGGGTTCCTCCGACAGCGTAAGGTCACGCCCCTCCCCTTCCAGCACGAGATAGGCAAGCCCGCAATTGGCCCCACCCAGAAAACGCAGCCGCCCGAAGGCATAATCTTTGGCCTCAATCGCATCGGCCACCGTGATACGGTTGCCCTCCACCGCCGCGACCCGCGCTACCCTGGTCAGCGGCGCAAGATTAACCCGGCACGCCGCATCGCCCAGCCGCGCGCGGCAGGTAGGCGAGGTTTCCGGTGCCACTGCGCTCGCGAGCAAAGCGGCCGCATCCGCGCCGCCGCAGCTTTTAAGTTCCGCGCTAAAGCCCCCGCGTTTTTGTTCGACCGCGCCGAGCGTCCCTGCCGCAACCGGGATCGGCGGCACGCTCGCATCCTCCCAATTGGCGACCATGAGGTCGACCGCCGCCCCGTCCCAACGCCCGGCGGCCAAATCCTCCGCCGTAATCGCATCCGACGTGAGCGCGCCGCTAATGTCCATCGTGTCGGCCTCAAGGCTCGCGGAGAGCGCCAGCGCCGAAGGCTGGATGCCCGGCGTTGCGGCATAGTGGACCCCGCCGCGCACCAGATCATGGTCATGGCTGGTGAAGCCGAGCACCAGCCCGTCGCTCCGCACAATCCGCCACAGCCAGGCGAGCGGCACCAACGGCTCTTGCAGCCAGGCCGGAAAGGACGCCGATGCCATGCTCACACCTCGCGGATTTCGATGAGCGGCACCGACATGATCTCGCCTGCGCGAAAGGTCGCGCGGCTGACCTCCAACTGGTCGGTGGCAAAGCGCACGGCAACGTCAAATTCATAGCCGACAGTGATGGTCGCACCGGCCGCGGGGGCCACCTCAAATTCGATCACCCCCATGCCGAGATGCGCCCAGCCGCTGGTCTGTTCGACCCCGTTGATCGCGACGCGGATCGTGCCGGGGACAGGCCGGGTGATCGGGCGGCGCTGGCGCTCGGCGATGGGCGCATCCTCTTCGCCATAATATTTGGCAAGGCCAAAGCGCAGGGTGAAACCATCGCCCAGCCCGAGCGGTTGGTCGAGCGGCGTCACCGCGTCGCCATGCGGCGCGCTGCTCCCGTCAAACGGATCGCGAAAGCGGAACGGACGCGCCATCCCATGCCGCGCGCGGAAGAAGGAAAGCAGGGTCGCGACATCGTCTTCCGAGCGCAAACCGGGGCCCGCATCATAGCTCATCCGCGCATTGGCCCAATCGATCATGCGCTGCTCATGGCCCGATGCGGTCTCGACCACACCGGTTGAAAAGACGGTCATCACCGTCGCTTCGCGGCCAATCGCAATCGGGAAAGGGGTGTCATCAAAATGCTTCATGTCGGTCTCCTCGGGGGGGTAAAAGGTGAAGCCGTCGCGGCAGATTTGCGGCAGCGCCCAGATGAAGGTCTGCGGTACACCACGGCTCCGCGCGCGCATCGCTGCTGCGGCAATCGGCGGCCATTGTGCGCCCGCATCTGCAGGTTTCAGGACGAAGCCGGCGAGATAATGTTGCCGCGCCGGGGGGTAGCCGAGCCGCGTTTCCATCGCGGCGATGGCGGCGTCTGAATGACGCGTGTCGCCCGCCGCCGCCCAGTCATAATCTTCAAGCTGCAGCACGTCGAAGGCTGGCGCGGCCCAGCCAAGCGGCACATTGGCGCGCCGCGCTTCGGGCATGGCGGGATCAAGCACGGTCGGCAAATAGACGAGCAAATGCGTGACACACCCGCCCGCCCCTGCTTCCGCCTTGGCGGCATTGGCAAGCGCAAGGGTCGAATCCGCGAGCAATCCGCCGCATTGATCGAGCATCGCTTTTTGCGCGGTCGAGAGCGGGGCCTTGAGCGAGGGTAAGGCGACGGAAGCGCTTCCCAGCGCAGCGGTGGTCGCGGCGTCATAAAGGCAGGGGCTGCCATCGCCCTTCACCCACCACCATGGCTCGCCAACCTGAAATTGCGGCGCGAGATCTGCTTGCCTAGCAATCGCGATGAACGCGCGCGCCACCTTTTGCAGCCATCCCATCGCGGCGGGGTTCGCCGGACTGAGCAGCGCCGAGGGCGGCTCCCAGCCGGTAAGCGCGGGCGAGCCATCCGCCGCGCGCTGCATCCATGCGGGCGGGCAATGCTGCGCCAACAATTCGTAACTCAGCGACCAAATGATCCCGAACCCCGCCTCATGCGCCGCATCCGCAAAGGCGCGGTGCCACGCGGCACAGGGCGCGTTGAGCGCAGGCGCGGACGGATCGACCAAGCCGCCGCTCCCGAGCCTCAAATTATGGCTCATGC
This sequence comes from Pseudomonadota bacterium, assembly GCA_023458055.1. Classification (GTDB taxonomy): domain Bacteria; phylum Pseudomonadota; class Alphaproteobacteria; order Sphingomonadales; family Sphingomonadaceae; genus JAFAFE01. The sequence continues at coordinate 48,761 of JAEXAW010000079.1, forward strand.
CGACATAATGGTTGATATTGCCGCGATAGCCGAGCGCGCGCGCATTCCTGACCACCCGCTCCGGGCTCAGATGATAGCAATCATCATAGCCGGTCGCGACCGACAGGCCATGTTCGGGCGTCATGACGTCGCCCAAGCGCAGCACCGAACCCGCGCCATTGCAGCGCAAATCAGTGAGTTCGGCCCAGCCTTCGCTTGGGGAGGGCAGCGCGCCCGCCGTGCCATCATAAGCAGGCGGCACGAGCGAAATGAACATGCGGTCAATATCGCCCGCCCAGACCGGATCGGCCTCCGCCGGATGGGTAAACCCGCCCGCGAGGCTCGCAAAATCGAGCCGGATGGTAGCATCTTCAGGGGTGCCTTGGGCATAGTTCCATAGCCGCACATACCAGGCGCGTGGGGCACCGCTCGCATCGCGCCCCTCAATCGTCAGCGTGGGGCCGTGTAGCGCATCAAGCGGCTTCAACCCCGCCGACCGCCAGCGGAAGGTGAGGACGACATGGCGAAAATCGCGCGCCGTTTCATAAGCCAGCAACGGATGATCCCACCGGTCCGCCGCCTCCCAGATCAGCCCCGCGAGCGCCTCCTTATGGTAGAACAGGCAATCGACGCGCAGGCTCGACGCATCCGGATTGGTCAGCGCCGCCATCGCGGGCCGGGGAAAATCGACGGTCCAATAGCGCGCATCAAACCGCTTGAGGGGCGCACACGCAACCGGCGCCGCAGGCGCACCATCGCGCGCCCGGCTATGGAGGATATGGGTCATGATGGGTCCTTATTTTATTGGCGCGACCTCTCACCCTCCCTTCTCAGGGAGGGTCAAAAAACGGCACGTTTTTTGGGGTGGGTGTGGAGCGTGGCCGAGAGGCTTTACCCACCCCGAAGCCGCTTCGCGCCTTCGACCCTCCCTGGCGAGGGAGGGTGGAATTAACGCCTCCCCGCCGCTCGTGATAGCAATGGGGAGGCCAATATCGTTGTCGCACTACGCCTATTCAAACACCCGGTCGCTCAAATGACCACCGCGCCCCGCGCCTTTATCGACTTGGTCGATAACCTCGCCAAGCTTGGAATAGCTTGCCGGATCGCCGTTCAGTTTGCGCGCCTTGGCGAGGAGGGTGCGGGCTTCGGCGATGGCGGGTTTGCCCTTGTCATAGACGATCAGGGCCGCAAGTCCGGCACAGGCTTGTGCGCTATCGAGCCCGCATCCCTTGCGGTAGTAACGCTCGCCCTTGACCAGGTCCTCGCCGACCAATTCCCCGTCGAAATAAAGTTCGCCCAGCGACGCGCAAGCACCGGCCTCGTCGGCATCGCACGCTTTGGTGAGAAAGGTTTCGGCGCGCTTGCCATCCTTGGCAACGCCGGTGCCCCACATATAAAAATCGCCGACATAATGGCATCCTTGCATATCGCCGAGCGTGCACGCCTTGTCATAATAGCTCGCGGCTTTGGCCTTATCTTCGTTCACGCCCTCGCCATGTTCATACATCACGCCAAGATTGAAGCAGGCGGTGTCGATATCGCCGTCGCAGCCGGTGAGATAGACTTGCCGCGCGCGGACGTCATTTTTCGCAATCCCATATCCATAATGGAGCATATAGCCCAAGCGGGTGCAGCCATAGGGCGCCCCGCCATCGCAAGATTTGGTAAACAAGGCGGTGGCGCGCACGCGCGCCGGATCCATCGCCGGAGCATCTTCGGGAATTGTCTCGGTTATCGTATCGCCGACGAAGCTGCAACCGACACCCTCACGCCCCGCACAGGCTTTTTCGGCCAGTGCCAGCGCCTTCGCTTTATCCTGCGCAACGCCTTTGCCGTCATCATAAGCATAAGCGAGGTTGATGCAGGCTTTGAGGTCGCCGCCATCGCAGCCGAGCTTGAAATAGCGCGCCGCGTCGGCAAGATCGGTCGCCCCGCCCCGATCGGTTTCGAGCAACAGGCCCAGATTGAGACAGGCATCGACATAGCCGCCATCGCAAGAGGTGCGATATTCCTTGCGGGCAACGTCAAATTTCTCCGCTTCATAAGCTTCATAGCCGCGATCAAACGCGGCCTCGGCGGGCGGTGTCTTGGCCTTATCTTCCGCGCGCGCCGCGCCGCCATACAGGCTGAACGCCAGCACCCACGCCATCACCAGTTGATAGCCCCATCGCCGCATCGATACCCCCCATTTTTCCCTGCAAGACCAGCAGCATAAATTAGCCGGAGCTAGCCCGCAAGACCTGCGCTGGCCACCCTGTCTGGAGGGAAGGTGGCCGGAGCCCATCCGTCAATTCAGCGTCTTCGCCGCCCATTTTTCGGCGAGCCGTTGGCGGGTCATCTCCATCCAGCCTTCCGTCGCGCGGACGAGGAGGCCGTTGGCATCGAGCAGCCTCGCTTGGGCGAGCCAGCGTTCTGCCTCCGCGAGATCGTCGGGACCCGCGTCCGGGCTGATGCCGATCCGCAACATCGCGGCGGCGGCGCAGCTGTTCGCATCCTTGCGGTCGCAGCCCTGGCTCAACCAGGCATAGCCTTCCTTTTCATCCGCGGATGTACCGTACATGCCGAGCCAGCGCGTGAGGCCCGCATTATAACAGGCCGCCGCCTGACCCAGCGTGCAGGCCTTACTGAACAGCGCATAGCTGGTCGCTTGCTCCGCGCTGCCATCTGCGGCTTTGGTCATCAGATGGGCGAGTTCGAAGCAGCTTTGCGCATCCTTGCGGTCACAGGGTTTACGGTAAAGTTTGGCCGCCTTCGTCCGGTCGCGCGGCATGTCATGAACGGCGGCGTAGGTCAAAGCGGCGCTGAGGCAGTCGGACCGAAATTCGACCGGGCATGGCCGGTGCAGCAATTCGGTCGCCTTTGCCATATCGGCGGGTACGCCATCGCCTTTGGCATAGACCATGGCAAGGTTCATACAGGCGGGCGTGTAATTCTGGTCGCACGCCTTGCGGTAAAAGCTGATGCCTTCCGTCTTGTCGACAGGCACAGCCTCGCCGGTGAAGCGCATCAAGGCATAGTGGAAGCAAGGCGCGGCCGCGCCACCCTCGCAACCGCGCTTGTAATAGTCCGCGGCCTTGGCTTTGTCCGCAAGGCTTGCGGTCGCGGAATAAATTTCGTCTGCAATACGGTAGCAGGCGAGCCCCTCACCCTTGTCGCAGGCGGTGGTGATAAGTTCTGCGGCAAGCGCTTCATTCTTCGTGACGCCCGTGCCGTCTTTCAAAAAGGTCGCATAGACCACACAGCCGCGCTGGAAACCGCCATTGCAGCTGTCGCGATAGGCTTCGGCAATCCAGCGGACCTCAATTTTTTGCGCGCCGGGTTTCTTGTTCTGCTGGTCCCACAGCAGCCCCTTGTTGAAGCAGCTTTTGGGATTGCCCGCATCGCACGAGCGGGAAAAGGCAAGCAGCGCTTTTTCAGTATCGCCAGCCTTCAGCGCATCATGGCCGCGCTGATAGTCGGCTTCGGCCCAAGCCGGATCGGGCGCGGCCGGGACGATTGGCGCCCGTGGGGCCGGGGGCGGTGGAGGCGGCGAAGGCACCTGCATCTTGACCGGCGCGTTGCCGGGTGCGGCCTGCGCACTCGCCATGTCTGCCTGAACCGGCGTTCCCAGCGTCGCCGCCACCATGGCCAGAGCGGCCCACAAATGATGTTTCATTTCTTCTCCTCAGGATGGGCCGCGCTATAGGCCGCGAGCCGTTGTTCGGCCTTGCTCACCTCGGCCAGCAGCGCCTTGTTGCCGAGATCGAGCAGATAAGTGCGGCGCAGGACGATCATCGCTTGCTCCAGCGATTGCCGGTCCTGCTGAGGCTTGGCGGCAATATAGCGCCCCAGCGCGCCGCAGGATTTGGCATCGTAGCCGAGACACCCGTCGCCATAGGCTTTGGCCGCGATATCCACCCGGGTCTGGCCCGGAAACAGGCGGTTGTCCGCATAGCCCTGCTCGATCCGCTGCCCCGCCCTAAAGCAAGCGCTCGTCATTTGCCGCTCGCACGCGGCCTCATAGCGGGTCAGCGCTTGCATGCGGGCAGCACGCTCGGGGCGCTTTTCCGCGCTTTCTGCAAAAGCGAAACAAGCGGGCGCATAATTGGCCTCGCACGCTCCATCGAGCAGACGGAACATGGTCTTGGGATCGCTTGTACGAAGGGCGGTCTGATAGTCGCGCTCGGCCGCGGCGAAACCTTGCGCAACGGGTAACGGGTTGACGGCAGGCGGCGGCGCTTTGGGCGTAACCGGAGGGCTGGTGGTCGGCGGAAGCGGCGACGGTTCAAACGGCGGTGCGAGTGGTGGTGGCGGAGACGGCGGAGGCAGTTCGCGCGCGCCGGGGGTAGAGATCGTCGGCGGCTGCGCGCCGGGTTGCTGCGCCAGCGTGGGCGGACCAATCAGCAGGCCCGCCATGACCGGCATCAGCCGCAGCACGGCCCACCTGCCCCGCAAATCCAAGCGCATTGATCCCATCCCCTTTTGTCTTGGGCATGCGGCATAAGCGGTTTTGAATTCAAGCGCAATGATGGGGCCGCCCGCTGGGGCTTCGCATGGCAAACCTTCACCCTCCTCACCGATGGCCCCTCCCGCATTATTTGGGTAACGGGGAGGATCTAGCGTGGCCCCACCCTCCCTTTCAGGGAGGGTCAAAAGACGGCACGTCTTTTGGGGTGGGTATTGCCGCCCAACTACCGTTTTACCCACCCCGAAGCCGCTAACGCGCCTTCGACCCTCCCTGGCGAGGGAGGGTGGAGGCCGCGCTAGGTGGCGCACTGTCAGGAGCGTGACGGAGGGCTCGCCCGCAACTTTAGTCGAAGCTGGGTCTCACTCCGCGTCCAACACCGCCGCGCGGACCGCCCGTGCGATCTGCCGTCCGGTCGCCTGCATCCGTTCGGGCGAAGCCTGGCCGCCACCGCCGACATTGACCGTGATGCGGATATCGCGCGCACCGCCCGCCGCGCCCGTCTCGACGCGTCCAGAGGCCGTCGGCACGAACCATTCGGGACCGCGCTCGCCGACGCGATAGGCGCGTCCCGGCGAGACCGGACCGCCGGTTGCGCGGCCCGGCGCTCCGGCAAAGGCGGCCGCGATTTGCAACGCCCCCGCCAGCAAGCTGCCAGCATCGCCACTGCCTCCTCCACCGCCGCCCTGGCCGAGCGCACCCATCCCGGACTGAATTGCCGAGCGCGCAATTTCCGCCATCACCGACAGCGCGACCTTCTTCAAATCTTCAAAGCCGAACTTGCCGGATTGCAGAAAGCGATGCAGGCTCGCCTCCAGCGCTCTCCCGGCGCGGTCCATCCCCGCCGCAAGCGGTCCTTCAAGCTCGCTCTTCATCGCGGCCACATCGCGCGCAAAGCCCTGCGTATCCGCCCGCACCGAAACGAGCAGCGTATCGAGTTGATCTGACATTTTTTGGTTCCTTTTAATCCGGAAAGCGCCGCATCAACGCCGCCAGGGTATCCGCATCGGGTGGCCCCGCAGCCTCCGCGCCCTTCCCGCGTAACTCTGCCAGCGCTTCAAACAGCGCGGCCACCTCCTGCGGCGTTGCAGCCCAGAATTGCTCGGGGGTCCAGTGGAACAGCGCGCCCATCAGGCCAGCGAGACGGGCGGCGGCGGGGGTGAAAGGGGTGGGCATTGGCTTTTTCCCGATCAGGCAAAGGCTTATCAAAAATCGGCTAGGCCGATGGGTTCATCCTTCGACGAGGCTCAGGACGAACGGGAGAAAGTGAAGCCGCACCCCTCTCAGCCGCCCTTCAGCACCGCTTCCAGCAATTGCCTCAGCGCGGGCGTAATGCTCGCAAGGCCTTGCGCGGTGATCGCCTCGCCGATGGCCTCGCGGGTGGGGCGGTGGCCGCTGCGGGGTTCGCAGCAATGCCAGAAGAGGGCGACCAGTTCGGTGAGTTTCAACCCGCCGCTGGCCGCGCGTTCGACGAGGGCAAAGAGCGAGCCCAACTCCTCTTCTGCCGCGACGAGTGCGGTGAAACTGGGGCGCAGTTTCCACGGTTCGCCCGCCATCATGAGGACCGCTTCCCCTCTTGACGGATTGGCGATACTCTGCCCGTTGCCGTCCGCACCTAACCCGCACGCCCGGTCTACCGGGTTGTGCGAATGGCCGGTCCGGCTTGCCGGATCACCGGCCATCAAAGACTCCCCGCTCATACCGCCACGACCGCGCCGCTGCTTTCCAGCGCGAGCGTGTAGCTGCGCTCGCCATTATAATCGCCGGCATAATCGAGCCGCGTCACAAGGAAACGCCCGCGCAAGCGCTCGCCGCTTTCGAAACTCAGTTCATAATCGTCAAGCGTGCCCGCAAGCGCATGGCCCTTGACCCTGAGTTCAGCGGCCGATCCGGTAAAGATCCCCGCCGCCGATACCGACACCGAGCGCACGCCCGCGCCCGACAGTAATTCGCGCCAGCCGCCGCTGTCCTTGGTGGTCACATTGACCGCCTCGCCATTGACCGAAAGCTGCGTGGTGCGGAGGCCCGCGACGGTTTGATAAGCGGGCGGGGATGCGCCATTGCCGATTTTGAGGAGGAAAGCACTGCCTTTTTCTGCGGGCATGATGGGGGTTCCTTTTTGGGTGGTTGATGCGTAAATGAGATGCAAAAGCTCCTCCCTATGATCGCAGATCATGGGGAGGTGGCAGCCCATAGGGCTGACGGAGGGGTCGCCTGCGTTAGCAGGCGGAAGGGTTTATGCTGTGCTTTGGAGGGAGGTTCTGAGCGGAGAGGCGGCCCGCTCGGCTATCGCCTCGCGACCCCTCCACCATTTGGCTACGCCAAACGGTCCCCCTCCCCATTGCTGCGCAACGGGGAGGAACTTAGCGCTTCCCCACCCCCCCTCACCAGGGAGGGTCAAAAAACGACACGTTTTTTGGGGTGGGTAGCGAAGCGCATTGCGGAGAGGTTTTACCCACCCGGAAAAATCTTTAGATTTTTCGACCCTCCCTCGCGAGGGAGGGTGATGAAGCGGCGCGCTTGACTACCCTTGCGCCAACAGCCGCATCCGCACGTCCATCAGCGCGGCCCAGCCGCCGCCTTTGGCCGTGGCTTTCATCAATTCCGCCGAGCCGGCAACCTTCGTGCGGGTGACGCGGGTGGTGACGATCTGCCAGCCGTCTTGTGCGCGCGGCAATTTTGCGAGCGCGAGGTCCGCCGCGCGCACCGCCGCCGCGATGCGGATGCTGTCCTGCCCACGCGCATAAAAGCTGAGGCCGAGTGTCACCTCGCGGCCCTCCTCGCTTTTGCCGCCCCAATCGCTGCCGAGGCTTTCGCCGAGCACGACGTAAGGCGGCGCGGCTTGCACCGGCGTTCCATCATGGACGCCATGCACCAGCGCCATCAGCGCGCGGTCGGTGGTAAGGGCCGCGAGCAACGCCTGCCGCGCGGCAAGATCGGGGGAGGTGGGGGTCATGGATATGGACTTTCTCGATGAAAAGCTCCTCCCCGTTCGCTGCAGGCGAATGGGGGGGTGGCAGCCGCGTCCGCGGCTGACGGAGGGGTGGCCTGCGTCTGCAGGCGGAAGGGTTTATGCTGTGCTTTGGAGGGAGGCTCCGAGCGGAGAGACGGCCCGCTCGGCTGTCGCCTCGCGACCCCTCCACCCTTTGGCTACGCCAAACGGTCCCCCTCCCCATTGCTGCGCAACGGGGAGGAACTAGCGCACCGTTCCACCCTCCCTGTTCAGGGAGGGTCAAAAAACGGTTACGTTTTTTGGGGTGGGTTTGAGGGCGCGTTTGCCTGAGAGGCTTGACCCACCCCGAAAAATCTTTCGATTTTTCGACCCTCCTGAAAAGGGAGGGTGGGGGCGTTGCGCTATCGTCTCTCGCTAAGCGGGGATGAAGCGCCGCTACCGCCCCGGCCATCTCAGCGCGGGGTCTTGGGCGCTACGTTCACGCAAATTCCGCCCGCGTATTTCCACTGCATCGCCGAGGAGGCGCACCTCCAGATCGGGGTGCGTTTCGCGCAGGCTGTCAGCCAACCGCCGGGCGCTTGCTTCGGCCCGCTCGCGCCCCAGCCGTTCAGCCAGAAGCGCGAGGCCATCCCATGGCGCCGCAGCCCCCGCGCTCACAGCGTCATCCGCCGGAACGGGTGCCACAAGGCCGCGACCGCCGCAGGGGGCGCCACATCGCGGGCATCATCACGCGCCGCATAAAGATGGGCGACCAGTCGCAACAAACCCTGTCGCACGCTTTCGGGCACCGCATTGCCATCCGCGCCGAGGCCCGCCTGATAGGTCACGCGCAAGCGGCCCGCCGCACCGGGCTGGACCACCCGCACAAACCCGTCGCCGAGCGCGTCGATATCGATCGCATAATGCGCCACCGGCAGCGCGAACGGCGCGCCCTCGGCGGGGAGCCCTTCGACCGCGGTGATCGCCGCGACCGGGCCGTGCGCGAGCCGCTGCCACTGGCCGGTGCGCATCGGCTGGGTCTCAACCACCTTACGCGCGATGAGGAGGAGGCCGGTGAACGCCTCGCACAAATCGCAGGCGGTGCGGATCAACGCGGCGATGAGCGCATCATCCTCGCTGAGGCTGAGCCGCATCCACGCTTTGGCTTCGGCAAGGCTGACGGGCAGCGTTTCGGGCGGCGCGATGTCGACGCGGCGTAAGGCGGGGGTATCACAGGACATGAGATTAACGCTCCTCGATGCGGACGGTGAGGCTGCGATCCTCGACCTGCCCGTCGGACAAAGTGACATGGTTGGTGACGCGATAAACCGCGCCGATGCGCCCGCCGCCGAGCGTGACGCTGGTGGTGACGAGGTCGAAGGCGGTGGCCGCTAGAGTGAGCGGGGCGGGGTCGCCGGGAGAAGCATCCGGGGCGATGCTCCACTGGCTCGCGACGATGATCTGCCCGTCGGCATAATCGTCCCACAAAAAGGCATGATCGACCCGCGCCTGCGGATCCTTGAGGATGAGGGTCATGGTGGGGGCTTTCGAGGGTTGGAGAAGGGAAGGTTGCGCAACGCCCCTACCCTCCCTTTTTTAGGGAGGGTCAAAAGGCGGCACGCCTTTTGGGGTGGGTAGCGAAGCAGCCGGGAGCGAACGGGGAGGCTTTACCCACCCCGAAATTACCTGACGTGAATTTCGACCCTCCCTTGCGAGGGAGGGTGGGAGTTGGGTCCTCCCCGAAGCCGCTAAAGCGCCTTCGACCCTCCCTGGCGAGGGAGGGTGAGGGATAGCTCCTCCCTGTCGCTCGTGAGAGCGATGGGGAGGTGGCAGCCGCGCCAGCGGCTG
>JAEXAW010000047.1 GCA_023458055.1 Pseudomonadota bacterium
CAAGCTGCGCTTGGCGGTCCCCCTCCCCATTGCTACGCAACGGGGAGGATCTTTATACTAGCGAGGGTGGGTTCCGCCTCACTGTCCCTTGGTCGCAGCCTCGATGGCCGCTGCGGCTTTTTTGTCGGCGGCGACCTTTGCGGCTTCGACATTGGCGCGGGTGTCGTTGGGGATGGCGGCGAGGAGGTCGGCGATGGCGACCGCGCCGGCTTCGATCCCGCCCGCAAAATTGCCGGTCTTGAACTCAGGGATCATGGTTTGATCGATCAGCTTTTGCGCGGCTTCCTTGCCGAGAGCAGCATCGAGGCCAATGCCGCGATCAAGCGTCATTTGCTTGTCATCAGGCGCGACCAGCAGCAGCAGGCCATCGCCATAGCCGGGGCGGCCCAGCTCCCATTTGCGCGCCAGTGCTGCGGCATAATCGGCGGCCTCGACCCCGCCGAGGCTCTTCACCGTCACCACCGCCATCGGATGGCCCGATTTGGCTTCGACCGCTTTCAGCTTTTCAGCGATTTTTCCTTCAACCTCGGGCGGGAGCACGTCCGCGCCATCGGCGACGCTGGCCTTGGCCGGCGCGGTGGCGAGCGCCTTGTCGAGCGCCGCCTGCTTCGCCGCCGGATCGCCTGGAGCAGCGCTGGTCGCGGCTTTGTCGGCCGCTGGAGCCTCGGCCGACTTGTCGGTCGCTCCGCCCGAACAAGCGCCCGCGAGCGCCATCAGGCCGGTGGCTGCGCCAAGCAAAAAGCCACGGCGAAGCAGGGTTGAAAAGGCGGCAGAGCCGGGGTGATGGGGGGAGAGCATTTGTGTCATAGAGCAGAGCTTATCGCGCTTTTTCCACCGCAACCAGTCCCTTTTTGTTGCGCTTATTTTGCGTATTTTGCGTCGTTCATCGTAATGTAACATTATCTCATTGATTAAGGCGAGAATCTTGATAGTTTTGCGCAAGGTTGGAGGAGAGACGATTATGCCCCAGGGGAAGATCACCGAAACCCGTATCAGAGCCGCTTGGAATAGCGGCGTTTCCGCGAAAATGCTGGCCATCGCAGCCAGCCTGTCCCTGCTTGCCGGGCCAACCGTGCCGCTGGCGAGCGCACAGACCGGGGCTAATAGCCAGCGCACGCTGCCGACGCTCCCGCCGATCCGCGACGACAGCCCGGTCAAATGCCGTCCGCTTGAATATCTTGAGCCGGTCATTGTCGGCGGCCGCTTCAAAGGCAACCGATACGCCACAACCCCGCCGATGACCGCGCCCACGGTCGTGCCTACTCCACCACCGCCGCCATCACCTGTGGTCAGTGCACCCCCGCCGCCCTCTGCACCCGATATCGTCGTTTCGGGTCAAAAGCGTGTGCGAACGACTTACTCAACGCCAATCGCCGTGACCACAATCGGCTCTGCTAATATCGGTGGGTCCGTCAACACCGACCGCGAACGCTATGCGGGCGAGGCCGTCTCCACAGTGAAAGCGGTCGCGGCGGAACCCGTCTCCACCTTCTCGGTCGATGTCGACACGGGAAGCTATGCCAATGTGCGCCGCTTCCTCAACCAGGGCCAATTGCCCCCGCAAGCCGCCGTCCGCACCGAGGAAATTCTCAACTATTTCCGCTATGATTATGCCAAGCCGGAAACGCGCAGCATCCCCTTTTCGGTTTCGACCGACATGGCGACCACCCCGTGGAATCCCAACTCGCGGCTCTTGAGGATCGGCATTAACGGCTATGATATTCCCAAGGCCGAACGCCCCGCCACCAACCTTGTGTTCCTGGTCGATGTGTCGGGGTCGATGTCGAGCAAGGACAAGCTCCCGCTGGTCCGCGATGCACTCAGCCAATTGGCCGATAACCTCACCCGGAAAGACAAGGTTTCGATTGTCGTTTATGCGGGCGCAGCCGGGATTGTGCTCGAGCCGACCAATAATCCGATCTATGTGAAACAGGCGCTTTCCTGCCTCGAAGCGGGCGGGTCGACCGCAGGCGGGCAAGGCATGGAACTCGCTTATGCGACCGCGCAGAAAAACTTCATCAAAGGCGGCGTCAACCGCGTCATCATGGCCACCGATGGCGATTTCAACGTCGGCATTTCTTCCACTGAAGGCATTGAACAGATCGTCAAAAAGAACCGCGAAAGCGGGATTACCCTCACCACGCTGGGCTTTGGTCAGGGCAATTATAATGAAGCGATGATGGAAAAGGTCGCCGATATCGGCAACGGCAATTATGCCTATATTGACGGGCTTTCCGAAGCGCAAAAGGTGCTGTCCGATGAAATGGCGGGGACGATTTTCACCATCGCCAAGGATGTCAAAATCCAGATCGAATTCAACCCGGCGGCGGTCAGCGAATATCGCCTGATCGGTTATGAAAACCGCATCCTGAACGAACAGGATTTCGACAATGACAAGGTCGATGCGGGCGATATCGGATCGGGGCATCAGGTGACCGCGCTGTATGAAATCATCCCTGCGGGCGCCAAAGGCTGGCTTCCCGCACGCCGTTATGATGCCAATAAAGTCGCCGGAAAACCGGGCCCGGCGAACGAACTCGCCTGGCTCAAATTGCGCTATAAATTGCCCGATGGCGATGCGTCGAAGCTGATCGAACGTGCGGTGCCGGTGGCGATGATCCGGCAGGCAAGCGCGCCTTCGGGCGATATGGGCTTTGCGGTGGCGGTCGCCGCCTTCGGGCAGAAATTGCGCGGCGATACGACGCTGGGTAATCTCGGCTGGGGCGATATTACGCGGCTGGCGGGAAGCCCGTGGCAACCGCTGCGCAAGGAATTTGTCGGCCTCGTGGGCAAGGCCGAAGCCCTTGATAAGCCGGGGCGGATCCAGCCTTATGATCCGCTCCCGCCCGAGCCGCTCCCCCTGCCGCAACCGCGTGCGGACGCATGCGGCGCGAGCAAGGTGCAAGCTTATGTCGGCCAACTCGCCACCCCCGCCGCCCGCCGCGCCATCGCACAAACCAGCGGTGCTCAAGGCATACGCTGGATCGAACCCGGCATGGCGGTGACAATGGATTATCGCGAGGATCGGCTGAATGCCGAATTGAGCGGACAGGGCGTGATCAATCGCCTGAGTTGCGGCTAAGGGCGCGATTAACCGGCTGAGTTACGGCTAGGGGCGCGATTAACCGACTGATATACGGCTAGGGCGTGGAAGCCTTCACCCTCCCTTTTAGGGAGGGTCAAAAAACGGCACGTTTTTTGGGGTGGGTATCGAACGCTGCCACCAACGCTTGCCCCCCCCCCCGAAGCCGCGTTCCGCGCCTTCGACCCTCCCTTTTAGGGAGGGTAAGAGCCCGCAATAGCTCCTCCCTGTTCATAGCTCCTCCCTGTTCGCCAAAGGCGAATGGGGAGGTGGCAGCCCGCAGGGCTGACGGAGGGGTCGTCCGCGACCAGCGGACGGAATGGTTTACGCACCGCCGATGGAACGCTTTTTCCAACGATTGCAAACTGAACCGGCAACGTCGCCCGCTCGGCTCCGCCTCGCGACCCCTCCACCACCGCCTGCGGCGGCGGTCCCCCTCCCCATTGCTGCGCAACGGGGAGGATCTAATCGCTCCTCCCTGTTCGCCATAGGCGAATGGGGAGGTGGCGCGCTCCCGCAAGGGAGCGTGACGGAGGGGTCGCCTGCGCCAGCAGGCGGAACGGTTTACACGCCGCTAAACGGGGAGGACTTTGGTCCCACCCCTCCCCCATCCCAACCTCGATCAATGGTTAATAATTAGGAGACCAGCAGTTTTTGCCCTATAGTCTTGTTCTAACTGGAGTCGGGGAAATTGTATGGACCGTGTGGATACCGCCATCAATGACGTCTCGGTCAACCTGATCGATGCTCATTTGTTACCCGAACAGCGTTTTCGGGCCATCCGTGATGTGGCGGATGCGCTGCTGCGCGATCTTGAGCAGCACCCGGTCGTGACGCATGTGAGTGCCGGGGCCGTGCGCCGCCGCGTGCGCGTCTGATTCAGGGCGGCGCGCCCGCGCCCGGCAATCTCCTGCAAATTCGCTTTCCATTCCGCCGCTTCCCCGCTAGGGCGCGGGGCCATGATCAAGCGCCTGTATGACTGGACGATGAGCCTTGCCAACCACCGCCATGCGGAATGGTGGCTCGGCTTTATCAGCTTTGTGGAATCAAGCTTTTTTCCGATTCCCCCCCATCCGTTGCTCGGCCTGATGTGCCTTGCGCGGCCGGAACGCGCGATCCGTTATGGCATCATCACCACGCTGACCTCTGTGCTGGGCGGATTGTTCGGCTATGCGATCGGCTATTTCGCGTTCGAAGCGCTCGGCCAATCGATCCTGTCGGCGCTGCATCTGACCGAAAGCTTCCCCAAGGCGGCCTGTTATCTGCGCGATTATGGCGCGGAAATCATCCTGGTGAAGGGCGCAACGCCGATCCCGTTCAAGCTCATCACGCTGACCGCAGGCTTCATCCACATGGATTTGTGGACCTTCATCTGGGCAAGCCTGGTGAGCCGCGGCTTCCAGTTCCTGCTGGTCGGCTTCCTGTTCTGGAAATTCGGCGCGCCGATCAAGGCGTTTTTGGAAAAATACCTCACCGCGATTTCGATTGCGTTCGTCGTGCTCCTCGTCGGCGGCTTCGTGCTGGCCGGCCAGCTTTCGGGCAGCGGCGCCAGCACCAGCGAAAAATGCGCGAGCGCCACGATGGAAAGCATAATGGCGGATAAGCCGGTTTAAACCAAACTCCTCCCTGTTCGCTGTAAGCGAATGGGGAGGTGGCGCGCGCGTCAGCGCGTGACGGAGGGGGCGGCGGCGCGCAGCGCTGCCGCAATGGTTTACGCCGTCCTTCTGAGGGGCGCGCTAAGAGGAACCGCCGCCCGCTCGGCTCCGCCTCGCGACCCCTCCACCATCCTGTCGGATGGTCCCCCTCCCCATTGCTGCGCAACGGGGAGGATCTGGCGCGTCGCTGCCACTACCCTGTTTGATCTAAGCGAATAGCGAAGAATTTGGCGCTTCGCTTGCCACCCTCCCTTTTCAGGGAGGGTCAAAAAACGGCATGTTTTTTGGGGTGGGTAGCGGCAGCGCACGAACGAGAGGCTTTACCCACCCCGAAAAATCTTTGATTTTTCGACCCTCCCTAGCACGGGAGGGTAAAGGCCTTTTGCTGCCCCTCGCTATGGCGACCCTTTGCCGCCCTACCGCACCAGGGCCATAATATCCTGGGGCTTCCCGTCCTTGCGCAGTTCCACCATTACCTCGGGGCGGCGCGGTCCGGCGCGGCCTATCGGCGCGCCTGCCACCACCTCGTCGCCGACGCGCACGCTGGTGCTGATGAGGTTGGTGACGAGGCTGGTCCAGCCGCCCTTATGTTCGATGATGAGGATCGAGCCGAAGCCGCGATAGGGCCCCGCAAAGGCGATCCGGCCCGCGGCGGGCGCGACCACTTGCGCGCCCGATGGCGCCGCGATGGTAAGCCCGCGCGAGCGCACGCCGCTTGCCGAAATTTCGCCGAGGCCCGCGACCACCTCGCCCACCACCGGCAGGCGATAGGCGAGCGGCGGCGGCGCATCGCGCTTGCCGGCCCCATTAAATGCCTGTCCATCGCCCAGCGTTTCAAACGAGGGGAGCGCGCTCGCCTCGGGCGCGGGCGGGCGCAGCAGCGGTCCATCAAGCGCGGCCAGATCGGCGCGCACCTCGGCATCGGCGCGCAACCCTTCCATAAGATCGACAATATCGCGCGCTTTTTCGCCCATCGCCACCGCGCGGGTCGATTCAACGTCCGCCGATGAATTAAGCGCGCGCGCCTGAATGCGCTGCTCCTGCTCCAGCCTTGCGAGCGCGCCGCGCTGTGCCGCGAGCCGCTCGCGCGCCGAGGCCAAAGTGCGCAGCGCGAGCTCCGCTTCGGCCTTGAGCGCGCGGCTCTTGCTCATCTCCGAGCGCAGTCCGGCGGTGCGCTGTTCGATCGCGGGAAGCGTGCTGTCGAGGATCGCGCGGGCATGGACGAGATCGTCAATCGTGCCGGGCTGGGCGAGCACGCTGATCGCGGGTTTGCGCGCGAGCAATTGCAGCATCGCGGTCAGTTGGACGACGGGCTGTTGCTCATCCGCGAGCCGCGCGCGCTGCACAGTCTGGGCGTGCTGGGCAAGCGCAAATTCGGCTTGGGCCGCGGCCATATCGGCTTCGGCAGACTGGATCCGCGCGGCGATGGCGGCGGCGGCAAAATGCGCCTTGTCGCTGTTGGAGGTGGCGGCATTGGCTTGCGCTTCCAGCGCCCGGCTGCGTTCCAGCGCAGCCTTGGATTGCGCGCGCGCGGCGGCGAGCGCCTGCTCCTGCTCGGCCATGCTGAGCGCCGAGGCTGCAGCGGGCGTAATCGATGCGGAGGCGCGCACCTGATCGGCGGGAAGCGCGGCTGGCGCGGCGGGTTTGAGGAGCGCAAAGCCAAGCGCGCCGAGCCCCAGCGCCGCCACGCCCGCAGCCACGACCATCGGCACGCCCCTCCCGGCCATCACCGCCCGCCACCGCTTGCCATCCGCTATCATGGCGCTGGCCTATAGCAGCGCGGATTCGGCGGGGCTAGGGGGGTGAGGTTGCGCGGGTCCGGGAGCGAGAGAGGGAGGGAGCCTAGCGCGACGGAGGTCCACCCTCCCTTCCAGGGAGGGTCAAAAGGCGGCACGCCTTTTGGGGTGGGTAGGGGGCACCCATGACCGAGACGTTTTACCCAACCCGAAGCCGCGTTCCGCGCCTTCGACCCTCCCTTGCAAGGGAGGGTGGGAGCGTAGCGCCACGCACCTCCCCATTCGCCTAAGGCGAACAGGGAGGAGCTTTGTGACCTCACGATCCTCCCTGTCGCCGAAGGCGATGGGGAGGGGGACCGCCAAGCGCAGCTTGGTGGTGGAGGGGTCGCCTGCGGCTAGCAGGCGGAATGGTGTAAGCTGAAGGCGGGTGCGCGCCTATTCGCCGCGCGGGGTGCAGGCCTATGCAGCACGCCGCCGCCTAAACCATTCCGCTCGGCTGCGCCTCGCGCCCCCTCCACCCCCCGCTACGCGGGCGGTCCCCATCCCCCCGAGCTTCGCTCGCGGGGAGGAACTGGAAGCACGCCCGCCCCTAAATCGCCCGCCTTCATCACTCCTCGCCCTTTAATCGAATAAACCGATTAACCTGGTCAAGATTCCCCATGAGCATTTTCGCGTGCCATGCCCTATATGAGCCTTGCCGGGTTGGTGCGGTGTTGGTTTTTGCCGAGTCTCTTTTTTCAAAAAGCGGCTCCAGCAGATAACGCCGCAGCCGCGCAGCATTTCCTCGAAGCGGGGAAAGGATGAAGGCCGGGAGCGTTGCGCCCGCGTTTCCGCATCCGCCCGCTTCATCGTCACAAGAGAAAGGCCATATCATCATGGGTATCATTGGTTCGGAACTGAAACCGTTTAACGCAACGGCTTATTATCAGGGCAAATTTGTCGATGTGTCGGACGCTGACACCAAGGGCAAATGGGCGGTGTTCTTCTTCTATCCGGCCGACTTCACCTTTGTCTGCCCGACCGAACTCGAAGACCTTGCCGCGCAATATGACGGCCTCAAGAAGATGGACGTCGAGGTTTATTCGGTCTCGACCGACACCCATTTCAGCCACAAGGCCTGGCATGATTCGTCGGAAGCGATTGGCAAGATCAACTATTATATGCTCGGCGACCAGTCGGGCCAGATCACCAATAATTTCGGCGTGATGCGCGAAGGCGCGGGCCTTGCCGACCGTGCGACCTTCGTGGTCGATCCCGATGGCGTGATCCAGATCATGGAAATCACCTCGGAAGGCGTTGGCCGTAACGCTGAAGAACTGGTCCGCAAGATCAAGGCTGCGCAATATGTCCGCGCGCATCCGGGTGAAGTATGCCCGGCCAAGTGGGAAGAAGGCGAAAAGACGCTCGCTCCCTCGCTTGATCTTGTCGGCAAGATCTAAGCTGACATAAAGTTAGGCGCCGGGCTACTGCCCCCGATCCCCCCCGCCCCGGCGCCGACTCTCGTCCAAACTCCTCCCCGGAACGGGGAGGGGGACCGCACGAGCGACCCACGTAGTGGGGCGTGAGATGCGGTGGAGGGGATTGGGCAAACCGCCATCTCATCTACGCAATCCCCTCCACCACTGCCTTCGGCAGCGGTCCCCCTCCCCCTGCGGGGGAGGAATTGCGGGGAGGATTTAAGAATTGAAGGAACCCCGCCATGCTCGACGCTACCATGACCGAACAGCTCCGCGCTTATTTGCAGAATATACGGAACGCGATCGAACTGGTCGCGTCGCTGGATGAAACGCCCAAGGCCGCCGAACTCAAGCAATTGCTCGAAGAAATCGCCGCGCTGTCGGACAAGGTGTCTGTGCGTTTTGACGGCACCGCGACCCGCAAACCTTCGTTCCAGATCACCCGCGCGGGCGAAGATGTCGGCGTTGAATTTGCCGGCATCCCCTTGGGGCATGAATTCACCTCGCTGGTGCTGGCGCTCCTCCATGTCGGCGGCCATCCGCCCAAGGAAGAAGCGGAATTGCTTGAGCAGGCGAAGAGCCTTGCGGGGCCGCTCCTCTTCGAAACCTTCTATTCGCTCACCTGTCAGAATTGCCCCGATGTGGTGCAGGCCTTGAACATGATCGCCGCGCTCAATCCTAATGTCCGCCACGTCGCCATCGACGGTGCGCTCAATCAGGACGAGGTCGAAACCCGCAAGGTGATGGCGGTGCCGACCGTGTTCCTGAACGGCGAACCTTTCGGCCAAGGTCGCATGGACCTCGCGCAAATTGTCGCCAAATTGGACAGCGAAGCCGACAGTAAGGCGGCTGCCAAGATCGCCGCGAAAGAGCCGTTCGATGTGCTCATCGTCGGTGGCGGTCCGGCGGGGGCGGCAGCGGCGATTTACGCGGCGCGTAAGGGCATCCGCACCGGCATCGTCACCGAACGCTTCGGCGGTCAGGTGCTCGACACCATGGCGATCGAAAACTTCATCTCGGTGAGCCACACCGAAGGGCCGAAACTCGCCGCGGCGCTCGACAATCATGTGCGCGATTATGACGTCGATGTGATGAACCTCCAGACCGCGACCCGGCTCATTCCGGCGGCGGAACAGGGCGGCTTCCACGAGGTTGTGCTGGCGAACGGCGCGAGCTTAAAATCGCGCACGATCATCCTCACCACCGGCGCGCGCTGGCGGCAGATGAACGTGCCGGGTGAGGATGATTATCGCACCCGCGGCGTGACCTACTGCCCGCACTGCGATGGCCCGCTGTTCAAGGGCAAGCCGACCGCCGTCATCGGCGGCGGCAATTCTGGTGCCGAAGCGGCCATCGACTTGGCGGGCGTGACCGACCATGTGACGCTGATCGAATTCATGGATGAGCTGCGCGCCGACAAGGTGCTGCAGGACAAGATGGCGAGCCTTCCCAACGTCACCATCATCAAGGGCGCAGAGACGACCGAGGTGGTGGGCGACGGCGAAAAGGTCACGCATCTGACCTATAAGGACCGCAAAACGGGCGAAGCCCACCAGGTCGATCTCGCAGGCATTTTCGTCCAGATCGGCCTCGTGCCCAACACCGAATGGCTGCGGAGCGCCGAGGGCGGCGAAGGCGCGGTCGAACTTTCCCCGCGCGGTGAAATCGAAATCGACCCCGGCTGCCGCACCAACGTCCCCGGCATTTTCGCCGCCGGCGACGTGACGACCACGCCCTACAAACAAATCGTCATCGCGATGGGCGAAGGATCAAAGGCGGCGCTTTCGGCGTTCGATTATCTGATCAGGAATTGAGCAACGACCCACCCTCCCTGAAAGGGAGGGTGGGGCCGCGCGCGCCCTTCACCCCCCTCACCCCTCGCGATGATAGGGATGCCCCGCGATAATGCTTGTCGCGCGGAACAGTTGCTCGGCCAGCATCGCGCGGGCGAGCAGATGCGGCCAGGTGGCTTTGCCGAACGCGATCAGCAAATCGGCTTCGCCGCGCTGGGCATCGTCGAACCCGTCCGCGCCGCCGATCAGGAAGCGGCACTCGCGCTTGCCCCCGTCACGCCAGCGTTCGAGATGTTTCGCAAGCGCCATCGACGAAAGCTGGTCGCCCTTTTCATCGAGCAGCACGGTAACGCTCCCCGGCGGCGCAGGCGGGAGCGCATGGCTCCCCTTGGCCCCGCCACTTTCGGGCAGTTCGGTAAGCTTGGTCGGCCAGCTGATACGCTTTAAATAGCGCTCGACGAGCTCGCCTTCCGGCGAACGCCCGATCTTTCCCCGCGCGATGATGTGAAGCTGCATAGGCGCTCCTTAGCATCGCGCGGACGAAAAGCTCACAGGATAAAATCGCCCGGTGTAAGGTCGGCGAGGGTTACGCCCCACACATGAATCACGCTGCCATTAGAAAATGTGATAGTCCCATTGGCACCGGATTGCGCAAATGCGGCGCGCAATTGATCGAACGTCAAATGAAAGTTCGTAACGTCTATGCGATCTAGGCCGCGGGTAAAATCTGTCACCACATCAATGCCGTCACCATGCGAGAAGCAAAACACGTCGGCTCCGGCACCACCGGTCAGGGCATCGCTTCCGGTGCCTCCGATCAATATGTCATTCCCGTCACCGCCGTCAAAACTATCATTGCCGGCTCCACCCTCCATAAGGTCCGAGCCCGCGCCGCCAAAAAGGAAGTCGTCGCCATCGCCGCCATTCAAATGATCGTCACCGTCACCGGCATCGAGTGCATCGTTACCGGCATTGCCCGCCATCTCGTCGTTTCCGGCTTCTCCGACCAGCCGATCTCCGCCGTTGCCGCCTTCAAGGATATCATTTCCATCGCCCGCGAAGAATTCGTCATCGCCATCGCCACCTTTTATTATGTTGGCCAGTTGGTTACCAAAAATTGAATCATTTCCTGCAGAGCCGGTTACCGTCACGATATGATCCGCCGTGATCTGAACACGTTCGATATTCGCGTGAATGGTGTAATCAACGGAGGTATAAACTCGATCGCGTCCACCGGTCGCGGTTTCAATAATCTGGTCGCCAGCATCGTCGACATAATAATGATCATCGCCATCGTCGCCGATCATGATGTCCGCACCGGCACCGCCACTCAGTGAGTCTTTGCCTGCGCCGCCGATTAGATAATCGCTGCCATCGCCACCATCAATCGCATCATTGCCATTCCCGCCTTCGAGGATATCATCGCCTGCGCCTCCGATAAGCCGGTCATCGCCATCACCTCCATCAAGGCGATCATCGCCGCCTTCGCCAAATAAAGTATCGGCTCCCGTGAACCCTGCAAGGATATTCGCTGCGCTGTTGCCGACAAGCGTGTTGTCGAGCGCGTTGCCGTAGCCGTTAATAGCTGCATCGCCGATGAGCCCGAGCGCTTCGATTTCGTTGCCGAGTGCGTGGCTAACGGTTGCAAAGACGAGATCTATACCGCCACCAGCCTCCTCGATGGCGAGATCATATTGGTTATCGACATAGTAAGTGTCGTTACCCGCCCCACCTATCATCCGGTCGATGCCAAGGCCGCCGAAGATTGTATCGTTGCCGTCGCCCCCGTTAATCACGTCATGACCGGCCCCCGCATCAATGACATCATCTCCTGATCCCCCACCAATGGTATCCACCTCATCGCCGCCGTTAATGACATCATTCCCATAGCCGCCCTCGAGTATGTCTGCCCCCGATCCCCCAAAAAGAATATCATTGCCAGCGTCACCAAACAGAAAATCATCGCCCTCACCGCCATCAAGCGCGTCATCGCCCGCGCCGCCGTCGAGCAGATCGTTGCCGCTATGCCCCTGCATCAGGTCATGGCCGTCGCCGCCATAAAGCGCGTCTCCGCCCGCGCCGCCATAGACAGTGTCGTTGCCGCCGAGGGCATAGAGGAAGTTCGCGCCGCCATTGCCGATGAGGAGATTGTCGAGATCATTGGCGACGCCCGTCGCGGCGGCGTCGCCCGTCAGCGCTAATGACTCGATGGTTGCCCCGAGATCAAAGCTCATGGTCGCATAGACCATGTCGATGCCTTCACCGGCAAGCTCGATCACCACGTCGCCTGCGTCATCGACATAATAGACATCATTGCCCGCGCCGCCCGACATCTGGTCCGCGCCCGCGCCGCCGATGAGCACGTCATCGCCCGCGCCGCCGAACAGATAGTCATTGCCTTCGCCGCCATCGAGGGCGTCATTGCCCGCACCGCCATCAAGCAGGTCCGCGCCGCCCTGACCGAGCAACATATCGCCCCCATCGCCCCCATAGACCGCATCGCCGCCTTCCCCGGCGTAAACCGTGTCATTGCCGCCTTGCGCATAGATGAAGTTGGCGCCGCCGTTGGCGATCAGCACATTGTCGATGTCATTGCCGTTAATCGCGATATTGTCGTTCCCGGTAAGCGCAATCACCTCGATATTGGAGATGGCGGGAAGTGCAACCGAGGTCCACACCATGTCGATGCCTTCGCCCGCCAGTTCGGTGACCACATCGCCTGCATCATCGACATAATAAACATCATTGCCGGTGCCGCCCGACATCTGGTCCGCACCCGCCCCGCCGATCAGCGTATCATCACCTTCTCCGCCGAACAGCTGGTCGTTGCCCGCACCGCCGTCAAGCGCGTCATTGCCCGCATAACCATAAAGCGTATCATTGCCATCAAGCCCGAGCAGCACGTTGGCAGCCGCCTGACCGGAAATAATGTTGTCAAGCTCGTTCCCGGTGCCATTCAGCGCCCATGTCGTCACACCTCCGCTGTACGTAGAGGACAATTGCAGATTTTCGACATTGGCAACCAGCGTGGTGCTGATCATCGAGCTGTTGATCGTGTCATTACCTTCGCCCGGATTTTCGAAGACTTGGTCAGCCGCTACGTCAATAATATAATAATCGTCTCCGGTGCCGCCATATAGCTGATCACCATTGGGACCAACGCCCCCGTCAAGGCGATCATTGCCCGCACCTCCGTAGAGGGTGTCGGTGCCCGACGCGCCGAACAACATATCGTCGCCATCCTCACCCAGCAGGATGTCATTGCCGACCCCACCAAAGAGCCTGTCATCCCCGCCCCCGCCAAACAGGGTATCTGGGCCGGTGCCTCCTTCTATGGTATTTGCCAAATCATTGCCGCGACCGATAACTTGCGTCCCATTAGGAACATTAAAGGTCAGATTTTCAACATTGTCAGGCAATGTGAATAAGGTGAGGTTGGTGCGGACCATATCGATCCCCCCACCGACCTGTTCGACGATGGTCGCTTCGGTTCCTGTGACAGTATAATAATCATCGCCCCCCAAGCCGGTCAGCGTATCGGCACCACCATTGCTCACCAGATGATCAGCCTGTTCGGTGCCGGTGAGCGTGTCCGCACCGCTGGTTCCGGCGATCATCCAGCCTTCGAAGGTCACGTTGATGGTCGCACTGCGTTCAAGCACGCCGGTGACGGGGTTAACAACTTCATAATGAAGTTGCTGGGTGACGGATTGCCCGACCGGCAAATTCAAATAGTTAGAGCCCGTAATAAGATTGCCGTTTGCCGGATAAATCGTGACTGTGCCATCGGGTCGATAGCTAAAGGATGTCGGGCCATAATTGAATATGGTGAAACCATATAGCTGCCCACCGGGAAGCGGCGCGAGATAATCATTCGCCAATACGTTGGTCGTCACCGGTGCTGCGCCGCGGATCGTCACATTATCATCAAAGCTCAAAAACACGGTCGCCTGCGCGGTCGCGCTGCCGCCGCGACCATCCGATACCGTGTAATCAAAAATGGCGGGGCCGCTATAGCCTGCTTCGGGCGTGAAGGTTATCGTGTTGTCCGGATTAAGCACCACCGTGCCATGTTGCGCATTGCTGACGCCGACAACGGTGAGCGCATCACCATCAAGATCCCCTGCATTCTGAAGCAGCGCGGCGGCGGGGAAATGATCGAAGGTTGGCGTTGCATTGCCGACCCAATCCTGCAACTCTACCATCTGGTCCAAGGCAACCGGCGCGCGATTGGTCGGATCAACATGGAACATCTGACTCTGGATGCTGGATTGGCTCCCGTCGCCTGTGCCGTTATCGACCCAGGTGATCACCACATCGCCATTCGCCAGCACCGCGAGCGAGGGGGTCGTCTGGTCTCCGGCGGTCTGGCTGTTGACCGGCACGGAATAGGTATAGTTCGGACCAAAATCGACGAGATCGCCGATGATCGCAGGGATGACCGGTTCGCCCGACGCGCTGAAAAAGGCTGCGCGGATGCTGGTGCCATCGGTATCGACACCGTACGGCTCGGTATCCATCCAGGTCACCGCGAAGCCGCCATTTGCGGTCGCATCAACCCGCACGCGTGAAAGCTGGTTGGAAACATTGACGTCGACAATCACTTGGTCGATCCGCTGCCCCGCCGGATTCAGGAGATCAACTTTCAACTGATAATTTCCGGGCAATCCCGCAATATAGGCCAAGGCCATATTGCCATTATCGAGTTCCACCAACTCGGGTGCAATCGTCGCCCGGTTATACATTTGCAGCTGCGTAACCGGACCGGCGGCGACGCCCGCTGCGCTGTAGTTTTGCAGACTGAAATCGTTGGGCCGCACATCAGCTGACCCGTTGCGCCAGCCCACAATAAAGCTGCCATCATCATGCACCACCAATACCGGATGTTCGAGCAATGGTACGGAGACAGTATCGATTGTAATCAGCCCACCGACCGCCGCATTGGCATTATCATAACGCTGCGCAACAACGGATGGCGTATTGCCGCCGCTCGTCCAGGCCACAATATAGCCGCCGCCGGGAACCGCCTCTACGTCCGGATAAACCGCATCAACGCCGGGCGTGCCGACTTGCGTGATCGCGCCAACGGCGGTTCCGGCAATCGAAAATTGCTGCACAAAAATCGATCCCGTCTGGTCCGCGCCGGTGACGACGCCCAACCCTTCCTGCCAGGCGAATAAGAGGTTGCCATTGTCGAGCTGCACCACGTCGCGCAAATATTGGGCACCCGGCGCATTAGTCACGATAAATTCCGCACCCGCCTTTGTACCATCCGCGTTGAAAAGCTGGGCGCGGATATCTGCATTGGCAGTTTGCCCCGGCCCCGACGGCGCACTAAGGTCGACATTATCGCCCCACGCTACCAGATATTGCCCGTTGGCGAGCGCGACCGTGACCGGCGCGATCTGCCCCATTGCGGTGGTGGTGTTGACGGTGGTCTCGCCGCCTTCAAGCGTGATGATCGTCATGGATGATGTGCCCCTTGTTTGCCCCTTGCCCGAAAGGACGCGGCATCCGCAACAGCGCCGGCCCCTAGACCATATCGCATAACCGATTCCGGCGAGGGGTAAAAGGGCTTTGCGGGACAGCGATGGCAAGTGTCACGTCAGCCACAGCCTTTAAGGTCAGAACCCTTCAAATATGTCCATTTCGGACAGGATTGTGCACCCCTCCCGGCAATAATCGCTTAAGCCTTCCGTCGGGCAATCCGGGTCTTCGCTCGGCAAATATCGGGGGCAATGCATGATCAGCAAAATCTTTATCAAAAATTTCCGTTCCATCGCGTCGCAGGAAATCGACGCCAACTGGATCACGACTTTTGTCGGCGAAAATGACGCGGGGAAATCCAACGTGCTGCGCGCGCTCAACCTGTTCTTCAATGGCCAGACCGACCTTGGGGTCCCGTTCGATAAGCAGCGCGATTTCAGCAATCATTATCGTGTTGGCAGAGGAAAAGCCAACCAGACTGAAATTACCCTCCATATTGCGGTGCCTAGTAATTACCGGTCCCACGGTCATGATACAATCATGTGGCAGAAAGTTTGGCGTGAGGACGGATTCTATCAGCGATTGGAGCGGCAGACTTTTGTCGGCGGAGAGCCCTTCAGCAGCAAGAGCAAATTGCCGACTTATCTAAACCGCATGCGCTTCACCTATGTTCCCGCAATCAAGGACAAGGCCTTTTTTACCGATCTTCAAGGTAAAATTTACGAAGTGCTGGAAAGCGTGGCGGCGAAAAAGATGCGCGATTCCGCAACCGTGTTCGAAGGACAGATTGCCCAAGAACTCGCTGCGTTGCTGGAGGCGATCCGCCAGATTCTCCCCGGCGAAACCAGCATGAAGATGCCGGAAAATCTTCGTTCGATTTTTGAAAATATGGAAATGAGCGCGGATGGCATTCCGCTTTCGCGGCGCGGCGACGGCATCAAGATCCGGCATATCCCGCAAATGCTGAAATTCATCGCCGATCGCCTCGACGAGGACGCGACCGGCTACGGCAAGATTGGTTACACCCATCTTTGGGGGTTTGAAGAGCCGGAAAATAATGTGGAACTTACAGCCTGCTTCGGCATGGCCAACCAATTTGTCGAATTTGTGCAGGATAAAGACAATATACAGCTATTCCTCACCACCCATTCGCCCGTTTTCTACAAGATTTCCGCGCCCGACGACGACGAGGAATATCCGGACGACAATTGGGTTGAACGCTACTTTCTTGAAAAAGGCGAGAAGGGCACTGTTTTTGCGGCCATGAACGATGGCGAGGTAGACGGGGCGATGGGGATGTTGCCGCTGGTCGCGCCTTATCTCGATGAGGCCAAAGCCAAATATGATGCCGTCGCGCGGGAACGCGAAGCCCACCGCGAGCGCAATGACCAGTTGCCGGTGCTGTTCGTCGAAGGGATGAGCGACACCGCAACCCTGCGCGCTGCATTCGAAGCGTTTGCGCCCGACGCGCTTTCGCGCTTTCGCATCGTCGATGGAGGCCCGGGCGCTGGCGGGGTCAATGCGCTCGCCGACCGCGCACTGGCCTGGGCGCTTGAAATGCGCTGCCGCCCGCCGGAGCAGCGGGTTTCAGCCTTGGCCTTGTTCGACAATGATGGTGCAGGAAAGGAAGCGCTCGACTGGCTCAACGGGCAGATCGACAATCTCCATATCAAAGCGAGGCATTTCAGCTTTACCCGCAAGCTCTTGCCCTTGACCGCGCGTGACCAATCGCTGCGCCAGCGTCATATTCTCGTACCCGGCGACCTCGAAGCGATGCTGGGCGACGCGCTATGGGAATTGGCCGATGACAAAGGATGGCTGGAGGATGCCGATTGCAGCCAATATCTCTCCCATCCCATGCTGCGCAAAATTGCGGCAGGCGGTGCCAACCCGCTCGCGGCTCTGGAAGGGGCCGAGCGCCGCCGCGTTCACCGCAGTTTCTCGATGAACGGCAAGCGCGCCATGTCCAATCACATCGCGGCGCTAACCCTCGCGGACAAGCAGACGCATCTGGACCCGTTCAAACCGGTGGTTAATCTTATTGTCGGCTCCTTATTGCCGGATCTATAGCCGGTATTACAAGTTATCAGCTGATCTTTCGACTTACCCAGCGGAAATCAATTCTTAATGATTTGCCGGATAACTTGTCTCTATCGTCATGGCGGCCAGCTCAACCTCCCGCTCGATAGGGTGGTCATCGGTCCCCGCTGCAGTGGCCAGTCCGATGTCCGGGTAATGTGGTGTGACTTCCAATCGATGAAAGGCGTATATGACCAATATTTCAGCTCCGGCGGCTAGAGTTAGGCAGGGCGGATTGACGCTATATACGACGTCGATAAAGGTAAGAGATTTAGTCGCCGAAAATTTCTACAACGTAGAAACGCTTGATCCTGCCAGCGGCAACGACAAGGGCTATCAACGATTGCTAAATTCGGCTCGCGCCAAAAAATTGGCTGATTATATTGTTAAGGGTCAGGACAGCGCCGACGCCTTTCTCCCCACCTCGGTATTTTTAGCGACTGATAAAGAATTGCCCTTTGACGGCGACAAAAATCTGCTGGAAATTGATAGCGTCAGTGTCGGCCCCTTCAGTGTAGTAGATGGTCAGCATCGCCTCGAAGGCCTTAAACTGGCTGCCGAGAAAGACGAGCGCGTACTGGACTTTGAAGTACCCGTAAATATCGCTGTAAATTTGCCAAAAATTGCACAAATGTGTCACTTTTTGATTGTCAATACCACTCAGAGAAGCGTTGATAAGTCGGTCGAACAAAGGATTGTGGCAAGACTGTCTGACGCTTTGGACGTCGAGGAACTTCCAAGTCTACCGAAATGGATACTAAACATAGTAGAACGTGGCGAGGTCGAAAAGGCGGTAAAATACGTTGATTACCTGAATGATGATGCTACATCGCCTTGGCACAATAAAATTAAAATGGCTAATGAAACAAATAATTCAGGAACTGTAAATCAACAATCTTTTGTTAAAGCGATTGTCAAATATGTGTTAAATGCCAACAACCCTTTAGCAATATTAAATGATTTCGACAAAGAAAAGAAGATATTTTCTAATTACTGGAGAGCCATCGCAAATATTTTAGATGATGAGTCCGATAGCGTGTTATATAAATACAACGGGGTAGAGCTGTTTTGCAAATTCAGCATTCCGTTCTTTATGAAGTTGCAAGATCGCGGTAGTTTCACCGTCCAGACAATGCAGGCGCTTCTTCAATCCTGTCTCGATAATGTCGAGGGGGAGTATGCAGGCGTGGGGCATTCGGATTGGTGGGCGAAAGGCGGAAAGGCCAGCTTCATGAATTCTGGGGCGATCAACGTTGTCAGTCAAGAAATGACCAAGGCATTGCATAAGGCGTCGACTGCGGGTGCGATAGAGATATGATTGTCAGTGATTTGTTGCCTGCTCCGTCCGAGTTTTGCCGGTTCCACCGCAGCAAGCAAAAATTTGTACCCCTATTTTCCGGATGCTATGTGTTAACCACAATTGACGGTACGATTTTATATATAGGGTTGGCGACCAACCTGAGATCGCGAATAGGCCAACATCTCGACAGCCCAGGGAAAACGGAACCGACGGCACAAGGGCGAGCCGTAAAATTTTACTGGATGAAGTTTGATAACATCCAACAACTCGAGCGAACCTGGTTAAATGCGCATATCGCTACCGAAGGAAAAATGCCCGTTCTCAACGCGCACTTTTCCCCAATATCAATATAGCCTCTAATTCAAATCCGGGCCGTTGAACTCCGCTGCTGTCGGCGGAGCTTCGGGGGCGTCTTCGAAACCCCACATGCGTTCGAGGTTATAAAAGCTCCTGACTTCCGGGCGGAACAGGTGGATGATGATATCCCCCGCATCGATCAGCACCCAGTCGGCGGCCGGGAGCCCTTCGACCTTGGCGAGGACGCCCGCCTCCTTCTTTAATTTTTCGGCAAGCTTGTTCGCGATCGCGGCGACATGGCGCGTCGAACGACCGCTTGCGATCACCATATAATCGGCGATGCTGCTCTTGCCCGCGAGCGGAATGGAGATGGTTTCGATGGCCTGTTCCTCGTCGAGATGCGCGAGCACAAGCGTGTGGAGGGCCTCAGCTTCGGCGTCGACCGCAGCGCCGGAAACGGCGGGTGCGACGGCCTTGGTTGCGGCTTCTAGGTTACCAGCTATCAAATTCACTCCTTGTCATGCGGCGCGGATTTTCAACATGCTTTTCCAACCCGAGCGCCTTAGCCAGTGATATGGGGACCCCTCGCCTCCCCCGCAAGCATCAACCAGCGACAAGCCGCCGCGTGACCGGGTCACGGACAAGTTTGCCTGCAAAGCTCTGATACCAGTGGGGATTGGCCAGCCGGAGCTGCGTTGCCGAGCGCGGATCGGGTAGGAAGCGCAGGAACACAAGCGCCGGGGGTCTCCAGTGTGTCCACTTTGTCCTTTGGCTCGAGGGTCGGACATACCGCCCGAACCAGCTCATCGCGATAGCCGCGCGAGCATTATCATCATAACCCGGACGCGCGATAACTGCAATCGGCATTAAGCGCGCTATGTCGCGCCAGCGCCTCCATTGGTGGAATTGCGCGAGATTATCCGCACCCATCAACCAGATGAAGCGCCGGTCGGGGTAACGCGCGACCAGCTTTTTGAGCGTATCGACGGTGTAGCGGGTGCCCAATTCCGCCTCGATTGCGGTCGGTTTGATGCGCGAGCGCCGCGCCTGGCGCTTGGCCGAGGCCAGCCGCGCGGCGAGCGGCGCCATCCCCGCTTTGGGCTTCAATGGATTGCCCGGCGAAACCAGCCACCACAATTCGTCAAGCTCAAGCGCCTCGATCGCAAACTGGCTAATCGCCCGATGCCCGCCATGCGCGGGATTAAAACTGCCGCCAAGAAGGCCGGTGAAGATGGTCATGGGATGGGGTGTAGCAGAGCGGATGGGGGAGGCAATAATTTGTGAGGGCTGGGCGGTTGGCGGACGGATGGAGAAACGAGGCGGGCAAGCACACGCCCCCACCCTCCCTTTTCTAGGGAGGGCGCCCCCACCCTCCCTTTTTAGGGAGGGTCAAAAAACGGCACGTTTTTTGGGGTGGGTATCGTGGCGCGCAATAACTGAGACGCTTTACCCACCCCGAAAATCGCTACGCAATTTCCGACCCTCCCTCGTGAGGGAGGGTGGGGCGCGGTGTGCATTGCCCCTTGATCGCGCGGGAGCGCGACCGAGCTGGCCTTATTTCTTCTTCGAACCCTTGTTACCGTCCTTGAGGGCGGCAAGGCGGGCGTCGAGGTCGGCGGCGCTGCGCAGTTGGTCGATTTCGGCAACCGCATCAATGGTTTCGACCGAAGGCGCCATGGTAAAGCCGTTGACCCGTTCAAAGCTGCTGCGGGCGCGATCAAGGCGCGCGGCGAGCGCTTCGTCGCTATAGCCCGGCGCAACGTCGAGATAGCGGTTGGTCGCAGCGGCCGCTTCGGTCGCGTCGAGCACCTTTTTCATTTCGGTGCGCTCGGCGGTGAGTTCAGCCATCGCCTCTTCGAGCTTATTGCCTTCCGCAACCGCTTCGGTCGCGACGCGAACGTGCAGATCGCGCTGCTTTTCGAGATCAATCACGCGGGCAAGCGCGCCGCGGGCAAGATCATCGCGCTCTTCGTCGAGCGCATAACGCGCCTTGGCATTGAGCTCTTCAATTTGCGTATCGAACGTTTTTTGCAGCCGTTCCGCCTGAACGCGGCGCGCGGCGAGCTTGGCATGTTGCTGGCGCATACGTTCACTCACCCGGTCCATTTCGCGGATCGTTTCGCGCATAACAACGGTCGGATTCGCGGCCTCGAGCCGGTCCACCGCATCTTCGGCGCGGCCCGAAACCAGGCGCTGCATACGGCTCAACAATGATTCTGCCTTTGGATAGTTCTCCCCTGTAACGGTACCGTAAATTATGCGGCAAATTGGTTTAGCGAAAGTAAATTTCTTTTCGCCGGAACATGCTTTTTCGGTACCGGTCTGGCGCGAAGGGTTGCGGGTAACCATCCGGCCCGCGGAGGCGCAAATGCAACCATCCGGTTCAGGCGCGCGGGCTATCGGTGAACGCAAGCGGAGGAAGGGTGCGCATCGGCGGCCGTGGCTTAAACCATTCCGCCCGCTCGTCGCGGGCGACCCCTCCGTCAGTTGCTGGTGCAACTGCCACCTCCCCATCGCCTTTGGCGACAGGGAGGAGCTTGAAACGCGCCCCCACCCTCCCTTTTCTAGGGAGGGTCAAAAGTCCGCAGGACTTTTGGGGTGGGTACGGGGAAGGCTGGGTCGGAGAGGTTTTACCCACCCCGAAAAATTGTTCCAATTTTTCGACCCTCCCTGGTGAGGGAGGGTGAAGGGCCGCGCGCGCAAGATCCTCCCTCACTAGGGAGGGTGGAGCGCCGCGCGTGCAAGATCCTCCCTGTTGCCGCAGGCAATGGGGAGGGGGACCGTCCGCGTAGCGGATGGTGGAGGGGTCGCGAGGCGCGAGCCGCGCGGGCGGGCTATCGGGGAACGCCAGCGTAGAAAGGGTGTGCATCGTCAGCCGTGGCTTAAACCGTTCCGCCCGCTCGTCGCGGGCGACCCCTCCGTCAGCCCTTCGGGCTGCCACCACCCCATCGCCTTTGGCGACAGGGAGGAGCTTGAAACGCCCCCCACCCACCCTTTTCTAGGGAGGGTCAAAAGTCCGCAGGACTTTTGGGGTGGGTAGCGAAGCGCAAGAACGGAGAGGTTTTACCCACCCCGAAAAATCTATGATTTTTCGACCCTCCCTCGTGAGGGAGGGTGGGAGGCTTGCGTTAAAATTGCACGCCCAGCGCCGCGCCCAAGTCCGCCAGCGCCTGTTCGCCGCTCGTCACCTTGATCGCGTGCATGCCCATTGCCGCTGCCGGTTTGCAGTTGATGCCGAGATCGTCGAGATAGACGCACTGCGCCGGTTCCACGCCGAGCGCATCGCACATCATCGCGTAAATGCGCGGATCGGGTTTGCGCACCCCCGCTTTCGAGCTTTCGATAATATGGTCAAAGCGGGTCATCGCGTCCGCCACCGCAGCAGCTTTGGCGGGGCTCATCGCCATGCCGGGGCCTTCGCCCGCCGGGACATTATTGGTGATGCAGCCGAGCCGGTAGCCTTCGCGCTTCAGCCGGTCCATCGCCGCGACCATGGCAGGGCGGACATCGCCCGCCAGCCGTTCGAGCACCGCCGCGCCTTCCAGCGTCACGCCAAGTGCCGCGGCTTCCTCCGCGAACAAACGGTCGAAGCGGCGTTCATCAATCTCCGCACGTTCAAACTGCGCCCAGGCGTTGCTATCGGGATTGGTCGCATTGATCCGCCGCACGGTATCGCGCGGCAATCCCCGCTCCGCCTCAAGCGCGTGAAAGGCTTCGAACGGCGAGCTGGTAATCACCCCGCCGAAATCGAAAATGACCGTGGAAAAATGGCTCACCCGGCAGCGATCGCCCGCACCGGATAATCTTCCGCCATCGCCGGACAACGTCCAATGCGGAAGATATTGCCGTCATCTTCAAACCATTCGGTCGAGATGAATTCGTCCGTGTCGGCGGCGCTATGGTGCACACAGATTTCCGCCTGTTTGCCATTGGGCGCAATCGCGACCGTCCAATTGTCGGTATCACAAGCGCGATGCGCGCATCCGGCAAAGACGATGCGGTTATTTTTGCGGAAAATCTGACTGCTGACGCCGTTACTGGTATAGATGAAATCGCGGTCGGCCTTGCTCTTGACCAGCCGCGTGATCGCGGCGCGGACCGAAGGCTGCTGGAGGATCGTCTTGCCGCCGACCTTGTCGAACGGATATTTGCCGACATAGACCCCGAGGTTGACCGAAGCCGCCTTTTTGGCAGGCGCGGCGGACAGCGTGACGCCGGTGAGGGCAAGGCCGGAAAGCGCCAGCGCGGCTGCGGCTAATATCGATTTTTTCATTGCTTCATTCTCTCCCAACATCGTTTCAACCATTCCGCCTGCTGGCACAGGCACCCTCTTATTCATCCTTCATATACCAGTTTTAACCCCGCCCTTGGCCAGTCCATGCGGATCAGGCGGCCGGTGGCGGACAGGGTAATATAGGCGGTCTTGCGGTCCGTGCCGCCCCAGCAGATGTTGGTGGTAAAGGGGTCGTCGGTGGGGACAAAATCGACCAGCTTGCCATCGGGCGCGACCACGCTGATGCCGCTTTCGCCGATGGTCGCAACGCAGATATTGCCGCCCTCCTCGACGCCCAGACTATCGAAAAACGCAAAGCCTGCGGGCGAATAGAGGAACTGCCCGCCAGCGCCAGCAAGGCCCGGGACCGGGGCGATCTCGCCGGGGGCTGCGATATCGAACGCCCACAGCTTGCAGGTATAGGTTTCGGCGACATAGAGCCGCTTACCGTCGGGCGACAGGCCGATGCCGTTGGGGTTTTCGAGCGGGAAGATCACCTCCTTGAGGCTGCTTCCGTCCGCCTTGGCATAGAAAACCCCGACAATGTCGCGCGACCGCTCGCGGGTCTTGCCATGATCGGTGAACCAGAAACCGCCCGCATCGTCGAACACAATATCGTTGGGGCCGCAGAGTTTGCAGCCGAAATCGCCATCCTTGTAGAGCGTTTCCACCGCCCCCGTCGCCATATCGACGCGCTGGATCGAGCCGCCCTGATAGTCCGCCGCGGTGCCATGCGGGGTGAGCAATCCCGGCATCGGCTGAGCCCAGCCAAAGCCGCCATTATTGCAGACATAAAGCTTGCCATCGGGGCCGATTGCAAGGCCGTTGGGGCCGCCGCCCACCTCGGCCACGGTCGATGTCGTGCCGTCCGCCGCGACGCGCGTAATCCGCCCCGCCGCAATCTCGACCAGCACCACGCTCCCGTCCGCGAGCGCCACCGGTCCTTCGGGAAATTGCAATCCTTGCGCGACAACATGTTGGGCCAGCATGAAAGCGTCTCTCCTCGGTCGTGCCGCCCGTCAATGGCGGAAAGGCGGGTGGTGGCAGACAGCTTTTCACAAATAAGGAGCGGCGGCAAGAAAAGCCTGCCGCCGCCCCGGATTTTGTTTATCGGCTGTGGATCAGCCCTTCGCCGATGCATCCGAAACATTGTCCGGACCGACCGTTTTGGGGTCTTGCAAGGCGTCGTCGCGCGACACGATGCGGCCCCTGCGATTGGCGGTGCGAAGGCGTTTGAGTTTCTTCATGGGTTCATCTTTCTTCGTGAAATTGGAAGGGAGCGTGGGGGCGCGATCACGCCGCGAGGATCGCCTGTTCGACCTCTTGCACCGGACGATTGGTCAGCGCTTTGCCAACCTCGCCGATCAGCCGTGCTTCCAGTTCCTTATGATAATGGCGGCGCAATTCGCCGAGCGAGCGCGCGTCCGCAACAATCACCAGCTCATCAATCTTGTTGGTCAGCACCGCATGGTTGAGCCATTCCGCGGCGGCCGAAACATGGGCCGCTTCGTTGAGATCATCGCCGCGGTGCTGGCTGGTGGTGATCGAGTGGCGCATCTTGCCCTGGCTCTTGTTGGTCGCATCGACCGCCGGCTCCTGGCCTTCGCCAAGATTGGGATGCACCGCATCGCCGGTATTGCGCAACAGCACAAACCGTTCGCCGTCAATCACCGCGACATGCGCGCCGGATGGGAGTTTCATATCAGTTTTCCTTCAGAAAATGGGGGTCAAGGGCGCGGCGACACCGCCTACCAGCGAACGCGATCCGCCTTGCCGAACACGCTGTCAAAGCGGGTGACGAGCTTGCCGAGCGCAGCGTTGACTGCCTGCATCGGCTCACCGGCGCGGTCGGAAACCTTGATCGGATCGCCATTGGCAGGACGCGCTTCCAAGGTCGCTTCGACGCCATCCGGACGGTTATTTTCGCCGTCAATGTCGCGCACATGCACTTCGATGCGCGTCAGACGGTCGCCAAAGCGCGTGGTCAGCCGATCACGCAGCCGCTCTTCAACCTCTTGTTCGAGCGCCATGGTGCCTTCGATACGATTATCGGTGTTAACCTGAATATCCATCTTAGCGCACCTTCCGGCTACGTTCGAGCACGGGGCGATGCCCTTCGGCATCCAGCGCGCCCATGACGGGCTCTTCACGGTTGCGTTCAGCGATGGGACCATCGCCCGCAGTATCGGTCTGGTGGTCGAGATAGGCCTGATCTTCTCCGGCCTTTTGCTTCATCTCCAGCGCCTTGTTCGCAAGGCGCGTCTGGTCGTTCGGTCGGGACACGACACTCTCCTTATGATTTGAATTTGTTGATGTAAAAATAACCATGCGG
The DNA here is from genome assembly GCA_023458055.1 of Pseudomonadota bacterium. Classification (GTDB taxonomy): domain Bacteria; phylum Pseudomonadota; class Alphaproteobacteria; order Sphingomonadales; family Sphingomonadaceae; genus JAFAFE01. The sequence goes on from JAEXAW010000047.1 coordinate 25,492, forward strand.
GCGGAAAAAGGTTCCCTATGCGGTGCCAAAGCAGCTGGGCACGGTGCGCCGCACGCGCGCTTGGTTGCCCCTGTAACGACGTTGGTCTAAGGACTCGGGCTATCCCCTTTTCACAAAGTCGAAGGCATGTTCTATGACCAACCCCTACCCCCAGATTTTGACCTCGCAGATTGATGGCGAATGGATTGCGCGCGGCAATCGCAATGCGCGCGAGGTGATCAATCCGTCGACCGGCGCGGTGCTGGGCGAGGTGGCGGAGGTGACCAGGGATGACCTCGACCGCGCGCTCGAAGCCTCGGCCAAGGGGTGGGTCGAATGGCGCGCCAAGGATGTGGAGACGCGCGGCGCGATCCTCCACAAGGTCGCCGATCTGTTGCGCGAGCGGCTGGAAGAAATCGCCACCACGCTGGCGATGGAACAGGGCAAGCCGATGGAACAGGCGCGCAATGAAGTCCGCGCCGGCATCCGCTTTTTTGATATCCACCCCGAAGAAGCCAAGCGCGCTTATGGCCGCTTGCTGGTGCGCCCGCAGGGGCAGCGATCGAGCGTGACCTATGAGCCGGTCGGGCCTTCGGTCGGCTTTGCGCCGTGGAATTTCCCTTTCTATAATGTCGCGCGCAAGATTGCCCCGGCCTTATCGGCAGGCTGTTCGATCATCTCCAAACCGGCGGAAGAAACCCCCGGCTCGGCGATCATGCTGCAACAGGCGCTGATGGATGCGGGCGTTCCGGCCAATGCCTCGCAACTGGTGTTCGGTGACCCGGACATGATCAGCCGCCACCTGATTGCGTCCGACATCATCCGCAAGATCAGCTTCACCGGATCGGTGCCGGTCGGCAAGCATCTGATGAAGCTTGCCGCCGAAGGCATGAAGCGCACCACTATGGAGTTGGGCGGCCACGCGCCGGTGCTGGTGTTCGACGATGCCGACCTTGAAAAGACGCTCAATCTCATCGTCCCCGGCAAGTTCCGCAATTCAGGGCAAGTGTGCGTCTCCCCCACCCGCTTCTTTGTGCAGGAAGGCATTTACGACAAGTTTGTGAAGGGCTTCACCGAATTTACCGAAAAGAACATCAAGGTCGGGAACGCGCTCGATGCGGACACCAAGATGGGCCCGCTCGCCAACAGCCGCCGCATCCCGGCGGTGGGCGAGCTGATCGAGGACGCCATCAAAGCGGGCGCGCGCGCAACCACCGGCGCGGAACGGCTGGGCAAGGACGGCTATTTCTATGCGCCGACCGTGCTCGCCGACGTCCCCGACAGCGCGCGGATCATGAACGAAGAACCCTTCGGCCCCGTCGCGATGATGCGTCCGTTCAAGACGATGGACGAGGCGATCCACGAGGCGAACCGTCTGCCGTTTGGCCTTGCCTCCTACGTCTTCACCGAAAATGTCCACACCGCGATGCTGGCATCCGACAAGATCGAAGCCGGGATGGTCGCGGTCAATAGCGCGACGATTTCAACCGGGGATTCCCCGTTTGGCGGCATCAAGGAATCGGGGCACGGGCTTGAGGACGGCCCGGAAGGTTTGAAGGCGTTTATGGTGAGCAAGACTATTCATATGATGTGACGGGGGTGTTGAGGCAGCGCCCTCTACCCCATAACCGAAGTGCTGAGCTCGTCGAAGCACGCCGTTAAGGCTGGCGCAACGCTGAGAAACGCCCTTCGACAAGCTCAGGGCTACGGGTTATTATCATTCCACAGTCCGTTCACCCCGAGTGCACCCCCTCCTCCGTTCGTCTCGAGCGAAGTCGAGAGACGTGAGCATAGTTCTATCCGTGTCTCGAATCCTGAGCGTGTCGAAGGACTCGACACGAACGGGTGTTGGAAGTGGTTCCCGCCTTGACTCGTCACCCTGAACTTGTTTCAGGGTCCATATGTCCTGCCCTCTCGATGGCTCCGGACTATGGATGCTGAAACAAGTTCAGCATGACCATGCCGTAAGCAAAGTTTAGGAGCAAAACCGCCATGACTGATTCCACCCCCCGCACCGATGCCAGAACCGGCGGCCGCATCCTTGTTGACCAACTCGTCATCCAAGGCTGTGAACGCATCTTCACTGTCCCCGGCGAAAGCTTCCTCGCGGTGCTCGACGCGCTGCATGACGTCCCCGAAATCGAGGAAATCGTGTGTCGGCAGGAAGGCGGCGTGTCCTATATGGCGTGCGCGCAAGGCGATCTCACCGGACGGCCCGGCGTAGCCTTTGTAACCCGCGGTCCCGGCGCGACCAATGCGACGATTGGCGTTCATGTTGCCTATCAGGATTCGATCCCGATGATCCTGTTCATCGGTGATGTGGATCGTTCGATGAAGGACCGCGAGGGCTTTCAGGAGATCGACTTTCCGGCCTTCTTTGGCCCCATCGCCAAATGGGCGGCGCGGATTGATGATGCGGCGCGCATCCCCGAATATGTCGCGCGGGCCTATTCGGTCGCGATGTCCGGACGCCCGGGACCGGTGGTGCTCGCGCTCCCCGAAGATATGCTGCTCGACGAGGTGGATGCGCTCGACCGCCCGCGCGTCGAACCCGCCGTGCAGGCGACCGACCCGCAGGCGATGCAGGCGCTGATGACCCTGCTCGCCGAGGCGACCGACCCGGTTGCGATCATCGGCGGGGCGGGCTGGACCGAAGGCGCAGCGCATCATTTCCGCCTGTTCGCCGAGCGCATCGGGATACCGGTCGCGAGCGCGTTCCGGCGGCAGGATGCGATTGATAATGCGAGCGTCGTGTGGGCGGGCAATCTCGGTTACGGCCCCAACCCCAAGCTCGTCGAACGCATCAAGAATGCCGACCTGCTGCTCGTGGTGGGCGCGCGGCTCGGCGAGGCGACGACCGATGGCTATAGCCTTGTGACGCCCGACCATCCGGGGCAGATTTTGGTGCATGTCCATCCTGATCCAAACGAGCTTGGCCGCGTCTATCGCGCCGACCTTGGCATTTGCGCGGACATGCACGAATTTGCCGAAAGCTGTGCGCTTTGGCCCGATGATCTGATCGACTTTGATTGCGGCAAAACCGCGCATGAGGAATGGCTCGCCTGGTCCACCCCCGCGCCGCGCGAGGGCGTCAAGATGGACTTGGGGCCCTGCGTCGCGGCAATGCGCGAGGCGATGCCCGCCGACACCATCATCTGCAACGGCGCGGGCAATTATTCGGGCTGGTGGCACCGCTATTGGCGCTATGGCGGCCCGGTGTGCCAGTTGGCTCCGACCAATGGTTCGATGGGCTATGGCGTCCCCGCAGCGGTGGCCGCCGCCATCCATCACCGCGACCGGAAGGTAGTGGCCTTGGCGGGCGATGGCTGTTTCCTGATGAACGGGCAGGAACTCGCGACCGCGGTGCGCTATGGCTGCGACATGCTGGTGATCGTCGTCGACAATGGCGGCTATGGCACCATCCGCATGCACCAGGAGCGCGAATATCCTGAGCGCGTGACACCCGCGACGGCGCTTAGCAACCCGGACTTTGCCGCCTATGCGCACGCCTTCGGGGCATGGGCGGAGACGGTGGAAACGACCGCCGAATTTGCCCCCGCACTTGACCGCGCGCTGGCCGAGCCGGGGGTGAAATTGCTGCATCTCAAAACGGATATGGAAGTGATCACCAACGGGACGACGATCAGTGCGCTGAGAGGCCGGGGGAGGTAACAATCGATCCTCCCTGTCGCTCGTGAGCGCAACGGGGAGAAGCTTTGCGCGACACGGTCCTCCCTGTCGCGCAGCGATGGGGAGGAGAACCGCCAAGCGTAGCTTGGTGGTGGTGGGGTCGCGAGCCGCAGGCGAGCGTGCGGCCTGTCCGCCTCCCGCAGCGCCGACCAATCCACCCCTCATCCTCAGCGTAAACCATTCCGTCCGCTCGACGCGGACGACCCCTCCGTCAGTTGCTGGCGCAACTGCCACCTCCCCATCGCTCTTACGAGCGACGGGGAGGAGCTTTGCGCGACACGGTCCTCCCTGTCGCGCAGCGATGGGGAGGGGGACCGCCAAGCGTAGCTTGGTGGTGGTGGGGTCGCGAGCCGCAGGCGAGCGGGCGGCCTGTCCGCCTCCCGCAGCGCCGACCAATCCACCCCCTCATCCTCAGCGTAAACCATTCCGTCCGCGAGACGCGGCCGACCCCTCCGTCAGTTGCTGGCGCAACTGCCACCTCCCCATCGCTCTTACGAGCGACGGGGAGGAGCTGGCTTTCCCCTTACCCTCCCTTGCTAGGGAGGGTCGAAGGCGCGTAGCGGCTTCGGGGTGGGTAAAACGTCGAAGGGACAGGCTGGCGTATCTACGCTAAAATACCCACCCCAAAAAACGTGCCGTTTTTTGACCCTCCCTTGAAGGGAGGGTGACAGGCGTCAATTCTTTCACGCCATAAAAAACCGCCCGGCGCAGGGAGGCACACCGGGCGGTTGTAAGTTTGAGGAAAATCCAGCGCGGTCTGAAAAGGGGAGGGCCGCGCCGTCCAGCGATTTTCCTCCAATGTGAAGCCGGTTGGCCGGCTCCAGCCTCAAGGATGTTAATCGGGTCCCAAGAGTTGGGCGTCTCGGGGCCTCAGGTCAGCGCCTCAGACCTTGTCGCCGAGCGCGCCTTTTACGTCGCCCTTGACGCGCTGGGCTTCGCCCTTGCGTTCCTGAGCCACGCCTTCCGCATGGAGGCGCTCATTGTCGGTCGCCTTGCCAATGGCCTGTTTCGTGTTGCCGATGGCTTCGTTAGCCATACCCTTGGCTTTATCTTTCAATTCACCCATTTTCTGTCTCCTTGTAAGGGTCTGATCCGGGGTTGGTATCGGGTAAAGCTACGCGTCAGCGGGGCCAAAAGGTCCATGTCTTTGCGGGCGTTTGCGACGAATTGAGAGGTCTCGCGCGTCAAGTTGACAGAAGCGCGGCGAGCGCATTAACCTCGCTCAAGCTGTTCCAGCTCGCAAAGGAAAGCCGCAGGATAGTGCCGCGATAATCCACCCGCACCTGCTGCGCGGCGAGCAATTGCTCCACTGCCCCGCGTTCCTCGCCAAGGTCGATGCAGATGGTGCCGCCGATCGCGTGGGTCGGCCAGCCCCAGTGCGGGCGGCGCGGCTCGACGAGCTCGCGGAAGGCGCGTTGCAATGCTTTATTGTGCGCAGCAATTTGCGCGATGCCAATGCCCGCGACCGTATCCGCGCCGACCTTCGCTGCGATGAACGGCGCGACATCGGGCGATCCGCCCCAAAAGCGCAGCGCATCCTTGGCATAGCGGAAATCGCGAATGTCCATTTCGAACGGCTCGGCATGGCTGAACCAGCCGAGCGAGGCGGGTTTGAGCCCATCAAACTCGGCTTCGGGCACCCACAGCCAGCCCGCGCCTGCCCCGCCCGACAGCCATTTGAGGCAGCTTCCGACGCCCGCATCGACGCCCCAGTCGCGCAAGGTCACCGGCACCACGCCCGCCGATTGCGCGACATCGACCACGGTGCGCGCGCCCTTCGCCTTAGCGAGCGCGGCAATTTCGGCGACAGGCCCGATCTGCCCGGTGTTGGAATGCACATGCATGACCAGCGCAACCGCAGTGCGCTCGTCTATCGCATCGGCCCAGACTTGCGGGTCGCCGGGGTCGGCGCCTTGTGGCAACAGGCGGAATTCAAACCCGAACGCCTCCATCCCCTGCGCGACGAAGCCGAGCGTCGGGAAGGTCTGCTCCGACATCAGGATGATATTGCGGCCCTTCTCGCGCGGGATCGCGCCGAGATAGTGCTCGAACGCCGCCGAGACATTGACCTTGGGGCAAAGCTCGCGCGCGAGCCCGCCGACCAGCGGGGCAAGGCTCGCGCGAAAGCCCTCGACATGCTCAAGCCACGGCCCCCAGGCGAGGCTCCCCTCCTCGCGCCAGGGCTTTAGATAGTGCGCGTCCATCGCCACCGCCGTTGCGCGCGGCATCGCTCCCGCCGCATGGGCGAGACAATAAGGCCCCGGCCCCGGCACATGGAAAAGATCGCGCATGGTCTCGGGGAGCAGGGTCATGGGCCGTCTGCTTTCAGGGGGCGGCTTTCAGGGACTCACCCGTCGGGCTGCCATGCCCCGAATGTTCGCCCGCCGCCTCGTCGTCCTCGGATATGCTCGGTCGGTGCTTGCCATAAGTCCCGCCCCACGCGTCGGTCATCTGCCAGCGCACGTCCCACAATTCGGGGAAGAAGCGGTGGCGCGTGCCGGCGTTGAGCAATTCAACCGGACGCCCTTTGAGCGACGCCGCGCCCATGCCAATCGTGCGGTGGATCAGATAAATGTGCATCGCGCGAAATTTCTGGAACAGCTCATCATATTCGACCAAGGCTTCGGCGACCTTATAGGTCGCGTCATGGGTGAAGCCGCTGTCGTAAATCTCGCGCACGCTGCGGCCATCAAGATAATAGGTTTCGAACGTCCGCCAGATTTCCTGCGGCAAGGTGAGGAGCAATTGAAAGCCCGGGCTTTCCTGCCCCGAGCCATTGCCGAGTTGCAATCGCACCTCCTGATAATCGCGCGGGCTCATGGTTTCGAGCAGATCCATCTGGGTGATCATCAACCGCTGGATCTTGTGCACGCGGTCGAACAAGGTGAGGACTTTCATATCCTCGCGCGCCTGCATCGCGGTGTCGGCATCGACCAGCGTATAGGCCATCAGCTTCATCCATAATTCTTCGACCTGATGGATGATCTGGAACTGGAGCTCGTCGCCATTGCACAACTCATCGGTGCGCTTCTGGCACTCAAGCAGGCGATCGACATTTAAGTAAATGCCATAATCGAGCATCTTCGGATTTTCGATTTCGGCGTGGATTTTTTCGCGGTTGAGCGGCATGGAATTGGGACTTTCTAACAGAAGAGGAAGGGCCCGCCCGCGCGGGTGCGCGCTCGAGCGGATAAATCTTGCTGTCAGGCGAACGGATGGACGCCCGCGGGCGGGCAATCGGGCGAACCCATCTGCCCGAGCCAGCGCGTTGCCGCAGGATGTCGCTTACCATCTCCCATAGGCTGCGCAGCATTGCGCGCGGCCGCGCTTTTTGCAAGAGGCTTGGCGCTCCCCCCTCGCACGAAATGAACCGGCCATGCCCACGATCATCCTCCTCGTCCTTTCCAACATCTTCATGACCATCGCCTGGTATTGGCATTTGAAAGATGGCGCGGCGGGCGCGAAGCCGATGCTGACGATCATCCTCATCAGCTGGCTGATCGCGGGGGTCGAATATTGTTTCGCGGTGCCAGCGAACCGCATCGGTTATGCGCATGGCTGGAGCGCGGGGCAGCTCAAGATTGCGCAGGAGGCGATTGCGCTGTTGGTGTTCGGCGTGTTCATGGTGACCTGGCTCGGCGAGCCGCTGGAATGGCGCCACGGCGCAGCCTTCGCCTGCATCATGGCGGGCGTCGGCTTTTTATTCTGGGGGAAGTAAGTGGCAAAGCTCATGTTTCCGGCGGCAGAGGACATCCGCGCGCTGATGGACAGCGAGGGGCGACTGGCGCTTCGGGTCACACCCAACGCCAAGGCGGAGGCGGTGAGCATCGAGGATGGCATGTTGCGCATCCGCGTCACCGTGGTGCCCGAAGATGGCAAGGCCAACAAAGCCGTAATCTCCCTCCTCGCCAAAGCGCTCGGAGTGAGCAAGTCGGCCATCGAAATTGTGCGCGGGGAAACGGCAAGGGATAAGGTGGTGCGGGTACGTCTCGGCAATTGATTTGCCGCGAGGGTGCGCCCCTCTCTGGCGAGGGAGGGTGTCGGGGGCTATTCAGGCCGAGGGCGTAAACCAGCCCGCTCGGCGCCACCTCGCGACCCCTCCACCATTTGGCTACGCCAAACGGTCCCCCTCCCCATTGCTGCGCAACGGGGAGGAACTTGGCGCGACGATAAGTTCCTCCCTGTTCGCTGCAAGCGAATGGGGAGGTGGCAGCCCGCAAGGGCTGACGGAGGGGTCGCCCGCGATTAGCGGGCGGAATGGTTTAAGCCCACGCGCCCCGTCCCCCTCCCCACCGCCTGCGCAACAGGAGGAACTGAGCGCTACAGCCCCAGCGCCGTTTTAATCACGTCCCAGCCCACCAGCTTAAAATTCTGCGCCTTATTCCCGTTATGGCCGTCCTGTGCGACAAACAGCCCGCCGGGGAAGGCCGGGCCGAAATCGCCGATGACGAGGTCGAGGCCATCGGTTTCGGAGGTGCCGCCGACGGAGCCGTCCTTGACCGCGAACCGTCCGGCATAGGTCAATGCGCCGCCTTCGCCGATGCGGTACACCACATAGGCATTGTCGCCCTGACTGGACGCCACAAGGATGCGCGCGCCGTCCGCGAGCGTTGCGACCGCGAGGCCTTCGACATCGGCGACCAGTTGGCGGTTATCAACGGCTGCAACCTTGACGCCTTCAACCCCGCTGCCCTTCGCATCAAAGCGCCAGATGCCGACATCTTCTTCGCCGACATAAAGGCTGCCGGTGACGCGGTCGACGGCGCAGCCTTCGGTTTGCGTGGCGAGCTTGAGGGTGCGCACGATGCGGCCCGCAGGCGCCGCGCCGGGGGTGATCGACACTTGGGCGACCGTGCCATCCTTCAGCACCGAAAAGGCGGTAATGGCTCCGGCATCTCCCGGCATCAGGCACACGCCATAAGCCTCACCGGTGCCGCCGGAAACGCTGCCGGTGGGGATCAATTTGCCGCTCGCGCCATCGAGCCGGAACAGAGCGAGCTTGGCGTTGGCGGGGTCGTTGCGATCACTCGCGACGACATGGATCACGCCGTCCTGTTCGAGCAAATCGACATTATTGACCCGGCCCGCATTATAAAAACTCTTCACCCGGCCATCGAGGCCATAGACATACAGCCCGGCCTTCTTGTCGGTCGCAACGATGAGGCTGGCGGCGGGGTTAGCCGCATTGCGCCAGATCGCCGGATCGTCGGCCGCGTCCGCATTGGCGGTGCCGACCGGTTCGGTTTCGGCGCTTGCCATCACCGTCACCGGCGGGATGGACGGGACCGGCGCGCCAGCCGGCGGCATCGTCGCGCATCCTGTCGGGAGCGCCGCGCCCAGACCCATGCTCAAGAACCGCCATGCCGTCATCATCATATCCCCTTTGTCTGTGCGCCTCGATAGGCAGGTGCGTATGCGCCAGCCGCTTGCAGGCCCAAGATGACAAATTCGTGACAGGAGAGCCATGCGCCCCTCGCTCGGCCCGATGTCATCAAACTGCAACCGAAACGACGCGAATCTGTCAAACCGCACTGATAGCCGCCCCCTCAACCACAACCATCCAGATCAATTCGGGGGATAGAATGAAAACCAGTTTCAACAGCGCATTGGGCGCGCTCGCCTTTGCCTTGTTGGCCGCAACACCAGCCGCCGCCACGGATGGGGCCAAGGATAGTGGGGCGCCGCAATCGAGCATTACCGGCGAGGAAGAAGAACGCCTCTCCTCCTCCGACATCGTCGTGCTCGGCAAGATCAATATGCGCAACCGTTCGGAAGCGCCCGAACCGGTGCTGGTTTATGATCAGGAATATTTCCAGCGTTTTGAACCGCTCACCGCTGGCGATGCGCTAAAGCGCGTGCCGTCGGTCACCTTCCTCTCCGACGTGATCGAAAGCGATGGCGCGCGGTTGCGCGGCCTTGCACCGGGCTATACGCAGATCCTCATCAACGGCGAAAAGGTGCCGGGATCGAACGCCGACCGTAGCTTTTTCATGGACCGCATTCCGGCGGAACTGATCAGCCGCGTCGAAATCGTGCGCTCCTCCTCCGCGCGCCGTTCAGGCGATGCGATGGCGGGCACGCTCAACATCGTGCTGCGCGATGGCTTCCAGCTTGACGGCGGCTATATCCGCGCCGGCGCGCTCCATTTTGACGATGGCAAATGGAAACCGAGTGCAGGCCTCGTGTGGGGCGGCGAGGTTGGCCCCGGCCGCCTGCTCCTCGGCGCAAACTTGCAGGGGCGCTATAATCCCAAGCGCAAGACCAGCCTGCGCTATACCGATTCGCCAGAGAACAACGCCAATTTCGCGACCCAGGATTTCGATAATCGCGAAGACCAGCGCGATACACGCAACGGCACCGATTATTCGGCCAATGCAACCTATGATCTGGAATGGGATAATACCAAGGCCTCGCTCAGCGCCTTTGTGGTGCGCACCGACCGCACCGAGGATGAGCGTTCCTATGAATATAATCATCCCACCGCGACCAGTGGCCCGGTGCGCGCGCCGACCAACGGCAACCTCCTTTCCGACAACGCCAATGTCGCCGATATCGACCAGCTGAATTACAGCCTTGGTTTCAAGGTCGCGCATAAGTGGAGCGCAGGCAAAACCGCGTTCAAGCTTGGCTATGCGAGCTTTGACGAAAAGCGCCACGAAACCGAATATGAGATTGATTTCAACCGCGCGACCCCGCGCTTCACCGGTGATTTCATCAACAATAGAATCAAGGATCAGGAAATCTCCGCCAAGCTCGAGCATGAGTTTGAGCTTAATGACGCAATTGATTTGGTGGTCGGCGGCTTCATGCAGGCCAAGGATCGCGACACGCGGATGCTCGAACAGCGCAATCGTTTCAATGTCGCGGCAGCGCGCGGCTGGGACCAGTTCACGCGCAATCCGACCGAATTTGCGACCGCCTTCGATAAGCCTGGCTTTACGCCGGGCGGCCTCAACCTGATTCGCGAAGATCGCCGCGATCTGTTCGGCCTTGTCGAAGGCAAAGGCGGGGACCTCTCATGGGAAGCGGGGCTGCGGTATGAAACCACCGATTACCGCATCACCGACCGCACCAATGTGGCGGCACCGCAAGTCTTCAAAAATGACTATGACCTGCTGCTCCCGTCCGCGTCGGTCAAATATGATGTGACCAGCCGCGGGCGCATCACCGCATCGGTCGCGCGCACCCATCGCCGCCCCGATTTCAACTTTCTCTCGCCCGCAACGCTGAAAGAAGAATTGGGCGACAATGACCTGCTCGGTAACCCCTATCTCAAGCCCGAAACCGCGTGGGGCGGGGATTTGGGCTATGAGCACCGCCTTGGCCGCACCGGCGTCGTTGGCATCAACGCCTTCTATCGCGAGGTCAAAAATCTGATCGAGGTCGCCAATACCGGCCGGGTCGGATCGGCAGGGGCTGGCACCTATATCCTCCAGCCGCGCAATACCGGCAACGGCAAGGTCTATGGCGTCGAGTTTGATCTTTCGACCGATCTCGGTTTCATCGGCCTTTCCGACACCGGCATTTTCGGCAATGTCTCGTGGCTCGACAGCGAGATCAGCGACTTCATGGGCAAGCGCCGTTTCAACGGCCAGTCGCGCTATGTGTATAATGTCGGCTTCATTCAGGATTTGCCGAGCCTCGGCGTCGCCTTTGGTGCGACCCACCGCAAGCAGGGGAAGGCCTATGACCGGATCGTCGGCGAAGAAATCGTGACGAGCTATGGCGGCGACCTCGAAGTCTTTGTCGAAAAGCGCTTCGGCAAGATGTTCACCATCCGCGCGGTCGGGTCGAACCTGCTCAATGGCGCGAAGAAGGAACGCTTCAACAAATTCGCCACCATCGCGGATCAGCTTGATCGCAAATTCGATGAATATGAGCTCGAAAGCGAAACGGCCGGACCCGTGTTTCAGGTGATGGCGCGTCTGGCCTTCTGATTTGCACAAATATTTTCGTCTCCCTGGGGGTCCGGTTTAGTCCTTTTTACCCGACCCCGCTCCTGCTGGCGCCGCGTCCTCGACAAGAGGGGCGGCGTCCTTTTTTTGGTGCAAAGCTGTTCCTCTCGGTTTCGCCTCGCAACCCGCGGGCGGAATGGTTTAAATCAACGGCCCTCACTCTCGCTCACAAGGGAGCGTCAACGTCCCCCACCCTCCCTTCTAGGGAGGGTCAAAAAAACGGCCACGTTTTTTGGGGTGGGTGTGGAGCACGCCAGCCGACGCTTGACCCACCCCGAAGCCGCGTTCCGCGCCTTCGACCCTCCCTGGCGAGGGAGGGTGGCGGGCGCTAATCCGTCGACGGCGTAAGCCAACCCGCTCGGCTATCGCCTCGCGACCCCTCCACCACCAGCCTGCCGCTGGCGGTCCCCCTCCCCATTGCGTGCGCAACGGGGAGGATTTTGGCGCAACGATAAGCTCCTCCCTGTTCGCTGAAAGCGAATGGGGAGGTGGCAGCCCGCAAGGGCTGACGGAGGGGTCGCCCGCGCCCAGCGGGCGGAATGGGTTAAATCAATGGCCCCTCACCCTCGCTCACAAGGAAGAGTCAACGCCCCCCACCCTCCCTTCAAGGGAGGGTCAAAAAAGGCCACGTTTTTTGGGGTGGGTGTGGAGCACGCCCGCCAACGCTTTACCCACCCCGAAAATTCCCTGCGGAAATTTTCGACCCTCCCGGGCGAGGGAGGGTGGGGCGCTAATCCATCGAGGGCGTAAACCGTTTCGCTCGGCTATCGCCTCGCGGCCCCCCCCCCCCCCCCCCGCCCCGGGGGGGGCCCC
>JAEXAW010000087.1 GCA_023458055.1 Pseudomonadota bacterium
AATAAAATAAGAAACTCTCTAGGATATTGTTATCTACAAGTTGGGGACTATAAAAATGCGAGATTTTATTTTGAAGAAGCAATGAAACACGGAAGTACTAATAGTATAAGAAATATTCAAATTATAGGTTCGCTAGAACAAGAATATAAAACAAAATAAGAGACTTTTTAAGGTCTCTTTTGTTTATATGCAAGAGCAAAAATGACAGTTATCGCAGGCAAAGACTAGTATAATGAAAGAGATAAATCTAAGATTAACTCAGGTCGCAGGTTTTTTATGGTTATCATATTTATATATTAAAAAAAGTAACTAAAAATAATATATTTAGTATGGATGACGCATACAATATAAATGCAGGTAAATGGACTAACAGAGTTTACTTAATTTTTTTTAACTATCTTATTACGATTTATCATTTAAAAAAATATCTATGAAAATAATATTACTAATTATAGGAATAATTGCAATTTTGGGAATAATTGCTATTGTAAAAAATAATTATGTTTTTTCGTTTGGGGATACAGAACGGTTGGATAAAGGTTGGAAAGCATACGAAAGCAAAGATTATAGTTTTGCTATAAGTCAATTTTTAGCTGTAGACCATAAAAAACACCCAGAAGTAATTTTGCCTCTTGCTGATGCTTATTTAGAAATTAATGAAGAGGATAATGCAATTAAATATTTAGAACCTGCTTATAAAAACAAAAACAATGATTTACCAAAAATCACTAATATGTTAGGAATAGCATATATCAAAAGTAAAGATTTTAAAAAAGCAAGAGCGATGCTGTTAGAATCTGAGAAACTAGGAAATGAAAACTCTAAAATAAATCTTCACATTCTAGATTCTTTAGAACAGACTCAAAAGAAAAGACCATAGAAAGGTCTTTTTTTTGTTTTATTCTAAAAGGTCAAGCAGAAGATTTGATGGCACTGAAATAAGAAGAAGCTGAAGTAAGAAAAAAACTAATAATAGTTGTTGGAAAAGATAAATTTAAGATATAAATAGAAATTAATGAATGCAACATTCAAAAAATAACAATAACACTAAGTTTACTTGAATGTTTTTCAATAGGTTGTACTATTTTTATTCTCGAGGAAAGGCATTATGAGAATTAGAGAATTTTCTGGTTTGTAAATAAGTATAAAACAGTGGTGTACTCTGAAAAAATGCTCAATAATTAATTTTGAAATTAATTATAAAAAGTTAATAAGAATTAATTATTGTCAATAAAGAAGATTACTCTTTTACTCAGATGTCTCAAATTTTTCCAGAAATTTTTTTGAAAATAAATGTATTGAGATCGGTTGTTTCTGATTATGAGAATACTCAAACTGTCAGAACTGTAGGAAGTTTAGATGATAGTAGTTTTAATATAGATTCAATGAAAGTCTTTACGAAAATTATATCAACCTATTATAAAGTTTTCTTTTACAGAGTTTGACTTTTTATATCGCATAACTTATGAAATTGAAAAAGAAACTAATGTTCTATTAAATACTTCTGTTTCAATAAAAGAATCTGTAAAAAATAATTATGATGTTATTACTTAATATGAACTTAGAAAAGTAAAATTATAAAATGAATGTACAAAATCAAAATATAGGAAGAGCATATTATCATCAGCAAATGATTAAAATGGCCTCTACCTACCTTCTAGTATTTTCAATAATTGTTTTAGTATGTTCCGCTTTTGAAAAATTAAGGTTTTTCCTATATCTTACAGTTGTAGGAGCAAGTTATGGATACATACTAAATCAAATGAAGCAAAAACACATTATAATTGAGATTGGAGCAAATGATATTATATCAAAGTAGTTATAATTTTAAAGATATAGATAGTTATCATCTTTCTTTGCCATTAAATGAGTTATTAATGTTAAGAATGAGAACAAAGAACCAAAAAAATGTTGCTGTCTATGTTGATAAAAATTTAAAGAATGCTATTGAAAATTTTTTTAATAACCATTTTATAAAATCACAAAAAATAAATTGTGATAATTATTTACAATATGGACATGCAATATTTCTAGTTCTTTATATTGCTATTTGTTTCCTATAATATAGTACATATAATTATATTTATTATAAAATTTTAAATTGATACAATGAGCAAAGCGTATATTCCTCAAAATACATGGGAGCAATAGCATCAATTATCCCATCAATTTGTGGCATGTTATTGAAAGATTGGACTCCTTATGATAAAGATGTTAACAGTTGGAACACATCCATTACTTGAAAACTCAACGAGAGGTATCGTAATTATTATCTTTCTGTTTGTTATAAATTTTGCTATAAAAATTGATGATTATTATTTGATACCAATAAAAAAAGCTGACCATAATAGTCAGCTTTTTTTTAAAATGTTGAATAGTTTTATTCCGCTAAAAGATTGGCTCTTTCCTGCTCTGTAAGTAATGAAGGCATATACAGCTGATTTAGCCAATAATATACTTCACCGTTTTGCTCAATTCTAATTTTAGGGTTGTTTTTATTTTCCAACAATGCATCCGAAAGGGTTTTGAACTGTTCGAAGAACTTTCTCACAGTATTCTCAGGTACAATTTTATTTTTCTTCC
>JAEXAW010000094.1 GCA_023458055.1 Pseudomonadota bacterium
TGCAGATTATGGTTCGCGATAACAATGTCGATCAGGCCCTTCGTGCGCTCAAGAAGAAGCTTCAGCGGGAAGGTGTTTATCGCGAAATGAAGCTGCGCCGCCATTATGAAAAGCCGAGCGAAAAGAAAGCGCGCGAAAAGGCCGCTGCTGTTCGCCGCGCGCGCAAGATGGAACGCAAGCGCATGGAGCGTGACGGCATCAAATAAGCCGCACGAAACGCCCGGACCAGCCGGGTATGTTCCAGCGAATCGAATGAGGCGGGCCTTGGGTCCGCCTTTTTTCGTTGGGTGCTGCGGGGCGAAATCCGGCCTTGCTCTTGAAGGCTACCCGGTTATATGCCGCGACCAGCAACTTCGCGCATCCGCGTTCAAAGGGGAATCCCATGTCGACAGTCACCGCCGTTCCACTTCCTCCGGTCAAGAAAAGCGCCTTGACGACGCTGTGGCTGAGCCTGCTGCTGCTCGCCGCACTCGGCCTTGGCTATGGCTGGTGGACGTCGAAGACGCCGACGATCGACTTTCAGGTGGTGAAGGAAGGTGCGGGCCCCAGCCCGACCGACGCGGACATCGCGCTCATCAAATATGAAGGCAAGCTCGACAACGGCACCGTGTTCGATGCCCAACCGCAAGCGCCGATGCCCGTCGCCGGTTCGATCCCCGGCTTTTCGGAAGCGCTGAAGCGGATGAAAAAGGGCGGCCATTACAAGGTCAGCATTCCGCCGGAACTCGGTTATGGCCGTGAAGAAAAGCGCGACCAGTCTGGCAAGGTCGTGCTCCCCGCCAACAGCACGCTTCACTTCGACGTCGAACTGCTCGATTTCAAATCGCAGGCCGAAGTTGAAGCGATGCAGCAGATGATGCAGCAGCAGATGATGCAGCAACAACAGGGTCAGGCCGCGCCGAAGGGGCGTTAAGCGGAACGTGTTAGAATAAAATTCGTCATTGCGAGCGCCGCAGGCGCGCGGCAATCCAGTGTTGCGGATACCGCCCTAGATTGCCGCGCCAGCTACGCTGGCTCGCAATGACGTTTTTGTTTTAGAAGTAGGACGCGGCCTGCCTTATGCCGCCACGCCTTACTTGGCCTCGCTCGGGTGCGTTCGCAAACTCGTGCCCGCGCGGCCATCGCGCATCTTGGTGAACCAGCTAATCGGATTATACCATTGGGCATCGCCGTTCATCGAAAAGGTAATCATTTCGGCGCGCCCGCCGATATTTTCCCACGGGATCGGGCCACCAAGACCGCCGCGGTCGGCGGAGACGCGGCTGTCGGCGCTGCCGTCGCGATTGTCGCCCATCACGAACACATGGCCATCGGGTACAATCACCGGTCCATAATCATCCGCCTCGCTATAACCGACGCCTAGGTCGATAGTGTTGTAGCTGACGCCGTTGGGGAGCGTTTCGCGGATGATCGGAAGATCACATACCTGCTTGCCCTCAGCAGTTGTGGTGCGGCGACCCGGAAAATGGGCGTCATCACATGGCGCGTTGGTATCGACCGGGATCTGCATATTGGGCTGCTGTTCGCGTTTGATCGGCGTGTCATTAAGGATGACCTCGCCGCCGCGTACCTCGATACGATCGCCCGGAAGGCCGATCACGCGCTTGATCCAATCCTCGCGACGTCCCGTAGGTTCGAGTATGATGATATCGCCGCGCTGGGGCATCTTGCCGGCCAGCCGTCCGCTGGTTTCCGGCATCAGGTGAAAACTCGGCGCGGTATAGGACCAGCCATAGGGATATTTGGTCACCACCAGCCGGTCGCCGACGAGGAGGTTCGGCATCATCGATTCCGACGGGATGTAGAAAGGCTTGACGATGAAGCTATGGACAAACAGCACCGCGAGGATGAGCAGCGCGACGCTTTTCAGTTCGCTCAGCCAGTTGACCTTGTCGTCATCCTTGGCCTTGATCTCGGTGGCGGGGATCTCGGTGTCGGGCACGTCGGTGGTTTTGATGTCAGTCACGGAGAGGTCTATTCTTTCCAGGTGGCGGGCGCCGGGTGCGCCTCGATAATGACGAAGGCTTGTGCCCAGGGATGGTCGTCGGTCAAGGTCAAATGTACGGTTGCGACCATGCCGGGCGGGGTTATTTCGTCGAGTCGGGCCTTGGCACCGCCCGTCAGTGCCAGCGTCGGCGCGCCCGAGGGAGCGTTGACCACGCCGATATCCTTCATGAACACGCCGCGCTTGAACCCTGTGCCGACCGCCTTTGAAAACGCCTCCTTGGCGGCGAAGCGTTTGGCGTAGGTTTCGGCGATAGTATAAGGACGCCGCGCGGCCTTGGCGCGTTCCACATCAGTGAACACGCGGTTTTCAAACCGCTCGCCGAAGCGCTCGAGCGAATTTTTGATGCGCTCGATGTTGCAGAGGTCAGAACCGAGGCCGATGATCATGCTAATCCTCCCCGGGACGGGAGGGGGACCCCGCCCGCAGGGCGTGGTGGAGGGGGCTTTCCGCCCGCGCTGCGTCAAACCGAGAACCCCCTCCGTCAGAGCTGTGCACTGCCACCTCCCCGTCCCGGAGAGGATTGATCGAGGTCGCGCTCACCGCGCCGCATCCATCAGGCTACGCATTTTGGCGACGCTCGCCTCCAGCCCATCGAAAATCGCCTCGCCGATGAGGAAATGGCCGATATTGAGTTCGGCAAGCTGCGGGATGGCGGCAATCGGCACCACATTATCATAAGTAAGGCCATGCCCCGCGTGCGGCTCGATGCCATTTTTGGCGGCCAATGCTGCGGCGTCGGTGATGCGTTTCAGTTCGGCCGCGCGCGCCTCGCCGTCCAGATGCGCATAGCGGCCAGTGTGAAATTCGACCACCGGAGCCTTCAATCGAATCGCGGCTTCAACCTGTTTGGGGTCGGGTTCGATAAACAGGCTGACGCGGATATTGGCCTCGCTCAATCGCGCGATGAACGGCATCAAGTGATTATCCTGCCCCGCCGCATCAAGCCCGCCTTCGGTGGTGCGTTCCTCGCGCCGTTCTGGGACGATGCAGGCGGCGTGGGGTTTGTGGCGGAGCGCAATCTCCAGCATTTCCTCGGTCGCGGCCATTTCGAGGTTGAGCGGAATGGTGAGCGCGCCCATCAGCGCGGCAATATCTTCATCGCGGATATGGCGGCGGTCTTCGCGCAGATGGGCGGTGATGCCGTCCGCGCCTGCCTTGGCGGCAATCAGCGCCGCCTTGACCGGATCAGGATGGTCGCCGCCGCGCGCATTGCGGATGGTCGCGACATGGTCGATGTTGACGCCTAACCGCAGATGCGGCGGTGACAAGCTAGGATCAGCCAGCGTCCTTCTCCTTGCGGCTGCCGGGCTTGGCCGCCGGAATGGCGGCGAGCGCGGCCGGGATTTCGTCGGCGGCATAAGTCGGGAAGTTGAACTGGACCAGCGGTATGAACGGTACGCCGAGATCAACCGCGCCTGCGGTGCGGTCGACCAACGCTGCGGCCGCCACGACCACGCCGCCCGCCGCCTCAATGGCCTTGATCGCCTCGCGCGAAGACAGGCCGGTGGTTACCACATCTTCAACCATCAGCACTTTTTGCCCCGGCTTTATATCAAAGCCGCGGCGCAATTCGAACGTGCCGGTCGGGCGTTCAAGGAAGATCGCGTCGACGCCGAGCGCGCGGCCCATCTCATGGCCGATAATGACGCCGCCCATCGCGGGCGAGACCACAATGTCGATTTGCGAACGCAGGTCGCGCGGCAGCTTTTGCGCAAGCGCCACTGCAAGTCTGCCGCCGCGTTCGGCGCTCATCAACACGCGCGCGCATTGCAGATAATGGGCGCTGTGCCGCCCCGAGGACAAAATGAAATGGCCTTCAAGAAGGGCGTCAGACGCCCGGAATTCCGACAAGATTTCTTCTTCGGTCATGGAGATTATAGGACTTTCTGTTGCTCTGCCGGACCCGCTACGACGAAAAATGCGGGTTTGATATGGAAAATAGTGTTAGAGATGCTTGAGGCAAGCGGCAAGCGCGGTTATAGGCGGCCCGATAACCGGATTTTTGTGCCTCTTTTCGGGGGCGGGAATCTTATACCAACCGGGCGGATATCGGCGATTGTCGGGGGCCGTCTGGACCCATCCACCCGGACGGGCGCTAACAGGGTTAAATCGGGACGAGATGATGAAAATTAAAGGGATTTTGCTGGCTGCATCGCTTATGATGGCCAGCGCGGCAGGGGCTCAGACAGCCACGCCGGCACAGCCGACCGCGACGCCGTCGGCGCCGCAACAGCAAACCGGACCGACCCCGGAAGGACTCGCGCCGGCTGAAGCCGTGGTTGCCGTTCCGGCGCCGAGCGCACCGACTGCAACCGCGCAGCCGACTCCGGCTCCTGCCAATCCGACTGCGGCGAATGCGCCCGCAACCGCCAACGCCGGAGCCAAGGGCAGCTATGTTCCGATGAAGCCGACTCCGGGCATCGGCCAGCCGATCGATGGCGCGATCGACGTCCAGCGTCAGGTCACCCCGAATGGCGAATATGCCTATAAGCTCAACAATTATATCCTGTTGCCGATCATCACGTTCATTTCGTTGCTGGTGCTCGGCCTCCTTCTTTTCGTCGTCGCGCGCTATCGTCGGGGGGCCAATCCGACCCCGTCGAAAACCTCGCACAATACGCTCATCGAAGTCATCTGGACGCTGGTTCCGATCCTCGTCCTGATCGGCGTGGCGATCCCCTCGATCAGCCTCATTGCCAAGCAATATAAGCCCGCGCCCAAGGATGCGGTGACGATCAAGGTCACCGGATATCAATGGTATTGGGGGTATCAATATCCCGACCATGGCGGGTTCGAGCTGATTTCGAAGATGCTCCCCGACGATCAGGCGAAGGCCAATGGCGAGCCGACCCACCTTGCGGTCGACAATCGCATGGTCGTTCCCGTCGGCAAGCCGGTCAAACTGCTCGTCACCGGCGCGGACGTAATCCACAGCTTTGCTGTTCCCGCTTTCTGGACCAAGATCGACGCGGTTCCGGGCCGTATCAACGAAGTGACCTTCACGGTTGATCGTCCGGGCGTTTATTATGGCCAATGTTCGGAGCTTTGCGGCGTCGATCATGGCTATATGCCGATCGCGGTCGAAGCCTTGCCGCAGGACAAGTTTGAACAATGGGTTGCCTTTAATGGCGGCACCATGCCGAGCGCCGCTCCGGCTGCTGCTGCTGCTCCCGCCGCTGCCCCAGCGGCGGCAGCGCCCGCAGCGGCTCCTGCTCCCGCAGCGGATGCAAAGGCGGCTCCGGCAACTGAAACCAAGGCTGCGCCTGCAGCCGCTGCACCGGCGGCTCCTGCTGCTGAAGCCAAGAAATAAGGGTTTGTGACCATGACCGATATCACAGCAAATCCCGCAGATTTCCATGATGACCACGCGCATCATGATGCGGACCACAAGCCGGGCTTTTTCGCCCGCTGGTTCATGTCCACCAACCATAAGGACATCGGCACGCTCTATCTCATCTTCGCTATCGTTGCGGGGATCATCGGCAGCACGCTGTCGGGGATGATGCGCGTTGAGTTGATGCACCCGGGTATCCAGCATCTTGGCAATTGGGTCAGCTTTTTCGGCGGCGATCCGGCCGACCTTACCCAGGCCAAGCATTTGTGGAACGTGCTGATTACCGCGCACGGCCTCATCATGATCTTCTTCATGGTGATGCCCGCAATGATCGGCGGCTTTGGTAACTGGTTCGTACCCATCATGATCGGTGCGCCGGATATGGCGTTCCCGCGCATGAACAATATCAGCTTCTGGCTGCTTCCGCCCGCGTTCATCCTGATGCTCGGTTCAAGCTTCGTACCGGGTGGTCTTGGCCATGGTGCGGGCACCGGCTGGACCATGTATGCGCCGCTTTCGACCACCGGTTCGCCGGGGCCTGCGGTGGATATGGCGATTTTGTCGATGCACTTGGCGGGTGCAAGCTCGATCCTGGGTGCGATCAACTTCATCACCACCATTTTCAACATGCGTGCCCCCGGCATGACCATCAACAAGATGCCCTTGTTCGTATGGTCGGTGCTGGTGACCGCATTCCTGCTGCTCTTGTCGCTGCCGGTTCTTGCAGCTGCAATCACCATGCTGCTCACCGACCGTAACTTCGGCACGACCTTCTACACGGCGTCGGGCGGCGGTGATCCGGTGCTTTACCAGCATCTCTTCTGGTTCTTCGGCCACCCCGAAGTGTACATCATGATCCTGCCCGGTTTCGGCATGATCAGCCACATCGTTTCGACCTTCAGCCGCAAGCCGGTGTTCGGCTATCTCGGCATGGCCTATGCGATGGTCGCGATCGGCGTGGTAGGCTTCATCGTGTGGGCGCACCACATGTTCACCACCGGCATGAGCGTCAATACGAAGATGTACTTCACCGCAGCAACGATGGTGATCGCGGTGCCGACCGGCATCAAGATCTTCTCGTGGATTGCGACGATGTGGGGCGGTTCGCTCTCGTTCAAGACCCCGATGGTCTGGGCTTTGGGCTTCATCTTCATGTTCACCGTAGGCGGTGTGACCGGTGTGGTCCTCGCCAATGGCGGCGTCGACAGCTATATGCACGATACCTATTATGTGATCGCGCACTTCCACTATGTGTTGTCGCTGGGTGCGGTGTTCGCGCTGTTCGCCGGCTTCTATTACTGGTTCCCGAAAATGTCGGGCAAGATGATGAACGAAGCGCTCGGCCACCTCCACTTCTGGGTGTTCTTCATCGGCGTGAACATGATCTTCTTCCCGATGCACTTCCTCGGTAACCAGGGCATGCCGCGTCGCTATCCCGACTTCGCCGAAGGCTATGCCTATTGGAACTATTTCGCATCGGTCGGCTATATGATCACGATCCTTGGGGTTGGTATCTTCTTCCTCAACCTGATCTGGTCGCTGATGGCGGGCAAGAAGGCTGCGGATAATCCGTGGGGCGAAGGCGCAACGACGCTCGAATGGACCTTGTCCTCGCCGCCGCCCTACCACCAGTTTGAAACCCTGCCGCGGATCGCCTGATCCAACGACAGGTTTTGACGAAAAATTTTGGGGGAGGGGCTGGTCCGCAGGACTGGCCCCTTTTCCAGTAACGCAGATGCGGTAGGGGCGGATATAAGCTGGCCTCCCGCAGACATTGATTGAACAGGCAGATGGCAACCCCCGTAACCCCATTTTCGGAACAGACGCTTCCGGCGGACTGGCGTGATTTTTTTGCGCTGACCAAGCCGCGCGTGATGAGCCTTGTGGTGTTCACGGCCCTGTGCGGCCTGCTCGCGTCGGGCGTCCGGATGCCGTTCATTTTGGGCTTCACCGCCATTCTTGCGATTGCGCTCGGGGCAGGGGCGAGCGGCGCGCTCAACCAATGGTATGAGGCCGAACTTGATGCCAAGATGAAGCGCACCGCCGGGCGACCGCTTCCGGCCGGGCGCATGGAAAAAACCTCCGCGCTCCATTTCGGTGTCGGCCTTGCGGTGTTTTCGGTGCTGCTGATGGGACTTGCGACCAACTGGCTTGCGGCTGCTGTGCTGGCGGGTTCGATCCTCTTCTACGTGGTCATTTACACCATCTGGCTAAAGCCGCGCACGCCGCAGAATATCGTGATCGGCGGCGCTGCCGGTGCCTTCCCGCCGATGATCGGTTGGGCGGCGGCGACCGGCCATATCAGCTTGCTGCCTTTCCTCCTCTTCCTCCTGATCTTCTTCTGGACCCCGCCGCATTTCTGGAGCCTCGCGCTGTTCGTGCGTTCGGACTACGCCAATGCGGGCATCCCGATGCTGCCGGTGGTTGCGGGGCAAAAGACTACGCGCAACCAGATCATGCTCTATACGCTGATCATGGCCGCGACCGCGATTGCGCCCTGGCCGCTTGGGCTCACCGGTGCGATCTACGGAATGACCGCGACCGTCATGAGCGCGGTGTTTGCCTTGCTCGCCTTGCGCGTCGGTATGGGAACTGCGACCGATCCCGCCGAGATGCGCGCCGAAAAGCAGTTGTTCGGCTTTTCGATCCTCTATCTTTTCGTGCTGTTCGGCGCGGTCGTCGCCGACCGCCTGCTGCTCGCACCCGGAGTTCATTATGTCTGATATCGAGCCGCCCTTTAACGAGCAGGAATATCGCCGTCGCCAGCGGGCCCGCGCGCTCGTGACCGCGCTCATCCTCGGCGGCTTCGTGCTCCTCTTCTATCTGATCACAATCGCGAAAATAAAGAATGGCATGGCATGATCGCGCGGCTCGACAATAAACAACTTACCGGCATCCTCGCGGCTTTGGCGGCGGTAGCGATGGTCGGCGTTGGCTATGCCTCGGTGCCGCTTTATCGCCTCTTCTGTCAGGTGACCGGCTTTGGCGGCACCACCCAGCGGGCAGACGAAGCGCAGGCCGCAACGATGAAGGCAGTTGTCGGCAAGACCATATCGATCCGCTTTGATTCGAACGTGTCGCCGGACCTCCCGTGGCAATTCCATCCGGAAAAGCCGACCGAGACGGTCACGGTGGGCGCGCGCGACATGGCGATTTTCCTCGCGAAAAACGTCTCCGACCGCCCGATCATCGGCATGGCGACCTATAATGTCACCCCGACACAGGCGGGCAAATATTTCAGCAAAATCCAGTGCTTCTGCTTCAACGAGCAACGCCTCGAGCCGGGCGAGGAAGTCAGGATGCCGGTTCTCTTCTATGTCGATCCGAAAATATTGGACGATCCCGATACGAAGGATATAGAAGAGATCACATTGAGCTATACCTTCTATCCGAGCGCCAACGATCCCGGCACGGCAGCTGCGGCTGCAAAATAGTGGACGAAGGCGGTAGGGCTTAGTAAGGGCAGGGCAAATCTAAAGGATTCATTCGGGCGCAGATGAGCACAGGGAGGCTCCGTCAACCGCCCAAGGATATGGGGAAGACCAACATGGCTGGTGCCAAGAACCACGATTATCATATTCTCCCGCCGAGCCCGTGGCCGCTCGCCGCCTCGATGTCGGCGCTGGTCATGGCGATTGGCGGCATAATGTGGATGCACACAACGCCGCCGGGTGGCTGGATTTTCTTCCTCGGCCTCGCGGGCGTGATTGCGACCGCCTGGATGTGGTGGGCGGATGTGGTGAAGGAAGCCCATGCGGGTGACCATACCCCCGTGGTTTCGCTCCACCTGCGCTACGGCATGATCCTGTTCATCGCCTCCGAAGTCATGTTCTTCGTTGGCTGGTTCTGGGCATGGTTCGATTTCTCGCTTTTCCCCTCGCCGATCGAAATCGCCGACGGCGTTGCGACCAACATGATCGGTCAGGATGCGGCCTCGGCGCTGCTCCACTGGCCGCCCAAGGGCATCACCGTGATCAATCCGTGGAGCCTGCCGCTCCTCAACACGCTGATCCTGCTCTGCTCGGGCACGACCATCACCTGGGCGCACCATGCGCTGCTCAACAATGACCGTGAAGGGCTGAAGCGCGGCCTGTGGCTGACCATCATCCTCGGCGTCATCTTCTCGTGCATCCAGGCTTATGAATATGCGCACGCGCCGTTCAACTTCACCGGCACCAACTATGGTTCGGCGTTCATGATGGCGACCGGCTTCCACGGTTTCCACGTGCTCATCGGGACGATCTTCCTGATCGTCTGCCTCGTGCGCGCCTATAAGGGCCATTTCACGCCCAAGCAGCATTTCGGTTTCGAAGCGGCGGCTTGGTACTGGCACTTTGTCGACGTGGTGTGGTTGTTCCTCTTCATCGTCGTCTATATCTGGGGCGGCTGGGGTGCGCCGACCCACGGTTAAGCGGGCAGTCCATGACTGAACCGCAACCATCAAACCAAAATGAAGGGCCGCCTCCACTCATTGAGGCGGCCTTTCGCGGTCTATGTCCTCAATGCGGTGCCAAGACGCTGTTTGAAGGCCCGGTCCGTTTTGCCCATAGCTGCCGTGCCTGCGGGCTTGATTTCGACCAGTATAATGTCGGCGATGGTCCGGCGGCTTTTCTGACGCTGATCGTCGGCGGGCTGGTGACCGCGATGGCCTTGACGCTCGAGGTGACGGTGACGCCGCCCTTCTGGGTGCATATGCTGATCTGGGTGCCGCTGACCGCGATCCTGGTGGTCGCAACCTTACGCATCGCCAAAGGCGCACTCCTCATCCAGGAGCATCGCAAGAAGGCCGCTGAAGGCACGCTTGAGCGCACGTCGGCACCCGCCCCTGACCGCACCGGCGAGCGGTGATGCCCAAACGCTGGCCGATCCTCCCGACGCTGATTGTTGCCGCCGCGATTGCGACGATGATCGGCCTCGGCATTTGGCAATTGCAGCGCGCACAATGGAAGGAGGGGCTGCTGGAGCGCTATGCCGCGGCCGCGCACCAGCCGCCGGTTGCCTTCCCGCTTGAACGCAGCAAGGCGGCTGAGGAGTATTATTTCCGCAAGACCAGCGTCCGTTGCTGGGCACCCCATAATCGCCAGACGGTTGCGGGGCGTAATGCCGCGGGTGAAAGCGGGCTTGGCCATATCGTCACCTGTCACAGTTTTAATCCGACTGCGTCGATGGATGACCGCGAATATCGCATGACCTTCCGCGCCATCCTTGGCTGGTCGGACGAGCTTGCCGAGCCCGAATGGGCGGGCGGCGCCCTCACCGGCACGCTGATGCCCGATACGCAAAGTGAATTGCGTCTGATCGCCGACCCGCCGGTTGCGGGGCTCAAAGCCAATGAAGCGCCGAGTCTCGACGAGATCCCCAACAACCATCTGGCCTATGCGGTGCAATGGTTCTTCTTCGCGATTGTAGCGGGCGTGATCTATGGGCTCGCGCTCAAACGACGCGAGCGCGGCGAATAGGTTACGGCAGAAACGGCAAAAGCCTTGCCGCAAGCCTCGCTCGGCGATAGGCGCTTTTGCCATGGATTATATCAGCACCCGGGGGAGCGCAGCGGCGCTCGGTTTTGAAGATGTGACGCTGGCGGGTCTCGCGAGCGACGGCGGGCTTTATCTGCCGCGCACATGGCCGACGATGAGCGAGGCGGAGATCGCCGCGCTGGCGGGGCTTTCCTATGTCGAAACGGCGGTGCGGGTGATGGCACCCTTTGTCGCCGGAAGCCTTGATGAAGCGGAACTGCGTGAGCTTTGCAGCGCCGCCTATGGCCGCTTCGATCATGCAGCGGTGACGCCGTTAAAACAACTCGACCACCAGCATTGGCTGCTCGAACTGTTCCACGGGCCGACGCTCGCGTTCAAGGATGTCGCGCTGCAATTGCTCGGCCTGTTGTTTGAACGCTTCCTGAAAGGCCGCGACGATCACTTGACCATCGTTGGTGCGACTTCGGGCGATACGGGTTCGGCAGCGATTGATGCGGTCGCGGGGCGCGAGAAGATCGATATCTTCATGCTCCATCCCGAAGGCCGCGTCTCGGACGTGCAGCGCCGCCAGATGACCACGATGATCGCGCCCAACGTCCATAATATCGCCATTGATGGCAGCTTCGATGACGCGCAGGCGATGGTAAAGCGCATGTTCGCCGATACCGATGTGACCAGCCGCTTTACGATCTCGGCGGTCAATTCGATCAACTGGGCGCGGTTGATGGCGCAGGTGGTCTATTATTTCTACGCCGCCGTGCGGCTCGGCGCGCCGGCGCGGGCGGTCGCCTTTGCGGTCCCGACCGGCAATTTCGGCGATGTGTTTGCGGGCTATGTTGCTGCGCAAATGGGCTTGCCGGTCGCGCAGTTGATCGTCGCGACCAACGTCAATGACATTCTCCACCGCGCATTGTCGAGCGGCGATTATTCGGCGAGCAGCGTCACGCCGACCGCGACACCGAGCATGGACATTCAGGTGAGCTCCAATTTCGAACGGCTGTTGTTCGATGTTGGTGGCCGCGATGGCGCGGCGCTGGCGACCCAAATGCGCGGCTTTGAGGCGGACAAGGCGATGATGCTGACCAATGCGCAGCGCGAGGGCGCAGCCAAGCTCTTCACCAGTGCGCGCGCCGATAGCGACCAGATGATGCAGGCGCTGCGCTGGGCCTATGAGGCGGCGGGTGAGTTGATTGATCCGCATGCGGCGGTGGGCTTGTCGGCAGCGCGCGCGGTTGAACTCGATCCGGCGATCCCCGTGGTCACGCTCGCCACCGCCCACCCGGCCAAATTCCGCGAGGCGGTCGAACGCGCGACCGGCGTCCGCCCCGCACTCCCCAACCGCATCGGCAGCCTGTTCGAGCGCGAGGAGCGTTATGAAAAACTCCCCGGCACTTATGAGGCAGTGCGCGATTATGTGACCGCGCACGCAACGCCGGGGCGTGGGGTGGCGCGGTGAGCCAAATCCCCCTCATCACCATGATTGGTGAACCTTGGGCGGACTATGGCCTCCTCGATTCCGGCCATGGGATGAAGCTTGAGCGTTACGGCCAATACCGCTTCATCCGCCCCGAACCGCAAGCGATGTGGGCGCCCGCGCATGAAGGCTGGGACCCGGACGGTGAGTTTATGCCAGCGTCCGACGAAGATGGCGGGGGGCGCTGGACTTATGATCGCCCCGTGCCCAAGGAAGGCTGGCCGCTTTCGTGGAACGAGGTGACCTTTCAGGCGAGTTGCACGCCTTTTCGTCACCTGGGCTTCTTCCCCGACATGGCCCCGGTGTGGAGCTGGATGCGCGAACAGGTGGCGGGGATGGAAAAGCCGTCCGTCATGAACCTGTTCGGCTACACCGGTGTCGGCACGCTCGCGATGAGTGCAGGCGGCGCGGAGATGGTCCATGTCGATGCGTCGAAAAAATCGGTCGCGGCGGCGCGCGATAACGCCGCGCTCTCGGGCATGGCCGAAAATCCGGTCCGCTGGATTGTCGATGATGCCTCTAAATTTGTCGCGCGCGAAGTCAGGCGCGGACGGCGCTATGACGGCATATTGCTCGACCCGCCCAAATATGGCCGCGGCCCCGATGGCGAGGTGTGGAAGCTCGAAGAGGACCTCCCCCACCTCATCGCCGATTGCCGCCAGTTGCTCGATGCCGACAGCCGCTTCCTGTTCCTCACCGTCTATGCGGTGCGCATGTCCGCGCTCGCGATTGGCGAATTGCTGCGCCAGCATTTCGCCGACCTTGGCGGAACGATTGAATGTGGCGAACTCACTGTGCGCGAGGAAGCACGCGGGCTGCTCCTGCCCACCGCGATTTTCGCACGCTGGTCGAAATAAGGAGCGCACCGATGTCCCAGCATAGTCTCGACCGCCCGGTATGGAATAGCCTCCGTAGCGGTTGGGCGCATCTTGCCCAAGCGGAAGGGCAGGCGGTGCGGCTCGATCCCGATTATGGGCCGTTCGCGGCGGTCGCGGATACGCAGGCGGCGTCGCTGGGGGCCTTGCGCAACCTCATCCCGACGAACGGCGAACTATGGTTGGTCGAGCGTGAGCCAGCGCTGGCGCTGCTGCCCGGATTCACGCCCCTCCGACAGGCCGAACTCGTGCAAATGCTTGCCAGCGACATCAAGGGCGAGGCCAAGCCCGTCGAAATCGTCGCGCTCAGCGAAGCCGACGCTGCGGAAATGATCGCACTGGCCCACCTCACCAAGCCGGGCCCCTTTGCGGTCCACACCAACCGGCTGGCGGAATTTGTCGGCGTGAAGGCGGACGGTAAACTCATCGCCATGTGCGGCGAGCGCATGAAGCTGCCCGGCTATTCGGAACTGAGCGGCCTTTGCACCCACCCCGATTTTCAGGGGCAAGGGCTGGGTGGTGCGCTGATGCGCCATGTTGCCCGTCGCATCCTCGCGCGCGGCGAACAGGTGTTCCTCCATGCCTATACAAGCCACAGCAGCACGGTCGCCTTTTATCAAAGCCTTGGCTTTGATGTCCGCGCGGTGATGACGCTGGCGGTGTTTGACGGGGTCGCCGGCGCGGGTTGATAACAATTTCTTCCTCTCTCGTGTCGCGCCTTTCGACTGGCTCCGGATCGGCCAGCAATTTCCCCTTTCCTACAGACAGCGCCGATGCTCTGATCGTCCGATTCGGCTTTAGATAAGGAGAATATGGTGCCGCACTACCCAGACAGGAGCGCAGATGATGATGTGCGCGGGGTGCATCGCGCTCGCGCTTGTGGCGCGCGGTTCATCCTGCCCCGTAAGACCCAAAGGTTACACTGATGCACGAACAAAAAACACTACACCCCGTGTCTTTTGTAACCTTTAAACCCGCCCCGCCCTTAACGCTGCCCCCGCCGCAAACGGACAGATCGCGGTTAGAAACAGCGAGGCCGCCGCGAGGAATTTGATCGCCGCCCCGCTTTCGCTCCCTAACATGCCCGCGCCGAAGATCAGGATTGGCACCGCGAGGGGCAGGAGCAGCAATCCGCCGACCGCGCCAGCACCGCGCAAGCCGGTGGTGAGCGCAGCGACGAGTACCGCTAGCGCGGCCAGGGCGGGGGAGCCGATGGCAAGACCGATGAGGAGGCTGCGCAACGTCTCGCCCGACAGGTTAAGCAGTGCCGCCGCCGGAAACGCGGCGATGAGCAGCGGCAGCGCAAAGCTGATCCAGTGCGCGGCGAGTTTCGCCAGCACCACCGCTTCATCGCTCACCCCGCGCACCGCGAGTTGGTCGAGCACGCCCGCTTCCTTGTCGGCAAGGAACAGCCGGTCGATGGGGAGGAGCGCCGACAGCAGCGCTGCGACCCACAGCATCCCGCCACCGGTGCGCGCGAGCGTCTTGGGGTCGGGGCCGACCGCGAAGGGATAGAGCGTCGCAACGAGAAGGAAAAAAATGACGGGGAGCCACAAGCTGCCGCTCTTCGCGCTACGCACCAGATCGCGGCGGACGAGCGTGGTAAGGACGCTCATGCCGCTTCCTCCGGCGCGACCGGCTGGAGCGCGATATCGCGGGCATCCGCCAACGCGAGCGGCAAGTGCGAGGCGGCAAGGATGGCGCCGCCGCCTGCGCGGTGCGCCGCCATCGCCGCTTCGAGCCGCGTCAGGCTTTCGCTATCAAGGCCGTTGGCGGGTTCATCGAGCAACCACAGCGGCGCGCCGCTCGCGATGGTGCGCGCCAGCACCGCGCGCTTGCGCTGGCCGGTTGACAGCATCCGCACCGGGATGGCTGCAAGCGGCTGCAACGCCATCGCCTCCAGCGCCGCATCGACCGCGCCGCGCGCCGGATGGCCGTCAAGCCGCGCCCAGAAATGCAGCGCATCTCCAAGGCTTGCTTCGGGATCGAGCGCCAATTGTTCATCGGCCAGCGCGGTGCGGGCCGAGCGCTCGACCTTGCCCGAGAAGGGTTGTAGCAATCCGGCGCACAGGCGCAGCAGGCTCGATTTGCCGACGCCGTTGCGGCCCGTCAGCACCACCGCATCGCCTGCCTTCACTTGCAGCGAAAACTGGCGCAGCAACATCCGCCCGCCGCGCACCAGCGCGACCTCATCGAGGTTCAGATATGCCCGTGATTGACCCGGCTCCATGCCTGTCCCATAGGGCGTGGCAGACGCAAACGCCAGTGAAGGACGAAGTCGATGGTCAAGAAATTATCCGAAGCCGACCGCACCAAATTTCTCGAGACCCATGAGGATTGGGAATATGATGCGGAGCGCGATGCGATCATTCTAGGCCTTGAATTCGACGATTTCGTCCAGGCCTTTTCATTCATGACCGCAGTTGCAATGGAAGCAGAAAAAGCCAACCATCATCCCGAATGGTCGAACGTCTATAACAAGGTCGAAATTTTGCTCACTACTCACGATGCGGACGGACTTTCGGAACGCGACCTTGCGCTGGCGGAGGCCATCGAACGCCTGCTTTAGCAGGTTGTTCGCACAAACCACCGCACGCCTGCTTTAGCAGGTTGTTCGCACAAACCACCGAACGCCTGCTTTAAGACCCTAATCGCGGCTGTTATTGTCCATGCTGCGCCGCATATTGCGGATCTTGTTCGGCATCCATTTGGCGGCAAAAGCGAGCTTTTTCGCGGTCTTGCCGACGACATGATGGACCTTGTTGCTGTGGATCGCATTCCATACGGTTTGGGCGACGGTCTCGACCGGTGTGAATTCCAGCCCCGCCGCCTGAACCCGCTGGCGCGAGGTTTCGTTCGACCCCGGGACGGTTTCATTGAGGAGCGGCGTGTCGATAAAGCTCGGCATGATTGAGCGCACCTTGATGCCATAATCGGCAAATTCGATGTCGAGCGCTTCGGTGAGCCCGCGCACCGCGAACTTGGTCGCCGAATAAACGCTAAGCCCCGCCGCACCGTATATCCCGGCGGCCGAACAGGTGTTGACGATGGCGCTTCCCGGTGTGGCCTTGAGGAGCGGCAGCGCTTCGTAAATGCCGTTCATCACACCGCCAAAATTGATCGCGATCATGCGGTCGGCACGCTCGGGGGTGAGGTCGGGGAAATGCCCGCCATAACCGACCCCGGCATTGTTGAAGAGCACATCAAGCCTGCCGCCCGTCCGCTCCGCAAAGGCGTCGAGCGCGGCGCGCCATTGCGCACGGTCGGTCACGTCCATCCCATGCGTCGAGCTTTGCCCGTCGGGGAGCAGCGCGGCGGTTTCTGCAAGTCCGGCGCCGTTAATGTCGGCGAGCCCCACGAACCAGCCCGCGCGCGCAAAATGGATTGCGACGGCGCGCCCGATTCCCGATCCGCCGCCTGTAATGAAAATCGCCTTGCGCGTTTCGCTCATCGCTTTATCCCCGTGGCTCTGGTTTGCGGTCAGACGCACGAAAATTGCCTGATCGTCAAGGAAATTGCGGAATGAAGGGCATCAACCCCGGAAGGACAAGCGAGATAATGCAGGTAAAGACCATGATTTTGCGTTTGGTAGCGGCCTTTTTGTTTCTGGTCGCACCCCAATCGGCCTGGGCCGAGGTCGTCGTGACCTTCTACAGCCACGAATTGGGCAACAGCTTCCCGCACGCCTTTTTTACGGTGAAGGGCAAGATCGACGCAACCGGCCAACCGGTCGAGGATAATTTCGGCTTCACCGCAAAGAATATTACGCCGGCGATCCTGTTCGGTTCGGTTCCGGGCCGCATGGACAAGGTGGATGCCAAATATCTCAACAGTAGCCAGCAACGCTTTTCAGTGACGGTAGATGACGCCGATTATGCCAAACTGATCACCTTCGTGCGCGGCTGGGAGGCGGTTCCGTCCGCCAAATCCTATAATCTCGGCAACCGCAACTGCGTCCATTTCGTCATGGAAGCCGCAGCCTCCTTGGGCCTTAAGGTCAACCGTCAAAGCAAATATTTCAAAAAGCCGCGCAGTTTCCTCGAAGAGGTGAAGGGGCTTAACCCCGGACTTCAGAGTTAGCCGCTGGCTTAAATCACAAGAAGGGGGATGTTCGTCCTGATGCCCATTTTATGCGTTTGTTAACCCTCTTTCCGTTAAGAAATTTGCTGGGAAACATCGATTCTTGATGAGGTTACGGCGCTACCCGTGATGGTTACAATCTTAAAAAGGATTCCGGCGGAAATACTAATCGCTGGCGGCATGTTGATCAGCCTGCTGCTGTTGTCCGTCATTTTTCACTTGCCGATTGTTTATCCGTCGCGCCAAGCTGTGGCTTTGGTCGGTGTGCATTATGTGTATCCTTTGTTCGGTGTAGCAATATTAGGATTTGTTACTGCGGTTGGCGGACAGCATGGAGTTTTTGGCCGTCTCATGCTGGCAGCCGCTTGTTACATCGTAGTATTATTTGCACATTTCAACATCAAATTATGGATTCCCCATATAAATCCGTACCTCTATGATGATTTTTATTGGCGAATAGACAATCTGGTTAGGCCACTTGTCCAAGCTTGCTTTGCAATTCGCGGATGGTTGAGCTTCATCATTCCCTTGGACTCGATGTTTTACATGTCGGGCTTCATCATGTTATTCTATGTCAGTTTTTTATACCATGCGATCAGAACGCCAAACGAATTCGGTAGGTTGGTAGTTGCAGTGTTGGTACTTCAGTCGCTCGGATCATTTGCCTATCTTGTTGCGCCAGGGCTAGGTCCTTTCATTTACGAACCGGGCCGCAATGTGACGTTGACTAATTTGCAAATGGAAATGTTCGAATTTTACCAACAATCCGTCGCGCATGGACCGCAATGGTTAGAGCAATACGGCGGTGCGCATTTTGTTGGCGGGGTCGCCGCTATGCCCTCTCTGCATAGTGCCGGCGCGTTTCTCTTCTTCCTTTTTGCCTGGCGCTACGCAAAACCTCTGGTGCCCATATACGGCTTCGTCCTGTTTTTTATTGTCGTCGGAGCCGTTTCGTCCCGTTGGCATTATGTGGTTGATGTTCCTGCCGGGCTAGCGCTTGCTTGGATAAGTTGCTGGATCGCGGAGCGCTGGTGTCCTACCGAAGAGGCCGTTCTCCCGCTAAGATTTCATGGTGTGCCAGCGGCTGTACCTGCTGAATGATCTCCAAGCGGACAAAAACGCGAGACCCGATCTCGCGAGACGGCCCTGTCATCCAGATCTTTGCTAACCCAACCTCTGGCAGCTTTGATCGCGGGACGCTGGACAGCTTTCTGACGGAGCTACAGAGCCGGGGCGTCCGCACGATTATGTCGTGGAGTACACCCGGACAATATTTAGTGATTGACGACGAAGCGACGGCGGCGTGCGCATTCGGCGGTGACGGGACCACCCGCCATGTCGCTGAAGCGGTGTCAGCCTGTGGCCGGACCGTTCCCCTCTCGGTGTTCCCGGCCGGAACAGTCAATCTCCTCGCTCGCGAAATGGTGGGGCGGACCGGCCGCGCGGATACAGCAAATCTGCCCGATGCAGGATTGAAATCGCATTATGGGGCTAAAATTAATAGTGCACTTTTTATGGTCTGCGCCAGTGTAGGCCCTGACAGTCGGGCTGTTGCGATAGTTTCCAGCCGGTTGAAACGCGTGATCGGCAGATCTGCCTATGCCCTGTCGTTCCTTGGACAATGGCGCCGTTGGCCGCGCGAGACGATGACGCTTTCCTGGGATGGTGGTGAGATTGTCTGCGAGGCTTTTTATGTTGCAAAAGGCAGATATTATGCGGGCCCGTGGAGCTTCGCGCCCCACGCGCGCGTCACTGATCCCCTCCTCCACGTCGTAGCGCTTTTGCGCGCGGATCGCCGCCGTTATCTGAAGTTCATGTGGGCCGTGATGATGAACAAGGTGGAAGAGGATGCGAACTTGATCCGGTTCACCTGCACCGCGCTCGATATTAAGGCCGAAAACGCGGCCCCGGTACAGGCCGATGGTGATATCATCACCTATTTGCCAGCGACGATCAATGTCTGTCCACAACCCATGCCGTTTTTCGACATCACCGCCGCGCACGGCCGGAACATCTAGGGTCAGGACTCTAGGCCGCTAACCCAACGCATCCATATTATAACTGTGCCAGGCGAAAATGGCGGCGGTCCCGCGATACGGGCGCCAGGGTTCGGCGAGTTGCCGGGTGGTTTTTTCATCCGGGCGCGCGTCGAGGCCGAGGATGCGTTTGACCGCTTCCTGCACGGCAAGGTCGCCCGCGGGCCAGATGTCGGCGCGGCCTTCGGCGAACAGCAAATAGATTTCCGCCGACCAGCGTCCGATGCCCTTGACGCGGGTGAGGAGCGCGATTGCCTCCTCGTCATCCGGCGGCAGATTGTGAAAATCAAGCTCGCCGCGCTCAACCAGTTCGGCCAGGCTGCGTGCATAGCCTTGCTTCTGGCGGGAGAGGCCGCACGCGCGTAATGTGTCAAAATCGCGCGCCAGCAATTGCTCTGCCGGGCAGCCTGCGCCGAGCGCCTCCTCCAGCCTTCGCCACACCGCAGCGGCGGCATGGACGCTCACCTGCTGCCCCACAATGGTGCGTAAAAGGGTGGTGTAACCGCGCTCCCGGATGCGTGTTTCAGGATAGCCGGCAATCGCAAGCGCGCGCGCAAAGGCGGGCTCAAGGCTCGCGAGCGCGTCCAAGTCGGCGCGAATCTGTTCTGCAGCAAGACCCATAGTGTTTCCCGCATATAGACTTGATTTCATCGCCTGTCCGCGACATATCGCAGCCAAACTTT
This sequence comes from Pseudomonadota bacterium, assembly GCA_023458055.1. Classification (GTDB taxonomy): domain Bacteria; phylum Pseudomonadota; class Alphaproteobacteria; order Sphingomonadales; family Sphingomonadaceae; genus JAFAFE01. The sequence goes on from JAEXAW010000094.1 coordinate 19,968, forward strand.
GCGTCGACTGCCCCGGGGGGATGGCGCGCTCCTAAAAGGAAATCCGATTATGCCCAGACTGATCGTCGTGACGCGCGATGGAACCGAACATGAAGTTGAAGCCAAGACGGGCATGAGCGTGATGGAAAATATCCGCGACAACGGGTTTGACGAGGTGCTTGCGCTGTGCGGCGGTTGCTGTTCCTGCGCGACCTGCCACGTTCATATCGCGGATGGGTGGGATGACAAAATGGCACCGGTCAGCGAAGACGAAAATGACCTGCTTGATAGCTCAAGCCATCGCGACGCCCATTCGCGCCTGTCCTGCCAGCTGGAAATGACCGACGCGCTGGATGGCCTTAAGGTCATCATCGCGCAGGAAGACTGAATCCAGCCCAAAACCGGCGGGCCGGCATTCGCGGCCCACCAGATTATTTTTTCGCGAAACCAGCCTCTTAGCGCTTGTCCAGCCGGATCAGCGTTTCCGGCCGCCTGGTCGATTGCGGCGTGACCTTCCACGTCATGCTTTTGGTCTTGCCGCTGCTGGTAGGACCGTCCTCGGTATTGTTGGTCAACACCTCGCCATTGGTCGTCACGGTGAAGGTCCCGTCCATGACCCCGGCAGGTGCGTTTCCTTCCTTGGCGGCGTCGGCCATGGCCGCGCCCATCAAGCTTTTGCTGCGCGATTGTTCTTCGTTGAGGCCAAAGCCGGGCGCTGCCACCGCGACGCTGCCATCCTTGCGCACGGTCAACTCCACCATCGGCACCGCCATTGCCGCATCCGGAATGTTGGGGAAGGAGAAATTATGGTCGAGGCTGCCCGAAATCGCGTAATCGACATCGAATACACCGTGTCCCTTGTGGACGACGCTGTTCCAACCCTTCTGCTTGGTCAGCTTGGCAATGAACGCATCGACGCTCTTGGGATCATTGGGGTCAAAGCCCATCAGCATCGCGGTTTTTTCTGCGTCTTCCTTCTTTTTGTCCGCGCGCGCCTTGTCGCGCTCGGGTTTGGCCGCGTCCCATTCCTTTTTCTGCTCGGCGGTTTCCTTGGCCGTGCAGTCGCGTTCCTCGCCGTCATCGGTGGAGCAGGATGCGATAAACTCCTCATCCTCGTCGCTGCTTTTGCCCAGTTCGCCCATCATATCGTCGCCCGACATGGCGATGATTTCACCTTTATAGGCAAAGTTGAACTGGCCGTTTTTATCGACATTGAGGTTCGAGACGAACTTGCCTGGCATGAAGAAGCAAGCCGCGACGAACAGCGGCAGGAAGGCAATCGCAGCAAGTTTGACGAATGACGGACGTGACATAATTCCCCCCAGATGATTCGCGCTTGATACTGCCAGATTATGACGCGGTTGCAACGGCATAGAGCGCAATCGCCGCCGCGTTGGACACATTGAGGCTTTCCATCGCCGCGCTGATCGGCAATTTGGCGATAATGTCGCAATGTTCGATAGTGTTGCGGCGCATACCTTCGCCTTCAGCCCCGAGCACGAGGCAAACGCGGCCCTTGCCGATGACCTCGGCCAAGGTCTGGTCCGCCTCGCCATCAAGCCCGATCCGCCAGAAGCCCGCCTCGGCGACTTCTTCCAGCGCGCGGGCAAGGTTGACCACGCGCACCCAGGGCACAATCTCGAGCGCCCCTGCTGCTGCCCGCGCAATCGTCCCCGATTCCGCCGGACTGTGCCGGTCCTGTGTCACCACGCCGATCGCATCAAACGCGGCGGCGGAGCGCAGGATCGCGCCGATATTATGCGGATCGGTGACCTGGTCGAGGATGACCAACGGGCGGTTGTCATCCGCATGCTGGTCAAGCAATTCGGCGAGCAACATATGTTCGAGCGGGTCAACCTCGGCGACGACGCCCTGATGCGGCGCATCCCCCGGCACCATGCGGCCAAGGTCACCGCCATCGGCAAAATTGACCGGAATGTCGGACGGGATCTCAAGCTGCCCCGCTGCCTCGCGCGTCGCCCAGATTTTGCGCACGCGCCGCTCCGGATTTTCGAGGGCGGCAGCGACCGCATGACGCCCCCAAAAGCGGGGCAGCGCGCCGGGATTGCTGCTTTTGTTGCGGGTGGGGCGGCGTCCTTTGGCCATGCGGGCGGTCTTTCGAGCTGGAATTTCAAAATTTGCGCGTCTTTTGGACGCGCTCGCCTTGACAGGCAAGCATCCTTTCGCCATTGAGCCGCCTTCGCCCGCCGCACCTTAGCGGCGTTCGGCGCCATGGACAGGTGGCCGAGTGGTTAAAGGCAGCAGACTGTAAATCTGCCCGGGTTTCCGTACGCTGGTTCGAATCCAGCCCTGTCCACCACCACCCCCTTCATCACCATCCGCAAACATCCTTGGAAAGCTGCATATTTCTGGGGTTGTGATGGCCTTTGCCGTTCGCTGTCATTCGCTTGCATTCGCCCCCAGCCGCGCCCATAGTGTGGGGAAGGTGTGGGGAAGGATTCCCGTTCCCCACATTTTTGATTTTTGAAATCGGCCTCAAAAGTGTGGGGAAGGAAATATGGGCAAGCTGACGGCAATCGGCGTGAAAACGGCACTGGCGACACCCGGCACCTATCAGGACGGCGATGGCCTTTTGCTGAAAGTAAGCAAGACGGGCGCGGCAAGCTGGCTATTGCGGCTCCAGCGTGACGGCAAGCGCAAGGATATTGGGCTGGGCAGCGCCAAGCTGGTTACGCTCGCTATGGCGCGCGACAAGGCGCGGGAATTGCGGATGGCGGTGAAGGTGGAGCGGCGCGACATTCTGGCGGAACGCAGGGATGTTATCGCGGCGCAAGTGACCTTCCGGGAAGCGGCAAAGCAATATCATGCTGAAAACGCCAATGGCTGGAAAAGCGCGACCTATGCGCGGCAATGGCTGGCGGCGCTGGAAAATTATGCCTTTCCGAAACTTGGCGACAAGCCAACGGGCGCGATAGGAGCGGCGGACATCATCACGACGCTTACCCCTATCTGGCAGGAAATACCGGAAACTGCTCGCCAAGTCCGCAACCGCATTTGCGCGGTATTGGATTATGCCCATGCTAAGGGGTGGCGCTCCAGCGAAGCCCCATCCGGCAATGGCAGCTTGAAAGCAGGGCGCGGCCTTCCCCGGCAAGTGAAAGAGCGCGCGAATCGCAAGGCCATGCCCTACGTCGCAGTCCCGGCGTTCATCACGGCATTGCAGCGCAAACCATCTTATGGGCGGCTGGCACTCGAATTGCTTATCTTGACGGGCGTTCGTTCGCAGGAAGTCCGCTTGGCGAAGTGGAGCGAATTTGATTGGGAAGCTGGATTATGGACGGTGCCAGCGGACCACATGAAACGAGCCAAGGCGCACATGGTCCCGCTATCGGCGGCGGCGCTTGCGGTATTGCAGCGCGCGGCGGCTTTGCGGATGGCAGGAACGGATTTTGTCTTTCCGGGCGTCAATGGTGGCGCAATGTCCGATATGACGCTGCTAAAGGTGTTGCGGGACGCTGGAGAGCCTTACCACGTCCACGGCTTCCGTTCGGCCTTCACCGATTGGGCAGCGAATGAAGGCTATCCTAACGCGGTTGTGGAAGCCGCGCTGGCGCACAAGACGCCGGACGCGGTGCAAGCCGCCTATCGCCGCACAACCTATCTTGGGACCCCCGACAAGCCGGGGGAGCGGGTGCGCCTTATGGAAGCATGGGGACGCTATTGCGTGGCGGATAGTGCGGGCGGGAAGTTTGTGCCGTTCCCGGCACGGGCGGCATGGGATAACTGACAAGGCCGTTTTTTGACGGTATGAATCGGGCGGGGATAGGCAGGCCAGCCGATAAGCGCGCATCCCACGCGCTTCCCCGCTTTCACTCTGGGAGCCGCTTGGGAGGCGGATGGTCCGGCATGGATGACAAAGAATTACTTTTCGCGCTTCAGTGGATGGCTCGGGGCGAAATTGACCCGGCCAATAATGAGGAAGTGCCCCAAGCGCTGGAGATTGACCACGTCGTTGGGAAAATCGCTATGTTGGGCTACGACAACCCAGAACGAGAATTCCTAATCCTACTTGAACAGGGGGTTCTAGTTGGAATGGGGCATTGTCAATGGACGGCATATATCGACTCGCAAAAATATGTGAGCGCCGGACATGAACTGATTAGTAGCACTCGATGGCGAGTGCTCTTAAACCGATATGATGAAAAGCATAATGCAATGGTTGATGGCACGTATGAGCCTACTATGCTGGTTCCAAGTCTATCACCTGAGAAGCTCCCCAAATTTAGATGGGAGTGGCGCGACCGTTGGTTTTCTACTCTAGCGCTCGACGATGCTGGGAATACGGAGCATTTCGAGGCTTATGACATCATTTTAAGCCTTGTTAAAGATAGAGCAATTTCTAATGGCGCACCGCAAATGCCGAGCAACGCGAAAGGTGGGCGACCTAAAGTTTATGACTGGGAAAAAGCGGTTGCGGGTGTCGTTTTCCGATGGGCCGATAGCGGCACTTGGCAACCTCGTTCACAAGCGGACGTGCAAAGGGCGCTGGCAGATTGGTTTGCAGACAAAGGCGCAACACCATCCGATAGCTTGCTAAAAGAACGCGCGCGCTGGTTGCATAAGGAATTCGAGAGCCGAGAACCGGAGGGTCATTGACCCCTTTTCCACCCTATTTCTACCCCGTTTCCAGCCGACAATTGAGGCATCCGTGCTTATCCTTTGTGCATCGCCGGAACATTCCGTTCGGGCCGACTACATAGGAAAAACGACAATGAATTTTTCTGATTCTCATATTCAACCTCGGCTGGTTAGCATCCTCAAGGCCGGGGAATTGCTCGGTATCGGGCGCACGAAAACCTATGGCTTGATTGACGAACGCCTGCTGGAAACCGTCACCATCGGCACGCGGCGGCTGGTTACGCTTCGCAGCATTGACGCGCTCATCGAAGGCGCGGCGAATGGGGAGGCGGCATAATGGAGCAAGTGAAAACAAGTGAACCCGGAGCGGCTGGCACCGCTGCCGGGTTCGGTATCGCTGGCGTTTCAAAACTGGCGACGGGCAAGCATAAACCCTCCAGTCGGAAAGTGGCAATCTCTTTTGACGGGCCGCGCGGTCCCGATTTGGCGACAGGCAAGGAAGCAAGGGCGCTTGTCGCCTTAGTGGAAGCGGGCGCGGGGGGCGTAACCACATTGGAATTGTCGCACCATTGGGCGCTTCGCCTTGGCGCATATATTTTCAATTTACGGCATCGCCACGGCCTTGCAATCGAAACCATCCGCGAGCGGCACGATGACGAAGGCGGATGGCATGGGCGATATGTGTTGCTTTCCCCTGTCACCATCCGGGGGAGGGTAGCATGATGCAGGCAAATAAACCCCAGGCCGATACGCTGGCGATGATTGGCGTCTTACCCAAAGGACCGACCGGCGAAACCATCCACATTGCGGTGAAGTCGTTTAACGGCTCAAAGCCCTATCTCGACATTCGCCAATATGTGGAAGGCGACGGCGGGCCGATTGCTACAAAAAAGGGCGTCACAATGCCCGTGGAGTCGATTGTGGCGCTAGAGGCGGCATTGGCGGCATATCGCGCGGCAAATGCGCCTGACGGGGCTTAAATCCGCTTTTTTGGCACCCAAGCAAGCAATGCCAACAACGGGGAGCGCGCCGGTTAAGCCGCTCCCCAATTTTTCGACTGACATCGGCTTGTGCGCTGGCGTCCATATCCGTCCACTTGAAACTGACGCAAAAAAGGTGCGGGGCAATGGAAAACTGCGGATTTTTAGGAGTGCAGCGCAAACGCTCCGATTTCGACTATCCCGTTAAAATAACGGTGAAAAACCAAAGTGGCACGGTGCTTGCTAACTATAGATAGGTTTAGGTGTGGCAGCGACTAACGCAAAACTGCCGTTTCTGGGGCATGGCGGCATCCGCAACAACGCGACCCGCACAAGCAATGCTCTGACGGAAACCCAATGCCGGGAATTGATGGCGGCAACCACCTTTGCGGCGGACATCGGCTTGGCGTTCAATATTCTGTTGACGATTCATTTTGAGGCGGGCGACATCAATGACGGGCAAGCGGGCGCGGCCTTGCGGTCATTCTTGAAAAGCGCGAGCGGCTGGACAGCGAAGCGCGGCGGGCGGCTGGCATGGGCCTTTGTGCGGGAGCATGGTGCAGGCAAGGGGAGTCACGCCCATATCATCTTGCACGTTCCCCCTGCCTTGCGTCGGGCGTTCACCCGGCGGCAACGGCAATGGCTCCAGCGCGCGGGCGTCCATCCGGCAAAGGGCGTGATATTGTCGCGGCGCATTGGCGGCACCATCCGCGCCTATCAGCAAAGCCCTGACAGCTATTTCCCCAATCTTGGCGCGGCGCTGGGCTATTGCCTCAAAGGGGCGGACGCGACGGCGGCAAAGGCGCTGGCACTCACACGGCTGCAACCCGGCGGGCGCATCATCGGCAAGCGTTGCGGGACATCGCAGAATATCGGACGGGCGGCGCGCGCTGATGTTGATAAATGTTGAAACGCCGATTGTGAGCATCATGGGCCCATGTTAGCGTTCCGACATGGACCCAGATATTCTACGCCCGATGATAATCGGGGCTTCCGTCGCAACCGGCTCTTGGCTTTATGAAGTTTGGCAGGAACGCAAAACCCAGCGCCTTCTAAACCCGCCCATGCGAAACATTACCCCAAGGGCAACGTGGCAATATCAACTAGGCAGGACGTGCGGACGGGCAATGCGGCGCGCCTTGCACCGTTAGATACGCTGACGGCTTGCAGCCGATAACGCGCGCGCGAGTTTTCAGGAGCAATACGCGCGGGCGCGCGAAGTTATCTATAGTAAGGGTGCGTTTCAAACCTCACCCCAGCCGGAAGGATAAAGCGAAAACAGGGGCGAATTTTTGCGCGCACAAATTAGCGGCGCGGGGCGAGGCAGTTTTCCGTATCCGTAAAAAAAGGGAAAGCGCACCTTCAAAGCAAACGAATCGCTAACCCAGTTTTTCGCCCGCGCGCGAGGGAAGGGGTGGCGGAAACCCCAACCGGAAGTTTGCACAGTGCGAACGTGGCAAGTTTTCGGAAGCCGTAAAAAAGCCCAATCTAGGCAGTCGTGTCCAAAAAGTGTGGGGTAAAATGTGGGGCTAAAAATAAGTCATTTTACTAACGCATTATAAAATAATAGAAATATGACGTAGTTCTATACAAGCCCTGCCACCACCTTCCTCTTCAGCAATAATCGCAGACTTCTGCCATAAACCGCAATCTTGCGGTCTATTCAGCCGTGCGCGTTCATTGGTTTCCGCCCACAATCGCTTTAATAGACGGGGTATCATGTGGGGGAGGCCTTTCGGGAATCCGGAAATTTAAGATTTACCTTCACACTGTATTAAAGTCTGGCGATCAAAGCCCGAAACGGGCGGCGGGGACGTCATCGGATTTGCCAAGCTCTGAATTGTGTCCAATGCGAAAGGCTGGCGGTTGAATGAAGCGGCATCAACCAACGGAAGTCTAAAAAGGCGGGATCGGGTTACCCAAGCAGGTGCAGGAAATAGAGCATCGGCTGGCGATGCCCTACAAAATGTTACGGCATTTATCGAGCGACTTCGCGCTCAGCCCGCATTCGGTCGGCTCGCATTGGAAATGACTGTCTTGACGGCGGTGCGCAGCCAAGAAGTGCAGTTGGCAACATAGGATGAATTTGACCTAGAGGAAAGAATGTGGACGGTGCCAGCCGTTCCCATGAAACGCGGCAAGGCTCATGTCGTCCCGCTCAGTACGGCGGCGCGTTCTGTATCGCGGCGTGCTGGTCGCATCGGTTCGCGCCCTTGCTCAATTGCGCGTGATCTGTAGATCATCTCCGACAATGAAAAATATCGCTGACACCCAAGCCTATACCTTGTTTGATCATGTCTTCAGCAAGACGGTGCGATCCTTGTCGGCGGTCGTTGGCCTTAAACGGATTACGCAGCCTTTCTGGAATCGCTGGCTCGCTTCGGGAGTGGATCCTGATGTGATCTTCGCGTTTCTCGACGGGGTTGGCACGATTGATAATTGGGCGACGACCGCTGAAGCCGTGGTGGCCAAAAAGGCGGCGGCATTTGAGCGGCAGCGCGCCGATATGAGCGCGGATGAAACCATCGCGGCTTTGCGCGAAATTTCTTATCTTTATCATATGGCGCAATGGGGCTGCCTGCCGCTCAATGACCAGCGGCGCGCGCTTTATAAAAAGGCGCGGGACTATTATTTTGAGGCCGAAACGCTGGCTTTCGGGGAGCGGTTTCAGCGCATCACCATTCCCTGGCAAGGGCGTGATCTGTTCGGCAATCTCCATCAGCAAGCCGCTCCTGCCCCGCTGGTGATGATCGTTCACGGCATTGATGGCTGCAAGGAAGAGCATCTTGCGACGGAACTCGCGCTGTACGATGCGGGGTTTTCGACGTTGGTGTGCGATGGTCCGGGGCAAGGCGAGGCTTTGATCCTTGATGACATCATGTGGACCGCCGATTTCCCGCGCTTTTTGTCCGCCGCCATCGATGCCGCGGGTGGTTATCCGGGCGTCGATGGGGGTCATGTCGGGCTGCTCGGCATCAGCATTGGCGCGATGTGGTGCCTGGATGCAGCCGCCAGCGATGCGCGGGTCAAGGCCGTGTTCGACCTTGGCGCGCCGCTTCATACCCGCAAATTTCCATCGCTCCCTTATCTGATCAAGACGCGGCTATTTCAGGTCACCGGCGCGCGCACCGATGCGGAAGTGGCGCGGATATTGGGGCAGAATAATATCGAGAGTCCGGAGCTGCTCGCGCAAATCCGCGCGCATGTCCGCATTGTCCATGGCGAGCGCGACCGGGTGGTCGATACCAGTGACAAGGCGTGGCTGTTGGCGCGGCTAGAAGAGGCAGGCCATGACCGCGAGGCCAGCTTGCGGATTATCCCGCGCGGGGATCATTGCTGCACGGGGCATTTCGATGCGGTGCGCGATGATGCGACCCGCTTTTTTGAACGTACGCTGCTCAATCACGAATAATCTCGGCCTCGATCTGGCGGAGCTGCCTTGCCAGAAAGGGGCGGACCACGCCCATCGCTATCATCGCGAGCAGCGCGCCCGCGACGATGTCGACCAGCCAATGCTGCCATGTCAGCCAGGTTGAGAGGGCGATAGCAAGCGCCCATAACCACATCGCCGCGGTCGCTACAGGCTTGAGGCGCGCGGCGGCGGCCCAGGCGCAGGATAGCGCAAGTGAGACATGCAAGGACGGCACAGAATTGCCCTCAAGGTTCATCGCATCGGCGATGTGAAAGACCGAGGCGGCGAAGCTCCCTGAAGGCACAGCTGGCGGGACCGGCGGGGTGACAGGAAATAGCAAGAAGCAGACACTTGCCACGATCAATTGAAATATCAACGCGCCCAGGAATGGCAGGCTATTATCGGGCGTGCGCAACAGGATCGCGGTTGCCAACAGCAGCGGCGTGATCGTAATATAAGCGAGCCCCCAGATCGGCCAGAAAGGCGCGAGCGCGTCCAGCGGCAGCGCCACGTCATAGAGCGACGTGCGGGCGGTGAAATCATGGCTCGCAAGGCCGTAGATCAAAGCGAATGCGGCCCCGAAGATCAGGATATGCGCGGTCAGGACCGATGCGTCGAGCACGCGTTGCCGCGCCGCACCTTGATGCGCGCCGGGAAGCAAGCGCGGCCCTTTCCACATCAGCAACAGCATCGACAGAAAAGGACGGGCGGGCTCGCCGCTCTGCTGTTTGCTCGCGGGCAAATCCTGCCAACGGCAATTGGGATTGCGGTGATGTTCGAGATGATAATGATAGTTGAGGAACATCGTGCGCGTGAAGCGATTGACCCGCAAATTCCAGGAGCCTTCCACCCGGTCGAGCCGGGAAAAGGCATGATCGGCATATTGGAGCGAACTCCAACCGAGCGCAAAGGCGGCATAGCAGAGCAGCCAGCCGGAGAGGCTTAAATCAAGCATCACCGCCAGCGCCAGTTGCACCGCAAGGCTGAACAGAAATTCCGCGCGCACCCGCCACACCGGCAAGCGCACCAGACTTTCCATAAATTCGCCGGCACTGGTTTGCTGCGTAAAGCCGCTGTCCTTGGGCACCAGTTTTTTCCACGGCACCAGTTCGGCAAACAGCACATAGATCACCAGGAAAAACGGAATACCAAGCCAATAAAGGCCGGTCAGGATCGAAAACCATTGCGCGGTCTTGAGCGGAATCGATTCTCCGGGGCCGATATAATCGAACCGCTCAAGCTCACTGCGATTGTTGCGGTGGTGGGTGAGGTGCGCTGAACATTGCAAGGTGAAGGAGGTCGGGAAAAACGCCGCGGCCAAACTACCGCCCAGCCGGTTGCGCGCAGGCGATGGGTCGAAATTGCCGTGCACCGCCTCGTGCATCAACGCGAACAGCATATTGTTGGCAAAGGCGAAGAACAGCGCCGCGAGCAATTGGCCCATCGCGCCATCGGCATGCGAGGCGAGCCACAGGAGCGCAGCATTCATCGCCATGCCGGCCCCAAGGATCAGCCAATTTTGCCGCGCGGCCCGCCCCGCTCTCATGGCGAGGGCTTCACGCACTGGGGAGCTTTCGGAAAAAATCGCAAGCGGCGCGGGTGTACTCATCGCCGAGCCCGTCAATTTGTGACGGCTCATGCCAGCGCATATTTTCAAGCACCGCCAGGTCTTTGAACAGAAAGGCTTTGAACAGCGCGCGGGCCACCCGCACCGACAGGCGGTTGAACCAGCTATCCTCACCCTTCATCCCCACCAGCCCACGGATCAAGGTGCCGCCGCCCTGTTGCGGCAGAAAGGACATGAGGATGAACGTCTCACGCCGTTCGAGCCGCGTTTCGACCAGAAACATCGTCCCCCCGATCGACCGCATGACCCCGTTGATGCCGTTCGGAGCGAGCCGCGCCATCAATAGATCATGCCATTTGGTCGCGGTCGGCTTGGTCACATAGCGCAGCCGCAATTCATGGTTATCGATAATGTCGAGTTCCGGGGTCGCCAGCAATTTGCGATGGTGTACGCTCATCAGATGCTCGATATCCAGCCCGTTGGCGACGAGCGCCTGCCATGGCTGATCAAAGCGATGTTCGCCCGCATAGCAAATGGCCGCGCCGCTCAACCCTAGCCGATCAAGATCGGACGCTGCATCAGCTTCCCCTAAAAAGACGAACAGCCCGCCCGCATATTCGCGCAACCGAAAGACGCGCTGGCGCATCCCCCCGTCCCGGTTCCCCGCAAAGCGGCCATCCTTGTCGATCAGGCGATAATGTAAGGGACAGCGCAGCTTGCCGTTACGCACTTCAGCGCGCCCGAGATGGCAGCCCATATGCGCACAATGCGCGGCCATCGCGACGAGCGGCGTCGCCGCATCGGGGCGATAGACGATAAGATCATGTCCGGCGATCGTATGGCTGACGACCTCGCCTTGACGAACGCTGTTTGCCGGGCCCAACAAATACCAGTTTTGCGGCGTCGTTGGCCCGAGATCGCTCATACGGTCTTTTTACGACGCCCGATCAGCCAACCGATAATAAGCCCGATGATCCCTGCGCCGCCCGCGAGCCAATAAGCAAAGCTGGTCGCCATCGACAGAACCGGATTATCGAACATATTGGCGGAAAAATGAGCGGAGTTGATTTTCCACTGGCCGCCCCGGTTCATGCTTTGAGCGGTCCAGCGTAAAGGCACATTCATTTCCTTGCCGCCGGTCAATTTGAAATGGGCGGTTGCGGTGCCCGTGGTCAGCGCGGTCTTTCCATCGTCCGACAGCAGCGACAGATCGTCGGCTTCTGCCGTGACTTTCATTTCGTCAACCACGCGGTTCGCACCCGACATCATCTTGGCATAATAAGCCTTGAGGCCATCGGGGCCCTTGGACAGTTCATTGTCCATCGTCGTCAACCGGATTTGCGGATCGACATCGGCGAGGAGCGCATCAACATTGCGGGCGTTGAGCGCGGTCACCAACCGATCCTTCATCGCGCGCAAATCTTCATGGGCTTTGGTCTGGACGGCGTTGGGTGATGTCGCTGGCGTTACAGCAGGCGCTGCCGCCGGTGTGACCGCCGGGGCGGCAGTCTGCGCCATGACAGGCGTCGCAAGGGCCAGCGCGGCAAAAGCCAATAACCGTTTCATAAATCCCGTCTCCCACAGATTTTGAGCGATTGAAGCGTGCGCAAAAGCTGCGCAGGGTCTGCTGACCCCTCATGCCCTTCAATTCATAACAAGGCAACATCCGGAAATATCGCGCCCGCTTGAGCGTTTACCCAAGGCTCCTGCCCCGGCCAGCGCACCAGATAAAGGTCGGTTTGATATTCAACGCCGCGCCATTGCTTGCGGACGTCGCTGCGAAGGGGATGATCGCTCGGGCAACCGAGCACAGCGACCAACAGACCGCGACGCTTTGCTTCCGCAAGGCCTGCCTGCACCAGTGCCGTGAGGATCGCGGGATCATCCGCTTCGGCGGCAAGGTGCGAGAGAAAAGCTTGCGCGAGGATCGACCCTTCTGGCGGGAAATGCGGCAAGCCCAATATCGGCGCCGCAAGATTGACGAGCGGGCGCACGGTCCCGACCGCTTTGGGATAGCCGCGCACCACCACCTGCTTGCGCACGCGCTGGTCCCACACCGCGACCGCGCCGCGAATTGCCCCGCCTTGGCGATACAGCAAAAACTGGTCGGCAGGGCCGCAGCGCCGCAACCTATCTTCGCTCCACAAGGGCGCGAATTGGCGGGGCTGCATGGCGGATTGGAGGAAAGCCGACAAAGCGGGCCAATCGGCATCACTGGCGGGGGTGATTTCGGGGGCGATGGCTGCGCGCCTTGGTCGCAGCAAAAAGGTCGAATAGGCCGCGAGCGGCGTATAGAGCGGAAGCCCTTTCAGCCCCGCCGTCAACACCCGTTTTGCCACATCATTGTCGGCGGTGATGGAGGTGAGCGCGAAGGGCAGTTCATCCGCCTGCTCCGCCTGATCGCGCAGCGCCGCAAAGCCGCCCTTCAAAATCGCAATGCGGTTGCGGTGGCTCCCTGCCACGCGCAAGGCCCCGAGATAGGGCAGTCGCTCCACCCTGCCATTCACAAAAGCGGGCGCGACCAGCCGTTCGCACATGCCAATCGCCTCGCCCGTATCGCGCCGCCGGGCAATGACAAAAACATGGCGTTCGCTAAGGCCAAAGTCGGCGGCGAACGCATCGGGTTCGCGTTCAAGCCCCAGCACATAACCGCCACCGACCGGATTTGCGCGCAACAGGCGGCGCAGATCCGGTTCATCTTCGCGCGTCGCTATCGCAAATTCTATGGCGCTCACCCCGCCTCCAGCAAGGTGCCGTGCCAATCGGGATCACCGAGATGGAAGCCATCACGCACACCGAGTTCGGCTTGATGCATGTAGTTGATCGGCAGGAAATTGCGCATCAACACGCCTTCGCCGCGGTTGATTGGCGCCACAAAGCGCTTGATGATGCTCGGCCAGCCATAGAAACGCTTGCGTGCCGAAAGACAGCCTTGCCGGATATCGTCCGGGTCACAGCCTTCGGGGACGAACGGCAGGTCATTATAGCGATAGCGTTCATCCAGCCACCAGCTGTCATAGACCAAGCGCCCTTCGGTCTGGAGGCGGCGATAAAGCGGCGTTCCCGGAAACGGGGTCAGATGGTTGAATGCGGCGATGTAGAAATTTTCGCGGATAGCAAATTCGGCCGCTTCCAGAAAAGCCTCTTCGCGATAGTCGCCATAGCCGAATACAAAGGTTCCATAGACGCGGATATTATGGCGCCGCAAATTGTCGAGCGCAGGGCCGTAGCCCCCTTTCATCCGGTTGAAATTCTTCTTCATCGACCGCAGCACATCTTCATCAAGGCTTTCAAAGCCGATGAGGACGCCCGCGCAGCCCGCGCGCGCCAACCGCGCCAGCAGTTGCTCGTCATGCGCGGCGTTGATACTCATCTGCGTAATCCAGCGGATGCCAAGCGGTGTGATCGCATCGGCCAGCTCGGAACTCGCCGCAATATCCGCAGCGAAATTATCATCGACGAAGAAGAACATCTTCGTCCCCGCCTTCAAGGCCTGTAACTCGGCAACAATATCGCCAATCGGGCGTCTGCGCGCGGTGCGGTCAAAGAAGCTCTGGATGGCGCAAAATTCGCACGGGAATTTGCATCCGCGCCCGGTTTCGACCAGCCGGATAGGGAGATAGTGTTTGCCCGCAAACAGGCTGCGGTCATAGCGCACCTTGGAAAGGCAGGGCTGGCTTTCGGCCTTGTAGAGCCGTTGCAGCCGTCCCGCGCGCGCATCCTCGATGACCATGGGCCACATGCCTTCGGCTTCGCCCATCACCACCGCTTCGGCATAGCGGCCCACCTCTTCGGGCGCGAGCGTCGCGTGGAATCCGCCCATCACCACTGGCACCTTGCGGCGGCGAAATTCGCTCGCGATCTGATAGGCGCGGCGCGCGGTATAGGTCTCAACCGGAATGGCGACGAGGTCGGCGGGGCGGTCGAAATCAATCGGCTCCATCCGGTCGTCGTAAAAGCTGATCGCGACGTCGGGTGGCGTCAATCCGGCGAGCGCGGCGATCGGCAGCGATTCCATCTGCCAGGAGCGGATATAATTTTTGCCGGGCTTACGACCAATGGCCGGGTGAACAAGGGTTAAGCGCATACGGGCCGCGTCTGATCGGCCACCTGCGGCCAGTCACAGGTATAATGGGTGTGGAGGTGATGCGCGTAAAAGCGATAGCCCACATTGGCCGCGAAAGAGAGCGGGATTTGCGTTCCCGCATGGCGCATCCGCGACAGGATCGGGCCCCAGCGATAGACTTGCTTCCACGCGCGCTCATGGCCCGCCTGCAACTGCGCAACCGTCATATTCCTGGGCTGGAATACGACATGCTGCCCGTCATATTTTTCCCAATCGCGCGACAATATCCGCCCTTCGCGGTCCAGCCGATTGTGGAGCGGCGTGCCCGGAAACGGCGTCAATATGGCAAAGCGCGGCAGATCAATGCGCGTATTGATGACAAATTCCGCCGTCGCATCAAAGGTTTCGAGCGTATCGGCATCATTGCCAAAGACGAAACAGCCCTGAATGCTGATGCCGCGCTTGTGAAGGTCGCGGATAAGTTCGGCATAAAGTTGCGGGTCGATGAACCTTTTATCAATCGTCCCCAGCCCTTCGCGTGAAATGGATTCAAAACCGATGAGCAATCCGGTGCACCCACTTTGCGCCATCAGGTCCATCAGCGCGGGATCACGCCCGATAAGGCTGGTGGAAAGCCCGAACCAGCGCACCTTCAATGGGATGAGCGCCGCGAATAATTCGCGCGCATAGGCCATGTCGGAGACAAGATTAAGGTCGATGAACAGGATCTTCTTCGCGCCCACCCGGCGAATATCTTCGATCACATGCGCGATAGGTTTCTGGAACTGCTTGCGTCCCCAAGCGGTTGGCGACACGCAAAATTCGCAATTATGCGCGCAGGCCCGCGTTGCTTCGAACACCGCCTGGGTCAGATAATCCCGCCCGTCGAGCAAGTCGCGGCGCGCGAAGGGCAAATTGTCCAGCGCAAAGTCCAGCCCCTGCTCATAGCGCGGCTTCATCTGGCCAGCGGCAAAGTCGCGCAGCAATTGCGGCCAGCTTTCTTCGGCATAGCCAACACAGATGGCGTCGGCATGCTCCTGCGCCTCGTTCGGCATCAAGGTAACGTGCGGCCCGCCGAGTACCACCGTCTTGCCCCGCTTGCGAAACTCGCGCGCCAGTTCGTAGGCGCGCACCGAGCTTCCGGTAATCACCGTCATCCCGATCATGTCGGCATCAAGGTCGAGCGGCACATCGGCCGTCCCTTCATCATAAAGCGCAAATTCGGGGTTGAGCTCTGCCGGAACGAGCGCGGCCAAGGTGGTAAGCGTCAGCGGTTGATAGCGCAGGGACTTTTTGAATATCCCGCCGCGATTGCGGTATAGCGGGCCTTTGGGCGACACCAACGCGATCTTCACGCACACTCTCCTTCGACATTTATCAACAGCCCCACCGCCTTGGTATCGCCCAGACGGGCACCGGATGCGAGGCCTTTCTTGATGATCAAACCGACAAGATCGGTGCGAACCCCTACATCAATCGCGCCCAATTGCCCAATTTTGCGGGCATAGGCGTAATGCGGGTTGGCACATAATGCGGCCTCCACCTGCCCGGCGAGCTGGTCAAGCGGCGGGAGCGTATCACCTTGCGCTTCGACCCATAAAGCATAATGCGGGTATGGATTGAGGCGCGGCACCAATGCTGCCGGGCGCGATAAGGGGGCGAGTGCGCCGGCGACGAACGCATCGTCCAGTTTTTCGCCGACCATGTCGCTATGGACCCCGGCGCGCCCTTCAAAAATGAGGCGCGGGCATCCCTGCGCGATGCTGACACAGCGCACCACATCGCCCATCGCATATCTGTAAAGGCCGCCATAGGTGGTGATCACAACCTCATAGGCCTCGCCTTCGCTGAGCGTATCGCACAGGCGGGGGATGCCGTCTTGGCCGACATATTCGGTGACACAACTGAGCAGCGCAGGCACCGCGCCCGGTGCTGCGCCCAGGCGCGTGGTGATCGCCGCTTCGGTCGCTAGCAAGCCTTTGGCATCGATATAGGCATGCGGCACCATCTGGTGCAGCGCCGGGATAAATTGCGCCGACACGCCATCGGTCCAGCAGGAAATGGTATCGAGCATCGGCCACAGCCGCGACAGGTTGAGGTCTCCGCCCGCCAATGCGGCATCGAGCCTCCCCCGCGCCTCTGCGTCGACCCGCGCAGCAATCGCGTCCGCCATCGCGCCGATATGCGGCAACAGGCTGGTCAGGAATGTCGGACTCCACACCGAAATCAAACTGAGGCGCGGATTGGCAACCAGTTGCACCAGCGTTTCCAGCCGCCATTGATCGACCTCCGCAATCCCGCCCAAAGTCGGGGAGATCGCCAGCAACTCCATGAACGCCGGCACCAGATCCTCGCCCAGATAGGCTGCGTCCGATAAGAGGCCAATCGGGAGGCCAGACGCTGTCATTTTTGCCGCGCGGGTTGCGGGGCTGATCGAGGCATAGACCTCTCCCGCCATCACAGCGGGTCTGCGCCGGGCAAGGTCCGCGAGCCAAGGCAGCACCGCGTCGCGAAAACCCGACAGGCTGCGTGCCGTATAAGGGATGAGCTTCGCGCCTTGCGACGTGCCCCCCGTTTCTTCAAACGCGATTACGGGGTCGGTTGTCAGAACGCCCCTTTCCCCATTCGCCATGCGCGCAATATCGGCGGCATGGTCGGCATAGGTGCGGATCGGGATGCGCGCCGCATAAGCTTCATAGGATGAAATACCCGCAAAACCCTGAGCGCGGCCAAATTCTGATGCGGCATTGGCCTTCACTATGTCCTGCAACAACGCCCGCTGCGCTGCGCCGGGATCAGCCATAGCAGCGGCGAACCGTTCACCGACTGGCCGCGCCGCCGTCAATATGGCATCCCAAGGCTTCATTGCGAAAGCGCGGCCTCAAATACGCGTCTGGTAAGCGGGCGCATATTTTCGGGCGTCAGCGGGCATAGGCACACCAGTTCATCGCCCTGCCGATAGCCGGGATTGGCTTCAAGAAAAAAGGCGACGTCCGCCCGCGCGGCCTCGCGCGCGGATGGCTCAGCCCAACGCGCCGACAGCCGATCCAGCTTGCCATCAAAACTCACGATCCCGGTCTCAGGGTCAAACGCATCGCCAAATCGCGCGGTCGCCAAGGCATCGCGCAATTGCAACAGGTCGGGATCATTGGCCGAGGCCTCCCAATGGGGCACAAAGCCTTTCCCGAAACTGGGCATGAACCGATAGGTTCGGTGCCCTTTGACGATGAGGAGCCAATAGACCGGTAGCCCCGCAAACCGGCGAGACAGCGTCGCCACCGCACGCAGCCAGGCATAGGCCAAGTCCATCTGCCCCCAATAGGCCCGGTCCACCACCGTATCTCCGGAAAACACCACCACGCCTGTGCGGCCAAGATGATCGAAGGGACGGCTTTCAAGCGTGGTGAAACCGACAATCCGGCCGTCATGCTTTAACAGGATGATCGCGTCTTTGCAGCGAAGGTCATCGGCAAACCGGCCTTTATCCGTCCGGTCATAATAGACAGAATAGAGCGCAAACATCTCCGAAATGAAAGCATCGCTTACATCATGCGCGCCCAAAACCTGCGTCGTCAGCATGGACGCACCATGGCCGCTTTTGAGGCGATAGGGAAGCGTTGGTTATGCGGCGATGATCCGTCGGTCGGGCGGTCGGTGATCCGGCATTTTACCGAAAATTCAGTGTCCCAAGAATCCACGCCGCCCCTCTATGATGGGGAGGCGGTGCGTCAATACACCGATGGCCAAGTATTTGTTGATCAATCCCTGCCTTCCCCCTTGCGTCCCGCGGCTGCCCCTCTTTGGGACTGCAACACAAGATATGGTAGTGCGCGGAAATAAGAAATTATACCCCGCAGATATCCGCCAAAAATGCCTTCTTAAGTTCCGTAAGTTCCTAGATTTTGATCAATTGCGCACCCCCCATATGTTGATTAGGTCCGGTTCGGGACGAGGATAAGGGACGGGGGAGTCGTGAACGCTATGTCAGACGATAAGAAAGAGCCAAGCCGCCAAGCCCAACCATGCGGGCGAGACTCAGCGTTGAGGCAAGATTGGCATGCGCAAAATTTGTAGGACAGCACTATTTTGCACGGGCGCGGTGGGTCGGGAAGGGTGCGCCGGGACGAAGGTTCACGCGGGGGCGCGGAGGCGCGGAAGCTTGTGCCTTCAACACGGACGACGAATGATTGACAGGGTTACATCACCCAATCCGTCATCCCCGCGAAAGCGGGGATCCATCACCGGACGCTGAAACCTCCGCCGCATCAGATGGATTCCCGCCTGCGCGGGAATGACGAGGGGGAGTGTGGGCCGACCGCAAAGATATTTCGCGCAGAGCCCGCAGAGAAAGCAGAGGCGCAGAGGGGGGTGCGATGAAATCGCAGCTTAACCTATAATCTCCGCGCCTTCGCGCCTCCGCGTGAAATAATTTAATATTGTGTCCCCGGAATTACCGTGTCCCCGGAATTGCCACGCCAAAAGCCTGTCCCATCTGTGCTTAGTAGAGCGGCGCGATCATCGCGGCTGATCAATAAGAATCAACCTAACCCCTAGTGGCATTCCATATCGCCCACTTAGGATTGGCACGTGCCCTGTTACTGAAATATCTCGATGAATTTTCTTTGAAAACGAAATTTCGTCACCTTTTATCAATACAATCTCTTTGTCTTTCATCCATCGAGCTACCGGGTCATTTGGGTTGTGACTATATAATTCAGCCCCAGACATAGTGCTTGACGTCACCTCGGATAAGTTCCCCATAATGTCGTACAATCCCCATTTGTTCGGAGGAAAGCTAGCAACTTTAACGCCGCGGATATATTGCCGATATTTCAGTTTGTTTCCGATGGTTTGTGAAGGCTGTAATATATCTTTTTGTACATGCTGAATTTCCAGCGCTTCTTGCGACGAGTCGTAATCATTCCCCCAAGGATAGTGTGAAGATCCGCCGCTACGCGCGAACCATTCCCACTCTTGGACCGTAGGTAGACTTACCGTGTAGCCCGACCTTTTTTGCAGCCATTCCATGTAACATTTGATTTCGTTTGGCCCTAATTCACTGATGGGCCAATCAACTCGATAATCGTCTAAATTTGGCAAGAGATCATT
This sequence comes from Pseudomonadota bacterium, assembly GCA_023458055.1. Classification (GTDB taxonomy): domain Bacteria; phylum Pseudomonadota; class Alphaproteobacteria; order Sphingomonadales; family Sphingomonadaceae; genus JAFAFE01. The sequence goes on from JAEXAW010000094.1 coordinate 39,680, forward strand.
TTCGCCCCCAGGCCGCCAGCCGCTATTAGGGTTCGGAATTTCGCATGCACCAGCGTCATATGCTGCCAAATACTGATTCCATGTAAGTTCGGTTGCCGCGACAAAGCGAATTGGACGCAACGCGCTAGGCGGGTTGGGCACTCTTACAAACGCTGGACAATCCTTACATAAAGAAAATTCATCGCCGATGGGCACGTTTGGTCCGACAGAATAGGTTTCGCTCTCTGCCCTGCAGGAAGCTAATCCCATTGAAACAGCAACTGCAACCGACGCGGCAATTAGAGTTCGTGCAAAATTTGTTGAAATAATCATTGCAGAGTCATCTGTAGTCATTTCACTCCCCATCATGCCGCGCCAAAAATCCCTTCAGCAGCGCCAGTGTCTCCGCCGGGCGGTCGCTCATGAGGCCGTGGGCGGCGCCGGGGATTACGGCGAATTCGGCGCCCGGGACCCGCAGCGCGAAGGCTCCCACCGTTTCGGGGCGGGCTTCGTCATATTGGCCGGTCATGAACAAGGTGCGCGGGCCGTTGAGTTTGGCGAGGAGCGGCTCGCCGTCATAGTTGATCAGCGTGCCCGAGGCGCGGAATTCGCTGGTGCCCCACATCGCTTTGTAGAGCGCGCCGTTGCCGCCGCTATTACTCCCTGCGCCGCCGCGCTCGGCCCGCCGCGCGAGCTGGCGGGGAGTGGGGCTCCCGCGCCGGACATAGGCTTTATAATAAGCGGCGGTCGCGGTGTCGCAGACCTTGGCCTCGGGCGGGGTTTTGCTCTCGCAGGCGGTGAGGGTGGTCTGCACATCTTGCGGGAGTCGTGCGCGCAACACGGTTGCGTCGGCCATCCAGCTTTTGGTTGAAATAAGTGGGCTCATCATCGTGACGCTGGCGGTCGAGGGATAGCGCCGCGCCCCATATTCGAGCGCAATCGTGCCGCCCCAGCTCCCGCCCGCCACATGCCAGCGCGTGATGCCGAGATGTTTGCGGATCGCCTCCAGTTCATCGACGAAACGGTCGACCCGCCAATTGGCCGGGTTCATCGGCCGGTCGGAATAGCCCGTGTCGAGCTGGTCATAGAGAATGACCGCGCGATCATATTGGAGCGCGAGAGCTTCGAGATAGCTGTCAAACGTACCCCCGGGACCACCATGGATGAAGATCACCGGCGGCAGCGGGCCTTTTAGGCTGCCGTTCACGCGCACATAAATGCTCCCGCCCTCGACCGGCACGCGGTAGGTTGAATGGGGCTCGGAATAAGCGGGCGCGGGATAAGTAGGGGTGCGCGGGGGCGGATCGTGCGGATCGACTTTGCCCTGCACCGGAGTCGCAAAGGTGATCGCCATTGCCAGGCACAATAATGATTTTCTCATAAGCCCTTCTTCTCCCGCTTGACCAGCGCGGCGATCAGTCCCGCTAGCGCGATCAGCCCCCAGCACACTTCAAGCACAAAGGCGGCGAGGTTGAAATTGACCCACAGGCTGGAGAGCAGCAATACCGCGCCGACGAGGTTGAGCGCGTTGAACAACAGCTTGTTCATTTGGCCCGCCATATTGGCATAGGCGAACGCGGCGATGAAAATCGCGCTGCCGATCAGGCCGATAATGTCCGCCATTTGTGACGTCATGACACCTGTTCCTTTCGCGCGCCGAGGGAGGCCAGTAGGGACTCGAAGGTCGGGAAGCTGGTCTGGACCGGGCTCATATCGTCAATCTCGACGCCGCCCGCGCTGACGAGGCCGGCAATGGCAAAGCTCATCGCGATGCGGTGGTCGAGCTTGGTGGCAATCGGACCGCCGCCCGCGAGGGATGCCCCGCCGGTGCCGTCGATGATGAGGCCGTCACTGGTTTCCTCAACCCGTGCCCCGATCGCCCGCAAGCCTTCGGCCATGGTCGCAAGGCGATCCGATTCCTTGACGCGGAGCTCTTCGAGCCCCCGCGTCGCGGTGCGCCCCTCTGCCAGCGCGGCGGCGACAAACAGGATGGGGAATTCGTCGATCATCGAGGGCGCAATGTCGGGCGGGACCTCGATCCCCTTGAGCGTGCTCGCCTTGACATGGAGGTCGGCGACGGGTTCGCCGCCAACTTCGCGCAGATTGGTATAGTCGATATGGCCGCCCATCGCGCGCAGCATCTTGAACAGGCCATCGCGCGTCGGGTTGATCCCGACATTGGCGATGACCACATCCGATCCCGGCACCAGCAAGGCGGCGACCACGGGGAAGGCGGCGGAGGAGGGATCGCCGGGGACGATGATATGCTGCGGCTGCAATTCCGCCGACCCCCGCAAGTGGATGTGGCGCACGCCGTCCATTTCCTCGACCCACAATTCTGCGCCGAAGCCCTTCAACATGCGCTCCGAATGATCGCGCGTCGCTTCGGGCTCGATCACCGTGGTGATGCCGGGCGTATTGAGCGCGGCGAGCAGGATGGCGGACTTTACCTGCGCCGATGCGACGGGGAGCGTATAGGTCATCGGCACGGCGGGGCAGAGACCGCGCACCATCAGCGGCAGCGTGCCGCCGGGCGAGGCGCTGATGTCCGCGCCCATATCGGCGAGCGGATCAATCAACCGGCCCATCGGGCGTTTGGATAGACTCGCATCACCCATGAAGGTGACGCTGATCGGGTGGCTCGCAACCAGCCCCATCAAGAGCCGGGTCGAGGTGCCGCTATTGCCCATGTCGAGCGCGGTTTCCGGCTGGAGCAGCCCGCCGACACCTACCCCGTGCACGCTCCACACGCCGTCATCGCTGCGGGTGATGGTTGCGCCCATTGCGCGCATCGCAGCGGCAGTGGCGAGCACATCTTCGCCTTCGAGCAGCCCTTCGATGCGGCTTTCACCGACCGCCAGCGCCGACAGCATCAGCGCGCGGTGCGAGATCGACTTGTCGCCGGGAACGGCAACGCTGCCGCGCAAGGGGGAAGCGGCACGGAAAATGGCTGGGCGGGCGGGGCCGTGGGACATGAAGGAGACTGACTTTCAGGCTTTTTTGAAGAATCTGTGGGCAAGCTTTTGACAGCGCGGTTTAGTTCTGGCAAGGCGCACGCCGATTATGCCTGCAAGGCATCTATTTCCACGTGAATATGTAAGGATATGAGGCGCACTATGGTGAAGCCGGAATGGGGCACCAAGCGGACCTGCCCGAAATGCGGAACCCGCTTTTATGATCTGGGCAAAGACGACCCGGTCGTCTGCATCAACTGCAACAACCAGTGGATTCCCGAAGCGGTGCTGAAATCGAAACAGCCGCTGCCGTTCGAGGAAGTGCAGAAGCAGGACGCCGAAAAGAAGGACGATGATCTGGATACGGATCTGGACATCGACGTCGATGTCGATGACGGCGAAATTTCGCCCGACAATGATGTCGACCTTGGCGGCGATGATGATCTCGGCGTCGACGCGGGTGGCGACGAAGACGAAGAACATTGAGTTTGTGATCGTAACAAGGAGGCCGCGCCGCGCATTGGGCGGGCCTCCTTTTTAATCAGTCATACCAGGTGAGATAGCCGCTGATATCGACGCGCTGTTCGGGTTTGCGCCCGGTTTTGGCGAGCATCGGCGTGCCCACAATGGTGTCGGGCGCAATCGGCACCACGGTTTCATAGACCCGGTCATATTCGCTGCGCGCAATCTTCCAGCCCTTGTCGGTTCGCACATAATGGTCGCGATAAAGCGCGGTGCCAATCGTATCGGTCCGGCGCACCGGATCGATAAAGCGGTCTTCCAGATACCATAGGCCGGTCGCTTCATCCGGGCCGGTAAATTCGATTTCCGGCATATGTCCCTGATGCTGCGCGATCACATCGCTGTTGAACGCGGTGCCGATAAAATCCAGCATCGCGGCCTTGCCTTCGAGCTGCGCGCGATAGCCCGCGCCGCGATAATCAATCGTCACATCATCGGTGAAGAGCGTCGCGAGCAACGCCTCGTCGCCGGTATCGATACCCCGGAAATAGCGGTGCTTGAGAAGCTTGATATCCTCAAGGTCGGACAATTGCTGCAGCGTGAAGGGCATATAGGGTTTCTCCCAACCGATAATGGTGGGTGATCCTAATGACCGGTTGATGCGAACGCTAGTGGGGGATCAGCCTGGAGCGACGCCGGCCAGTTTGCGTGCGTAGAGCGCCGCGCCATGGGCGGGATCGAACCTGGGCTCGGTCAGCGCGAAACGCACCGCGCTTTCGCCGAGGCGCGCTTCCAGCGGTTGCAAGATCCGCTCCCTCGCTTGGAACACGCCGCCCGAATAGGATACGCTCACGCTCGATCCCGACGCTATCCCGAGCCCGGTCGCAACCGCTTCGATAATAGCAGCCAGTTCCTGCGCGGCACCAACCAGCACGGCATTGGCTTCCTTATCGCCCGCCTCCGCAGCGGCGCTGACGATGCGCGACAGGCCCGCAATCGTATCGCGTGTGGCGTTGCGGCTGTCCGCCAGAAAGCCCGACAGGTCGAGATCCTGGTTGAGCCCGAAATGCGCACGCACAAGGTCGTGCAGCGGCCCTTTGGGCAAGCGGCCATCGCTCATCCGCGAAAAGATATTGAGCCCGCGGATGGCAATCCAGTAAGCCGACCCTTCATCGCTGAACAATTCGCCCCAACCGCCGCTGCGCGCATTGCGGCCTTGATGCTGCCCATAGGCAATCGAGCCGGTGCCCGCGACGATGTTGATACCATCCTCGCAGCCAAGCGACCCGGCCCAGCCGCACACCATGTCATTGTCGCATTGATAGCGGTCATGGCCCAATATGGCCGATGGCAGGCTATCGAGCGCGCCCTTGATATGGCTGTCCTCGCCATAAGCCGGGATACCGAAAAAAGCATAGCGGCAGCGTTCGGGCGAAACATCGGCTTGGGCAAACAGCGCGGCAATCCCGCTCGTCAGCATGTTGCGCAGGCCATCGAGTCCAATCTGCGGATAATAGGATGACGCCGCCTCATGCCGGACCAGCGGGGTTCCGTCTTCATCCATCAGCAGAAAGGCGGTCTTGGTGCCGCCGCCGTCCATGCCGAGGTAAAGTCCGCCGCTCATCTTATGCGGCCAGTGGATGGATGGTCACGCCCTTGACCACACGGTTGACGTGCCCTTCGGCGTTGGGCGTGTCGGGGCGCTTGCCTGCCTGAAGCGAACGGTGGAAGGCATAGATTTGCGGGAACAGGATCATCGGGATCAGCAAATCCACGTCAGCCGCATCGGCCATGTCGGGAATGGTAATGACCGAGGGATGATCGACCGGCTGCGCGCTCATCGCGATGACCATCCGCGCTTTGGAATCCCGCCGGAGTTCGGTCAACAAATCAAGGTCGTACCGCCGCGTATAAGGATCGTTGGACAGGATGAGCACGATCAACGTGTTCGCGGTGATGATCGTTTTGGGACCATGGCGGAAGCCCAAAGGCGTGTCATGCACCGCAACGACATCGCCGTCGGTCAGTTCCAGCAGCTTCAGCGCCGCTTCGCGTGCCAATCCCTGAAAGCCGTTGCTCCCCAGATAAACCACCCGATTGCAATCAAGCCACGCCCAGTCGGGCACCACTGTCGGCAATTGAGCGAGCAGCTGTTCCGCCGACGCCGCAATGCGCGCCGCACGCGGTTGCATCGCTTCATTGCCGATCAGCGCAAACATCGCCGCGAGCATCATGCCGGTAAAACTCGACGTCATCGGAAAGCTGCGATCATGGACGGCGTCGGGGAGGTTGAGTGCGTAGCTGTTGGCCGCACCCTCCATGCGGCGCGAGAGGGCGCCCTCGGCATTACAGGTAACCGCAAGATGATAGCTTTCGGTGATGCAGCTATCGACGATATCGATGGCGGCAACGCTTTCGGGGCTGTTACCAGAACGGCCAAAGGAAATCAGGAGGGTCGGCTGGTCGGGGTCGAGATAGAGCCGTTCACCCGCCACAATATCGGTGGTCGCGATCGCCTCCAACCGGCCGTTCATCTTCTCAGCAAGAAAGGGAACAAGGCTTTCGCCGATGAACGCCGAGGTTCCCGCACCGGTGAGGATGATCCGCATATCGTCGCGGGCGAGCAGCGGCGCGAGAAAAGCGCCGAGCTTATCTTGCTCATCGGCCATCTGCTGCGCGATTGCTTTGAGCGTATCGGCCTGCTGCGCGATCTCGCTTGCGGTTTCCAGTCCTCCCACCGCGGTGAGGACATCGGTATCAAAGCCAAGTTTCTTCATCATCATTTCCCGCCTCGCGCGGTCGGACCGAGACCGCACGCCTGGTTATAAACATCAAGCACCGTTGCGATATGCGCCATCACCATGTCTTTGGCGGTCACTGTCGCCCTGCCGCCATCGAGCATCGCAACCGCGCCCGGCAAATGCTGGCTCACCAGCGCGAGCGGTGCAGGGTTGGCATCGAGATTGGCGAACAGCTTGTCCTGCGCGGCAACCAGCACAGGGTGCGGCCAATAATAGCGGATGCGGTCGCTCAAACTATAATTGAGGTCGAAGGTCAGCGCGTCGCCCTCGCTATGATAATATTTCTGCCACTGGCCCGGTTCATCGCGCATCACCGTGATCGCGGTGTCGCGCAAATTGGCGCGCGCGCTGTCTTCGATCCATTCGCGTTCCATCGCATCAAGCGCCCACAAGGCTTCGCGCAAGGCGAAGGTGACACCGGGGCCGACCTTCAAAATCGCGAAATGGTCACGCACGAGGGCGCTAAGGGCCTCGACCGGCTGATAATCGGTTGAATGCGCTTCAAACAGGATGCGCGGTTCGCGAGCGGCAACTGCGCTGAGAGCGACAGCGGCTTCGGGTTCATAGACCACCACCTTGCGGTGATCGAACTCGACGCCGGGTTGCACGACGGTAGCGATCACTCGCTCCCAGGCATCGGCCAGACCATGGTCGGCAAATATGGTGCAATGCACCGACAGGGTTTCGAGCGCCTGCTCGGGGGTGGTGACGCTGAGCCCTTCCAGCTCTTCGGCCGCGCCCCCGGGGACGGGGACTTCGGTACCGATGACATAGACCGGCGGCTCCCCGCCGCTTTTGGCAAAAGCCTCTTCGGCGACGCGGCACAAACGGGCCGCGCGTTCGGCGACCACCGCGTCGGTCAGCGGCGCTTGATCGTCTGCGCAGGCCATCGAGCAATCGAGATGGATTTTGCGAAAGCCTGCGGTGACATATTGGTCGATAAGGATATCGGCTTTGGCCATCGCTTCATCCGCGTTCAAATGCTGCCAGGCATTGGGGCCCAGATGATCGCCGCCCAAGATCACCCGCTGAGGACCCAGCCCTTGCTCGCGCGCAATCGCGAAAACAAAGTCGCGGAAATCGGCGGGCCTCATGCCGGTATAGCCGCCATCCTGATTGACCTGATTGGAGGTCGCCTCGATCAGGATGAAGGGGGCGTTCGTCTTGCGGCCATGCGCGCAGCTTGCGGCAATAACGAGGGGATGCGCCGAGCAGATGGACGGGATGCCGATGGCTTCGCCCGCTTTGTGCCGCTCCATTATATCCAGAATTGCCCGCACGAATCACCTATCATTATGGGTTTCATCGATATTGCCACAAAAATTATAAAAAGCAATAAAATGATGTATAATGAAACTTACCTAGCCCGGATGCGTGTCTGCGACCGTCTCGCCGTCCGGGGCGAGCGCGAGCAGCAACGCCGCCAGGGTGGCGAGCGCCAGACCCAGCATCTTGAGCGGGCCGGGGATCACCCCGAGCAGCGTCAATGAAATCAATGCGGTGAGGAGCGGCGCACCCGCATTGGTCATCGGGGCCACCACAATCGCCTTGCCGTGGCGGAAGGCGTGCACCAGCGTCAGCGCACCGATCGCGTTGAACATCTGGATGATGAAGGCGAGGCCCGGCCCCTTGAAACCGGTCGTGATCGGCTGGTTCCAGTCGGTCATCATCAGCGCCACCGGGATCAGCATCAGCCCTGACAGCATCATATAAAAGAAGATGCTTTCCGCGCTCATATGGCGGTTGGCGGACTTCATGAAATAGGCTTGCAGACCCCAGGCCAGCATGATCATCAGCGCATAGATGAACCACGCGCCGACGCTCGCCGTACCGCCTTCGAACGAGAAATCGAACAGCGGCAGGGCAATCAGCGCGAGGATGATGCCGAGGATACCGACCCAGTTGGTCCGTTCACCCAGCAGCATATAAGATAAGAGGATGGTCACCACCGGCGACAGGGAAATGATCGGGAAGATCAGATAGGCCGGGCCTTGGGTGAGCGCATAAAAGAGCAGCATTTGCCCGCCTGCCCCAAGCAATCCTACGGCAAGCCCTTCGCGGATCGCAACGGGCGAGCGGTCCAGCTTCCAGCCCGCCTTGCGCATCACCAGCACCGCGGGCACGATCATGGTGATCGCCCAGACCACATAGATCAGCGTATCGGGAAACCCGTTTTGCGAGGAGATGCTGCTGAACGCCCCCCATATTCCCCACAAAACCGTCGTGATAATCGCATAGACCAGCCAGAGACGCTGCATAATTTCCCCCTAAGCCTTGACCGGCTTTGCTTCGATCAGGATGAAATCCTTGAAGCGCACATCAAGGCGCGCATTGTCCGCGCTGACGATGCCGAGATCGGTGCCGTTCCAATAATCGGTGACCCGGTACCGCCCGCGTTTGAGCCCGCGCAATTCGACTGCGCCGGACCAGTCGTCCGCGTAGAAAGCGTAATGCATCACCCCCGCCTTTTCGACCGCATGCGCTTCGGGCTTGTCGAACCCGATATCATAGAGTTCGCCGCGATATTGGCCGGTCGGCAGCATTTTCTTGTGATAAATATCGAGCGCCTTGGCCCAGAGTTTTTCCTTTTCCGGGGTGAGCGCCAATTTGGGCTCGGGAATGTTGATCCCCGGCAAGGTGAATTTGGAGGCGACCACCGCACCGATGCCGATGGAGGAAGCAAAATCTTCGCCGCCCGTGCTCAATTCGACATGGTCGCCGCAATAGGCGCCTTCCGGCCCCATCAAAGCCTTGAGACTCTTGCCCTTGTGGCGCACCTGCCAGGAGGACAGGGGATCGGACGCGACCGCCTGATTTTGAGCCGGCAGGTTGAAGAAGGAATAGGCCGTGCCGCACGGGCAGATTTCAACCACCGCATTGGGATTGAGCCGCATCGCCTCGTCATAAATAGCCTTCCAGAAAAGCTGGAGCTTTTCGACCGACTCTTCGGGATATTTATGCTTATGCGCCTTGTTATAGCAGGGCGCGACGCCGTTCAGATGCTGGCCGTCAAGTTTGAGGCCCTCATAGCCCCATTCGAGGAAGGCCTTGCGCACCAGCGCGACCGCATCATCGATTACCGGCTGATAAGCAGGGCAGAGGGTGAACGCATTCCACCAACTCACATCAACCACCGCGCCATTTTCATCGAGCAGCAATTGGTCGCTATGTTTGTGGAGGAGATCGGTGCCGGGATCGACCGCCAGCGGCGCGATCCACAATTTGGCTTTCATGCCCTGTTGCTTGATCGCATCGACAAAGGCTTTCATGTCCGCATCGCCGCGGGGAAATCGTTTGCGGTCAACCACCCAGTCGCCTTCGCCGGGCTGCCAGCCATCATCGAGGCCCGCCCAGACGAAGCCCAATTGCTTGGCTTTGGGGAGCGTTGCGATGATATCCTTGGTATCGAAATTGCGGTCATACCCCCAGGCGCACCAAACCGGTTCATAAACGCTAGCGGGGGGCTTCGCTTGCGCCAGTCCCCGATCAGCCATCACCTTGCGATATTGATCGAGCGTTGCGTAAAAGTCGCGTTGATGAACGGAAATGAAACTATCATGGGTTTCGAGGCTCGCCCCCGGTAGGAGATCGGTTTCGCGCGCCTTCTCGATGCGCAGTGCGGCGCCTTCATTATCCACCACCACGGGCAGCGATACCAGTTGGGGGACGGTCTCGAGATGCCCCACTGCGATCCCGCCATCACGCCGCCAGACGTCGACAATCGGGGTTCCGCTGCCATAATCTGAGGCATTCATCCCCATAAAATTATCCTGGGAAAAACCGGACCCCAATCGCTGCACCCAGTCGCGCCGGTCGGCCTGCGTCGCCCCATCCCAACCCCAAAAATGATCGTCCGATTGGGACGGCATGAGGCGGTGCGCGGCATTCACCCACTTGCCGACACGCAGCTTTTGGCTGCCCTGATTTTGATAGCGCGTGCGGATGATCGCAAGCCCCGGCGCACTGTTGTGAATGGTCACCGAGACCATTTTTTCGACGCCGGCATCAGATAGGCCACGCACGTGATGCACCGTTCCGTGGCGGAAACGCTCGACTTTTCCATCGACGAACTTGAAATCCGAAATTTCGGTGCCATCGGCGAGTTGCAGATATTCGCTTTTGTCAAAGCCGGTCAGCACGCGTGGCTTGCCGCCGATCATCGAGCGGATGGCGGTCCGCATCGCTGCATCAAATTCGACGACGATGCCGTTTGCCGTCATCGCGGTCGGCGGGGCGCTGAGGGACGATTGCCGGGCGGACGATGTGGCTTTCGCAGGCAAAGCAGGCCACAGCATCAGCCCGGCCGAATAGGCAAGCAGGGTGCGGCGTGATATATTCGTGTCTGCTATCGACTCTGCGATACTGTCTGCAACGGGGCCGACAACCGAAAAGGAGCCATCGCTCACTTTGAACTTCCTCTCATTGTTGAGGCTCGTGGGGAGCCTTCACATAAAATGGTTGCATTGAATCATTTCAAATGCAAATAAAAAGATACAAAGTGAAAGATAAAACTGGGGATAGGGGCATGTTTGAGAGAAGATTCCGTTTTGGACCAATAGCTTTGGCGTTGCTGTTCACCGGTTGTGTCGCTGATGTCGCCGCATCGCATGGACCCGGTCCCTACTATGTCTCCGATTTCGCGCAGGTGCCGAAATTTGATGCACATGTGCATATCAACGGATCACCCGAAGAATTTGCCAAGGCGGCCGAAGCCAGCAATTTCAGCGTGCTCACGATCAATGTCGACTATCCCGACTTTCCTTCGCTAGCGACCCAGGCGGATATTGCGCACAAGGCGCATGCAGCGCATCCGAAGTCGGTCCAATATGCGACCACTTTTTCGATGGCGGGGTGGGGGCAGCCTGGTTGGGCAAGCGGGGTCAACACCCATATTGACGAAGAAATCAAGCAGGGCGCGGTCGGCGTCAAAATCTGGAAAAATGTCGGCATGGCGGAAAAGGACAAGGATGGCCGCCTCATCATGATCGACAATCCCGGCTTTGATCCGATTGTAGCGCATATAATGGAGCGGCATAGCGTCCTCATCGGCCATCAGGGCGAACCGCATAATTGCTGGCTCCCGCTGGAGCAGATGACGACCGATAATGACCGCGAATATTTCAAGGCGCATCCGCAATATCATATGTATCTGCACCCAGATCAGCCGAGCTATGAGGACCAGATGCAGGCACGCGACCGCTTCCTCGCGCGCCATCCGCGCCTCAATTTCATGGGCGCGCACATGGCGAGCCTTGAATGGAGCGTCGACCGGCTCGGTCAGTTTCTCGATGCCAATCCGTCAGCCACGATCGACCTTGCGGCGCGCATGACCCAGGTTCAATATCAATCGAACCGCGATTATGAAAAGGTGCGGCGCTTTTTCATCCGTTATCAGGACCGCATCCTTTACGGCAGTGACGTAAGCATTGGCCCCAATGACAATGCGGCCGAGGCGATGGCCTATATCAAGAAAGTGTGGGAGTCCGATTGGGCCTATCTCGCGACGGGAGAAAGCCAAAATATTGATGCGCTCAAGGCCGATACGCGCGGCCTCGCGCTCCCGCGCCAGGTGATTGACAAAATCTATCGCAAGAATGCGCAGCGGGTCTTCTCGCTGAAATCCTGATCGACCGCAGCGCGCGCATCGGGTCTAGCGATGTTCAGTCCGCGATCATGATCTTGCAACCGAACGCTGCTTCGCCGTCGTGGATTTCGGCAGGGATGCCCGAATCGGTCACTAGGATGTCGATCTCCTGCGCTTCGGCGATACGGTGAAGGCAGACGCGGTTAAACTTGGAACTATCAGTGACGACAATCACCTCGCGCGCAACTTCGACCATCTTGCGGTTGAGCATCGCTTCGGGTTCATAATGGGTGGTGATGCCCTTGGTGAGATCAAATCCATCGACGCCGAGGAATAGCTTGTCGACCAGCAGGTCCGCGATTGCCGCTTCGGTCTGCGCGCCGTAAAAAGCCATATTCTTGCGCCGCAGCGACCCGCCGAGCATCACAACATTGATGCCCTGTTTTTCGGTGAGCACGGCGAGCACGGCAAAGTCGTTGGTCACCACCGTGATATCGGCATTTTCCGGCAAGAAATGAGCGATTTGCGTTGTCGTTGTGCCCGAATCGAGCAGGATCGCATCACCCGGTTGCACCAGCGATGCGGCCAGCCGCCCGATCTGCGCCTTTTGTCCGACATTGATCGTCCGTTTGATCTCGACCTCGGGCTCTTGCGGGATAGCGCCGGCCTCTGTCGCAATCACATCGGATGAAATCGCCCCGCCATAAGCGCGCGTCGCAATGCCGCGCTCCTGCAGATAATGCAGATCCTTGCGGATCGTTTGGGTGGACACGGCGAATAATTCCGCCAGCGGGATGACCTGGACGCTACCCCGCTGTTTCAGCATAGCGGTGATCTGGCGGCGACGTTCGCTCGTATCCCGGCTCTTTGTCGTTATCGCGTCCAAACTTCATCCTCCTTGATCGTGCAAACCTTATCTTGTGTGGGCGATTCAAAATCAAGCAACTTCACAACAAAGTGAAAGCAACCCATTGCGCCGACCAGCCATTGGCCGTCGCAGCTGTGCCAATGAGCGGAGATAAAATTCGTAAGCTTTCTGCGGAAAATCCTGCCAAAAGACGCCAAACGAAATAAAAAGATACATAATGCGATTATAAGTTGTTTTTTCATTCGTTTGAAAATAAAACGGCCGCAGAAAAATATCATCGTGCCCGACTCGATTTTCGAATTGGTGGCGGGGCGAGCCAGGATACAGGAGAGAATGGGGATGGCACGCAGCGACGGGTTCAAACTATATTTACTAGCCAGTGCCGCCGCGATGAGCATGGCGATGCCCGCTCAGGCACAAGATCAGGCGGAGCAACCGGCCGCTGAAAAAGATGATGCCATCCTCGTCGTCGGCCAGCGCAAGGCACTTGAGACGGCCGCGCAGAAGAAAAAGAATGCCGACACCGTCGTCGATTCGATTACCGCCACGGACATTGGCGCATTCCCCGACAAGTCCGTTGCCGAAGCGCTGCAGCGCGTTCCGGGCATCACCGTCGCGCGTTCGGCCTATAAAGATGACGTGATGCACTATTCGGCGGAACCCTCGACGGTGATTATCCGCGGCCTCCTCCAATCGCGTTCGGAATTTAATGGCCGCGATACTTTCTCCGCGACCTCCGGCTACGGCCTCAGCTGGAGCGATGTGTCGCCCGAACTGATGGGCGCGGTCGATACCTACAAGAACCAGACCGCCGAAATGATCGAGGGCGGTATTGCGGGCACGGTCGATCTGCGCACCCGCCTCCCGTTCGATCAGAAGGGTCAGGTGATTACCGGAACGGTGCAAGGCAATTGGGGCGACATCAACAAGAAGATTGGCCCGGAAGTTTCGCTCCTCTATTCCAACCGGTGGGAAACGCCTGCCGGTGAAATTGGTCTGCTCGCGAATGGCGCTTATTCCGAGGTCAACACCTCGTCGCAAGGCGTGACCGTTCCGCGCATGATGCCGTTCGCGGCGGGTATTTTCGGTCCCAACGAAACTTATATCCCATCAGGCTTCAACCTGACGCGCACCGATTATGAACGCATCCGCAAAGGCGGATCGGTCGCGCTGCAATGGGAAAGCCCGAGCCGTGCGCTCAAGGCGACGGCGCAATATAACCGCTCGGAATATGCCAATGTCTCGTTTGAGCATAATGTCCTAAGCTACTGGGCCTGGGTTGACCCTGCGGTCACCAATCATTCGACCGTGTGGACCGATCCGTTTCTCCTCGGCCCCCCGGATGCGCCGGGCCTTGGCTTTAACGAGGCAGGTGGCGGTACGCCGTTCACCTTTGGGCCTAATGGACTGTTTGGTAGAGGCGTCATCACCGGATCGCGCGGCGATTGGGGTTATGGCGCGATCGATTGGAATACGGGCAACAGCTATGTCGCCCACTCGACCGATCAATATGGCGTGTTGAGCGATGGTCGGCCTTTGATCCAGCCTTGTATCAATTCTTGGCTTAGCCACGCCAATGTGCCGTGTCGCGCTGCGCCGCCGATCAACGTAACGACGCGCTATATGGATGAAAAGCGCAGCGTCGAAGATTTGGCGTTCAACCTGCAATGGAGCCCGTCGGATCGCTTCCACGCACGTTTCGATTACCAGCATGTCAAGGCGCGGACGAAAGTTGCCGATATTACGTTCAACATGCGCGTCTATGCGAATGTTGATCTGGATCTCACCGGCAAATATCCCTCGATGACGCTGCTCCCGCCATCAGGTTATAATTATGTCGGCGGCGCGAATTTCCTCAGCGATCCGGGTAACTATTCGCCGGAATCGGTGATGGATCATATCACCGACAGTAAAGGCACACTTGATGCCTTCCGCGCCGATGCTGCCTATGAAATCGGCAATGACTGGCTCGACCAATTGCGCTTCGGCGTGCGCTATGCGGATCGCCGCCAGCAGCATAATTGGTCGCTCTATAACTGGGCGAGCATTACATCGGATTGGGGCGTGAACCCGGCCGATTCCTATTTCGTCGACTCCGGGCCGACCTACAATGATGACGGCACCGTCCGCACGATCCGCTTCCAGGGCTATGAGCCGGGCTATTATGAAAACCGCAATTTCGGGCAATCCATTCTGGGTGGGGGGTTGCTCAACAATAATGGTCTGATCTTCCTCTCCGACCATATCCTGTCGGATCGCAACGCGATGGTGTCGCGCTTCAGCATCGGCGGTCAAACCGACCTTGGCGGCACTGCGTCCTCGACCTGGAATGCTATTTGCGACCGTCCGGACGAGATGGAAAATAGCTGCTTCACCCCCGGCGAAGTCGTTGACGTCAGCGAAAAGAGCAAAGCCGCCTATGCGATGCTCAAATTTGGCGGTGATAATGCTTTCCTGTTCAAGAATCGCGCCATTCGCGGCAATATCGGGCTGCGCTAT
Organism: Pseudomonadota bacterium; assembly: GCA_023458055.1. Lineage (GTDB taxonomy): Bacteria > Pseudomonadota > Alphaproteobacteria > Sphingomonadales > Sphingomonadaceae > JAFAFE01. The sequence goes on from JAEXAW010000094.1 coordinate 54,827, forward strand.
GTCGAAATCGACGTCGGCAGCAAAGGCGCGACCAACTTTGCGCCCGAATTCACCGCCGCCGACCTCAATTGCCAGCCGCTCTCACCCGATGTGATCGCCAATCTGGGGCCGAACCAATATGCGATTTCACCGCAATGTCTCGCGGTCGGATCGGTCGATGACATCAAGTTTTCGAGCGGCGACAGCCTCACGTCCAAAGCAAAGGCGACGCATCGTTATTTCCTGCCCAGCCTCAACCTGCGGATGGATCTCGCCAAAAACTGGTATATGCGCTTTGCCGCATCGCGCGCCATCTCGAAGCCCGACATCGGCCTTCTCAAAAACTATATGGCGATCCGGCGCTCCTTCGTGTCGCAGGATGATATTGTCCGGGGCAATCCGAACCTGATCCTGAACGCGGCGGGTCAGCCGGTCGCCTATCGCTATGGCTATACCGCGCAAATGGGCAACCCGCGCCTCAAGCCAATCAGTGCGGACCAGTTCGACCTCAGTTTCGAATATTATTCGGACAAGAATGGCAGCTTCTCGACCGCCTTCTTCTACAAGAAATTCCACGATTATATCCAAAACGGCACCTTCGCCCTACCGGTGACCAACCAAGGTGTGACCCGCGACATCGTTGTTACCGCGCCGGTCAATGGTAGCGGCGCATCGATCATGGGGATGGAAATCGCCTATCAGCGCTATTTCAATTTCCTGCCCGCGCCGTTCGATGGTTTGGGCGTGCAGGCCAACTATACCTATATCAAGAATAAGGGCGTCAAAAACCCCAACCTTGTTGTCGATACGACGGGCGAAGGCTCGATCGCCCGCTCGGCGCTGCCCGGCATGATCAATGTCGGACGCCTCGAAAATCTGTCAGATCATTCGGCCAATTTCGTGCTGATGTATGAAAAGAATAATCTGGGTCTGCGGCTCGCTTACAACTGGCGCTCCAAATATCTCAATTCGGTGAATGATTGCTGCCTGGGCTTCCCGGTGTGGAACAAGTCGGAAGGCTTTCTTGATGCATCGCTGCGCTATGCGATCACCAAGAATTTCGAGTTCAACCTGCAAGGGCAAAATCTGCTTAGCACCAAGTCGAATATGTATGTGCAGGTAAAGGGCCCGACCGACGCCAATCCCAATCAGAAGCCCTTCTATCTCCCCGGAGGAACCTTTGAATATGATCGCCGCGTCCAGGCTGGCTTCCGGGTCAAATTCTAACGCGGGCGATGTCACGAGGCACCCTGTCCCCGCCGAATACGGTCGCTATTCGGCGGGGGGCTTTTTTAACGAGGGATAGCGGGCTGCGATGAGCATAAGCCGTTTCGTGATCGTCGGAGGCGGGACCGCGGGCTGGATGACGGCGGCCTGCCTCGCACGCGTACTGGGGACGCGCCATTACAAGATCAGCCTGATCGAAGCGCCCGACATTCCAACCGTCGGCGTGGGGGAGGCGACGATCCCGATGATCGACCTGTTCCATCAACTGTTACAGATCACCCCGTTCGATCTCGTGCGCGAAACCGAAGCGACGTTCAAACTGGGTATCGAATTTGTCGATTGGCGCGCGCCGGGGACGCGCTATTTCCATCCGTTCGGTCAGTTTGGCGCCGATATGAACGGGATCAGCTTCTTTCATTTCTGGTTGCGGCAATCGCAGCATACGGGCGAAGAGGATATCGGTGCCTATAATCTTGAAACGCTCGCCGCGCGGAGCGGGCGCTTCAGCTTCTAGTGGGAGCGGTGATTTTGATTCCGCCGCCCAGCTTTGGCTGACTCTGGGTAATGTCATTTGACTCCGGATTATGCCTGTTGCCCCGTCGCAATGATCGGTGACCTATCACAACGGGGCATTGAGCATTTAGGCTAGTCGCTTGCGCAACGAAGGACCTTTCAGATGCAGCCGATGGGCTCGCTGCAGGAGCCGGTCGATGATCGCGTCGGCCATATGAGCGGACCCGATATAATCATGCCATTGTTCCACTGCGCGCTGACCAATGACCATGGTCGACCCGTAATCTATTCTGGCATCAAGCAGATCGAGCAGCAATTCCGCGGAATTTTCGTCAATCTCAGCAATCCCAAAATCGTCCAAAATTAGCAGTTCTGGCTGCACCAGTTGTTTCTTGAGCTTTGCCAAGGATGCGGTTTGCTGAGCAAGCTTCATCTCTCGGAGGAGTTCGTTGGTGCGATAATATCTGACGGGAACTTTTTGGCGTATAAGGGAATTCGCGATTGCGCAGCAGAGCCACGATTTACCGACCCCGGTTGCGCCAGTGACAAGCAAATTCTCGGTGCGTCGAAGCCAGTCGGGCGAGAGCAATTCTGCAATAATTTTCTTCTCTATGCCTCGGTCAGGCGCAAAGATGATGTCTTCGCGCTCGGCCATCTTGTGCTTGAGATTGGCGGCCTTGCGCAATCTTATTTGAGCCCGGTCGCTGCGATACTGCAATTCGCCCAGGGCAAGATGTTCTATGATCTCATCCCTCGAGAATTCATCAAATGCGCGGCTCGAAATCTGCACATTATAGGCTTGTAACATACCATGTAGACGCAGGTCTGTGAGCGCGGATTTTACGGTTTCATTCGCCATGTTGACCTCCCCAGAAATATTCCGCGCCGCGCACATTGTGCGAAGGTGAGGAAAGAGCGCCACGCTTGGCATCAAGCCGGACGGCCTCCATATTGTTTTCCAGCATATCATTGACGAAACGGTAGTTGAGCGCATCATTTTCCTTTGCCCGCTCAATGGCTTTAACGAGCCGATCCTGTCCAAAAATGCGCCTCGTATTACGTAACCTGACCAATATCCGTTCTTTATCCCTGCGCCCGGTTTTGGCGGGAACGCATGCCAATGCCCATTCGGCGATCAACGGATGCTGCGTTACGGCCCAATCCTCGACAGTATTTTTGAGATAACTGAGGTGGTTAGGTGGGCGGTGTTGCGACAGTGTAACGTAACTGAACTGTGTGTAAGATCGGGCGTGGATTGCGACGATCTCATTGTCATGGCGAATTTCAACCTTGTGATCCGAGGCGCGGACACTGACTTCCTTGTCTATCAATTTGTGATCAACGGAATAAAAGACATTGTCATACGCGACGTGGTAGTCGACGTTGACCCGCCGTTTAACAGCGGGGTCAATGAAGGACATTCGCTCAGCGGGCAACGGCTGCAACAGGTCCTTCTCCACCCCTAAGAACTTTTGCCGACGGGATTGACCGCCTGCTCGTTTCATCGGCCTGTTGTTCCAGTCTTCCACAACTTGGCGCAGCAATTTATTGATTTCGGCAAGCGGCAGCAGCGGCCGCTCGTTTAACCGTAACCGCAGTAGCCTCTGTACAAGTTTCACAGCTCCTTCGACGGAAGCTTTGTCAGTGGGCGTTCTCGGGCGCGCCGGTCGCATATCGACGTTGTAATATTCGCCAAAAGCCAGAAAACGAGGGTTTATGATCGGCACCCTGCGGGCTCGAAAGCCGACGACGGAGGCTTTCAAATTGTCTGTTGTAATGATTTCGGGTGCCCCGCCGTAATATTCGAGTGCGGAGACGTGACAATGAATGTGATCCGAGGTCGATTCACTTCGCGTCGCCTCAGCAAAGATGTAGTGCGAAAATGGCAATACACAAACAAACAGGCTAAACGTGCAGCGTTCTCCAGCTTCGTTTAACCCTACGGGCTCATATCCAGCAAAATCTGATTGCTCCGAGCGTCCCGGCACATGAATGTGGCGAAATATCGGAAGTCTCTTTTTCAGATGCTTGCGTAGATTTTCACAGTATGAGCTGTACGATAAGCCGCGCCCCGCCGGAACATTTGCGATGTACCGCATATGGGCTTCGGACCGATTATACCCCTTTTCGAGATATTCAATCTCGGCCTGCCAGTCGGGAAATATCTTCGTTGAAGTCTGCTTATTAGCGGATAGATACGCGCAGAGTGCGGAATCTGTCATCTCATCCATTTGATCAGCGGTTAGCCCTTTCTCGATGGCCATGCTGCGATATTTCCTCAGAGTCGTTGGGGAATATCCGTATAATTCAGCGGCGCGGTTCGGCAGCATACCGGTGCGCAGCATAAAACTCAGCGGGTTGCGATATTTAAACATTGTCATTTGCTCCAATTATTTGAGTGTTGGAGCGCAAAGCAGGCGCAACCGAAGGCCAGGCGAACGAAAGTTCGCTTGACATTCGGGACGGTTGCGCTAGGAGGAAATCGCTAGAGATTTCAATCTCAACAAGAGGCCCGGCTCTTCACAGCCGGGTCTTTTTCTTTGCGCTAGAATGATGATGCAAATCTAGTCTCTGGCGCGCACCTCCGTTTCCAGCTTCTCAAGCCAATGAGCTACATCCTTCGTGAAGGCGTAAAAGCCCCGACGATGTGGCAGACGGAAGATCGGCACGGCAACGTGCCCTCGCGAGCAGGCCTTTCGAAAGGAAACGGCGCTTGGATAACCAAGCGCTTTCCATAGCGGTTCTCCTGAAAGCAATGGTCCATGATCGGCTGCAGAGCGCCACTGCTTTCGGTTCGCCTCGTCATCAACAAAGTCAGCAATCGTCATTGATCGTCACCCACAGTTTGATTCGTCACGAACTTGCCAGTCGATTCTCTGATTGACTACGGGGCCATTTTGAGCAGAGTTTCTGGACCCTATTTTCAATGGTGGAAAAATACATGGCGCGCCCGCATCGTCACCCGGCGGAACGACTCTATACAAAGATATGGTTTGCCGAGATTTCGGCCGCAGCTGGGAACGCGACTCCCTATTGGTTTTGGAAAAATATCGCCGGCGGCGACGGCGATAAGACCGTGTGGCGACGTTACAAAACAGGAGCCCGCGTCCCTGAGCGCGCAGGCGATTTTGATCCTATAGTAGCTGTAGAAGCGAAGTTTCCTGGAACGAGACGCATTCTTGAAAACCCCGTCATCTTCGTTCTCAAAGGAATGCGATTGACCCGCGATCAGGCCCGCGCAGCAATTGCTGAAATCGGCGACCCCTATCGGCGCATTATTTTAGAGGGTGGATACGAAACATCGAGCAACGATTCTGAACGAGAGCTATCTATGGAAGAGATATTTCAACAGCTCTCGCTATTTCCTTCGTTGGCATTGGTGGAAGTCATTGTGCTGATGCTGGCCTGGGCCGACGACGTTGGGAACTCTGAATTTTGGAATCACATATGCGCATTTTATCGCGCGATGGTTCCGGAGTTGGTCCGTTGCGGACATATTCCGTTTCATGAAGAGTTGCTCGAACTGGTTGATGGCTTCGCTCAGATGCGTGACTACGGCTCCGTAACCCTCAGAACCGACATTCATCAATCATGGCGCGATCTGGAACCCAAGCATTTTGTCAATCAGGATCGAGTGCGTCTCGAAATGCTGGAATATTGGCACACGATAACTGATGACCCGACTGCGCATCGCACCAAAAATCTGCGCTGAATAATCGCAAGCGTCCGGTCGACAGCGTCATCAAGGGTTGAACGATTATATTTTGTTGGCCACGGCGATGGATGACAAATCGGATGTTAAGTCCAACGGTTCACCTGATTGCTTCCGTTCCGAGTAACGATCGACGAGTTGAGCCGCATGTGGCCGCATCAACATGGTAATCCGAACCAACTCTTCCATGACATCCACAATTCGATCATAATAGCTAGACGGGCGCATCCGTCCGTTCTCATCGAATTCCTTCCAAGCCATGGCTACGGATGACTGATTAGGTATCGTGAACATTCGCATCCACCGCCCCAGAAGACGGAGTGAATTTACTGCGTTAAACGATTGAGATCCCCCTGAAACCTGCATGACGGCAAGGGTTCGGCCTTGTGTGGGTCTAAGTCCTCGAATTTGCAGCGGGAGATGATCAATCTGAGTTTTCATGACGCCGCTGATCTGACCGTGTCTTTCAGGGCTGCACCAAACCATTCCTTCCGACCAAAGGGCATGGTCGCGTAGTTCATGCACCGCTGGATGATCGTCGTCGTCCACTTGGTCCGGTAACGGCAAATCACTGGGATCGAAAATCCGGGTTTCGGCCCCGAAAAATTGCAATAGGCGGGCCGCTTCTTCTACAGCCATTCGCGAAAATGAACGCTCTCGCAATGAGCCATAAAGCAATAGAATACGTGGCAGCAATTGTTCGGAGCCAAGACCTATCGCCGGACGCGGCAGCGCAAACGCCTTATCAAGTGCCGGAAGATCGAGCGGATCGGCAAGTTCGCGTAACCTCATGCTGAGAGTCCTTTTTCATACCAAGGGCGGGTGCGTTTCACTAAGGCGACGATGGAGAGCATCACCGGCACTTCGACAAGCACGCCCACGACTGTTGCCAGTGCCGCACCTGAACTCAGGCCAAAAAGGCTGATGGCAGCGGCTACAGCCAACTCAAAGAAATTGGAGGCGCCGATTAGGGCTGACGGGCCTGCTACGCACCATGCAACATTAAAGCGGCGGCTTAGCCAATACGCTATTCCAGCGTTGAGATAGACCTGAAACAAAATCGGGACTGCGATCAGGGCAATCACGAGTGGTTGCCGGACAATTTGCTCTCCTTGAAAGCCGAAGAGCAGGACGAGCGTTAACAACAAACTCAGTAAACTGACTGGACCCACCATCGACAGAAACCGTTGAAGCTTGTGTTCGCCATCGCGTAGAAGCAAACGGCGCAAAACCTGCGCAATTATCACGGGAACGACAATGTAAAGCCCGACTGAAAGCGCCAATGTGTTCCACGGTACCGTGATTGAGGCGACGCCGAGTAGCAATCCCACGAGCGGCGCGAAGGCAAAAACCATAATGAGATCGTTAAGCGCCACTTGGCTGAGGGTATAATTTGGATCGCCATCAACAAGGTTCGACCAGACAAAAACCATCGCTGTGCAAGGAGCAGCAGCCAGCAATATCAAACCGGCTATGTACGATGAGGGCGAGCCCGGTGGAAGGAGTGGAGCGAAGAGATAGCCGAGGAAGAATGTAGCGAGCAGCGCCATCGAGAAGGGTTTGATTGCCCAATTCACGAACAGTGTGACGCCAATGCCGCGCCATTGTTCGCGCAGCCCATATAGCGCGCCGAAATCGACCCGCAGCAGCATCGGAATGATCATCAGCCAGATCAACACAGCCACTACTAGATTGACGTTGGCGATTTCCAGCGCCGCGATTGCCTCGAACGCGGAAGGGGTGAGATGTCCCAGTCCGATCCCGATAACGATGCAAAGTGCAACCCATAGTGACAGATAGCGTTCAAATAGAGACATAATAGCTAGACCGCCTCGGATAAATTTAGAGCACGGCAAACAGGAAGTATTACCGGCGAGTTGCCTCGACGACTTCACCGTCTTCCTTAACGAATGTTCGTTGCTGCTCGTTAGGCAGCAAATCCAAAACCTGCTCGGAAGGGCGGCAAAGTCTGACGCCCAGCGGTGACACTACCAGCGGACGATTGATGAGAATTGGATGTTCCATCATCGCGTCAATTAGAGCATCGTCGCTCAAACTCGTATCCTCAAGACCAAGTTCGGCAAAAGGTGTGCCTTTCTCCCGGAGCAGCGCCCGTGCGGTAATGTCGGCGCGCTCAATCAATTGGGTCAATAGGCTTCGACTGGGCGGTGACTTAAGATACTCGACAATATGCGGTTCAATGCCCGCGTTTCGGATCATGGCCAGTGTGTTGCGAGAAGTCCCGCACTCCGGATTGTGGTAAATTATAATATCTGTCATTTTGCCCCTCGTTAGCAGCAAGTCAGTTCAGCCAGTAGTGGCTCACACAGTCGCGGACTCGCTTGGCAACAATCCATGGCCAGATAGACCATGAGCTCGCGCAGGGCGTCGAGATTGGCGCGCTGGATATGTTGACGTCCGCGTTTTTCTGAAAGGATCAATCCAGCCTTCACCATCACCGCCAGATGCGTTGAAAAGGTGCTTTGAGTAAGCTTGGATGCCTCTACGAGTTCGCCAGTCGATAAGCCATTTGGTTCATGTTTGACCAAAAGGCGAAACGTGCCAAGTCGCGTTGGGTGGGCGAGTGCCGAAAGAATCGAAAGTGCTTCATCTGTGTCCATCCATCGGGATTATGCGATGAGTCTAAAGCTGTCAATATTCATCGGGTATTTACGATGTAAGCGCGTGGACGGACGGACACGGCGGACATACAGATGCTGAAGATTTGGCGCATACTGTTGAAACATAGAAGTTATTTCTATCTCTAACGCTGCTGCAACCCATCATACAGCTGTTGGAATGGGTAGGCAAACTAGGCGAAGTAAAACAATGTGGTCGCACTCGTTCATCAAAATAAGAGTATTTTTTCGAACATTGAGTTGCAAACCGAAAGGCAAATACATCGAATTCGCCTAGATGCGTCTGATCTAGTCAATATGCCGTCACCTCGTTGAGAATGTCGAAATCTCCGTCAGCGGCTTGAACGTCCAGAACAACATCAATGCATTGAGCGTAACGAATATGGTCGCTCCAGTATCGGCTATGATGGCCGTCCACAAATTGGTAAGCCCGAATACCGCAAGCCCAAGGAACACAAGCTTCAGCCCGATCGCTATGGCAATATTGATTACAATCGTTCTGCGGGTCGATTTTGCAAGACGAATTGCGTCGGGAACACCTAGCAGCCGGTCGCGCAGTAAACCAACGTCGGCTGTCTCAATTGCTACATCTGTCCCGCCTCCCATAGCCAGACCGATTGAAGCCTTGGCAAGAGCCGGAGCATCGTTGACACCATCGCCGACCATTAGCACTGGTGCTTCTGCCTTTAGTGCATCGATCCGGGCAAGTTTGTCGGCGGGCATCAATTCACCTTCGGCTTGCATTCCCAATTGTGTGGCAATGGCTTCCGCAGTGCGCTGGTTGTCGCCGCTCAACATTAACGTGCGGACACCCATTTTGGATAGGGATTCAATCGCAAGCGAGGCGTCGGGTCGCGCCTCGTCACGACTAGCGATAAATCCGACAATCTGCTCATTGACCAAAACCACAGCAACGGTCTTGCCTTCGCGCTCACATGCATCAATTCGTGCTGTCATTGCACTTTCCAGCGGTGGTGCAGCTCGTGGACTCAATATCGCTACCCTCTGCCCATCGACAATGCCTTCCACGCCCTCGCCCTGTCGTATCCGGACATCGCTAGCGGTAGGGATATTAAGAGATCGCTTTTGTGCTTCAGCTACAATTGCCCTAGCCACAGGGTGAGACAATCCGTTTTCAACCGCCGCCACTAATTGCAACCATTGGTTGTTCTGTCCTTCAACATCGGTAACAATGGGACGCCCAAGCGTAAGTGTACCAGTCTTATCGAACGCTGCGACCCCGACCCGGCCAAGCATTTCGAGTGCGGCGCCACTTTTGATGAGAATGCCGTATCTAGCTGCCGTTGCAATACCGGTTGCAATCGCTGCAGGTGTGGAAAGAACGAGTGCGCAAGGGCAGGCGATCAGCAGTACAGTCAATGCGCGATAAATCCAAACCTGCCATTCGCCTCCAAATGCCATGGGAGGAATGATCGCTACCAAGGCTGCAATTACGATGGCTGCAGGTGTGTAGTAAGTGCTGAAATTGTCGATAAATCGTGCGGTAGGTGCCGTTGTCTCTTGGGCTTCTGTAACGAGATCGCCGATCCGCGCCACGACGCTGTTCGCCGCATCTTTGGTGACTTCAACCCGCAAGATACCATCGCCATTGATACTCCCTGCGAAAACCTCATAGCCTTCACCTTTGGGCACTGGACGAGATTCTCCAGTGATTGCAGCCTCATCAAGCTCTGATACTCCCGAGAGAATACGCCCGTCGGCAGCAACGCGGTCACCGGCGGAGACGAGGAGGATCATTCCTGTTCGAAGGTCGCTGGCGTCAACGGTCTTTCGTTGACCATTTAGTTCAATTACGGCTTCTGAAGGAAGGAGCTCGGCCAAAGCGCGTAAGCCTGAACTGGCTCTGGCCGCAGCAAAGCCCTCAAGTAATTCACCAAGTGAGAAAAGCGCAACGACGACAACGGCTTCGGCTCCTGCACCGATAGGTAGTGCGCCCAAAACTGCGATTGTTACGAGGGTCTCGATGCTGAAAAGCCGTCCTTGCATGGCTTTTCCAATGGCAGCAAGTGTGAACGGAACGACAGCGATGCCAGCCCCGATACCGTAAGCGATTTGTCCAAACTCCGGAAACATCCGGGCGATAACATAGGCGAGCGCAGCGCAGGCACATGCCAATGCAAACGTCCGTAGCCCCTCGCTCTCGACCAGGGTTTTTCCTGCGTTCAGTTCTCGCGATTCATCACTCATAGTCACCCTCTCATTCATGCCGTTGGCAGTTCGCCACCGAGGTCGTCAACATCGCCATATTGGCCAGTTTCATGATGCTTGTGTCGACCTTTGAGCAGCAAATGACTGATCGCCGGCAGCACAAAAAGTGTCAGAATCGTGGAGGTGATCAGCCCGCCGATAACGACCGTAGCAAGCGGTTTTTGTACCTCCGCGCCTTGCCCCGTCGCCAATGCCATCGGCACGAAGCCGATGGCTGGGACGATGCCGGTCATAAGCACCGCGCGGAAGCGTTCGAGCGAGCCTTCGATAACCGCACGATCTACCGCAAGCCCTGCCTCGATTCGTTGGTTAATCGCGGTCATTACGACAAGGCCGTTCAACACGCCGACTCCCGCCAACACGATGAACCCGACTGCTGCCGACACCGAGAACGGCAATGCTGCCAGTGCCAGCGCGAACACGCCGCCTGCCAGACCCAGGGGAATGGCCGAATACACAGCAATCGCAGGGCGAAACCCGCGCAAGGCGACGAATAGGATACCGAAAATCGCCGCGAACACGATGGGGATGACCAGCGACAATCGCTGCGATGCGGCTTGCAAATTCTCGAACTGTCCGCCCCATTCGATCGAACTTCCAGGCGGCAACTGCACCTGCCTCTCAACTTTGGATTGGGCTTCAGCGATGAAGCTGCCGAGATCGTTACCGCGAACATTGGCCTGGACAACAACCCGCCTGCGGCCATTGTCACGACTCACTTGATTGAGTCCTTCTGAGAAACCGAAGCTGGTAACTGCGCTCAGTGGCACCGACGCACCTTCCTGCGGCAGCATGACGGGGAGAGCACCCACCGCGTCGAGGTCGTCGCGGTCTGCGTTGGGCAGCCGCACGACAATATCGAACCGTCGGTCGCCCTCGAATACGATTCCCGCATCGCGCCCACCGAGCGCCGCCGCAACCGTATCGGTAACGTCCTGCAAGGTCAGGCCGTAGCGCGCGATGGCGTCGCGGTCGAACTTGACGTCGAGTTGCGGGAAGCCTTCGGTCTGCTCTACCTTAACGTCGGCTGCGCCTGGAACGGTTTTGAGCACTGCCGCCACCTTCGCGCCTGTTACGCTCATGGCGTCGAGATCTTCTCCATAGAGCTTGATCGCGATGTCTCCGCGCACGCCGGCGATTAGCTCGTTGAAGCGCAGTTCGATGGGTTGGCTGATCTCGAATGCACTGCCGACCATCGGTTTGAGCTTGGCTTCGAGGCGTTCGATCACCTTCTCCTTGGTGTCGACGCCAGCAGGCCATTCGTCCTTCGGCTTCAAAATAACGAACGAATCCGAAATATTTGCGGGCATCGGGTCTGTGCCAACCTCCGCCGTACCGGTCTTGGAGAACATGTAAGCCACTTCTGGCAGCGTGACGACGGCCTTCTCGATCTGACGCTGTAAAGTCAGCGACTGGTTCAGCGAAGTCGATGGGATGCGTATGCCTTGAAGTGCGATGTCACCTTCATCCAGCTGCGGGATGAACTCGCGGCCGAGCGTGAGGAACATGAGCCCCGCGAGCACGAACGCGCCCACGCCCGCGCCGATCCACGGCCAGGGCCGCGCCACCGCCTTATCCAACAAAGGCGCATACCGTTCCTTGGCCAGCGCGACCGCCTTGACCTCCTTCTCGGCTACTTCCCCGCGAATGAGCAGGGCAACCATCGCCGGCACGAAGGTTAGCGAGAGAATGAACGCACCCGCCAGTGCCAGCATGACGGTGATCGCCATCGGCGAAAACATCTTGCCTTCGACGCCGGTGAAAGTGAGCAGAGGCGCAAACACGAGAAAGATGATCGCCTGCCCGTAGATTGTCGGCCGCACCATCTCGCGCGAGGCTTCGAACACTTCATGTAATCGCTCGGTCAGGCTGAGCACCCGGCCTTCATGGTGCTGTCGCTCTGCCAGCCTTCTCAAACAATTCTCAATAATGATGATCGAGCCATCGACGATAAGACCGAAGTCTAATGCGCCAAGGCTCATCAGATTGCCCGACGTGCCGGTTGCGTTCATCCCAGTCGCCATCATCAGGAACGACAGCGGAATGACCAGTGTGGCGATGATCGCGGCACGGACATTGCCCAACAGCCAGAACAGCACGGCAGCTACCAGGAGCGCGCCTTCGAGCAGATTTTTCTCGACCGTGCTTATGGTCGCGTTGACCAGCTTGGAACGGTTCAGCACGGTTTTGATTTTAATCCCCGGAGGCATCGATTTGGCGACCTCATCGAGCCGTTCGGCGACCGCACTCGCGACGAGGCGGCTGTTGCCGCCTGCAATCATCAACGCGGTGCCGACAACGACCTCATTGCCGTTCTCCGAAGCGGCCCCGGTGCGGAGAACGCCGCCAATACGGACAGTGGCGACGTCGCGCACTGCGACGACCACTCCGCCGCGCGAGGCGACGGTTGCTCGACCGATTTCGTCAACCGTGCGGATGCGGCCATCGGCCTTGACCAGAAATGCCTCGCCGCCGCGCTCAACGAAGTTCGCGCCGACCGAGATGTTCGCCTTTTCCAGTGCCTCGGCGAGTTCGGAAAAGGAGATGTGATAGGTGGCGAGCTTGGCAGGGTCCGGTTCGACCACAAATTGCTTTTCATAACCGCCGATGCTGTCGATCCCGGCAACGCCCGCAACGGTCTTGAGCTGCGGTCGGATCACCCAATCCTGCACCGTGCGAAGGTAGGCAAGTTTCGACACCTCATCTGCAAGCATATTGCCGTCGGCGGTCAGATAGCTACCATCGGGCTGGAAACCAGGCTTGCCCGCAATCTTAGGATTAGCTTTCGTTCCCGCAGGCTCAAACTCCACGACATACATCAAGATTTCGCCAAGCCCGGTCGTCACCGGCCCCATTTGAGGCTCGACGCCCTCGGGCAGGCTTTCCTTCGCCTGAGTCAGCCGCTCGGCGACCTGTTGACGCGCGAAATAGAGGTCAACGCCCTCATTGAACACTACCGTCACCTGGCTAAAGCCGTTGCGTGAAATCGAGCGAGAGCTTTCGAGACCCGGAATTCCGGCCATTGCGGTTTCGACCGGAAAGGTAACAAGCCGCTCCATATCAAGTGGGCCGAGCGCAGGTGCCACTGTGTTTACCTGCACCTGTTTGTTGGTAATGTCGGGAACGGCATCGATCGGAAGCTTCAAGAGCTGCCCGACGCCGAAGGCTGCAACAATCAGCGTGGCTATAACCACGCCCCAGCGGAAGCGGATTGCGGCATCAAGAAGTTTTTCGATCATCTCAATGCTCCGCCTCGCCTTTGCCGAGTTCGGCTTTGAGCAAGAACGCGCCTGTGGTCGCGATGATCGCCCCGGGCTCCAACCCCGACACAACTTCAACACGACCGGCGCTGCGCAGACCGACAGTAACATTCGTCGCCTGAAAGCCTTTGCCAGTTTTAACGAATACGACGTCGCGCCCATCGACCGATTGCACCGCCTCTTCGGGAATACCGATGCTCGAACTGGCTGCGGTGTTGCGCGATGTAATGCGTACGCGAAGTCCTTGGCCGGGAGTGAGCTGACCGATGCCATCTGGGACCAGCACGATGGTTGCGGCCTTGCTTTCCGGATCGAGGCTGGGTGTTGCTGCGCGCACGGTCGAATTGACCGTTTCACCACCAAGCAATTCGATCACCGCCCGGTCACCGGGCTGGACGCGCCGTGCATCGGCAGGGAGCACCGACGCATTGATCTGAATTTTGCGGGGGTCTGCGACACGAAACAATTCAGTGCCTGCGACGACATAGCTGCCGAGAATGGCGTCCGCTTTGGTAATGCGCCCTGAAATCAGACTGGTGACTGCCAGATAGCGACCGTCTCCAGTAATTTTGGCAGCCGTCGCAGCTGACTGTGTGCGGCGCGCTTCGGCTTCGGCTTCGACGAGTGTCGCTTGCGCGGCCTCTAGATCTTGCCGCGCAGTCACGCGCGCATCGAACAGACGCTTTTCGCGTGCGTAGGCCGAGCGGGCAGCAATAACCCGCGCCGAAGCGGAACTGCGTTCCGCAGCAATCGCCGATGCGTCGCGGCTTTCGAGATAAGCGATGGTCTCACCCGCGCTCACGCTCTCACCTAGGCGCTTGACGATGCGCGTCACAGCTCCGTCGGCCCGGGCAGTCAACACCGCCTCGCCGTCTGGAGCTGCAGCAACAACACCTTGCGCTATGATCTCCGCACCAAGCCCGCCAGCTTGCGTTGCTTCGGATACGATTCCCGCCGCTTTGGCACGCGCATCGTCCATTTCAACGAAGCCTTCTGGGCCGTGATTTTCTTCCTCGCCCTGCTCTCCCTCTTCGGCGGGAGCGGTGGCGGCGATGGGCGCAAACACGGTGCGGCCCAGCATCACGCCACCCCCGCCTAGCACGAGCGCTGCAATTGCAGTTCCCGCGATTACTTTTTTCCTGTTGGTGTCTTCGGTCATGGGATCAATCCTCTGTGCGCGCATTGGCGCGGATCAGCGCTGCAAGCGCGCGGGCGCGGTCAAGGTGGGCCTCGATCAGCGCGGTCTTGGCGGTGGTAAGCGCTGCCTGCGCGTCGAGTAGTTCAACAAGACTGAACTTGCCCGCGCCATAGCCGATGCGTGCAAGCCGCACTGCCTCCTCGGCCTGCATCAGCGATGGCCCGGACAGCGCCCCGACCCGCGCATCGGCAGCCCCAAGCAGCATCCGCGCGTCATGCTGCCGGCGGCGAGCATTGAGCCTCGCTTGGGCCAGCGCAGCTTCGCCGGCGAGGGCTTCTGATTGTGCCGCCTCGACTCCTCCGCGATTGCGGTTGCGCATCGGGATAGGGATCGAGATACCCGCGACGAACGCGACTTCACGCCCATCATTGATCCGCCGCACCCCGCCGCTGGCGGTAACGTCGGGGACGGCATCAGCGCGCGCCACTTTGATGCGTGCCTGTGCGGCGTCGCGTTCGGCGGCGGCGAGTTGTTCGTCGAGTGAAAGCGTTGCGGGCGGTAGCGCGGCGGGTGCCATCTCGTCGTATATAGGCGTTGCCGACAGTTCTGGATCGTTGCTGCCGATCAGGTCGGCTAACAGTCGGCGGGCCGCGAGCAATTCACCAATGGTGCGGGCTTCCTCGGCCTGCGCTTCGGCCAACACTGCCTCGGCGCGGAGCTGACGTAAGGGCGGATCGCGTCCGGCCTCCACCAGCACCTGTGCGGTGCGTGCCAGTTCGCGCGCCTGGCCGACATTCTCACGCGCGATCACTGCGCGGTTGTCGGCAGCACGCAATTCGGCATGGGCTATGCGAATGTCGCGCGCAAGGTCAGCCTCGGTCGCGCGGTATGACAGGAAGGCAAAGTCACGTTCGGCAGAAGCGACGGCAACGCGGGCACTGCGCTTGCCGCCAAGTTCGATCCGCTGGCTCAGCGCGAGCGTCGTCTCGCTGCTGCGAAGCCCCTGGAACGCGCCGGTTCCCGCGAAGTTCTCGACCTCAAGGCTCAATTCGGGATTGGGCGAGGCCCCGGCCTGTCGCGCCCTCGCTTCGGCAGCATCGGCTTTGGCCTTGGCTTCCGCAATGCGCGGGGATTGTTCCGCCCCTTGGGCGAGCGCCTGCGCCAGACTCACCGGTTCGGCCAATGCCGTCCCGCTGTTGGCGATAAGCGCGCCCGCCAGCAAGGCGGCACGCAAAGAAAATATCATCTGGAAACTCCTGAACGCATGACACGAACACGTGAGGGAATGCCCTCGCGCGACGGCACAGTTCAGGCGAGCGGAGGATCGAGCGGTGGTGCCTGGCTACGCGAAGCGAGCGGCGCAGTCGTCGCTGGACGCACTAATGCGCCTTTCGATAATGTATTCAAGTTGATGCGCGGCGCGTCGAGTTGCAACGCGACACTGCAATGATGATGGCTGACCGCGTGACAAGGCATATCCTTGTCCGGCCCTTGCGATTGCGGGTGGTCAGCGTTCTCGATCTCGTGAACGTCCAGCATTTCGCTGGCATGGACCGGGCTGCTACCGTTGGCATGCGCAACCATCGGCATGACGATAACGCCGAAAAACAGCCCAATTAGAACCAACAGTGAAGGTAATCGACCCCGCATCAAATGATGCGTAGCAGCATAGACGTTATGGAGCAAAGATTTTCTCATGCTGGCAGCGCCAAACCCAGCCAACGCGGCACCCGACGACGAAAATCGCGGTAGGCATCGCCAAAACTTTTTTCAAGATGCGCCTCCTCGATACGAACCTGCACCACACAGGAGGAGACAAACAGCATCAACGCAGCCCAACCCCACCATGTGCCAGATACCATTGCTGCCGAAAGTCCGACCAGCATCATACCAACAAAAATCGGATTACGGCTGAACTGGAAAAGGCCGTGTGAAACAAACAACGGCGCGTCGCCCTCTCGGACACCCACGCGCCATGCGCGGCCCATCTGCATTTGTGCGGCGATGACAATGGTTGCACCCGTCAGCGCTATGAGGGCGGTCGCGAAACTCTGCCACGACGCTTGCGTCGTCGGGACTAGCGCCGCCGCGACAAGTAATGCCGCCACACTTATCGCAAAACTGCTGCCGGCAACACGCTGCACTCCCCGAGCCGCAGCAAATGCCCAGGGCCGGTCGCCAGTCGCGCACCGGATCGCAACGCTGCGAACGAGCGTCGCCACAACGATTGCAAGCATCGCAATCACGGGGATAGCATGAAGCCCGACCGTCATGCGTGCTCTGCCGTGACGGGCGCAGACGTCAACTCAGCGAGGGCGTGACGAAACACCTGAAGGCCGCCAGTCAACGCGAGCGCTGCGATGATGCTCGCGACTATCAGGTCCGGCCATGCCCTGCCCGTACCGAACACCCCAAGGGCCGCAAGCATCACCGCAGCATTGCCGACGGCGTCGTTGCGTGAGCATATCCAGACCGAGCGCATATTTGCATCGCCCGCGCGATAGCGGTAGAGGAGAAGCGCAACCCCGGCATTGGCGGCAAGCGCGAGCAGACCGATCGCGCCCATTGTCACCGAGTCAGGTGACGTACCGTTCACAACGGCAAACGCCGCGCTGCCAAACACCCAACCTGCAAAGCCGAGCATGAACAGCGATTTCAAAAGCGCGGTCCGTGCGCGCCAAGCAAGTGCCGCTCCCACCACTGCAAGACTCACCGCATAGTTAGCCGCATCACCGAGGAAATCGAGCGCGTCAGCTTGCAACGCGCGGCTATCCGCCGCAGCGCCCGCCAACATTTCGATCAAAAACATTGCCGCATTGACCGCTAAAGCACCCCACAGCACGCGCCGCCAGCGGGGGTCGGCGCTGGCCGTTTCGCTCCCACAGGCGTTCGCGCAGCAATCGTCCGACATTCAATATCCTTCTCGACAAATTGCGAGTCGGATATTTATCTACACCCTGTAGTAACTGCAGGGTCAAGCGAAGGGAAACAGGCGTGAAAATTGGAGAGCTGGCGAGCGCAACCTCCACTAAGGTCGAGACGGTGCGCTACTACGAGAAAATCGGCCTCCTCGCGCCGCCAGCGCGCACCTCTGCCAATTATCGTGTCTATGGTAACGGCCATCTCGCTCGACTGTCATTTATTCGTCGTGCTCGCGATCTTGGCTTCACGCTTGAAGCAGTGAGAGCATTGCTGACGCTATCGGATGATAAAGCGCAGTCCTGTGAAGCGGTAGATGTTATGGCGCGTGCGCATCTGGATGAAATCGACCGCAAGCTGCATGATCTCAAATCATTGCGATCAGAGTTGGGTCGGATCGTCGATTCTTGCAGCCACGGCACCATTGCAGATTGTAAAATTGTAGAAACGCTGGGCCCGCGCAAGCCAAACTAGATAATGTCGTGCTCGCAAAGTGAGGAGGCCCATCGCAATGCGATGGGTCCATCAGAATATCCGATCAACGCTGCGCATAGGCAGGACCAGCGCAGCGCTTGACGAAAAAGCTCCACGCTGGCCCTGCCACAATCAGCCGACTGGAACGCGTGCGCAACGCCATTATGATGAATCACTCTCTATCGTGCGACAGAGTCAATTTCACTGGAATCACTA
>JAEXAW010000027.1 GCA_023458055.1 Pseudomonadota bacterium
GATCATGACCAATGGGAGCCCCAAGCAAAGCCGCTGCCTTTTGGAAAGCCGAAATACCCGCCATCGTTTCTATCTCGACTTCATAGCCCAGCTCGTCTCGCATCTCATACATCAGAGGGGCCATCCCATAGATACCGGCATCCCCCGAACTGATGACACATACAAATTTGCCCTCTTGTGCCTTGTCCAAAGCTATTCGAGCCCGCTCTCGCTCCTTCTTCATCCCTGTGTCAATACATTCGCCTCCAGCCTTCAGATGCTGCTGCACAAAGCGGAAATAGTACTTATAGCCAATCACAACATCGGCCTGGGATATAGCCTGCACAACCGCCGGAGTCATGTCCAATTCACTGCCGGGTCCCAAACCAACCACCACTACCTTACTCATATACCCACCTCTGTTAAATCTCTGCATCCCCAAAAAATTCCTCTTTTGGCACAATACCATCCCTCTCCATCATGGCATTGATAGACGGCTTGCGACCTCGAAAAGCCTCGTACAACTCCATTGCTTCTCTCGTATCTCCCCTCTCCAAAATATTAGTACGGAAACGGGCTGCAACCTCCTTGCTGAAAAGGCCTTCCTCCTTGAATGCAGAAAAAGCGTCTGCATCTAAGACCTCACTCCATTTGTACCCGTAATAGCCCGCAGCATATCCTCCGGAGAAGATATGTCCAAAAGAAGGACTCATCATGGCCTCAATGGGAGACGGTGGTAGTACCAAGGCCTTGCCCCAAGCAGCTTCCTCGTACGCCTTGATGTCCAAATCCTCCGGAAGGTCAACTTCGATCGAATGCCACGCCATATCGAGATAGCCAAAGGAAAGCTGCCTGCAGCAAGCGTAGGCCGAAAGGAAATGTCTCGAAGCCAACAACCTATCGATGAGCACAGATGGAATGGGTGCACCGGTTTCATAGTGAGCAGCAAAACTATTGAGCCACTCGGGCTGAATAGCCCAATTCTCCATGAGCTGAGAAGGCAGCTCTACGAAGTCCCGTACAACAGATGTACCCGAGAGAGAGCCAAATCGACAACGAGAGAACAATCCATGCAATGCGTGCCCAAACTCATGTAAGAAGGTGTTCACTTCCCCGATTGTTAAGAGGGATGGCTTCTCACCCGTAGGTGGAGTAAAATTCATCACCAACACGATATGTGGCCGATGGTCCTCTCCATTTAGCGTACAGTACTGATCTTGTAAATTATTCATCCAAGCACCGCTTTGCTTGCCGTTTCTCGGGAAAAAATCGGTGTAGAGCAAGCCTAAGTAGGATCCATCCGAATCCTTCACTTCGTAAGCTTTCACATCAGGGTGATACACACTGACAAACGATGGCTCAAACGTAATACCATAGAGCTTTTCAGCCAAACCAAAAACACCGTCCACTACTCGATCCAATTGAAAGTAGGGACGCAACATTTCATCGTCCAGCTCATAATTCTTCTGTTTGTACTGCTCCGCCCAGTAAGCCCAATCCCAAGCATCCAAGCGAGGCTTGTCGAATCCGCTTTCCTTAGCTAGAGCTTCGATCGCAGCGACCTCAACTTTTGCCGTAGGCTTGTATGCATCGAGAAGTCGATCCAACAAATCATATACCGTCCGTGGGTCTTTGGCCATCCTATCTTTGAGTACCATTTTGGCGTAGGACGAGTAACCCATTATCTCGGCAGTCTTCCGCCGAAGGTTGGCAATCGATAGGATGTGCTTCTTGTTATCATACTCATTGTCTGTTGCCCCTACCGTCATTCGAGCCATATACATTTGCCGTCTCAACTCTGAATTGGGGCAATGCTGCATGAACGGGGCATAGGAGGGGGCTGTAAGATCAAACAGCCAGGCCCCTTCGTGCCCTTTTTCTTTTGCTTTTACTGCTGCGGCATCCAATACGCTATCTGGCATACCCGACAGGTCGGCCCGATCGGCAACAAGAAGAGAGAAACGCTTCTCGTCTCGCAAGGCATTCTGCCCGACTTGCAACGTTAGCTTGCTGAGTTCTTGTGCTATAGATCGAAGGGTCTCCTTCTTATCCTCCGAGAGCAAGGCTCCGCTATCGACAAATCCCTCATAGCAGCGCGTCAGTAACCGGAGCTCTTCCTCACTCAAACCCAAATCGCTCCGTTGATTGTACACTGCCTCAACTCTGCGAAAAAGCGGTTCGCTCAAGCTTATATAGGTACTCAATTCCGTAAGCTTCGGCAGGATCTCTTCGGAAATCGCCATTAGTCTATCGTTGCTATCCGAGTGCAACAAATTGAAAAATACGCCGGCGACCCGTTCCATATCTTCACCACAATGCTCCAAAGCCAAGAGCGTATTTGCGAAAGTCGGTGAGGCAGGATTATCAATTATTGCATCCACCTCTTCTCGCTTGATGCGAATAGCCCGCTCGAAGGCAGGCAGATAATCCGACTCCTTTATCTCATCGAATGGATAAGCCCCGTGCCACGTTGAAAACGAAGCAAACAGTACATTTTCTCCAACTTCTCTATCCTTCTTCATTATGTCT
>JAEXAW010000044.1 GCA_023458055.1 Pseudomonadota bacterium
TGTTCGAATTGCCGGAGGCGCAGGTCGAGGCGGCCAGCAAGGTCATCCGCGAGGTCATGGAAAATGCCGCCGCACCGGCGGTGGAGTTAACCGTGCCGTTGGGCGTCGAGATTGGCGTGGGCGATTCCTGGGGCCGGGCGCACTGATTTAAACTCTCCCTATTCCTCCCCGTGCCGGGGAGGAGTTTGATTTACCGCCCCAACATCGCCTCGGCCCGCACCACCCGATCAAACGTCGCTTCATCCACCAAGCCCAATTCCAGCGCTGCCGCCTTCAACGTCAGCCCTTTTTCATGCGCATGTTTGGCGATTTTGGCGGCCTTGTCATAGCCGATCTCGGGGGCCAATGCGGTTACCAGCATCAGCGAGCGGTCGAGCAGTTCCTTGATCCGCGCTCTGTCCGGCTCCAGCCCGTCGACACAATGGGCGGTGAAATTTTCCATGCCGTGGGCGAGGAGATTGATCGAGCGGATGACATTCGCGCCGATCAGCGGCTTGAACACGTTCAGTTCCAAATGCCCCTGCATGCCGCCCACGGTGATTGCGACATGATTGCCCATCACTTGCCCCGCAACCATGGTCAGGCTCTCGCATTGGGTCGGGTTGACCTTGCCCGGCATGATCGAGCTGCCGGGTTCATTTTCCGGCAAATGCAGTTCCCCCAACCCACAACGCGGGCCGGAGCCCAATAGCCGGATATCATTGGCGATCTTGGTGAGGGCGACCGCAAGGCTGTTCAGCCGCCCGGAAAAATCCACCAGCGTGTCGTGGCTCGCCAGCGCTTCGAATTTGTTCGGCGCGGTTTCGAAAGCGACGCCGGTAATTGCGCTAACCTCCTCAGCGAACGCCTCGCCAAAACCTTTGGGTGCGTTGAGACCGGTGCCCACCGCCGTTCCGCCTTGTGCAAGCTTGGTCAGCGCATGGGTGACCAAAGGTTCGGTCCGCACCCGGGCGAGCTTCATCTGCGCGGCATAGCCGGAAAATTCATCGCCAAGCGTGAGCGGCGTCGCATCCTGCAAATGGGTGCGGCCGATCTTGACGATATCGTCCCACGCCTTCGCTTTGCTGACCAGCGCGTCTTCCAGTCGCTGCATCGCGGGAAGCAATTGCCCTCGCGCCGCCAGCACCGCCGCGATGTGCATCGCGGTCGGGAAACTGTCGTTGGAGGATTGGCTTTTGTTGACATCATCATTGGGGTGCACCGGTGCTTTGCCGCCGCGCGTGCCGGTGAGGATCTCATTGGCGCGGCCGGCAATCACTTCATTGACGTTCATATTCGATTGCGTGCCCGAGCCGGTCTGCCAGATCACCAGCGGGAATTGATCGTCGAGTTTGCCTTCGACCACCTCGCGCGCAGCCTGTTCAATGGCATCGGCCTTGGCGGCATCAAGCCCATGCGCGCGATTTACCCGCGCCGCCGCCTGCTTGACGATGGCGAGCGCGTGGATGATTTCGATGGGCATGCGCTCACCGGGGCCAAAGGGGAAATTATGCAGCGAGCGTTCGGTTTGCGCGCCCCAATAAGCGTCCGCCGGAACCTTGATTTCACCGAAGCTGTCACTTTCGATCCTGGTCGCGTCGTCGCTCATATTATGGTCCTTTCGGTTTAGCCGCGATCCCGCGCCATCGGATAGGTGCCGAGCAAGCGCACCCATTTGGAGTGGAACGCGAGTTCTTCGAGGGCGCGGTCCACCGCCGGATCGCCCGGTGCGCCTACAATATCGGCATAAAATTGTGCGGCGGAAAAACTTTCGCCATCGACGTAGGATTCAAGCTTGGTCATATTGACCCCGTTGGTGGCAAAGCCGCCGAGCGCCTTATAGAGCGCGGCCGGAATATTCTTCACCTCGAACACAAAAGTCGTCATCGCCTCGGCTGATGGAACGCTGCCAAGAGGCAGGGGTTCCTGCGCTAACGCGACAAAGCGGGTGGTATTGTGGTCGGCATCCTCGATATTTTCGGCAAGCAGATTGAGGCCGTAAAGTTCGGCCGCGAGCGCCGGAGCGGCCGCTGCCAATCCCTGCTCCTCGCTATCCGCAACAAAGGCCGCCGCGCCTGCCGTATCGGCATAGTTGACCGGCTTAACCCCGTTTGCACGCGTCCAATGGCGAATCTGGCCCAGAGCCTGCGGGTGGCTCATCACGGTTTTGATCGCGGCGATGTCGCTTTCCTTGCTCATCAGGCAATGATGGACGCGCAGAAAATGTTCGCCGACAATCGACAGGCCCGATTCCGGCAAGAGAAAGTGGATATCGGCCACGCGGCCATGCAGGCTGTTTTCAATCGGAATGAGCGCGAGCGCGGCGCTTCCTTCCTTGACCGCATCAATCGCATCTTCAAATGCGAAACAGGGCAGCGGCAGTGCCGCTGAGTCATATTGGGTGAGGGCAAGGTGCGAATTGGCGCCGGGCGCCCCCTGAAACGCTACGGCAAGCGCAGGCTCGGCGGCGGCGAGCGCGGTCAATTCATCGACCTTGATCTGGGCGGTGCGGCTATAACTATCCATGGACCTGCGCGCTATCGGATGGGCCGAGGGAGAGCAAGCAGCAATCATGCGGGCGTTCCCGCGGCGTTACGACCAATAAAGGCGCTGAGGGCGCTTGCGTCGCGCGCCGCTGCGGATTAAGGGGGGCGGCAAACAGGGCGCAGACTCCCATTCTATCGGGAGTCTTTGCACAAAGGGCGCGCTTCTGCAGGGATCGAACAAAGGGACAGGGACGAATGACGGACCTTCGCAATAATACGATTTTCGGCTGGGTTTTGGGGGCAGGCATCGCGGCGGTCGGTCTGTCGGCCTTGTCGGCGCAATATTTTAAGGCGGGCCATCCCGAAGCGCCGGAAAAATCGGGCTATGAAATTGCCGGGGTCGAAGCGGAAGGCGGCGATAGCGGCCCCTCGCTCAACACCCTTCTCGCGACCGCCGATCCGGCCAAGGGCGCGCAGGTATTCAAGAAGTGCACCGCTTGCCATACGGACACGCAGGGCGGCGCCAATGGCATCGGTCCCAATCTCTGGGCGATTGTCGGCGATCCGGTCGCGCACGGTCGCGGCGGTTTTGCCTTCTCTGATGCACTGAAGGCCAAGGGCGGCACCTGGGATTTCGCGACGCTTGACGAATGGTTCAAGAGCCCGGCCAAGTTCGCGCCCGGCACGAAAATGTCGTTCGCAGGCCTCGGCAGCGCCGAAGATCGCGCCAACCTCATTGTTTATCTGAATACGCAAGGGTCGAACAAGCCGCTTCCGGCGGCTGACGCGCCAGAGGCTGCGGCGGAAGCTCCGGCAGCAGAAGGCGGTGCGAAGCAGGCTGACGGCACCGAAACGCCGCCCGCTGCCGCTGAAGGCACCAAGGCGACCGCTGCTCCGGCAGATGGCAAGGCGGGTGAAAAGCCTGCGGCCGATGCGCCCAAGACTGGACCTTCGACCGAACAGCCGAAGAAATAAGCCGGCGCCGATCGAATCGCGTTGAAAGAAAAAGAAGGGGGCGGGCCGAACCGCCCCTTTTTTATTGGGCGGAATTATCGAGCGGCGTGCGGGCCGCGATCCCTGCGGCCCGGAAAGCAGCGTGGGCATCGGCTATGCTCGCTTCGCCAAAATGGAACAGCGAGGCGGCAAGGACGGCGCTGGCATGGCCTTGGGTTACGCCCTCGACGAGATGCTGCAAATTGCCCACCCCGCCTGAGGCGACCACCGGAATCGACACCGCATCGGCGATGGTGCGCGTGAGGGTTAAGTCATAGCCATCGCGCGTGCCGTCGCGGTCCATCGAGGTCACAAGCAGTTCGCCAGCACCGAGCTGGACCAGTTTCACTGCATGCTCCAGCGCATCAATACCGGTGGCTTGCCGCCCGCCATGGGTGAAAATCTCCCAGCGGCCTTCGCTCACCTGCCGCGCATCAATCGAGGCGACGACGCATTGGCTGCCGAAACGCTCGGCGATGTCGGCAACGACTTCGGGCCGTGCCACAGCGGCGGAATTGACCGCGACCTTGTCTGCGCCTGCGAGAAGGAGCGCGCGCGCATCCCCATGGGTGCGCACCCCGCCACCGACGGTCAGCGGCATGAAACAGACCGAAGCCGTGCGCGCGACAATGTCGATCAGCGTGCCGCGGCCTTCATGGCTGGCCGAAATATCAAGGAAGCAAAGCTCGTCCGCGCCCGCCGCATCATAAGCACGCGCCTGCTCGACCGGATTGCCCGCGTCTTTGAGGTCCACGAAATTGACGCCTTTGACGACGCGGCCATCCTGGACGTCAAGACAGGGAATGACACGGACGCGGACGGTCATGGGATGATCCTTGGGGGTATGAGAAACAAAAATTTCGTCCCAAAACCCGTTCGCCCTGAGCCTGTCGAAGGGCATCCATCAGTATAGCGCCATATGGACAGACGCCCTTCAATTGGCTCAGGGCTACGGAGATGGGGAGACGCCGCGCGCACCCTCACTCCTCCTTCGCCGCAAAGGCGAGCGCGGTTGCCAAATCCAGCCGCCCGTCATAAATCGCCCGTCCCGTAATCACGCCTTCAATCCCGTCACGCGCGTGGAGGCTAAGCAAGCGGATATCGGACAGTCCCGCTACCCCGCCGCTCGCGATCACGGGGATATCGACCTGTCGTGCGAGATCGACCGTCGCTTCGATATTGCAGCCTTTGAGGAGGCCATCGCGCCCCACGTCAGTAAAGAGCAGCGCGGCAACGCCTGCGTCCTCGAACCGGCGTGCCATATCGACCACGCTCACATCCGACACATCGGCCCAGCCTTGGGTTGCGACCATGCCATCGCGCGCATCGACCGCGACGACGATCCCGCCAGGCCATTCGCGCGCCATGTCTTTGACGAATTCGGGATCCTTGAGTGCGGCGGTACCGATCACCAGCCGCGACACGCCAAGGTTGAACCAGCGCTCGACCGCTGCCGCGTCCCGGATGCCGCCGCCCAGTTGGACATGGCCGGGGAAGTCCGCGACAATGGCTTCAACCGCCGCGCCGTTGACGCTTTCGCCCGCAAACGCGCCGTCGAGATCGACCACATGGATATGCATCGCACCCGCATCGGCGAACAGCATCGCCTGCGCCGCCGGGTTGTCGCCATAGACGGTGGCGCGGTCCATATCGCCCTCGGCAAGGCGCACCACCTGCCCGCCCTTGAGGTCAATCGCGGGAAAGACAATCAGGCTCATGGTTTCCACTCCAGAAAACGGGCGAGCAAGGCCAAGCCATAAGCTTGGCTTTTTTCCGGGTGGAATTGCACGCCGATCATGTTCGCCCGGCCCACCGCTGCGACAATCGATCCGCCATGATCGCTCGTTGCGAGCACATCGGAGGGATCATCGGCGATGAAATGATAGCTGTGGAGATAATAAGCCTCCCCCGGTTCGACCAGCGGCGCACCGGTGGCCGTGACAACATCGTTCCAGCCCATATGCGGGATGCGGATACCGGGGTCGGCTGCGCTCATTTCCTTAACCGTGCCGCCGATCCAGTCGAGCCCTTGGTGCACACCATGTTCCTCGCCGCGGGTCGCCATCAATTGCATACCGACGCAAATGCCAAGGAAGGGCGCGCCGCCCTTTCGCACCTTGTCATCAAGCGTTTCGATCATGCCGGGAATCGCGCCGAGCTGGTCACGGCAATGGCCGAACGCACCGACACCGGGCAGGACGATCCGGTCGGCGGTGCGCACCGCATCCGGGTCAGCGGTCACGACTATATCGGTCGCACCAGCCGCGCGCAGGGCATTTTCGACCGAGCGCAAATTGCCCGCGCCATAATCGATGAGGGCAAGGCGGGCGCTCATGGGTTCAGCGAGCCGCTCCCCAATATGCCCTTGGTCGAGGGCACCGCGCCGCCCTTGCGCGGGTCCAGTTCGACCGCCTGCCGCAAGGCACGCGCCAGTGCCTTGAAACAGCTTTCGGCAATATGGTGATTATTTTCGCCATAGAGGGTTTCGATATGGAGCGTGATCCCCGCCGCCTGGGCAAAGCTCTGGAACCAGTGGCTGAACAATTCGGTGTCCATCTCGCCCAGCTTTTCCTGGCTGAAGCGCGTGTTAAATACCGTATGCGCGCGGCCCGAAATATCGAGCGCGCAGCGTGTCAGCGTTTCATCCATCGGTGCATGCGCTTCGCCATAGCGGGTGATGCCGCCCTTGTCGCCGAGCGCCTTCAACACGCACTCCCCGATCGCGATGGCGCTGTCCTCGACCGTATGATGCTGGTCGACATGGAGGTCACCTTTAATCGCGCAATCAATATCGATCAGCGAATGGCGCGAAAGCTGCTCGATCATATGGTCGAGAAAACCGATTCCGGTGGTCACCTCATATTGGCCGGTGCCATCGAGATTGACGCGCACGTCAATGGCCGTTTCGTGGGTTTTGCGGGAGATAGAAGCGCTACGCATGATGCGCCGCCTATAGCGCGCTTGCCGCGACGTGCAAGCAATCGTGCCTTGCCCGCCATAAACTTGCAATTATCTTGCGCATCGACCCCCTTGACCTCCGCCGCCGAGACGTCCACCAGTTGGACATGAGTGACGATGCGACCGACAGCCTGATCCCTTATGACGAGATTGTGCAGGAGGCTCTGCGCGCCGTCGTGGGCCGCGTTCTGACCACAGTCGAATCGGGCGGTCTTCCGGGCGAGCATCATTTTTATATCACCTTCAAGACCAAGGCCGCGGGCGTGACCATCCCGGCGCATCTGGTCGAACGCTTCCCCGATGAAATGACCATCGTGCTCCAGCATAAATTCTGGGATTTGAAGGTGAGTGATGACGGCTTTGGCGTTGGCCTCACCTTCAATCAGGTGCCGACCTCGCTGTTCATTCCCTATTCGGCGATCACCGCCTTCGTTGATCCGTCGGTCGATTTCGGGCTGCAATTCCATGTGGCGGATAATGATGGTCCCGAACCGCATGACGAGGCGGAAAATGATCATCCCGCCACCGTGACGCCCGCCGACGACGGCTCCAACGTCGTTACGGTCGATTTCGGGCGGAAGAAATAAGCGGTCAACGCGCGGGGTTATTGTAGCG
This sequence comes from Pseudomonadota bacterium, assembly GCA_023458055.1. Taxonomy (GTDB): domain Bacteria; phylum Pseudomonadota; class Alphaproteobacteria; order Sphingomonadales; family Sphingomonadaceae; genus JAFAFE01. The sequence continues at coordinate 7,032 of JAEXAW010000044.1, forward strand.
CGCCGATGCGCTGGTGCGGAACCTGCAAGCATGGATCGCGTTTTAAGCGCAGTACATCTTTTCCAGCAGTAGAGGAATTTCGCCCGTGGCCTTTTTTGACAATCTCGTCCGCAGCACTGTTGGCCGCAAGAACGCCAAGATGGCTGCGGAATATCCGATTGCGAGCACGATTATCGGGCTAGGCACCATGGCGATTGCGCGCCGCTTTCTGCCCGCCCGTGCGGCGATATTGGGCGGGACGATCCTTGCTGGCTATATCACCAAAAAATATGCCGATTATCAGCTCGATCAGGAGCAAGGCGGCGAGGCTTATGCTGACGTGAAGCTTGCCGGGACCGACGCAACGGTGATCGACGGCGTTGCCGCCAAAAGCGCCGAAGTGCGTAAAGTGGTAAAGAACGCCACAACTTGAGCCTTGGCTTAATCCCTCCGTTTGAGGGAGGGTCAAAAAAGGGTAAGTTTTTTGGGATGGGGTAGTGGCTCCATCCCAATCATTTTACCCAGCCCGCACATTGTCACCAATTTCGACCCTCCCTGGAAGGGAGGGTTGGGCTTCATCTTACCGCGACTTTACGTACCGGCCCGGGGCATCTTCAATCGCTTTGAGCTTACCCTTGCCCGGCACCCGCGCGCCTTGCGCCACCACGGTTTTGCCCGACTGGTCCTTCAACCACCCAAGCCAGTGCGGCCACCAGCTGCCTCTGGTTTCCTTGGCGCCAGCGACAAAATCCTCAAGCGAATCAACTTTGTCCTCATTGGTCCAATATTGATATTTGCCCGCAGACGGCGGGTTGACCACGCCAGCGATATGGCCCGAGCCGGCCAGCAGGAAGGTGATCGGGCCTTTGAAATGGTCCATGATCCGCCACACGCTTTCGGGCGGGGCGATATGGTCCTCGCGGCCTGCCTGCACATAGCTCGGAGTTTTGACCTTGGTGAGGTCAAGCTTGACCCCTTTGGCCGAAAGCGCACCCGGCTGGACCAACTTATTGTCGCGATAAAGGTCGGCGAGATAATCCTTATGCCATTTCAACGGCAGGTTGGTCGTATCGCCATTCCAGTGGAGGAGATCGAACGGCGGATAATCCTGTCCGAGCAGATAATTATTGACCACATAATTCCAGATGAGGTCACGCCCCCGGAGCGCGTTGAAGGTTGCGGCCATATAGCGGCCATCCAGATAGCCTTCGCCGGACATCGCCTCGATCATCCGCATCTGCGCATCATCGATGAAGAGGGTAAGGTCGCCCGCCTTTTCAAAATCGACCTGCGCGGTGAAGAAGGTAGCGGATTTGACTTTCTTGTCTTCGCCCTTGGCCGCCAGCACCGCGAGCGTTGCCGCCAGCGTCGTCCCTGCGACACAATAGCCGATGGTATGGACACCCTTGACGTCAAGCAGGTCACGCACCTGATCAATCGCATCCAGCTGCGCGCTGATATAATCGTCCCACACCACATCCTTCATGCTGGTGTCGGCGCTTTTCCACGACACGATAAAAGTCGAAATGCCTTGCTCCACGCACCATTTGATGAAGCTTTTTTCCGAATTCAGATCGAGAATGTAGAAACGGTTGATCCACGGCGGGAAGATCAGCAGCGGTATATCCAATAGCTTGTCCGTGGTCGGGGCGTAATGGACCAACTGGAACAGCGGGGTTTCATAGACTACCTTGCCCGGCGTCGCGGCGAGGTTACGACCGACCTCGAATGCGGTCGGATCGGTATGCGTCATCTGCCCTTTTTTGAGGTCAGCGAGCATATGTTCGAGCCCTTTGAGCAGATTTTCGCCGCGTGTTTCGAGCGTGCGCTCGATCACCTGCGGGTTGGTCAGCGCAAAATTGGACGGGCTGATCGCATCGATGATCCCGCGCGTTGCAAAACGCATCTGCTCCTTCGCCTTGGGGTCGATCCCATCGACGGCATCAACGCTGGCTTCAAGCTGCTCGGCTAGGGTCAGATAGGATTGACGGATAAACTGGAATAGCGGGTGGCTGTCCCACGCTTCATGCGCGAACCGTTTGTCGCGTCGGCGCTTGTCATCGTCCGCTTGTGCCTCTCCACCGCCCATCAGGCCCCCGCTCGCGTTGGTAGCCATTTCCTGCCACATCTTGACGCTGTCGGTCCAAAAGCTGGTGGCATTGTTCATCCACTGCGCCGGGTCAGCGGCAGCCGACAGATCGGGTATCGCACCGGCCTGCATCTTTTCTGCGGCTTTGGTAAAAGCGTCGGTGTCGATGCCGACCTTGGCGGGCGGGGTGAACATCGCCAGCGCCTGCTGCCATTTGCCGGGGCTCATCCATTCCGCCATCATCCCTTGCGCCTTTTCCGGCGTATAGGTCGACAGCACATATTCCATCAGCATCTGCTGCGCGCGGCCCATCACACCGGTCCAGTGCTGGAAATCTTCAAGGCTAGGAAGCGGCGGCAGATTATCGGTATCGGACATGGGAGAGCTTTCCGGTTGGGAGGTCGGGATGGGTCAGCGCGCGGTACAGCGCGCCGCGCCGGTGCGGACATAGCCCGCATCAAATTTGGGCATTGCCCTCGCGGCCACCCAGATTATAGCCATCACCGAGGAACAGCTGGAGCATCGTGCTGCCCGGTGTTTCGCCTTCGAAGGTATAGATCACGACATTTTTGCGTTGCGAGCCCCATTTGCCGTGTCCTTTCAACATCTCCGCATTGCGGTTACGGCTGAGAAACCGGAACAGGGTGGCGCCGCAGCGTCCTTGCGGTGAAACACTGACGCCGCAAAAATCATTGCCGCACGGGGCAATATCAACGCTTTTATATTCGATCCCGCGCGAGGAGAAGGGCGCTTCCCTATCCTCCACCGTCCAGCGGCCGAAATAGGGGCTTGCGGCAGGTGCTGCTGCCACCGCGATGTCTGCGCTGGCGAGGCCTAATAGTGTAAGCGCAGCGCCAAGGCTGATCGACAATCTGGAGGTTGCATGAGATAGGAAGCGCATGGATTATGTCTCTCCTCAAATTGCTCGCAGGCTTGATTGGCGACGCGGTTTCGGCCTGACGATTCTGACGCTCGCCACCCTATATCTAATCTGGGTCGCGGCAAAGGGATTTGGCGCGGCGATGAACCAGGAAGATTTTCCCGAAGCGCTGGCGATCAAGATGGAGGCGCTTCCGCTCATCTTTCCGCTGCATATGGTGACGGGGGCGCTGACCTTGCTCGCGGTCCCGGCGGCCTATTTGCTTCGGCGCACCCGTGCGCATCGCTGGGCGGGCGGGATGACGGCGGCGCTGGTGGTTGTTGCAGGCCTTACTGCTATTCCCGTCGCCTGGATTGCGCCCGTAACGCCGTGGTCGGGCGCGGGCTTCATGGCGCAAGGAATTGCGTGGCTGACGACGCTCGGCCTTGGCCTTCATGCTTTGTGGAAGCGAAGCTACGCATCGCATCGCTATTATATGCTGCTGATGGCCGCGATCACCTCGGGCGCGGCTTTTTTCCGCCTTTGGCTCGGCCTCTTCGCGATGGGCGGGAGTTATCGCCATTATCATCTATTTTATTCGCTCGATAGCTGGTGCGGCTGGCTGTTACCGCTCGGCGTCGCGATAATTGTTTTGAAAAAGCCGCATCTGCGATAAGGGAATGCACACCCAATCATTGCCCTTGGCAATTTTATAAACTGGAAAGGTCCCATGTCCGAGGAATTCTACCGCATCAAGCGCCTGCCGCCCTATGTCATCGCTGAAGTCAATGCGATGCGAGCGGCCGCCCGCGCGCGCGGTGAGGATATTATCGACCTTGGCATGGGCAATCCCGATTTGCCGCCCCCTGCGCATGTGATCGAAAAGCTGTGCGAAGTGGCGCAAAAGCCGAGCGCGCACGGCTATTCCCAATCCAAGGGGATACCGGGTCTGCGCAAGGCTCAGGCCAATTATTACCAGCGCCGCTTTGGCGTCGACCTCGATCCCGAAACCGAGGTTGTGGTGACGATGGGATCGAAGGAAGGGCTTTCAAGTCTTGCAACCGCGATCACCGGTCCCGGCGATGTCGTCCTCGCACCCAACCCGAGCTACCCGATCCATACCTTCGGCTTCATCATCGCAGGCGCCACCATCCGCTCGGTGCCGACGACGCCCGACGAGCGCTATTGGGAAAGCCTTGAACGCGCCATGGCCTTCACCGTGCCGCGCCCTTCGGTGTTGATCGTCAACTACCCGTCAAACCCGACCGCAGAGGTCGTGGACCTTGCTTTCTACGAGCGGCTGGTGGCGTGGGCGAAGGAAAACAAGGTGTGGGTCATTTCCGACCTTGCCTACTCCGAGCTTTATTATGACGGCAATCCGACACCCTCTATCCTGCAGGTCAAGGGTGCCAAGGATGTGGCGGTCGAATTCACCTCCATGTCGAAAACCTATTCGATGGCAGGCTGGCGCATGGGCTTTGCGGTCGGCAACAAGCAGCTGATTTCCGCGCTGACCCGGGTTAAGTCCTATCTCGACTATGGCGCATTTACGCCGATTCAGGCCGCCGCTTGTGCCGCGCTCAACGGCCCGCAGGATATTGTCGCTGCTAACCGTGAACTTTACCAGAAGCGCCGCGATGTCCTGGTTGAAAGCTTTGGCCGCGCCGGATGGGATATTCCGCCGTCCAAGGCCTCAATGTTCTGCTGGGCCCCGCTGCCGCCTGCCCTGGCGCATATGGGCAGCCTCGAATTTTCCAAGCAGCTGATCCAGCATGCCGGAGTCGCGGTGGCGGCGGGCGTCGGCTATGGCGAGGAGGGCGAAGGTTTTGTCCGCATTGCGATGGTCGAAAATGAACAGCGCATCCGTCAGGCCGCGCGCAACGTGAAACGCTATCTTCAGCAGATGGGCGTCAACAGTGCCACGGCGGCGGCAGGCGGGAAATAATCCTGCCTGTCTTAGTTTGAGCCATGGACCCGCTGCCCAATCTTCCCAGTCTTTCCGCCGTATCCTCGGCGATCCAGTTAGCGATTGCGCCAGTATTTCTGCTCGCCGGAATTGGCGCATTCCTCAATGTCTGTGTCGGCAGGCTGGCGCGCATTATCGACCGCGCGCGGCTGGTCGAACAGAAAGTGCTCGATACCCCCGCAGGCGTCGAGCATGACCGCCACGTATGGGAAATCAACCGGCTCGACCGGCGGATGCGCGTCGTCAACGCCGCGATTTTCCTGTCGGTCGCAAGCGCGGTGGCGGTGTGTGCGGTGGTGTGCCTGATGTTCCTCGCGGTATTGATCGAGCCACCCTTGGGTCCCGCCATCGCGGTGCTGTTTATCCTGACGATGCTGCTGATTACTGCCGCCTTCGCGACTTTTTTGCACGAAGTGCGGCTGGCTGCGCAAACCATCCGCATCCGGCAGGAAGTGTTGAACCACCGCTTCGACGAGGATTGAGCGCAGCGGTTTAGCGCGCCATCACCCGGTAACCCCAAGCCGGGATGGTCATGCTGTCGCCAGCCTTGATCGTCACGGCTTTGCCGTCGGCATAATCCTTATAGGCGCCCGCTGCGTGAGCGTCGCTGAGTTTGAAGGTCACCGGAGCCTTGGAGAAATTGAACGCGGCGAAGACGGTATTTTTTTCGCCGCGGCGGATGAAGCTGAAAATTTCTTTCGGCTTGTCATTTTCCACCTTCTCCATCGTTGCGCCCCATTTGCCGTTCCACAAAGCCGGATTGGCTTTCTTGTAGGCGAAGAGCTTGCGATAATGGTCGGCGAGCGGACAGGGCTTCCACTGAATCGGGTCTTTTTCGAAAAATTCGAGCCGCTTGGTGTTGCACGCTTCCTGGCCATTGTGGAGGAGCGGGATGCCTTCCCCCACGACGCTGAGGACGATCGCGGCGTCCAGCGCATCGCCGAACGCTTCATATTGCGTGCCTTCCCAGCTATTCTTGTCGTGATTTTCAACAAAGGTCATCTGCATCGCTTCGCGCGGGAAGCTCGATTCCTTGGCGCTATAATATCCATACAGCGCGGTCGCATCGGCTTTCCCTTGCGCGATATTGTGCATCGCATTGTACCAGTCCCACGCATAGGTCGCATCGAATGCGGCATAGTTGAGATCCCGGCTGGCCCATTCGGCGAGCATGAAGACGGGCTTGATCTTGTCGAGCTCGGCGCGTGTCGTTTCCCAAAAATCAAGCGGCACATAGCCCGCTACATCGGCGCGGAAGCCATCAACGCCGACATCGCGCACCCAATATTTCATCGCCTCCATCACATGCTGACGCACTTGCGGACGGTCATAGTTGAGGTCGATAATGTCGGACCAGTCCCACCACGGCGTCGGATGCGGCTTGCCCTGCCAATCCTTTTCGTAATTGCGCATATCCTTGGTGAGCGGATTGTCCCATGCGGTATGGTTCGCGACCCAGTCGAGGATGACATGCATGCCCTGCTTATGCGCCGCATCAACGAAGGCTTTGAGGTCGGCTTCGGTACCGAATTCCGGGTTGACGCCGAAATAGTCCTTCACCGCATAATAAGAGCCAAGCGTGCCCTTGCGGTTCTTCTCGCCAATCGGGTGGATCGGCATCAGCCAGATGATGTCGACGCCCTGGGCCTTGAGGCGCGGCAGCTGCTTTTGCGCGGCCTTGAACGTGCCCTCCGGCGTGAATTGCCGGGTGTTGAGTTCATAGAGCGTCGCCGATTTGGCCCAATCGGGCGCCGAGATGGTGACCAGCTTTTTGGGCTGATAGAGCGGACTTGATACGGACGGCATTTTCGCGGTCTGCGCCGATGTTTGGGCGAGCCCGGGCGCGCTTAACATTGCGGTCGTCACAGCGCCTGTCAGCATCAAGGTCAGCGTGAACCGGTTCATCATCCATCTCCTGTATGTATTTCGAATGAGAGATTAGCGGATCATAGAGCGATTGCCAGCGAAGGACATTCGTATGTCTCGGTCGCCCCACCTGCCCGTTCAGGGCCTATTGCAAAATATAGGTTGCGGGAGAGCGAGGGCCGATGGTGGCGGACGGTTGCTTCAAGCGTCGTCACGCGCCGCAGGATCAGGCCCGCATTGTCGGGTTGCCGATCAAGTTTGGCAACGAGCCCATTCGGTCTCGGCGGCCGACAGCCCGTACAGCGATTGCAGGAGCAGGACCTTTGAGTATCACCAGCGGCGGATAAACCGGACGGCTCAGCGATGAAGAGTCTCGCAGCGGCACCTGCAGCCACTCAAACCAATACCATTTGACGAACCCGGACAATCGGTCCAACCGCCCCTTCCCCGCCGGACGCTGCACCCACCGGTTTCTGCGGTATCCAACCTCACTCTTCAAAGGTCGGGCCAGTCGATCGATGAACCGCCTATTTTGCAATAGGTCCCGAAAAGGGAGGGTCGGGAATCGCGTAAATCTGTAAAGCTACAGACCCTATTTCGGTGCCAGCACCATCAACATTTGGCGGCCTTCCATGCGCGGATAGGATTCCACCTTGGCGACCTCGGCAATATCTTCAGCGACTCGTTGAAGAAGGGCCATGCCGAGCTGTTGGTGCGCAAGCTCGCGGCCACGGAAGCGCAGCGTCATCTTCACCTTGTCGCCCTCGCCGATGAACTTCGCGACCGCCTTCATCTTCGTGCCATAATCATGGTCGTCGATGTTGGGACGCATTTTGATCTCCTTGATCTCCTGCGTCTTCTGGGTTTTGCGGGCGAGGTTGGCCTTTTTCTGGGCCTCATATTTATATTTGCCGACGTCGAGGAATTTGGCGACTGGCGGATCAGCGTTCGGGGATACTTCGACAAGGTCAAGGCCAAGATCGGCGGCCTGTTCCATCGCTTCTGCGGTGAGCATCACGCCCAGATTTTCGCCCTGATCATCGATCACACGGACCTTGGGCGAAGTGATAAACTCATTATAGCGCGGTCCTCCTTTGGGCGGTGCAGCCAGCGGACGGCGGGAAGTCATGGGCGGACGTATAGCAGAATCTCCTGAAGCTATTTGACGGATTAGGCGTGCTAGATAGTGATTTTACCAGCGAAAGAAAAGGGGCGCTCCGCAGAAAACTGTGAGATGTGGCGCGCTTGCAACGCTTACGGCTCAAGCGTGCAGCGACGTGGGCGCCCCGCTATCCTCAATGACCAGTGTGCGGATCGGCTACCGCTGGAGCCTTGGCCGGGTCCGACGAGACCCCTTTGGCGCGGGCATCGAGCCAGCCTTGCATCTCCGCTATTTCGCTCTGTTGGGCCTTGATGATGCGGGTCGCAAGGTCGCGGACCTTGGCATCCTTGCCATATTTAAGCGCCACTTCGGACATTTCGACCGCACCCTTATGATGCGCAACCATGCCTTGCATGAACGCGACATCGGCGTCGGCGGGAATATCGGCCATGCCCTGATGCATGCGGTCATTAACCGCGGCATAAGCTTTCTGCGCGTCATTTTGCGGCACTTTGGCATTACCCATCGCGCTCATATCATGGCTGGCATGGGGATCCTTGGCGGGGGTGGGTGCGGCGGGGGCCTGCTGGCAGCCCGCAAGGATGAGCGCCGCACCGGCTATAAGATTATGGCGGATCATGCGGCATCTCCCTAAGGTCAGGAGGCGTTGCTTCGTCCTTGAGCATCGCGATTGCCTCATCAAGGCTCATAATGCGTTGGCCTTCCTGGCCGAGCGTGCGGACCGCGACCTTGCCTTCTTCCGCCTCACGCTTTCCGACGACCAAGAGGTGCGGCACCTTGGCAAGGCTGTGTTCGCGCACTTTATAGTTGATCTTTTCATTCCGGAGATCGGTTTCAACGCGAATTCCTGCCGCCTTCAGCTTTTCGGTAACGGCATTGGCATAATCATCGGCCTCCGACACGATGGTCGCGACCACCGCCTGCACCGGCGCGAGCCAGACGGGCAAGCGGCCGGCGAAATGCTCGATCAATATGCCGATAAAGCGTTCATAGCTGCCGAAAATTGCGCGGTGGAGCATGACCGGACGATGCTTGCCGCCATCTTCGGCGACATAGCTTGCATCAAGCCGTTCAGGCAGCACGCGGTCGGACTGGATCGTCCCCACCTGCCAGGTGCGACCAATCGCGTCGGTGAGGTGCCATTCCAGTTTCGGCGCATAGAAAGCGCCTTCGCCGGGCAGCTCCTCCCAACCATAGGCATCAGTGGCAAGGCCAGCCTTTTCCACCGCATCGCGCAATTCGGCTTCGGCCAAATCCCACATTTCCTCGGTGCCGAAGCGGTTTTCGGGGCGCAGCGCCAGCTTGATCGCATAGCTGAAGCCGAAATCCTTGTAGATGCGGTCGGCGAGCGCGCAGAAGGCCTGCACTTCATCGACAATTTGGTCTTCGCGGCAGAAGATATGGGCGTCATCTTGCGTGAACTGGCGCACGCGCATCAGCCCATGGAGCGCGCCATGCGGCTCATTTCGGTGGCAGCAGCCATTTTCGTAAATGCGCAAGGGCAAATCGCGATAGGATTTGATCCCCTGCCGGAAGATGAGAACGTGCGCCGGGCAGTTCATCGGCTTCAACGCCATCCAGTCGGCTTCGCCCGAAATGATCGGGCCTTCATCATCGACATTGGGCACTTCGTCAGGGATGACGAACATGTTTTCGCGATATTTGCCCCAGTGACCGGATTGCTCCCATTGGCGCGCGTCCATCACCTGCGGGGTTTTCACTTCCTTATAGCCCGCCGCATCAATCGCGCGGCGCATATAGGCTTCGATTTCGCGCCAGATGATATAGCCCTTGGGGTGCCAAAACACTGACCCATGCGCTTCGGCCTGAAGGTGGAACAGGTCCATCTCCTGACCCAGCTTGCGATGGTCGCGCTTGGCCGCTTCTTCCAGGCGCACGAGGTGCGCATCAAGCTGCTTCTTGTTGAGCCAGCCCGTCCCGTAAATCCGCGAAAGCTGCGGGTTATTCTGGTCGCCGCGCCAATAGGCGCCCGACACCCGCATCAGCTTGAAGGCATTGGGGTCGAGCTTGCCGGTCGAGGGCAAGTGCGGCCCGCGGCACATATCGAGCCACGCATCCTCACCCTTGCCGGCGCGATAGACGGTCAACTCCTCGCCTTCGGGGAGCTCCGCCGCCCATTCGGCCTTGAAGGTTTCACCATCGGCGGTCCAGCGGTCGATCAGCGCCTGACGCGACCACACTTCGCGCACAAGGGGTTGATCGGCGGCGATGATCTTGCGCATTTCCGCCTCGATCCGCGGCAAATCCTCTTCGGTGAACATGCCGCGCTCGGCGGTCGGCGCGAAATCATAATAAAAGCCATCGTCGGTCGACGGGCCAAAGGTGATTTGCGTCCCCGGAAACAGCTTTTGCACCGCTTCGGCCAAAACATGGGCATAGTCATGCCGGGCAAGGTCCAGCGCGTCCGCCTCATCCTTGCTGGTGATGAGCGCGAGGCTCGCATCACCTTCAAACGCACGGTTAAGGTCGCGCAATTCACCATCCACCCGCGCCGCGAGCGCCGCTTTAGCCAAGCCCGGCCCAATCGCCGCAGCAATATCCGCCGGGGTAGTTCCCGCTTCCACTTCACGAACGGACCCGTCGGGAAGCGAAATTTTGAAATGCTGCGTCATTGGTAAAAAGGCCTGATTGGAAATGGAAAAATATGCGCCCGGCGCACCCGGCTCTAAGGGCGGAAACGCGGTGAAAAGTCAAGCGTAGCGGTGTGATTTGATCTCTCTCGCCCTACCCAACTTTCAAGCTTCCTATACATATTGACAAGCAACCTTGACATTCTGACGACTCATGTGTAAAGCAAGCTTGTCTAATTGATTGGGAGTTTTGACATGGCAAGCGACGTTCAGACTGCAGCGCCGAAATCCTTTTTATGGGCAGCGGCATTTGTTATCGCCTTCATTGCGATGGGTTTGGCGCTTAATCAAATACGCCCGCCGATGTGGCTGCAATTGCCGCTAATGCTGTTACCAATGCTGTTGATGATCCCCTATTTGCGAGCCTATGAGCGCCGGGCCCGGATGCGCGGATCCCTATCGACGGCGCTGATCCGATATAATCGCCGTTTTGGTTGGTGGAGCGTTGCTTATGTTGTCCTCCTCTTCCTTGCCATTTATGCGAATAAGGCGTCCCACCCGCTCGGCCTATTGGCTTGGCCGGTCGCGATATTGCCCGCGCTGGCGGTGCTCGGCATGGTATGGACCATGGCGCGCTACATATTGGAAGAAGATGATGAATATCTCCGCCAGCGCCAGATCATGGCCGGTTTAATTGCCACCGGCATCACCCTATCCACGGCGACCATCTGGGGATTTTTCGAATTATTTCAATTGGTGCCGCATATCCAGATGTTTTGGATATTCCCCTTATGGGCGATAGGCCTCGGCCTGGGCCAAATGGTGCTTAAGGTACGCGGCGCATGAAAAACCGACTCAAGGTCCTGCGCGCCGAGCGTGATTGGTCACAGGGCGACTTAGCGGAGCAGCTCGGTATCTCGCGACAGAGCGTCAATGCAATCGAGACGGGGAAATATGATCCCTCATTGCCGCTCGCCTTCAAGATCGCCGACCTGTTCCAACTGACAATCGAGCAGATATTTTTGAAGGACTGATATCAATCGCCTCACCCGAACGCATCAATCACGTCGATGAAATGCCGTCCCCATTCGGCGAGTTTGCGTACGCCTACGCCGCTGATTTCGCCCATCGCCGCTTCGGTGTGGGGACGCAGGCTTGCCATTTCGCGCAAGGTGCTATCGTGGAAGATCACATAGGGTGGCACCCCCGCTTCCAGCGCAAGGTCACGGCGTTTGGCGCGCAGGGCTTCGAACAAGGCGGCATCGGCGGGAGGCATGGACGCGGTTTCGCGGGCGCGGCGTTCCTTGCGCTTCAGCGGCGGGAGAATCAACGCGATGCTATCGTCGCCGCGCAATATGGCGCGGGCGGCGGGGCCAAAGGCGAGCCCGCCATGTTCGGTTTGCACCAGCGCTTCGCGGGCGAGCAATGTACGCGCCAGCGGGCGGATCAGCCGCATCTCCTCACCTTCGACAATGCCGAAAACCGACAGCGCATCATGGCCGCGCGCGATAATGCGCTCGTCACGCTTGCCGGTCAGCACCGCTTCGATATGGCCGATGCCGAAACTATGCCCGGTGCGGTGGACGGCGGAGAGCAATTTCTGCGCAAGCACCGATGCGTCCACGCTTGCAGGCGGGTTGAGGCAATTGTCGCAATTGCCACAGGTTGCGGGCGGGCTCTCCCCGAAATGCCGGAGCAGGATGGCGCGGCGACAATCGACCGTTTCGACGAGCGCGGCGAGGCTGTTGAGGCGCGCGCGTTCGGCCTCGCGGCGTGCGGGTTCAATCTCGCTCAGCCGTTGGCGGGCTAGGGCGAAATCGCTTGAGCCCCAGAAGAGATGCGCTTCGGCCGGGTCGCCATCGCGGCCCGCGCGGCCCGTTTCCTGATAATAAGCCTCGATCGACTTGGGGAGGCCCGCATGCGCGACGAAGCGCACGTCGGGCTTGTCGATCCCCATGCCGAACGCGATGGTCGCGACCATCACCATATCTTCGGACGCAACAAAGGCGGCCTGATTGGCGGCGCGGACGTCCGGACCAAGCCCCGCATGATAAATGCGCGTCGCGCGGCCCGTCGCGGCAATGCGGCTCGCCAGCTTTTCGGTTGCGGCGCGGCTTTGCACATAGATGATGCCGGGGCCGGGCTGGCTTTTCAAAAGGTCGATCACCTGCTTGGACCCGTTGCTGCGTGGGCTCAGATGATAGCGGATATTGGGGCGGTCGAACCCGGCGACGATGAGGCCCTCTTCGGCTATGTCCAATTGGGTGAGGATATCTGCGCGGGTATGGGTGTCGGCGGTGGCAGTCAGGGCCAGGCGCGGGACGGCGGGGAAGCTATCGAGCAGTGGCCGCAGCAGGCGGTAATCGGGACGGAAATCATGGCCCCATTCCGATACGCAATGCGCTTCATCAATCGCGAACAGGGCGATTTTGGCTTGTTCAAGCAAATTACGGAATGCCTGATTGGAGGCGCGCTCGGGCGCGACATAGAGCAAATCAAGTTCGCCCGCCCGAAACCGCGCAATGCTTTCCTCGCGGTTGCTGTCCGCCGAGGTGAGGGTTGCCGCGCGGATGCCCACCGCTTCGGCAGCACGCAATTGGTCATGCATCAGCGCAATCAGTGGCGAGATCACCACCACCGTACCTTCAAGCGCAACCGAGGGATATTGGTAGCAGAGCGACTTGCCCGCCCCGGTTGGCATCACCGCCAGCGTATTGCGCCCCGCCATGACGCGGTCGATGACCTCGGCCTGCCTCCCCCGAAAGCCGTGGAAACCGAAAATATCGTGCAGGAGGTCGGGCTGGGGGCTCATTGTTGTGGCAGCCCTAGCCGAACATGAAGCGGCACGAAAGGCTCAGGACGCGATGATCGCCTCTTCGACCTCGCGCAGCCGGTCTTTGCCGAAATAAAGCGCATCGCCGACGAAAAAACTGGGTGAGCCGAACACGCCGCGCGCCACCGCATTTTCGGTATTGGCGATGAGCCGTTGCTTGACCGTATCGCTTTGCGCAAGCGCAAACAGTTCTTTGGCGGGGAGTTTTGCAGCGGTGAGCGCATCCGCCACAACGGCCGGATCATCCATCTTAAGTCCAGCCACCCACATCGCGTCGAACACTGCATCCACATAGGGCGCGAACATGCCCATCTCCTCCGCCGCGATGCTGCCGCGCATGATCATCAGCGTGTTAACCGGAAAATGCGGGTTAATGCGAAAGCCTTTGACGTCATGACGCACAACAAAGCGGTCCATCTCGAGCCGGTCATAGGCAAGCTTTGCGGGGATGTTGGCGAAAGCGGCTATGGGCGACTGGTTTCCTGTCGCTTTGAACACGCCGCCGAGTAATACGGGAATATAGCTAAAGCGAACGCCCGTGCGCGCTTGAATGGCGGCAATAGCCTTATGCGCGAGAAACGCATTGGGGCTGCCAAAATCGAACAGGAATTGCGGATTACCGGCCATTACCATGTCTCCCCATAGGGCCGGATCTCCTGTTCGAAGGTCCAGGCGGTCTGCGGCTGGTTGAATAAGGTCCAATAAGCGTCGGCAATTGCGGCGGGCGGCATCAACCGGTCCGGACCAATCGCCTCCGCGCCCTCGCGTTCGGTCAACAGGTTGCGGACAAACGCCGTATCAACACCGGCATCGACGACGAGATGCGCGACATGGATATGTTTGGGCCATAATTCGCGTGCCATGGACTGCGCGGTCGCGCGAAGGCCTGCTTTTGCAGCGGCAAAAGCGGCATAGCCGGGATTGCCGCGCATCGCCGCGGTTGCACCGGTGAAGAAAATCTTGCCCGTCTCGCGCGGAACCATAATTCGCGCGGCCTCGCGACCGGTTACAAACCCGGCGAAGCAGGCCATTTCCCACACCTTGCGAAACACGCGGTCCGTTGTATCGAGAATGGGAAAATAAACATTGGCGCCGACATTGAACACCACCAGCGCCAGCGGGGCATGCGCTTCGGCAGCATCGAGGAATGCGGCGACCTCTTCGGGTATGCGGGCATCAAGCGCGCGGGCATCGATCTTGCCGCCCTCCGCCTCAATCTCTGCGACCAAGGGCGCCAGCTTGTCGCCATTGCGCCGTCCCGCGAAGACAGTGAAGCCTTCCCGCGCAAAGCGCTTGGCGATTTCCGCGCCGATATAATCACCAGCGCCGACGATTGCGACGGTTTCGTTGCGCGGCGCAACTTGGATGACTGACGTCATAACGACTCCGAAAAGCTTGTATCGTTATGCAATAGTGTATATACACAGTTCATGCCTTTCAAGCCAAATCGTCAGCAAAGCCGGGCCACGCCGCCGAAGATTGCAGCGCTGGAGCAGTTGCGTGATAGTCGGCATATCTGCTTTGCCGAAAATATCCGTGCGGCTAGCCGGGCGGTGACGCGCCGCTATGCCCGCCATCTCGGGCCCAATGGCGTTACCGGCGCGCAAGGCTCGATCCTGACCCGGCTCTATTATATTGGCGCGGTATCGGTCGCGCGACTGGCCTGCGAGATGGAGACGGAGCGCACGACGATGGTGCGCAACGTCGCACTGCTCGAAAAAAGCGGGCATGTTGTGGTGGAACCGGCCCTGAAGGGGCGCTCCCGTCTCGTCCGGCTGACGGACAAAGGCTTAGGTGCGCTAGAACAGCTTATGCCGGGCTGGCAACAAGCACAGGATCAACTGCGCGCCGAACTGGGGCCGGAAGACTGGGATGTGATGATGCGCGGGCTGCGGCGGCTGGTCGAACTTGAAGCTCTGGCGTCACCGTCTGACGTCAAACGGAGCGGCGGCGGGACAGCCAACTCCGCATGATCATTCAGTTTTTGTTGAGTTTGTCGCGCAGACTCGCCAGCGCGCCAAATGCGCCTGCTTCCTCTTCACTGATCACGCCCTTGGCCTTGAGATAGGCGTCCGCATCCGGGCTGCGCGGATATGGGTCGAGCGACAGCAGCAGTGTTTCGGCCACCGCCTCGCCGATATCGATCGCACCGCCTTCGAAATGGACGACGTCGCGGCCCTCGGCATCGGCGCTGTCCGGCATTTCGGTCTCTTCCCCCTCGTTCGGCGGCCCGTCCGGCTCGGGCGAGAAGCGCAGCGCCAGCGGCTCATCAAGCACCACCTCGAGCGGCTCGCCAGTCGCAACGCAGGCCTGTTCAACCGTGGCAAGCAACTGTCCGTCGGCGATCACATCCTCGCCATCTGCCGTTAGCGTCAGCGTGGCTTCGAGCCGGTCGAGGCTGACGAGGCCAAAGCGGCGGGCCAGGGCCGCACATTCTCCTGCATCGGCCTCAATCTTGGCCTCTACCGGCTGCTGCCGGATTTGGGTCAGCCGATAGATACGGGAGAATTCCGGTGTGGCAAAATGATCCTGCTTCATGGATGCGCCTCCGCGCCGGTGTCGGGTATCTTGCCCGCCGCAATGGCGTCAGGCGTTGTGGCGTCAAGATTGGCCACGAAGTCCTTGAATTTCCTCACCACATGGTCGCGCATTGCGGGGTCGGGTTCAACCCCGCCCCAGATGTTGCGCGTCACCACCGCTTCCCAGCTATCGCCGCCGTTCAGCGCCGCACGATAGGCTCCGAGGCGGCCGCCGAGCGCACCCATTATCCGCCCGATATGTTTGCCGACAATCATGTCCCCAATGCCGATCTGGCGAAGCTGGCCGTCCATATCCTCCACGAAAATCTCGGTGAGGTAGGCGCTGTCCTGCGCATGCTCGGGCGCGCGTTCAAGTCTCAGCAAGGTCAGCGACAATAAGGCTGCGACCATATCGAACCGGCCCTCGCGGGTATCCGGAACGCCGCCCGCTATATACCAATGCGGTTGGCGAGCCGCAGCCACGATGGCCGCATAAAGGGGCGCCAGCTTTTCGCGGGGATCGGATCGGTTGAGGAATTTGGACAGAAACGACATGGCTGTGCGCTTTAGGACAAAGTCTCCTTCATTGCCAGATAGAGCTTGGGCATATGATTGGTGCCAGATGTTTCTTGTCAGTATCGCGAGGATTGCCCTATGGGGTGCCAAAGCCGTCCGGTTTACCGGTCCGAAGATAGTTCAGGAGTATGCCAATGAAGACCCCCAAGGTCGAAGGATCTACCCGCCGTTTGCTGCTCGTCGGCGGCCTTGCGCTTGCTATGGCGACAACGGCAGGATGTGCGCGGGTGCGTGGTCATCAGGGTTTCATCATGGACAAGACGCTGACCGATTCCGTCACAGCCGGTATTGATAATAAGGAATCGGTGGAACGCACGCTTGGTCGCCCGACCTTTACCGGCCAGTTCGGCAACGATGAATGGTATTATCTGTCGCGCGAAACGCGTCAGCTCGCCTTCGCAAATCCGCGGGCGACCGATCAGACGCTGCTGCGCGTCCGCTTCGATGCCGCTGGCAATGTTGCCTCGGTGGATCGCACGGGTATCGAGAAGGTTGCCCAGCTTTCGCCGGTCAGCGACAAAACCCCGACGCTGGGGCGCAACCGTACATTGCTCGAAGATATTTTCGGCAATATCGGCGCGGTTAACGGCGCGACGGCGCCCGGCAGCAACTGATTTTCCTTTGAGCGCAAAAAATCGGGCGGGCTCACCCCCGCCCCTTTTTATTGCGCGATCCCGCTCCCGGCGAGCACTGCCAGCGTCACAAGATCGGACGCGGTCGAAGACATGGTTGCGATCTGCACCGACTTTTCCATGCCGATGAGCATTGGCCCGATGACCGAATCACCACCCAGTTCGCGTAGCAATTTGGCAGAGAGATTCGCCGATTGCAGGCCGGGCATCACAAGGACATTCGCTGGGCCGGTGAGACGACAGAAGGGATAGTTCGCCATCAGCTTCATGTTGAGCGCCACGTCCGCCGACATTTCCCCATCATATTCAAACTCCGGCTTCTCTTCGTCGAGCAATGCGACCGCCTCGCGTAGATTGTCGAGCCAGTTGCCCGGCGGATTACCGAAAGTCGAATAAGACAGGAACGCAACACGCGGATCATGCCCCATCGCGCGCGCGACCTTGGCGGTGCGCTTGGCAATGTGAGCGAGCAGCTCCGCACTGGGCCGCTCGTTTACGGTAGTGTCGGCCATGAACACCGTGTGTGACTGACCGACCAGGACGTGAACGCCGAATGGGGTCGCTCCTTCGCGGTGATCAAGCACGCGGCGGATTTCCCGCATGGTTTGCGCAAACGGCCGGGTTGTTCCGGTGATCATCGCGTCGGCAACGTCCATCTGGAGGAGCAAAGCGCCAAAGATGTTGCGGTCCCGATTGACCATCCGTTCGATGTCGCGGCGCAGATAGCCGCGACGACCCAATCTTGCGAACAGCCGGTCGACCATTTCGCCGACCAATGGTGAATTGACGCTGTTGTGGATTTCGTAGGAGTCGGCGTCGGGAACGCCCATTGCACGCAGCTTGTCGCGGACCGCATCGCGCCCAACGAGCACCGGAATACCATAACCCCCATTTTTGAATTCGATGGCCGCACGCAGCACCACCTCTTCCTCGCCCTCCGCGAACAAGACGCGTTTGGGCTGCGCTTTTGCGGCTTCATAAGCGAGCGTCAGTACCGATGTGGTGGGATTGAGCCGTGCGCGCAGCTGTTGGCCATAGGCTTTCATATCCTCGATCGGCTTTTGCGCGACGCCCGAATCCATCGCCGCTTGCGCGACCGCCATCGGCACCACTTCCATCAGCCGCGGATCGAACGGCGCGGGAATGATATAATCCGGGCCAAAACTGTGCGATTGGCCGCCATAGGCGACCGCCACCTCTTCGGCTACCTGTTGGCGCGCCAGCTCCGCAATCGCATTGGCGGCAGCGATTTTCATCTCCTCGTTGATTGTCGTCGCGCGCACATCAAGCGCACCTCTGAAGATGAACGGGAAACCAAGCACATTATTGACCTGATTGGGATAGTCCGACCGCCCGGTCGCGACAATCGCATCGGGCCGCGCAGCCTTGGCTTCGGGCGGAGTGATTTCCGGATCCGGGTTGGCCATCGCGAAGATGATCGGGCCAGGCGCCATATCGGCCACCATGTCAGGCGAAACCGCACGCGCAGCGGAAAGGCCAAGAAATACGTCCGCACCAACCAGCGCTTCCTTGAGGGTGCGTGCATCGGTCTTTACCGCATGGGCGGATTTCCACTGATCCATCCCCTCGGTGCGCCCCAGATAGATGGTGCCCTTACGGTCACACATGATGACATTGTCGTGGCGAACCCCCATCGCCTTGATCAGCTCGGTGCAGGCAATCGCGGCTGCGCCCGCCCCATTGACCACCACCTTGACGTCAGAAAGCTTCCGCCCAGTCAGGTGACAGGCGTTGATGAGACCCGCAGCGGTAATGATCGCGGTGCCATGCTGATCGTCATGGAACACCGGGATATTCATCCGCTCCTTCAGCATCTGCTCGATGATGAAGCAGGAGGGGGCCGCAATATCTTCGAGATTAATCCCGCCAAAAGTCGGTTCCAGTAATTCAACCGCGTTGACGAAGGCATCGACATCCTCGGTCTTGACCTCGATGTCGATCGAATCGACGTCGGCAAAGCGTTTGAACAGAACGGCTTTCCCTTCCATCACTGGTTTCGAGGCCAGCGCGCCGAGATTGCCGAGACCAAGGATCGCGGTGCCGTTGGAAATCACGGCAACAAGATTGCCCTTGCTGGTATATTCATAGGCTGCCGCAGGATCTTCCGCGATCGCGCGCACCGGCACTGCCACGCCGGGAGAATAGGCCAGCGCGAGGTCGCGCTGCGTCGCCATCGGCTTGGACGCGACAATCTCTATTTTCCCCGGACGGCCTTCGCTGTGGAACAACAGGGCTTCGCGGTCGGAAAATTGGACGTCGCTGGTCGACATGGGGGATCCTCTCTGGTTGACTGGTTTAGCTCTAGCGCCGCTTGCCGGATCGACGCAAGGGATTGCGACTTAAGTTTAATCTGCGCGTCCGTCGCAGCTTTTCATAACGGTAGCCTCGCGAAGGGCTTTAAGTCGGCCTGTAGCTCCGCTATCGCCATTCTCCGATGGCCGAAACTGATCCCCAACCCAAAGCGAAAGACGCTGCCGCGCTGACCCCGATGATGGCGCAATATTTTGCGTTGAAAGCCGAGGCACCCGACTGTCTGCTCTTTTATCGCATGGGGGATTTTTTCGAGCTGTTCTACGATGACGCTCGTGTCGCCAGCCAGGTGCTCGACATTGCCCTCACCGCGCGCGGCGAAAGCGGCGGCAATCCGGTGCCGATGTGCGGTGTCCCCGCGCATAGCGCCGAAGGCTATCTCGCCCGTTTAATCAAAGCGGGTCACCGCGTCGCCATTGCCGAGCAAACTGAAACACCTGCCCAAGCCAAGGCGCGGATGGGTTCCAAGGCTCTCGTCAACCGCGACATTATCCGCTTTGTGACCGCCGGAACGCTGACGGAAGAAAGCCTGCTCGACAGCAAGTCGGCGAACTGGCTCGTCGCTCTCGGTGAGGCGGGCGGCACGCTTGCGCTCGCTGCAGCCGATATTTCAACCGGACGCTTTGAAGTGAGTGCGATTACGCCCGCGATGCTGGACGCGGAACTGGCGCGTTTGGTGCCATCCGAAGTGGTGGTCGCCGAAGGATCACGCCTCGCCGAAAGAGTGATCGCTGCCCAGATCGTCACCCGCCCCGCATCAAGCTTCCAGTCCGCGCGCGGGGAGGAAGCGGCAAAAACGCTGTTCGGGGTTGCCACGCTTGATGGCTTTGGCAACTTTGATCGCGCAGAACTCGCCGCTATTGGCGGGCTGCTCGCTTATGCCGAGCATGTATCGCGGGGGGCGATGCCCTATTTGCAGCCTCCGGTGCAGCGCACGGCAAGCCGGCATATGCTGATCGATGCCGCCACGCGCGATAGCCTTGAGATCATCAAGACGCCATCGGGCGACCGTTCGGGAAGCTTATTGGGCACGATTGATCGCACCGTGACAGGCGCGGGTGCGCGCGTGCTTGCCGCCCATCTGTCCGCGCCCCTCCTCGATCGTGCGGAGATTGAGGACCGTTTGGCGCTGGTGCGCTGGTTCCATGAGGACGATGGCCTGCGCGCGGCGATCCGCGCCGAATTGAAGGCTTTGCCCGATGTCGCCCGTGCATTGGGGCGGGTGGTCGCCGGACGTGGCAGCCCGCGCGACTTGGGGCAAATCCGCGACGGGCTGCAGCAAGCGCGGTTGATGCGCGAACGGCTGGGGCGGCATCCCGCGTTACCGCCGTTACTCGCAACTCTGCTCCCCGCGCTCGACGGTCATGGCGCGTTGGTTGATCATCTCTCCCGCGCGCTCGTGCCGATGCCGCCAACGGACGCTGCGAATGGTGGTTATATCGCCGATGGCTATGATGCGGCGCTCGATAAGTTGCGCGAGGCGAGCCGCGATGGTCGCAAGGCGATTGCCGCACTGGAAGCAAAATATCGTGATGAAACCGGCGTTGCCGCGCTCAAGATTAAGCATAATGGCGTGCTCGGCTATCATATCGAGGTGGCAGCGCGCGCCGCCGACGCGCTGATGGCGCCCGAATCGGGGTTCACACACCGCCAGACGCTCGCGGGCGTGGTCCGCTTTAACGCACCCGCGCTCCACCAAGAGGCCGCGCGCGTGGTTCAGGCCGGTGCCCATGCGCTCGCAGCAGAAGCCGCGCATCTGGAAGACCTCATCAGCGAAACCGTGGCGCGGCGCGATCCAATTGCGGCCACTGCGGACGCCCTGGCGCGCCTTGACGTCGCGGCGTCATTGGCCGAACTTGCGGCCGAACAGGGCTGGTGCCAGCCACAATTGGTGGATGAGCCCTGTCTTGCGATCGAAGGCGGGCGGCATCCGGTGGTCGAAGCCGCGCTCAAGCTGACCGGAGAGCCATTCGTCTCCAACGATGTGACGCTCGCGCCTGACCGGCGGCTATGGCTGGTGACAGGCCCGAACATGGGCGGTAAATCGACCTTCTTACGGCAAAATGCACTGATCGTCCTGCTCGCCCAAGCGGGTAGTTTCGTTCCCGCAAAATCGGCGCGGCTCGGGCTGGTGGACCGCTTGTTCAGCCGCGTCGGAGCATCGGACAATTTGGCGCGCGGACGCTCGACCTTCATGGTTGAGATGGTCGAAACCGCTGCGATCCTCGCGCAGGCAACGCCGCAAAGCTTTGTCATATTGGATGAAGTCGGGCGCGGGACATCGACCTATGATGGCCTCGCCCTCGCCTGGGCGGTGGTCGAGGCGGTGCATGAAGTCAATCGCTGCCGCTGCCTGTTCGCGACCCATTATCATGAGTTGACGCGGCTGGCCGAGCGGCTGGACGCGCTTTCGCTCCATCATGTCCGCGCGCGTGAATGGAAAGGCGATCTGGTGCTGCTGCACGAGGTCGCCGATGGTCCCGCGGACCGCAGCTACGGGCTGGCGGTCGCCAAACTGGCGGGGGTTCCGCCTGCGGTGGTCAATCGCGCCAAGGAAATATTGAAGAAGCTGGAATCGGGGCGCGCCCAGACCGGTGGCCTCGCCGCGGGGCTGGACGACCTGCCGCTGTTTGCAGCAGCAATGGCTGAGGCAGCGGAGGCAGAGCCCGACGCGCTACGGCAGCGGTTGGGCGCGATTGACGCCGACACGCTTAGTCCGCGCGAAGCGTTGGAACTGATCTATGAGTTGAAGCGGTTAAGCGATAAATAGCGGCGCACCATGTCGGCACCGCGCCGTTTCTGCCCGTTCGTGCTGAGCTTGGCGTGTTAGCGCCCCTGCATGCGGGCGAGATAGCGCGCCAGTATATCGATCTCTAGATTGACCTTCCGGCCGGGTGCGAGCGCGTCAAAGGTTGTCGCGCTACGCGTATGCGGAATGATATTAAGGCCGAAATTGGCGCGACCATCGGCTTGATCTTCCACCGCATTGACCGTCAGCGACACACCATCGACCGTGATCGAGCCTTTTTCGGCAATCGATTTCGCGAGGTGAACAGGCGCCGCGATCATCACGCGCCAGCTATCGCCCTCGGGCGTTACGCTGACGACCTCGCCGACGCCATCGACATGGCCAGTGACGATATGGCCGCCCAGTTCGTCCCCGACCTTGAGCGCCCGCTCGAGGTTGAGGCGGCCACCCTCTACCCACACAGGTGCGGTTTTGTCGGTGCTTTCTCCGCTAATATCGACGGCGAACCAGTTCCCTTCCGCATCATGTCCTTTGTCGACCACGGTGAGGCAAGCGCCGGAACAGGCGATTGATGCCCCAATCATGACGCCGTCGACGTCATAATCGGTGCCGATCACGACGCGCAGGTCGCCGCGCCGTTCGACGCTCCGAATGGTGCCAATGTCAGTGATAATGCCGGTGAACATAAAAGGGATGTTTCTTTCTGAGAAAGGACGTGCCTTAGCAGATTATCGGACTTTTTCATAAAGTTCCATCCGGTCCTTGCCAAGCTGCCGCGCGTCAATCAATCGCCAGCGGTCATGTGCATCGTCGAGCGCGCCGAGACCGACATCGGCCAAGGCCGCCTTACCCAGACCGATAAGGATCGGGGCGCGGTATAGGAGAAGACGGTCAACCAGGTCGGCTTTGAGAAACGCAGCCGCCGCCCATGCCCCGCCTTCGACGAGGATAGACTGAAGCCCGTCAAGGCCTGCAATATCCTCCGGCCGCTTGACCAGTGTCCAACCTTCGGGCGCAGCATGGCTATGCGCCGACAATAAGAGCCGCTGCGGGCTCAGCTGTTCAAGCCCAGCTATGCGGACATCAAGGCGCGGCGCATCGCGTTCGAGCGTCCCCCGTCCGACGAGGATGGCGTCGTGACGGCTGCGTTCCAGATGGGCGTGCGCGCGAGCGCGGGCACCGGTGATCCAGCGGCTGCTACCATCAGCCATGGCAATTTGCCCGTCGAGCGACGTCGCTAGCTTCAGGGTCACAAGCGGTCGGCCCTTATCGATCCTGTTCAGGAATGCGCCAAGTTGGCGGCCCGCGCGCGCTTCTTCAACTCCTTGAGTGACGGCAATCCCAGCCGCCGCCAAGCGGGCCAAGCCTTTGCCCGCGGTGCGCGGATCAGGGTCGATCAATGCCGCAACAACACGCGTCACCCCAGCTTCAACAAGCAGATCGGCGCAGGCAGGCCCCCGCGCAGACTCGTGCGCACAAGGTTCGAGCGTCACATATGCAGTTGCGCCGCGCGACTTGGCTCCAGCCTGCGCGAGAGCCATCGCTTCGGCGTGAGGGCGCCCGCCCTTTTGCGTCCAGCCGCGACCGACCACAATATCATCGCGCACAAGGATGCATCCGACAGGAGGATTGGGCGAGGACAGGCCGACCGCACGCTCGGCCAAGGCCAAAGCTGCCCCCATATACGCGGAGTCGGTCGGGCTGCCCCGCTTAACCCCCGCCACTGGTTCCAACTGTCCAGATCACGCCCGCAATCGCCCAAGCGGCAAATAGACAAAGTGGCGCGACCCACCAGCGGGCTTTACGCAGAGGTTCGGTTCCGCCAGGAACTGGCCCGTTGCCGCTAATCATCGGGGCGACGAGGTTTTTGCCGCGCAGCATATAATAAAGGATCGCGGCAATATGGAGCGCGATCAAGGCGAGGACCACATTCACCAAGCTTTCGTGGAGATCCGTCAATCGCTCGGTCATATCCAGCGAGACGAGGCCTGCCAGCGGCCCTTCCATCAGGCCGTCATTATCGGTTGAAAACAGGCCGAGACCAACCTGCGCCGTAATAACGCCGAGCAGCGCGAACACACTAAGGCTGCCGAGCGGGTTATGGCCGATAGCGCGCCAGTCATCCGGATTGGTCAAATAGGCCTTGATGCGCGAAGGCCCTGACAGGAAGTGGCTGAAACGGGCAGTCGATCCGCCAACAAACCCCCAGAAAATGCGAAACAAAATCAGGATCAGGATCGTCATCCCGATATAGAGGTGCCAATCCAGTTGCTGCTCCTCTCCTGTCCACCAGGCGGCGGCGATTAACGCCGCGAGCGCCCAGTGAAACAGGCGAAGCGGCACGTCCCAAATCGCGCCGCGCTCAGGTTGGAGCCGCTGGTCGCTCATGGAAAGGATCAGTCCTTGGCGCGATAGCTGTCGTGGCAGGCCTTGCAGGCTTTGCCGGTCGGCTCCATCGCCGCCTTGAATGCCGCAGCATCACCCGAAGTCGCAGCATCATTAAGCGACAAAGCAACCTGATTGAACGCCTTGGCCTTGGCCGCAAAATCATCCGGCGTTTTCCAGATTTCGGCTTTTGCTTCGGTCTTGCCCGCTTCCGGACCTGTTCCAGGCGCAAACCAGCTTGGCAATGCCGCCGAAGAGCTCGCCAGCACGCCCGCATTATTCTGCACGACGGCCATGTCGGGGGTCGCGGCCTTAGCTTCGCGGCTCAGCGCTTTCATCGCATCCCCCATGGCTTCGAACTTGTCGTGCCGCTGCTTTTGCGCGGCGACCGCATCCGGACCGGACAGCGCAACCGTTGGCATGCTTGTCAGCGGTGCAGCAGCAGCCGGCGCAACAGAGGCAGCGGGCGCTTCGGGGCGTTCCGTCTTTGCTTCCTCCTTGGCCTGGCAAGCTCCGAGCGCGAGGGCTAGCGGCGCAATCAACATAAGTGAACGCATGGGGCAATCTCCTTGGCTGTGGAACTGGAATCCCGTTCGGCGCCAAGTCTTTGCATTATTGCGGGCGCTTGCCAAGCGAGAGCATCAAACTGTCAAACAATTTCCGCTTTGATCACAGTTTTGCCGGTCTATTGCGTTTTGTTTGGCTGCCCAGGTGACGTTTTTGTCGACGAATCTTTTGATAGCGCGTCGTTTGGCGGGGCCGCTTGCGCCGGCTTTGCTTGGCCTTCAATCGGCGGCCCGCCTTCGGTTCCGGGTGCCGGGGTATAATCAATGCCAAGCGCATCAGCGACACTGCGATAAGCGGCGCGGCGCTTGGCATTGTCTTCATTCATTTTTTCGGCGCGTGCTTTCCAGTCGCGCTCTACGTCCGCGCGTGAGCGATCCGCTGGCCAACTTTCCACATAGATGATGCTCGGCGGCGGTTCCGGCTGGATCAGGCTCTTGTACATGCCATAGATGATCACGAGCGGTATAGTGATCGCCAGCCCCATGCTGGCCCAGCGATGCGGCCTGTCTTGGCGAAGATAATCCCAGAAATCCGCGATCGCGCTGAGATGGTCGCGCGGACCATGGTCGTCCGGTTGATCGGTTTTCAAAAATTTCATGGGGTGTAAATAGGCGTTCTGTCGCATCAATTCCAGCCTTTCGAGTCACAGGAGAAGCGGCTGCCGCGGGCTTTTGACGGTTATGACGATTGTGCGCCCGCGGATATATCCGCATTGCATGATCCAGCGGCCGCGCTGTGCCGGTTCAAAGCGCCATAGCATACGAGCCTCATCCACGATCCGTTGCGCGACAAAGGACGATAGGTCCTCAATCAACCGGACTTCCTCGATGACGCCGTCGGGGGCGAGAGCGAGTTGCAACCGGACCGTCTCTCCACGGTCCAGCAGGCTCGCGTTGTCCAGTGGTTGCAACTGTGGCACACTCGAGGGCGCGGCAGCGCAGGATTGGACCAGAGTCAATCTTCCGACCGGCAGCCGACTATCAGGGTGATAATCGTGGAGACGCACAGGAGTTGAGGTGACCCCCGTATAAAAAGTGAACAGGGCCGGAAACACTATAGCGGCGATAAAGGTGGATAAGCTGAAACTGATTAATTTGGCGATCCCGTCGAGCCTCATTTCACCCTCCCGATTGAAGGGGAACCAACGTGCCGCGGCTGGCCCCCCTCCTCCTCTTCCTGCTCCGTCCTTGGTGCCGTGGCGTCATGGAGAGGCAGGCCGAAGGCACCGCATCAGCTTTGGTCGAGCCGGAACACCACGCTTGTCGTGATCCATTCTTCCTGAGGAATGCCGTCGCGAGTCGCTGGTTTAAACCGCCATGCCTTGCGGGCCTGTCGCTCGGTTGCGGCGGCAAAAGCGGGGTCGGTAGCTGACAAGATCTCGACATCCTTGACCCGGCCATCCGTGCCGACGAGCACCCGCACGCTCACACGGCCTTCCATTTCCATCCGCTGCATCGCGGGCGGATAGTCGGGCTGGAAGGCAGAAGCATAACGCGGATCGCGCGCCGCCTTGGTCAGAACCGGATTGGGTACCGGAGGCAAGGGCACAGGATCGGCGCGGGGAAGTTCAATCGGACCGGGCACCGGTTCGCCCCCTGCCGTTGGGGTGACTGGGACAGGGCCTGGAACCGGGTCCACCGCGTGAACGTCGGGATCGGACAGGGGCGGCAGGGGGGATTTCGGTGCAGTAACAACCGATTTTGTCGGTGATGTCTTTTGAGGTTTGGTTTCGTGCTCCGGTGGCTTGGGCTTTTGCCAAATATTGGTTGCCTCGATAATCGTCGGAACCTTTGCCTTGATAATCGCCATATTGGTGGTCATCAGTCCCATGCCGACCAACGCAACAATCCCGCCCGTTAGCGCCATCGCTGTCGGCGAAAATTTCTGGTCCGCGCCGTAACTATAGCGCTGTGGCAGTGCGGTGGCGCTTGCCGGTACCGGCATTAAACCTGCCAAGCGACGTTTCCATATGATAAGTCCGAGCATCCTGTCTCTCCTTGTCTCATGGTCGTCTGGACAGACAATGGAAAGCGCCATCCAGAAGACGATGCCAACGCAATTCACGCTTTTGCGGATAGTGCGTCCGACTTTAACGATATATTATATCATCACCATGTCAAGCCGTTTTTCAAATAGGCAGGTCGATAGCTTTTGCAGATTTATGGTGTGACATGCTGAACGCGCCGGGCAAATATATGACTAGCAAGTGCGCTGTGATTTTTCGCACGAGACGGCAATAGCCGTTGCATCAATCTGGTCCGGCTGGCAGCTATGCGCCATTTCCAAGGGAGAATGGCGTCACCGGGTCGCAGCGGTACGCGGCCGGGTATCATGCACCCCCGCGCCAAAATTTTCCGCGAAGACGTCAATCCCATGAGACCGACATAAGCCGGACAAAGGGGCTGACCGATGAAATATGATATTTCGAACAAGACGATCGACGGCATTACCGATCTGGTCGTCTGGGCGCCGATCAAACAGGGCTTTATTCGCGCGTTCGAGAATATAACCTATGAAACGCGGCTGAAGCTCGTCGCCGAAGCGTTGCACAAGGTGCGGGTCAGCGCGCGCGAACATGAACTCATCACCCCCTTTGCCGATACCGCCGAACGCATCCTTACCTTGCTCGATTTTCGCATCGGGATTGCCGATCGTGACCTGTTCTCCGTTCGATTCGAACCCGAGGAAACCCTGCTCGGCAAGGGCTATCGTGCCGAGATGGAGCCGCGCCGCTACCTTTATCTCGCCGCAACCTTCGATGGCGCGTGGGAGCCCTATATGCGTCTAATCTGGGACCCGCTCGGCCCGTTTCTCGATCTGTTGCTGTGCAATTGTGAAGGGTATGTACCGGCGGGCGATAATGGCTTTCCGGCTTATGCCGCATGGGTGCGCGCCAACCAGCTCGACTCGGCCATCTTTTACAACACCACCGGCCTCACGGTGAAAGACCAGATTTATCTCGCCAAGCTTGATCGACTCCAGCGGACGCTTGAGCCCCATGACGTCGAAATGGCGCTGGCCAAAATGACCGGGGATGATCCATCCGCGACCGCCGCCCGCTTCCGCGAAAGCGTGATGCAGCCGGGTAATCCCGCCGCGTTCGAGGTGCACCGGCTCGCGCTGGAGGCGCTGACTGTGCTTTATCGCCTTGCCGATTATTATCCGCCCGACCGGATGCGGCCCAATAATTTACCGGAAAACCACCGTGACCATGAGCCGGGCGATGGCCGCTTCCTCCACCGCGCCGCAAAAATCCTGCTTGACGGCTGGGACCCGAAATTGTTGCCGCCAGCCGTACGCAACGCTTATGTCGAACCGCTAAGCTGGTTCGAGCTCCCGCCTGTTCCCCGCATCCGCGAAAGTGATCCGGACACCAGTCATGCGGCGATCGCAGACCCTGCCCCGGAACCAAAGGAAGTTCAGGCCGGCCTTCTTTCGGGATTTGATCGGGAGGGCCAAGACATTAGTCACGGCGCGCTCCTGTTGATGCAGGTCACCGATGCAAAGAAACTGCGCAAATTCCTCAAGAAATTCCCGGTGAGCTTTGAAGGGGAAGCTCCGCCTGACGGCATTTTCCGTACCCTCGCATTCACGCACAAAGGCCTTGAACGCATGCGGTTGCCGCATGACGTCTTGTGCGCCTTCCCAAAGGAATTTCGCGAGGGAATGGAGGCACGCTCCGGCCTGCTCGGCGACGTGCGTGAAAATCACCCGCGTCGTTGGCAATTGCCCGAGCGGAACTGGCCGCCAAGAGGCAAGGATGAGCGCCAGGCACGTCCTCCGGTCGAATTGAGCGAAGTCGATTTTGTGATCCAGCTTCGCGCGTCCCGCCCCCCTGCCGTTGTTGGTGCCGCAGACGCGGTGCTGAGCGACAGTCCGTCGACTTTTGCAGACTATCGATCCGAGGCCGCACAGCGTTATATGAAAAAGAGCGGCGGCACAGAAAGTTTTTCGTCACAAGAGCAATCGAGTTTTGCCACAACGTTGATGCGCGACGATCCCCTTTCAGCTTTGATCGCCGAAATCGGCGATGATTGGAAGAAAATTGGCGCCCAACTCATTGCGGTCGAGTCGATGCACCGGCCTGACCGCACGGTCGTCGCGCCCACGACGTCGAATGTTCCGGCTGGCACCCATGTTGATCATTTCGGGTTCCAGGACGGAATCAGCCAGCCCCGCCTCGCTGGAGCCTCCTCTGCGTTGAAGCGCGATACGGTAAAGCCGGGCGAGTTGTTACTGGGCTATGCCAATGATCGTGGTGATCTGGCACCAAAGGAACGCGATCCGTGGTTCGCGAATGGCACCTTCCTCGTCATCCGCAAAATTGCCCAGAATGTGGATGCTTTCCACCGTTTGCTGGAATCGGGTAAAAATTTCGGGCTTGATCCGGAAAAGACAGCCGGTCTCCTGATGGGCCGTTATCGTGATGGCCGCCCCCTTGGCCCGGTAGATCCGGCACAACCCGAGGATCCCTCCCAGAATGACTTTGATTTCAGCAAGGATGCAGACGGCGTCCACTGCCCATTCGCCTCGCACGTTCGTCGCACCAATCCGCGCGAGCCGTTTCAAAACCGGCCGACACCGCGCATCTTGCGGCGCGGCATGTCTTACGGCCCGCTTTACGACGAAAATCCGGAGGCAGATCGCGGCATCATGTTCATGGCCTATAATGCCAGCATTGCCGAACAGTTTGAAACGCTGCAGCGTTGGATCAATGGCGGCAACAGCAGTGGCGTCGGCTCGGCGCAGGCGGACCCCATTGTTGGTATAGCGCCCAAACAAGGCGAGGCCATCTTCCGTTGTATCGTCAACGAACCTAACGAAAAGGGCGAAGGCACCAGCGAACGGGTCGTGCGCATAAAAATTCCGGAGCGGCTGACCAGTCTTCGTTGGGGGGCCTATTTCTTCGTGCCATCACGTGCTGCTCTCGCCAAAATCTGCGATCCGGCGCTTGATGTGCCAGACAAGAATGACACCAGCGCCAAGCGAGGTGAAGATGTTATCGCCAAGATTGAAGCGCTCCCTTCGCAAGCACGTGATTTCCAATGGAAGTCTATACTCGAAGATTTTCGTACCAAGGATCCGTCGGAGCGCAGCACAGGTCCGGAAGTTTGGACTGCCATTCGCGAGTATCGTGACGGCGTTTATCGCCTACCGCTCCGGGCCGTCAATGGATCCGATCTTCCGCCGCCCCATGGCGGGGTGCTAGCGATCAAAAATGTGGATATTTTCTCTGACGGCCGCGCCGATGATCTCCCCGCTAATCAGGGTATAATTTTAGTAGGAAGCAACGACAAAATCCACCAAGTGCTGTCCGATGCGGCGCGGTTTTCCGTCGTCGAGCAGAGCCGCCGCGTGACGCGTTCAGTGGGCCCGATTTATGTCGCGCAGGATCCTGGCCCAACCTATTATCATGAATCGGAAGCTTCGAACGCGATCCTGTTCGCCTATGGCGAGGAGCAAGCTTACCAACTCGCCTATGCGATCGGCTCGGGCTTTCTTGAAAGGCGTTCGCTCGCGGCGGAGGCTTCGGCAGTACAGCTCGGTCAGCCCGCCGACTCGGCATATTTCAAGATGGAGCTCCGTCGTGAATATCTCGCGCCGGTGTTGGGAATACTGTGTGCCAAATGGTTTGATATCCCTGATGCGCTCGGCACAGACGGCGCGAGTCAATGGATAGAACGAGGAGGCTGGGGCTGGGCAGCCCCCGGAGACGGCGACAATGAACGCAAACCGCGCTGTCCGGGCGATTTTTTTGCGCCCTCGCGCGACGCTTTCTATCCACGCCCGACAGATACGATCCGCGATTATGGCGAAAAACATGGTGCCGCTCTGCGCAGGGCAGCGTTGAAGATCGTAAAGGCGTATCGGGCCGCCCCTTCAAAGGTACAGGGATTTATATCAAAACCATTTTATGCGGCGATAGAAGATGACGAACTGCTTGCGCGCAATTTGGTCGGGGCGATGATCGGCATGCTCGCACCGATGGAAGGGAATTTGCGCAGCGTAATCTTTGATTGGCTGACGGACCAGACGCTTTGGCAACACCAGGCCGCGCTCCATAGATTGACGAAAAACCAACAACCGTCGACATTTGCGCAAGCAAGTGCTGCGTTGCGCGCTCCGGTCGCCCGCGCGATGTGCAAACGCCCCGCCCCGGATCTTCTTTACCGCACTGCAACATGCGACACTGAACTGGGCGGCGAGCGCATCGAAAGGGGCGACCTGTTGATCCTCGGCCTCGTATCAGCAACCGCGGAGACGGGTTCAATTGACACGATCTTCGGAGGTGAGAGGATTGCTGCACAGCAGCCCGAGGGACAGCCGGTTCATGCCTGTCCCGCCTACAAGATGGCGATCGGCGCGACGCTCGGTATAGTCGCCGCGCTGCTTGATGTCGGGCGTATCCAGGCGCAGCCCGCTTCGCTCATCGTCAAAATCAGCGGATGGAGCATCAACCAGCCACAGCCATTGGGGGCAGTGCTTAAGCCGGCGGCGTCAGTTGTAGCCGACAATGTCCAGCGCATCGATTCCGGAGACGGCGCGGTGCATCGCCATTGATGCAAAAGCGGCCCGGGCCTCGCGAATCCTCGACGTCGCGACGTCGCGGTCCATGTTGGTCAATACCAGGACGTGCGCGACACTATTTTTGGCCGTTTCATGCGGAGATTGGCGCGCGTGGGCGGCAGCGTCTGCATGAGCCAAGTAGCGCGCCGCGCGGTCGGGTCGAGATTGAGCGCTCGCTCCAGCCGCCATTGCGCGCCATGCCATTGCTTCGCCTAAGCGGTCGCCTTTATGTGCGCGACGCACCGCTAGCGCAGCATATCGGCGCGCTTCGGCATAACGGCCTTGGTCTGTCAAAGCCTCTGCCAGCCAGCCATGATTGAGCGAAATAAATTGTTGGCTCGCACTTGCTTCAAGCCATTGGGTGGTGCCTAGAATAATTTCTATCTCGGTGGGGTCGTTACTTAGCTTCCAGCGCGCATAAGCGGCCAAGGACTGGGCCATCGCAAACAAGTAACGCGCCTTGACCCGCTCGGCGACTTCACGGCCGCGCTCGGCCTGCTGCACCGCTTCCTCATACCGACCCTGCCATAGTAAAGATGCGCTACGCATGGTTAGAACCGACGCGGTCATCTCATGGTCGGCATCGGACAGCGCATCCATCGCGGCGTCAAAATCGGTGTGTGCTGCGTCGAACTGACCTTGGTCAGCCAGCACAAAACCTCGGCATGACAGGGTATAGGCATGGGTTAGCAGCGCGTTCGGGCTCAGTTTATGCTGTTCGCCCTGGGCGATAGACCGGTCGAGTAAGACCAATGCGGATTCATAATGACACGCCGTTGCATGAGCTTGACCCAAATTGGCAGGAATTTGTGCAATCAGGCCAACTTCACCGCACGCTTCTGCCGCCGCAAGCGCCAGCAAGAAATGCTCCAGCGCCGCACGCGCATCGCCGAGACCATAGCAAATGAAGCCAAGCCAGTATTCGGCCCATGCCAAAGCCTTGTCGTCGCCATTCATGCGGGCATCTTCGGCCGCGGATTTAAGGACCGGTAGTTGGTCGCGCGCCGGATCGACCACACAAGCGAGGCCGAATCGCCGCAATATATGGGTGCGCTGGGCGGCATAAGCGTCGTCTGGCTTGCTGGTCTTGGAAAGCCGTTCAAGCGCGCCAAGCGCGGCGCGATATTGCGCCTGCGCCCGATCTAGCGCTGAAATAGCCAGAGCACGGTCTCCTGCCAAGGTCGCATAATGCACTTCGCGCGCGACATCCCCGCCTTCTCCATAATGGTAAGCAAGGGCTTCAAGCTGGTCGTCGCCGCCGCCGGATGCCAATAAAGCTTGTACGATACGCCCATGTAGCTCGCGGCGCTCCGCAAGGCCGATTGTGCGATAAATGGCATCCCGCGTCATGCCATGTTTGAACCTGAGCGTCCCCGGAACATCACCTGGATAAATGAAATCTTGCGCAATGAGCGCAACGCTACGCGGGTCATCAGGCCCAACCCCCGAAATGCTTTGGAACAAAGCTGCGGAAAAAACGGGGCCCATAACGGCGGCAATCTTGACGATGGCGGCGAGATCATCAGACAATCCCGAGAAGCGCGCCTGGATCAATCCTTCAAGCCAGGCATTACGATCATCGCCCGAACGACCGCTATTGTCATCGCCCCGCGCAATGGAGTGACATAACTCTTCGATAAACAGCGGACTTCCGCCGGCACTGTCGCGAATTTGTTCCATCAAAAACGGTTGCAAGATTACACCGGTTGCTTCGATTGCCGCGGAAGCCTCGTCAGTATCGAGCCCGTTCAATCCAATTTGTTCTGCTCCGGTAAGAGCAGCGAACAAGGGGTCGGCCTCCCGGGTCGTAACAATAATCATGAACGGGTGGCGGACGTCGCTTAATAGCAGTTCGAGCACTCTGCGTGTTGCATCATCGACCCATTGCCAGTCGTCGATCGAAAGCAGTTGTGGCCCGGGATGTTTTGTGATCAGGGCCGACAAGGCTTGTGCGATCTGATCGGGCTGAAGCAGGTCACGGTCACTCGCAAGGTCGCTATTTCGAGCCAGAAACAACAACTGTTGTAGCGTTTCGCCGGTCGGGGAGTCGAGAAGCGAAAAATCCACTTCCTCGCCCTTTTTGCCTATTTTCAACAGAGATTGCGCAAGCTGAGCAAGCGGTTGTAGCGGGCGGGCCCCAAGGTAGGATTCACAATAGGCGCGATGAACCTCAACGTTGCGCTGCTCCGCTTCGTTCAGAAACTCCGTGGTGAGGCGGGTTTTGCCGATACCCGGGGGCCCGGCGATCACTACAACACGGGGGGAGCCTCGCATGGCTTTATCAAGCGTGTGGCGCAACGCCGCGAGCTCACGTCGTCGGCCGGCGAACGGCGTGAGGCCCTGACGTGCCCGTGCTGCAAAACGAGTCTCGATCCGCTCTCTTCCGACGACCTTATAAGCGATGATACTGCGACCTGTGTCCCGAATTTCCACCTCTTGACGCGGCCCTGTCCGGAAAAAATGACGGTCGCTGCCAAGTGATGTTTCGCTGACCAAAATCTCGTCGCTCCGCGCCAATTCGCATAAGCGCGAGGCCACGTTGGTTGCATCGCCCAAGATTTCGAACTTGCCCCGCACTACATCACCCATACGGAGCAGAACGACGCCGGAATGGATTCCGCTGTGCAGACGCACAGGGTTGCTGAGAAGCCCGGCAAAGGGGCGGTCGAGCGTACTGACCGCATCATGCAGGTCAAGCGCTGCTTCGGTCGCCCGGCGACCCGCGTCTTCATGTTCTGCGTCCAGACCGAACAACAACACAGCACCGTCGCCGTCGATGCGTACGATCTCGCCGCCGTGACGCGCCACTATTCGTTCGAACATGCCGCGAACCAGCTCAAGCAACTCGGCATAGATTTCGGGTTCAAGACCCGCGGCGAGCCTGGTCGAACCGCTAAGATCACAGAACGCGATGGTCAGATGGCGGCGTTGAGCGGAAATAGCTCTATTGCTTGCAGCGAGGGGAGCATCATCCGGCATGACCGCCCTCATCTCTGTGTCCGGATCAAAAGTTGTTGCAGGCCGGTCAGAGACAAGAGTTTGAAAGTGCGCCCGGCTTGGCTCACCATTCCTTCTTTGGCGAGAAGGCCCAGTTCACGTGTGACTGCTTCGCGGTGCGTGCCGACTCTGGACGCCAACTCAGCGTGAGTAGGAAATGTCGTTATGGTCGCGGTTTCACCGTCGCGGCTTACCTCTTTTGCCATTCGTAGCAACTCACTCTGGATCCGGCTACTGACCGAAAGATTGGCAAGTTCGAATGTTTTTTCCGTAAGATTGCGCACGCGTGCGGCCAATTGCTGCGCCATCCAGAACCCGGCAAAAGGCACTTCTGACAGAAACGCCCTGAAATCCACGCCGGCCATATGGGCGATAGCGGTCTCTTCAAGTGCAACGACATTGGCGGAGCGTGGCTGGGCGTCAAGCGCAGCAAGTTCCCCAAACAACATATGGGGGCCCATCACGCGCAATATGGTCTCGCGACCATGCAAAGAAAACAACGAGATTTGAACTTTCCCGCTCATGATGAGGTAGACCTCGTCGGACGTGGAGCCTTCCGCCAAAATGATCTGCCCGCGCCGCGTGCGTAAAATATTGGATCGTAGCAGAAATGATTCGCGCAGCTCAGCAGGAAACGGCGTTTCGATATCCCCGGTCGCCATTGTCACAACACCCCCATCCATCGCGGGCGATCCTCCCATCCCGTTATTTCTTCTCCTATGTAAAATCATTACCCCTTTGTGAGAATTACCACAAGGAAGTTGTGGCTAATGTCGCAGCGGCTTCACCTCGAAAGGCTCATACACAGCACGCAACCGGGGACGGGAGGGGCAATTAATGCCCAGACCAAAACCGGTCGGGCTCTGCTTTGAGCAGAGCTGTCCGGATAGGAGTTGGATGTGGTGTTTTTGCGACCCGCACCATGTGCAACTTCCCATTCCGCGGCGGGCGCGATCAGCGACGGTCGCGCCCGCCATATTTTTACCGACCCGCACTCAATCCGTTGCGTCGCGCAACTTGATGCAAAAACAGGCTTCAATGACCAAACGGCGAGACGCACACTTCGACACCAATGACGTCATGGTGCGTCGAAATCCTACATGTTATTGTTTCTGCGTCATTTTAATAATATTCAAATGCGCTCACCCGAGAGACGTTGGCAGATCATATCAAGCTGATCCAAGCTCGAATATTGAAGTGTCAACGCTCCTGCATCATCCGGTCCATGCGCTATTTTTACTTTTAGACCGAGCAGATCCCCAAGATGGTCTTCTACAGCGAGGATGTCCGGGTTGCTCGCAACGGCTGCACCATTGGATGCACGTGATTTCGATCCATTTGCCCGATCTATCGGCTTGGCGAGCCGCGCCAGCTTTTCTGTCGCACGCACCGACAACCCTTCAAAAACCACACGCGCCGCAATCATATCTGCATCCGGCGCTCCGACCAGTGCCCGGGCGTGGCCCATGCTAAGCTGACCATTAACGATCATCGCTCGAACTTTTTCGGGCAATTCAAGCAGACGTAGGTGATTGGCGACGTGGCTGCGAGATTTGCCGACAATCTTCGACAAGACTTCTTGGGTATGCCCGAATTCTTCCATCAGCTTCTTAAATGCCTCGGCTTCTTCCATCGGGTTCAAGTCCGACCGCTGAATATTCTCGAGCAGCGCAATTTCCATGGTCTCGGCATAATTGAGCTCGCGCACAATGGCCGGGATCTTATGAAGTTGCGCCTCCTGTGCAGCCCGCCACCGTCGCTCGCCTGCAACAATCTGATAACCGTATCCATCAATCGCCGGTCGAACGATAATCGGTTGGAACATACCTCGCGCTGCAATCGACTCGGCTAATTCCTTCAGCGCAGTCGCGTCAAAGTGCCGGCGAGGCTGCTCGGGGTTGGGATGAATCTCGCTAACAAACAGCTGCTCTACCACTTCGCCAGAAGGCGCGCGGTAGCTTTTGGTTTCGAGCGACGCTTCTTGCGCAACATCTCCGAGCAGCGCGTTTAGTCCACGCCCTAAACCCATTGCCCGCTTTTTCGGAAGTGACGTCATGCCGTCTTGCGACTCGGGTGTATCGTCCGCCATCTTTTCTTTTCTCTTGTTAAATCAAATTGTTAAGCCGCTTTTCTTGGTTGAGGCAAGCGCCCTACCACTTCTCGTGCAAGCTCCATATACGCCTCCGACCCAGGGCATCGATGATCATAGATGAGTGCCGGCAAGCCATGACTCGGCGCTTCGGATAAGCGAACATTCCGCGGAATAACGGTTTTAAACACGACCCCCCCGAGGCATGCCCTGACATCATCAGAAACCTGGTCCGTCAATCGGTTGCGGCGGTCGTACATGGTGAGTGCCACTCCGAGGATCGACAGATGTGGATTGAAACCCGCACGAATCCGCTCGACGGTTTGCAGCAGTTGACTCAAGCCTTCCAGCGCGAAAAACTCGCACTGAAGTGGAACCACGAGTGACTGGGCTGCAACTAGAGCATTGATGGTGAGAAGCCCCAGTGACGGAGGACAATCTATCAAGCAAATGTCCCACTTGCCCATCGGCACACCCGCAAGAGCCCGTTGGAGTCGGTGTGTCCGGTCTTCAACGCCCACCAGTTCTACCTCCGCCCCTGAAAGATCGACGGTTGCAGGCACAATATCCAATCGCGGAATCCGCGTAGAAACCGTCGCTTGCTCGATTGATGATTCGCCACCCAACACATCGTAACTCGACCATTCGCGCGCCGATTGCGGCACACCCAGACCGGTTGAGGCATTACCCTGAGGATCAAGGTCAACGAGTAACACCCGCCATCCGATCGCAGCCATCGCAGTTGCGAGATTGATAGCGGTGGTCGTCTTTCCCACCCCTCCCTTCTGATTGGCAACTGCAATACAAATCATTTATCTGTTCCTAGTTTTGCGGTGGTCGAGATCAACCGTGCCCAAACCTACCAGCAAATGACTGTCAGGATCGGTAACGCTATGTTCCACGTGGAACAATCTTTGCCACGCTTTCGGCACCGATTCCAGTTCGATTACGGCATTTTTGCCTTTTGGAAGCAACCAGAGCGTTTTTTCTGTGGAAAACCTCTGGGAAACTTTGAGTAATTTTTGCAGCGGCGCAAAAGCTCGTGCAGAGATCACGGACGCGCCAAATGCAGAGACTGTCTCGAGCCTGCTATGATGAATTATCACATTGTCGAGGCCGATATCAGTCCCCACCCGCGCTAAAAACTCGCATCGGAGAGCACGAGATTCGACAAGATGAATCTGTCGTTGTGGGTCAAGAATAGCAATAACCAATCCCGGAAAACCGGCTCCTGATCCGATGTCCAGCCATGGCCCGTCTCCAGCGCGCTTTGCATGGACCAACAACTGCGCGCTATCAACAAAGTGTCGCGCCCATAGATTATCAACGGTCGATGCTGAAATAAGATTTTGCCGCTCCGTTTCGCGTAGGAGCATCGCCTCAAACCGTTCAAGCTTATCGAATGTTCCACGTGGAACATTCGATGCTTGGCGTAACCATTCGCGCGCTCCCTTGTTTGTTGTTATGATGGTCACGCTGCGAACGTGCCACGCCGGCTGTGTACTAAAATAGCGGACAAAGCCGCCGGCGTTATGCCAGCGATACGTCCGGCTTCCGCCAACGATCTAGGTCGAGCAACCGATAATCGCTCGACCATTTCGTTAGAAAGGCCACCAATGTTGCGATAATCGAGATCTGCATTCAAAGCTATCCGTTCATTCGCTTGCAAATCCCTAATCTCGGCTTCCTGACGGGCCAAATAGGGGGCGTAACGCGCATCCTCGGCCAATTCCGCGGCAATTCCGACCGGGAGCTCAGCAAGCTCCGGTACAGCGGAAACAATATCGGCCCAGTTTACGCTTGGAAACCGCAGCATCTCCCCGACGCTCCGCTTCACCCCGTCGGATGGCGCCGACGCGCCCATCTCGCGCAACATCTTCGTACTCACAACCGTAGAAAGCAACCTACGTCCCAGCTCGCGCTGAGCCTGACGGTCCCTGAACTGAGCCTGGCGGCGGCTGGAAAGGAGGCCAAGGCTATCAGCTAACGGTGACAACCTTGTCTCCGCATTGTCGGCACGCAATCGCAGTCGATACTCTGCCCGGGCGGTCAACATACGGTAAGGTTCACTTACGCCCTGCAACACCAGATCATCGATCATTACCCCGATATAGGATGACGAACGATCGAGAATCATAGGCTCGCGTCCTTGAACCCCCAGCGCAGCGTTTACTCCGGCAACCAACCCTTGTGCGGCAGCCTCTTCATATCCTGTCGTTCCATTGATCTGGCCCGCGCAGTAGAGGCCAGGAATAGCAACCACCTGCATATCACGCCCCAGCGCGCGCGGATCAATATGGTCATATTCAACCGCATAGCCTGGCACCACCAGCTCCGCCTCTTCGAGTCCTTCCAAAGAGCGCACCAATGCAATCTGGACATCCGCCGGCAGCGACGTGGAAATCCCGTTAGGATAGACGAAATGCGTACCCAGTCCCTCCGGCTCCAGAAAAACCTGGTGCCCGTCACGATCACCGAACCTGTGAATCTTATCCTCAATGGATGGACAATAGCGCGGCCCCGCCGCCCCGATTGCGCCCGTGAATAATGGTGAACGGTCGAGCGCGTCACGAATGATGTCATGGGTGGACGGATTGGTCCGGGTAATCGCGCAGAATAGCTGCGGCACTTTGCGGCGGGTAGAATCCACCGACATCGTCCAAATGGCACCATCGCCGCTATCCGAAGGCTGTTCGGGCAGTCTAGCCCAGTCTATCGTGCGTCCATCTATTCGAGGCGGCGTCCCGGTCTTCAACCGGCTCATCGGCAAGTTGGCCGCGTATAATTGTTGTGCGAGCGCTGTCGCCGCCCGCTCTTCAATCCTTCCGCCTTCCATCCGTTCTTCGCCGCGAAACAACCGACCTCCCAGAAACGTTCCTGTGCACAGGACAACCGCACGAGCCCCCAGACACTGGCCGTCTGCCAATACAACACCGGTGATAGTACTTCGATCAAAGCTGAGGCGCGCGACTTCTCCTTCGACAATGTGGAGATTTGCCTCTTGATCCAAAAGCCGGTGAATTTCAGCTCCGAACAGTGAGCGATCAGCCTGCACACGCGGTCCCTGGACCGCAGACCCCTTGGACGCGTTGAGCATACGGTAGTGAATAGCGGATGCATCGGCCGCTTTTCCGATCAAGCCGTCAAACGCGTCGACTTCCCGAACCAGATGGCCCTTGCCTAGTCCGCCGATAGCAGGATTACAGGACATCGCTCCGATGGTCGCCTTATCGAAACTCACGAGCGCAACCTGCGCCCCTAACCGGGCGGCAGCAGCTGCGGCCTCGCAACCGGCGTGGCCACCGCCGACAACGACAATGTCAAATTCTAACGATTCCATGATCAGCTGCCGTTACAGCATTGGTTGCCATAGGTCAAAGCGCTGATTGTTCCACGTGGAACATTTCACTTGCCAATGCAGAAGCGTCCGAACAAAGCATCAAGCATATGTTCCGTTGACGCCCGACCGGTCAACCTGTCTAAAGCTGTCCGGGCTAGTCGCAGCCGTTCAGCGATGATGAGTAGATCTTCAGCCTGATCGTCGGTTGCCAGCGCATCAACCGCATCGCCAATTGCCGCGCGCTGCCGCTCGTTAAGTGCGAGCGCTCCACCGGTTGGGAATACCTCTCTCGCGAGCACGAGGATGGCCTCTATGAGAGCGCCCATCCCTTCGCCCGTCAGCGCGGAAATCCTGACATCAGCGAATTTTGCGTTACGCTCCCAAACAGCGTCATCTTTAAGCCGGTCGGATTGCGCAGCTATTATGAGTCGCGATGGATGCGCCGGCGCCGCGTCCGCTGGTCCCAGCCACAACAATATATCCGCCGCGTCGATCATCGCCCGCGCGCGTTCAATCCCCATCGCCTCAATAACATCACCGGTCGCGTCCCTAAGCCCCGCTGTGTCGGCCAAGCGTAATGCGATACCTCCCAGGCTCACGGGCAGCTCGATCACGTCCCGCGTCGTTCCCGCAACATCGGACGTTAATACCGCCTCCCGCTGTGCGAGCGCATTGATAAGGGTCGACTTCCCACTATTGGGCGGCCCGGCCAACACGACCGACAAGCCATCTTTGAGTCGCTCAACCGGGGGCCCCGACAGCCAGCCTCTGATCTTCGCCGTCAGATTCTCCATGCCTTCCATCATCGCTTTGCTCTGCCCGTCGCCCACATCATCCTCGTCAGAAAAGTCGAGGTCGGCTTCGACCATAGCGCTCAGACGGAGCAACTCGCTCTGCCACTTCTCCACGGCGCGTGACAAATGCCCGTCGGCCAACGCAATCGCATTGCGCCGCTGCGCCTCGGTCTCGGCCGACAAGAGGTCAGCGAGGCCTTCGGCCTCGGCCAAATCCATCCGGCCATTTTCAAATGCACGACGCGTGAACTCGCCCGCCACCGCCATGCGCAAGCCAGGCAATGCCGCAAGCGCCTGTTCGACCGCTCGCACAACTGCACGACCCCCATGGAGGTGGAACTCGCCGAGATCCTCACCAGTCACCGTCTCTGGGCCCGGAAACCACAGAACCAAAGCGCGATCAAGCGCATCACCACTGCTGTCACGTAATGTTCGCAAACTCGCACGGCGCGGCGTCGGCAAAGCTCCTGCCAAAGCCTTGAGCGCCTCACCCGCCACCGGGCCAGATATTCTGATGACCGCAAGGGCGGCAGGTGGGTGTCCACTTGAAAGCGCGAAAATTGTATCAGAGGTCATAGCTTCTGATACCAACTCCTTCCCCGGTTGCCATCACTGATGCGACGGATTCGAGCGCCAACCGGGCGTTCATTGAAAAGACGCCGCTTGGTCATACCGTCCCGATAAGCGAACGAGCATGGGCATGCTCTGCCCGCTATATATCCCAGCCTATTTTTTCTTTGACCCTGCCGCCATTCCGCCCGCGAATGCGCTCATCAACTGCTGGACCATATTGATCCCAGACTCCGTCGAGGGGACCCAATTTTTTACCATCGTTTCAAACACATCCGGCGTAATGCCCTTCTTCATCATGCTTTTCATCTGGTCGAGATAAATATCGTGCACCGGTTCAAGGTCGGGCAGCCCCAGCATCTGGCGGGCTTCGGTCGGGGTGCAATCGACTTCGATATTGATTTTCATGACAACGGCTTTCTGTTGAACGCTTGAGCTT
Organism: Pseudomonadota bacterium; assembly: GCA_023458055.1. Lineage (GTDB taxonomy): Bacteria > Pseudomonadota > Alphaproteobacteria > Sphingomonadales > Sphingomonadaceae > JAFAFE01. The sequence goes on from JAEXAW010000044.1 coordinate 48,893, forward strand.
ATCGTCCCTCGCGCCTAGTCTTGCCCGATGTCAGGGCCCATCGCAACTGCCGTCATCGCCTCACCCGTCGGTCCGATAGAATTGGTCGCGGATGAAAAGCTCCTACGCGGGCTAACCATTATCCCTGACGCGGCTATTTCAGGCGATGTCCAAACCCATGCCATTTTACGCGAAACAGCACGACAGCTTACGGACTATTTCGCTGCAAAAAGGCGCGACTTTGACCTCCCCCTAGAACCAGCTAGATCGGCTCGCGGGGCTGCATTGCGCGACGGAATCGCCTCCATCCCCTATGGCGACACGATGAGCTATGGTGCGCTCGCTAACATGCTGGACTCCGGTCCACGCGCGGTCGGGCAAGCCTGCCGTCGCAATCCTTATCCGATTATAATCCCCTGCCACCGGGTAACCTCCGCCGCTGGCCCGGAACATTATTCCGGTGGTCGCGGCGTTGATACGAAATTGTGGCTCAACCGCTTTGAACACCAACATAAACTTCAATTTGAGGAATGACGAGAATGGCAAGAATCGAAACCTTCGATCATGATGGCGACTTTTTCGCTTATGTAACAGCGCCCGCGACGAGCCCTCGCGCTGCGATCATCGTCATTCCGGAGATTTTCGGCATCAACCCTGGAATCCGGCAGAAATGCGATGAACTCGCCGCAGCGGGCTATCTCGCCGTCGCACCCGAAATCTTCTGGCGGTTTGCGCCTGGTGTCGAGCTGGATCCCGACGTCGCCGAGGAGATGCAGCAAGCGCTTGATTATTTTGGCCAATATAATCCGGACGAGGGGGTGAAGGACATTGAAGCCACGATCCGCGCCATCCGGGCAGGCATTGACGGCCAACCGCCGGTCGCCAAGGTCGGTTGCGTCGGCTACTGCCTCGGCGGCAAGCTTGCATATATGACTGCTGCCCGCACCGACATCGACGCCTCGGTCGGCTATTATGGTGTGATGATCGACCAGATGCTGAATGAAAGTCATGCGATTGCGCGCCCATTGATGTTGCATATCGCGGGCGACGACGGATTTGTATCGAAGGAAGCGCAAGCCAAGATGCACGAAGGGCTGGACGATCATCCCCGCGTCACCCTCTATGATTATCCCGGCATGAACCACGGCTTCGCGACCGAAATGGGCGAACGCCGCAACGATGTCGCTGCCACCCTGGCAGACGGTCGAACGATGGCGTTTTTTGCCGAGCATCTGGGGTGAGTGACGGCGTCCGGTTGATGGATCAAGCGCCGTCGGTTGAGGATTATCGCCGCTTGCGGATCGCAAGTGGGCTCAGCCCCAAAAGCGAGGCGGCAGCACAGGCGGGGCTCGCGGGCGGACTGTTCGGTGTCAGCTTGATGGATGGCGATGCTGTCATCGGCATGGGGCGCATCATCGGCGATGGTGGTTGCCACTACCAGATCGTCGATATTGCTGTCCTTCCCGCCTATCAGGGGCAGGGTTTCGGCGCGCAGATCATGCAGCGGCTGAAGGAGTGGATTGATGCCAATGTCCCCGATAGCGGCTACGTCAGCTTGATCGCAGATGGAGACGCCAAGCATCTTTATGCAAAATATGGCTTTCAGGAGACCGCGCCAGCCTCGGTCGGTATGGCGATGAAAATGGGGAGAGATACAGAATGAGCAAGGCCGAACAAGGCGTCGCGGCTTGGCATGCCTACATTGATGGTGGCAGCGATCCAGCAGCGTTGAAGGCGATGATTGCGGATGATGCCGTGTTCCATTCGCCGGTTGTGCATAGCCCCCAGGAGGGTCGCGACAAGGTCTTCGCCTATCTGTTCGCGGCGAGCAAAGTGCTCGGCAATGCCGAATTCCGTTATTTGCGCGAGATTGTAGATGGCGACCAAGCGGTGCTCGAATTCGCCACGACGATTGACGGCATCCTCATCAACGGTGTCGACATCATTCGCTGGAATGCTGACGGCCAGATTGAGGACTTCAAAGTCATGGTTCGCCCGATGAAGGGCATGAACAAATTATGGGAATTGATGGCAGCGATGCTGGAGAAGCAGGCGAGATAAATCCTCTTCGTTAAGAGGAAATGCGAACGCCAATAAAAAAGGCGGCACGGTGGGTCCGGGCCGCCTTTTTGCATTTAATCGCTGCGTTGTGATCAACGGTAGAAAATATGATTGTCGACCGAGGCGATACGCCGCAGTTTCCAGCCCGGCGAGACATATTTTGCGTGGAAAAAGAGCGCGCCTTCAACATTGCTCTTCCAGCTATTGTCCATGGCGATCTGGGTGATCGCGACCGCGTTCTTCCACTGCTGACCGGCCTTGTTGATATAAGGCATCGAACGGCCACGAACGAAAGAGAATTGGCTCGGTTGATAGACTACGCCGCAAATCGAGCTGGGGAAACGACCCGACTTTGCCCGATTGATCACGACGCGCGCTACAGCAAGCTGACCTGCAAGCGATTCACTCTTCGATTCAAAATAAACCGCGCCGGCCAAGCAATGCTCTTCGGCACTGAGTTTGATGTTGGTCGGCATCGCCTTGACCAGTGCCGCAAGCGATGCCGCATTTTTCGGGCGATCTGCGCGAACAGCTTCTACCTGCTGCTCAATCGCCGCGATATCAGCTTTGCTGGCTATTTCGGTCGTGCCAGATTCCTTAGTGATGGTGACGTTTTCCGCTTTTGCGGTTTCGACCGGCGAATTTACCTGGGCGACAGCTGCGTCGAGCGCGCTATCCTGGCCATTTTTGGCCTTTTCCTCTCCAGCCACAGGGCCAGCAACAGTCGATGAATCTTGTTGGATGATCTGAAATCCGGGGCCTACAGGCTGTACCGGATTTGTATATGCAAAGCTGGGGTCAGTCATCCAGAAAGCACCCGCAGCGGACATGATGACAGCTGCAGCACTTGCAGCTTTTACAATCTTACTCATTAAACCAAATATTTATGCGGTGAGCTCGCGCGAGGATGTGGGTGATGAACGAGGCATCATTCCGACATTCAAGGCTTACCCCCCGGCTGCGTGTTTACTTCCCCTCATGGTTCCCGAACGGAACGCGAAAGCAACCTGCGCGTTAATATCGGAGCGCCCTGCTTGTGCAGCGCATCATAGTCAAGCTGAAGTGATGATTTCAGCGGCGAACCGTTCTGCGTCTGCGACGTCCAGTTCAAGGATCCAGAGATCGGGATCGCTGGCGCGTCTTCGGGTCAAATATTCTGACAATTTTGCTTCATTATCAGTATGTTGCGTTGCAACGGCAACCCACTTTCCCGGACCTTCAAAGGTGGGTTCGCGCTCCAAAATCAGCGGTTTTTCGGGGGTTTTGGGATTATGATGAGCCCCTTGCGGACAGATCAGCAGGATCGATCCTGCCTCCCGATCGCCCCGCGCAATCACGGTCGCAAAACCTCCGACCGCTTCGACTTTACGGCGGAGGGCCGAAACAAGAATATGAGAGGCTATACGCGGTTCTGGCATGACCACAGCCGAACCCGATCGCGGATCAGGCAGCGTCCCGTTCGGGATCCGTTGCGAGCAGTGCGTAAAGCGCTTCGGTCGATTTGACGCCGCGCAACCTTTCAACGGCCCGCTCGTCGCGAAGAAAACGGGATGCGCGCGCCAGCGCCTTTAAATGATCCGCGCCGCTATCGACCGGCGACAAGAGCACAAAAATAAGATCGACCGGCAGCGCATCGACAGATTCAAAGTCAATGGGTTGCGCGAGTTGCAGGAACATGCCGCGCACGCCCGAAAGTCCCGGGAGCTTGGCATGCGGCAAGGCAACGCCTTTGCCGAAACCGGTCGAGCCCAACCGTTCGCGCTCAATCAGTCCCTCCGCCACTTCACCAGCGTCAAGGCCGAGCGCCTGCGCCGCAAGTTCTCCAATTAACGGAAACAGCGTCTTTTTCGATTCGACATCCACATGCGCCCGAACGGTCGCGGGATAGAGCAAATCATGAAAATTGTTCATTTAACTTCTACCATAGCGCCCTGTTGGCCATCAAAATGGCCACCACGGTAGTGCTATTTTCCTGTTTGACGGTCGAACCTGGTCCGGCCGTACGGCCCTGAATCGTGCCGCGCCCTACTCCGAACGCGGCACGAAATAAAGTCTAATCGCACGAAACCGGTTTAGGTTTCATGAATACACCTAAAAAGGCACGCTTTTCTTTTGCCAGGAAATAGTCGGGTCGGGCTCCTATTGCGGCTCGACCCAGCCAATGGTGCCATCGTGGCGGCGATAGACCATATTATGCACGCCGGTCTTGCTATTGACGAAAAGCATCGCGTTGGTATCCCGCAAATCGAGCATCATTACTGCATCCGAGACGCTCGCTTGCGGCACATCGACCTTGGTTTCGGCGATGATCAGCGGCGCATCGCCAACCTCTTCCTCGTCCTCGGATACGCCCGCATCAAACACCGTGTAGGCCGCATTTTCCAAAAATCCGTCCGGGGCAGTATCTGCGCCGTTACCAACACCCGAATGCTTATCCTTGAGGCGGCGCATGTAGCGGCGCAGTTGCTTTTCGATCCGTTCCGCCGCCGCATCAAAGGCCGGATGCGCTTCCTGCGCGCGCCCGTGGGCTTTTAGCACGACGCCTTGCATGACGTGGGCGATAATATCGCAGGTTACGGAATCATGGGGTCCCTTCCCGAAGGTCGCCTGGGCCGAAATGGCGCGCGAAAAATATTTGTCGGCTATGGCGTTCATGCGGTCGGTGACGTGCTGCCTCAGCGCATCGCCAGTGTCCATTTGATGACCCGAAACACGAATTTCCATGACTGACTTCTCCTTTTTATTGGCCGTCCCTGTGATCGGATCGGCATGATCATGGCCGCAAGGGTCAGACGCCCTGCAACCATAGTGGATCGGTAAGCTTGCCGAGAAATTCGGCATGGCGTGCAAGTTCATCGGCACTGGCATGGTGCGGTCGCGGTGCAAGAACGCGCCGTTCAACGACGACCGTTTCGACCATCGTCTCGATTGTTATGCTTTCTTCGGCAAGAACAAGGCCGATCTGCCGCCCGCCGGTCATCTCGATATAAAGTTGCGCCAAAAGTTCTGCGTCGAGGAGCGCGCCATGTTTGACACGGTGGCTACGGTCGATACCGTAGCGGGTGCACAGCGCATCGAGGCTATGTTTGGCACCCGGATGAAGCTGACGCGCCATCTGCACGGTATCGACCATGCGATCACGCGAAACCGCGCGGCGTCCAATATTTTCTAGCTCGGTATTGAGAAAGCTAAAATCGAACCCGGCATTATGCGCGACCAGCGGCGCATCCCCCAAAAATTCGAGAATCTCGTCAGCCTTCTCGGCAAATCTGGGTTTGTCCGACAGGAATGTTTCCGACAATCCATGTACCGCATAGGCTTCAGCGGGCATATCGCGGTCGGGATTGAAATAAGCGTGATAGGTGCGGCCGGTCTCGACCCGGTTGATAAGTTCGACACAGCCAATTTCCACCAGCCGGTCGCCGTCGCGGGCGCTGAGGCCGGTCGTTTCTGTATCGAAAACAATCTCTCGCATATTGAGTCGGATATTAGCCCTATCCTACGCAGAAACAAGGGGTTGCAGCGCTCAATTCAGCCGCGCAACCGGGGTATGAGGCTTTTTACCGCAGCCCGTGTGGCTTCAAGGCTGGTGCCGGTATCAATGACATGGTCGGCGCGCGCGCGCTTTTCCGCATCGGGCAGTTGCAGGGAGAGAATATGGGTGAATTTTTCGGCCGTCATGCCGGGACGGGAAAGCACCCGTGCGCGCTGCACGTCCGCTGGTGCCGACACGACAATGATCACGTCGACATCCTCTGCTCCGCCTTTTTCAAACAACAACGGAATGTCGAATAGAATGATGGGGGCGTCGGCGTGAGCCGCGAAAAAGGCCTGACGCTGCTTAGCTAGCACCGGATGGATGATCGCCTCCAATGCTTTCAACTCCTCGGAATTGCCGAGCACGCGGCTACCCAGTTCGGCCCGATTCACGCCTTCTCGCCCAGTCGTCCCCGGAAAACGGGCTTCAATCGCTTCGACCAATGCGCCGCCTGGTCCTTGCAACCGATGCACCTCGGCATCGGCATCATAGACGGGCACGCCTTGTTCGGCGAACATGTCCGCAACCGTTGACTTGCCCATGCCGATAGAACCGGTGAGGCCAAGGATGAGCGGGCGTTTACGGCTCATGCGGTCAAGCGCTCCCACAACAGGTCATCATGCTCGCGCGGCGGTTCGGCATCGAAAAAGAGCTGAAACGCCGCCGCCGCCTGCCCCACCAGCATTTCAAGACCGTCGATCACCGCGAGCCCGCGCGCGTCGGCAGCGGCCAGCAACGGCGTTTCGAGCGGAGTGTAAACCACGTCATAAACCACGGTATCAGCAGGCAGCGGCGAAAGGTCGGGCGTATAGGCCGTTTCGCCGACCATCCCCATCGCGCTTGCATTAACCAGCAGCGCGACGGGCGGCAACGGCGCGTCTAGGCCAATGACCTTACCTTTGACACCGATCTGGCTGAGCAATCCCATCGCCTTCAGGGCATTGCGGGCGATGATCGTGACATCGTTGACATCAATCTGTTTCAAGCCGAACAGGATTGCGCGTGCGGCACCGCCGGATCCGACAATCGCCGCGCTTTTTCCCTGCCAGCCAGCCGCAAGCAGCGGGGAGACGAAGCCCGCCGCATCGGTATTGGTGCCAATCAGCGCCTCGCCATCGCGCAGCACCGTGTTCATCGCGCCGATGCTGCTCGCAACCTGCCCCGGATCGGCAACCAGCTGCGTGATCGCCACCTTGTGCGGAATGGTGACGTTGCACCCCCGCCAATGCGGATCGGCGCGGCGTGCATCGAGATAAGCGGGAAGTTCCTCGGCAGTTACATGCGCCGCGCGATAGGTGCCTTCCAAGCCGAGCTGATCTATCCAAAAATTATGGATCAAAGGGGATTTCGAATGCGCAATCGGATCACCGATCACCTCGGCGTAAGGCGCTGTGAGCGTCGGCAAATTCTTCCACGCAAGTCCGGCATTTGACGTCATGTTGGCATTATTCCCCGTACGCGTAGATAAGACAAAAGCGGCACCATCGGCAGGCCCATAATGGTGAAGGGGTCACCCTCAATCCGGTCGAAAAGCTGCACACCGGCGGCTTCAACCTCGTAACAACCGACCGTCCAGCGGATGCGGTCCCACTGAGACGCCACATAATCCGCGATAAAATCGTCCGACAACGACCGCACGCTCATTTTCGCGATAGTGACGTGGCGCCAAACCGGTTGCCCGTTTTCTGCGATCACCGCCGCGCAGAACAGACGATGGGTGCGACCGGAAAAGGCCCGCAGATGCGCCTTTGCCTCTTCCGGCGTTTCAGGTTTGTCGAACAGGGTGCCATCGTCAAGCGCCAGCAACTGGTCACTCCCCAGTACCAACGCACCCGGTACGCGGCTCGACACTTTCAATGCCTTGGCTTCGGCCAGCGCATCGGCGATATTACGCGGACTTTGCCCTTCCGCTGCGAGCGCCGCCTTGATCGCCGCTTCATCGACATGGGCGGGCAACGGCTCAAACGGAACGCCGGCCGCTTCCAGCATGGCTTTGCGGCCGGCACTTTGCGAGGCAAGGACCAAGGTCGCTGGGCTCATCATTCGCCCTTCCGGCCGTGGTAAAGAGCGATCACCGCAGCGGCCGTTTCTTCAATCGACCGCCGCGTCACATCGATCACTGGCCATTCATTATCGGCAAACATGCGCCGGGCATAGCGCAACTCCGCCTGTACTGCGTCCTCATCAACATAATCACTTTCATGACTCTCGTTGATCGCGAGCAGCCGGTTGCGTCGAACCTGAATCAAGCGGTCGGGATTGGTGGTCAGCCCTACAATTAGCGGGTGTTTCACATGAAACAAATGATCGGGCGGCGGAGATTGCGGTACGATCGGGATATTGGCGGTCTTAAAGCCCCGATTGGCGAGATAGATCGACGTCGGTGTCTTCGATGTGCGCGACACGCCCGCGAGCAAAATATCAGCCTCCTCCCAGTCGTGCCAGTTCAACCCATCATCATGCGCAATCGTATAATGGATCGCCTCCACGCGTGCGAAATAGGCATCATCCATAATATGTTGCGACCCGGGCCGCGTTTTGGCCTTCTGTCCAAGCAGGTTGGAAAGGGCCGCGGTTACGGTATCAAGCGCGGCCACAGCAGGAAGATCAAGCAAGCGACAGCGCTTTTCGAGCTTATCGCGCAGCGTGTCGTTGACCAGCGTAAACAACACCAGCCCGGGATTATCGGCCACTTCGCCCATGATCCGGTCTAGATGCTGCTCTGACCGCACCATCGGCCAGAAATGGCGGACCACCTCGACATCATGAAACTGAGCGAGTGCTGCCTTGGCAATATTTTCGAGTGTCTCGCCGGTGGAATCGGACAGAAGATGGAGATGGAGCTTATTGGCCATAGTTACTGACGGGTTTGGCGAGGTTGTGGCGTAGTTGCAACCAAAACACGGATTATTTGGCCTTTAGATCAGAAACAACAGGCTTGTTTATAAGGCATAATAGGCGGAAAATACGTCGGATCAGATAAGGAGACTCACTCATGACAACCAAAGCCTATGGCGCGCGCGCCGGCGATCAACCGCTCGAAGCACTGGACATCGAACGCCGGGCGGTGGGCACGCATGATGTCGAGATCGCCATTGCTTATTGCGGCGTCTGTCACAGCGACCTGCATCAGGTTCGCGCCGAATGGGGCGGCACGCAATGGCCTTGCGTTCCCGGGCATGAAATTGTCGGTCATGTAAGCGCGGTTGGCAGCGGTGTGACCGGATTCAAGGTCGGCGACGCTGTGGGCGTCGGCTGTCTGGTCGATAGTTGCCAGCATTGCGGCTCGTGCGATGAGGGACTTGAGCAATTTTGCGAAAATGGCTTTACCGGCACCTACAACAGCCCGACGCCTGATGCGCCCGGTCATACGCTTGGCGGCTATTCGCAAAAAATTGTCGTTGACGACAAATTTGTTCTCAAGATTAACCATCCCGAAGACCAGCTCGCGGCTGTCGCGCCGCTGCTTTGTGCTGGCATCACCACTTATTCGCCCCTTCGGCATTGGCAGGCCGGTCCGGGCAAGAAAGTCGGGATCGTCGGGATTGGTGGGCTCGGTCATATGGGGATCAAGCTTGCCCACGCCATGGGCGCGCATGTCGTCGCCTTCACGACGTCCGAAAATAAGCGGCAGGATGCGCTTGACCTCGGCGCAGATGAAGTTGTCGTGTCGCGCAATGCGGATGAAATGAAATCCCACGCCAACAGCTTCGATTTCATCCTCAACACGGTCGCCGCGAGCCATAATCTCGATGCTTTCACGAGCTTGCTCAAACGGGATGGAACGATGACCTTGGTCGGGGCGCCCGAACATGCGCACCCCTCACCTGATGTGATGGCGCTCATTTTCAAGCGCCGGTCGATTGCCGGATCGCTCATCGGCGGCATCGCGGAAACACAGGAAATGCTCGATTTTTGCGCCGAAAAAGGCATCGTTGCCGACATTGAAATGATCCCGATCCAGCAGATTGATGCAGCGTATGACCGCATGGCCAAGAGTGACGTTAAATATCGTTTCGTGATTGATAATGCGTCTTTGGGGGCCTGATATGAAGCGGCGGTGGTTGTCGGGCGTCATCGGTCTGACCTTTGCGGTCACTCTTGCAGGGCCGGTCAAGGCCGCGCCGCAACAGGCCGATCTCCTCATCCGCCACGTCACGATTATCGACGTCGCCAAAGGCAAGGCCATTGCCGGACAAGCGGTTGCCATTCACGGTGATAGCATCGCTGCGAGCGGACCTGACAACCGCATCGCCCGCAACTGGAAGAGCGGTCAAACTATCGAAGGTCGGGGTCAGTTTCTGATACCGGGCTTGTGGGACATGCACGTCCATTTCGGCGGCGGCCCCGACCTTATCGAAGAGAATAAAGCTCTTTTGCCGCTCTACATTGCAAATGGGATCACCAGCATCCGCGATTGTTCGGGCGACCTTCCCTATGATGTGCTGCGCTGGCGCGGTGAGATCCGCAACGGCACGTTATTCGGACCCCATCTGTACAGTTCCGGGCCGAAAATTGAGGGATTGAAGCCGATTTGGAAAGGAACCCTCGAAACCGGCAGCGAGGCCGATGTTGACCAAGCGGTGGCCAAGTTGAAAGAGCTCAACGTCGATTTCGTCAAGATCACCGACAGCACTTTGGACCCGAAGCTTTATCTTTATGCCGTGCGCAAGGCGCGCGCCGAAGGTTTGCTCGTTTCGGGTCATATTCCCTATGCTGACACGATCGGTCAGGCAGTGGCTGCGGGCATGAGTTCGATTGAGCATCTTGATTATGCTTATAAAGCGGGCAGCCGGCTCGAAGCCGCTATCTCTGCCGATGTTGCGGCCGGGAAAATGACGCGGGCTGAAGCGCAAAAGGCGCTTGATGCGTCTTTCGACCAAGGAACTGCGCTGGCGGCTTATCGTAATCTTGCGCGCAAGCATGTATTTGTCTCGCCCACACTTTCGATCAGCCGCACCATTGCGTATCTCGACCGCGATAATCATCGCAGCGACCCGGAACTTGCCTATATCGGACCAAAATTGCGCCAAACCTATCAATGGCGCGTTGACCGCGCGGCCAAAGCGACTCCTGCGGAAGTCACCGCGCGTCATCGTCAATTCGAAGCAACGGCTGCCATCCTGCCCCTATTGCGCAAAGCTGGCGTGACGATCATGGCCGGGACCGACGCCGGTTTCCTCAACAGCTTCGACTATCCCGGCTTTTCGCTGCACGACGAACTGGCGCTTTATGTCAAATATGGCATGACCCCCGTCGAAGCGCTGCAATCGGCCACCCGTTCGGGTCCCCACTGGTTTGGCAAACTTGATCGCTATGGTGGCATTTCGGCGGGAAAAGCGGCCGATCTGGTGTTGATTGCGCGTAACCCGCTCAGCGACATCAGCGCAACGCGTGCAATTGATACGGTGGTGTTGCGCGGCAAAGCCTATGATCGCGCTGCGCTCGATGCGATGCTTGCACAAACCAAGGCGCAGGTTGCGGCGTGGGATAAGGCAGCTGCAGCAAAATAAGCCTGGGGATAACTCCGGGGTCGAATCGGGGAGCAGGATGAGCGCAAAAATGGGGACAGAGTCTCATCCTCATTGAATGGATTCCGGACACCAGACTTATCCACAGCACGGGAGCTTCTTCCCCAGACTGTGGATAATGCGGATAGAATCTGCGAATCCAGCGCCGATGGCGGCCGCGCCGGAGTCAAACTGTGGGGAAGTGAGGGGCTAACAGCTAATCCCCGATTCCTGTGGCCCCAATAATATTCAACAATCTAATATTCTCTATATTGATATTGGGAGGATATTATACGGGACCGGTCGCTTTGACATTGTCGGGGCTTCAGATTAGCGGGCAAGGCATGACGACGGGTAAGTATCTTCTTGATGCGCTGAAAGGCGATGATAACCCCCATCCGCGAGGTGGGCGGCCGATGTGGATGATGCGCCAGGCGGGACGCTATCTTCCCGAATATCGCGCACTGCGGGCCGAAAAAGGCGGATTTCTGGATCTCGTCTATGACAGCGAAGCCGCAGCGGAAGTGACACTCCAGCCCTTGCGCCGGTTTGATTTTGACGCTGCGATCCTGTTTTCCGATATTCTCATCGTGCCACATGCGATGGGGCAGCATTTGCAATTTCTTGCAGGCGAAGGGCCGCATCTGTCGCCGCGGCTGGCCGAAGCGCGGTTGGAACAATTGACGCCCGATTTGGAGCGGTTCGAGCCGGTTTATGAAACCGTAAGGCGCGTCAAAGCGGCACTCCGACCGGATCAAACCATGCTCGGCTTCGCCGGCAGTCCGTGGACGGTTGCGACCTATATGGTGAACGGCGAAGGGTCGAAAGATCAAGGTGTTACGCGCCGCATGGCTTATGGCGAAGAAGCGCGTTTTGCCGCGCTGATCGATGCGATCACGGATATCACTGTCGATTATCTGGTCGGTCAGATTGAAGCGGGCGCCGATGCGGTGCAATTGTTCGATAGTTGGGCGGGGAGCCTTTCGCCGGAGCAATTTGACCGCTGGGTGATCGCACCCAATCGTGCGATTGTGGATAAACTGCGCGCTCGCGTGCCTGATGCCGTGATTATCGGCTTTCCCAAAGGTGCCGGCGGAAAGCTTGCCGCCTATGCCGAGGGAACTAACGTCGATGCGCTGGGTCTCGACGAAACCGTCGATCCTGTCTGGGCCAATGCCGTGCTGCCCAAAAGGTTGCCGGTGCAGGGCAATGTCGATCCGCTCGCTTTAATGACCGGCGGCGCAACGCTGGATCGAGCAGTGGATGGAGTATTGGCTGCATTTGAGGGTCGTCCGCATGTGTTCAACCTGGGCCATGGTATCGATAAGGAAACACCGATCCCCCATGTCGAACAGATGGTCGCGCGGGTGCGAGGAACAAGATCATGAGCGATTGGGCGGGGTTTTTAGGCAATGCCTATCTTTGGATACGCGCGGCGCATGTGATTTTCATGATCTTCCTGATGGCTGGCCTGTTCATGATGCCGCGTTTCTTTGTCTATCATCAGGAAACCGCCGTCGGATCGCCTGAGGATGCCAAATGGAGCGAGCGCGAAGATAAACTCCGTAAAATCATCCTCAACCCCTCGATCATTCTTGTGTGGGTGTTCGGGCTGATGCTCGCATTCCACCTCGATCTATGGAGCCAGCATTGGTTCCATGTGAAGCTGCTCGCGGTGACTTTGCTTAGTGCCTACCATGGCTGGATGATCAGCTATTTCAAGAAGTTGAAGCGCGGCGAACGACCTTTCAGCGACAAAAAATTGCGGCTGTGGAATGAGATTCCCGGTATCTTGGCGATGATCGCAGTGGTGATGGTGATCGTTCGGCCGTTTTAACGCTGCAACAACGCTTCAATAACCCTTCGCTAAATCCACCTGCGGCGCAACCGCGTCGCCCTTTTCCCAACGCGCGAGATTAGCGAGAAAACGCTCGACACTGCGCTCGAACATACGGGTTTGCGACTTGCCGGACAAATGCATGGTGATCCGTGCGTTGGGTAGAGACCAGAGCGGATGGTCCGAGGGTAGCGGCTCTGGTGTGGTCACGTCCAAGAAGGCGTGGGTGATTTCCTTGTTAGCGAGCGCTGTGACCAGCGCGTCCTGATCAATCACGCTCCCGCGCGCGATATTGATGAGGGTTGCACTATTCTTCATGGCAGTCAGTTCGGCAGCGCCGATCATGCCGTCGGTCTCGGGAGTGCCCGGCACGGCGAGGATAACCCAGTCGAACAGGCCAAGCTGGCCGCGCCATTCATCAGGTCCGAGCACGCCAGGCCCCGCCTTGCTACGCACCGCTCGTGTCGCAACGCCAAAGGCCGCCAGCCGCGTCTCGATCAGTTGGCCGATTGCGCCATAGCCAATGATCAGCGCGGAGCTTTGATAGAGTTCAGCCACCCCGGGCGCATTGTCGAGCCATTCATGGCGATCACCCGCGCGAACGATCTCGTCATACCCTTTGGCGATGGTCAGCATTGCCATCACTACATATTCGGCGATGGTGATTGCATTGATGCCCGAACCGTTGGTGACAATGGTGCCTTGGGTAGCGAGCTGCTCGAGCGGCATCCCGTCAACCCCGGCGTAAATGCTGTTCAGCCATTTGAGCCGTGTCGCCTTGCCGATCACCTCGAACATATCGGCCTTGTTGATCATATCGAACCAGCCGATTTCGGCTTCCGGGGCGAGTGCTACGGCTTCCTCCTTGCTCGAAAACCACCGCGGCTCGACCCATTGGGGGAGCTGTGCTTCAAGCATCGGTCGCAACATCGCAGAGGCAACAAAAATGGTCATGGCGCTCTATTCTCCTGTAGCGGCGGCATTCGTAAATGATGGCGTCAAACCGCGAAGATGCAAGCCGAATTGACTTGAACGGGAATTGCCTTTAAATTCTGTTGCATCGCCCGTCCTGGGCGTGTCGTGGATCGCTAGCCCGAAGCTTATCGTTTTCCGGCACCGGTGGTTCATATGTCGTTTCCACCGACAGAGCGTTCATTTTTAACAAGAATGCCGCAATCCGATCCCGACCGATCCCCAATCCATCCGGAATTATATATGCATTTGAAAGAATTAAAGAAAAAGACACCCGCTGAACTGGTCGAAATGGCCGAAGAATTGGGGGTCGAAGGCGCGTCGACGCTGCGCAAACAGGATCTGATGTTTGCCATCCTTAAGGAAGTCGCGGAAGACGGCGAAGAAATTATGGGTCTCGGCACCATTGAAGTGCTGCCCGACGGCTTCGGCTTCCTGCGCTCGCCCGAAGCCAATTACCTTGCCGGTCCGGACGATATTTATGTGTCGCCGAACCAGGTGCGCCGCTATGGCCTGCGCACTGGCGATACGGTCGAAGGCGAAATTCGCGGGCCCAAGGATGGTGAACGCTATTTTGCGCTTACCAAGCTGACGGCGGTGAATTTCGATAGCCCTGAAGCGGTGCGCCACCGCGTCAATTTCGACAACCTCACGCCGCTTTATCCGGATCAGAAGCTGACCCTCGATACGGTCGATCCGACCCAGAAGGACAAGTCCGCCCGTGTGATAGACCTGGTCTCACCGCAGGGTAAAGGCCAGCGTACGCTCATCGTTGCCCCCCCCCGCGTGGGTAAGACGGTGATGCTGCAAAATATTGCCAAGGCAATCACCGACAATCACCCCGAGGTATTCCTCATCGTGCTGCTCATCGATGAGCGCCCCGAGGAAGTCACCGACATGCAGCGCAGCGTCAACGGTGAAGTGGTGAGTTCGACCTTTGACGAACCCGCCACCCGCCACGTCCAGGTCGCCGAAATGGTGATCGAAAAAGCCAAGCGTCTGGTCGAACATAAGAAGGATGTCGTCATCCTGCTCGACTCCATCACCCGTCTGGGCCGTGCTTACAATACCGTGGTGCCCTCCTCGGGTAAGGTGCTGACCGGCGGTGTCGATGCCAATGCCCTCCAGCGTCCCAAGCGCTTCTTCGGTGCGGCGCGTAACATTGAAGAAGGCGGCTCGCTCTCGATCATTGCAACCGCCCTGATCGACACCGGCAGCCGCATGGACGAAGTGATCTTTGAAGAGTTCAAGGGCACCGGTAACTCGGAAATCGTGCTCGACCGCAAGGTTGCCGACAAGCGCATCTTCCCGGCATTGGATGTTGGCAAGTCCGGCACGCGCAAGGAAGAATTGCTGGTCGAAAAGGACAAGCTTTCGAAGATGTGGGTGCTGCGCCGTATTCTCATGCAAATGGGGACGGTCGATGCGATGGAATTCCTGCTCGACAAGATGAAGGATTCCAAGACCAACGAAGATTTCTTCGACGCGATGAATCAGTAAGGCGATGGACGCTGCGGCGTTCCGGGATGATGCGCGCGGACCTATCCGTGCGGTGATTACCGGAGCGCCCGGTGGCGGTAAATCAACCTTACTCCATGCCGCCAGCGCGATGGGGTTTGCCACCTCGCCCGAGGTCGCCCGAGAAATATTGACAAAAGCCGGCGGCATGGCGCTGCGCGTTGAAAACCCGCTAGGTTTTGCCGCAGTGATGGCGAAAGCTCATCTGGTCGAATATGCCCGCGCCGAAAGACTCGACGAGCCGATGCTTTATGATCGGGGCTTACCCGATGTTGCCGGATTCCTGATGGTTTCGGGTATCGCGGTGCCCGATCACATTGATCATCTTTGTCGCACAGTGCGCTACTCCGGACCGATTTTCCGTGCGCCCGCATGGAAGGCAATCTACCGACAGGACGAACAGCGTATTCAAAGCTGGGAGGAAGCGGTCGCGAGCGATGAGGCGGTGAGCGCGGCGTGGCGATATTATGGCTATGATCTTGTCGCTTTACCGTTCGCGCCAATCGCGGAGCGGATCGCATTCCTGCGCGCATCTTCCATAAAAAGCGTTACAAGCTCTGGAATTTGTCTCAAACGCCATTATAGAAAACCAATGGATATATTGAATTTACTTGCCGTAGCAGCCGCTGCGGCGCCTGGAATGGGCTCTTTCGCCGAAATTTGGCAGCATATCGTCAATGATTTTTCGAACATCACATCGCCCAGTGCGATGTCTGCTTTCCTGCAGATCTTGATGATCGACATCGTGCTGGCCGGAGACAATGCCATCGTCGTCGGCGCATTGGCGGCGGGGTTACCGGCCGACCAGCGCCGCAAAGTAATCATGATCGGCATCCTTGCCGCGCTGGTGCTGCGCATTATTTTCGCGCTCGGCATCAGCTTCCTGTTGCAGCAGGGCGGCTGGCTCATTCTCGCGGGCGGTTTGCTGCTGCTTTTCGTCGCCTGGCGCATGTACCGGGATATTAGAGCGGATCATTCAACTGACAGCGAAGGGTCGCCCGAAATCGTCGGTGACGAAGATTCTGGGATCAAGCCGGCGAAGACCTTTGCCGCAGCGGCTTGGGGCGTGGCTGTCGCAGATGTCAGCATGAGCCTCGATAATGTCCTCGCCGTTGCTGGGGCGGCGCGCGAGCATCCGGGCATTCTCATTGTCGGCCTCATTCTTTCGGTCATCCTGATGGGCATCGCCGCCAATTTCATTGCGCGTTATATCGAACGCTATCGCTGGATCGCGTGGGTAGGGCTCGCAGTCATTCTTTATGTTGCAGTCAAGATGATCATCGAAGGCTGGACCGCCATGCAAGGCGTACCCGCGACCGCCTGGTTAAGCGGCGTCGCCCCAGCGTTGGTCTGAGCCGCTGCGTTGAACAAGAAAAAGGCGTCCACTGTGGTGCCTTTTTCTTTTCATCTACAAAAAAGAACATTTCACCGACGATCTAAGCGAATCGCTTAGAGACAGACCGCGCGCGAGAAGGCAAATTGAGTCTAATCGAAAATTCGAATTAGGGTCTGTGTCATGTCGAACGTAGGCAGAGTTCAGGGCAACCAAGGTTGCCACAATCATAATAACCGCTGTCATGAAAATAACGGCCACAAGCATAAGCTGGAAGAACTGGTCCAGCAAATCCAACAGTCTGTCCAAGAGCAAATGCAGCAAGCGCAGATGCAGCAGCAGCACGAAGCGCGACAGGATCAGCTCAAACCCTCTGAAACGGAGCTGGCGAACAAATCAGAGCGTATGGAGCGTTTGATTGTTGAGGCGAAGGAGTCGCGTGGTGTCGACCAAGGTCAGGCTTTGCGCGAACTAGATCAACTAACGGGCGGTCAGGCGGCAACCAATGCGTTGATGCGGGCGATTATCTAAAATTTCTGGCTTTGCCGAGCGATAGATCAATCGCAAATTCACGTCTCGACCGACAACATGGTCCCCCCGACGCTGGCAGGAACATAGGGCTCGACCCTTGCATTATGTTCCTTTTTCGTTCTATCGTTGTGCGATTATGACTTCTACTGCTCTCCAATCACCTGCGGGTGACGTCGCTCTTGATCTGTCTTCGCCCGTTGAGCCCTGTTTTTCCGAATCAATGGTTGCGGCGGACGTCGCGCGCGGTGTCGGCAGGATGTTCCATCGCCATGGCCTCACCCAATTTTGCGAAGTGCCACTCCCCAATGGCCGCCGCGCTGATCTGGTCGCGCTCGACAGCCGGGGCGACATCGTCATTGTCGAAATCAAGGTTTCTCGCGCCGACCTTCTCGGCGACATGAAATGGCCGGACTATCTGGATTATTGCGACCGTTTCTTCTGGGCATTGCCTTCCGGCTTTGACCATAGCCCGCTTGAGGGTGAGGCCTATCTTCCGGAGCGCAGCGGGATCATCATCGCTGATCGCTATGATGCAGAAATCCTGCGACCGGCGACCACCCAGCGTATGGCACCGGCGCGACGTAAGGCAGAAACGCTGCGCCTTGCCCGGCTTTCCATGCAGCGCAATATGATCGCGCAGGATCCTGAATTGCGCGTCTTACCGTTGGAATGAAGCGCGTGGCTATTTGATCGATGGTCCCATCACCGGTTTGGCGCTGTTCGTTTTGTTGACCGTCATAGCCTGAAGGATCATTGCGGCGCGCGGGTCGCGCTTGGCCTGATCGCGTGCCGAAAGTCCGGTCACAGTGTCGCTTTTATCGGGATTGGCACCGCGCGAAACGAGTAGCCGGACCATCGGCAGGTCGCGGTTAAGGACTGCCTTGATCAGCGGCGTCTGACCCTGACTATCGCCCTTATTCACGTCGGCACCGCGGTCGAGCAGTAGCGTCACGCCATCAGTAAAGCGCATTTGGGTCGCGATCAAAAGGGGCGTAATGCCCTGATTATCGACCGCATCGGCTTTGGCCCCCTTGCTCAACAGGAAATTCATCCAAACCAGATCGCGACGTTCGGTAACAATGTGCATGGCGGTGCGTCCGGACATCACATCACGCGTATTGATAAGCGTGCTGCCCGGTACATTCAGCATCTGCGTGACATCATCGCCTTTGCGATCTTTGACGGCTTCAAGAAATTTATAGCCGCTGACCGCCTGGGCGCTGGCGATGGCGGGAAAGGTAAGCAACAGCGCAGAGGCAGCAACGCCGAACGGACGAAGCAGGTGGGCAACAGGCGACATCAAAGCAATATCCATATCCAATTATGACGAACTGCCGGGGCGCTCGGCCGGGAAGGCATTGCCCCTGTGCCAAACCTCCGGTTGATTTTGCAGCAATAGCAGAGCATGGCTGGCGCTGTCATGAATAAGTTTTCGCTATTTTCCGCAAGCCTTACCGCACTGCTGCTAACCGGTTGTCAGGCTCAGTCTGGTTCAGCGCCTACCGACTCGCCTCTCGCTGGTGCGCGCATCGGCGCGCCGCTGACATTGGTTGATCAGGACGGCAAGCGGGTGAGCGAAGCCGATTTTGCAGGCCGCTATCGTCTGGTCTATTTTGGCTACACCTATTGTCCGGATGTCTGCCCGGTCGATCTCCAGCATTTGATGGCCGGTTTTCGCCAGTGGTCCAAAGCCAATTCGTCCAAGGCTGCGAAGGTCCAGCCGATCTTCATCACGGTCGATCCGGAACGGGACACGCCGGACAAAATCAAAGCCTTCATTCGCCAGTTTGATGATAAAATCGTCGGTCTTACCGGTACGCCGGAAGAGATCGCGGCGGTCGCCAAAGGCTATGCAGTCGTTTACAACAAGGTCAAAGGGTCGGCGCCCGACGCTTACCTGATGGCACACACCCAGTTGGCGTATTTGATGGGTCCCGACGGCAAGCCGATCGCGTTCATTCCGACCGACGATATTTCGACCCCGGTTAATGAGGGCGATCCCGCCAAAGTCGTCGCGGAACTGGAAAAATGGGTGCATTGACACCCTTTTGGGAGCGGCCGCTTGAAACATTGGACAAGGCGGAATGGGAGGCTTTGTGCGATGGGTGCGGCAAATGCTGCCTCCACAAGGTGGAGGATGAGGATACCGGGCGGATTTATCCGACCAATGTTGCCTGCCACTTGCTCGACCGCAATACGGGTCGTTGTGGCGATTACAAAAACCGCAAGCGGATCGTTCCGGATTGCCTGCAACTGACACCCAGGAAGCTGCTCGAGATTGAATGGCTGCCTTTGACCTGTGCGTACCGCTTACGCGCGGAAGGCTTACCCCTCCCGGAATGGCATTATCTGGTTTCGGGAGACCCTGAGGCGGTGCATGAGGCTGGACAGTCGGTACGCGGATGGACCATATCCGAAAATGATGCCGGCCCTTTGGAAAACCATCTTGTCGAGCGCGAGGTCTGAACGGGTCACCCACCCGAGAAAGCCTGACATCGCGACCGTTACCATCAATGACGAGGCGTGGCCGGTACGGCTGCTTCCCAATGCGCGCGCGCGGCGTATGACTCTACGGTTCGATCGGATGAAAGGCGAAATCCGTCTCTCCCTGCCCATCCGCCATGATCGCACCAAAGCTTTGGCGTGGGTCGAGAGCCAATCTCGCTGGCTCACCACGCAGATCGGCACGATGGAGCATATTGTAGTCGTCGAGGATGGCGCTGAACTGCTCTATCAAGGTGAAATCGTGGCGGTGTGCTGGGATGCCGCGCGAGGACGAACGGTCGACCTTGCGGGTGGCATCCTCCATGTCGGAGGCCCGCAAGAGACGATCGCACGGCGTATCGAACGCTGGATGAAGGCCGAAGCGCTCGCTTTGCTATCCGATGAAACACGCGAATATGCCGGCATCGGCGGTTTGAAAGCGGGGCGCGTTTCGGTGGCGGATCCGAAAAGCCGCTGGGGGAGTTGCGCTTCGGACGGGTCGATCCGCTATAATTGGCGGCTCGTCATGGCCCCCGACTTCGTGCGCCGTGCGACCGTGGCGCATGAAGTCGCGCACCTCAAGCACATGCACCACGGCCCCGAATTTCATGCCTTTGTCGACCAGATTTTCGAAGGCAGTGCCCGTAAAGCCCGCCGCTGGCTCAAAGCACATGGGCATAGTTTGCACCAATATCGGTTTGATTAGCGAACTCGCGGCAGGTCAGTCGCGCTACTCAACCAAAATCCCATCATTCGGCGGCGTTCTGGGAGGCGGTGCGGCTTTTGGCGATGTCTTGGGCGCGACCGGAGGCTGGGCCGGAGCGGGCGCGTTGGGGTCCACCCCTTCATTGCCGCTGCGACCGGTCACATTATCGATCCATTCCTGATTCATTTCGGGGCGGCCGGGACGCGGCGGCTCGGGGCCGTCGGGGTTGACCGCATTGTCAATTCCGGCCGGATCGGGCGGCAATTCGATCGGCATGCCATTTTCATCGACAAACTGGCCCTGGGATGGCGGTCCGAATTCCGAGCCTGCTTCCTCGTCTTCCAGTTGCCATTCGGGCAAGGTCACATTGGTTTCAAACTGTTCCACCGGACGTTTAGCCACCGCGACACGCATATAATCGGAAAACGCCTTGGCCGGCGCGTGACCGCCCTGCAGGTTGCGTACCGCCTTGGCATCGTCGCGACCCATCCACACGCCTGTCGTGATGCCGCTCGAAAAGCCGATAAACCAGCCATCCTTATTGCTCGAGGTGGTGCCGGTCTTGCCCGCCACCGGGCGCCCGATCTGCGCGGCGCGACCGGTGCCTGTATTAACGGCGGTTTGCATGAGATCGGTAATACCGGCAGCTACCCATGGGTCGATCAACTGCGTCGCACCCTGCGGCGCGTGATTATAAAGAAGTTTGCCGTCAGGGGTCGTCACTTTGATAATGCCATAGGGCGTAATAGAGGTCCCCTTCGCGCTGATCCCGGCAAAGGCGCGGGTCATGTCGATGAGCCGTACATCGGACGTGCCCAATACCATTGAGGGATGGGTGTTGATCGGCGTGGTGATGCCAAACCGCTTAGCCATATTGGCGATGCTGGAATAGCCGACCTCGTCGCCGATCTGGGCAGCAACGGTGTTGAGGCTGTAGGCAAAAGCCGTGCGCAGCGACACTTCGCCCGAAAAGCGTCCGCTGGAATTGCGGGGGCTCCAGCCGTTGATCGTGACCGGCTTGTCATTGACCATGTCGTTGACCTTATAGCCCGCCTCGAGCGCGGTCATATAGACGAACACCTTCCACGCCGAACCAGGCTGACGCACAGCTTGAGTGGCGCGGTTATAGTTGGAGGTGACATAATCGGTGCCGCCGACCATCGCGAGAACAGCGCCATCACGGTCAAGGCTGACCAGCGCCCCTTGCACCCCGCTCGGCACATTGGCCTTGATTGATGCAGTGGCCGAACGCTGCATATTGGGGTCAAGCGTGGTCCAGACGTCAAGGGGTTCGCTGGTTTCGTCGATCAGCACGTCAAGTTGGGGGAGCGCCCAATCGGTAAAATAGCGCGCACTGGTCTGCATCGGTTCGGGCGCGAGCTTGACCGCAACCGGGTTGGCGGCAGCGGCTTGTGCAGGCGTAATCGCGCCAGCATCCTGCATTACCTGCAGCACCACCTTGGCGCGGTCGACTGCGGCTTCCGCGTCGGCGGTTGGTGAATAGCGCGAGGGTGCTTTAACCAAACCCGCGATGATCGCGGCTTCGGATAACGAAAGCTGGGTTGCGTCATGATTGAAAAAACGCCGCGAAGCCGCATCAATCCCATAGCTGCCGCCGCCGAAATAGACTTTGTTGAGATAGAGTTCGAGGATTTGTTGTTTGCTGAACTTCCACTCCATGGCCATGGCGAGGATCGCCTCGCGGATCTTACGCGAGAAAGTATAACTGTTGGAGAGGAAGATGTTACGTGCAAGCTGCTGGGTGATGGTCGACGCGCCTTCCATGCGCCGCCCGGTGCCGCGATTTTCAAACGCGCGCCAAGCCGATCGGGCCATGCCTACCGGATCAACGCCGGGGTGGTCATAATAACGCCGGTCTTCGACCGCGACCATCGCGTTGGTCATGATCTTGGGGATTTCGTTGCTTTCCAGCCAGCGGCCATAAGTCGGCCCGAGCGTCACAAGGATGCTGCCATCGGCGGCGTGGACGCGGATCGTCTGACCGTTGGGCGATTGCTTCAATTCTTCAAAGCTCGGCAGCGATTGCTTGGCGAGCCAGACCGCAGTGCCGAGCGCAATGCTCCCAATCAGCGCCAGCGCAAGACCCGCCCAGAGCAAGCGCTTGGTCCAGATCCAATACCGGTTTTGCGGAACAGCATCGGCATCGGCCGTGCCAGAGATTGAAGGAGAAGATTTACGGCGCGCCATGTCAGGCGGCAGGATTAGAGCGTCCTTGGATTCGCGACAAGTTTTATATTGGTGCACAGCATGTGCAAAACGGGTGCAGGCGTGGCGCTACACAGGTCGCCTTTCTACGGCCAGCCATCGGCCCATCAAATCACTCTGCGGTGGGCTCGAAATCGAGGCTGAGGCTGTTGGTGCAATAGCGCGTCCCGGTCGGTTGCGGGCCATCCGGAAAGATATGCCCCAAATGCCCGTCGCATTTGGCGCAGCGTATCTCGACCCTGACCATGCCGTGGCTGGTATCGCGGATCTGCGTAATCGCCGCGGGGTCAATTGCATCGTAAAAGCTCGGCCAGCCTGACCCGCTCTCATATTTTGTCTCGCTCCTGAAGAGCGGCGCGCCGCAACCGCGGCAGTTATAGACACCGGGACGCTTTTCGTCATTATAGACGCCCGCGAAGGGCCGCTCGGTGCCATGTTCGCGCAGCACATGATATTCTTCCGGAGTGAGCCGGTCGCGCCATTCGGCTTCGGTGAGAGTTTTGAGATCTTCGCTCATGAGGTGGCCTCCAGCCTTTTGATCGTCTCGTCCTTTCCGATCAGGGGCAAGAGCGCCGCCATGTCGGGGCCATGCTCCTTGCCGGTCAAGGCGAGGCGTAACGGTAAGAATAACGCTTTACCCTTGCGCCCCGTTCCCTCCTTCAAGGCATTGGTGAGGGCGTGCCACGGGTCCGTTGCCCAATCGATAGAGGCCGCAGCCTTGGCCGCTTCGGCGAGAAAGGCTTTGTCCTCGGACTCGAAGGGGGCAACCGTGATGGGGCCTTTAACCACCGCCCACCAGTCCGCCACATCATCAATTTTGGTGATATTGGGCGCGATCGCATCCCACGCCGCCGCATCCATATCGGAGGGCAGCCGATCCTTTACCGCCTCATAACCAGTGTGGTGCAGGATTTTCTGGTTCAAGGTGGCGAGTTCGGCATCATCAAACCGGGCAGGCGCGCGGCCAAATCGCGCAAAATCAAAGCTGTCAATCAGCGGGGCCATATCGGTCGCAGGGACAACAGGATCGCTGGTTCCGATGCGGGCGAGGAGCGCTTTCAAGGCAATCGCTTCAATCCCTTCCTCGCGCATGGACGACACGCCGAGCGAGCCCAGCCGCTTGGACAGCTTGCCCTCGCTCCCGGTGAGCAATGCTTCATGGGCAAAGCGCGGCGGCTCTGCGCCGAGTGCGGTAAACATCTGTATTTGGGTCGCGGTGTTAGACACATGGTCTTCGCCGCGCACCACATGGGTGATGCCCATGTCGATATCGTCGATCACCGAAGGCAACATATAAAGCCAGCTCCCGTCGGCGCGGCGGATCACCGGGTCGGACATGGTCTTGGGATCAAAATGGGCGCTCCCGCGCACCATATCGTCCCAGACAATCGGCTGGTCATGGTCAAGTTTAAAGCGCCAGTGCGGTTTGACGCCCGCCGCTTCCTTTTCGGCGCGCTCGGCATCGCTGAGGGTAAGGGCGGTGCGTTCATAGACGGGAGGTAGGCCGCGTCCCAGCAGCACCTTGCGACGCAATTCCAACTCTTCGGCCGTCTCATAACAGGGGTAGACCCGCCCCGCCGCCTTCAACGCCTCGAAACGGCGTTCATAAAGGTCAAAACGCCGGGATTGACGCTCTTCGCCATCGGGTTGCAGTCCCAACCAAGCAAGATCGGCGCGGATCCCTTCGACATAATCCTCCTTGGAGCGCTCCAGATCGGTATCATCGATCCGCAGCAAGAATTTGCCGCCATGCTTTTGCGCAAACATCCAATTGTGGAGCGCGGTGCGGATATTGCCGACATGGAGTGTGCCGGTGGGTGACGGAGCGAAACGGGTGATAATGGTCATGCGGGTTCCTATAGCGCAGATCGCCAGACAGGAAAGTCATGCCATCAAAAAACCGGTCCGATGATCGAAAGCGCATTTTGCCATACGCGTCGATAAAGTGGCCAGCGGGCTATCGCGGCGGCCTCCACCGGAACGCTGGAGTCGAGATAGGTTTGCTGCCGGGCGCGGATAATGGCGGTCAGTGCGGGGTCGTAAACGACAACATTATTTTCGAAATTCAATTCAAGGCTGCGCCGGTCGAGATTGGCTGAGCCGAAAAGAGCGAGTTCTCCATCAACCGTCATCGTCTTGGCATGGAGGAGACCGTCCCGAAATTCGTGAATGTGGACGCCAGCTTCGATAAGGCCGGGATAATCGCTCAGGCTAATCGCGCGCACGATAGTCGAATCATTGCGTTGGGGTAAGATGAGATCAACCCTGACGCCGCGTCGGGCGGCGGTCGAAAGTGCCGCCAGAATGGCACCATCGGGCACAAAATAGGGCGTGGTGATGCATAAGGTACGCGTCGCGGCATAGATGATCGAAACGAACAGATTGGCCATGATCTCGTGCGTGTCGAATGGACCGCAGCCCATGCCTTGCACGCAGACGCCGTTTATGGTGTCCGACGGAGGTGGCAACACCAGCATAGCGCTTAAATCTTCCCCGCTTGAAGTTTCCCAGCCGGAAAGAAACAAAGCCTGCATTTCAAGTGCAATCGGTCCTTCGAACCGGACTAATATATCCACCCATGGCGCAAAGCGCGGCTTCACCTCGAATGCGGCATCGGCGCAATTCTGGCTCCCGACGAAGGTAATGCGATTATCAATGACCATGATCTTCCTGTGGTCGCGCAGGTCAATCCGGCCTGCTCCGAGTCCCCAAGCAATCATGCTTTCATGGAGTGTGCGCACAAGATGCACGCCCGCGTCGCGCAAATCCTGCCAATGCGCTGAATCAATAAACGCGCGCGATCCGATCGCGTCGGCCATCACCCGACACATGATCCCGCGCCTCGCCGCGCGCATCACCGCATCCTTGATGAGCAATCCGTTGCGGTCGGCGAGCCAAATGTAAAAGCCGAGATGGACGCTCTCTTGCGCCGCCTCAATGTCAGCGGCGAGCGTCGCCATCGCCACGTCGGCATCGGCCATCAACTCCGCATGATTGCCTGACACTGGCGGGAGGCCACAGCTGCGGTGAAGCAAAGTTGCAATCGAGCGGGCTGGTTCGCTGGTCGGCAGGCAAACAACGCCCGCCGTCGTTAGGGCTTCATCCGCTGTTTGGGTCGCCCGCGCCAGCGCTGCTTCACCAGCGAGACGCTTCTTTTTCGGCATATAGCGTTCGCCGAACATCAGATAGGCGACCACGCCTCCCACCGGGAACAGCAACAACGCCAACACCCAGGTCGAACGGGACGCAGGCGCCCTCGATGGACCGCTCAACACGCGCACGACAAAGCCCAAGTGAATAAGGAGGATGCCAATCGAAAGCGCGACGGCCACCGGCTTGCGCCTTATCCGGTACGAAACGCGTTGGTGATGGGATAGCGGCGGTCGCGACCGAAGTTGCGTTTGCCCAGTTTGACGCCCGGGGGGGCCTGGCGGCGCTTATATTCGGCGATGTTGAGCAGCTTTTCGATGCGTGCCACGGTGTCGCGCTCAAATCCTGCCTTGCCCTTATTGTCCGCAACAATCGCATCGACCGACATATCCTGTTCGACGAGGCCGAGCAGAATGGGATCGAGCACGTCATAAGGCGGCAGGCTGTCCGAATCCTTCTGGTCGGGGCGCAATTCCGCGCTGGGCGGCTTGGTGATAATCGATTCGGGCATCACCGGACCATCGACGCCAAGTCCGAGACGCGGCTTATGGGCATTGCGCCATTTGGAAACCGCAAAAACGGTAGTTTTATAGGCATCCTTCAACGGATTATAACCACCCGCCATATCGCCATAAATGGTGGCATAGCCAACCGACATCTCGCTCTTGTTGCCGGTAGTAAGGAGCATGTGTCCGAATTTGTTGGAGAGCGCCATCAAGGTGACGCCGCGAATGCGCGACTGGATATTTTCTTCCGTTATATCCACCTCAACATCGGAAAAGCTGCCAGCCAGCATCTGATCGAAGGCTTCGACCGCCGGGATGATCGGGATAACCTCGTGGCGGCATCCGATCATCTCTGCACAGGCCGCGGCATCATCGAGGCTCGCCTGACTGGTGAAGCGTGACGGCAACATCACGCACCAAACCCGGTCCGGCCCCAGCGCATCGGCGGCAATTGCAGCGCAAATCGCACTGTCGATGCCGCCGGAAAGGCCGAGCACCACGCCCGGAAAGCGGTTGGTATCGACATAATCGCGAAGGCCAATCATCATCGCATGATAGGTGTCCGCAGGATGGGGTTCGAGTTTGGCGATCTCGCCTTGTTCGCACACCCACCCCTTATCCATACGGTTCCAACGCGTGATGCGCACCGCTTCTTCCCAGTCAGGTAATTGGTGGGCCAGCGCACCATCAGCGTTGAGCACGAACGAGCAGCCGTCAAATACCAATTCATCCTGCCCGCCCACGCGATTGAGGAAAATGAGCGGGAGACCGGTTTCCTTGACCCGCACCACCGCAACGCCTTCGTGGCGCAGATCATCCTTGTCGATTTCATAAGGGCTGCCATGCGGCGCGATGAGGATTTCCGCGCCCTGCCTGGAAAGATGACCGCACACGGTCGGGAACCAGATGTCCTCGCAGATAGGAACGCCAAGCTTGACGCCCTTGAACAGGAGCGGTTCGGGCAGCGGCCCTGCCGAGAAATTCCGCTTTTCGTCAAACACGCCATAATTGGGAAGCTCATGCTTGAGCGTCAGCCCCGCGACCTTGCCGTCAGCCAGTAGCATCTCGGCATTATAGAGCCGGCCTTCTTCGCTCCGATATACCGTGCCGACCAGCATGGCCGCGCCGCCATCCGCTGTCGCCTCGGCCATCCGTGCAAGCTCCACTGCGGCGCGTTCGGCAAGCGCAGGCTTCTGGTACAAATCCTCCGCCGGATAGCCGATGAGCTGCATTTCGGGAAAGACGATGAGGTCAACGCCCTCGCTCTTCAGCGCTTCGCGATGTGCAAGCATCCTGTCGGCATTGCCGGCAAGATCGCCGACACGCTGATTGGATTGGACGAGGGCGATAGTGAGGCGGTCTGTCATGCGTCTCTGTTTAGGACGCGCGACGCTGAATTCAACCGAAGATCAGCGTGCCCATGATCCGTCCTGGCATCATCGCGAACAGTCCGGCGACGCAGAGGCTGATATAGGCCGTGCGCATTGAGCTTAAATGCGCGTCAATCCGGCCATGGCGGGCGTGCCACATGGCAAAGGGGATGGAAACAAGGGTAACCGCAGACAACCAGTGAATGAAGCTGATCCCGCCGGTGAGCGTGCGAATCCAGAAACTGTCAATGGCCGTCACGAGCATCAGTGCCGCCCAGATACGGCCAGTAAGACGATGGACGGATGTGCCCTTGGGGCGCCACAACACCCACGCACCGAGCAAAAGCGCCGGGATCACTGTCGTCAGATGGACGATGATGGCTAGCTGCGGTGTCTTATAGTCGCTCTGATTTCCGGTCAGCAGTTGGAGCAAGCCCACCATGGCGGCGGCGAGCCCAAAATTGATGGCGTGGTCTTTGATGCGCGAACGTTTGATGGGCGTGTTAACGCTGGCAGCGTTCATAGTTGATGTCCTCATTGGCAAATGTTTGTGCTGGCCTTCGACCTTGCGCTGTGCGATTCTGTCTGCAAGCGGCCTTGCGTGAAGCGGACCTATTTGTTCGTGAACAGCGCCCATTGCCCGTTGACGATGCGCGAACGGGCACACATAAAGCCGCGAATATGCTCAGAAAAACCGTCGTCGAGATTGTCATCCTGACCGCCATCGGCGCGGTGCTCGCCTTTATCGGACCGTTTGGCAGCTTCGCGCTGCCCCTGACGACACGGTTGCTTTATTGGATAGCGTTATTGTTGATCGGCTTTCCGTTGTTTCGTGCGAGCGGAACCCTAGCCCGTTGGCTGGCGCAAACCAGTCACGTCCCCGAAGCCTTGGCCACGTTGGTCACAATAGCGCTCGCGGCGGTACCGATGACTTTTATCGTCGCTTTGTTCTTTTATTGGAATTTCGTTTTGCCAGCGCGGGTCGACTGGACAGAAGTGGGCGAGATATTCCTCCAAGTGTGGATCATCGCCGCACTGGTCGTTGGCAGTGTCCGGCTGATTTTCGCCGCGCCCCAAGACGCCCAAGACCTGCCGCTTGGTGCCGAGGGGAGCAGCCCTAGCCTGCAAAGTGGCACCCCAACAAAGTATGTTGCTCCTCCCCCACCTCCTTCATTCCACCGCCTTGATCTCCCGCCGGGCTTTGGACCTGTGCTCGCGTTGCAGAGCGAGGACCACTATGTCCGTGTCCACGGAGAACGGCGCAGCCACTTGATACTTATCCGCCTGCGTGATGCGATCACGCTGATGCCTGTGGATGCTGGCCTACAGGTGCACCGCAGTTGGTGGGTGGCGAAGGATGCCGTTGTCCAAAGCCGACGTGAAGGTCGCAGTGCCCTGTTGTTTTTGGCTGACGGCACCGCAATCCCGGTGTCGCGCGATAATATCGCGACGGCAAGGGCAGCAGGCTTGCTCACTTGATTGTTGCCGATCTGTTGGAAGTCCATCTTGGGCTTTCCCTCTCATCGAATGCTGGCTAAAGGGGCGCGCATAGCGCCAGCAGTACCAGCCCATGGGGAGCCTTCCAGATGAAATTGATGACCGGCAACAGCAATCTTCCGCTCGCCAAGGCCGTTGCCGAATATCTTGATATTCGCCTCACCGATGCGAGCGTCCGCCGCTTTGCTGACGAGGAAGTGTTCGTCGAAATCCATGAAAATGTCCGCGGCGAAGATGTGTTCGTGCTGCAATCAACCAGCTATCCGGCGAACGACAATCTGATGGAATTGCTGATCATGATTGATGCGCTGCGCCGCGCTTCGGCCAAGCGCATCACGGCAGTTCTTCCTTATTTCGGATATGCGCGCCAGGATCGCAAGCCGGGGCCGCGTACGCCGATTTCGGCCAAGCTGGTGGCAAACCTCATTACCGAAGCCGGGGCAGACCGCGTGCTCGCGCTTGATCTCCATGCCGGGCAAATTCAGGGCTTCTTTGATATTCCGACCGATAATCTGTTTGCAGCGCCCGTAATGGCGGCCGACATTCTTGCGCGCTTCGGTGGCCGCGACCTGATGGTCGTTTCGCCTGACGTTGGTGGCGTGGTTCGCGCCCGTGCGCTTGCCAAGCGGCTTGACAATGCTCAACTCGCTATCGTCGACAAGCGCCGCGAACGGGCAGGCGAATCCGAGGTCATGAACATCATCGGTGATGTGACCGGACGTTTTTGCATCCTTATCGACGATATCGTCGATTCCGCCGGAACGCTCTGTAATGCTGCTGCAGCGCTGAAGGCGGGCGGGGCGGAAGAGGTGGTTGCTTATTGTACCCATGGCGTCCTGTCCGGCGGGGCCGTGGCGCGCGTTGATGGGTCGCAGTTGAAAGAACTGGTGATCACCGATTCGATCCTCGGCACCGGGGCTGAGCAGGCATCGGAGAAAATTCGCCACCTCGGCATCGCGCCGCTGATAGGTGAAGCGATCAAGCGTATCGCGGACGAAAGTTCGGTTTCGAGCCTGTTCGACTGATCAGATCACCCTTATTCTTCTAACAAGGTTTCGCGCTCCATCGCTTGCGGGCGGCGCGTCAAATAGGTAAAAGCATTTTCTCTATGAAACAGCATGATGCTCCTGAAACCATCCGTGTCACCAAAGCCCGCGTGAGTTGCGACGGGTCCAGCGATATTCCCGGCGGCAATACGCTTGGCCATCCGCGAGTTTGGCTCGAAATTGATGAAAAAGGCTTTGTCGAATGCGGCTATTGTGATCGCCGTTTCGTGCTGCAGGGCGGTCCGGCCGATCATTGATCGGCCCCTTCGCGGGTTTGCGCTAGGAAGTTTGAGTTGCGCAACCTATATCGGCCATCATGACTGATCCCCGATCCTTTCTTTACCGCCCCGATATGCTTGATCCTGACGCGGCGCTGCGCCTGACGCGCGAAGCGCTGGCCCGGACCGATGATGGGGAACTCTATCTTCAATATATCGCCAAT
The DNA here is from genome assembly GCA_023458055.1 of Pseudomonadota bacterium. Lineage (GTDB taxonomy): Bacteria > Pseudomonadota > Alphaproteobacteria > Sphingomonadales > Sphingomonadaceae > JAFAFE01. The sequence continues at coordinate 79,599 of JAEXAW010000044.1, forward strand.
GAGAGCTTCGTGTTCGACGACGGGCGGCTGAAGGGCGCCGATTATTCGACCAATGGCGGCTTTGGTCTGCGCGGGGTGACCGGCGAAATGACGGGCTTTGCCCATGCCAATGAAATAAGCGAAGCCGCGATCCGCCGCGCGGCCGATACGTTGAGCCTGCTCGATCCCGCCACGGCAACCCCCGCTGCGGCGCCGATCCGTACCAACAAGCATCTCTATACGGACGGCAATCCGCTTGAGTTGGTTCCGTTCGCCGAAAAAGTGGCATTGTGCCAGAAGATCGACGCTGCGGCGCGCGCGCGCGATCCGCGCGTTTCGCAGGTCTCCGTCGTGCTGTCAGGCTCATGGAGCGTGGTTGAAATCGTGCGCGCCGATGGTTTTGTCGCGACGGATGTACGCCCGATGGTGCGCTTGAATGTCTCGATCGTCGTCGAGCAAAATGGTCGCCGCGAAAGCGGCAGCTATGGTACGGGCGGCCGCTATCTTTATGGTCGCTTGTTCGAGGATGCGACGGCTGAGCACGCGATCAACGAAGCCTTGGCGCAGGCGCTCACCAATTTGGAATCGGTCGACGCCCCAGCAGGCGAGATGACCGTTCTGGTCGGCGCAGGCTGGCCGGGCGTGTTGCTCCATGAAGCGGTCGGTCATGGCCTGGAAGGCGATTTCAACCGCAAGGGTACCTCGGCCTTTTCGGGGCGCATCGGTGAGCGCGTCGCGGCACCCGGCGTGACCGTGGTCGATGACGGCACCATCGCCGACCGACGGGGTTCGCTTTCCATCGACGATGAAGGAACGCCGAGCCAGGAAAATATCCTGATCGAAGACGGCATCCTTAAAATGTATATTCAGGATCGTTTGAACGCGCGGCTGATGGGTGTCCCTGCAACCGGTAATGGACGGCGCGAATCCTATGCGCACGCACCGATGCCGCGCATGACCAACACCTTCATGCGCTCTGGCAATGACGATCCCGCCGAGTTGATGAGCCGGGTCAAGAACGGCATTTATGCCAAGAATTTTGGCGGCGGCCAGGTCGATATCGTGTCGGGCAAGTTCGTCTTTTCCTGCACCGAGGCCTATAAAATCGAAAATGGCAAGCTCGGCGCGCCGATCAAGGGCGCAACGCTGATCGGCGATGGGCCGACCGCGCTCACCAAAGTCACCGGTATTGGCAATGATATGAAACTGGATGACGGCGTGGGCGTATGCGGTAAGGGTGGCCAGTCGGTTCCGGTTGGCGTTGGCCAGCCGTCGCTGCTGGTGGAAGGACTGACGGTTGGAGGCACGGCGGCGTGATCTCCAACGCGATACGCGCTTGGAAGGAATGACAGATGAGCCGTGCCGATGAACAAGACGAGGACATGTTCGTCTCGCCCGATAGCGTGCCGCAAGACTGGGCGCGGCAATTGCTGGACTTCTGGTTCAACGCGCATGGCCGCAGCGACTGGTTCGGCGGTGGGTCGGCCTTTGACGAGAAAGTAGCGCGTTTTGCGGATTGGCGCACGGCGCTTCGTAGCCAGCCTGCAAACTCCTTCCTGACCGACCCCGACACGGCGCGCGCTGCTATCCTGTTGTTCGATCAGATGCCACGCAACCTCTACCGCAAACAGTCCGAAGCCTTTGCGACCGACGAACTGGCGGTGCAGATTGCGCGCGGGGCGGTTAAACAAGGCTTTGATCAGGGCCTCGACGATGATGCGCGTGCCTTTCTTTATATGCCGTTCGAGCATAGTGAAGATATAGACGACCAGCGCGAATCCCTCCGCCTGATGAATGCCATCAACGCGGATTATGGCAGTTTTGCGCAAAAGCATTTCGACATAATCGACCGTTTCGGACGCTTCCCGCATCGCAACGCCGCTCTTGGCCGGGAAACCCGCGAGGGCGAAGCGGAAGCGATCGCCCAAGGCGAAAACTGGTAAGACCTGCACCCGCCGCAATGACCATCAAAGTTGCCAGCTATAATATTCGTAAAGCAATCGGGCTTGACCGTCGCCGCAGTCCGGAGCGCACGCTCGAGGTATTGTGCGAACTCGACGCCGACGTGATCGCCTTACAAGAAGCGGATCGCCGCTTCGGCGGGCGGGCAGCGGCCATTCCGGTGCATATGCTGTTTGAGCATAGCCCCTATAAAGCGGTCCATCTTGACATGCGGCCGCAAAGCATCGGCTGGCATGGCAATGCGATCTTGGTGAAGAAGCACATCGAGGTCGAACATTGCGAGCCGGTTTATTTGCCAACGCTTGAACCGCGCGGGGCGGTTATGGCGGACCTGCGCGTCAATGGCGAGGCTTTGCGGGTGGTCGGCATGCATCTTGATCTTTCCGGCCTGTGGCGGCGACGGCAGGCCAAGGCGCTGTTGCATCACCTCGGCGCGTTACCGCGGTCCTTGCCAACTGTGATGATGGGCGATCTTAACGAGTGGACCAATCGCGGCTGTCTCAAGGATTTCGCGATTGAGCATCAAGTCTTGCGTCCGGGACGGAGCTTTCACAGCCGCCGCCCGGTCGGTGAACTCGACCGCATCATCGTTTCCAACGATATCGCGATTGATGGTTGCGGGGTGCATCACAGTATCACCGCCTCGCGTGCCTCGGACCATCTTCCGATCTGGGCGGAGTTGCAGCTGCCTAAAAAATAGGCAGGTGCGTGCGCGCACTGCTCAATAATCCGGCGGTGAATCGCAAACTTCCCTGATTTTTTCTAACCAACGTTCCCCGTCGGCATGCTGGCACGCATGTTGCACTGCATCATTATCATACCCGCCGCAGCGTGGGGACCTTGAGCAGAAAAAGGGGACAAGAATGAACCGATACCAACTCGCACGACTAATGGGGGCGGCGCTCGGGCTTATCAGCGCAGCGACCGCCCACGCGCAGAGTGCAGCCACAGCAGCGGCCGAGACCGCGCAAGCGGCCGCGCCTATGGTCGCCGAAACGATGGACAAAGGCGATACAGCGTGGATGATGACCTCGACCCTGCTGGTCCTCCTTATGATCCTGCCCGGCCTTGCGCTTTTCTATGGCGGCTTGGTCCGATCCAAAAACATGCTTTCGGTCATGACGCAGATCGGCGCGTCGGCGGCGCTCGCGATGCTGATCTGGGTGGCCTATGGTTACAGTCTTGCCTTCGGCCCTGATGGCGCCGCGGGTCTAACGCCCTTCATCGCGGGGTTCGGTAAAGCCTTTCTGACCGGCGTCACACCTGCCTCGACCGCAGCGACCTTTACCAAAGGCGTGGTGATCCCCGAATATGTGTTCGTCAGCTTCCAGATGACCTTTGCTGCAATCACCGCCGCGCTCGTGCTGGGATCGGTGGTTGAACGGATGAAGTTTGCTGCGGTTATGGTCTTCGTCGCGATCTGGCTCACCATCGTCTATTTTCCCATCGCTCATATGGTATGGGCCGCTGGCGGTCTTTTCTTTGAAATGGGCGCGCTCGATTTTGCAGGTGGCACGGTGGTCCATATCAATGCCGGGGTTTCCGCGCTGGTCGCCTGCCTCATCCTCGGCAAGCGCATCGGCTATCAGAAGGAAGCGCTGGCACCGCATTCGCTGACGATGACCGCGATTGGCACCGGTCTCCTGTGGGTCGGCTGGTTCGGTTTCAATGCAGGGTCGGCGCTCGAAGCCAATGGCTCGGCAGGGCTTGCAATGATCAACACCTTCGTCGCGACCGCAGCGGGAGGCCTTGTGTGGATGGCGGTCGAGCGCATTGTCGGTCACAAGGGTTCGGCCCTCGGTTTTTGCTCCGGTATTATTGCAGGGCTCGTCGCGGTAACTCCCGCTGCGGGCAACAGCGGCCCGATGGGCGCGATTATCCTCGGCGCCGTTGCATCGTTGGTCTGCTTTTTCGTGGTCAGCAAGGTCAAGCCCAAGCTCGGCTTTGACGATGCGCTGGATGCGTTCGGTATTCACGGCGTTGGCGGCATTGTCGGCGCGCTCGGGACCGCCATTGTTTATGCGCCCCAATTTGGCGGCCCCGGCGATGGATCAACCGGCATTGCCGCCCAACTGGGCGTGCAGATCATGGCCACGCTCACCACAATTATATGGGCGTCAATCGGCACAGCGATTGCGATTTATGCGGCCAAGGCGGTCACCGGGCTGCGCGTTACGCCCGATGCAGAACGCGAAGGGCTCGACCTCGCTGAACATGGCGAGCGCGCCTATAATTATTGAGCTTGCGGGAGAGGGCAGCCTCTCCCCTCCAAGGGTTCCTCCTGCGAACCACCTGTGGCCGGAGTGCAACACTCCGGCCATTTTTTCGATAGTCTTCGTTAAAACTCTACTTTGGCTATGTAAAAACTAGATAATATAGATTAACAGTTACATTTGAAACCAAACGCGAAGATTTGGTCCAAAACGATGGAGAGGGAGAAATATCATGACATTTGCCCATTCGAAAACCATGCGTGGTTTGTTGCTAGCAGGCCTTTCAACCCTGTCCCTTGCGATGGCCGGCGGGGCCAGCGCGCAGGAATTGCAGGATGAAGGCGAAGGCGGCAACGAAATCGTTGTGACCGCAACCAAGCGCAATTCGACGGTGCAGGATGTGCCCTTCTCGATCAACGCGCAGACCGAAGCCGATATTCGCAAATCGGGTGCTACCACGGTTGAAGATCTTTCGCGCAATGTCGCGGGTCTTGCGGTGCAAAATCTCGGGCCCGGTCAAAGCCAGGTATCCATCCGCGGCGTCGCCTCGGGCCAGATTGCGCGCGACCAACCCGGCGTCAAGGAACAGGTCGGCGTCTATCTTGACGAGTCCGTGATCTCGATGTCCTTGTTCACCCCCGATCTGGACCTCTTCGATTTGAACCGCGTCGAAACGCTGCGCGGCCCGCAAGGCACTTTGTTCGGCTCGGGATCGATGGGCGGCACGATCCGCTATATCACCAACCAGCCGCGCTTCGACCGCACCGAAGGCAAGGTTGAGGCAAACATTAACCTCGTCGACGGCAAGGATGTCGGTGGACACCTCAAGGGCGCAGTCAACATGCCGATGGGCGAAAACGCAGCCGTCCGCGCGGTCGGCTATTATACGCGCTATGGCGGCTTCATTGATGCCGTTGGTCCGGCAGCGGGCAAGAATATCAATGATGGTGAACGCTATGGCGGCCGTCTTGCAGTCGCGCTCCAGCTCGGCGATGCGCTGACGCTGACGCCCCGCGTGGTCTATCAGAAAATCTCGACCAACGGCTTTAATCGTGAGGAAGTCTATAATTTCTACGCCAACCCCTACACGACGAGCCGACCCGCTTATACATTTGGCGAACGCCAGCAATATTTGAAGTTGCGCGAAAAATTCGTCGACAAGGTACTGATCGGTGACCTTACCGCAGCGATTGATACCGACGTGATCGACGTGACCTCGGTCACCAGCTATACCAACCGCGACATTCTGGTGAGCCGCGATGCCAGCGCGTTGACCGGATCGGTGTCGTGGTCACCCTTCGTGACCGCGCTCGGTGTCAATCCGGCGCTGGCCGACCTGCCGTCCAACCTGCGCGATACCACCAAACTCAAGCAATTCACGCAGGAGTTGCGGTTTGCGTCGGACAATGAAGGCGCTTTCAACTGGGTGGTCGGCGGATTCTATTCGCACGGCGACCGTAAATATCAGCAATTGCTGCCGACCCCCGGCTATGATGCCTATGTCGATGCCGCACTCGGGGCTGGAACATCAGCGGGAGCGGCCAACGGCTTCCCCCTCAACTCACCCTACAACGCTGCGATTCCCTACAAGCTGGACCAGCTTTCGATTTTCGGCGAGGCGAATTACGAATTCGGACCCCTCACCGCGACGGCGGGCCTGCGTCATTACACTTATAAGGAAGTGCGCACCTTCAAATCGGGCGGCCTGTTTGCCAATGGCGATAATAACCGCGACAAGACCAGCGCGTCCGGTTTCAACCCGCGCCTGCTTTTGAGCTTTGAAGTGAGCCCGCGGGTCACGCTCAATGCGCAAATGTCCAAGGGCTTCCGGCTCGGCGGCGTGAATGACCCGCTCAACATTCCGCTCTGCTCGGGCGGTGCGACCGGTCCCGATGCGCGCACCTTCGGCAATCGCCCCACCTTCAAGGATGAATCGCTGTGGAACTATGAAGGCGGGATCAAGTCACAATTCGGCGCGTTCACCTTCAACGCGGCGGCTTTCTATAACAAGATCAAGAATCTTCAGGTCACCGCCGATGCAGGATCCTGTTCTTCGCGCATCGTCTTCAATGCTGAAAAAGCCCATTCCAAGGGCGTTGAAGTCGAGATGGGTTATCGTCCGGTCAGCGGGCTCGACTTGTCGCTGTCGGGTAGCTTGATCGACGCCAAGTTCGATTCAACCCTGCTGGATTCGACCGGAACACAGGTGATTGCCGGGATTCGCAAAGGCAACCGCCTGCCCTCGACTCCCAAATTCCAGATGTCGGCCAATGCCAATTACAGCTTCCCGATGGCCGGCGGTGAGGCCTATCTCGGGGCTGCCTTCCAGCATGTCGGTTCGCGCTATACCCAGCCGGGTGATCAGGAACCGGGTGCGGGCGTGTTCAGCCACTTCACTTATGGCGGCACGCCTGCGGGCACGACAACCAATCTCAACCTCAAGCTGCCGAGCTACGAGCTGGTCAACCTGTCGGCAGGCATCGATTTTGAAAATAATTTCGGCGTGATGCTCTACGTCAACAATCTGCTCGACGAAAATGCCTTGCTGGCGTTTGACCGCGAACGCGGTGGTCGCGCGCGGCTTGGTTTTTCGACCAATACGCCGCGCACTTATGGTGTCACGGTGCGCAAGGGTTTCTAAATCGAGCCCTGTTTAATTTGAAGTAAGGCCGGAGCAGCAATGCTCCGGCCTTTTTTTACGCCTTCAAATGCCGTTTAACAAAATCGGCGCAACGCATGCCGATCATGATACTTGGCGCATTGGTGTTGCCCGAAATGAGGCGCGGCATGATCGAAGCGTCGGCGACATAAAGGCCATCTATCCCGCGCACCCGCAATTCGGGATCGACCACATCGCTTGCATCGGCTCCCATACGGCAGGTGCCGACCGGGTGATAGATGGTGTCTGCGCGCGCACGGATCAGCGCGTCGAGCGCATTATCATCCGCATAATCGACCGGATGGCGATCGCGCACGATATATTTTTTGAGCGGCTCGGTATCACAGATGCGCGCCATCAGACGGGTTGCATCGCGGAGCAGGGCGATATCCTCGCCGTCCGGATCCGACAGGAAATTGGGATTGATCGCCGGAGCGGCCACCGGGTCTTTGCTTTTGAGGCGCACGGTTCCGCGTGATTTCGGGCGCAGCACACAAGCATGGACAGAAAAGCCCGTCTCCCTCACCTTGTCGCGGCCATGATTTTGCACGATGCCGCGGATGAAATGATATTGCACATCGGGCGCGGGCGCATCGGGACGGATTTTCGCAAAACCGCCGCTTTCGGCAAAGGGCGTCGTCATCAGACCCGACTTATGGCGGCGATATTCGACCAGTGCTTTCAGCATCCGCCACATCGAAGCGAGTGAACCGCCTAGAAGGTCGGGGCTGTTGGCATCATAGGCGACGATATGATCGCAATGATCCTGAAGATCGGCCCCCACTGCCGCCTTGTCGAGTACCGCGTCGATGCCCATCGCTTTCAAATGCTCTGCGGGACCGATCCCGGACAGCATCAAGGTCTGCGGGCTGCCGAAAGCGCCGCCCGAAACGACAATCGCCTGTTTGGCTTTGAGCGTTTGCTGCTGCCCGCCCCGCCGCACCACGACGCCGGTAGCCCGACCATTTTCGATGATAATCCGCTCGACCATTGTATCAGTGCGCACATCAAGATTGGCTTTGCCCTTCAACGGATCAAGAAACGCTCGCGCCGCCGACCAGCGTTCGCCTTGATGCTGGGTCACCTGATAAAGACCAAAGCCTTCCTGACGTCCGCCATTAAAATCGTCGGTTTCCGGATATTGGAGCTGTGTTGCCGCTTCAACAAAAGCGCGGCTGGGTTCGCTCGGCCAGTGCTGGTCGCTGACATGGAGCGGTCCTTTGTCGCCGTGAAAGACATTGCCACCGCGTTCGTTGCTTTCGCCCTTTTTGAACCAGGGGAGCACATCCGAATAACGCCAACCGGTGCAGCCAAGATCGGCCCAATTGTCATAATCCCACTGATTACCGCGAATATAGAGCATCGCATTGATCGCACTGGACCCGCCGAGACCACGCCCCCGTGGCTGATAGCCGACACGACCGCCAAGGCCATCCATCGCTTCGGTGTCGAAGTTCCAATTGGAAGCTTTGGGGGCGGCAACAAGCATGCCGGGCGTCCGGATGGCAAAGCCATCATTTTTTCCACCCGCTTCGATTACGCACACCGTCCGGTCGCCATCTTCGGCAAGCCCGCCTGCCACGGAACAACCGCCCGATCCCCCGCCGATGACGATGATGTCGTAACTATCCATGCCTCATTCCTCCCCATCTGTTTGGCGCGTCAATGGTTTATATTATGATTGCTCCGGATCCACCGGCTGGGTTTCGCGCCAGCGCGCCTTGATTGTATCGCTCGTATCGCGGCTATTGTCGTGACTCCAGCCCGGCGGCTTCGCCATATAATTCCATTTGGCGGCGAACGTTGGCGCGCGCCACACATCCTTTGCAATCCCCACCCATTCGTGGAACGCCGCCCAGACGATGTTGAAGCTCCCGAGATTCTTGACGATGCCATAATTGATTTTTTCATAGTCGCGTTCGGGTTCGAAGCTGCCGAACATCCTGTCCCAGATAATGAAAACCCCGGCATAATTGGCATCGAGATAGCGCGGGTTGGTCGCATGATGTACGCGGTGATGCGAGGGCGTGTTCATGACGGCCTCGAACCAGCGCGGCATGCGCTTGATCGCTTCGGTATGGATCCAGAATTGGTAGATGAGGTTGATCCCGCCGCAAAACAGCACCATCGCCACCGGAAAGCCGATGAAGAAGAGCGGCAGGCGGAAGATGAAGGTGAGCGCGATAAATCCGGTCCAGGTCTGCCTGAGCGCCGTCGAAAGATTATAATGTTGCGAACTATGGTGGATGACATGCCCGGCCCAGAACCAGCGTACGCGGTGGGCGGTGCGATGGAACACATAATAAGCGAGGTCATCGAGCAGAAAGCAGGCGATCCACGCCCACCAGACATAACCGATATCGAACAACCGATATTGATAGGCCCATGTCGCCATAGCGATCACAAAGCCTCCGGTGAGGAGTCCGGCGACGGTGCTGCCAAGGCCCAATCCCAATGAGGTCAGCGTATCGCGAGCCTCATAACGGGTACGATCCTTGGCGCGGGCAATCAGCATCTCGGCGAGCATCAGCAGGATGAATGCCGGAATGGCATAGGTGGTCGGATTGGGAAGGCTCGGCGTTGGCATCAGGCGAGCACCTCGCGCAGACGCGCCGTCCATAATTGCGCATCCTTGCCAAGATCGAGCGTCGTCGATCCAAAGGTGCGCTCGGGCGACTCCAGCGTCAATTGGGTGTGCGACAATTTTCCGGAAAAGCTCGAGTCGATAAGACGTCCGACGAAGAAATTGCCATGCGCTCGGATCAGCATTTGCTGGCCTTTGGCGTTGCGCACGATGGCCCCATAGCCAGCCCTGTCGACCGCAGCTTCGGTTGGCGCAAAGCCGCAAATGATGGAATCCGCAAGCGAGAAGGCCTGCTCGTTGCTGCGAATACGAGGGTCATCGCCCAGCCCGATGACATATACCAGCCAACTGACGAACAGGATAGTGACCAAAGATGCGCCAAAGATCAGGAGATCATTCAATGTCGGTGTCCGTTATGACGAAGCTTGTCCGGCAAGCGCATCCATCATCGCGCGGACCGGGCCCACATCATAGCCAGCCGTTGCCGCTTGAGTTGCAATGCGCTCCGGCGCGTTACCCGCTCTCGCCTGCGCCAACGCCCAGAGAAAGGTTGAGCGGGTGCCCGACCGACAATAGGCAAGGACCGGACCACCGGCTTCGGCCATAGCGTGGTCGAGCGCATCCAGCTGGGCCGCCGAAAAGCCTGAATGACCAACCGGAATATAGGCATAGCCAAGACCCGCCTCGCGCGCCGCCGCTTCAATGTCAGCCCCTTGCGGCGCGCCGGGCTCCTCCCCGTCCGGGCGGTTATTGATAATCGCGCGCACGCCTAAATCCTTGGCATGCGCGACATCAGCCGGCGCAATTTGCGGCGATGCCAGAAAATTGGGGTCGAGGGTTCGGAACATCGCTGACAATGATGTCAGCAAAGGCCCGAAAGGTCAACGATTCATGCGGGTTCGAACGCTTCTGGTTCGGCATCCTTCTCGGCTTGCTGGCGCGCCCACATTTCGGCGTATAGGCCGCGCTGGGCGAGCAACTCGGCATGTGTTCCGGTTTCGCGCACTATGCCTTGATCCAGCACCAATATTCGGTCGGCATCGGCGATGGTCGAGAGGCGATGCGCGATGATGATGGTCGTACGGCTTTCGGCGATGCGATCCAAGGTCGCCTGGATTTCGGCTTCCGTCCGGCTATCGAGCGCTGAGGTTGCTTCGTCGAGCACCAAGATCGGCGGGTTTTTAAGCAAAGTCCGGGCTATCGCGATACGCTGTTTTTCGCCGCCGGAAAGTTTAAGGCCACGCTCCCCTACTTCGGTGTCATAGCCTTGGGGGAGCGAGCGGATGAAATCAGCAATCGCGGCGCCTTCGGCTGCAGCCTCAATCTCGGCCCGGGTTGCCCCTTCCCGCCCATAAGCGATATTATAGCCGATGGTTTCGTTGAACAGCACGGTGTCTTGCGGGACAATGCCAATCGCCGCGCGCAGACTGCCCTGGGTCACCGCGTCAACATCCTGCCCATCAATGGTGATGAGGCCCGATTGCGGATCATAGAAACGGAATAGCAACCGCGCGACGGTCGATTTGCCCGATCCGGACGGGCCGACAATGGCGAGTGTTTCGCCAGCAGGCACATGAAAGCTCACGCCGTGGAGGATTTCGCGATCCGGTTCATAGCCGAAATGCACCTTGTCGAACCGCACATCGCCAGCCTTTACCAGCAGCGGAGGCGCGCCCGGTGCATCGACAATCTCGGCGGGCGTGTCGATCAGATCGAACATTGCGGCCATGTCGATAAGACCTTGGCGGATGGTGCGATAGACCATGCCGAGCATGTCCAAAGGCCGGAAAAGCTGGTTGAGCAGCGTATTGACGATCACGACGTCACCCGTGGTAAACTGCCCCTTGGACCATCCCCATACCGTATAGGCCATCGCCCCGCCCAGCATAGCATTGGTGATGAAGCTCTGACCGACATTCAGCAGCGCCAGCGAATTTTCCGAGCGGATCGCCGCTTTCGCATATTTGCGGGCAACTTGTGAATAATGGTCGGTCTCGCGTTTTTCCGCGTTGAAATATTTGACCGTCTCATAGTTGAGCAGACTGTCGACCGACCGTGATACGGTGAGCGTATCGAGATCGTTCATCTCCTTGCGTAGCGCATTGCGCCAATCGGTGACGCGCTGGGTGAAGAAGATATAAAAGGCGACCATCACCATCGTCACCAACGCCAGTTGCCAGCTGAACTTCAAGAAGAAGATGCCAAGAACCACGGTCAATTCAATCGCGGTGGGGGCTATGTTGAAGAGGAGGAAATAAAGCATCGTGTCGATGCTCTTGGTCCCGCGCTCAATCACCTTGGTCACCGCGCCGGTGCGCCGCGACAGATGGAAACGCAGCGACAAACGGTGAAGATGGGAAAACACATTTTCTGCGAGGTGAACCGTCGCTTCCTGCCCGACACGCTCGAAAATCCAATTGCGTGTATTGTCGAACAACACGCCGCCGAAACGGGCAAGGGCATAAGAAAGAACAAGGCCAATCGCGAGCGCGACACCCGCTTCAAGTCCCGGCTTCATCCGGTCAATGGCGGCACCATAGATGAAGGCCATGCTGAGTTGCACCGCCTTGGAAGCCAGCACCAGCAACATCGCGCCGACGATGCGCAGTTTGAGGTCACCGCGTCCTTCCGGCCAGAGATAGGGCAGAAAGCGCTTAAGCGTCGAAAAGTCAGCCTCGCGCGACGGCGGCACCGTATCGGTACCGGGCTGGCTTGGCGTTGCAGCGGTCGACGAAACAGCGGGGGGCGATGATGACGCGGGCATGGGGCTCAATATAGGCGCATGAATGTGATTCCCAATACCGGCCTAACGTCACGGTGAGCATCACCGATCAGTCTTGAGGTTCAATGCTATTCCGCAAGGTGTCAGACCCGGACCCGCCGATGGGAGTTCGCTGGCCGGGAGGGTGTTCAATCATCCAGCGATTTTGTTGGTCGCCGACCCGGGCCTGACCAGCTTTGATTAAATTCAACTAATTTAGTTGACAATCGGACTGCGACCAAAGGACGATCCGGTGCGACTAATGGATTTTTAATGAACCGGTTCAAGTTCGATCGGATCCGCGAGCGTAATCTTGTCGAGCACTTCGGCAGTTTCATCACGCACTTTGAGCATCAGACTGCGCAACCGGCACTCGGCTTCGGCGACGCAATTCTTGCATTTTTCATGCGCATAACGGCTCGCGCACGGTACCAAAGCGAGGGAACCGCGCGTCAGCCGGACGATATCGCCATAGCTGATATCCACCGGCGGTAGCGCAAGCTTATATCCGCCATCGCGCCCGCGAAAGGATTGCACAATCCCCTCCCGGCTCATTTCGGACAGGATCACCGTCAAAAATTTGGACGGGATATTCTGTTTTTCCGAAATTTCGGCGAGCGGCACCGGGTCGGCGCGCTGCACATTATCGGCCAAATGCTGCAGCGCGCGGATCGTATAACGGGTCTTTTGCGACAGCATGGCGGCCAGTCCTTACCGGATTAGTAGAGATTTATCGGCCTAGTCGCGTGCTCCGTTCAGGTCAACCCGTGCACAACGTCAAAAAAGGAGCGAGCAAGGTGCACTATCCCGTCAAAATCGGCCTTTTTTGCTTGGGGTTTGGGGGGCATCTCTGTATAGAATCCGCATGACTGACACCAGCAAAGCAAACTTTTCCGACTCCGCCGAAAATCCCAACACCAGCGCTTACGGCGCAGACAGCATCAAGGTGCTGAAAGGCCTCGATGCGGTGCGCAAGCGCCCAGGCATGTATATTGGCGATACCGACGATGGATCGGGTCTCCACCATATGGTGTTCGAAGTGTCCGATAACTCGATTGACGAGGCGCTCGCGGGTCATGCCGACCATGTGTTGATCGAGCTTAACCCGGATGGCTCCGTTTCGGTTGAGGACAATGGCCGTGGCATTCCGGTGGGCATCCATTCGGAAGAAGGCATTTCGGCCGCCGAGGTCATCATGACCCAGCTTCACGCTGGCGGAAAGTTTGAAAACACCACCGAAGGCAATGCCTATAAGGTATCGGGCGGTTTGCACGGTGTGGGCGTATCGGTGGTGAACGCGCTATCGGAATATCTCGAACTCACCATCTGGCGCGACGGCAAGGAACATTGGATGCGCTTTCGCCATGGCGATTCCGAAGCGCCGCTCGAAGTGCGCGGCGATGCGCCGTTGGTCAATGGGAAACCGAAGCGCGGGACGCAGGTGCGGTTTCTCGCCTCGACCGACACGTTCAAAAATGTCACGACCTATGATTTTGAAAAGCTTGAACATCGCTACCGCGAACTCGCCTTTTTGAACTCGGGCGTGCGGATTCTTCTTTCTGACAAACGCGGCGAGGAAGAGATCAATCACGACCTGTTCTACGAGGGCGGCATCGCAGCTTTTGTGAACTATCTCGACCGCAACAAGACCAAGATCATTCCTGATCCGATTGCGATTTCGTCCGAGCGCGATGGCGTCGGCATCGACGTCGCGCTCGAATGGAATGACAGCTATTATGAAAATGTCCTGTGTTTCACCAACAATATCCCGCAGCGCGATGGCGGCACGCATTTGGCGGCCTTCCGCGCGGCGCTGACCCGTACGCTTAATAATTATGCGGAAAAATCGGGGATGCTCAAAAAGGAGAAGGTCAACCTTACGGGCGATGATATGCGCGAAGGGCTGACCGCGATTGTTTCGGTCAAACTACCCGATCCGAAATTTTCCTCGCAGACCAAAGACAAGCTGGTTTCCTCCGAGGTGCGCCAACCGCTCGAAAGCCTGATGGCCGACAAGCTCGCGGAATGGCTGGAGGAAAACCCGGCTCACGCCAAATCGGTGGTGCAGAAAATCATCGATGCCGCCGCCGCCCGCGAAGCCGCCCGCAAGGCGCGTGACCTCACACGGCGCAAAGGCGTGATGGACATCGCCTCGCTCCCCGGAAAGCTGGCTGACTGTCAGGAGCGCGATCCCGCCAAGTCCGAACTTTTCCTCGTCGAAGGAGACTCCGCAGGCGGCTCCGCCAAACAGGGGCGCGACCGCCATTATCAGGCGATTTTGCCGCTCAAGGGTAAAATCCTCAACGTCGAGCGCGCGCGCTTTGATCGCATCATTTCTTCCAAGGAAGTCGGTACGCTCATTCAGGCGATGGGCACCGGCATCCGCGATGAGTTCAACATCGAAAAGCTGCGTTACCACAAGATCGTCATCATGACCGACGCCGACGTCGATGGCGCGCATATCCGCACGCTCTTGCTGACCTTTTTCTATCGCCAGATGCCGGAGATTGTCGAAGGTGGTTATCTCTACATCGCCCAGCCGCCGCTCTACAAAGTGGCCAAGGGGCGTTCGGAAGTTTACCTCAAAGACGATGCCGCGCTCGACCAATATCTGGTCGATGCCGGGATCGATTCGCTACGTCTCGAAACGGCTGGCGGCGCGCGTTCGGGTAATGATCTGCGCGACTTGATCGAGCATGCCCGCCGCATGCGCAACCTGATGCGGTATATCCCGCGCCGGTACGATAGCGCACTGATCGAGGCGCTCGCCTTGAATGGTGCGCTTGATCCCGACGCCAATGATGCCGCCCGCGATACCGCGCTTGAGGCGACCGCCAAATGGCTCACCGTCGCAGATGACGATGGGCGCTGGTCGGCGAAACGCACCGAAAGCGGCGGCTATCATCTCGAGCGGCTGTGGCGCGGCGTGACCGATCACCACCCGATCGAAGCCGCGTTTATCGGCTCGCAAGAGGCGCGCCGCCTCCACGCACTCGCGACCGAACGCAGCGATGATTATGCCAAGACATCGAAGCTGGTAAAACTTTCGGCCGCCGCCGTTGCCGCCGAAAAGGCCGCAGAAGCCGCCAATGCCAGCAACTTGTCCGAAGACGCCGACGGCCTGGACGATGCCGCAATGGCAGCGGTCGAGGACGCCAAAGGCGTCATCGTTAGCCGTCCGAGCGAATTACTCGAAGCGATTTTCGCCTCAAGCCGCAAGGGTCTGTCGATCTCGCGCTACAAGGGCCTTGGCGAAATGAACGCCGAGCAATTGTGGGAAACGACGCTCGACCCGGCCAACCGCTCCCTCCTTCAGGTCGAAGCCGAACAGGCCGACGTCGCTGACGAAATCTTCACCCGCTTGATGGGCGACGAAGTCGAACCGCGCCGCGATTTCATTCAGGACAACGCGCTGAACGTCGCTAATCTGGACGTCTAATGTGGCGGGAAGCGATAAGTTAGTTTTTAGAAGCGATAAGCTGACTCGTAGAAGCAATTAGTTGTCTTTTTTGAGCCCTGATGGCGAATATGCAGATTTTTCGCTAGGTCTACAAGAAACGATTCATGTCGAGTGTTTGGACAATCCGGAACGACTCCTTTCGGGCTTCCCAATTGGGATAGCTGACGTTCCCGACTAGAAATCGAGGTGTCAGCTTTGCGCCCTAAATTCGGTCATTCGACGCTCGCCCCGATGAGTCCAAAAGCGGCCGTTGAGGGGCGCTTCCCTTTCTTTCCCTTCTTCGCGCCCCTCTTGCCTTCCCGCGTAAACGGGCTCGACTTCACCTTGAGGGGAGAAGGGGGGCCGCAGCGTCCCTGCGCTTTCCCGACCCGGGCTTCGGCGGTTTCACTGCCGACTTGGTGGCCTTCTTAGCCTTTTTGGCGGCCTTAGCGGCCTTGGTATCCAGGCCGCGCCGAGTAAGATCGATGCCGATAACCCGGATGTCCTCAACACCCGGATAGTCGTTAGAAATTAGGGTCCAATGCCGCTGGAGCTCGTCGATCAACATTTCGAATGTGCAGGCGCGCCTTCCATTTGGCAGGTCCCAATAAGACTTTGTGCCGAGGTAGACGAGGAGGAAGATGCCGCGGGTAGATCGCGGATCGCGGAGATAGTCGCCGCAAAGCTGTATCTCGAGACGCTCCAATAGGTGCGGACCGGTCCACTTGTCGGCCAGCTTCATCTCGGTTGGAACAGGTGCGTCGAAGCCTGCGCCAAAGAAACGGAGATCTGGGCGTTTGGCGTCAGCAAGTTCTTCCTCCTGAGGAACAATGTAGCGGCCGGCGGCGTGATCACGGCACCACCCGCCGATGAATTTCCTGAATTCCGTCTCCTGGTCCACGGCTTGGAGGATCGACGCGATCGAGGAGTCGCCGTTCTCAAGGTCGTGCTTCAGCGCCTCCAGCTTGTCGACGGCGTGATACCAGAGTTCGCGATGGTTCGACGGCGTGCTGACTAGCGACTTGCCGAACTCCCGCACCTGTGACGGCGTCCACGAGTCGACGTCGGCGTCGGCGGCCGCCTTCGACTTCGCGTGATATCCCATCCAGGGTCTGGTCCCCTTGTCGGGGTGCGCGCGCGCCATCTCGAGCAGTGCGAGGAACGCCGGTTTGCCGGGCGTCTCTCGGATGAACGCGATCAGTGCGTTGCGCGCATCCTGTGCGTCGTCGCGGAGGCCGGGCGAGTATACTGGTCGGATGCCCGAGGCGCGCAGGCCTAAGCACGTTACCACAGCAACCGAGAACATTCGCGGGGCCAATTATTATGCAAGCATGGGAGATAAGCATGACTGACCATCATATCGCACCCGAATTGCGCGCATTAAAGCTTGGCGGCATGGCAGATGAATATATGCGTCAGCAGACACTGGCTAGCGCGGTTACCCAACCGTTTAGCGACCGCCTGATGCAAATGATTCACGCCGAAAATGATGCGAGAGCTGATCGCAAGCGGGCACGTCTTTTGTCGGCCTCTCAGCTCCATCATTTAGCAACACCAGAGGATCTGGTTTATTCCGGCGACCGGGGTTTGGATGAAAGCCAGATCAAGGAAATGCAAAATTGCCATTGGATCCGGCACGGTCACAATGCAACTATTGTGGGTGCAACCGGGAGCGGCAAAAGCTATTTGGCCATGGCGTTGGGGCGTGCCGCTATCCGGCAAGGCATCCCCGTCCGATACTATCGCGCACATCTTCTTCTTGAAGATGTGGAAGTCGCCCGTGTGGATGGTTCGATCCGGAAGCTTCGGACCCAGCTCAGAAAATATGGCTTGCTGATCCTCGACGAGTTTGGCCTGCACGAGCTCAGTGATCAGGCCAAAGAGGATCTTCTCGATATTCTGGAAGAGCGGGTTGGTCGCGCATCCACCATCGTCATTGGGCAACGCGCAATATCAGAATGGCATGACTTCATCGGTCGCCCCCTGATGGCCGACGCAATCCTCGATCGCATCTTGCACCATTCCTACAATATCAACCTTAGGGGTAAGTCACTGCGCGAACGCAAACCTCCAACCTTGTAAGCGAGGTGGTCAACGATCATGCCAACCACCTCGAAACCGAGTGGTCAATTTATGTGCCGGGGTTGGTCAAAAAACGTGCCGCATACAACCGCAGCAGCACAGCGAAAATGACTCGCACACTCAGCCGCGCATGTCTCAATTCAATGGCTAAATGAGGGCATGTCGGAACGGAACTGACAGACAGGTTTCGAGCCGCAAAAGTAAGGAAAGCTGCCGTTCGTTTGGTTCAGAGTTAACGAGCTACGCCGCTGACAGTTCGGACATTCCTAGGCTTAAGTCGCCGCGCCGAAGGAGGCTGCGCAAAAGCGCGGAGCCTAATCAAGGCAAAATGAACATTAGATTCTTCATTTTGCCTGATCTTTGGGAAGGTCTGCGCCGTTCGACCATTTTGTCAAAGTGTAGGCACCAACGATGCGCAGATCATCATCCACGGGGCGGAATACCACCTGGCGAGGACCATCGAGTTTCAAATGATCAATAAGGTTGCCGTCGTCATCCACAAAGTGGAGCAGCGCACTGCACGCGATCATTCGCGGAAAAATTGCACGGCAGTTCGGAAATATCTCGCCGCCTTGAGTAAAGCACAAAGCTGCCGGCTCATGGCATTTCACTCTGTCGCTATAGTGGCACGCTTTGTCGCTGAAAAATTGTCAACTAAATTACTTGAATTAAAAATTGAACTGAGCGCGAGGGCAGGAGTGTCCACCTTCCGCACTAAAGGGAGTTGACTTCATGGCAACGCAAGCTGGCCGAAACGGCCTCAGGCCTGACGAAATAGAGCGCGGCATGGCGCTTATCCGTGAAGCGCTTGCTGCGCTTGAATTTGGCTCGATTGAGCTCACGGTGCATGAGGGCCGGATTGTTCAGATCGATACCGTACGCAAGCAACGCCTCGGCAAATAGTCGCCTGATTTTTGAATCCCGTAAATTCTACCCGAGCTGACCGGACCACCGGAGGCATCGCGACCTGACCTTTCAAGGAGGAACGATGACTCTATATTCCAATCTGCTCGCTGGCGCGGCTTTTGTCGCGCTGTTCATTGCCGCCCCCGTTGCTGCGGCGCCGCCAGAGGAGGGCGAAGCTGGTGTCACAGTGCCCGCCAATGACCCGCAAGACCAGCAAACCTCGGCGGGCACCGGAGCGAGCGATCCGGTAAGCGATGAAATCGTCGTCACCGCCCGCCGCCGCGCGGAGAGTGCCCAGACGATCCCGCTTGCCATTTCAGTCGTTGGAGGCGACCATATCGACAATACCGGAAGCTTCAACGTCGGCCGTTTGCAGCAATTAACCCCGACGCTCCAATATTATTCCTCCAACCCGCGCAATACGGCGGTCAATATCCGCGGGATCGGTGCGCCGTTCGGGCTCACCAATGACGGCATCGAACAGGGCGTCGGCATCTATGTCGATGATGTCTATTATGCGCGTATTGCCTCGGCGACGTTCGACTTTCTCGACGTAGCGCAGATTGAGGTGCTGCGCGGACCGCAAGGGACGCTCTATGGCAAGAACACCACCGCGGGCGCGATCAACATTTCGACCCGGCAGCCGACCTTTGATTTTGAAGCGCGCGCCGAACTCAGCGTCGGCAATCTCAATTTCAAACAGGCCAAGGCGGCGATCTCCGGCCCGCTGACCGACACGCTCGCCGCCCGTGTTGCGCTATCGGCGACCAGCAGGCGCGGCACGCTCTATAATGAAACCAGTAATCGCTGGCTCCAAAGTCAGGATAATCTGGGGGTGCGCGGGCAGCTTTTGTGGGAGCCGAACGATGCTCTGAAGATCACGCTCGCTGGCGATTACAGCCAACAGGATGCGGTGTGCTGCGGCTCGGTGTTCGTGCGCACCGGCCCCACTCAGCGCGCGCTCAACCGACAATATGCAGCGCTCGCAGCGGCGCAAAATTATGTCGTCCCCAGCCTTAATCCGTTCGACCGGGTGACTGACCTTGATGCGACGCTCAATGCAGGGAACAAGGTCGGCGGCGCGGCGCTGACCGCGAAATGGGAGGTCGGCGGCGGCACGCTCACCTCGATCACCGCTTGGCGCTTTTGGGACTGGAAACCGGAAAATGACCGCGACTTTACCGGCCTTCCCATTGTGACCAAATCCCAGAACCCGTCGCAGCAGGATCAGTTCACCCAGGAATTGCGCTATAACCGCAGCAGCGACGCGATCGATTTCGTCGCCGGTGCCTTCGCCTTCTACCAGCGGGTTGATACGCAAGGGACCGAAGCGCATGGTGCCGCGTCAAGCCGCTGGAATATTGCCCCATCCAACGCTCTCTCGCGTGATCCCTCGGTGCTCGATGGGCTAACCGCGCGCAACACGCAATGGCTCAAAAATCTGAGCGCTGCATTGTTTGGGCAGTTGAGCTGGAAGCTCAGCGACGCGCTCACCATCCAGCCCGGCGTGCGGCTCAACTATGACAAGAAGGAGGGCTATTACCAGCGCCGCGTCTTTGCCGGTGACGGCAGTGAATTGCTGAATGGTGCGACCGGCGCGGTCAATGCCGCGCGCCTCGCGATCTTCGCGCCCCAGTTGATCGCGCCCAAGTTCAGTGACTGGAATTTCAGCTATGACCTCACCACAAGCTACAAGTTCGACCGCGATCTGCTGGGCTATGTGACCTATGCCAAAAGCTTCAAATCGGGCGGGATCAACCAGAATGGTGTGCCCGCCGATGCAAGCGGCATACCGATCCTTGCAGCCGGAACGGTGAAACCGGAATCGGTCAACCATTTCGAAGCGGGCCTGAAATCGCAATTTTGGGATCGCCGCGTGACGCTCAACCTGTCGGCCTTCCGCACCGACATCAAGGACTATCAGGCCAATGTGAATAACGGCCAGTTCGGGGTGCTGCGCGGCTATCTTGCCAATGCAGGCAAGGTGCGCACGCAAGGCTTCGAGTGGGATTTTTCGGTGCGGCCAAACGAGCGGTTCAACGCTTATGTGAACGGCGCTTATACCGATGCGACCTACCGCAAATTTGTCGATGCGCCGTGCCCGCCGGAACTGTCCGGCGGCACCACCGCGGCGGCAGGACAGACGCCGAGCGCCCCCGGCACCCCCGGCGGCCTTAGCCCCGCCAATTGCGATATTTCCGGCCAGCGGCTTCCCGGCGTTTCGAAATGGGCGCTGTCTTTCGGCGCGGAAGCCAACACGCCTGCGCACCTCCTTGGTAAAGAAGGTGAGGTCTATTTGGGCTATGACGGAAGCTATCGGTCGCGCTTTTCCTCCAACCCTTCGCCATCAGCCTATACCTGGATTGACGGGTATAGCCTGTCGAATTTCCGCGCCGGATTCCGCACCCCGGAAGGGCTCGACATTTATGGCTGGGTCAGGAACGCTTTTAGCAAAAATTATTTCGAGCAGCTGATGGTCGGTCCGGGCAATACCGGCCTCATCGTCGGTTTGCCCGGCGATCCGCAAAGCTGGGGGGCGACGGTGAAGCTACAATTCTGACAGCGGTTAATCTCTTGCGCAATGGGCGGATTTGGTAGCCTCGCGGGTCGGGCTCGTTCATACCTTTCATTTGTGCTCACGTACAATCCTGGACTGATGTAAATTCAAAAGTGAATTAGCTGCTCGGCGAAACCGGCGGCGATACGATGAACTGGCTGGGCGAAACGACCCCGCAAGCCGGATAAGGCGGGGTCAACGGCGAATTCATCCGCCCGTTGGCCTCGCTGGTTTTGGCGGTGGTGACTATGGGACTGAACCAATCCTCCCACAACGAGCGGCCGAGCGGGCGCACCAAAGCCCATTTGGACAGCTCAGCATTTTTAGCGCGGAGAAAGAATCCCGCCCTTCAAGATGCAGAGATGAATGACCGTTGTTGGCCAAATGATTGATGCGGTTGGAACCGCTCTATCAGCGCTGGCGGCTTTATCATTCGCTCCGCGGCAGTGCGTTGGGGTCAGAAACGCACCGTACCGACGACGCCCAAGGTCCTCGGCTCCGACGCCTGAACACGCACGGCGGTGCTGCCCGGGAACACCGTGTTGTTCAGCCCGAGCGCGCCGCCAAGCGGTTGATAGACCACCAGCGGGCGATAATGGGTGTTGGTGAGGTTGCGGGCAAATAGCGCGAGCGACCAGCGATCATTGGCGCCTTCAAGCGCAAGCCGCGCGCCGAGGAGCGCATAGCCATCGGCAATCGCTTGCGGGTTGCCGTCATTGATCGTGCCGACAAACTGGTCTGCGGTGAGCGCGAGGTTAGCGTTGGCATTCCAGCGCATTCCGCTCGAGCCGATATCGCCGCCCCAATCGACCGCAACATTCCCCACCCATTTGGGCGAGAAGCTGTTGGGCTTGCCGGTTAGGTCCTGCGTACCCGGAAGGCCCGGCAGGTTGGACGCATTGCGGAAAGAGGTGAATTTCGAGTCGAGATAGGCAAGCGATGCGGTTACCGAAAAATCGCGCACCGGTGTGATGATCGTATCAAATTCAAAGCCTTGCTGGCGCAGATTACCGGCATTGCGCACGGTGAAGCTGACCCCGTCAAAGGCGCGATCCTGGAAGCCCGCAATGTCCATGCGGTACAGCGTCAAATTAGCCTTGAGCGCACGATCAAGCCAGCTCGATTTGACGCCAAGTTCATAATTTTTAACCGTCTCGCGATCGAACAAACGCTTGGTCGAGATGAGGTTGCCATTGCCATCCACCACCGAGAGCGAGGGCGTGCCACCGCCGCTATTATAGCCGCCCGATTTGTATCCGGTCGAATGGTTGGCAAACAGCATCAGGTCGCGCGTCGGCTTGTAGTTGAGGCTGACGCGATAGGTGAAGCGATCTTCCTTGATCGACGGGAAGGTCAGCTTTTCGTTCGCGCGCAAGGTTTGGGTGAACGGGCTAGAAACCTGATCATAGGTGCCGGACTTTTTATCCGTGGTCCAGCGTCCGCCGAGCGTCAGCGTCAGCGTATCGGTGAAATGGATATTACCTTGGGCATAAGCGGCGAGGCTGCGCACATGCTGGAAGACATGCTGGTCGGTGGCCGCGACACCATGGGTTGTGTTATAATAATTGGTGCACGCCGTGCGCGCCGCTCCGGCGGGAACCAATATGCCACAAAATTGCGTGCCCATGTTCAAGGTTTCGCCAAGCTTGAAATCCTCGTCGAAATAATAAAGCCCTGCGACCATATCAAATGCACCGCCGAGCCATTGCTTTTCCGGCGAGATGAATTGCAGTTCATGGTTCTGGCTCTTGGAATCGAACAGGCTGCGGCGCGAGGCGAGTGAGACCGGGAAATAGACGATATCGCCATCAAGCTGGTCGTTGGTCCACACACGGTAGCTGTTGATGAGCTTGAGCGTCGATGAACCGACATCGAGCGAGGCCGTGCTCGACACGCCCCAGTTTTTGTCGACCAACCCGCTCGCCATATATTGGTTCATATACCGGTCGGACAAATTGATGTCCGGACCACCATTGAAGGCTGCCTGGATGAAGGCGAGGCGTGCCGGGCTCACCGAATTGGCGTCAAAATCGAAATTGGCAACGCCGTCGCCCTTGAGCTTGGTATAATCACCGCGCAGGATCCATTGGAGATTACCAAAGTCGGATTTGAGCGTCGCCCGGAACGACATATCATCGGAACCGCCATAGCGTTTGCCATCAAGCTTGTTCTTCCACGGCCCCTTATACCATTGGCCCATGCCCGCAACGCGCAGCGCGACATTTTCGGCAACGGGCACGTTGACATGGCCGGAGATTTTGTAGCGGTCGAACGAGCCGACTTCGCCGCTCACCTGCCCGGAAAATTCGTCCTGAGGAAGCGCGCTGCGGAGCGACAATGCACCCACGCTGGCGTTGCGGCCGAACAAGGTTCCCTGCGGGCCGCGCAACACTTCGACGCCATCCATATCGAGAAACGCGCCGAGGATCGAGCCCGAACGCGGTACATAGACGCCATCGACGAACACGGCGACGCTGGGTTCTATCAGCGTGTTGGCAAGCGAGCCGACGCCGCGGATGCCGATGCGGGTCGAACCGGTGTTGGACGAGCGCACCGTCTGGAAGTTCGTCGCGACCTTGCCGAGATCAAGGATCGTCGCGACATTCGCTTTTTCCAGGGCTTCTTCATTATAGGCGGCAATCGAGATCGGCACGCTTTGCACATTTTCCGAACGCTTCTGCGCGGTGACGACAATCTCGCCAGCTGCAGCTTCGGGAGCTGCGCTGTCGGCCTGGACCGGGTCAGCGGCGGCGGTTGTTTCCTGCGCGGCGAGCGGCTGGATTGCGACAAGCGCGAAGGTCGATGCAATCAGGCTGGTAGTGCAACGAAAGACGGTGCGTGACATAAAGAGGCTCCTCCCACTATGTTATTTCTTGTCGCAATAAGGACTTAAACCGACCAATATTTCTCATTTGACGACATAATTTTCCGAATTCACGTCATCTCAGGTAGGTGACCCAGCCGATTACGAGTAAGGCGAGAAATATTGTTTCAATGACCATGAGAATGACCGGGCGAATGCCGACCTTGCGCAATTCGCCGAGCCGCGTTTTCATGCCGATGGCGGTCATCGAGATGACGAGGCACCAGCGCGACAGATCGCTGCCGAAATCGGTGACGGCTTTGGGCAATATGGCGAGCGAGTTGATCGCGGCCGCGATGACGAACCCGACCACAAACCATGGCAGCAGCGGCGGGCGTTCTCCTTCGCCTTGCGCCTGTTGCCGCCCCAAATGGGTGGCGAGCAGGATGACCGGCAGAAGCATGGCGACACGCAGCAGCTTGACGACCGTTGCGACATTGCCGGTTTCGGGTGAAATGGCATAGCCTGCACCCACGACCTGCGCGACGTCATGAATGGTCGCGCCGATGAAGATGCCGGCGCTTTGATGATCGAACCCCAGGAGATTGGCGATCAGTGGATAGAGGATCATCGCCAAGGTCGAGAGCGCCGAGACGCCGATCACCGTGAAGATCGTCGCCTGCTCCTTCTTCTCGTGTGGCGGGAGCGCCGCCGAAAGCGCCATCGCTGCGGACGCACCGCAAATCGCGGTCGCACCGCCCGAGAGCAATCCGAACAGCGGGTTGAATCCCATCGCCCGCGCCAGCAGGATCGAGACCCCGATGGTCAATGCGACGCTGAGGCACAGCATGCCGATGAGCTCGAAGCCGAGCGAACTCACATCGCTCCAACCGATCCGGAGGCCTAAAAGCACGACGCCGATCCGGAGCAGCGTACGGGCAGAAAATTCGACCCCCGGTTTGGCTTCCTCGGTATCCGCCAGGAAATTGAGCGCGATGCCGAGCAGTAACGCATAGAGCATCACCGGGGCGCTATAATGTTCCGACAGGAAGGTCGCGGCGACGCCCACGACAGTAGCGGCGGCGACACCGGGCAGGTGCGCCTTCATCTTGACGATCAGGTCATTCATGGCTGGGGGCTTACCGCTTTCCGTTGATCCATGTCGGTGAGGTAATGCGACCGGGCGAGCGCGAAGATGATCGCTGCCGCGACGCAGGTAATCGGCAAGGTGCAAAGTGCGCCGGAAAGACCAATCGCATCGGCGATCCGCCCGGTGATAATCGGTCCCGGTGCAAGACCGATCAGATTATTGGCGAGCGTGAGTGTCGCAAACGCGGTGCCATGGATCGCCAGCGGCGTGAGGTTCGCAACCATCGCGCCGGCGGGCCCGGTCGTGCCCGCAACGAGGAACATCGCAACGCCCAGCATCACCAGCTGTAGCGGGCCGGGGGGCAACAGGAAGGCGGTCAGCAACGCTGCGGCACTCCCGAGCGAGAAGAAGATAGCGAGACGGATCTTATTCTCCGGTTCCTGCCGCGCCATCCTGTCGCTGATCGCGCCGCAGACGATCATGCCGGTCCCGCAGATCAGCAAATAGAACGCGGCGAGCTTGCCTGCATCGGCCAGCGAGAGCGCATAAGAGCGCGTAAAATAGGTTGGAAGCCACGCCGGGAGCGCGCCCGCCGCATAAAGCTGGAGTCCGCTCGCGAGATAGGTGAGTTTGACCGTGCGGCCCTTGAAGAGATCGCCAAGGTGGAGCGATTTGCTGGCATCGTCTTTATCCACTTGGGTCAGTTGGGCAATGCGACCTTCCTTGACCACGAGCGGATAGAGGAGCGCGATGATAAGACCGCCCACGCCGATCAGCATGAAAGCTGTGCGCCAGCCATGGCTCGCCGCAACAATGCCGCCGAGCGCAACGCCCAGCACCTGCCCCATCAGCCCGCCCGCCATGAAGGCCGCCGACAAGGTGGCGCGCATTCTCGATGGAAACACGCTGATGACAACCGCGATGCCGACGCTGCCATAAGCCGCTTCGCCGACACCGACGAGCATGCGCCCGATCAGCATTTCCGGGTAGCTGCGCGCCATCGCGCACATGATGGTGGCGACGCTCCACAGCACGGCCATCAGCGTGAGGCTTTTGACCCGCCCCCAGCGGTCCGCCGCGAGCGACAGCGGAAACGTCAAAAGCCCCACCATCAGCGCGACGATACCGGAGAGAAGGCCCAGCTGCGCGTCGGTGACATGCCATTCCGCCTTCAACAGCGGGAATACGGCGTTCAGCACCTGCCGCGCCATATAGTCCGAAATGAGGAGGCCAAAACTGAGCGCGAAGACGATCCAGCTATAGGCGGTCGCGCGATCCGGGCCGTTTTCGGGGGCAGTTGATGCGCTATTGTGCGGGATCGCCGCCATTATCTGCCGCCTCTCTTCTGTCTCGTCGGCCCGTGCGACACTTGCTGTTATCGGGTTTGTTCAATCAGTCTTGCGAGCAACCCGTGACCTGCATCCCAAGGACCATAGCCGGCGGCGGGGTTGAGGTGACCGACATCGCCAATATCGACAAGCTCTGCGCCCCAGGCTGCCGCAAGGTCACCCACTTTGGCATAATCGGCCAGCGGGTCATTGCGGCTCGCCGCGACCAGTGTGGGGAACGGCAAGGGACTGCGCGCAATCGGCAGCCAACCATTGGCGTCGAGATCAGCTTTGAGCGGATAGCCTTCCGGCAGCGGGTTTTCGACGTCGGCCGGGGTCGCGAGCAACGCGCCGCGAATTTTGCGCGTCGGTTGCTCGGCCCAATGGGCGACCATCAGGCAGCCCGCACTATGTGCCGCAAGAATGACATCACCCTCAATCTGAGCGAGCGCATCATCGAGCGCCTTGACCCGCGCCTCACAGCTGAGGCGATCCGTGGTGAGCGGTTCCACCGTCACCGACCCCGGAATCGCCTTGGCCAAATGGGTTTGCCAATGATCCTCAACATGATCGCGCAAGCCCGGTACGAACAGCACGGTCACATCATCATGGATGCCTGTCATGGGTAACGCTCAGGCAAATTCGCGCATTGGAACGGCAGTCTGGCGCGGCTCGCGATTGGGCGCCATGCCAAGCTTGGCGAGCGTTTCCTCGGTCGAATTATATTGGACGCCGATTTGGTAGATTTCGCGCGCTTCCTTGGCGGTGGCGACCGGGCGGCCCAGCTCTCCGGCGATGCGGACAAGCTGCTCGATCTGCGCCACCGACGTCATGAGATTGCCCTTGGTGTCGTAGATATTATCCTCGTTCCCGCAGCGGCAATGCATACCGAGCGCCATCGCGATGGTGTTGATCGGGAGGACATTGCCCATCACCGATTCCAGCGTCACGGTCGATCCGTCCGGTGCCCGGCGGATGAACTCCATGAAATTCGCCGGATTAGGCCCATCAAACCCGCCGCCGATGCCGACCCAGGTGAGGTTGAGGGGACCCTTGTAGAGCCCGCGTCGCACAAGCCGTTCGACCGTTTCCATGTCCGGCATGCAGGTGAGCTGGAAATGCGGCTGGATGCCCGCGGCGGTCAGGCGACGCAAATGCTCTTCAACCCATTCCGGGCCCGCCGGTACAACCATTTCGCGATAGGCGTGATAGGTTGCAGGGTTAGCAAGGCTGGTGCGGCCATATTCGGCTTCGCTCATCAGATCCATGATGTTCATCTGGGTCGTGTTGACCGCGATGGTCACCTGATCCGGCGTGGGCTTGAGGTCTGCCAGCATGTGGCGGACTTCATCCGAAAGCCATTTGGCTTCTGCGCCTTCCTCTTCATTTTCCGGCGCGAACGAGATCGACCCGCCAACCTGGATGATCATATCGGGCACACGTTCACGCACGCCCGCGATCAGTTCGTTGAATTTGGAGAGGCGCTTCGAGCCATGGCCATCTTCCTCACGGCAATGGAGGTGGAGCACGGTTGCGCCCGCATTATAACAATCCACCGCCTTCTGGATCTGCTCTTCCATCGTGATCGCGATGTCTTCGGGGAAATCCTCCGGCATCCATTCCGGCGCATAGGGCGCTGCGGTGATTACCAGTTTGTCCTGCGTGTGCGGCAACAAGGAATCATCTAAAAATTGCACGGAAAATCTCCTCGTAAGAGTGGGTTTGCTTCTTAAAAAGGCTTGTCGCCGATGATCCCGGCGCGCTCCATCCGGCGCACCGTGGGGGCGTAATCCATCACGGCATAATGCTGGGTGCAGCGATTATCCCAGATCGCGACGCTGTTCGGCTCCCAGCGCCAGCGCACCTGATATTCGGGGATCGCCGCGCGGCTTTGCAGATATTGCAGCAAGCTCGCCGCGCCGGGTGTGAAATCCTGCCCATAGCGGACATTATCGGCGGTATGGAAATTGGTAAAATGGGTGGTGAAGCCACAGACGAACAGGACTTTCTCGCCAGTTCCGGGATGGGTACGCACTACCGGATGCTCGGCATCGGGGAACTGTGCCTTCAGCGCATGGCGTTTGTCTTCGGGCATCCGCGCACCAAAGGTCGCCTCGATGCTATGCCGCGCCTTCAGCGAGGCGATGGTCTGTTTGATGGGAGCGGCAAGGTCATCATAGGCTTTCGCCATATTGGCCCACATTGTATCGCCCCCGACGGGCGGACAGGTGATACAGCGCAGCACGGCGCCCATTTGCGGGGCCTCGCGCCAGGTCGTATCGGCGTGCCAGCTATTTTCATAATAGTCCGGCGGCGAATTTTCGTCCTTGTAGATTTGGACGAGGCCCGGATGGTCGGGATCGCTGCCGACCACCGGATGATCTTCCAACTGGCCAAAGCGCCGGGCGAACGCGACATGGTCGGCGCGGTCGATGTCCTGATTGCGCAGGAACAACACTTTATGTTCGAGCAACGCCGCCTTGATCTCGGCAAACAGGCTCTCGTCGCGCGCCGCATCAGCAAGGCTGACGCCAGATATTTCGACCCCGATATGCGTGGTCAGCTTCTCGATCTTCATAGCACGAACACCGATGAACCGATGGTCTTGCCTGCCTCGAGGTCTTTATGCGCCTCGACACATTGTTCGAGCTTATAGCGTTGGCCGATATCAACCTTGATCCGCCCTGCAGCCAGATTGTCGAACCAGAAGCCCGCCAGCTCGGCGCGCTCGGTGGGGTCCGCATAATAATCGGCAAAGGCGGGCCGCGTGAAATAGACCGACCCCTGCATCACCATCTGCATGGCATCAATCGGCGGGAATGGACCCGATGCCGTGCCGCAACCAACCAGCACGCCGCGCCGCCGCAGCGATTTGAGCGAGCCTTCGAACGTATCCTTGCCGACGCTGTCGAACACCGTCTGGACGCCTTCGCCACCGGTCAATTCCTTGACCCGAGCAGCGACGTCTTCGCGGCGATAAAAGATGATTTCATCGCAGCCCATGGCGCGGGCTTTTTCCGCCTTTTCTTCGCTCGACACGGTGCCGATAACGCGCAGGCCAATCAGCTTGGCAATCTGGATTGCGAGGAGGCCGACCCCGCCCGCTGCCGCGTGCAGCAATATCGTATCGCCTGCCTTCAAACGCGGATCGGTCTTGAGCAACCAATAGGTTGCCGATAGGCCGCGCATGGTAGACGCAGCGGCGGTTTCAAACGAAATCTGCTCGGGCAGTTTGAGAAGGGGGGCTGCGGGCATCACGCGCTCGGTTGCATAGGCCCCGAGCGGGCTGCCATTATAAGCCACGCGGTCGCCAACCGCGACATTGGTCACCCCATCTCCGATGGCAAGAATAGTGCCCGCGCCCTCGACCCCGATACCGCACGGCGGCTGGACCGGATAATAGCCCGAGCGGAAGTAGGTATCGGCAAAATTGCACCCGACCGCACCGTGCCGAATCAGCACCTCGCCGGGGCCGGGCTCGCCGACTTCGACCTGTTCGACCTTGAGCACTTCGGGCCCTCCGGTCTCGTAAAAACGCACAGCTGTAGCCATGGACATGACGGCTCCTCTCTTATTGTTCGGCTCTAGCGGCGATCTTGCTTGCCTTTTTCACAATTGACGACAATTATTTCCCACTCAGCGCCATTGCGAGGTGGTATGTCCGAACTTGTCCGTGCCGCAACCCTGACCAGCTATGTCACGACGATGCGCAAGCTTGGCGTCGACCCGCTGCCGCTGCTCAAGGAGGCTGGCCTCGCGCCGAGCCTGACGGAACATCCCGACCAGCTGGTTTCGGCCCGTTTGGTTGTGCGCCTGCTGGAAAAAAGCGCAGCCTTGGCCAATTGTTCATCGCTCGGCGTGATGATGGCAGAAGGGCGCAACCTCGCCGATCTTGGCGCGGTGAGTTTGCTGCTGAGCTACCAGCCCAATTTGCGCGCGGCGCTTTCGACGCTGTCCCATTTCCGGAATTCGATCAACGCAACACTGGTTATCAGCGTCGAGGAAGAGGGCGATATTGCGATCATCCGCGAAAATATCTCGCTCACGCGGCCCGAGCCGATGCAGCAAGCGGTGGGTCTCGCACTCGGCGTGATGGCGCGGCTATGCGCGTCTGTGCTCCCCGACCAGTGGCGGCCGATCGCAGTCCATTTTACCCATCCGCATCCGGGTGCCGCCGAGCTTCCCCATTATCGCAGCGTATTTCTCTGTCCGGTCGAGTTCAGTTCGGACTTCAATGGCATCGTGGTGAGGCGCAAGGATCTCGATACGGCCAACCCGCGTGCGGACGCGGCATTAGCTGATCACGCGCAACGGCTGATCGAGGCGATTGTGTCACCCCACAACCGCACCGTCGCGCAGGCGGTGGAAGAATCGATCATGCTGCTCCTTCCCTCGGGCCGCGCCAATATCAAAAACTGCGCCGACAAGATGGGCGTGACCGTGCGCACGCTACAGCGCCAACTGGACCGCGACGGAACAAGTTTCGCGACGCTCCTCAACCAGGCGCGCAGCCATCTCGCAGAACAATATCTTGGCAATCCCAATATGCGGATCACCGACGTCGCGGATTTGCTCGGCTATAGCTCCATCGGCGCCTTTACCCGCTGGCACATCCAAAATTACGGCATACCGCCGCGCGACAGGCGGTCGGCATCGACCAAGTATAATTTAAATTAGGCTTCAAAATTGTAGAAGATCTTTTGTTCGTTCAGTTCGGTGAAGTACGTGCCAATTGATTGTTAAACGATCCAGCGGATATGCAAACCTGCAGTGCTCAGCGCGGATATTGAAAGTGCAACTGGCCCCAAGGATAGAGTTGCGGCGGAAAGCGATTAGGCTGACGTCAATGGCAAAGCGGTTAGAGAAGGATTTTTAGATGATGAAACTGGTGTTGATCGCGCTTGCTTTTCTCGCCACCGCGCCCGCTTTTGCCCAGACTGTCCAACCGGTAATCAGCGAGGCTAATGTCGTCGAGACGGTCAAGACGCTGACCGGCCCCGCTTTTGAAGGTCGGGCGCCGGGAACACGCGGCGAAGATGTGACGATCGGCTATCTCATTGGCAGGCTTGAAGCGCTGGGGCTCGAACCGGCGGGACCGAACGGCCAGTGGACACAGGATGTGCCACTGCTCCACACACAACTCGCCAATGATGCGCGCGCGACCATCAGCGTCGGGGGCAAGACATTTGATTGGACGCTAGGTCAGCAGTTCTATGCCTCGACGCTCCAGCCCAAGGACCGTGCGACAATCGCCAACGCGCCGATGGTATTTGTCGGCTATGGCGTGACCGCACCCGAACGCGGCTGGGACGACTTCAAAGGCGTTGATCTTAAAGGCAAGGTTGCGATCTTCCTCGTCAATGATCCCGACTTTGCAGCGACAAAAGGCGAAAAAGTTGCGGGCAAGTTCGGCGGCAAGGCGATGACCTATTATGGCCGCTGGACCTACAAGTTTGAAGAAGCCGCCCGGCGCGGTGCGATTGGCGCGCTAATCGTCCATGAAACCGAAGGCGCGGGCTATGGCTGGAGCGTGGTCAATGCACCGGGCGGAGAGAATTATGGTTTGTTGGTGCCGCCATCAGAGGTTACCAGTCTGGCGCTGCAAGGCTGGATGTCGGGCGATGCGGCAACGAGCCTCTTCGCAGATGCGGGGCTTGATCTCGCAAAATTGAGCGCCGCCGCCCGCACGGCTGCCTTCCGCCCCGTCGAACTCAAGGGGGCACAATTTTCCGCCGACATAGCCGTCAAACAGGAGGTGGTGACGAGCCGCAACGTGCTGGCGATGATCCCGGGGGCGGAGCGGCCGGACGAGGTGGTCAGCTTCGGCGCGCATTGGGACGCTTATGGCGAGGATCCCAAGGAGAAAGGCAGCTACCGCGCGGGTGCCAATGATGATGGGATCGGCGTCGCGGCCTTGTTCGAGATTGCCCGTATCATGAAGGCAGGTCCGCCACCCAAACGCTCGGTGCTGTTCGGTTTCTGGACGGCAGAAGAACGCGGACTGTTGGGCTCGGAATATTATGTTCGCAACCCTTCACGTCCGCTCGCCAAGACGGTCGCCAATCTCGGCATCGATGTGCTGCAAACCGCGGGGAAGGCGAAAAACGCCATCCTCATCGGCAAGGGGCAGTCCAGTCTCGAAGATGACTTCGCGCGGGTAGCTGCGACCCAAGGCCGCACGGTCACTGAAGAGAGTCTGCCGGAACGCGGCCTCTTCTTCCGCGCCGACCATTTCAGCTTCGCCAAGCGCGGTGTTCCCGTGCTGTTGGCGATGGGAATTGCGGGTGCGTCGGATCTCGTCGAAGGCGGTCTTCCGGCGGGGCAGAAGTGGGTCGATGATTATACTGGGCGCTGCTATCACAAGGCGTGCGATGCTTACGGGCCGGACTGGAAGCTAGCGGGCGCTATCGAGGATATCGACGCGATGCGGATCATCGGCACAGAGCTTGCCAATTCGGATAAATGGCCAAGCTGGAAGCCGGGGAGCGAATTTTCCAAGGTGAAGCGCTAAAGCTTTTAACAACAGGGTTGGTTTTGATCGGCGCGCCCGATAGAGCAGTCTCTTCAAATAAATTTGCGTTAGCGGGGCTCCCTTCTGGCCGGTCTCCGTCAAACGGGGGATTGTGCGTTGACTGCCAGAATTGAAATCGGAACCGAACGGGGCGGCCAGCCGGTCATGGTCGATGTCGAGGAACTGCTCGCGACGCGCTTGCTCGTGCAGGGCAATTCGGGCTCGGGCAAATCGCACTTGTTGCGCCGCATTCTCGAAGAAAGCGCGCATTTGGTGCAGCAGGTGGTCATCGACCCCGAGGGTGACTTTGCCAGCCTCGAAGATGCGTTCGGCCATGTCGTGGTCGAGGCTGATACCTATAATGAGCGTGAAATCGCCCGGATCGCGGCACGCATTCGTGAACATCGCGCCTCGGTCGTGCTCAATTTGGAAGCGTTGGAAGCCGAGCAGCAAATGACCTGTGCCGCGAGTTTTCTCAACGCGCTGTTCGATGCGCCGCGCGAGCAATGGTATCCCGCGCTGGTGGTGGTGGATGAAGCGCAACTGTTCGCGCCAGCTGCGGGGGGTGAAGTGTCGGATGCGGCGCGCCGCACCAGCCTTTCGGCGATGACCAACCTCATGTGTCGGGGGCGCAAGCGCGGACTGGCGGGGGTGATCGCGACCCAGCGGCTGGCGAAGCTTGCCAAGAATGTCGCGGCGGAAGCCAGCAATTTCCTCATGGGGCGCACCTTCCTCGATATCGATATGGCGCGCGCGGCTGATTTGCTCGGGATGGAACGGCGGCAGGCAGAGCAAATCCGTGATCTTGAGCGCGGCTGCTTCATCGGGCTCGGCCCGGCGATTGCGCGGCGACCGGTGGCGGTGAAGATCGGTGCGGTCAAAACCGCAACCAAGCTCGGTGTCCACGGCCTCCTTCCCGTGCCGCAGCGGGAGACGGGTGAGTTTCGCACCATGCTTTTTGCCGAACTGGAGGATGAGGTGGCCCCGCCGCCGCGTCCCGAGCCTAAGCCGCCGGTACTCGGCGCAGACGATCTGATCCGCAAGCTGGGAGAAGCGGCGACATCGTCTCGGCTCGAGGAGGAGGAGGAAGCGCTTGATCCCGGCGACGCAGCCCTCATCATTGCGGAAATATTTACTGACATGCTCGCTGACCCCGCAAGCAGCGAACAGAGCGAGGCCGCGCTTTATCAGGACTTCAGCGTGCGTTGCCGGATGCGCAAACTTGTCCGCGCACCCTTGGACTTGAGCGCCTTCCGCTGCCGCTTTGCACTCGCCAAGGCCGGCATTTTTGACCCCACGGAGCCCGTTTGGGCCGAGCTTCTCGCCACCGCTGAGCGATTGCCCGAAGATATGCTCGGCGCGTTCGCCCTCATAGGCAAAGCGGCGCTGGAAGGCGCGCCCTGCCCCGAAGATGCGGTACTCGGCCGCGTCTATGGCACCAGCTCCCCCGGGCGTATCCGCCGCCTCATCGACTATATGGAAAAGCTCGGAGCGATCGTCGTACGCACCGATTTCGGCGGACGGCGGTCGATTTTCATTCCCGATTTGGGGATCAGCACCGGCGCAGAATTGGTGGATTAAAATCTGTGGTGGGAAGCCCGATCATCGCTTAAGCTGTCGATTATAACGGAGGGAGCGCGCTATGAATTCGAATGATCCGCGACTTATCGAAACGACGAACCATAGTGCGGCACGGGACAGTGAATCTCGCCCGCGAACAGAGACACGTCCGCCGAACGATCTCACGCCTTCCGGAACGCGCCCAGACGACTTGCTTTCGATCAAACCAAACATCATCAATCTACTGTATATTCTGAGCTTTTTTACTTTCTTCACCGGGATCGCCGGTGTCGCCCTCTGCTATGTCTGGTCAAATGACGATGTGGTGCCAGCTTGGGAAAAAACACATTTGCGCTACCATATCCGCACCTTCTGGCTTGGGCTTCTTGGCATGATAGCCGGGACGGTGCTGCTGTTGGTTCTCATCGGTTTTTTTGTGTGGGCTGCGGTCGCCGTATGGACGGTGGTCCGCTGTGTGATGTCGTTCACGCGCGCTTCAAAGGGAGAGGCAATGCCCAATCCCGAAACCCTGCTCTGGTAAGAACGGAACAGGAAATCTCGTCGACGGTTACGCGTGTGGCGAGAGCGACACGCGCGTTTAACCGGCTCTGATCAGAAAGGCACTTCGTCGTCCAAATCACTGTCGAAGGGCGAACCGCCGCCGGAGCCCCCGAAATCATTGCCGCCCTGGTTCCAGCCGCCGCTTGCGCCGCCACCGCCTGACGAACCGCCGCCACCCCAGCCATCATTGCTGCGATTGCCGCCGCCGCCCTGGCCGCCCGGTGCGCCATCGAGCATGACGAGCTTGCCATCAAAGCCGCCAACCGACACTTCGGTGGTGTAGCGGTCATTACCCGACTGGTCCTGCCATTTGCGGGTGCGCAGCTGGCCTTCAATATAGACTTTGCTGCCTTTGCGCAGATAGCGTTCGGCGACGTTCACCAGACCGTCAGATTGCAAAACAACCGAATGCCATTCGGTACGCTCCTTGCGCTCGCCGGTGTTGCGGTCTTTCCAGTTTTCGGACGTGGCAAGGCGCAAATTGCAGATCTTGCCGCCATTGGCGAAGCTTTTAACCTCCGGGTCCTGCCCCAGATTACCAACCAATATGACCTTGTTGACGCTGCCTGCCATGATATTTCCTCGTGTATGATTTGCGGGCTAATAAGCAGCTAATCCGGTCGGGCGCAATAAGGGTTTCATCCCTTTGTTTCGCGCAGAGGCACAGAGGGAGCAGAGGCCGCAAAGATGGTCCTAATTCCCGCGAAGCGGGCGAATCTATCGAATGCCCCGGAAATTTAAAACTCGGGAGATGGCTTTACGCTTTAGCACAAAAGTCGAATCCCAAAAACCTCTGCGAACTCTGCTTTCCTCCGCGCCTCTGCGCGAAACCATGCTAACCCAAGCCGAACCAGACAGCGGTCCAATAGGTGATCCCGGCGGCAATATAGGCAATGGCAAACAGATATAGGACCATGAAGGCCGGCCATTTCCATCCGTTGGTCTCGCGACGGGTGATCGCGATGGTCGAGATACATTGTGGGGCAAACACGAACCAGGCGAGGAAAGCGAGCGCGGTGGCCAAGCTCCACTTGCCAGCCAGCCGCTCGCCGAGAGATTGGTTCAATTTTTCCTCGTCATCGCCCGCATCAATCGCGTTCGCCGTCGCGAGAGCTGCAACCGCAACCTCGCGCGCCGACATCGCGGGGACGAGGGCGAGGGCGATGTCTTCGTTGAAACCAATGGGCTCAACCAGCGGCTCCAGCGCGGTGGCGATGCGGCCCCCGACCGAATAGCGCACCTGCGAAAACTCGCTGCCATCGGGTGCTTTAGGGAAGGACAACAGCGCCCACAGGATGATCGTCGTCACGAAGATGATCGAGCCTGCGCGCTTCAAAAAGATCATCGCGCGCTGCCACAGGCCGATTGCGACGTCTTTCAAATTGGGCATCTGATAGCGCGGTAATTCCATCATCAGGCCGGTCGCCGCGCCCTTCGTCACCGTGCGGCGCAACACCCACGCGACCAGCAGCGCACCAATAATCCCGCTAATATAAAGGCAGAACAGCACCAGGCCCTTAAGGCCAATGCCCGGTCCCACGCTACGCGCAGGGATGAACGCGCCAATGATGAGCGTGTAAACCGGCAGTCGCGCCGAACAGGTCATTAGCGGCGCGATCAATATGGTTGTGAGCCGGTCCTTGGGGTCGGCAATCGCGCGGGTTGCCATGATGCCCGGAACCGCGCAGGCGAAGCTGGAGAGGAGCGGAATAAAGCCGCGCCCGGAAAGGCCGACTTTGGCCATGATGCCATCCATCAGGAAGGCGGCGCGGGTCATATAACCGGTCGCTTCGAGCATCAGGATGAAGAAGAAGAGGATGATGATCTGTGGCAGGAAGGCGACTACCGAGCCGACGCCTGCAATCACCCCATCGACGACAAAGGAGCGAATGACGCCTTCGGGCAAGATCGGGCGGACTTTGTCGGCAAGCCAGGCAAGGCCATTTTCAATCCAGCCAATCGGCGCTTCGGACCAGGCGAACACCCCCTGAAACATTACGAACATCAGCGCGAGCAGGATGATCATGCCCCACACCGGATGGAGCAGCACGCGGTCAATCTTGCTGGTCGCGCCGCGCGGCGTGCCCTCACTGGTGATGGCGGCATCGGCAATATGCTTGGCCTTAAGGCGCAAGGCCCGGTCGCGCGCGGCTCCAACTTCGGGCGGGGCTTCGGCGGGACGCTCGGGCTGCAACACCGGATGGCGCAGCGCTTGGTCGAGCGCGGCCATGAGTTCGTCGAGGCCCTTGCGCCGCACCGCGACCGTAGGCAACACGGGCACGCCCAGTTGCTCGGCCAGCGCGTCAGCGTCGATTTCCAGCCCGTCGCGCGTCGCCATATCGACCATGTTGAGCGCTACCACGGTTGGCAGTTGCTGCTCGATCAGCTCAAGCGCGAAACGCAGATGATTGTCGAGGTTCGACGCATCCAGCACGATGACCAGCGCATCGGGCCGCCGCTCGCCGCTTTGATTGCCGAGGATGACGTTGCGCGTCACTGCTTCGTCCGGACTGGCAGGGGTGAGACTATAGCTCCCCGGCAGATCGACCAGTTCGACCGGGCGCCCATCGGCAAAGGTAGCGCGGCCCGATTTGCGCTCGACCGTCACGCCCGGATAATTGGCAATCTTTTGCCGCGCGCCGGTCAGCGCATTGAACAACGAGCTCTTTCCCGCATTGGGATTGCCGGTGAGCGCGATGAGCGGCGCAGCAGCGGTCATGCCTCTATCGTACCGATTTCGACATGAATGGTTGCCGCATGAGCAAGGCGGACGATCACATCCATCCGCCCGACCCGCACCACCAGCGGATCGCGCGAAAACAGGCTGCCTTTATAAAGTGGTGCGACATCGGCGCCTTCGATCAAGCCTAACTCGCGCAAACGCCGCCCTTCGGCCTCGCCGAGACGCGGCCAGTCAATGCTGTGGATGATGGCCCGGGTGCCGAGCGGAAGTTGATCGAGGCTCTGTGTCATCTTGCGAATGATTATCAATAACGCTGGTTGCGCCTTAGCGCAACTGACACAGAAAACAAGCGCCCGCTTTGTCGAAGATCAATAAGCGGGACGATTAAACTCCCGGATACCGCAACCGGCCGATGAAGCGGGAGAGGCTGGGCATATGTTCGGTGCGCTGGAGGAATTGGAATTTGGCTTTTTCAAAGCTCATCACATTATCGATGCGGCGGCCAAGAAATGCGCGGGTTTCGGCCTCCCCTTCGCTGTCATCATTAACCAGCACCGCCAGCGTCGCGGCATAAATAGAACCCAGCATCGCGCGCTTGGTATAATGATTATAGTCAGTCGCGATATCACCCGCGAGCCGCCACATAATATCCGCCGAGCGCCAGCCCCATTTAAGGGCCCGCGGAGCATTTAAGGGCATCGCTTCAATCGCCAGCGCACGGCGCAACGATTCGCGGTTTTCGCTGAGGAGGTCGATACGCGCTTCGACCAGTTGGCGAATGCGCTCGCGGACCTTCATCGTGGCAAGCGTTTCTGCGGGAAGGCGCGAGGCCATGGCGCGGTCGATGGACTGAATCCACGCATCGATCAAATCCATGGGGTCGATCCGCTTGCCGTCCTCATTGAAGGCTAGCCGCGCGAGATCTTTATCGACCCCTGCCGCTTGCGCCGCATTGTCGACCGCTGCCTTGGTCCAGCCGTCAAAGGCGGCCTCGCGCGCGACATGAGGGGCGAGATAGGCGCGGATTTCCTCAAGGGTCGGATCGGCGGGAAGGACTGCTGAATCGGTCATAATGCCATGCCTTACGTCTTTTCGGGTCCGCGCACCAGCACCAGCGCGAGGCCCACCAACACGGCGCCGGTAATCTCGACCGGTCCCACATGCTCGTTGAAGAAAAACCATCCGGCGAGCGCCGCAATTGCCGGTTGAACGAGCAGCACCAGTCCGACAATCAGCGGTGAGAAATGCGGGAGCGCGTAGATGAGGAGGCCCTGCCCGACAATCTGGCTGGAAAGGGCGAGCAGGATAAGCGGCGTCCAATCCTGCGGCATGATCTGCTCGCCCATTGCCATCGCGAAGAGGAGGAGGGGGAGCGTGCTTGCTGCCGTCGATACCGCGAGCACCGCCCAGCTGCCCATGCTCCCTCTCGCGCGCTGAAGGGCGAGTACATAGCCGGTGTAGAGCACGCCCGCGAAGAGGGAGAGCAGGTCACCCACCAGATTCTGCCGCGAGGCCTCATAGCTTTGTCCCATGAGGAGCGCGGTTCCGGCAAAGGCCGCAACAATAGCGATTTGGGTTTGCTTCGCGGGCCATTGCCGCGCGAGGACAAGGCCATAGACTACGAGCAACAGACTCGCGAAATTGCCGAACAACGTCGCGTTGGCGAGCTTGGTCATCAATATGCCACTGTGCCAAGCGGCTATGTCGGCGGCAAAGAATAACCCGCCGACGACCACCATGGTCAATGTTTTGACCGGCATTGCGCCAATCGGCTGGCCGAAACGACGGGCGAGGAGAAACAGGAAGGGAGCCGCCAGCGCCAGGCGCCAGAAGCCGGCCGCCACGGGTCCCGTATCCGCGAACCGCACCAATAATCCTCCGAATGCAAGCGCGACATTGCCCGCAACCAACGCAGCAAAAGCGCGGCGACGATGCGCGAACGCTACGGCTTTCTCGGCTGAAAGGTTTTCTTTTGCTACGGAACTTGTCTTTTGCATGGCGTCGCCTTAGCTCATGCGGCGAAACATGGCTAACCGGAAAAAATTGGCCGGATGATAAGCGGAGTTTATAGATGCCCACTCTTTTTGACCCGATCCGCCTTGGAGCGATTGAAGCCCCAAACCGGATCATCATGGCGCCGCTGACGCGCGGACGCGCCTCCATGCCGGGCAATATCCCCAATGATGTGAACCGCCTTTATTATGAGCAGCGCGCTGGCGCGGGCCTGATCATCAGCGAGGCGACCGGTATTTCATCCGAAGGCCTGGGTTGGCCCAAGGCGCCAGGCATCTGGAGCGATGCGCAAGTCGAAGGCTGGAAGCCGGTGGTGAAGGCTGTCCATGATGCGGGCGGGCGGATCATCTGCCAGCTGTGGCACATGGGCCGGATCGTGCACCCGAGTTATAATGATGGCGCGCTGCCAGTGTCATCGTCCGCCACCACGGCACCCGGGCAGGCATGGACGCTGACCGGCAAACAGCCCTTTGTCGAAGCGCGTCCGCTTGAGATTAGCGAAGTTCCGCGCTTGCTTGAAGATTATCGCAATGCTGCGGAAAAGGCCAAAGCGGCCGGGTTTGATGGCGTGCAGCTCCACGCCGCGAACGGGTATCTCATCGACCAGTTCCTGCGCGACAACAGCAATTTCCGCGAGGATGAATATGGCGGCTCGATTGAAAATCGTATCCGCCTGCTGATCGAGGTGACCGAGGTGCTGATTTCTGTCTGGGGCGCGGACCGTGTTTCGGTGCGCCTCTCGCCCAATGGCGATAGCCAAGGGGTTGATGACAGCAATCCGGAAGCGTTGTTTACCGCCGCTGCCGCCGCGCTCGACCAGCTCGGCATCGGCTTTCTCGAACTGCGCGAACCCGGCCCGGAAGGCACGTTCGGCCGCACCGATGTGCCGAAGCAAAGTCCGGTGATCCGCAAAGTGTTCAAAGGTCCGCTGGTCCTCAACAGCGACCTTACCCTTGAGGAAGGCAACGCGCTGATCGAATCCGGCCTTGCCGACGCGGTGAGCTATGGTCGTCCCTTCATTTCAAACCCAGACCTTGTCGAACGCTTCCGCCAGGGCGCGGCGCTCAATGAAGACAAGCCGATGAACTGGTATATTTATGAGGACCCCAATGAGGGGTACACGGATTTCCCGGCGTTGGGTGACAGCGAGATTGCAAAATAATTCCGAAGTGCTGAACTTGTCGAAGTACGTGTCCGGCGCATAGTCGCCCTTCGACAGGCTCAGGGCCTCGGATCATTTACGGCTGCGACCTGCCCTTGGTCGGTATGTCTCGACTAGGTTCGACAAGAGCGGAGTTTGGCAGGGTAGGTATCTAACAGGCGGCCTGTTAGATTCCGAACCGCTCCCGCAACTCCAACATCGCCATAGCGGCTTTAGCGGCTTCTCCGCCCTTGTCCTTCTGTGTCTTGTCGGCGCGGGCCAAGGCTTGGGCTTTATTTTCAACCGTGAGGATGCCGTTGCCGATGGCTATGCCGTCCATTGAAAGCGCCATTAACCCGCGCGCGCTTTCGTTCGAGACCACTTCGAAATGATAGGTTTCACCACGGATCACGACGCCAATGCCAACGAACCCGTCATATTTGTGGCTTTCCGCCGCCATCGAAATCGCACCCGGAACCTCGAGCGCGCCGGGCACGGTGATGACCTCATAGCTATGCCCCGCAGCCTCCAGCGCCGAGGCCGCGCCATCAATCAGCATGTCGTTCAAATGCTCGTAAAAGCGGGCTTCGACGATAAGAAAATGGGCCATGCTGGGTCTTTCTCTGCTTAGCTGTTAGTCTGATCAGGCGGAACGTCGGAAGGCAACAGCGCCGCATTATGACCTTCGGTGCAACCCAAGCCGTCCATGCCGATGCCATAGCTGGTCATCGACAAGGAGCCCATTGCATAACCGCGTAGCCAGGCCTTGGCCCCTTCTCCTGCCGCGGCCGCAAGCCCTGCGGTATAAAGCAAAGGCACAAAATGGTCGGGTGTCGGTACGGCGCGGGCATAATCGGGATGCTCGGCAAGCTTGAGGATCACTGCAGGGTCCTCGGCCACTTGCGCAACGGCGGCTTCATCAAACCGCTCAGCCCAGGCTTCGCCGCCTTCCGGACTTTTCCAGTCAATCTCGCGCAGATTATGAACGACATTGCCGCTCGACAGGATCAAGATGCCCTGATCACGCAACGGCGCAAGGCGCGCGGCAAGGTCAAGATGATAATCTAGCGGCTTCAGCGCATTGATCGATAGTTGCACAACCGGCACATCCGCCTTCGGGAAAAGATGCGCGAGCACGCTCCAGGTGCCGTGGTCGAGTCCCCATTGGTCGATATCCGCTCCGACCCAATGCGGCTTGGCGACTTCGGCCACCTCTTCGGCGAGTTCAGGCAGACCGGGCGCAGGATAATTGAAATCGAACAACGCTTGCGGAAATCCATAGAAGTCGTGAATGGTGCGCGGCGACGGCATGGCTGTCACGGCGGTCGCGCCGATATACCAATGTGCCGACACCACCAGTAACGCACGAGGCCGTGGCAGCTTTTCACCGAGCGCCGCCCATGCATTGGTGTAGCCGTTGCGCTCAAGCGTATTCATCGGACTACCATGGCCGATGAACAAAGCAGGCATGGTGGACATGATGCGCGGTCTCCCTATTGCGCGTCAGGAATAGGTTGTTCGCCGACCACTGTCAGGCCATAGCCTTCAATCCCCACCACATTGCGCGGCGAATTGGTGAGGAGTATCATCTCGCCTATGCCAAGATCGGCGAGGATTTGCGCGCCAATGCCGTAATTGCGGAGGTCGCCGCTGTTCGCCTTGACGCCGCCGACCTCATTTTGCAGCTTTTCAGGGTCGGATGGCATGAGCACGACGATGACGCCTGCGCCCTTTTCACCAATCAGCTTCATCGAGCGCTGCAAGGTGCGTTTGCGCGGGCCTGACCGGCCAAGCACATCGTCGAACACCGATATGGCATGCATCCGCACCAGCGTCGGCTCGTTCTCGACGATATGGCCTTTCTGCAGCACGATGTTGGTCGAGCCATCGACCTTGTTGCGATAGGTCATCGCGCGCCATTCGCCGCCATAATCGGAGGTGAAGCTGGATTCGCTGACCTTTTCGACCAGATGGTCGTAACGCATGCGATATTCGATAAGGTCGCGGATCGTCCCCATTTTAAGATTGTGAAGGCGGGCAAAGGCGACGAGGTCGTCCATTCGCGCCATGGTGCCGTCATCCTTCATGATTTCGCAGATTACGGACGACGGATTAAGCCCGGCGAGGCGCGAAATATCAACGCCGGCTTCGGTATGCCCTGCGCGCACCAGCACGCCGCCATCACGCGCGATCAACGGGAAGACGTGACCCGGGGTCACAATTTCCTCGCGGCCCTTGCTTGGATCAATCGCGACAGAGACGGTGCGGGCGCGGTCATGCGCGCTGATCCCGGTGGTGACGCCTTCCTTGGCCTCGATTGAGGTGGTGAAGGCCGTTTCAAACTGGGTACCATTAGCCTTGCTCATCAGATCAAGGCCGAGCTGTTCGGTCCGCCGCTTGGTCAACGTAAGACAGATCAGGCCGCGCCCGTGCGTTGCCATGAAATTGATCGCGGACGGGGTCGCCATCTGCGCGGGGATCACAAGATCACCCTCATTTTCGCGGTCTTCGTCATCGACGAGGATGAACATGCGACCATTGCGCGCCTCTTCGATGATTTCCTCAATCGGCACCAGCACGGGCGTATCGTCGCTGTCGAACAAATAGGTTTCGAGCTTACGCAAGGTTTCCGCGGTCGGATTCCAGTCCGGCTGGTCAAGATCGCGCAATGTATTGGCGTGGAGGCCGGAGGCGCGCGCAAGGCCGGAGCGCGACATGCCGCCCTCGGTGACGAGACGACGGACTTTATCGATAAGCTCGCTGGACATAGTTTGAGGCTTCCCGGATCAACAAATAACCCTCAGAGGTAATCACATTATAATGTGAAGGTCAATCCG
Organism: Pseudomonadota bacterium; assembly: GCA_023458055.1. Classification (GTDB taxonomy): domain Bacteria; phylum Pseudomonadota; class Alphaproteobacteria; order Sphingomonadales; family Sphingomonadaceae; genus JAFAFE01. The sequence continues at coordinate 123,268 of JAEXAW010000044.1, forward strand.
CATAATCACATTCAACCCCGTATCATTATATCGTTTATATACGACGCCATTTTTTGCTGATAGATGGTCCGGCGACATTAACCCGCTTGAGGATTTCGTCATGATGCAAACTGCCGGTGGTGCCACCGTTAGCCGCCATGTCCCTCATCCCGCTCCGGTCCCGTCAGCGCCGCCGCCGTCTGGACCGCTCCGGCTTTTCCTTTGCGACCAGCCAAACTCAGGACCCGGGGATCAATACGGCGCGAACCCGTGCAAACCTGGAAACCCGCGCGCAATATGACATGATGGTTTGTCTGTCGGGTGGGCGACAGCCAGCCTATGTTACTGCTCGCCCCAACCATTGCCGTAAAAACGCCGGTGAAAGATCCTATGCCAAGTTCCAATGAGATGATTATCGCTGCGGGTTCGGCGATTGTGCAAGACGCGGAATATCGTTCCGACCCTTCGTGGGAAACCATCGCGATTGTCTATAATTTCCTCAACGGTCGGCAGAATAGCTACGGCTATATCTTCCGCGCTGACGGAAGCTGGAAGGCCAGTCTGCCGCAGGACGAGGATGATGTCATTCTCGACACGATGCTGGACCTTCAAGCCGCGATGGAGCGCGAGACGGGTAAAAAATGGATGCGGGCCTTGGTGCATATTACCCGTGTCGATCAGGGCATGAACATTCTCTTCGAATATGACGATCCGCAAAAATGGGCGATCGATCCGGGTGATTTGGAAAAGAGCGTTGCAGCGCTCAAACCCTGAAATTTTCTGGCTTTCCCTATAGGCTGCAGCTTTGCTAAACCGGCGGCATGGATTGGGGGTTTCTTAAACGGGATACGGTGGAGCGCCGATATGCGTTGTTGCTTGCGCGGCCATTTTTGCTGATGTTCGATTGGCGCGGACGGGCGACACGGCTTGAAGTGGTGGCCGCAGCGGCGATGTTGCCGCTATTCCTCATCCCCGACTTTGTATTTCCCAATGATTCGAGCCAAGACGACTTATTGGTCGCCAACTTCGTCCTATGGTTGATCATGTTCGCAGGCACCGCCGTCCGGCGGATGCATGACAGCAGCCATGCCGGTTGGCTGATCGGCGTGGTCTTGTTCCCCTATGTCGGCTGGCTGGTGCTATTATTCCATTTGTTCCGCAATCCGGATAATAGCGACAATCCGTTCGGTCCCGACCCGCGCGATTTTCTATATCCGGAAGCGGCTTAAGCGCCCGCTCTATCAAGAGCCTCGATATGGGCCGGGTCGAGCGTGAAGCGTGTCGCCTCAAGCATCTGGCGTAACTGAGGGGCGCTGGTGGCGCTGGCGATTGGCGCTGCGACACCCGGGCGCGTCTTGAGCCACGCCAGCGCTATGGCGGCGTGGCTTCCCCCGGTCGCGGCGGCGATGCCGTCCATCGCTGCGATGACATTGCGGCCGCGCGCGTCGTGAAAGCGCCGCACATCCTTGGCACGCACGCCGTCGGCAAAATCGGCATCGGTGCGATATTTGCCCGTCAGATAGCCTGAAGCGAGCCCATAATAGGGAAAAGCGAGAAGGCCGTGCCGCGCAGCAAGCGGCGCCATATTGCGTTCATAAGCCTCGCGCACGAGGAGATTATATTCATCCTGCATCACCGTATAAGGTGTCGCGCCTACGGTGTTCGCGGCGGCGAGCGCGCTTTCGAGCCGTACCGCCGAGAAATTGGACGCGCCGAAACTACGCACTTTGCCTGCCTTTACCAAGGCATCGAATCCCAGCGCGACCTCGGACTGCGGCGTTTCAGGATCGTCACGGTGGGCATAGTAAAGGTCAACATAATCGGTGCGCAGCCGTTCAAGCGAGGCGTCCAATTGGCGCGCGACACGCTCCGGCGCGAGGCCGCCGGGGGCTGCCTCGACATTGGTTTTGGTCGCAATCCGCACGTCGCCACGTACGCCGCGGCTTTGCATCCACTCGCCGATGATGGCCTCGGATTCCCCGCCTTGGTTACCGGGCACCCAGAAACTATAGCATTCGGCGGTATCGATCATACGCCCGCCCGCTTCGTAAAAAGCGTCGAGAATGGCAAAGCTGGCGTCGCGATCCAGCGCCCAGCCGAACACATTGCCGCCGAAGCATAAGGGAAGGCCGGAAAGGAAGGGGTGGGTCATAGCGTTTTTTACCGCGCCCGCGCGCCCATGCGCACGATTTCGGCCAACAGCTGGCGGAGCAACACGCCGCCTACTGTTCCCGAGGCCTTGATCTGCTGTTCGGCTTCGTAAAGGCGGCTCTCGATGCGCGCGAGCTTGGCCGCGTCCCACAGCGCGAGCTGGGTTTTGAGGGCGGGCTTGTCTTTCCAGAAGATGCTGCGGGTGCCTTCGACGACAGCGCCCGGATTGGTACCGCGCTCAACCTCAACCCGCAAACCCGCCAATTGCTGCACGCGGATAGCAAGCGCGCGGATCAGGCGGATTTCATTGACGCCGGTCGCGTCCATCCGCGTCAGCATCGGTTGAAGCATGCGCGCATTGGCGCCAAGCGTTACATTGACCGCTTCGCTGATATCCTCCTCCAGCGTTTCCGCGCCGAGCAGCTGGAGCGTGCTATGGGTGACCTCAATGCTGTTGTCCGGCGTTGCATCCAGATAGAGCGCAATCTTCTCCAATTCATTGGCGATGAGGGTGCGATCATTGCCCACCATGCCGCCAATCATGCGCGCAACATCGGGGCTCGCCCAGAGATGTTTTTCCTGTGCAATCCCCTGCACAATCCCGACAATGTCGCGATCCTCAGGCATATAGCTGATTGAGGACAGTGCGAGCGGGGAATCATCGACCAGTTTAAGCAGCTTCGCTTTGGGTGTCAGCGTGCCTGCGAGCGCAACCACCGGATTGCCCGCCACCTCGGCCTTGAGGAGATTTTCCACCGCATCGACCGCGCGGTCGCCGCTCGCTTCAATCGAGACCCGGATAAAGCGCGCGCCGCCGAACAAGGAGATGGATGCCGCCTCAGCAGCCAGCAGCGCCGGGTCGTCCTTTAACTGGCTGCTGGATAGATCGACGCGCTCGGCGTCCGGTCCCATGGCCGCTTCGAGCTTCTGGTAGAGTGCGCGGCTGCCCGCCTCATCTTCGCCGGCAAGGAGATAAAAACGGATCGCCGGGTCAGGCCGCGCCAAAGCGGCGGCCATGTCGACAGGTTTGATCCGGCTCACGGATTGGGCGCGGCGACAGGCGGCGGTGTCGCCACCGGACCGCCGCCACTGCGCGATGCATAGAGCGCCAGCCGCGAGACAATCTGGTCGGCGAGCATCCCGGCGAGGCGTTCAAGCGCGGTGTCTTCGGCAGCTATGGTCGCATATTCGCTGCTTACGCGGTCGATTCCCGCATCGACACCAGCGGATTGGTCGAGCAGCACCGTGTTGGTCTCCGTATCGACCAACTGATAGCGTGCCCGCAAGGTGCGACGTTCGCGCGTCACGGCATCATCGCGACGGATGCCATAGCCGGTGATGCTGTCATCCAGCTTGACGTCGAGGCGATAGCGCACCTGCCGGTCCTCGCCTGCTTTGGCTGGTTCGAGCCGGTCGCGCAGCGCATTGCGGACCATCCAGCCTTCCTTATCGGGGATTGGAGCGACGCGTACTTCACGCAAGAGTCCGGCAACCTCACCCGCCCCCCCTTGAGCATAAAGCGGGCGCAGGCCGCAGCCCGAGACAATCGGCAGGGCGAGCGTAGCAAGCAGGAGCGGGGCAGCGAAACGGTTCATCAGATCACAATATTGACCAGCCGGTCAGGAACGACAATCACCTTTTTGGGCGTCGCGCCATCAAGCGTGCGGATAATCTTGTCGGACGCGAGCGCGAGCCGTTCCAGTTCCTCCTTGGGGAGCCCCTTGGCGACCGTGATCGTATCGCGCAGCTTGCCCTGCACCTGGATGGCGATATTGGCCTCGTCTTCGACCAGCAAGGCGGGATCAACCTCGGGCCAGCTTGCGTCAGCGATGAGTCCGTCGGCACCCGTTTCTGCCCAGCCGGTTTCGGCCAAATGCGGGGTCATCGGTGCGACCAGCAGCATCAGCGACCGGATCGCTTGGTTGCGCGACGCGGATGGTGCAGCTTTCTCGATATGATTGGCAAGATCGTAAATCTTGGCGACCGCCTTGTTGAACGACAGCGCTTCGATATCCTTGGCGACCCCGTCGATGGCCTGGTTGAGTTTGCGCAGCAGCGGTTTGTCGTTGCCCGTTGCGCCAGCGTCGATTTCGCCAAAAATGCGCCACAAGCGCTGGACGAAACGCCATGACCCTTCAATCCCGCTTTCGGTCCAGGGCAAGTCGCGCTCGGGAGGGCTGTCGGAGAGCATGAACCAGCGCACCGCATCGGCGCCATATTGTTCGATAATCTCGTCAGGATCGACGACATTTTTTTTGGACTTGGACATTTTGATCACGCGGCCGATTTCGACCGGCACACCATCTTCAATCGTCACCAACTGCCCGTCATCGGCCCGGCGCACTTCTGCCGGACTGAAATAGATCGGCTGGCCATTGTCTGGATCGGTCACACTGTAGGTTTCGTGCGTCACCATGCCTTGGGTGAACAGACCCGCGAACGGTTCGGCCACATCAAGCTTGCCGATCCGCTTCAAGGCGCGGGTCCAGAAACGCGCGTAAAGCAAGTGGAGGATCGCATGCTCGACCCCGCCAATATATTGGCCGACGGGCATCCATTGCGCGACCACATCGCGGTCGAACGGCTTGTCGTCGGGTTGGCTCGCAAAACGCAGGAAATACCAGCTCGAATCGACGAATGTATCAAGCGTGTCGGTCTCACGGCGCGCGGGCCTACCGCATTTGGGGCAATCGACCTTGCTCCACGTCGGATGGCGATCCAGCGGATTGCCCGGAACATCAAAGCTCACATCTTCCGGGAGCACCACCGGCAGCTGGTCATGCGGCACGCCCACGGGCCCGCAGGTTTCGCAATGGATCACCGGGATCGGCGTTCCCCAATAACGCTGACGGCTGACGCCCCAGTCACGCAAACGCCAGGTCGTCTTGGCCTTGCCCCAACCATCATGTTCGGCCTTGGCGATGACGGCGTTGATGGCTTCATCAACGCCCATGCCGTTCAGGAAATGGCTGTGGATAAGCGTACCGTCACCCGCATAGGCTTCGTCGCCTTCAAACACCGATTGGTCATTGGTGCCATCGAAAATGACGCGATGGACGGGGAGGTCATATTTGCGTGCGAAATCAAGGTCGCGCTGGTCGTGGGCCGGCACGCCCATGACCGCACCGGTGCCATAATCCATCAGCACGAAATTGGCGACATAGACGGGGAGGTGCATCGCGGGATCGAGCGGATGCTGGACTCGCAATCCGGTATCAAAGCCCTTCTTTTCCTGCGTTTCAATGTCGGCAAGCGCGGTCCCTGATTGCTGACATTCGGCGATAAACGCCTGCAGGGCGGGAGAATTTTGCGCCAGTTCCTGCGCCAGCGGATGGTCGGGCGCGATCGCGGTGAAGCTTGCGCCGAAAATCGTATCGGGACGCGTCGAGAAGACTTCGAACGCGCGCTTGCCTCCGGCAAAATCGAAATGGAATTGCAAACCCTTGGATTTGCCGATCCAGTTTTCCTGCATCAGGCGGACCTTGTCGGGCCATTGATCGAGCGTTTTCAGTCCATCAAGCAATTCTTCGGCAAAGTCGGTGATCTTCAAAAACCATTGGCTGAGCTTGCGCTTTTCAACCGGCGCGCCCGAGCGCCAGCCTTTGCCGTCAATCACCTGCTCGTTGGCGAGCACGGTCATATCGACCGGGTCCCAGTTCACCGCCGATTCCTTGCGATAGACGAGGTCAGCATCCATCAGGTCGAGGAACAGCGCCTGTTCCTGCCCGTAATAGTCAGGCTCGCAGGTCGCAAGTTCGCGGCTCCAATCGAGTGCGAAACCGAGTTTCTTCAATTGCGCGCGCATGGTCGCGATATTTTCGCGGGTCCAGCTTCCCGGATGGACTTTCTTTTCCATCGCCGCATTTTCGGCCGGCATGCCGAACGCGTCCCATCCCATGGGGTGGAGGACCTCATGGCCGGTCATGCGGCGATAGCGTGCGAGCACGTCGCCCATCGTATAGTTGCGGACATGGCCGATATGGATGCGGCCCGACGGATAGGGGAACATCTCGAGGACATAGCTTTTGGGCTTGGGGCTGTTGTCGTCAGCCTTGAAGCTTTGCGCTTCGTTCCACGCCTTTTGCCAGCGCGCGTCGGCGGCCAATGCGTTGAAGCGTTTGTCGCGGGATGTATCCGTCATTTTCTCTTATCCGCTTGTATTAACAAAACGGGCCGGAAATCCGGCCCGCCTTTCGCGCGGCGCCAGCAAAGCAACCGCAGGGAATGATTGGCCTTAATTGGCGATGGCACTCTGGCGCAGTTCGCGCGCCTTGGTGAGGATGATTTCTTCAACCTTCTGCACGGTAGCGGCTTGTACCGGTGCATCGACCCATGCGCCATTTTGCGCAACCTGGCGCGAAGCGGCGACACGCAGCGCATCGGCGCGCAGGTCCTGATCGATGATCGAAACCGAAACCTTCATGCGTTCGCCCGGATTGGCGGGGTTGGCATACCAGTCGGTGATGATCACGCCGGAATTGGCATCGGCCTGGAGGAGCGGCATCTTGGCAAGCGCATCAAGAGACGCGCGCCACAAATAGCTGTTGACGCCGATGGTGGTGACGCGGCTTGCGGCGAGGTCCGCCTTTTTCGCGCCATTGTCGCCGCTGGCGCAGCCGCCAGCCACAAGCATCAGGCCCAGTGCAGCAGCGCTCGTCAGGGTGCGGTAAGTCTTGGGAAATTGCATCGGCATCAAAGGATCATCCCGGATTTGAAAACTGGTCGAAAGCGCGTTCGAAACGCCTTGGGTTGCGAGCTTCTATAACGCTTATCGGCGCGGTAGCAAGCGCTCGGTGAACGCCAAATGAAACAGGCTAGCGCCCCGGATTGTCGCCAAGATCAAAGCGCGCGGTGCGAGGCCGGGAAAACAGACGACCGCGTTCGCCCCACAAGACGAACAGCAAGGCGACGCCGCCGCATATCGCAAAACCGGCGGCCATCGGAATGGCGGTGCCATTAAAATGTAGCCCGATCCAGCCACCGATCGCTGTTGCGATCAGCGTGCGGAGACCCGTTCCGAAGGAAGAGGCGCTCCCCGCAACATGGCCAAACGGCTCCATCGCAATTGCACCGAAATTGCTGCCAATGAGGCCGATCATCGCCATGTTGAGCGCGATCCCGACGAGGAACAGCGCAATGGAATGCGGCGCGACATAAGCAATGAGTAGTTGCAACAGGCCAAACAGGATATAGGCGATAAGTGCGCTCTGCGACACGCGACGCGCGCCGAACCGGCGGACGATCCGGGCGTTAAGAAAATTGGCACCCGCCATGGTTAGCGCAACCGCGGCAAAGGCAAGCGGGAACAAGGCTTCGGCGTGGAACACATCTTTGAAAATCTGCGGCCCGCTATTGAGATAGCCATAGAGCGCACCTTGGGCCATTGATGAGGCGATCATATAGGAGGTGGCGGACCGATGCGTCGCAATCTGCCACCATTCGCGGACCAACCGTCCTGCCTGAAGCGGCACCGCATCTTCGGGCGCCATGGTTTCGGGGAGCCGTTTCCACACCCAGAAAGCCATCAGCGAGCCCATCGCGGCGAGCACGAGGAAGATCCAGCGCCATTCGGCAAACAGCAGGATGAATTGGCCGAGCGAAGGCGCGATGATCGGCACGATCATGAAGACAATGAAGATGGTCGACATGAGCTGTGCCATTTCGTCGCCGACAAAGCGGTCACGAATGATTGAAATCGGCAGTACCGACATCCCTGCAGACGCGAGACCGAGGAGAAAGCGGAACGCGAGCAGGCTGGTGAAACTTTGGGCAAGGCCACAGGCGGCAGCAAGCAGGACATAAGCGGCAAGCGCGCCGAGCAGGACGGGACGTCGCCCGAAGCGATCAGACAGGGGGCCATGGACCAGCGCGCCAAAAGCGAGACCGCCAAGAAACGCGCTCAGCACGAACTGGCGACGGTTGGGATCGGCTTCGCCCAGATGCTCGCCGATGGTCTGGAGCGCGGGCAACATCGAATCGATAGCAAGCGCATTCAAGGCCATCACCGCCGCCATCATCGCGACAAATTCGCGGCGCGGCAACGGCAGGTGAGACCTTGTTCCCCCGACCATATGATCGCGATCAGCGCCGGTCGGGACCGGTTGGGAGGAGGAGGACAGCGTCATAACCGAACGCCTATGGGGGATATCGGCGCGGATGACCAGTAGAGTGCATAGCTATGTGCGGAAAAACACGAGAGATAGGTGAGCGCGCCCGCATGGTGCTTGTTACATCCGCGTTTTACCCACCCCGAAGTCGCTCACGCGCCTTCGACCCTCCCTTGCGAGGGAGGGTGGGAGTGGACTGGCATTCGTCTGTTTTATTCCTATAAAACGCATATGACTGAAACTGGACTGACTGCCGATTTGCCATCCGAACCTTTACGCCCGGATGCGCAAAGTCTCGATCTCACCCCATTGGCCCCGGGGTTTCGCAATGTCCTCCGCATCCAGATCATTCTGACATGGGTTCCGCTGCTGATCGGCGCGATGATCCTCGCAACAGCATTTGATGCATTCCCGTGGCGCGGCGTGATGCTTGCCGCGCTGGCGTGCCTTGCGGCTTTCACCGTCATCTTTCTGCCGCAACGGCGATATCGCCGCTGGGGCTATCAACTCACCGCCGATCAGTTGCGGGTGGTGCGCGGTTATTGGTTCCACGTTGACACCATCGTACCTTTTGTGCGGGTCCAGCATATTGACGTGAGCCAAGGACCGGTCGAGCGGCTATGCGGGGTTGCGACCCTCACTGTCCATACGGCGGGCACACATAACAGCGTTGTCGAGTTGCCGGGTTTGCCGCCGCAAGACGCGGATGCCATGCGCGATGCGATCCGCGCCCATATTCGCAGTGACGCCGAATGACCGCCGACGGCCCCGCTTCGCCTGACGTGACGGGCATCCCCCAAGACAATGATGGCGAGGCGCGCCGCCTCCACCCCGGCACGCTCCTGCTCCGCGCGCCGCAATTGGTGCGCAGCCTGTTCAACGCCATTCCCTTGTTTGTTTTGTTGGCGGCAAAGGGCAACACGACTTTGCTGCTGCTGGCGGGCCTTGGCATCCTGTCAATTGGCTGGGTCGGCATCCTCCTTTACTGGATGCGCTTCAGCTATCGGATCGGTACGCAAGATGTCGCGATTGAAAGCGGTATCCTGTCACGCACCCACCGCGTCATTCCCTTTGACCGCGTCCAGGACGTGTCGATCGAACAGGGCGTGATTGCGCGGGCGCTGGGGCTAGCACGGGTGCGGCTTGAGACCGGTGCTTCGGCGGGTGCGGGCAAGGATGAAGGCGAACTCAACGCGATCACGCTGTCCGAAGCCGAGGGCCTGCGCGACCGCATTCGCAGCTGGCGGGCCGGGCATCGCGGCGCCGTTATCGCGGCGACAGAGTTGGACGAGGCAGAGGAAGCGGCGCAAGATCACCCCATTTTTACGATGCCTCTGCCGCGCGTGCTCACCGCAGGATTGTTCAATTTTTCGCTGATCTTGTTTGCGGGCCTGTTCGGCCTGTTGCAGGCTTTTGACGATATCCTGCCGTTTGATCCGTTCAGCCCGCGCAGCTGGTGGCGGTATTTCAATCCGGACAATCCTTACCTCGCTTATCTCGCCGGGCATAAATTAGTATCGATAGTCGCGGGGTTGGTCTTGCTCGGCTTGGTTGGGATGGCGAGCGGCGTCGTCATGACTCTCCTCAAACAATATGGCTTCCGGCTGGAGCGCACGCCGGTCGGATTGCGCCGTCAGCGCGGTCTCCTCACCCGAACCGATGTGGTTATCCCGCTCAAACGCATTCTGGCCGCGATGATCGAAACCGGATGGCTGCGCCGCCGTCTCGGCTGGCATGCCTTGAAGCTGCAAAGTTTGGCGGGCGACGGCACGCAAGAAAATGACCATGAGGTTGCCCCCTTCGCGCATCTCGCCGAGATCGACACCATTCTTGCCGAGACGGCCAATCCGGCCTTGACGCGCAGCGATGTTGCTGCCGCTGGCTGGCACAGCGTCCATCCGGCGATGTGGCGACGCTGGGCCCTCCTGGCGGTGCCGCTTAGCCTGATCGCTATCGGGGTAGCACTCACTCCAGGCGTCGGCCACAAGCATTGGCTGTGGGCGCTTCTTCCGCTGTTCGGCTGGCTGATGTTGGCACGCTATGGTCGCTGGTCGCACCATCGCTACCGGTTGGAGCTTGCAGGCGAAGAGGCGCTCAGGCTGGAAATCACCCATGGCTGGTTGCGCCGCCGACAGATCATCCTGCCGGTGCGCAATATCCAGAGCGCCGATATCGACTATGGGCCGCTTTATCGTATCGCCGGGCTTGCGTCCTTGCGGCTGGGCGTGGCGGGGCAGGGCAGGCTCACGCCTTATCATATCGGCGCATTGCCGCTTGCCACTGCCTATGCCTTGCGGGCAAGGCTGCTGCCATGACCACCAACCTCGCCAACAATCAAAATACCACCGAGCGCGCTTACGCCCTCAATGTGACACAATCGCTCAAAGGCCAGCCATGGCATTGGCGCGGCCTTGCCAACGAGGCCGGAGACGCCGGATTTCGCCCCGACGATCTGGTGACGCAATTGCTCCTCACGCGCGGCATTGCCCGCGAGGAGGTCGCCCGCCACCGCGATCCGACCATCCGCAACTTCATGCCCGACCCGTCCTTGTTCAACGATATGGACCGCGCCGCGGCGCGCCTCGCCGAAGCCGTGATGCGCGGCGAGACGGTCACCATTTTTGGCGATTATGACGTCGATGGAGCCACCAGCGCCGCGCTGCTCATCCGCCTGCTGCGCGATTTGGGATTGGAGGCCGGCGCCTATATCCCTGACCGGCTGATGGAAGGCTATGGTCCATCGGGCGAAGCGCTCGTGCGCCTGGGCGAGCAAGGATCGACGCTCATCGTCACGGTGGATTGCGGGGCGCAGGCGTTTGATGCGCTCGCGCAGGCGAAACAGGCCGGGATTGACGTCATCGTGGTCGACCATCACCAGTGCGCGACCCAACTCCCGGACGCCTTTGCGCTGGTCAACCCTAACCGTCTGGATGAAAATGATGTTGCCGCCGCCCATGGCCATCTCGCGGCGGTCGGGGTCGCATTCCTCCTTGGCGCCGCCTTGGTGCGCACGTTACGCCGCTATGATTATTTCAAGGATCGTGCCGAACCCAATTTGATGGCGCTGCTCGACATTGTTGCGCTCGGCACGGTAGCCGATGTCGCCGCATTGAAGGGGCTCAACCGGGCCTTCGTTGCCCAAGGGCTGAAGATCATGGCGGCGCGGCGCAATATCGGCCTTGCGGCGCTCAACGCGGTTGCGGGGATTGATCGCGCGCCCCGTTGCAGCGACCTTGGATTCGCGTTGGGCCCGCGCATCAATGCAGGCGGGCGCGTCGGAAAATCCGACCTCGGCGTCCGCCTCCTCACCACGGAAAATCCTGCCGAAGCGCAAGCTATTGCGCAACAACTCGCGGAATATAATGAAGAGCGCCGCGTCATCGAAGCCGAAGTCCAGCATGCGGCAACCGAAATGGCGGTCGCGCAGGATAATGCCGCCGTTGCGGTGGTGGCGGGCTATGGTTGGCATCCCGGCGTGATCGGCATAGTCGCGGGGCGGCTTAAGGAAAAGCTCGACCGCCCGGCGATTGTCATCGCGCTTGGTGATGCCGGGATCGGCAAGGGCTCGGGCCGTTCGGTGCCGGGTGTTGATCTCGGCGCGGCGGTGCTGGCGGCCAAGGAGCATGGGTTGCTGGTTGCCGGCGGCGGACACGCGATGGCCGCTGGCCTCACCGTCGAACAGGATAAGCTTGCCGCTTTTACGGCGTTTTTGAACGAGCGCCTAGCCGCAGCGGTCGCGCGGTCGGACGACGGCCGGGCGCTCCTCATCGATGCGGTCGTCTCGGCGCAAGGGGTCAACCCCGCCTTTGTCGAAGCGATTGAACAAGGCGGTCCTTATGGCATGGGTTGGCCCGCGCCGCGCGTGGTGGCGGGACCGGTACGGATCATCAAGGCCGACGTGGTCGGCGCGGGCGGCCATGTCCGGATTATTGCAGGCGGCGAAGGCGGCGGCAGCTTCAAGGCTATCGCGTTCCGAGCGGCCGACGAACCCTTGGGGCAAGCGTTGCTTCAGGGCAGCCGTGATCGCAAGCTATGGCTCGCCGGTCGCGCCAAACTCGACGATTGGGGCGCAAGACCCGCCGCTGAACTCCATATCGACGATGCTGCGTGGGCCGATTGAGGTGGCGGAGGCGCGGCCAGGTTAGGGCATTGTGGGCATTTCGCGATAAAAAACCCAAACGGATCGGGTTGACCTCTCCGCTCCCGCTAGCTAAAGGCGCGCTTCCAATCGCCCAAATGGCGACATGGCCCCTTCGTCTAGCGGTTAGGACGCGGCCCTTTCACGGCTGAAACACGGGTTCGATTCCCGTAGGGGTCACCATTTTTCCATTTCCCTACATTTCTCACCATATGGACAAAACGGCAGTTTTCTGCCATATTCGAGCATGTTCCGTATCAGGATGTGTCTCGATGTTTCTCCACAGGTCACAAATTCCCGTATATGATTCCGTATATATTTCGGAAGAGTATCGCACTCCATTTCCGGAGGTGACGCAATGTCATTGACGGACGTATCAATCAAAGCCCTCAAAACGACCGGAAAGAAGTTCTCCGTTTCGGATGGGAAGGGGCTCACACTTGAAGTCGCAGCCAGCGGATCAAAGCTTTGGCGGTTGCGCTATTATCTGCACGGCAAGGAAAAGGTGATGAGCCTCGGCCCTTATCCCGACGTATCGCTTGCACAAGCGCGTAGCAAACGTGACGAAGCCCGTGCTCAATTACATGATGGGTCAGACCCGGGAGCTTTGCAGAAGCAAAAGAAGTTGATCGCATCTATCGGCTCTGGAAATACGTTCATTGCGCTGGCCGACGAATTTATCGAGGCAAAAATTGTGCGAGAAGGGTTCTCGCAGGAAACCATTAATAAAACTCGCTGGCTGCTTGCTCATCTCGACGCCATCGCAAAGCGGCCTGTGGCCGACATCAAACCCATCGAGATTTTAGCGGTACTCAAAAAGGTGGAGAAGAGCGGCAAACACGAAACGGCCAAACGCTCCCGTGCTTTGGCAAGTCGCATATTCCGTTACGCCATTGCGACGGGGCGCGCGGAAGTCGATCCGGCGCAGGCTCTAGGCGATGCGCTCACAACCCCGAAAGTCAAGCACCACGCCGCGTTGATCGAACCCGAAGCGGTAGGACAACTGTTGCGAGACATTGATAACTACGCGGGTGCTGCACTCACCAAGTTGGCGTTGCAAATCGCGCCGCACGTTCTGACTAGGCCGGGCGAATTACGCCAAGCTCGGTGGGAAGAGATCGATTTTGAAAAGGCAGAATGGCGCATCCCAGCCGAACGCATGAAAGCACGCCGAGCGCATGGCGTACCCTTGTCGAGTCAAGTGATCGTCCTGCTCCGCCAGTTGTACGAACTGACCGGTCCGGATGGCCTATTGTTCCCCGCCGCAGGGAAGCCAAGAGTGCCCATGAGCGAAAACACCATGAACCAAGCGTTGCGTCGGATGGGATATACCAGCGATACGATGACCCCACACGGTTTCCGAACCACTGGAAGCACATTGCTCAACGAAAGCGGAAAATGGCATCCCGATGCCATTGAACGAGCGTTAGCACATGGCGATAGCGATATTGTGCGAGGCACATATAACCGCGGGCAATACTGGGATGAGCGGGTTAAGATGATGCAATGGTGGAGTGATTATTTGGATCAGCTTCGAGCGAGAGTAGAGATTAAGTTGCTACAGATTGGGAACTTAAAATGACTAAGGGAACGCCAGTGTTCGACTGGCACCGGATAAATGAAATCGCGAGAGTTCGGATTGCTCCCACCCTACAACGGTGCATTGAGGAAACATTTTGTAATTTCGTTCAGGACCATAAGGTAGTAAACTCCGAAGATAGAAAAATTTTTAGTAAAATTCGCTTGGAGTTGGATAAACTACTTGATGATGAATTATCTGATCAACTTGAACCTATCCAAGAGGAATTAGATTTTGTGCGATGGTATTTGGAAGTCATGTCGCAAAAATCCCCTGTACAGATGCCCGTATCTCGATATTTTTTGTATGCACAGATTTGGATATATATCGGGAGAGCGGGCGTTGAACTAGCACTACTTTGGCAGAAGTGGATTTTTGAGATTCACAAGAGTCGCTTATCGTGATTCAAGATCGTCAGCGTGGAGGCTGGCGATGGTGGAAGCATGGCGGGATGAGCTGACGGAGTGGCTCGC
>JAEXAW010000089.1 GCA_023458055.1 Pseudomonadota bacterium
CGCAAAATCCATTTTGTTTTAACAAATTTTGTAAATTCGTCAAAACAAAAATGGTTTTGCTAATATTGGTGATAATTGAAAATTTTTTCCTTCAATTTCCCGCACTTCGCAAAGCCGCGGGCCGTTATATGCAATGCTGCGAGGGTGGTTTACTTAACAATCAAAATTTTTCAAAATATCTTTTCTGAATATTTTTACATTCCCATCCCAAAATTTATTCTTTTTTCCAGCACCTTTTTTCCAACGCGCATTAGCACATTTGCAAAATTTTTCCTTGCTGAATCCGTCCTCTATTTTGCAAAAGAGCTAATTTTCCCCACCATAAAACAACTGTAAGGTAGCTCATCAAAATTTCAATGTTATTTCACCATTCTATAAAACTATTTTTTTTATATTCGTAGGAAACAAAAACACAAAACAATGTCAAATTCCGAGCATGATGATAAACATTTCGTTATCCAAAAAGGAAAAGCGATATGTGACAAAGGAACAAAGTTTCCTAATTTTAAAGTAACAAGTCATAAAAAACATTATTGGAACGATGCTAACGGTGAGGACGATTACCTTGCTGTAACAGAAGATGATGTAATGTTCAATCCTCCTGCAATGCCCTTTGGAAATTGTTCTGTAAAAAACGGAAACCCATGTACATTTGCTCCATCTGGAAAATGGACAAAAACCTACGATAAAGTAAAAGTAATGGACAAAAGCTGTCTTACAGAAATATCAGAACTCATGTGTGCAACTGGAGGAAAAATCACTGTAATGAAGCACGGACAAACTGCTGAAATTTCCAAAACAAATGTGAGAAATGCTGACTCCCGTTTAATGAATATGATTAATCCTTTTATGGATTTTGAAAAATTCAAGAGCGATATCGAAAAACAAGATTTAGGCGATTTTAAATAGAAGAAGATTATGGCAAAGAAAGGTATCGCACAAATCACGGGCTCAAAAGTCCTAAAACTCGGAGAAGTTGGTCATTATCATGTTTCCAAAATATACAGACAGGAAGATGATAATAAAGTTCCTCATGCAAAATGGAAATTGTATGTAAAAGAAAATAATAATTGGAGAGAGCTAAAACAAGTTGCAGGAACACCACCAAAAATAGGGAGTGAAACAACCATTACAATAACCAATCAAAAGCTTCTGGGTAGGGAATTGCTTTTAGAAGCCTATTTATATGAACCCGAAAAATCCTCTCCGCCAGGTTTAATCATTAAAGTTGAAGAAGGCAAGAAAAAAATTGAAAGAGTTGATTTATTTCGTGCAGATGACTCTCCTATTTCTAAAGGTGATATTCTGAAATATGGACAAAGCATTATTTTGAAGGTAATCACAGTCAATATGCCCAATGAAAAAGTAGAAATCACTTTATATGAAGATGATGAAAACGGAGAAGGGCACAACTCAAATAATGAGAAAAACAAAGTTGATTCCGTTGAAAAACGTTTGGATGGAGATGGATTTGCAATGCACACTTTCAAACTTCCGATAGATTTTCAGAGAATTGCAAACGCTTACATGGATGGTTCACAAGATAAATTTCATGAATACTACATCAATGTAAAATCCGCAACAGATAGCAAAGCAAGTAGTAATGTTAATCTTCCCAATCCTGAATATGAATTTCCTGAACAAGAAATAGAGGAAGTAGTCATTTCTGTAAAAGCTAAAGAAGTGGGTATGGATCCATTGCCAGAAACAGGAAGAACTGTAAGTGTTGTAAAGAAATTACCAGATGTTGAAAATATTATTGATGCCTATTTTGCAAAAAAAGAATACACAAAACAAACAGGTGAAGAAGCAGGAACATTTGAATACAAATTTGCAGGGAACGGAAATAAAACAGAAAATGAGACCCAAAAAGAAAATATTGCTAAAGCTATTTTGGGCAAACCCAATGTTGTTGCATTAAAAGATAAAAAACAATACACCACCGTTGAAGCCATTAAAGCATCTTTAACAGCAGACGTTTATAATAAAGACCAAAAAATCACCTTCAAAACATTTAAACTAGGTGAAGATTTCAAAAGAGTAAACAGTGCTCCATTGGAAGAAAAATTGTATTTGGTGGCTACTGCTTCTATGTTGGAAGGAAAAGAAATAACCCTTTCTATCAAAGAAAAAGACGGTATCATTAAAGGAAGTGCAGGAGCAATTTTGCCCGTATTAGAAATTACGGAAGAGCAAATGGAACAAAAAACAACTTCTGGAGAAGTACAAGGAACTGAAAAAACCGATTTTAAAGGAACGGTCCAAGATGGCATTGTGAAAATACCAATACAACTCCGGCCAAAATCTGATGATGACCTTAAGCAATGGAAAGAGAAACTGGCAAAAGGTAAGCAAGACGGAAACTATACATATACTTTTGCGAGCCAAACCTCTTTACCCAACGGTAGTGGAGATGAGAAAAAAAGGGTGGCACGAGCTATTTTAGGCAATGCCATTGGTGGCAAAAAAGGAAACCCAAAAATTGAAGCTGGGAAAACAACTTTTGCAGCTGACATAGAAAAAGCATTGGTAAAAGAAGTTTATCTTGCAGGGCAAACCATAACTTTCCCACTCTACAAAAAGGAAACAGAACTTCTTTATCTACAAGCAAAAGCCCAAGGTGAAAAACTACACGATAAAGAGTTTTTAAAACAAGAGGGTGCGTATTTCCAGATTGGTGGAGGAAAATGCCAAAGATGTACAGAAAAAATAACTCTCCAGCAAGTTGAGGAATTATTTGGTGTATTATCTTCTCATAAATCATTTAGACAAGAAATTGTTGATTATTTAAATAAATATATTTTCGAATCAGGGAAAGATATACATATTAATACGTGTTTACGTAAAGCCCATTTTTTTGCTCAAGTAGGAGCAGAAACATTAGGAATAAATCCTGATTGGATGGTAGAAACTGATAAATTCAGGTATTCTGCATCACGTTGCTTAGGAATTTTTAATGACAGAGCAAAAAGATTAAATGGACGAGGATTATTAGAAACATATTGTAATGATAATCCTCAAAAAAGATTATTAAATTACATGTATGCTCATGAAAATGGATTTGGGAATGGAAATGGAAACGAAGCAAGTGGAGATGGTTATTTATTTAGAGGAAGAGGGTTAAAACAACTAACAGGAAGAGGAAATTATAAAGCTGCATCTGAAACTTTAAAAGAGATATTTCCTAGCGAATATATAGATTTAGAAGCTAATCCGGAAAAAGTAAAAGAAGCTAAATATGCTGTATTATCTGCAATTGCTTTTTGGGAAAAACACGAAATTTGGAAAACAGCAGATACATTAACTTTATCAAATAATGAAAATATTAAAAAAATTAGAGCATTAGTAAATCCTGGATTGGCGGGGTGGACTGATGCAAAAAAATATTTTGAGAAAGGCTTAATTGTATTTAAAGTTAATGATTGTCAGCCTGTAGAATCTGATGATAATTCAACATGGCATGATCCAATTGATTACTCGCAAAGAACATATTATAATTCTTCTGGAACTCACAAAGAACAAAATGGAGCATTTGGACCAGTTAGATTATACCCTGATGGTAGACAAAAAAATCATCAAGGTCTAGATATTTTTGCTGATATCAATTCTCCTTGTAAAGCTTGTTTAAAGGGTACTATAGTAAGTTATCAAAATGAAGGAGCGAAAGGATACGGTAATGTACTAGTTTTAGAAGTAGATGGGGATGATTTAAGAAATGCAAAAAGAGACTATTCACATGAATTTTTATTGGAAAGAGAGAAAGGAGATGGTTTCGATATAAACGCTAGTAAATTCTATTTACGATATGCTCATTTAAAATCTGCTGTAAAAACTAGTGGTGAAGTAGATGCAGGTGTTGTAATCTGCTATACTGGAGATACAGGAAATGCCAAAGGAGTTCCAAATCCACATTTACATTTTGAAGTTGCAATGAAACCAACAGGTAATGGAACAGGTCTAACAAATCGCTATAATCCAGCATATTTTGTAAGATTGAAACCTATAAAAAAAAACGAACAAGATATTGTAAAAAACAAAAGATCATAAACAACAACATATGCTTAAAACACTTTATAG
The DNA here is from genome assembly GCA_023458055.1 of Pseudomonadota bacterium. GTDB lineage: Bacteria > Pseudomonadota > Alphaproteobacteria > Sphingomonadales > Sphingomonadaceae > JAFAFE01. The sequence continues at coordinate 4,078 of JAEXAW010000089.1, forward strand.
AATAGTATTTATATTACCATTTTTGATAAGTTGCAAATACAGCAACCAATCAGCAAAAGAGCATGACAAAGTGTCTGTATCAAATAATCAACAAGTATCAAAACCTGAGAATATAAAACCTCAAGTTACTATTGAGACTGATTTTAATATAATAAATCCTTTCAAGTATATTGAAAATGACAGTAAGTATATTAACGATGATACTCAATTAATTATTAAAACAGATAATAGTTTTATGCTGACAAAAAAAGACTTTGTTATTGATGACATTGATTTATCAGATTCAAATTATGAGGGTCCAGGATATAATATATTTTCATTTAAATCCAAATCATATTCTCAATTTGAAATTATTATCATTGAAGCAACAGCAGATATTGGTACAGATTGGTATTACATAATCATATTAAACAATGAAAATTTAATAGATAAGTTTTATATAAAAGAACCAAGAGCAAATTCTGAAAATACGAGTATTGGAGATTTTATAAAAATCTCCATGAAAAATGATATACTTAATATCAAGTTTAGAAAAGATAAAATTGCCAAATATTCTGAAAAAGTAAATAATTTAAAAAGTGATTCTCAGTATTATTTCCTAACAAAACAAATAGGAAATAAATAATAAAATGAATAAAATACTGATAATAATTATTATTCTTCTTTCTTTTTCATGTAAAAAGAATGTTGATTTAGAAAAAAAACTAAATAATTTAGATTTACATAGTTTAAACCAAAATAATACAAAAATCTATGATAATTGTGAAGAAATAATTTCTGACATTATTAAATCTAGCAATGCAAATGCTATTAAGAATTTTAAAAATTTGAAAGTTAGGATAGAAAGTCAAAATAGCGAAAAAATTGTCATTGAATTATATGTTACAAATGATATATCAGAAAATCCGAATATAAAAAAGATGAGCAATCAAACTATTGGTTGGCTAGAGTTTTTTCCTTCTAGTAAAAAATTACAGGATATAACAAATGACCCCGAAAATCCAATGATTTTAGAGTATAATAAGTCAATTTTAGAAAATGTAGATATTAACAATTTGTGTAAAATAAACACAATAGACATATCTAAAGCTCCTTTAAAAAATGATGTAAAATGCTATGAAAAGAATGATGAAAAAAATTATATATTCTCAAAAATATGTAGTTATACTGAGTTGAAAAATAGGGAATATTTATATAAACAGATAATTGAAAAATATGAGCCAAAAGATTTATTAAAAAATCTTCCAAAAAAAGACACAACATATTCTACTCCTAATGTTTTAAAAATTGAATATTCTATTAAACCAGATACAATAAAAATTCGTCAATTTTTTGATGGTGGGGAAACTTATTACTTAATTTATTTAAAAAATAACAAAAGTACCATAGAAGAAAGATCCTTGCCAGATTAAACACTTTTTTCGAAAAACTTCAATGATTTAAAATCTCACAGATTAACTCTAAAAACCAAATGATTATGCCATCAACATCCGAAGTAGGACACGCTAAAAATGTAGC
>JAEXAW010000018.1 GCA_023458055.1 Pseudomonadota bacterium
ACTTGGGCGCCGCGCTCAGCCAGCATCTCCTCAAGATTGCGATAGCTGATCCCGTATTTGCAGTACCAGCGCACACCCCACAAAATGATCTCACCGCGAAAATGACGCCATTTGAAATCGCTCACAAACATGCCTCCTGCGCTTGCCAATGCCTCAAATCCAGCATCAAAATGGTTTTTGCAACAGAGCCGTTTTCCGAACATGGCTAGCATCCTGCATCACGAAGCAATTGGCTTTGATAAGCTGCCCTAAGCAGGCGAAAAATCAATCAGCCGCGAAAGCTTGGAGGTCATTGAAAATGTCTCTCCACCGCTCGTCGCTCATCTTGAATCCGGCGAAGTACCTTAGAAAGAACGCACCCTCGGTTGCGAGAAGTGCGATCCGCTCCCTGCGCTCCGCATCTGTGATGGCGGCGAGGTCACCGAGGCGCGCAGCGTACCAGTTCAACATGAGCTTGTTGTCATCGCCGGCACCGGTAAGTGCGGCAAACAGGTTCGCGACGCGGCGATGGGCGTCGCCCGTCTCTTCCGCTGTCGTTCTGATATGTGCGCTGACGCGCTGCGAGCGATCTGGGTTCTGGCCGGCCACTGCCTCGAAGCGAAGTTGCTCCTTTACTATCCAGCGTTGAAGCATGGCTTCGATCATCGCTTCGCGGGTTTTGAAAACAGACTGAACCGTCGCTTTCGAGATGCCCGCGACTTTGGCGACACCGCCAAAGGTCAACCCGGCGGTGCCCTCAGCCGACATGACGGCCTCCGCCACGTCTAAAAGCTGATCCCGATCGACAGTCCGTGGCCGTGCCATGATTTCCCTTGCTTTGGCTTAGATACGATCGTATTATAACAGATAGGAGATCGCGATCAAAGCGCGATTCCTCGAGGGCTATGATGCAAAAACGTGTGGTCATTGTTGGAGCGGGCTTTGGAGGCCTAGCGGCAGCGAAGGGGCTTGTCGGTGCTCCCGTCGATGTGACGCTTATCGACCGCACCAATCATCACCTGTTTCAGCCATTGTTGTACCAGGTCGCGACTGCTGCCCTGAACCCATCTGATATAGCCGCCGCAACCCGCAGCCTTTTCGCACCACGGGATAACGTGCGCGTGCTCATGGACGAGGTGCAGGCGATCGACTCCGCCGCACAGAAGGTCAAAACCAGCGAGAGCGGTGAGCTGCCGTTCGATTACCTAATCCTGGCAACCGGTGCCGATTACAGCTTCTTCGGAAATGACCAATGGGCCGAGCATGCTGCCGTCGTAAAGACGATGGAAGATGCGCTCTCCATCCGCGAGCGACTGCTTGCGGCCTTTGAGCAAGCGGAGAAGGAGCCTGATCCTGCGGAGCGTGCCCGCCTGCTGACGTGTGTCGTTGTGGGCGGTGGTCCGACTGGTGTCGAAATGGCCGGCGCAATTGCAGAACTGGGGCGCACGTCGCTCGTCGCCGATTACCGGTACATCAAGCTCGACGAAATCAGGATCATCCTCGTTGAGGCTGGCTCGCGTATTCTCACGGCCTTCGAACCGGGGCAATCGGAACAGGCGCTCAAGGCGCTTGGCGACCTTGGCGTTGAGGTCCAGCTCGCCGCTTCTGTCACCAATATCGACGATCGCGGCGTCACGATCGGCGATCGGCTTATCCCGGCAGCAAATGTCATTTGGTCAGCCGGAACGAAGGCGCGGCCCTCCGCAGCGTGGATCGGTGCGGCCACGGCTCGAAACGGTTCGATCATCGTCGAACCGGATTGCTCAGTGCCGGATCAACCCACGATCTTCGCGATTGGCGATGGCGCGAGCTATCAGGACACGGATGGTAAGGCCCTGCCGGGGCTTGCGCCTGTAGCGAAACAACAAGGCCGCTACGTCGCGAAGCTGATCCGCGCACGTCTGGCTGGCGCGCCGCTGCCTGGTCCTTTCAAGTATCGCAACTGGGGCATGATGGCTGTGGTCGGCCGCTCGAGAGCGGTTGCCGATTTCGGGTGGGTTAAGCTGGGCGGCTTCGTCGCCTGGCTAACCTGGTCACTCGTGCACTTGATGCTCCTGATCGACTTCCGAAGCCGCAGCTCGGTCTATCTCGCCTGGTCGTATGCTTGGTTCACGCGCGACCGGATCGCGCGCCTGCTGACACGCAAATCGGTCCCGAACTTTCAAACCCCATCAGCACAGGAAAAACGAACATGAGCTGGATTTATCTATTAGCTGCCGGTCTGCTGGAGATTGGATGGCCGGTCGGCCTGAAGATGGCTCAAGCCCCTGCGACGCGGATCACCGGCATCCTAGTTGCGGTTGCCTTCATGGCGGCGAGTGGCTTCCTGCTATGGCTCGCTCAGAAGAATATTCCGATCGGCACCGCTTATGCGGTGTGGACCGGCATCGGGGCTGCGGGCACGTTCCTGGTGGGCGTGATGTTCTATAACGATCCGACGAGCCTCACGCGCTTCATCGGGATTGCGCTTATCATCGGCGGCGTGGTGACGCTGAAATTCGGTCACTGAGCACCTGTAGTGCAAGCTTTGAGCTGGCTGCTGCCAGGGGCGGCCCTGTTAGGTTGGGCCGCCTTCTGTCACTTCTACCGCCATTTTCCGCTGCCGCTGACTATCGTCATGGCAATTGTGGCTGTCCTGATGATGATCGGGGCCGGCGCTGTGCACGGCTCTGTTGCAAATAATGTTATGAGCCGTGAAGTGATGGGTCTTTGCTTTGTTCATCCGGTGTAAATTCCGAATTGCCTTTCGATCAGGCGCACTTCTCCCATGATGCCTCCGCCATATTGCCAAA
>JAEXAW010000007.1 GCA_023458055.1 Pseudomonadota bacterium
GGGCAGATTCCCACGCGTTACGCACCCGTGCGCCACTAAGGCCGAAGCCTTCGTTCGACTTGCATGTGTTAGGCATGCCGCCAGCGTTCGTTCTGAGCCAGGATCAAACTCTCAAGTTTGATGTTCAATTCAAGAGCAGGGGGAATACCCCACTCAAGAACCGCTCATTTCTAGGAGCCGTTTCCTGCACAAATCTTACATGGTGTGTAGGACATGTATAGGTAACGACTTAATTTAACCGAGCTACTTGCACCTAGAAGTTGCAAGACCCGGGGCCGCCGCCCACATGTCCCTTCATCAAAAATTACAATGTCAAAGAGCCTCACTCAACATTAGAAGCGGACAACTTGTGTTCCCCGCTATCGCTACCGGGGGACTGGTTGTCCGTTTATGTTGGCGACCTTCGCGGTGGGCTGCGCTTATGTGGTCAGCGCCGCGTCGGTGAAGGGGCATATATGGAGGGGGTTCTGAGTCGTCAACACTCTTTTGCAATTTTATTTCAAAATTTTCGCAAAAGATCGGAAACGCTCCGGCCCATAGGGTCGAAACGCACGGAAAACCGCCATTTTTAAACTTTTCGTAGAAACGCGACTTCAGCAGCGCTTCCGGGCAGAACAACGCAAATGCGCCGCTCGGGTTGCGCTTGGGCCGGAAAATTTTTGTACCGAACCGAAGATTCGGGTCAAAAAATCACTGGTTTTTGGAGTCCCGGACCATCTTGGCGGAGCGATAAAGGGGTTTCCGCACGTCATATGTCTTCCAAAGAATCACAAAAAGGAATCACTGGAGCAAAATCGAATCGCTTGAGACGCGCGAATGGAGGGAATCGCCCGAATCGATTCTCGCCGTTCCACACATAGATTCGGATTGGCGATGGGTGATGCGATGGCGACCCGTCCGGTGGATCAGGTCACACCCTGTATATAGTCACGCATCGCGTTCGCTTCGCCCTCGATTCGGTCGATGCGATATTTGACCAAATCGCCGATCGAAATGAAGCCGGCAATGCGCCCGTCGCTTTCGACAACCGGCAGATGACGGATGCGGCGGCGGGTCATTAGCGAGAGGGCGGTCAGCGCGGGCAAATCCGATTCGACCGTCACGGCCGGCGAGGTCATTACCTCCGCGACCGGATAATCGAGCGCGGCGGCTCCTTTGGATGCGATGCAATAGATAACGTCGCGTTCCGAAAAAATGCCGATGACCGCACCATCCTCGATCACCGGCACCGCGCCGATGCGCTTTTCCGACAAGAGTTGGATAACGTCGCTCACCTTTTGCCGGGCGTCGACCGAAATGATGGCGTGTTCCCGTCCGCTCACTATTGCTCTGATGGTCATCTTCGCTCTCCTCGCGCTGGCCTCGTTGGACCCGCATCTTGTTTGCAAGATTGGTGAAGCGCAACCTATCATAAACACATAGTCGTGCCAAAAAACTTGCTCTGGCACCGCTTTTCGCCAACAAGGCATGCATTATGGCCAAACATTCCAATCTCGACGATCCCGAATATGCCAGCTTTGCCTGGGCGCGCTATCGACGGTTATTGAAATGGATGGCCGGAAGCGCGCTCGTCGCGGTGCTGCTCGCCTTTGCCTATCTGCATTTTTCCGCCGGCGGCGAGAATGTCTCGATCCATATGTATATAGCGACGGCGCTCGGCGTGTTTTTCTCGGTCATGTTGGGTGCGGTGCTGATGGGACTCGTGTTCCTGTCGAGCGGCACGGGCCATGACGAGGCGGTCGAGGATCAGCTCGATCAGGAAATGGGTCCCGACGGCCCCTATTATAATAAAGACGAAGACAAGTAAGAGGCCTTCCATGTCACCACAGCAAGACCATCCGCCCTTCGACACCAAGGGCAAGAGCCCAATCCTGCGCGTCGTTCCGGGGCCGCAGGATATTAATTCGAACGGCCATATCTTCGGTGGCTGGGTGCTCGCACAGATGGATATTGCCGGCGGCATCGTCGCGGGTCATGTCGCGCAAGGCCCCTGCGCGACCGTGGGTATCGAGGCGATGGAGTTTATCGCCCCGATCCTGCTGCGCGACATTATTTCGGTTTATGCCGAGGTCGAACGGCGTGGCCGCACCTCGGTCGGCATCCGCATCAACGTGATCGCGACGCGCGAGCGGGGCGAAAGCGAAGTGCAGGTGACGAGTGGCCTCTTCACTTTCGTGGCGCTCGACGAAAATTTCCACCCGCGACCATTGCCGCCGGTGGAAGGGTAACAAGGCGCTCTACCGCGCCTTATAGGTCAGCGAAGCCGTGTCCTTTGCGGGCACGGTCACAAACCACGTCATACGCCCGTTTTTGCGCTTGAGCGGCTGTGAGGCATTATTCACCTCAGCGCCATCCGCGCCGACCGCCAATTCTACCGAAACGGGAAACGCGTTGGCATTGCTGAGGATCACTGTTGCCATCCCTGCGTCTTCAAGCTTTTGCTGATAGGTAACGAGCGGGGTGATGCCAAGGTTAAGTTCAACCTCTTCCTTTACCGCATGGTCGCGCATCATTGTTTGCGCGGCGAGCAATCGTTTGCCGCCAGCCTGTTCGAACAGCGCAACGCCGCCAGAGGGCAAAGGAAGACCAAGGCCCGCTGCCGCCTCATTCTTCATCCGCAAGACTTGAACCAGCGATATATTTTGCAGCGGGCGTCCGATCCAGATTTCCCCCTTATAGACGCGCTCAAACGGCACGGCCTGCTTTTGCAGAAGCGCGACCTGCTTTTGTTGTTTGGCCGCGACCGTCACTTTCATCGGCACGCGATAGAGTTTGAGGTCGCCCAAATCCTCCTGCCGCGCGATACGCGCACCCGTGACGGCGATCTCCGCAGGGGCCGGGGCCATGACGGGCGGCGGAGGGGGCGGATAACGGTCATCCAGATAATCCTCCGCCTCATAGCGTTCAAACGTCCGGGGGATACCGTTGCGGCCCGATCCCATGGGATAGCAACGCAAATTCAGTTGCGGCGGGGCTTGCGGCGTCACCAGTTCGCGATAATCGCGCTCCTTGTTGAGCGTTCCTGCCACGGCCATCATCTGTGCCTGCGGCATGGTCACGCTATTGCTATTGGCGACGGTGAGCCAAGCAAACAGGTCAACGCTCTTTCCATCGGGCCTGACGGTTGCAACATAATTGGCGGCCCAATCAAAACCCGATGCAAGATAGGTCAGCGTGACGCGAGCCGTTTGCGCGCGGGGGCTGCGAGCCAGCACGCTTAGCGTAGGTTTTGCCGACAATCCCTTGGGCACGCCTTGATATATCAATGTTTCGGGAAGGCCCGAGCAGCGCAAACTTTCAACCCCGTTTGCCGTTTCGAGCACCACCGCGCCTGCCGGTCCGGACCGAATCACCGCCTGTTGCAATTCAACGTTGCCGGTAGCCTTGTTGGTGCGACGCACCGTCACGCGGTTGCCGAGCGTCCCGTCCAGCAATGCTGCCGGAGACAAAAGCGCCGCGTCGCGATTTTTTTGGACGACGCCGCCCGGAAGCCCCGTCACCACCGCGCTCACCGCAACGATGCCGTCGGCGACCCCTTCAAAGCGAATCTGCGATTCGCCGCGCGGCAGCGCAATCGTCCGCGTTTCGGTAATCAGCGCAAAGCCGTTGAGCCATTGGAGGTTGATCTCCCCGCCACCGCTCCGGCCGGGATCGCGATAAACGGTGACGTTGATCGCTTGCGGCTGTTTCGAGGTCACGATTTGCTGCGCGCTCGCAGGGGTCGCCGCCAGCGCGACGCATCCGACCAGCAAGGAAGGTGCGAATCGCAATTTGTGCCTCAGTAACGGGTTTCGAACGTGGCGGTTACGATCGCATCACCATTGCCGCTGATCGGCACCGACCATTCGACCGTTTCATCATTCACGCGTTTGCTGCGCATCGATTCGCTGACGATGCGGGTGTCATCCCAGAACCAGTAAACTCCGCGCTGCTGCAAATCGACCGTGACGCTGCGATCGCGCGCGTTGGTCAATTCATAACGCATGGTGGTGCGCCATTTGCGCGGATTGATGCGCTCGCGTTTTTCGACCGTCGCCTTGACCTTCACATCAAAGGCATCGCCCGTCGCAAGGCCCAGCGCGCTTCCCATCGGCGTATGCCCGATGCGGCTTTCGCCGATAAATTGCGGGTCACCCTTTTTGTCGCGCATATAAAAACGCACGGTTCCTGCGGGCAGCGCATCGCCAAGGCCGCCATTGCGGCTCGAGGTGAACTTGATGACGGATTTGGCGCTCTGCGGCTCCTCCAGCGAGTTGAACCCTTGAACGATGAATTGGTAGGCCTTGGTCGCAGGCACTTTCTGCACATCAAGGAAGCTCACCTGCTTGGTCTGGGCGTTGGCAATGGTGGTGCGTTCCGCCAGCGGGTAGAGATAATAGTCACCAAGCTGTTCGCGCCCGGGCGTTTCGGTGCCCGCCTGAATCATGCCGCGATCGGGTTGATAGCCGCCATATTGATTATACTGATTATATTGGTTGTTATTCCCGCCCGGGCTCCCCGCCACCAATAATGTATTGGCCGCCTTGAACGTCGTGCCAGTGTTATTGGTCAGCGTGACCCAGCCCTGGACATCAATGGTTCCCGCCGCCTCATCATACATCGAGACATAATCGGCGGCCCAACTCATGCGCCCCGTCAAATAGGTGAGCGTTGCGGGACGTACGCCGCCGCGTTCAGAATCGAGCGTCACCGATAAGGTCGGCTTGGCGCGCAGATTTTCCGGGATGCGGTCAAAGATCACCCGCACCGGCAACCCATCGTCGCGCAAAATTTCGATACGCTCGCCAATCTGCATCACGACGCCGCCATTGACTGCAAGAATTTTGGCGCGCTCGCGGGTTTCCGCGCCGGTCGCCGGATTGGTGCGAAGCAGCGTCACCGTTTCGCCGACCGCCTTGTCCATCATCGCATTGGGTGACAGGAGATCATAATCGAAATTCTGCTCGACGATGCTGGCACCGGCTGCATTGAAGGAAACGGTTTGCGGCATGATTGCAGCCGAAACATCCGGAAATTCCTGTTTCACGACCCCGGCCGGAATGTTGAGCTGACGCACATCTTCAACCAGTGCGCGGTCATTATTATAGATGGTGACCGAAACATCGCCCTGTGCATTAGGCGCGGTTGGCGAATTTTCGGTCTGGGCGAACAGCGGCGGCGCGAAAATGCTTACCGTCGCCAAGGTCGCCAGCATGAGCCTATGGATGCGCTTCATGATCCCTCCCGATAGATATTCCATGTGACAGGGTATCATGCCCTGTTCCCCGCGCAACAAAAAAGCCGCGCCAGTGAAGGCGCGGCTTTGATGCTGTGATATAAATGTCAGTGTCCGACATTTGCCGGATCAGAATTTGATCCCCGCTTCAATCCCCCAGATACGCGGTTCGTTGACGAAGCCGGTGAGGTTGTTGAAGTCGATCCCGCCGACCGCGGATTTATCATTGGTGATGTTGCGGGCGAACGCGGCGACATCGAAACGGTCTGTCTTGTAGCCGACACGCAAGCCGCCTTCGAGCATCTTGTCGTCCGAATATTCCGCCGATTCATACAGGAAAAACTGGATTTTCGACCGATAGGCCCAATCGGTGAAGGCATAAAGCTCGCCATCGCCCATCGGCACCGCATAGCGCGCGGTCCAATTGGCGGTGAATTTGGGCGATTGCGGAAGCTGGTTGCCGTTGATCGAATAAATGCCCGGCGAACCCGCACGCACCGGATCGAGCACCGTACAGCCGCTCGCGCAGCCCGCGACATAAGCGTTGGGGTCCTTGATCTTGTTGCGGTTGTAGGAAAGCCCGGCGGTCAGTTCGAGACCGTCGGTCGGCTTTGCTTCCAATTCGGCTTCGAGGCCATAGCCTTCGACCTTGGCGGCATTGAGGAGGGTCGTAAAGTTCGACGTCCCGCCTACTGCCGTCAGTTGCAGGTCCTTGGTGTTAAAATAGAAGCCGGTGAGGTTGAAGCGCATCATACCCGCAAGCTTGGTCTTGATCCCGGCTTCATAGCTCATCGTCTTTTCCGCATTGGCGACCGACGTGGTACGGCCAAAGGCAAGACGCCCCTGGATCGAGGGTGCACGATAGCCGCGCGCGATGCGGGCGAAGACATTGACTCCATCGGAAAGCGGAGCGAGTGCCGAGAAGTCCCAGGTGAGAATGTTGGATTTGACCTTGTTCGTCACCGGCGCGACCGGTCCGCCAAAGCCGAGGAAGCCGGGACGGGTATCGACCGGACGTGACGCCACGAAGTCGCGCTTGTCATCATTATAGCGCGCCCCCGCCTGCAAGCGCACACCATTGTCCATCACATAGCTGAGCGAGCCGAATATGCCGATGGCGCGGCTGTTCTGATGCTGCAGCGCGATGGCGTCCGGCGTCGTATCCTGCGGCGTTCCGTAATCGAGGGTTTCAATGTCGAGCTTCTCCTTGAAGTAGAAGAGGCCCGCCTGATAGCCGAGACCGACCTTGTTGTTGGACGCTACCCGCAATTCCTGCGTGAACTGGCCAAGCTTGGGGACATTATCCTCGGTCTGCGCGGAGAAGGGAATGAAGCCCGGACCCATGGGCGGGTTGAACTGATTGCCGAAGCCGCCGTCGATATCGCCGCGGCTCTTATATTTGGCGCCCCAATAGGAAGTGACCGAGGTCAGCGTCGCAGCCCCGAAATCCCAGTTGAACGTGCCCCCCACATTCCAGTTTTCGAGTTTCTGGAAATTGATCCCGTCGGCGCGGACCTTGTCGCGTTCAAATTTGGTGCCGGGGCCGCCAAGGCCGATCAGCTCGTTGCTGCCCGGCGCAAACAGATTGGCGCGGAACACGCGCGCCGTTCCATCAAATTTGCGATATTGGCCAACGAGGCGCAGATCGATATCTTCGGTCGGCATCACCATGATCTGGCCGCGCACGGCGAAATCATCATAGCCTTCAAGATCCTTGCTATCGCCCGCATCAATATTGTCGACCCAGTCGCTGCGCCGCTGATAGAGGCCGGAGAGGCGCACCGCGACCTTGTCGCTCAAATGGCCGCCTGCCGCGCCTTCGAGGCCGAGGCTGTTGAAGCTGCCATAGCTTGCGCGGGCATAGCCGCCTTCTTTCGTCGGCTTGACCGTATCAAATTTGACGATCCCTGCGGGCGTATTGCGGCCGAACAAGGTGCCTTGCGGGCCGCGCAGCACTTCGACGCGCTCGAGATCGAATATCGGGAAGCCTTTCAGTACCGGGTTTTCGAGCACCACGTCATCATAGACAAGGCTCACCGGCTGCGAGGCGTTGAGGTCAAAGTCGGTATTGCCAAGCCCGCGAATATAAAAGCGCGGGAAGGTGCGTCCGAACGAGGATTCAATATTGAGGCTGGGCACGCGGCCCGCGAGCGCGCGCATATCGCCGCCGCCCGACATGGTCGCATCCAGCTTCGCGCCCGAGACCACATCAACCGAAATCGGCACGTCGCGCAGATTTTCCTCGCGGCGCTGCGCCGTCACGACGATATCATCGCCATCGCTAGCCGTGGCGGAGGTCGTATCGGCACTCTGCGCCATAACCGGCGCGGCCAGCGTTGCCATCACCGTGGTTGCCATCAGGCGGATAAGCATGTGTTTCATCGGATTCAGCCCTTTGCTCCTCATGCCGCCCGGGTTTTTATCAGCGAAATGGGCGGGTTTTGATGGCGCGGCGGTTGCGCCTGAAACCAAGGGAGGTCAAGGTAAAACCATCCGGGGCGGCCTATTATGATGCGGATTGTTGCATCAAGGTGACAGCCTTAAGCGGGCAACAACAGGCTCGCGTCACCATAGCTGTAGAAGCGATAATTTTCTGCAATCGCATGTGCATAGGCCGACTGCATGACGTCACGCCCCATCAACGCACTGACCAGCATGAACAGCGTCGAGCGTGGCAGATGGAAGTTGGTCATCAGCCCGTCGATGAACCGGAAACGGTAGCCGGGCGTAATGAAGATCGCGGTATCACCTTCAAATGGCCGCAGCACACCATCCGCGCCCGCTGCGCTTTCGAGCAAACGCAGCGAGGTGGTGCCGACCGCGATAATGCGCCCGCCACCCGCTTTTACGGCATTAAGCCGCTCCGCTGTAGCCGCATCAATCCGGCCCCATTCGCTGTGCATCTGATGGTCGTCGGTATCCTCGGCCTTGACCGGCAGGAATGTGCCCGCGCCGACATGGAGCGTGAGGGTTTCATGGCCGACGCCGCGCGCAGCGAGGGCCGCCATCAAGCCATCGGTGAAATGGAGCGCCGCGGTAGGCGCGGCCACCGCGCCCTTTTCGCGTGCGAACATGGTTTGGTAATCGGACGCGTCGCGCGCGTCGGTCGGACGTTTGCCTGCAATATAAGGCGGGAGCGGCATGGTGCCTGCGCGCTCGAGCAGGATTTCAACCGGTTCGTCGCCCGCGAAGGTCAGGCTCATGCTGCCATCGGCAGCGCGCGGCCCGGCAACCGCAGAGACGCCTGCGCCAAAATCAATCATATCGCCTTCGCGCACCCGCTTCGCATTGCGGACAAAAGCTTGCCAGCTTCTAAGGTCCAGCCGTTTGTGCAGCGTCGCGCCGACCGATGCTTCCCCGCGCCGCCCTTCAAGCTGCGCCGGAATAACCCGCGTATCATTGAATACAAAACAATCACCCGGCTCAAGCAATGCGGGCAGATCGGTGACACCATAATCGCCGAGCGCATCGCCCCGCACCGCCAGCAATCTGGCGCTGTCGCGCGGCACCGCCGGACGCAGCGCGATGCGTTCGGGCGGCAGATCGAAATCAAACAGGTCAACACGCATGGCTAATTACAACCGGCGACAATCGCCGCGCCACCACCCGATCAGTTTTTAATCGGCGCGTTGAGATCCGTCGAAATCGGCGCGACCGGAACCGCTGCTTCGCTCAATACCGGCGGGATCGGCTTATTGTCCGCAAGGATCGACGCCTGGACGATGCGCGAGGGTGCAACCGGCGGCTCGCCGCGACGGATCGCATCAACATATTGCATCCCCGAAAGCACACGGCCGAATGCCGTATAGTTGCGGTCAAGGCTGAAGCGCGGCTGGAAGACGATGAAGAACTGGCTGTTGGCGCTGTTGGGATCGGTGGCACGCGCCATCGAAACGGTCCCGCGCACATGCGGATAGGCGTTAAATTCTGCCGGAAGGTCGGGAAGCTGCGATCCGCCCTGCCCCGTGCCGGTGGGGTCGCCGCCCTGTGCCATGAAACCTTCGATCACGCGGTGGAACACAATGCCGTTATAAAAGCCGGCGCGGGTCAATTGCTTGATGCGTTCGACATGCTGCGGCGCAATGTCGGGGCGCAGCTGAATGATGACGCGGCCACCAGTTGAAAGATCGAGCACCCATTGATTTTCCGGAACCGCAATCCCCGCAGGCGGAATCATCGCCAGGGACGCGACGGGCGCAGGCGCTGTCGCAGGCTCACCATTCTTGCCGAACAGCGGCAGCGAACTGCACGCCGTCAACGCGATCAGCGCAGGAATAAGGAAGAACGGCTTGCGGTTAAGCTTCATTATATGGGTCCATCATTGTTCATGGGCATGCGGGAGCTTTCCTCCCTTTGCGGCCCAGCGATTAACCGAGGATGAGCGCGCTGTCTATCGCCCGCTGCGATGCGGGAGGGCAAATATGCAAAAAGATGGTGGCATAAGGTTCAGCGGTCACCCTTGAGGCCAAGTTCCCGCACCCGCGCTTCGACCTCGCCCGCGACGGTGGGCGTCACAAACTTGCCGATCGGCCCGCCATAGCTCGCAATTTCCTTGACCAGCCGCGAGGCAATCGGCTGGAGACAAACATCAGCCATGAGGAAGATGGTTTCGACGCTGGCGTCAATCTGCTGGTTCATCCCCGCCATCTGATATTCATACTCAAAGTCGGCGACCGCGCGCAAACCGCGCACGATCACCCGCGCGCCCTCGCGATTGGCAAAATCCATCAACAGCGCATTGAAGCCGGTGACCTCGATATTGTCGCCCAGCCCGACAATCTCGCGCTTGACCATCGCCATGCGCTCGTCATCGGAAAACATCGGCGATTTGGAAGGATTGGTGGTGACGCCAATGATCAGCTTGTCGACCAGCTTCGCGCCGCGCCGGATGATGTCGATATGCCCGAGCGTAATCGGATCAAAAGTGCCTGGATATACGCCGATCCGTTGTGCCATCTTATCGGTCCCTTTCCACCACATAAAGCGCAATCGCGCGCAACAGGTCGGCTTCATTGCCAAAGCCTTGAATATGGCCAATCGCCTGTTCGACCAATGCCTGCGCCTGTTCGCGGGCGCGCTCGATTCCCATCAGCGAAACGAAGGTTGCCTTGCCCGCCGCTTCATCCTTGTGAACCGCTTTACCGGTCGCACCGGCATCCCCTTCGACGTCGAGAATATCATCCGCAATCTGGAAAGCGAGGCCAATGTCGCGCGCATAGCCGCGCAGCGACGTGCGCCCTTCCGGCGGCACCCGACCCAATATCGCGCCGGCCTCAAGGCAAAAACCGATCAGCGCGCCGGTCTTCAGTTGCTGCAAGCGCGTGACTGTGGGGAGGTCGAAAGGCTGGGCCGCGCTTTCCGCCGCCAGGTCCATCGCCTGCCCGCCGACCATGCCCTGAAGACCGGCCGCCCGCGCAAGCTCAAGTACAAGTTCTGCACGCACAAACGGATCGCTATGGGTAGCCTCGTCCGACAGGATTTCAAAGGCCAGCGCCTGCAATCCGTCGCCTGCCAGCACGGCACTCGCTTCATCATAGGCGCGGTGCACGGTCGGCTTGCCGCGCCGCATATCATCATCGTCCATGCAGGGAAGATCATCATGGATCAGCGAATAGACATGGACCGCCTCGATTGCGGCGCCGACACGGAGCGCTGCTTCACGATCAACATGGAAGAGCTGGCTTGATGCCTGTACGAGCAGGGGCCTCAGCCGTTTGCCGCCATCCATCGCCGCATGGCGCATCGCATGATAGAGCCGGTCACGCGCATCCCCCGGCGGGGTCAGCAGCCGATCAAAGATACGGTCGATGTCGGTGGCAATCGCGCCGAGCGCAGGGCTGAGAAGCCCACGCAGATCATCGGGTCGTCCGCCGCTTTCGTCATCATTGGCGGGCATGGCGAAAACGCCTCAGGCCGCGTCGAACGGCGTGGTGCCGGTGGGCTTGCCACCCGCATCAAGGCTGATCTTGTCGATCCGCGCCTGCGCCGCGTTCAACCGCGCCTCGCAATGCGCGCGCAACGCATCGCCGCGGGCATAAAGATCAACCGATTCGTCGAGCGGTACATCGCCGCGCTCCAGCTTGCCGACAATGGCTTCCAGTTCGGCGAGGGCCGTTTCAAAGCTCAGGCTGGCAATATCAGCGGCAGGGGTGGAAGCTGCATTGGTCATAAGGGCAAGCATTGGCCTTAGCGCAAGGCGCGGTCAAGCGGGCATGTTCGATTTGCTCCTTATTGTTACGGGTAGTTGCAACCTTAAGCCCAAGCGGGCAGCGAACGTGCGCGATTTTGGCTGAAGTCAGGCAGGCAGACGGACAGCCAATCCCCTCATAGTGCGTGGGTTCATCCGTGTCTTGCCGCATTTCTGTAGGACAGGCTTTTTTAGACGGCTTGATCGTCGCGCCGTAATGCGCAACACGAGCTTCAAGAGGGATACAAGCACCCATGTTCATTGGTCATTTTGCTCCTGCCTTTGCTGCCGCTGCCGCCAGTTCAAAAGCTCCACGGCTGGGGACGTTGTTTGTTGCCGCGCAGCTCATAGATCTCGGCTTTTTCACGTTGGTTCTGGCCGGCGTAGAGAAATTGCGACTGGCGCCGGGCAATGGCACGTTGTTCCCGGTTGACCTCTATCATATGCCTTATACCCATAGCCTCTTAGGGGCGGCGGTGTGGGGCATAGGCTTCGCGCTGCTGTTGCGGATGCGGGGGGCAAGTTGGCACGCCGGTCTGATTGGCGGGGCCGTAGTGGTGTCACACTGGTTTCTCGATTGGCTGGTGCATATCCCCGACCTGACGCTGCTGGGGAGCCCGCCCAAGTTGGGGCTCGGCTTGTGGCGGCACCCAATGATTGAAATCCCGTTGGAGCTCGCGCTCACCTTTGGCACGCTCGGCTGGTGGGCGAAGGCGAGCGGCGCATGGCAGCGGGCACGCGGCCGCGTGCTTATGCTGGCAGGAGTTTTACTCGCCGTGCAACTCATCAACTGGTTCGGCCCCGCACCCACCGATGTCCGCCTTGCCATGCCGCTGATGGCGCTCGGAACCTATGCGCTGCTCATCTGGCTCGCTTATCGCGTCCGGCCTACGCAAACCCCCTAGCCCTTTGGGCCCGCCCTCGCTAAAGGGCGGCCATGACCCAGCCCGCTGCCAAAATCACCCCTGAAGTCGTCGCCGAACATGGGCTTAGCCCGGAGGAATATCAGCGCGTGTTGAACGCGCTCGGGCGCGAGCCTAACCTTACCGAACTCGGCATTTTTTCGGTGATGTGGTCGGAGCATTGCTCGTATAAGTCGAGCCGGATTCATCTGAAGAAGCTGCCCACCGAAGGCCCGCAGGTGATTTGCGGTCCCGGCGAAAATGCGGGCGTCGTCGATATTGGCGACGGCCAAGCCGCGATCTTCAAGATGGAGTCGCACAACCACCCAAGCTACATTGAACCCTATCAAGGCGCGGCGACGGGCGTCGGCGGCATCTTGCGCGACGTCTTCACCATGGGCGCGCGGCCGATGGCCAATATGAATGCGCTGCGGTTCGGGCGTCCCGATCATCCCAAGATGCGCCACCTCATCGACGGCGTGGTGCGCGGTATCGGCGGTTACGGCAATTGCGTGGGTGTGCCCACCGTTGGCGGCGAGGTCAATTTCCATCCCGCCTATGACGGCAATATCCTTGTCAACGCGATGACGGTCGGGATCGCCGACACCGACAAGATTTTCTATTCCGCGGCCTCGGGCGTCGGCAATCCGATTGTGTATGTGGGTTCCAAGACCGGTCGCGACGGTATCCACGGCGCCACCATGGCGAGCGCCGATTTCGGCGAAGATGCGGAAGAAAAGCGCCCGACCGTGCAGGTCGGCGATCCCTTCACCGAAAAATTGCTGATCGAAGCCTGCCTCGAACTGATGGCATCCGACGCCATCGTCGCGATTCAGGATATGGGCGCGGCGGGGCTCACCTCTTCTTCGGTCGAGATGGCGTCCAAAGGCGGCGTCGGCATCCATCTCGAGATGGACAAGGTGCCGCAACGCGAAACCGGCATGACGGCATATGAGATGATGCTGTCGGAAAGCCAGGAGCGCATGCTCATGGTGCTGAAGCCGGGACGGGAGGCATTCGCGGAAGAGATTTTCAAGAAATGGGAACTGGATTTCGCGGTTATCGGGCATGTTACCGATACGGGCCGCATGGTGCTGGAACATAAGGGAGAGATTGTCTGCGATATTCCGCTCGCGCCGCTGGCGGATGATGCCCCGGTTTATGACCGTCCCTATTTAAGCCGCGAGGATTACAAGGCTTGGGCCAAGGTCAAGCCGCTCGGCGACATTCCGCAAAGCACGGATATCGGTGCGGACCTTCTAAAACTCATGGGTTCGCCCGACATCGCCTCGCGCCGGTGGATCTGGGAGCAATATGACAATAAGGTCGGCGGCGACACCGTGCAGGCCCCCGGCGGTGACTCAGCGGTCGTGCGCGTCCATGGCACGCAAAAGGGCATCGCAATCTCGACCGATTGCTCCCCGCGCTATGTTTATGCGGACCCCTATGAGGGCGGCAAACAGGCGGTGGCGGAATGTTACCGCAACCTGTCGGCAGTCGGCGCGACTCCGCTCGCAATCACCAATTGCCTCAACTTTGCCAACCCGCAGCGCCCCGAAATCATGGCACAGATCGTCCACGCGCTCGATGGTATGGCGGACGCCTGCCGCGCGCTGGACTTCCCGATCGTCAGCGGCAATGTCTCGCTCTACAATGAATCAAAGGCGACCGGCGGCGGCTCCGCCATTCTGCCCACGCCCGCAATTGGCGGCATCGGCTTGCTCGGCGATTGGTCGAAGAGCGCGACGGTGGCGTTCAAGACCGAAGGGGATGCGATTTTTGTCATCGGCGACAATGCGGGGGATCTCGGTCAATCGCTGTGGCTGCGCGAATTGCATGGCCGCGAAGAGGGCGATGCGCCAGCCGTCGATCTTGCCAAGGAGCTGGCGCATGCCGAGTTCGTGCGAAGCCTCATCGCCGCAGGCAAAGTGAATGCGGTGCACGACATCTCCGATGGCGGTCTTTTGGTAACAGTCGCCGAAATGGCGCTGGCCGGAAAACTGGGTTGTACGCTCGACCCTATCGGCGATGCGCTGGCCGCATTCGGCGAAGCCCAGGCGCGCTATATTGTAACCGCTCCGACGGACGATTTTGCTGATGATGCCGGCATTCCGATAACCCGTATCGGCACGGTCGGCGGCACCGCGCTCAAGGCTCCCGGCTTGGACGTCGCGCTTGCCGACCTGCGCGCCGCGCATGAAGGATTTTTCCCCAAATTGATGGCAAACGAGGTTTAGTCCGGCACCGTCATAAGCACGCACAAAGCCGCAAAGCCGCGAAGATGTTGCGGCACCGCGCGGTTAATACTTTTTGTGTCTTCGTGGCTTCGTGCGAGAATTAAGCCTTGTGGAGCGCCGTTGGCGATCAAATATAAAGATGTCATGATCGAAAACGCTTTTCGTGCTGACATATTGGTCGAAGGCAAACTGCTGCTCGAGTTAAAATCGACAGAACGACATATGCCAGTACATGCGAAGCAACTGCTAACTTATCTAAGGTTGCTAGAGCTCCCGCTTGGTCTGCTTATGAATTTCGGTGCCGCAACTTTTAAGGAAGGCGTGCGCCGAATCGCAAATAATTACTACGCCAACCCCGCCAGCTAAAATCTTTGTGTCTTTGCGGCTTTGTGCGAGCCTTAAAAGCCGCCCGGTCAGGCCGCCTTCTTCAGCAAATCATAGGGGTCCACATCCGCTGCGCGCCAAGTTGCGTGCGCTTGGGCGTAATGGCGCGCTGGGGTGATATTCAAACGCCGGCGCGCTTCGTCGAGCGGGAGCGCGAGCAGATCGGTGATTGATTCTTCGACCAGCCGCGGACACGCCTTGCCGAGGCGCTGGCCTTCGCGAATGGCGCGCAGCACCGGAGCGCTGCTTTTGACGGTCTGCTTCATATTCAGCCCCGCCATATAGCCGATGAACAAGTTCGCAAGGCTCGGCTGCTGACTATAGGTGAAAGCCAGAACGCAAGCTTCGCCCAGCGCATCACGGCCATAGCCCGTCAGCACATGGAGAAGATCGTGCGTGTCGCGCGCGCGTTCCGAATACCATTCAACCTGATCGTCGAACACCGGCCGGTCGCCGCGGGATTTGGCATATTCATCGACCAAGCCCTGCGCGCTCAGCCCTTCGGCCTCCATGAAATCGCAATAGGCGTGCGCCAGTGACCCTTCCGGCAATCGGCGCAGCGCGGCATGATCGTCAAGCAGAGGCACAAGGCTCGGTTCCGCGGCGCGAATCGCATTGCCCTTGTCACTCACGCAAAAGGCGGATGCCGCATCAAAGAAGCCGCGCCAGGGCAGCGCTTCAAAAATATAGAAAACTTCCTCGGTGCGCTCTTTGTCTTTCAACAATTCGCGGAAATGGTGCCACGCTTTGGCGGGGCGCATCAGCGGTATCTGGCGCGCCGGATCGCGCAGCGGAATATCCCGCAGCGCAACCTTCGCGGCCGCAGCGGGCGCCGTTACGATGTGTGACGCATCCGCGTAATCGTCAGGTCTGGAAAAATCATGCTGCAAACTATCCATGGCTATGACCTGACGGTTATTGACATTGATGTCAACATCGCACGCTCGCTAATTTGACATAGCTCCCGCACAAATAAAAATTCGGTAAGCGCGGTCCAGTTTATTGTTGCAAATGATTATCAATAACCATAGGTCGAGGATGTTCTCTCCTGAGGAGTCGGCCTCTTATGATTGTTTGCAATTGCAACTTCATCCGCGAACGTGATCTGCGCGAAGCCGTGCGTAACGGCGCGAGCCGGGCGCACGAAGCCTATGCGATGTGCGGCGGCAAGGTCCAATGCGGGCAATGTCTGCCCTTTGCCCGAGAACTCATCGCCGATGAAAAGGCCAAGTTGGAGGCAGATGCACCCTGCCCCTGTGCAAATCGTCAGGAGGCTGATATCCTCCCCTTTCCCGAAATGCGGCTGAAGCGCGCCTGATCGCTCGTAAGGCCCATCACAACCAACAGAAGGACGGGCCATGAAGGGCGACGACAAGGTCATCGAATTTCTCAACATCGCGCTCAAGAACGAGCTCACCGCGATCAACCAATATTGGCTGCATTATCGCATGCTCGACAATTGGGGGATGAAGCGCCTTGCCGCATTCGAACGCGAAGAATCCATCGACGAGATGAAGCATGCCGACCAGTTGGCCGAGCGCATCCTGTTCCTCGATGGCCTGCCCAATTTCCAGCTGCTCGGCCGTCTGCGCATCGGCGAAAATGTCCAGGAAGTGTTGGAGGCCGACCTTGCGCTCGAACATGAGGCGATCCCGTTGCTGCGCGATGCGATCGAACATTGCGAGAAGGTGCGCGATTATGTCAGTCGCGACCTGTTCAACTCCATCCTCGAAAGCGAAGAACATCATGTCGATGAACTGGAAACCCAGCTTTCGCTGATCGAGAGCATGGGCATCCAGAATTATATCCAGCTCCATTCCAAGCCCGTTTCCGAATAAGGCGCTAAACGACAGTGGAGCCGGAGGACGGCGGCGTCCAGCGAATCGCGGCGCTCGATATCATTCGCGGCGTCGCGGTGATCGGCATCCTGGTGATGAACATCACCAGCTTTGCCCTGCCTACCGCTGCCTATTATAACCCGCGCGCCTGGGGGACGCCTGACACCGCCAATTTGGCAACCTTCGCGATCAACTTCGTGCTTGTTGATGGCAAGATGCGGGGGCTGTTTTCGCTGCTGTTCGGCGCGAGCATGACGCTGGTAATCGACCGCGCCAATGCTCGCCAGCCGGGAAGCGGCACTGCCGTCCATCTGAAGCGGATGGCGGTGCTCGCATTATTCGGCATCGCCCATTATTACCTCATCTGGGCGGGCGACATCTTGACGCTTTATGCGGTGATGGGCGCGGTTGCCTTCCTGTTTTTGCAGCGCTCGGCATCCGCCTTGCTCCGGCTCTCGCTGCTCGGGTTCATCACCGCCTTCCTGTTGAACGGCGGTTTGGTCGCGGGGCTTTACGCCATGCAAAGCTATGCGGGCCATAGCAACAGCGCTTCGGCAGCGCAGGATGTCCATGCGATGCTCGACGTGATCGGCGCACCCGGATCGAACATGATCGTGCAGGAGGTGGTTACGCTGCGCAGCGATTATGCGACCATCCTTCACTATCGACTGACCCCTCCCATGCTGAGCGGCCCACTTAATCAGCTGTGGATTGCGGGCCTTGAGACATTGGCTTTGATGTTGGCGGGTGCCGGATTGATGCGGAGCGGATTTTTCGAAGGGTTGTGGGATAAAGCGCGCTATTGGTCACTCGCTCGCAACTGCGGCACGCCCGCCGCCTTGGCGCTGACGATCATGGTCGTCTGGCTATGGTCGAACGGTTTCCAGACGCTGCCAACTTTTGCTGCCTTCATTGTGTGGTCATTACCGTTCGATTGGATGCTGACCTTTGCCTATGCGGCGTTGCTGGTATTGGCGGTTGAGCGGTGGGGCGATAGCAAGTTCGCCTCGCTGCTCGCCGCGGCAGGGCGGGCGGCCTTCACCAACTATCTCGGCACCAGCATAGTGATGACAAGCGTCTTTTACGGCTATGGGCTTGGGCTATTCGGCCATGTCCCGCGTTGGCAGTTGGTCTTTTTCGTAATCGCTATGGCTGCGCTCATGCTGGCTTGGTCCAAGCCTTGGCTTGACCGGTTTCATTACGGGCCGCTCGAATGGGTTTGGCGCAGCCTGTCGCGCGGATCGTTACAGCCTTTGCGCAAATAGGCACCCCCGAGTGCCAGCACCCCAAAACGCGTAAGCCCCACCATGTTTCCATGGCGGGGCTTCAATGACGTTCCGTCTTTCACTTTTTACGGATCAAGACCTGATCGTCATGTTGTACCTTGATCTGCTTTCCGTGAGGTCTGCGTTTCACTGTAACAACATCATAATAACGGGCCGATGCGGATATGGTTCCGTGATCCTGTCATATTTTTGAAATTTTTTTGTAAGCCGTTGCGATAGCGGCGATATTTCTCACCAATCGTTGCGGCCGAACGCGCCGCCAAAGCTCTGGCCGCCCAAACCCGCAGGTTGTTTACGCTGCACCAGCGGGTTCACATCGCGCTCGAGCAGGGTCAGCGTTTCTTCAAACAATGGTCGCAAGGCCACAACTTGCGCGACATATTCGCCCGGACCCTGCCGTTGTTCGACACAGTGGCGGGCGAAATGCTCGATCGCTTCGGATAGCGATGCAAGCCGCTCCGCACCAAATTGACGTGATTCGCCCTTCAAGGTGTGCGCCGGGACGACCAATGCTACGGCATTACCCTGGCGCATCGCGTCTTCGATGGCCGCCACGGATTTAATGCCGTCTTCGCGAAAATAGCCAAGGATGCGAACAAAAGCGCCGCCCAGCTCTTCGCGAACGGCCTTGTAAATATCCCAATCAACTAACGGTTCGTGTTCGAACACGCGCGATCCTTTGACTTTAGTTCACCACGCTTCGCTGATGGCGTGGTCCCGACTGGTTAAACAATTACAGCGAAGTCGTAAAAAAGGAGTTACACCAAGACTAGCTTTTTGGAAATTCAGTCGAACGGATTTTTGGGCGCGCGCAGGGTAAGCCGTACCGGAACCGCTCCGAAACCCAGTTCGCGGCGGATACCGTTGAGCAGGTAGCGCCGATAGCTTTCCGGCAACATATCAACCCGCGTCCCGAACAAAACGAAACTCGGCGGACGCGTGCTGGTCTGGGTCACGTAGCGCAGCTTGATGCGTTTACCCTTGGGCGCGGGCGGGGGGTTGGCCTCAAGCGCGCGCTCCAGCCAGCGGTTGAGCTGACCTGTCGTGACGCGCCGCGACCAAGCCTCCCGCACATCAAACGCGGCCTTGAGCAATTGATCAATGCCCTTGCCCGTATAACCCGAAATGGTGAGGA
Source organism: Pseudomonadota bacterium (assembly GCA_023458055.1). Classification (GTDB taxonomy): domain Bacteria; phylum Pseudomonadota; class Alphaproteobacteria; order Sphingomonadales; family Sphingomonadaceae; genus JAFAFE01. The sequence continues at coordinate 19,185 of JAEXAW010000007.1, forward strand.
GCGGCACGCCCTTCACCTGCGCAAGACCCTCGTCCAGCGCGGCGCGCACGCCTTGATAAAGGCTCGAGCCTTCCATCGCGACATCCCATTTATTGAGCGCGATAATCAAGGCACGGCCTTCTTGCAGGACGCGGTCGGCAATTTTGAGGTCCTGCACCTCAAGCCCCTTGGTTGCGTCAAGCAGCAACACCACGACCTCGGCGAAATCAACCGCATGGAGTGCATCGGCGACCGACAATTTCTCAAGCTTGTCCTGCACCCGCGCTTTTTTGCGCATGCCCGCGGTATCGATGAGCTTGACCGGGCGCACCTCGCCATCATGCGCCCAGTTCCAGTCGATGCTGATGCTGTCGCGGGTAATCCCGGCTTCCGGACCGGTGATGAGGCGGTCTTCACCGAGCATCTTGTTAATGAGCGTGGATTTGCCCGCATTGGGGCGACCGACGATAGCAAGCTTGAGCGGGGCCTGCGGATCATGCTCTTCGTCGGCGGACTCGTCGAAATCCTCGTCTTCGCCGTCGCCTTCGATTAGCGGGCGCAACGCTTCGAACAGTTCGACGATCCCGGTTGCATGCTCCGCGCTGATCGCGACCGGTTCGCCAAGGCCGAGTTCATAGGCTTCCATCAGCCCAGCCTCTGCCGCCCTGCCTTCGGCCTTGTTCGCGACCAACACCACCGGCGCATCGGAACCGCGCAGCCAGCGTGCGATTTCAGTGTCGAGCGGGGTTACACCCGCGCGCGCATCGATGAGGAACAGCGCAACATCGGCACTATCGACCGCCGCCTGCGTCTGCATCCGCATCCGTCCGGGGAGCGTCGCGGCATCTTCATCCTCGAAGCCTGCGGTATCGATGATACGAAAATCCATGCCGAGGAGGCTCGCATCGCCCTCGCGCCGGTCACGCGTCACCCCGGGCTGGTCATCGACCAGCGCGAGGCGCTTCCCCACCAGCCGGTTGAACAGGGTCGATTTACCGACATTGGGACGCCCGACAATCGCGACAATAGGAAGGGGGCGTGCCATGACAGACCTCGGTTACGCGCTCAGCGCCACGCCGTAATGCGACCGCTATCGTCGAGGATATAGAGCATATTGTCCGCAATGACCGGCGACAGCGTTGCACTGACCTTGAGATCGGATTGTCCGAGCACCGAGCCGTCCGCCGGATTGACCTGCGTCATCGCACCCGCCGAGCTCACCAGGAACAGGCGGTTGCCGCCCAGCACGGGTCCGGTCCAGCGGATCGGATCCTTTTTGTCTTCCTCGTCACGATAGCGCGGCAATTGGGTGATCCAGCGAATCTTGCCGGTTGCGCGGGCAACCGCGAGCAGCCGCGCGTCATCGGTCACGACAAACACCCAGTCGCCCGCCACCCAAGGGGTCGCAATGCTCGCGATGCTGAGTTCCCAGATACGCTGGCCGGTGACGAGTTCGTAGGAGGCCATACGCCCCCCCTGCCCGACCGCGAAGACACGGCCGCGATCAATCACCGGGTCCGCATCAACGTCAGAGAGCGTCGAGACCGAGGTCGACATATTGGTGCGCGAGAGCGCATCGCTCCACAGGTTGCGGCCATTTTCATAGCGATAGGCATTAAGCTCGCCCGACGAGAAGCCCGCAACGACCGTGCCTTGTCCGGCCGCCGGAGCCGCAACGCCGAATACGCTACCGGGTTCGACCGAGGCGGTTTCCTGCCATTCGATCTCGCCATTTTGTCCGTTGAGGGCAATCAGCTGATTGTCCTGCGTCATCACGAACACTTGCCCGGCAAACAGCGTGGGCGCGCCGCGCAAGGGACCCGCTGGCCGTTTTTTCCAGAACACGCCGCCATTGGTTGCGCTCAAAGCCGCAACATCGCCGACGCCATTGGTCGCATAGATGCGGTCGCCTTCAACGCTGACGCCGCCACCGAACAGGGAAGAGCGGCCATCGCTGCCAGTCGTTCCAAGGCTGGCCGACCACAGCCGCGCGCCGGTCTTGGCATCAAATGCGTGAACCGTCGCGTTGACATCAATCGCATAAAGCTTGCCGCCATCGACGACCGGAGAAGAGGCCAACTTGGCGCTTTTGCTGCTGCCTGCAATCTGTGCGGTCCAGGCGGTCGTCAGTGTTGCGGGTAAGGCGAGGTGACCCATCGCCTTGTCGGCACTCCCGCCCGGCTGGCTCCAACTCGGATTAGCAGCCGCTTCGGGGAGCAGCACCTGAACGCCCGCAATCGCCGGATCCTGGGCAATTTCGCTACCCGAGCCGAGAATCGAAACCCGCGTTCCGACCGTCGGCGTCTTTGGCCCGCCCTTGCCTTTGAATACGCTACACCCGCTGAGCGCGGTCGCCATCAGCGCCGCTGCTACAACCGTTTTTTTGATCGTCATTATTTAGCTTCTCCGCTTGCGGCCTTCTGGTTGGCCGCCGGGGCCGTTGGATTATCATTGGCAGTTTTGGCGCCGGTGTCTGTCGCCGGTGCCGAACTTCCTGCGAGCATCCCCGCCATCTGCTGGGAGCGTGATTTCAACCCTTCGGGCGTTCCAGCAAACGCCGCGATCTTGCCATAAAGTGCCGTCGCGTCCTTGTCCTTGCCCTGCTTGACATAGGCGAGCGCCACCAGTTCGGCAGCGCTGGGAAACACCGGATTGGTCTCAACCGCGATGGGCTTCAGCTTGGCGATAACTTCTTCTGCCGGGATGGTATCGAATTGCAATGTCATCTGCCGCACCAACGCCAGATCGCGATAGATTTGCGGAGCCTTTGCATCGGTCGCAAGCTGGCCGAGCACGGTTGCTGCCTGCTTATGGTCATTTTTTACGATTGCATTATTGGCTTCGATCATCAACGCTGCGGCCCGATAGGCATCGTCACCTTCGGCTTTTACGGTCGCCAGGGATTTCGCCGCCGCCGGATCACCACTCTCGCTTTCATCCATCGCGCGTAACAAGGCTTCGGCGGTCACGCCGGCATTTTGCCCCCGGTTATGGTTGTAAAACAACCAGCCGCCATAGCCTATCAGCCCCGCCACGATTACGCCGAGCAGCAGCTTGCCGTAGCGGTCCCAGAATGTGCGCAGTTGATCTTCACGAACCGCGTCATCGACTTCGCGGATAAAAGTATCGTTCGCATTGGTTGGCGTAAGGGCCAAAGCCGGTCTCCATTGGTCGATGCGGCCCCTTTAAAATGGTCCGCGTGATAAAAATTTCCCGCCTCATTAGCGCCGCGATGCGCAAAGGAAAAGCGCGGATTACATACCCCGCTCCTCGCACGCGCGGTTTGCCCGCTTATTTAGGCTGATAGGTCTGATCGCTGCCAGGGAATGAACGGGACCTGACTTCGCCGGCATAAGTTTCCGCGGCCTTCGAAACAATCTCCGCCATATTCTCGTAACGCTTGACGAAACGCGGGACCCGCTCGAACAAACCCAGCATATCTTCGGCCACCAGCACCTGTCCGTCACATTGCGCCGATGCGCCAATCCCGATGACCGGGCACGGCACCGCCTTGGTCACCTCAATCGCAATCGGCTCCAACACGCCTTCGATAACGAGGCTGAAGGCCCCTGCATCGGCAATGGCTTTGGCGTCGCCGACAATTTTAGCGGCTTCCGCCTTGCTCTTGCCGCGCGCGCCATAGCCGCCGAGCGCATTGACCGCCTGGGGGGTCAGGCCGACATGACCCATCACCGGAATGCCGCGCTCGGTCAAGAACCGGACGGTCGGTGCCATCGCCGCGCCGCCTTCCATCTTGACCGCCGCCGCCCCGGTTTCCTTCAGGATGCGCGAAGCGGTCGCAAAGGCCTGTTCGGGTGAGGCTTCATAACTGCCAAACGGCATGTCGATGACGACGACGCTATGATAGCTGCCGCGCACCACCGCGGCCCCGTGCGCGCACATCATCTCGACCGTCACCGGCACCGTCGAAGGCAAGCCGTAAATCACCTGCCCCAGCGAATCGCCAACCAGCAGCATATCGCACACCGGATCAAACAGCTGCGCCATGCGCGCGGTATAAGCGGTGAGCATGACGAGCGGTTCGGCGGTCTCGCCCTTATGCTTGTGCGCCTGAATTGCAGGCACCGTCAGGCGCTTCATCGGCGCAGGGGTGGGGTTGGCGCGGCTGGTGGAGGTATCGAGAGTGAAGGTCGTGGACATGGCGGGGGTGTAGCGACTATTTTCCGGCAGCGCGAGTCTTGAGACGGCCATTGCGCACCGCCACGGCACGGCCAGGATAGTCGCTGAACAGGCCATCGACCCCGGCTGCGAGGAATGCACGGATTTCGCTATCAAGGTCGCCGTGCGCGGCAGGGCTGACGCCGGATTTGAGGCTCAGGGGCAGGAAGTAATTTTCCGCTCGGAAAGTCCAGGGGTGGACCAGCAATCCGGCAGCGTGCGCGTCTCTGACCAATGGCGTCGGCGGGCCAAGCCGTCCCAGCCTGTCGGGCATAATCACCATCGCTTTATCAGGGCCAATGCCATCGGCGTAGGTGGCGACCTGCTTGAGGCCATCGGCGCTGGCCATGGCGGCATAATTGCTAGCCGACATATCCGCAGGCGCGCCGTCTTTGGCCATGAGCTGAACCAATTTTAATTCGGTCTTCTTATTGAGGGCGACAAGATTCCCGACCTCGAAGCTCTGGATGAAAACCGGGTCTTCCTTCTTGCTGTAGCCATAGCGGGTGAGCAGCGCGAGCAGCGGCGCTTCGTGCGGCAGGCCGATACCGGCGAAATAAGACGGATGTTTGGTTTCTGGGTAGAGACCAATACGCCGTCCGGTTTCTGCCTCTTTGGCTTTCACCAGTTCCAATATTTCTTCAAAGGTCGGAATAGCGAACTGCCCGTCATAGGCGGTGTTGGCCGCGCGCAATTGCGGCAAGCGTTCCTTGGCCCGCAAGGTCTTTAATTCCGCCAGCGTAAAATCTTCGGTGAACCAGCCGGTCTTCGCTTCGCCGTCAATCGTCTTGCTGGTCTTGCGGCCCGCAAATTCGGCATGATCGGCGACGTCGGTCGTTTCCGAAATCTCGTTTTCATGCCGCGCGACGAGGACGCCATCCCTGGTCAGCACCAGATCAGGCTCGATAAAATCCGCGCCCTGCTCGATCGCCAGCGTATAGCTTGCCAGCGTATGCTCCGGCCGTTCGCCCGATGCACCGCGATGGGCGATGATAATCGGCGTCTGCACAAGCGAGGGGATCGACACTTGCTCAGCCACGGGGCTGCATCCGCCGAGGAGGAGCGCCAGAATAGCGGCCCGTTTCATCCGAAAATTTGCGCATAATCATCGGCCTTGAAGCCAACCATCAGCTTCGGGCCGCCTTCGACCACCGGCCGTTTGATCATCGACGGATTGGCGAGCATCAGCCGGATCGCTTTTGCTTCATCAAGATCGGCCTTGTCGGCATCAGGCAATTTCTTGAATGTCGTGCCCGCTTTGTTGAGCAGTTTTTCCCAACCCACTTCGCCCGCCCAGCGTTTCAAATGCGGCTCGTCAATCCCGGCTTTTTTATAGTCGTGGAATAGATAGTCCACGCCCGCATCGGTCAGCCAGGTCCGCGCCTTCTTGACCGTGTCGCAATTTGGAATGCCGTATAGGGTGAGTGCCATGCGCGATCGTCTCCTTCGAGCCATGGCGGCTATCGCATCGCTTGCGACGACGCAAGCGCGCAGGAAAAAGGCCCACTCCGTTGCCGGAGCGGGCCTCTCCTCCAAGCCCTACGGCTTATTTATCGTAGAAGTTCCCGCGGATCGCGCCATTGGGATAAGCGGTCGTATAGATCGCCATATAATAAGCGCCCGAACGGTTATCCATGCTGTCTTCGAGCCATTCCTTACGGTTGACGCAATTTTTGAACCCGCCTTCATTGGCCCAGTTCAGCGTCATAACGGTGGGACCCGTCTGGCCACGAACCGCACGACCAATCACCGCCTTGGTGGGCGTGCCATCGAGATTCTTGATGTCCTGCACATCATAGCAAATCTGGTTGAGCTGGTCCGAAACCGTCAGAAAGCCCTTAGCCGTAGCATCCGGATCGCCCGTGCCGCCGACAACATTCGCGCCGTTCATATCGGCATAACGCGTGTTGGCAACGGCTTCGACCGCAGCAACTTCAGCGGTAGCGCAAGCGCCCAGCGACACTGCGGCACCAGCGGCCAACAGTGCAATTTTAAGATTGTGACCCATTTTTTCATCCTTCCGGCATTCCGGATGAACGAACCCTGCCCTCACCGTGCGGGGAACTCCCTCCATCCGTTCCGCCCCCACAGAGCAGTCAAACCGTTCAGCGATTGGGCCGTTCCATCGGATTAACCTGGGTTAAGATGATTTGACCCGAGCTTCCCCAGCCAAGCCTTGTTGCTTACGAGGCATAATGGCGGCAGAGTCGGCGGCATGGTCCAATCTCCCCTTCTGATTCTCACCACCGGCGGCACCATCGACAAAAATTATTTCGATGCTTTGAGTGAATATAAAATCGTCGATAGTGGCATCCCGGCGCTCCTCGAAGAAGCGCGGGTCGCGGTGCCGTTTCGGGTGGTCGAATTGATGCGCAAGGACAGTCTGGAACTGACCGACGAGGACCGCGCGCTGATCACCGCCACGGTGAGCGCGGCCCCCGAACAGCGCATCATCATCACCCACGGCACCGATACGATGACGGAAACGGCCAAGGCGCTCGCGGCCATTCAGGATAAGACCATCATACTGGTCGGCGCCCTCACCCCCGCCCGCTTTAGCGAAAGCGATGCGCCGTTCAATCTCGGCATGGCGATAGCGACGGCGCAGGTCGCCGCGCCCGGCGTGTGGATTACCATGAGCGGTGAGGTATTTGACGGCCTTAAGGTGAAGAAAGACCGCGAGGCTGGCAGATTTGTGGCCACGGACTGACGGTCAGGCCGTTTCAGCCTCCGTGCGCTGCGGGGTGCGCCAGCCCCACATATAGAGGAGCAGGCCGGTGATGATGAACAGGGCAAAACCCGAAAGCATCCAGGCGTTGATATACCAATGTTCGCCCCATTTGAATTCGCCGCTCATGATCTTTTTCCAGCCGTTGAAATGCTGAGTCGCGCCCACCACGAGGCCAAGCGCGGCGAGGGTCGAGCCGATCCAGCGGGTGATCCAATGATCGGGACGCGGAAACAACAGGAGCAGGCCGATGAGGCCGATCACTGTGCGCTGGGTGCGGCAATAGGGACAGACATAGACCCAGCCGGCCAGCTCGCTGATCCAGGTAATCGCGCTGATCGCAATCGCCGCGCCCGCAATCCAGTAACGATAGCGCAGCAAATCTTCAAATGTCGGTAGGGTCATCCCCGGCTCCTCTCCCAAATGATCGCCCTGCTTGTCGCGCGCAGGGTCGATCCGATGGTTTCAGTTACAACCACTTTGTCGGGGCCGCAAGATATAATGTTACATGGCGCTGACGCGGTTCAATGATGGCAGGCCAACGCCTCCAGCACATCATCAATGCGCGCGGGGTCCCCGCAGGCGATGACATCGCCGGTGGAGTCGGCATCAAGCGGCTCTCCGTTCCAGTCGCACATCATCCCGCCTGCGCCTTCGACCACCGGAACGAGCGCGGCATAGTCATGGAGCTTCAGCCCCGCTTCAACCACCAGATCGATATGCCCGCTTGCCAACAGGCCATAGCTGTAACAATCGCCGCCGAAGATCATGCGCTGGTGCGCGGTTTTCGCGGCGAGCCCCATAAAATGTTCGCCCTGATGGTCGGTGAAATATTGCGGGCCCGTGGTCGCGAGCGTCATTTGCGATAGCGCGCGCACATGGCGGGTGTGGCAGGGCTCGCCGTTGAACAGGGTCGGTTCCCCCGCCGCGCCGATCCAGCGTTCGCCGCTGACCGGCTGGTTGATCACGCCGAGTACCGGCCAGCCGTCAACGAGCAGCGCGATGAGCGTGCCGAAGGTCGGTCGCCCGGCCATGAAGCTGGTGGTGCCGTCAATCGGATCGAGCACCCAGACGCGGCTCGCCTCCCCCCGCTCGGTGCCATATTCTTCGCCGATAATACCGTCGCTCGCGCGGGCCTTGTTTAGAATTTCGCGCATCGCAAGTTCAGCGGCGCGGTCGGCATCGGTGACGGGGGAGGCGTCATCCTTCGCTTCAATATCAAAAGGCGCGCGGAAAAAGGGGCGGATCGCGGCCCCCGCCGCATCGGCAAGGGCATGGGCGAGGGCGATATCATCGGTGAGGTTCATGAGGTACAAGGTAGCGGCTTTGCGTGAGCCTTTCCACCCTCCCTCGCCAGGGAGGGTCGAAGGTGCGCTAGCGGCTTCGGGGTGGGTGAGGCGGCGGCTTTGACCTCCCGCGCTTGACCCACCCCAAAAGGCGTGCCGCCTTTTGACCCTCCCTCGCGAGGGAGGGTGACGGGCGCGTTTTCCGGGGAGAAATTATCGCGCGCCCCCACTCACCCTTTGCAAAGAAAGCGTGAAGAAACTTCTGTCCTACAGCTTTCCGCCCTGCCAGACCAGCGAGTCCTTATCGTGTGAGACCTTTGCCCATGCGCCCCATTGCCGCCCGCCTTGCCCCAACCCCCGACACAATATCTTGTGGTCGGGGCGAGGGAAAAATTTGCTCGAAATCTATGAACTTTAGGAACGTAAGGAGGGTTTTTTGGCGTAAATCCACGCTTTTTATTTCCTATTTTGACAGACCACAAGATATGGGATTATCCTTCGCCCTCTTTTCAAATCGCGTGGCCCGTGCAAATGGGGCGCTATTTCCAGCCCCGTTGGTTCAGCTCTCCGGTTCGGGAGAGACCATTTCGCCCCTCGCGGCGATGATAGCGCATTTGAAAGTTTGAAGCCCATGAAGATCCCGCCCCGTCGCACCTTTGCGATCATCTCGCACCCGGACGCCGGTAAGACCACGCTCACCGAAAAGCTGCTCCTCGAAGGCGGCGCGATCCACCTTGCGGGCGAGGTCAAGGCGCGCGGCGCCAACCGGCGGGCGCGCTCCGACTGGATGAAGATTGAACAGCAACGCGGCATTTCGGTGACGTCGAGTGTGATGACGTTTGAACGGGCCAGTAAAAATGGAGAGGTCATCACCTTCAACCTGCTCGACACGCCGGGGCACGAGGATTTTTCCGAAGATACCTATCGCACGCTGACGGCGGTCGATTCGGCGATCATGGTGATTGACGCCGCCAAGGGCATCGAGGCGCAGACGCGCAAGCTGTTCGAGGTGTGCCGCTTGCGCTCGGTGCCGATCCTGACCTTCGTCAACAAGGTCGACCGCGAAGGGCGCGACCCGTTCGAGCTGCTCGACGAGGTCGCCGATATGCTCGCGCTCGATGTGACGCCGATGAGCTGGCCGATTGGCATGGGCGGAATTTTTGAAGGCATTTACGACTTTTCGACCAACCGCTTGATGCAGCCCACCGGCGACAGCAAGGCGTTTGAAGGCAAGGTGACGCAGCTTTCCGGCGTGGACGACCCCAAACTTGAAGAGTTGGTCTCTGCGCAGGGGCTTGCGCAATTCCGCGAAGAGGTGGAGCTGATCGGCGTCGGCTATCCGGAATTTGACCTCGAAGCCTATCGTCATGGAGACCTCACCCCGGTTTATTTCGGATCCGCGCTCAAACAATTTGGGGTGACCGAAGTGATCGACGCGATTGCCGACTATGCCCCGCCGCCGCGTCCGCAACCTGCCGAGCCCGCCCCGATTGATCCGGCCGACCCTGCGGTCACCGGCTTCATCTTCAAGGTGCAAGCGAATATGGACCCGATGCACCGCGACCGCATCGCCTTCATGCGGCTCTGTTCGGGCAAGTTCAAACGCGGGATGAAGCTGACCCCTTCAGGGAGCGGCAAGCCGATTGCGGTGCATTCGCCGATCCTCTTCATGGCACAGGATCGCGAACTTGCCGACGAGGCGTATCCGGGCGACATTATCGGCATCCCCAACCACGGCACCTTGAGGGTCGGCGATACGCTGGCGGAGAAATTGGGCGTGCGGGTGACGGGGCTGCCCAACTTTGCGCCCGAAATCCTGCGCCGCGTGGCCTTGAAGGATCCGACCAAGACGAAGCAGTTGCGCAAGGCCCTCGATGATTTGAGCGAAGAGGGCGTGATCCAGGTCTTCTATCCGGAAATCGGCGCGCAATCGATTGTCGGCGTGGTGGGGCAACTGCAGCTGGACGTGCTGATCTCGCGGCTCGAAGCGGAATATAAGGTCGAAGCGGTGCTTGAACCCTCGCCCTTCGACACCGCCCGCTGGTTATCCGGTTCCGATGTGGCGATGAAGGCCTTTACCGACATCAACAAGTCGAACCTCGCCACCGACCGCGACGGCAACCCCGTCTTCATGGCCAAAAGCGCGTGGGATGTCGGCTACCAACAGGAGAAACATCCGGATTTGAAATTCAGCGCGACGAAGGAGAGATAACTTAAACCCTCCCTTTTCAGGGAGGGTCAAAAGGCGTTAGCCTTTTGGGGTGGGTATGTCGGATACGCTTTACCCACCCCGAAAATTGTTGCCAATTTTCGACCCTCCCTCGCAAGGGAGGGTAGCTGGCTGGCTCAATCCACCCATGCGGTTCTCAGCGCCTTGCCGCCGAACCACATCAGCAGCCCGGCTATGAAATACATGCAGAGGGCGATGGCGATGGCGTAGCGGAGGGCCTCATTGCCATAAGCGGGAGTAAGGCCATCCGACAGGGCACCAACGAGGAGGCTGCCGAGACCAAGGCCGATAAGGTTGTTGAGGAGGAGGAAGGTTGCACTCGCCGTAGCGCGGAGATGGGCGGGAACAAGATGCTGGACAGCGGTCAACACCGGGCCGAGCCAGACATAGACCAAGGCTTGCGGGATGACGAACAGGATGAACGCGGCGGTCACGCTTGAAGAAAGGACACCGGCGATAAACAAGGGCGCACCGATCCAGTAACTCCAAGCCGGGATGCGCGCATACATGGCCTTGTCGCCGCCGCCCAGCCGGTCACCGAGGATGCCGCCCGCCAGCACGCCTGCGGTGCCACCGAAGAGGAGCACGGCGCCGAGAAACTGCCCGGCGCCAATGAGATCAAGACCAAAGCTTCTTTGGAGGAGCTGCGGCAACCAGAAGGCGACGCCATAGCCGCACAGCGAACTGGAGGCCGCCCCAAAGGCGAGCAACCAGAAGGCAGGCTTGGCGGCGAGAATACCAAAGACGTGGCTGACCGGCACCGTCGTCGCGGGATCGGCTTTGGCCCGCACCGGCTCTTTGACAATCAGGCGAAACAAGGGCGCGATCACAATACCGGCAAGGCCTACCACGATGAAGGCGGTGCGCCACGCAACCGTCTGCGCAATATAGCCGCCGAATAACACCCCTGCTGCAGACCCAAGCGGAATGCCGAGCGAGTAAATAGCAAGCGCACGGGCGCGTTCATTTTGCGGAAAATAATCGGAGATGACGGCATAACTTGGTGCAACGCCCCCCGCTTCGCCGACACCCACACCGAGGCGGCAGAGGAACATCTGGATAAAGCTGGTGGCCATGCCGCACAAAGCGGTAAAGCCGCTCCACACTGCGAGGCTGATGGTAATGACCCAGGTGCGGCTGGTCTTATCCGCCAGCATCGCCAGCGGGATCGCCAAGGTCGAATAAAGCGCCGCAAAAGCAAGTCCGCCGAGTAGGCCAAGCTGCGTATCGGTGAGGCCAAGCTCCGCCTTGATCGGCCCGGCAAGGATGCCAAGAATCTGCCGGTCGAGGAAGTTGAAGGTGTAAACGAGGAGCAGCATGCCGAGCACCACCGCACGGTAACCACGGCTGCTGGTTTCGCCGGGGGACACATCACCCGATTGGGGCTTTGCTAAATCAGGTGCAGACACGCTTTATTTCCTCTCGAATTTATTCGAACCGGCGCTTATCGGCCGCTAGCTTAAACAGAAAGGGGCCGGGTTTCCCGCCCCGGCCCCGATCTGCTTCTCCTGCATCGGCAGGAAAATACTCCAAGCGATAGATGCTTAAAGCTTGAGGCCCAGCGTCAGGAAAATCTGGCGCGGGTTGCCGTAAAAGGCCGTGACGGTGCCTTCGCGGCCGAGACTGGAGACGACGTTACCCGCGGCATTGCGCACCGGAACGCCCGTCACCGGATCAAGCGTGAGGAACTGATAGCCCGAGGTCTTATACTGCTTGTCGAGCAGGTTCTTGCCGTGCAGCCCGATCGAGTAACGATCATTGTCGCTCGACCAGACAAGGCTTGCATCCCACAGGCCATAGCCATTTTGATCGAGGAACGGCGAGGGCGTTTCGAACTGGTGCGTTTTTGACCGGTAGCTGTAGGTCGTCCCGGCATAGATGCTGCCATTGCCGGTCGGAACCGTCAGGTCGAGCGTTGCCGAGGTCGTCCATTTCGGCGTGTTCTGGATGCGACGGAAATCAGCCACATCGACCGGACCGCGACCCGGAACGTTGGTGATGAATTCCTTATATTTCGCGTCAAGATAACCGACCGTCCCGGACAGGTTGAGACGCGATCCGTCACCGGCGAAATCACGCGCCAGATTGGCGGTGAATTCAGCTTCCACACCCTTGAAGTCGGCCTTACCGGCGTTGGTGGTGACGCCAACGAAGGTTGGGATGCCGTTGATCACGGCACCAACAGACCCCGGCACCTGCACATCGCGATAGTCCGCATAGAAGCCGGCAAGCGCAAAGCGCAGACGACGGTCGAACAGATCAGCCTTGTAGCCAAGTTCGTAGCTCGTTACCTTTTCGGGTTCGAACAGGAAATAATCGAAGATTTCCGCCGCACTGCGGGTGCCGTCACCATTCAGATCCGGCGCTGCGGTCGAAAGCCCGCGCGGATCGAAACCGCCGCCCTTGAAGCCCTTTGACCACGTCGCGTAGAGCATATGATCAGCATTGGGCTTGAACGACACGCTGACGCGCGGAGTGAACTCCTTGAAGGTTTTCTTGCCCTGGAAGTTGGACGTCAACGCACCAAGCTGCGTACCATTGCCACCAAGCTCCGGCACCGGGCCGTTGAGGACGTTGAAGCGAATGACCGTCGAATTGCGGTGATCGACGGTGTAACGACCGCCAAGCGACAGCGCGAACTGCTCGGTGAAATCATAGGTGAAATCGCCAAACACCGCCCATGTCTTGGTATTGACGTCACCAAAGGTGTGCGCCGAAAAACCCGGAAGATTGAGCAACGCGCCGGTGGTCCCAAGCACAACGTCGAACGTGTTGCTCGCATTGGCATCAAGATAATAAAAGCCGACCATGCCGTTCAGCTTGTCACTCGAATAAGCCAGTTGGGTTTCGTTCGACAGCTGGTCATTCTTGTAGATCGCCGGAACGTCAACGTCGGCTGAGGGCAGCGAGTCAAAATCAATCGGCGCGAAGCTGCGGTCCTTGCGATAGGCAAAGATGTTCTTCAGCGTGAAATTGTCCTACATCTTGAATTCCGCGTGGACGGCACCGCCAAAGGCTTCGATATCCTGCTTCGGTTTGGTGAGTCCGGCGCGGGTGTCATAGACGTTCGACAGAACCGGCGCGCCAGAGACCAGGCCGGGAATCAGGCGATGGCCGTTGCGCGGGTCGCTATGGTCGTTGGTATAATCGCCCGAGATGCGAACGAAGATTTCATCCCCACCGAGGAATTCAACCGTGCCGCGTGCCGCGAGAATATCCTTGTTGTAATTTTCCAGGCCATTGCCGGTGAGATTGTCGCCAAAGCCACCGCGGCTAAGGCGCGCGCCCGCAACGCCGAGACGCACGCTGTCGCTGAGCGGGGTCGAGGCATTCACAATGAGGTCGGCCTGCTTGTAGGTGCCGAGGTTCGCGCGCACCTTCATCTGCGGATCGGCGGGGAGCTTCTTGGTCACATATTTGATCGCCCCGCCAATGGTGTTGCGGCCATAGAGCGTCCCTTGCGGACCACGCAGAACTTCGACCCGCTCCACATCGTAAATGTCGAGCACGGCCGCTTGGGGCCGGTTGAGATAGACATCGTCAAGATAAATGCCGACGCCCGATTCGAACCCGGCGACTGGATCCTGCTGGCCCACGCCGCGGATGAATGCGGTGAGGGTGGTGTTGGTGCCGCGCGAAGGCTCGAGCGTCACATTGGGCGTGGTATCCGCAATCGCGGTGATATCGAGCGCACCCGCCTTTTCGAGCTTGTCGCCTGAATAAGCGGTGATGGCGACGGGGACGTCCTGAAGGCTTTCTTCGCGGCGACGTGCCGTCACGATGATTTCACCGTCACCTTCGTCAGCAGCCGTCGCCGCGGCGTCAACGCTGGCATCCTGCGCATAAGCGGGAGCCGCTTGAAGACTGACAAGCGCGGTACCAAGCGCGAGCAGCGTTTTGAATTGGGTCGAATTCAGGGACATCCTCTTCCTCCTGTAACACTATCGGCGGGTTAGACCCGTCCGCTCCTGGCCCTCTTATCGAAAGTTGAATCACCTTTCAACTTTTTGCTTCCATTCAGGTCAACTGCGTGGCATTTTACGGCAATAGCGATGCAATAGAGCAACAGTCAGGGTGCGCTTCCGCGTCGCTCGAGGGGATAATGAATGGCCGATATGGCGGCAGTTGAAGGCACCAAGCAGCCGCGCACCGAGCGCGGGCGTAAGACGATGCGCGCCATCCTTGATGCAGCGCGGCAAGAGTTTGCCGAGAAGGGTTTTCACGACGCCAGCATCAGCGGGATCACAGCGCGCGCCGGTGTGGCGCTCGGCAGCTTCTACACCTATTTTGATACCAAGGATGCTGTGTTCCGCGCGCTGGTCGGCGATATGTCAGCGCAGGTGCGCGATCAGGTCGCGCCCGCCGTGCTCGCCGCGCCGGACGCGCTGACGGCAGAAGGGGACGGCCTGCGCGCCTTCCTCGAGTTTGTGCGCGGTCATAAGGAAATCTACCGCATCATCGACGAGGCAGAATTTGTCGATGCAGAGAGCTATCGCCACCACTATGAAACTACCGCCGAACGCATCACCCAGCGCCTCAAAGCCGGTGCGGAACGCGGCGAGGTGCGCCGCGATGTAGGCGAAATTCACGCTTGGGCGATCATGGGGATGAACGTGTTTCTCGGGCTGCGCTATGGCGTGTGGGACGATAGCCGCACCACTGGAGAGGTCGCAGCCATCGCCAACGACATGATCGCGCGGGGGCTCAAAACTTAGCTGCGCTCCAGCAAAAATACCGCATGTTCAGCGAGGAGGTTGGCCCAGCTTTGCTTGCGCGGGCCATCGCCGGTCAGGAACCATTGCCCGACGATACGGATGCCCCGGTCGTCAAGATGATGCCGGAAATCATCAATTGTCACATGGTGGATATTGGGTGTATCATACCAATGATGCGGCAGCTGTTTGGTCACCGGCATCCGTCCGCCGAACATATGCGCAAAGCGGATGCGCCATTGCGCAAAATTGGGAAAGGAGACGAACGCCTGCTCACCGATGCGCAGCAGATGGTCCATCACAAGATCCGGCCGCCGCGTGGTCTGGAGCGTCTGGCTGAGGATAGCATAGTCAAAGCTTTTGTCCGGATAATATACCAGATCGGTATCGGCATCACCTTGGATGACCGAAAGCCCGCGCGAGACGGCTGCGGACACATTGGCGGGATCGAGTTCCAGCCCGCGCGCATCCACCTGCCGGGTATCACGCAAGGCAGCCATCAGCGCGCCATCGCCGCAGCCGACATCAAGCACGCGCGATCCGGTGCGGATATGATCGGCAATGATCGCGAGGTCGGGGCGGAGGAGGGTCATGGCCCCAGCCTCCGTCCCACTCTCCGTTGCGGGATCAGCACGGGCCATTCTCCCCGGCCCTTAAAAATCCGTCGACAATCGCGTTCATTTCCGGCGCCTCGAGCAAGAAGGCATCATGGCCAAACGGACTCTTCAGTTCGACAAAACTCACCGGCGCACCGGCCGCGTTGAGGGCGTGGACGATATTACGCGATTCGGCGGTCGGGTACAGCCAATCGGTATCGAAACTGACCAGGCAGAAGCGGGTTTTCGTTCCGGCAAACACATCGGCCAGCACGCCGCCATGTTCTTCGGCGAGGTCGAAATAGTCCATCGCGCGCGTGATATAGAGATAGCTATTGGCATCGAACCGGTCGACAAAGCTCAGACCCTGATGCCGCAAATAGCTTTCCACCTGAAAATCGGCATCAAAGCCGAAGCTCTTCGCGTCTCGGTCCTGCAAGCGCCGCCCGAATTTTTCGGTGAGGCCGGCTTCGGACAAATAGGTGATGTGCGCAGCCATCCGTGCCACCGCGAGGCCGGACGAGGGAACATCGCCATCCGCATAATAAGCCCCGCCACGCCAGCGCGGGTCGGCCATGATCGCTTGCCGCCCGACCTCGTGGAACGCGATATTTTGCGCGCTGTGCCTTGCTGTCGAGGCGATCACGACGGTGGACCGAACCCGCTCCGGATAGGTTGCCGCCCAGCTCAAGGCCTGCATGCCGCCCATTGACCCGCCGATCACCGCATGGAGCGCCTCAATGCCGAGATGGTCGAGCAGCATCGCCTGAGCCCGCACCATATCGCGGATGGTGATCACTGGAAAATCCATACCATAAGCTTGGCCCGTATCGGGATTGAGCGAAGCCGGACCCGAGGAGCCGAGGCAGCCCGACAGTACATTGGCGCAGATGATGAAATGTCGGTCCGGGTCAACCGGTTTCCCCGCGCCAATCATCCGCGTCCACCAGCCATCCTTGCCCGTCATCGGATGGGTCGAAGCGACAAACTGATCGCCCGTCAACGCATGGCAAATCAGGATCGCATTGGACCTATCCGCATTCAGTACGCCGTAGGTTTCATAGGCAATATCGACCGGCCCAAACGCCGCCCCGCTGTCGAGCCGCAGCGGCCCGGTCAGCGTCACCTTGCGGTTCAGGCCGAACGGCTCGTCGCTCACGGAAAGGGTCACGGCATCCATAACGACCATCGCGCTAGGCGATGCAGGACGGCGGTTCAAGTTTTTGTGAACAGCGCTGGCTTGGGCGGTGCGTCGGGATAAGAATGCCGACCCGTGCGTTGGGGTTGCACGTGCCTCTGGAAAGCGGCAAAGCAACGGGGCGCGTGCGCGAGGGAGGGACGTCAAGTTGAACGAGGGTGAAGCCCGCGATTTTCTATTGGTGCGCGCGGTCGAAATCGAGGACCGTGACCAGCAATTGCTGACCCGTGAAGACCGGGCGCAGGCTGACGTCGCCGCGCGCGGCAATGACAGCAAAGAGGATCAGCGCCACTGGCTCGCCCGCCGCGCGACCTTCGCCGCAACCCGGCTGCAAACCCGCCACCCGCGTATCGGCGATGTGCTGCGCTATGCGCGCTGGCCCCGGTGGATGGGTTGGGCGGTGCCTTTGGCGGCCTTAATCCTGGGCCTCCTCAGCAACGAGATTGGCAGCGGCAAGCGGATGAACATCATCGCCTTTCCGCTGGTCGGCATGTTCGCATGGAATTTCGCGGTCTATCTGTGGATAGCCCTGCACGGCCTTCTCCGCATGACGCGGCGTGATGCTGCACCGGGTCTATTGGCCCGGCTGGTCGGGCGCCTCGGCGAGAGTGCGCGCAGACGGCTCGAGCATCAGGACGCGATGGGCCGCGCGCTCGCCGGGTTTCTTGGGGAGTGGACTCAAGCGTCGGCCAAACTCACTGCTTTTCGCGCCGCCCGCACCCTCCATCTTGGCGCGGCGATGTTTGCGGTCGGCGTGATCGGCGGCCTTTATTTACGCGCGCTCGGTATCGAATATCGCGCCGGATGGGAATCGACCTTCCTTAAAGCCCCGAGCGTCCATGCGTTGGTCAGCGCGCTGCTGGGGCCGGCAAGTGCGTTCACGGGCGTTGCTCTTCCCGATGCAGCGCATATCGCGACGCTCAACTGGAACCGGGGCAGCAATGGCGAAAATGCGGCCCCGTGGATTCATCTTTATGCCGCGACCGCTTTCCTGTTCGTAATCGCGCCGCGCCTTGCGCTTGCCCTATGGAATGGCGTGCGTGGCCTTGCCTTTGCCCGCAACTTCCCGGTGCCGGGACGCGAGGATTTCTATGTGCGTCGCTTGCTCAGAAGCGCCAGCGGCGGCGCAGGTGTGGTGCGCGTGACACCTTATGCCTACCGTCCGTCGGAAGCGGTGTTACAGCGACTCACCCGTCTCATCCGTGCCGCCTTTGGCGATGCCACCCGGATCGAGATGGACGGTGCAGTCGATTATGGCGCGGAAGAAAGCTGGCTGGCCGGGGCAGATTTTTCCTCCGAGGCCGACCATCATCTGCTCTTATTCAATCTCGCTTCGACGCCGGAGGCGGAAAACCATGGCGAATTTGCCCGGGAGATCGCGAAGCGCCTCGCCGCCGCGAAAACCGGCACCAGCGTGGTCGCTTTGCTCGATGAAAGCGCTTACCGCCAGCGGCTCGGCAGCGGCCAGGAAGATCGTGTCACTACCCGTCGCAGCGCGTGGGAGGATATGCTCACCGGATCCGCGCTCACTTTGCTTTCGGTCGACTTGGAAGGTGAAGACGAAGCCCGCCTCGTCCCCCGCCTTGAAGCCGCACTCGCCCGTGACGCCGCGATGGGAGGCAAAAGATGAATGATCTCACCACCCATGAACCCGTCATGCCGGGCGGCACCACGGTCAATCTGAGCCTGATTTCGCACACCAATGCCGGCAAGACGACACTGGCGCGCACGCTGTTGGGCCGGGATGTTGGCGAGGTGCGTGACGCCGCGCACGTCACCGATGTCGCGACCGGCTATGTGCTGGTGCAAGCGGGCGGCGACACGCTGATGCTGTGGGATACGCCGGGATTCGGCGACACCTCGCGCCTGCTCCAGCGCCTACGTAATGCAGGCAATCCGATCGGCTGGTTTTTGACGCAAGTGTGGGATCGCTGGAAGGAACGGCCCTTATGGTCGAGCCAGCAGGCGGTCAAAAATGCGCGCGATCAGGCCGATGCGATCCTTTACCTCGTCAATGCGGCGGAAGATCCCGCGGGCGCAGCCTATGTGCCGCTCGAAATGGAAGTGCTGCAATGGATCGGTAAGCCGGTCATTCTGCTCTTGAACCAGATGGGCCCGCCGCGCGCTGGTGGCGAGGATGAGGTCCGGCGCTGGCATGAGCATTTGAAGCATATCGGCGTTGTCCGCGGCGCGATGCCGCTTGATGCGTTCGCCCGCTGCTGGGTGCAGGAAGGCGCGCTGCTGGACGAGCTCATGCCGCTTCTCCCACCGGCCAAACAGCCGGTGATGCAAAAGCTGACGCGCGAATGGCAGCGCATCAACCTCGACGAATTTGATGCCGCGATGCGCGTCCTTGGCGCGTCGTTACTCAAAGCGGCGCAGGACAAGGAACCCGTCGGCGAGCGCAAATTATTATCGCAACTGACCGATCTGCTGCGCGGCAGCGAGGATAGCCAGCGGGTCGCCCGCAAATCCATGGCCAAGCTCGCCGAACGGGTCGAGGCGGAAACGCTGTCCTCGACCGAACAGCTGATCCGTATTTATGGTCTTTCGGGCAAGGCGACCAAGCAGGTGCTGGAACGCATGGGCAAGGATTATGAGAATAGCGAACCCGCCAATGAAGGCTTCGCGGCGATGCTCGGCGGGGTGATGTCGGGCGCGCTGGGCGGTCTCGCGGCAGATGTTGCGGCGGGCGGCCTGACTCTCGGCGGCGGGATGATTGTCGGCGGCATTTTGGGCGCGCTGGGCGCAGGAACGCTCGCCAAGGGCTATAATTTGACGCGCGGCGAAGAAGGGGCGGCGGTCAAATGGTCCGACGAATTTTTTGAAGGTCTCGTGCGCTCGGCCCTGCTGCGCTACCTTGCCGTGGCCCATTTCGGGCGCGGGCGCGGCGATTATAGCGAAAGCGAGCATCCGCTCCACTGGCAGGAAGCAGTGGCAAAAGTGGTCGAAGAACGCTCGAGCCATATTCGCGGTTTCCTCCAGCGCGTGCGCAGCGACGGACAAAATCAGGCAGACCTTGAAGACCGCGCTGCCCGGCTGGTCGGGGGCTTTGCGCACACATTACTGGTGCGCCTCTACCCCGAAGCCGAAGCCGTATTTTCCAGTGAAACCACTGCATGATTGCCGGCGATTGAAGCGAAATGCTCGCTCGTCAACTGAAGGGGTTGGCGCTCGGTCATGGCTCGGCTAAAGCGCGGGGCCATGACCGACCAATCTATTGCTCATCCTTGCCCACCCCAGGCTAAAGACTGGATCAAGGCGATTGCGCCTTATGTTCCGGGCAAGGCCAAGTCGGATGATGGCCGCCCACTTATCAAGCTTTCGGCCAACGAAAATCCGCTCGGCACCAGCGCCAAGGCCCATGCCGCATTCCATGCCGCCGAAGCCGATCTGGCGCGCTATCCGGATCCGGGTGCGACGGCTTTGCGTGAAGCGCTGGCGGCAAAATACGAGCTTGATCCGGCGCGCGTGATTTATGGGACGGGTTCGGACGAATTGCTGCATCTGGCGGCGTCGGCTTTTGCCGGACCCGGCGACGAGATCGTCTATATGCAATATGGCTTTGCGGTTTATGAAATCGCCACCCGCCGCGTAGGGGCGATTCCGGTCGAGGTGCCAGCGGTCGATTATGCGACCGACGTCGACGGCCTGCTCGCCGCGATTACCGACAAGACCAAGGTCATTTATCTCGCCAACCCCAACAACCCGACAGGGACGCTCGCCAGCCGCGATGAGATTGCGCGCCTTCATGCGGGCCTGCGCCCCGATATCCTGTTCGTGCTTGATCAAGCCTATGCCGAATATCTGACACCGGAAGAGGATGATGCGGGCCTCGCTCTGGCCCAAAATGCGGCCAATGTGTTCGTCACCCGCACTTTTTCCAAAATTTATGGACTTGCCGCTGAACGCGTCGGCTGGGGCTATGCGAGCGCCGAGGTGATCGAGATGCTCCACCGCATCCGGGCACCGTTTAACGTGACCAGTTGCGGGCAGGCCGCTGCAATTGCCGCGCTCGGCGACGAGGATTTTGTGAAGGAAAGCCGCGACCATAACGCCCAATGGCGCAGCTTCCTCACCGCTGAAATGGAAGCGCTCGGCAACCATGGCGTGCGCGTTGTGCCGTCGGCATGCAATTTCCTGCTCCTGATCTTCGAAGGCGCGGTAACGGCGGAACTTGTTTATAAGGGCCTGATGGAGCGCGGCTACATTACCCGCTGGCTGCCAGGGCAGGGCCTCGCCAATGGCTTGCGCATCACTATCGGCACCGAAGCAGAAACGCGTGGGGTTGCGGATGCCATCCGCGCCATCGTCGCAGGCAGCTAAGCGCCCCGATGCTCCCGTTCAGCCGCGTTGCGATTATCGGACTTGGGCTCATCGGCTCCTCCATCGCGCGTGCGGTGCGGGCCGACATGCCGACGGTGCACCTTACCGGCCATGATGCCAGCGCGGCGGTGCGCACGACGGCCCGCGCCCTTGACCTTTGCGATGATATCACCGACCAACCCGGCACCGCAGTGATTGATGCGGACCTCGTTATCCTGTGCGTTCCGGTCGGCGTGATGGGCGAGGTCGCGGCGAGCATCGCTGCTGATCTCCCGCCGAACGCGATCATTTCCGATGTCGGCTCGTCCAAAGCGAGCGTTGCCGCCGCGTTGGAAGCAGCGCTACCCGGCCATAGCATCATCCCCGCCCACCCGGTTGCGGGCACTGAAAAAAGCGGGCCGGAAGCAGGCTTTGCCAGTCTTTTCAAAGGCCGCTGGTGCATCCTGACCCCGCCCGAAGGCGCGGGCCCGGTCGCAGTCGAGCGTCTTTCATCTTTCTGGCAGGGTCTCGGCGCGAAGGTCGATATTATGGACCCGGCGCACCATGATCTTGTGCTCGCGGTGACCAGCCACCTCCCCCACCTCATCGCCTACACGATCGTCGGCACCGCGTCTGACCTTGAAAGCGTGACGCAGAGCGAGGTGATCAAATATTCCGCTGGTGGTTTCCGCGATTTCACGCGCATCGCCGCATCCGATCCCACCATGTGGCGCGATGTGTTCCTGTCGAACAAGGATGCGGTGCTCGAAATGCTGCAGCGTTTCAGCGAGGATTTAACCCAGCTTCAGCGCGCCATCCGCTGGGGCGATGGCGATGCCCTGTTCGACCTCTTCACCCGCACCCGCGCCATCCGCCGCTCAATCATCGAACAGGGCCAAGATGACGCAGCCCCAGATTTCGGGCGCAGCCACGAGTGAAACGGGTGGGATGATCACCAAAAGCACGCTTGATGCACGCATCGGCGTGACAACTAGGTCGATATACAGGAGAATGTCACAACGTTGGTGACCCTACGGGAATCGAATTGGGCCATCATCTGGTTGAACAATAAACCATTATTGAGTTCGGTTTTGAATTATATCCGGTTTGATATACGGAAACGCCCAACCTGCACTCAATTTTGGCACTTAACAGCCGCCTTCTATAAAAACCGGTTTTCGCCTTCCCTGTGCGATCTGGCGAGCTATTGTGACCTCTGGCGCATCGCCAATGAAATCACGCATGACCTCGATTTCTTCTTCCAGCGTCCATTCTTGCATCGGCTTATGAACGAGCGACGCAGACATATCAACATTTGCGACGATGGCTTGGGTGGGTCGGCCCCAGCCGCGATCAAGCAACGCCGTCGCCGCACTGACACGGGCAGCGGCTGGCTGTTCTTTGGACTGGGCAACCTCCAACAGCACATTGATAGCGGCAACCGTATGCTCGCGAGCGACCTCCGATAACGACCGACCATCAGCAAGCGTCACTTTGGGACGACCGCTCGGATTTCCTGATGTTCCGGGCTGAAAGGGCATTAGGGCCTCGCATTGATAGCGCGTTGCAAACAATATCACGACGGGCGCAAACACAACAGGCGGAAATTAGCGTTTTACATGGAAAAATTAGTTGGGCCGCTACGGATATCAAAAGGATTCATTTTCGAACTTAATAGAGTATAGCCTACCTAAGCTAGCACTACTTTGGCAGAAGTGGATTTTTGAGATTCACAAGAGTCGCTTATCGTGATTCAAGATCGTCAGCGTGGAGGCTGGCGATGGTGGAAGCATGGCGGGATGAGCTGACGGAGTGGCTCGCG
>JAEXAW010000009.1 GCA_023458055.1 Pseudomonadota bacterium
CGCGAGCCACTCCGTCAGCTCATCCCGCCATGCTTCCACCATCGCCAGCCTCCACGCTGACGATCTTGAATCACGATAAGCGACTCTTGTGAATCTCAAAAATCCACTTCTGCCAAAGTAGTGCTAGAGTTAAACTGACTTTTTATTTTTAGGAGGAAATTAAGAAATCAGGAGACAGGTCATGGACGTTTTGAGTAGTGGTACCGCTGAGCGGGTCGGTTCAACGCAGTCCACCCTCGTTTGCTTCTCGCACCTGCGCTGGGATTACGTCCGGCAGCGTCCGCAGCATCTGATGAGGCGCTTTGCAGCAGAACGGCCCTTGTGGTTCTGGGAAGAGGCCATCCCGTGCGACCATGCGTTGCCCTACCTCGAATATCACCATTTTCCCGACGACGATCTCATCGCGCTGCGGCCGCGCATCCCTTCGGAATGGACGCGGGAGCAAGCCGAGGCGGGACTCGCCGACTTGTTTTCGACCTTTGAAGAAAAGGTTCTGCGCGGCGACGCATTATGGTGGTTCTATACGCCGACCATGTTCGCATTTGTACGCGACGGCACCGCGCGCGCGCCAGAAGCCATCGTCTATGACTGCATGGACGAACTCTCAGCGTTCCATGGCGCCGATGCCGATCTCATGGCACGCGAAACCGAGTTGCTCACTGCGGCCGACGTCGTCTTCACCGGCGGGCACAGCCTTTATGAAGCCAAGGCGCATCGCAACGCCAATGTTCATGCTTTTCCAAGCGCCGTTGACGTCGCCCATTTTCGCGGGACGCGCGCGATAGGCGCTAAAGCCGACGGACGCGCACGCCCGACATTCGGCTGGTGCGGCGTCATCGATGAGCGGTTCGATCTAGCCCTCATCGAGAAAGTGGCCAAAATGCGTCCCGAGTGGGATTTCGAATTGATCGGACCCGTCGTCAAGATCGATCCAGCAATACTGCCGCAAGAGCCGAATCTGCACTGGTCGGGCCCGGCACACTATGACACGCTGCCGCAACGCTTTTCCAATTGGGATGTCGCGCTGATGCCGTTTGCGCGCAATCGTGCGACCGAGTTCATCAGCCCGACCAAGACGCCCGAATATCTCGCGGCCGGCCTACCCGTCGTGTCGACCGCGATCCGCGATGTCGTCAGCGATTACGGCGCGATCGAGGGCGTGTGGATCGCAGATGGGGCGCATTCTTTCGTCGCCGCCTGTGATGCGGCGCTCGCGTTGCGCCAGAGCGGCAGTACCACGTGGCTCGCGGCGGTCGACCACAAGCTCGCCGATCATGGCTGGGATCAGACACAAAGGCGCATGCGCCGTCTCGTCGACGCCTCCGTCGACCGGCGCGCGACAAAAGCCCTCTTCCGGACCATGCCGCGCGTCGCGCGGGCCAAGGTCGACACGCTCATCGTCGCCGCGGGCTTTGCTGGCGCAGTGATGGCCGAACGCCTCGCCGCCGACGCGGGGCAAAGGGTGCTCGTCGTAGACCGCCGACCTCATATCGGCGGCAATGCGTATGACGAAAAGGATGCCGCGGGCGTGCTCATCCACCGCTACGGGCCGCACATCTTCCACACCAACAGCGCCGACGTGTTCGCCTATCTGTCGCGTTTCACCGACTGGCGCCCCTATGAGCACCGCGTGCTCGCCTCGGTGCGCGGCATGCTCGTGCCTATGCCGATCAACCGCACGACGCTCGAACAGCTGTTCGGCGTCACCCTCGACAGCGAGGACGACGCGGCACGCTTTCTTGAAGCGCGCGCCGAGCCGGTCAGTGTCGTCAAGACCTCCGAGGATGTCGTCATCTCCGCCGTCGGACGAGAACTCTACGAGCTATTCTTCCAGGGCTATACCCGCAAGCAATGGGGGCTCGACCCCAGCCAGCTCGATAAGTCTGTGACCGCTCGTGTGCCGACACGCACCTCGCGCGATGACCGCTATTTCCTCGACAGCTTCCAGGCGATGCCGGCCGCGGGCTATACGGCGATGTTCGAGCGCATGCTCGACCATCCCAATATCGAGATCCTGACCGGCGTCGAATATCGCGATATCGTGCGGCAGGTGAGCGCGGAACATCTCGTCTTCACCGGTCCGATCGACGAATATTTCGATTACCGCTTCGGTCGGCTTCCTTACCGCAGCCTCGAATTCCGGCATCAAAGCTTCGATTGCGAACAGTTCCAGCCCGTCGCGGTGGTCAACTACCCCGAAACGGATACCCCCTATACACGGATCACCGAGTATAAGCATCTGACCGGGCAACAGCATCCCACGACAAGCGTGACCTACGAATATCCTTCAGCCACGGGTGATCCTTATTATCCGATCCCGCGCGAGGAAAATGCGGCGCTGTTCCGCCGCTATGAGGAGCTGGCGAAGAGCCTGCCCGACGTCACCTTCGTTGGCCGCCTCGCCAATTACCGTTATTATAATATGGACCAGGTGGTGGGACAAGCGCTCGCAACCTATCGCCGGCTCGACTTGACCCGCGCAGATCTGGTTGCGGTCGGTTGATGCGCGCTGGTTGGAGTACGCGCGGCTTGGAAACGGACGGTTTCCCAGACCACGTTTAAAGTATGAACCAACCGCTGCGCATCCTGTTCGTATTTGCTTGGCTGGGCAGCGGTGAGGACGGCGAGGCTCGCTTGCTGTCCCGGCACCTGCCGACGGATCGCTACCGCATCGATATCGTCGCGTGCTTCCGCAAGCCGATGATATCCGAACCCTCTTATGAGGCACCGCGTGCGCTGGACGTACCCGTCGATACGACGCCTTATCATCTCAGTTTCGAGGAAACGATTATCTATCTCGCCGGGATTGTGCCGGCCTATGACATTATCGTCTCATGCCAGAATGTCGCGGATATCTACCCCGCGCTCGAAAGCCTGATCGTGCGCCCGCCGCTGATAGAGCACGGTCGCGTAGTCGCGCATGCCGAAGCGGGGCCCAAACATCTGACGGCGCGCTATGTTGGCACCTCGGCGACGATCCGCGATGCAGCCGCTGCCCGCATGCCGGGCCGTGACGCCGACGCGATCTATATCCCTTCCATGACAGCAGCTCCCGGGGAGGTGATTGCCGCGGCATGGCGCGCACTGTTCGATGCGGTGGCTGCAGAAACGCGCCGCCCGGCTCATCGCCCCGTGCTATTCGAGAGCTTTCTCCAGGGAGGGTTCGAATGCTCATCGCACCGCCGCGCGATCGACCGCGCCCGGCGCGACATTATCACCCTCAGTAGCCATGATATCGAAGTCGCATCGGATTATCGCCTGCTGAATACGCTCGGCATACGAACGATCCGCGATGGCGTACGCTGGCACTTGATCGAAGCGCAACCGGGGATGCGCGACTGGTCTTCGCTGGACCCGATGCTGGCCGCTGCTGCAAACCAAGGTATGGAGGTGATCTGGGATATTATGCATTATGGCTGGCCCGATCATATCGATATATGGTCGCCGGATTTCCCTGCTCGTTTCGCCGATTTCGCCTTGGCCGCTGCGCAACGCATCGCCGCCCGCACATCCGCGCCCCATTATTTCTGCGCCATCAATGAAATAAGCTTTCTGTCTTGGGCCGGGGGTGAGGTCGCCTGTATGAACCCGTTTGCGCGCGGGCGCGGCACCGAACTCAAGGTACAGCTCGTGCGTGCGCTGCTCGCCGCACAGCGCGCCATTCGCGGCGCCTTACGACAGGCCCGCTTCGTCGTCGCCGAGCCGATCATTCACATCGTGCCGCACCCCGAACGCAGCGAGGATACAGCAGAGGCCCATGCCCGCCGCCATGCGCAGTTCGAGGTCGTCGACATGATTGCCGGACGGGCATGGCCGCAACTCGGCGGTGATCGGCGCGAACTCGATATTGTCGGCCTCAACCATTATCCGGGGAGCATCTGGATACACCGCGAGGCACCCATACCGCGAGGCGACCCCGGCTGGCGGCCCTTACGCGAAATGCTGGCTGAAGCCTATGCGCGAACCGGCCGCCCGCTATTGCTCAGCGAAACCGGCTGCGAGGGTGATGAGCGTGCCGAGTGGTTCAGATATGTTACAAGTGAAGTCAGCGCCACGATGGCCAAAGGTATCCCTGTCGAGGGGGTGTGTCTTTACCCGGCAATGGGCCACGTCGGATGGGACGATGAGCGTTATTGCCCAAACGGCATCATCTAAGCGGAAATGGGCGACAAGCGCACGCTACATCAGCCTCTGGCTGACGCCGTGCGGTCTTTCAGCGCTGTTCAGGATGACGGATGAGCAGAATCTCATCGTAAAACGCCAAATTTTTAAGTTATTTTCTGCCGACACATCTTGAGACTGGAAATTAACACTTGGCACTCATTACCGATCTTTTGAAAAAGCGAAGCCTTGGTTAGCTCGGGGATTGCTTTCGTCACGGTGAATACACCACGCGCGCCTGATCCGCGTGCGTGAACGATACGCTCCGGAATACGCTCATGATCGAAATGAAATATTTTCTCCCGAAGATAAAGTCCTCAAGGAGCGTCGGACCACGCTCACCTGCGCGCAGGCTGTTTTGGTTATCAACCACGCGGTGACCGAAATTGTCTGTGAGATGGGCGGTGCCGTCCTTATGGTTGACATCAGGCGCAATATGCTGGTGGGTTTCTCCACCATTACCTATTGTCGTATCGTCATCCGGTAACGCTTTCTTGCCGCTCCCCGGTTGATGCAATGCCAAACTATTGTCGAGCGCGGGCGATAATTTAGCGGGAGTCAGAGCCTTTGCCATTGGGGAGCATACTCTCAAATTGGAAATATCGCCTTACAATTCGCAAGCGACATTAGAGGAGCAACGAGCGACGCTTACAATGGTTGCGCGATGTTATACAACAATCGGTAGCAAGCACGACCCCGTCATGTCGGAGGGGTGCGTGGGAGGAAGTCACGCTGTAACGGTGTCCAACTTGCTAGATCCGGACGGAGAGGCCAATCCGCTCAACGATGTCATAGGAATGTTCAAACGAAACTTTACTTCTAATCCTTCTTTTCATTCCTTTCGCCGGGTTCTCCCAATCTATCCCAAAAACCCGGCGAAACGCACCCAGCCTCCCTCTCTCCCCCTTGGGCCGGGTGCATTTTTTTCCGCGACCAGAAGCGCCGTTTTCCCGAATCAGGTTACGCAAAATTCATGCACCGGCCAGTTCACCGCAAAACATGCAGTCCTATTGCTGATCTCACGGACGATGTTCTCTCGTCCGAGGAGACAGACCATGAAATTCTCATTTGCTGTTATGATGCTCGTATCGGGCGCCTCGCTAGCTGTTGCTACCCCTGCTTCTGCTCGCAACTATGATTGCTCCAAGGCTGGCAATGCGAACAAGGCCGTTTGCGCCAAGGTTGCAAAGCCCAAGGCGTTGACCACGACCAGAGTAACCAAGACCAAAACGGTTGTAGCGCGAAGCACGGCTCCGCGCTCGGTGACGACCACCCGGAGGGCAGCGACGCGGCCGGTTGCCGTAGCGGCCGTCACACGGCCAGCTTCGACAAGCTGGTTCGGTAGCCGGACTAGCGCAGCGCCTGCTCAGGCTGCCCCTGTGCGCCGCGCTCCGCCTGTGAACGGCAATATGGTTGCCTGGACGACCAAGACCGGGAAAGTCAAGCATCAAATCGGGCAAGTCGCTATACGGTGCAGTCAGGATTTCCTAGATCGGATTGATCTGCCGGCCTATTGTGGAACAGCATTGTCGTATTGATAGCGGCCTGCCGTGAAAGCATTGGACAATTCGTACGCTGCCAAAACCGTCCGTTTTCGAGCCCGAAACAGACTGACCCCACTTTGCTCCTTAACATACTTCGCCTTAACGAAACGTTTTTCTGGCATCTGGTTTGCCACCCAAATGGCTCCACGTCTGCAGCCTCTTTCTTCTGCCGCTTCATAAACGGCCTAGAGCAATGCGGTGCGATCAGCTTAACCTTAGTCCGAAGCGTTGTCATCACCGGCCCCAATAATGGGTTTTCGCCCCATCCTTGGACCACTGCAGTGCCACGCTGACACGTAAACACTTGCCGCAGGTCGAAGGCAGGGCCGTTGCGAAAAAACCAGATATGCCTTCGGCAAAGGTTATCGATTCACGTGCGCGTCATCAATGCGGTATTGCCACCCGACGCCGTTACATCTGTTGACATAGTTTTTTCTTCGGCAAAACGAAACAGATAATGTGGTCCGCCTGCCTTGGGACCAGTCCCGGATAGTCCGCGCCCGCCGAACGGCTGGCTCCCGACAATCGCGCCGATCTGGTTGCGGTTGATATAGATATTCCCCACCCGCGCCCGTGAGGCGATGTGCGCCGCCACCGCATCAATGCGGCTATGGATGCCGAGCGTAAGGCCATATCCGGTCGCGTTAATCTGATCGATCACCTCATCCATTTCATCCGCCTTGAAGGTGACGACGTGCAGAACGGGGCCAAAAATTTCGCGCTTCATGTCGGCGATGCGGTCGATGCGGATCATCGTCGGGGGGATGAAGGTGCCGTCGGCGGACGCGTCCTCGGTGCGCAGCGCCTCGGCCAATACCCGGTTTTCGCGGCGGCTCTGCTCAACATAGTCGCGGATGGTATCGCGCGCGGCGGCATCGATGATGGGGCCGACGTCAGTGGTGAGCTTGGCGGGATCGCCGACGCGCATTTCCGCCATCGCGCCGCGCACCATTTCGACCATGGTTTCGGCAACATCTTCCTGCACCACCAGCATGCGCAAGGCCGAGCAACGCTGCCCCGCACTCTGGAAGGCCGAGGCCGTGA
>JAEXAW010000063.1 GCA_023458055.1 Pseudomonadota bacterium
GTCAACACTTGCATACTTTCTTAAACCAGGTTTACTCACACGTGTCAAAGTGCGAATAGCCGGTACTTTGCTAATTGGGTGGTATTTCAAGGCGATTTTGATTGAGCCTTGAGGACCTTCTTCGATAAATTTGTAATTAGCAATGTAACCTTTGTCGAAAAGAACTTTTGTGATTTCTTTTTTAAGGTTCGATGCAGGAATTTCAACAACCCTGTGGTTGGCCTTGATGGCATTCCTTACTCGGGTAAGGTAATCCGCTATTGGATCTGTATTCATTATATATAAAAGTTGTGATAATGGTTTCCGTGACTAACCGAAGCCACCGACCTTTTATCGGTTAAAATATTGCAATGCAAAAAAAACCCGATAAACCACAGTTCGTGGTTTATCCGGGCAAAAGTAATTATATTTTTTTGATTACCAAGAAGCTTTTTTCACTCCCGGGATTTTTCCGTCTAATGCCATCTCACGGAAAGTTACACGTGAGATACCGAATTGACGCATATATCCTTTAGGACGACCAGTTAATTTACAACGGTTGTGTAATCTTACTGGTGATGCATTTTTTGGTAATTTATCTAGTGCAGCGTAGTCACCAGCAGCTTTTAATGCTGCGCGTTTCTCCGCGAATTTTGCAACTAATTTTTGACGCTTAACTTCGCGTGCTTTTAATCCTTCTTTAGCCATTGTTATTCGAATTTTGGTTTTTGAATGGTAAACCGAATTGTTTCAATAATTCTAAAGCTTCGATATCGTTCTTAGCTGAAGTTACGAAAGTGATATCCATACCTTGGATCTTGTTGATTTTGTCAATGTTGATCTCAGGGAAGATGATTTGCTCGGTAATACCTAAGTTATAGTTACCATGTCCGTCAAATCCTTTGTCGTTGATTCCACGGAAATCACGAATACGTGGTAAAGAAACCGCGATTAAACGATCTAAGAATTCGTACATATTGTTGTCACGTAAAGTTACGCGAGCACCAATAGGCATACCTTTACGCAATTTGAAGTTTGAGATATCTTTTTTAGATTTCGTAGGCACTGCTTGTTGACCAGTAATTGTTGTTAACTCAGTGATAGAGTTATCGATTAATTTTTTGTCAGCAGTTGCTGCTCCGATACCTTGCGATACTACGATTTTCTCCAGTTTAGGAACTTGCATAACGCTTTTATACTGGAATTTTTCTTTAAGCGCTGTACGGATTTCCTCCGCATATTTCGCTTTTAATCTTGGTACGTAAGTCATTATTTAATTTCCTCCCCTGATTTTTTTGCGTAACGAACTATTTTTCCATCTGCATTAACTTTACGTCCCACACGGGTAGGGTTACCTGTCTTAGGATCGATAAGAGCTAAGTTTGAGATGTTGATTGCAGCTTCCTTTTCGATGATTCCACCGTTCGGGTTTGCTGCGCTAGGTTTAGTGTGTTTCTTCACAATGTTAGCGCCTTCAACTACTGCTCTGTTAGTATCAATAATAACTTGTAAAACTTTACCTTGAACACCTTTAGAGTTACCAGCGATAACTTTCACTAAATCTCCTTTTTTGATTTTGATTTTGTGAGTAGTTTTGTTTGTCTTGTATGCCATAATTATAAAACCTCCGGTGCTAGTGATACAATTTTCATGAACTGTTTTTCACGCAACTCTCTAGCTACAGGGCCAAAGATACGTGTTCCACGTGGTTCATCGTTATTATTTAATAATACAGCAGCGTTGTCGTCGAAACGAATGTAAGAACCATCTTTACGACGGATTTCTTTTTTCGTACGTACTACTACTGCTTTAGAAACTGATCCTTTTTTAACGTTTCCTGAAGGAATAGCGCTCTTAACGGTAACAACGATTTTATCACCGATAGATGCATAACGCTTACGCGTTCCACCCAATACACGGATTACTAAAACTTCTTTAGCACCGCTATTGTCAGCTACATTTAGTCTTGATTCTTGTTGTACCATGTTATTTAGCCCTTTCTAAAATTTCTACTAATCTCCAGTTCTTAGTTTTACTCAGCGGACGTGTTTCCATAATTAATACCGTATCGCCGATACCGCAGGTATTTGTTTCGTCATGAGCTTTAAATTTAGTAGTTTTCTTAACGAATTTACCGTAAATAGGGTGTTTCACTTTACGCTCAACAGCTACTACGATAGATTTGTCCATCTTGTTGCTAACTACTAAGCCGATTCTTGTTTTTCTTAAATTTCTTTCCATTTCGACTTAAATTTTATGCCTCAGCGGCTGTTTCAGATTTTGCTGCATTATTACGCTTAGAGATCTCAGTAGAGATACGAGCGATATTTTTGCGAGCTGCTTTGATCACGTTAGGGTTTTCAATAGCAGAAACAGCATGTGCAAATTTCAATTTGTTCAAGGCAGCTTTCTCTTCAGCGAGACGAGCTGTTAAATCCTCAGTTGATAATTCTACGATTTCTGAATTTTTCATTTTTCAATTTGTTGTGCCGGGTTATCTTGAGTTAAAAACCGCCTTACTGGTAACGGCAGTAAGGCTAAACTCTTGACATTACCGACGATTATTATGCTTCAACGTAGTCTCTACGAATCACAAATTTCGTTTGTACCGGTAATTTTTGAGCAGCTAAGCGCAATGCTTCTTTCGCGATTTCCAAAGGAACTCCTTCTGCTTCAAATAACATACGGCCTGGGCGCACTACAGCTACCCAATATTCTGGCGCACCCTTACCTTTACCCATACGTACCTCTGCAGGTTTTTTGGTAACTGGTTTATCAGGGAAAATGCGGATCCAAACTTGACCTTCACGCTTCATATAACGTGTTACCGCAATACGAGCTGCCTCAATTTGACGGCTTGTGATCCATGCTGGTTCCATTGATTTGATACCGAAAGATCCGAAAGCTAATTCCGCTCCACGAGTGGCATTACCTTTCATGCGGCCTTTCTGCATCTTTCTGAACTTCGTTCTTTTTGGCTGTAACATGTTCGTATTTTTTTAAGTCTGCTTTACAGACAATCTTAATCTTGTTGTTAATTAATCTCTTTTACCACCACGGTTGTTATCACGACGGTTTCCGCCACGGTTTCCACCGCGA
Source organism: Pseudomonadota bacterium (assembly GCA_023458055.1). Lineage (GTDB taxonomy): Bacteria > Pseudomonadota > Alphaproteobacteria > Sphingomonadales > Sphingomonadaceae > JAFAFE01. The sequence continues at coordinate 3,079 of JAEXAW010000063.1, forward strand.
CCACCACGGTTGTCACGACGGTTGTTGTTGTCACCACCTTCGTTTCCACCACGTGATTTTACTCCTGATGCTTGACCAATGTTTGGAGATAAGTCTCTTTTTCCGTAAACTTCACCTTTACAGATCCAAACTTTTACGCCAATTTTACCGTATGTAGTCAATGCTTCTGCTAATGCATAGTCGATATCAGCGCGCAATGTGTGTAGAGGAGTTCTTCCTTCTTTGTACTGTTCAGTACGTGCCATTTCAGCACCACCTAAACGGCCAGAACACATTACTTTGATACCTTCAGCACCCATACGCATTGTAGATGCGATTGCAGTTTTCATTGCACGACGGAATGAAATACGTGCTTCTAGTTGTTTAGCAATACCTTCTGCTACTAGTTTCGCGTCTAATTCAGGGCGTTTGATTTCAAAAATGTTGATTTGTACATCTTTCTTAGTCAATTTCTTTAACTCTTCTTTGATTTTATCAACTTCTTGACCGCCTTTACCAATTACGATACCTGGACGTGCAGTGTGGATTGTAAC
>JAEXAW010000011.1 GCA_023458055.1 Pseudomonadota bacterium
TATAAACATATCTCAAGACTTGCCAACGCAGCACGGGACGAAATTGGCCAAATCCCAAGGGCACGTCAAAATGGCTTTGATCTCAAAGCAAAACGACCTTGCAGGCAGAATAACTGCCTGACTGCGGCCGTTTTACTTCGATATCTTCGCCATTTTGACGCCTCGACGATCTATTTAACGGGTCCTGACCCTAGTCGCGCTGATCGGAGAAGAGGGTTATCAGCGCGCCATGACACTCGCCGAAGGGCTGCCCAAATCGGATAGCGACTTGCTCCTCGCCATCGGAGAAAAGCCTTATTGACCTTTTCGAAGGTCGATAAATTGAAACGACAAAGTCTCCCGCGACGGGCAACCCGTTGCGGGATGCTGGTTTTTGTTGCCGCACTCGTATTGCGGTGCTAGCACGTCCTCTTGGCGGAGAGATGCTCTTTAATTAGACCTTTCCTTCGCTATATCTATACGAAGCTGCTAGAAGGCATTGGCCATCCCAGCACAATTTTTTTCAGGTTGACGCTGCATGAGGCAAGATATTCTCCCAACCCCGACCCTGCAAATGGGTGGTGTGGTTTGGTCGAATATTGCCGACGCAACCGTTGGCGGGCGCAGCAAGACTGTCGCCCTGACCCCGCGCAGCAGACGCAATTTTTCCTTTTTAACCCGGATATCCGACGCTGGAGCGCTAGCGCCCGGCGCCCTATCCTCATCAGATCGCATGACCGACGGCCCCTTGTTGGCTCGTTGTCGTGCACGGAGAATAATAAATGACAACGCGTATGCTCATCGACGCGCGCCACCGGGAAGAAACCCGTGTCGCCGTCGTCAAGGGAAACCGAATCGAGGAGTTTGATTTCGAATCTGCCGAGCACAAACAGCTCAAAGGCAATATCTATCTGGCAAAAGTCACCCGCGTCGAACCGTCGCTGCAAGCGGCGTTCGTCGATTATGGCGGTAACCGCCACGGCTTTTTGGCCTTTAGCGAAATCCACCCCGATTATTACCAGATACCGAAAGAAGATCGCGACGCGCTCCTCGCCGAGGAGGCAGAGCATGCCGCCGAAGAAGAGCGGCTGCGCGAAGCCGAAGGCGATTATGAACCCATTGATGGCCATCATGATGATGATGGTCAGGACGATGACCGCCCCGATGCCGGCATCGAAGGCGAGATCAGCGTTATCGAGGTCGATGGTGAAGTCGATCAGGAAGGTGATGACGACGTCGCCCCGCAACCGGAATCGGTGAGCGGCGAAAACGGTCACGATGACGCCGGATCGCATGTTCAGGCCGCATCGGCCCTGCGCGCCAAGCGTATGGCGCTGCGCCGCCGCTATAAAATCCAGGACGTCATCCGCCGCCGTCAGGTGCTGCTGGTGCAGGTCGTCAAGGAAGAGCGCGGCAACAAGGGCGCGGCCCTCACCACCTATCTCAGCCTTGCCGGTCGCTATTGCGTGCTCATGCCCAATACCTCGCATGGCGGGGGCATCAGCCGCAAGATTTCCAACGGCGCGGACCGCAAGCGGTTGAAGTCGATTGTTGCGGAGATGAACCTCCCCGCATCGATGGGCTGCATCGTCCGCACGGCGGGGCTCCAGCGCACCAAAACCGAGATCAAGCGCGACTTTGATTATCTCGCCCGCCTGTGGGACGAAATTCGCGAAAAAACGCTGCGCGCGTCCGCGCCGGCACCGATCCACACCGATAGCGACCTTATCAAACGCGCGATCCGCGACATTTATAATCGCGAAATTGACGAGGTGCTGGTCGAGGGCGAGGACGGCTATCGCGCCGCCAAGGACTTTATGAAGCTCCTGATGCCGAGCCACGCCAAAAAGGTGCAGAATTATGCCGACCCCGTGTCGCTGTTCCAGCGCTATGGCGTGGAGGACCAGCTTGCGGCGATGTATAATCCGACCGTCCAGCTGAAATCGGGCGGCTATCTGGTCATCAACCCGACCGAAGCGTTGGTGTCGATCGACATCAACTCCGGTCGTTCGACCCGCGAACATGGGATCGAGCAGACTGCGGTTGCGACCAACCTTGAAGCCGCGCGCGAAATTGCCCGTCAACTGCGCCTGCGCGACATGGCGGGCCTGGTTGTCATCGACTTTATCGACATGGAGTCCAACTCCAACATCCGCAAGGTCGAAAAGGCGATGAAGGAAGCGCTCAAAAACGACCGCGCGCGCATCCAGGTAGGCCGCATTTCGGGCTTTGGCCTGATGGAAATGAGCCGCCAGCGTCTGCGCACCGGCGTCCTCGAAGCCTCCACCCGCGCCTGTCCGCATTGCGAAGGCACCGGCCTTGTCCGCACCGCCTCGTCAGCGGCGCTGTCGGCACTGCGCATGCTCGAAGAGGAAGCAGCCCGTGGCCGTGCGACCAAGCTCACCTTGCGCGCATCGACCGAAGCGAGCTTCTATGTGCTCAACCATAAGCGCGCCGAACTTGCCGAAATCGAAGATCGCTATGGCGTTTCCGTGGCCATTTTGCCCGACGGCGAAACCGAAGGCGCGCGCATGTCGCTCGACGCTGCGGGGCCGCCGCCGACCAATGCGCCCAAATTCATTCCCCTGATCGACGAGGATGATGATCTCGACATTGTCGATGATTATGATGACGTTGAAGAGGAAGAGGAAGAGCGTGGCAGCCGTCGGGGCCAAAATGGCCGCGATGAAGACCGTAGCGAAGGGGATGGGCGCAAGCGCAAGCGCCGCCGCCGCCGCCGCGGTGGCCGTGATCGCGACACGGATCAGGATGGCGAACGCAATGGCGACGTTGCGGGCCCGGATGAGGCTGACGCAGACGACACTGCCGATGATCGCGGCGAGGGCGACACCGCTATCGCAGCCGATGGCGATGAAGAGGCACGCAAGCGTCGTCGCGGTCGCCGCGGAGGCCGTCGTCGTCGGGGTCGCGAAGGCGATAATGGCGAAGCGACCGGCGGCGAAGCGCTCAACGGCGCGCCTGATGAGGCCGGCGAAGCCGCCGATGCGGAACCGTCTGAAGCGCCCGCCGAGGCTGCGGCCGAGGAAGTGGCGCCAAAGCCCACCACCCGCCGCCGCCCGCGCGCCCGCAAGGATGCGGACGAGGCCGTTGCTGTGAGCGAACCGGTCGCCGCCGAAGCCGAGGAAGCGCCCGTCAAGCCCAAGCGCGCCAGCCGGGCCAAGAAGGCCAGCGAAACGGTGGTGAGCGAAGCGGCAGAAACGGCTGCGGAAGCGGCTCCCGCCAAACCGAAACGGGCCAGCCGCGCGAGGACGATCAAGGCGGACGCGACCGAAGCCGCCGCTCCGGAAGCGACAGACGAGGAAGCTCCGAAAGCGACACCTGCACGGCGGACCCGCAAGCCTGCGGCCACCAAAGCGGAAACGGCGGCCAAGCCAGCGGCGAAAGCCAAGGCGGCACCGGCCCGGGCATCAAGCCGTGCGGCAAAAGCTGCACCCGCTGAAACGGTGGCGGAGCCGAAAGCGGCGCCGGAACCCGCTGCACCTGCGCCTGAACCGGCTGCGGAACCGCAAGCCGATGCCGCGCCACGCAAGACCGGATGGTGGCAACGCACCTTCGGTTAAGCGCATTGCGTCCCGAATAATCGAAACCCCCGGAAAGGCTCGCCGCTTTTGCCGGGGGTTTTCTTTTTGCGCTTCATCGCCGGTTCAGCCCCTGCTAGGAAGAAGCAACATGATGGACCGCTCCCTGAATTTGCGTGTCGCCTACGCGCGCCTTGCCGCCTTCTTCCTCGCTTTTGTGGGCCTGATGATCGCGGTGCCCGCCGAGGCGCAGTCAATCTTGCGCGACGCCGAAACCGAAGCGTTGCTCGACGATATGTCCGCGCCGATCATCAAGGCGGCGGGGCTTGAGCCCAAAAATGTCAAGATCGTCCTCATCAACGACAAGGATATCAACGCCTTCGTTGCGGGCGGGCAGATTGTCTACATCCATAGCGGCCTCATCACCGCGGCCGACAATGCCAATGAAGTCCAGGGCGTGATCGCGCATGAACTTGGCCATGTCACCGGCGGCCATGTCATCCGCATGGGCGAAGGGATGAAGAAGGCAACCGGCATCTCGATCCTGTCGATGCTCGCCGGGATTGCGGCTGCAGCAGCGGGTGCAGGCGATGCGGGCATGGCCGCAATGGCGCTTGGCCAGACGGCGGCTTATTCCAGCCTGATGGGCTTTTCGCAAACGCAGGAAGCCTCGGCGGACGCGGCAGGTGCCAAATATCTCAGCGACGCCGGGATTAGCGGCAAGGGCAGCATCGCCTTTTTCAAAAAGCTCCAGAACCTTGAATATCGCTATAATGCGGGCGCGACGCGCGATGGTTATGGCCGCACCCACCCGATGACGGGGGATCGGATCGCGCGCCTTTCCGGCAGCTATGAAGCCGATCCGGCGTGGAACAAGACCACGCCCGCCGACATCGAGCAGCGTTTCCAGCGCGCCAAGGCCAAGCTGATCGGCTATGTCGAAGAGCCAAAGCGCACCATGCAGCTTTATCCCGAGCGCGACCAAAGCGTCGCCGCCCATTATGCGCGCGCTTATGCCTGGCACAAATCGGGCTATCCGGAAAAAGCCTTGGCGGAAGTCAACGCCCTCGCCAGGTTGCTGCCCGATGATCCCTATGCGCTGGAATTGCAGGGCCAGGTGCTGCTGGAATCGGGTCGCCCCAAAGAGTCGCTCGAACCCTTGCGCCGTGCGGTCACGCTCACCAACAACCAGCCACTGATTGCCGGAACGCTTGGCCACGCGCTGGTGGCAACCGAAGACCCCGCCAATCTGCCGGAAGCAGCGCGCGTCTTGAAGGCGGCGGTCGCGCGGGACAATGACAATCCGTTCGCCTGGTATCAGCTCGGCGTCGTCTATCAGCAGCAGGGCGACGAGCCGCGCGCGGCCCTCGCGACGGCGGAGCGCTACAACCTTCAGGGCGAGCATCGGCTGGCGCTCCCCAATGCGGAAACCGCCATGGCCGGGCTTCCGGCGCAATCAGCCGACTGGCTGCGCGCACAGGACATCGCAATGATCGCGCGGGCCGAAATCGCGCGTGACAAGAAGCGCAAATAAGTTCAGAATCGCGCATCAGACACACCAGATAAAGGAGCACTCCCCTTCATAAGGGAGAGCGGGGCCGGATATTATGAGCGAGGGTGACGACACCCATTATCAGCCTTGGCTGCGCAATGCGGATGCGCAAGGGACGGCGCGCGCCGATAAGGCTGCGGAAATGCCTCAAGCCAAGCCGCCTGTCGGGATCGACCTCAGCCGCTATGTGCGTGATGCGCATCAGGACCAGGAGCGCGCCGAAGCCGACTATGGCGACGATTATGTGCGCCCGCTTCCGGTAAGCACAGCGGACGAAAGCTGGGGCGCGCTTGCGGCGAAATCGTCGCGCAAACTCGCGACCTCGTTCAAAAATGGCTGGAACGCTTTTGCCAACTGGACCATCGCGCTCGGCGAAAAGGCGGATGTTCCGGCGCGCGTCGCCGCGATGAAGCTGGATGAAAAGGCGGAGGCTGCCGCCGAAGCGGTGGCGGACGTATCAAAGACAGCGGCGACAAAAACCGCAAAACTCTCCCGCTCCGCCGCTGCAAAGACGGCGGAAGGCGCTAAGCAGCTGTCGCAGAAGACCGCCGAAGGCGTTGCCAAGCTCGAACTTGGCGAGAAAATCGGCGACGTTGCCGAAAAAGCCGGAGAAACGCTCAAGAAAGGCGCGACCAGCGTCGTTGATGCGACGATCGCCGCGTCGGAAACGGTGGTGGACATGACCAAATCCGGCGTCGAGACCATGGTCGATGCGACCAAGTCCGGGGTTGAAACGGTCGTCGATGCAACCAAATCCGGCGTCGAAACCGTATCCAAGGCGGGGGCCGACCTCACGCGCAAGCCACCCGCGCCGGACGCCTCGACAATCCCCTCTGCACTCGAGCAATTGCTTGCCGAAGAGGCCGCCGCAGAAGTGCCTCATGCGACCTTGTTCGATCCACCCGCCACCCCGGCCCCGCCGCCGGTATCGACCAAGCCCGCGCCGACTTTGCCCTTATTTGCCGAAGTGCCGGAGACGGTTCCGACCCAGCATAACCCGAAAAAGGTGCGGCCCTCCTACCGCGAACTCGCAATTGAGCGCACAGACACCGGCGCGCCCGAAAGCGCCGCTGTCACCGCCGGGGCCAGCGCACACCCCGTCGCACCGGAGACAGAACATAACGCGTCGTCGGCCGATGCCGCCACCCCTTCCCCGCTCGCGACCAAGCTTGGCGGATGGCGTGATGCAGCGCGCGCGAAGCTAGCCAAGACCGGAGAAAATGACGTCAAGGCGTCGGGGGTGCCAAGCAAGATGCTCAGCGCGTCCGCCTATGCACTAGCCGGAACGCTATTGATCGGCGCAACGCTCTGGGGCATTTCCGGCAATATTCCGCCCCGCACGCTCGGCCAGACGATCGGCGAAGGATCGACGCCGCCGCTTGCCGCCGCCGGAATAGACCGCGCCGACCGCGCGGAAATCGAAGCCATCGTCCACGACTATATCCTCAATCACCCCGAAATCATCCCGCAAGCGATGGAGCGTTATCAGGCGAAGGAAATCGCGCAGCGGGTGAGCGGCCTCAGGACCCAGATCGAAACGCCCTTCTCCGGCGCATGGACCGGTGCGGCCAATGGCGATGTGACCTTGGTCGAATTTTCCGACTTTGCCTGCGGTTTCTGTCGCCGCAGCGTGGCGGACATTGAACGCCTGCTCAAGGAGGACAAGAAGCTCAAGATCGTGTTCCGCGAGCTACCCATTCTATCCGACGAGAGCGCCGTCGCCGCCAAAACGGGGCTGGCCGCGGCCAAACAGGGTAAATATATGGCCTATTATAACGCGCAATTTTTGAGCGGCCCGCCGACGCCGGACAATATCAAGGCCGCCGCCGCCAAAGCGGGACTTGATAGCGAGGCCACGCAAAAAGCCTTCCTCAACGGCGATCTTCAGGCCGAACTCGACAAGAATATGAACCTCGCCCGCCAACTCGGCTTCAGCGGCACGCCGACCTGGGTGGTCGGCGACAAGGTGCTGCAAGGCGCGGTGGGTTATGACGAGCTGAAAAAAGCCATCGCCGAGGCGCGAGCGGGAATGAATTAGGCCGTGGACTCATAATGGCGCAGTCTTAGCCTGATGCAAGCGAGTTTGACCATGGCGAGGAAGGATGAGCCGAGCTTGTCGTATCGTGTTGCTATCCTGCGGTAATATTTGAGTTTGTTGA
>JAEXAW010000014.1 GCA_023458055.1 Pseudomonadota bacterium
TTCGTTTACTGCATTGTCTTTGCGAGACTCCCCTGTCATCATCACGGAATTAAAATCTTCCGTCCACTCCCAAATGATTCCGTACATATCGTAAATTCCCCAAGCATTCGGCTGGTGTTGCTTTACAGCTTGTTTGTACTTCCCTTTTTGCTGATACAAATTCAAAATATGTCTTGTAAATTCGGGATCTTCAGTTGCGTCTTTTAGATTTTCATTAGCACGAGCTGCATATTCCCATTCATCAACGGTTGGTAGGCGTTTTCCGACACTTTCCGCGTAAGCTTTTGCGGCAAACCAGGAAACGTTCGTTACTGGCGAGTCTGGACTTACATCTGCTGGAATTTCAAAATCGCTTTTCCAGTGTTTAAGATAGGTGCTGTCGGCGTAGAGTTTCAAGACTTTACTTTTGGTCCATTGAGGATTAACTTTTAAAAATTCGACGAATTCTCGGTTAGTAACCGCAGTTTCATCTAGAAAAAAGGATTTCACCTGCGTCAAACTATCGCTTTCTTTTCCGACAAATGCTCGGTAGGAACCGCCATCTATCTTCTGCATTTTTTTATGGCTGGAAATGAACTTCAACTTCGGCTGCTCCTGCTTTTGCTGTGGAGAATCTGACCTCTCCTGGCAAGAAAACAATAAGAAAACGAGCACTATGTGAAACCAATTTTTCATTGTTAAAAGTATGTTCCTCAATGGATTTCAAAAGTTCAAAAAACTACTACTATGGATTTATTTATTGGATTTGAATACTTTATGATTGTCGGCTCCTGTAATTTTAATTTTACCCAAAGCTCCTTTGTTGAAGGCTCTAAAAAGCGCATGATCCACGATTACATATTCGCCTGGAACCGTTGCCTTAAATTCGACAATCGCAGCGCCACCAGGAGGAATTACGGTTGTTTGCACGTTTTCATTGATTTTGCTTCCCCCTTCTATATAAACTCTGTCGAAGATTTCGCCAATCACATGGAAAGATGACGTTAAATTTGGACCGCCATTTCCAACGAAGAATCGTACGGTTTCGCCAACTTTAGCTTCGAGTTCGCCTTTTCCTAACAATGCTCCCGTGTTCCCGTTAAACACTACATAATCTGGATGTTCTGCAATCGCTTTGTCCATATCAAATTCCTGCAAACCTTTCTCACCAAATTTTCCTTTCGTGTAGAAATCCCCTTGCATTATGTAAAATTCCTTATCGACTTTTGGAAGTCCGCCTTCATGTTCAATTAAAATTAAACCGTACATTCCGTTTGCAATGTGCATTCCCACAGGCGCAGTAGCACAGTGATAGACGTACAAACCAGGATTTAAAGCTTTAAAATTGAAGACCGCTTCTTTGCCTGGCGCTACAAAAGTTGCTTCTGCACCGCCACCGGGACCATTTACCGCATGAAGGTCGATGTTATGAGGAAAAACCGAATTTTCATTATTTTTCAAATGGAATTCAATTTCATCTCCCACTCGCGCTCGAATAAAATTTCCAGGAACCGTTCCTCCGAACGTCCAGAAGTTGTATTGAGTTCCGTCTGCCAATTCGCCCGTTTTTTCAATGGTTTCCATACGAACGATTAGTTTTTTGGCGGCACGATCTCCAATTGGGGCTGGCGCAAAGGGCGGAGAAGTTAATTTCGCTTCTTCGGCATTGCCAGAAACAGTGATGTTTTCGGTATCTGAACCTTTGGATGAGGATGATTCGTTTGGATTTTGTTTACACGAATTGAGAGAAAAACCTGCAATAATAATGGCTAAAGGAAAAATAAACTTTTTCATGATCGGTTGAGATTAATTGATGATTTGTGATTGTACTTATTTAATTTTTCTAATTTGAATGATTCCTAAAGAGACGATCAACACTAGTTTTGCGACTTCGGCATAAATGAAATAATCATGAAGCGACGTTGGTGGCAAGCCTTTACCAGAAGCCAAAATATCTGCTCGTGCATCTAAAATGGGTAGCATCCAAAATTTTTCTAATCCAAGAATCAGAGCTAGTAAAATGCTGCTCACTAACATGATTTTTGAAAGTTGTTTTGCATTAAAAATGAAATTCAAAAAAATTAAAATCATCAATCCCAATTGGATATTGGTGGAAACACCGAACATGATTTTCCCTAATTCTAAAGCAATTGGAAGCGTCATTCCCGGAACTTGAAATTTCAACGGCGTTTCCAGGAAACTTATCGCCAACATCAACCCTAACCAGAAGAAACTGATGCCAAAAACTAACGGATATTTGATTTGAATTTTCATTATAATATATTAATACCTTTTTATCTTTTATTAGTTTAAAAAAATAGATTTTAAATCTCTATCTTTTTAAAAATGTCTCTTGAGCATCCAATTGATCAACAAAGTCGCCAATTTTCATGTCTATAAGCATCTTTTTCAAATTATTTCGAATGGCTTTAAATTCGTTGTGCACTGGACAAGGATGTGTTTCTGAACATTCCTTCAATCCTAAAGCGCAACCTGTAAAAATCTTGTCGCCATCCATTTCTTTTACGATGTCCGCCAAAGAACGGTTAAGACTCACGCTATCTAAATAAAAACCTCCTGTTGGACCTTTCGCAGATTGCACAAAACCTTTTCTGCTTAAATCCTGCAAAATCTTGGCGATGAAATACTCAGGAGAATCGATCCCACTTGCGATATCTTTAATGCCAATTCGTCCTCCATCCTTCGTCTGTTGGGTGATGTAGATTAAAGCTCTTAAAGCGTATTCGCAAGTTTTTGAAAACATTTCTTCTATTTTTCTACAACAAAGATAAACTTAATTCTCAAATAAAAGATAATAAACTCTTTTATTTTGATATGAGTTTAATCATTTTTGTTGGTTGCTGGAATAATGTATTTCAAAGCGAATTGTACCGCTAAAAAATTTCCCTCCAAATTGAATCGATTTTTATTGGTGTCAGTTTCTTTATTATGAGTAGTAAAATATCCTATTTCGCCAATGCTTGCAGCAATTTTCCAGTGCGGATTTAGGAAATAATCGATGCCCGGTTTTAACGCGACTCCAAAACTTGAATACGAATTTTGACTGTGGCTCACCTCTACTCCATTCTGAAGATTTGTTGTTTGTCTCACACTTCCAAATTCTAAAGGAAAATCGAGTTGAAAAAATAAACTAAAGTGCGAATCCAAAACCCAAAATTTTCGCATGGAAGGCGTTACAACAAAAGCAGAAGTCTTTTTTTCCAGATCCAATAAATCCAAGTTGGCATTGGTATTTTGCGATTTTTCAATTTCTTGCTTATAACCAACACTCATAGCGCCAGCCCAATTTGGAGCAAAAAAATAGCCATAAGTTGGTAGAAATTTGTAAGCCGTTAAACTACTATTTTTTGATTGATATTTGGTATTGGAAAAGCCAATCTGTCCAGATAAAAACTGTGTTCCTTTTGGAACTTGCGCACTTGCTATACCGAAAAACAAAATAGCCGAAAACATAGCATATTTTTTCATGATAATTTATTATTAGTGAAATAAAAATTTAAACAAGCTAAAGGTAAATAATAAAACACTTATTTATCTTTTATTTTAAAATGATTAATTTCATATCACAGTATTTTAAAATTGATGATACATTTGTAGAATGAAAATGTGGTTTTCAATACTATTTACCACCATGTTATTGTTTTGCAGCAGCCAATCGACATTGCTTTTGGTGGATTATCATGTGAACCAAGATTTCTACGAACTGCATTGTGAAAACAAGGCAAAACCCGAATTAAACTGTCACGGAAAATGTCAATTATCCAAGACCGAAAACCAAAAACCACAGTCGCAACTTCTGCTTATCTGCTGTGGATTTAGCTTCACAAAACCTGCACAGATTGCATTTGTTTTGGATAAAAAGAGTAT
>JAEXAW010000030.1 GCA_023458055.1 Pseudomonadota bacterium
GCCGACCCTGCCTGCCATCAGGCAGGCAATCCTGACCCAACTCAGTCAGCCTCCGCCGCCAACATGCCCGCATTGCCGTAGACGATGGCGACGAATGATCCGTAGAAATCTGCCAAAGTAGTGCTAAAAGGCAGCCTGTAAATCAAAGGGATAGCCAAAAACAGGGAGATAAACGCGCTTCGTTGTTCGATAGTATTGACGAAGATTTGGCTAACATGAAATTGAGCGCGCGCATTGAGCACATCATTGGCGTCGTCGAGGATTTTGTTGCCTTTGGTTCGCTGATGTTTGATCATCCTCGGCTCCGTCTTCTCTTGCGAATTAGGCTACTTGGAACGCTTTCGGGCGGGGTTGATTGGATCGATCTCGTATTTATCGAACACGATTTCCCCGATTCAGATAGTCTTCCGGTGAAAGCCTTTTTGGCCTCCCGAGAGGTCTATGATGTCGTCAATGCGGCTACCTTCGCACGCATTGCTGAAATAGATAAATTTCAAGGTACGAGCTTCCTTTCGCTTACCGTTTTTCCGCCGTTCGGTCATAGCAATGGCCGCTGATCATGATGATCGACACCGTGCGGGTAGTAATACCTGTGAGCTTTGGCCGACCCTTGTACGGCGGGCAGGTTCTTGTAACAAAATTCAACGCGGATGGAGAAGAAATCTGCGATTATCAGGTTTTGAAACATGCGAATTTTTAAGGTAGTTTCAGCGCTAACATTCAGCTTCGGTGCGTCGATGGATGCAATCTTGAGCTGTATGGTTCTCCACAGAAGTGGCTTACAGGTCACAATCTGGTCGGTAGTTGCGATCTTTTTGTTTTATTACGTAGAAGCTTGGATCGTTTGGCGAACGGGCCGCTCGCTGATTTCCCGATTGTGGGCGATGATCAAATCATGGTGGCAAAGATACAACGCATCGACGTGAATGAGATGTTCGAGTTAAATTCTGCGGCCGACGTAAAGCTTTACCTTGCGGTGGCGGCTGCTCGAACCTCGCTGTCATATCGCGGAAAAGGGGCACTCGCTGAGAACGGATGCACGCTTTCATGGGGGATGCATCGTGGCAACCGATCTGCATGGAAGGTAAAATTTTACGCGAAAGGACCTGAAAGCAGGGTGGTTAGGCGTGGCAAATCGTCTCTGCCAGGACGATTGCTAGGTGATCAGAGAGTGATGGATTGGGTAGACCGGCAACTCAGATTGGAGTATGAAATTCATGGCCGTGAGCTGGAAAAAATCGGCTTGCGATATGTTGAGAATTGGAAGCCTGAGACGGCTAGTTTAGTTTTTCGGTCGAAAACAGACCACTTTTTTTGGGGAGATGATCCCGTGTCGGTTGAAGAGAATAGGCTGGAAATCACATGACGTTCCTCAAAAAGGGCTGCCTTTACGTTTTCGGCGCACTGTTTGGAATGTTCGCGTTCGTGGTTGTGCTCGGCCTCATCATTGACCTGTCTGATCCGGAGGGCGCTAAGCAGCGAAAGAAGGAGCGAGAGATCGCCGAGGCTGCAGAAGCAGCGAAAGCCGCAAAAGAACCCAAGCCCGTCAAGCTGATTGACGCGACGGCGTTCGATGCCAAACGGGGCGAAGAATGCGGCGAGGGCGGCAAGGTCACCCAGATGGCCTATGCGGTCTCGGAAGAGGGAATATTGCGCAAGCTCCCCCAAGCAGGACCGCCATCCGTGCCCTTCATGTCGATGGGGAAGGCGGTTCCAGCACCGCTGGAGAAGTCTATGACGGTGCGCGAACTCTGCCGCAAAGGTAACTGGTCAGAGGTGCGCATCGTGACGCTACCCGGCCACGAACTCCAAGGCTGGGTGCCAAGCGGTAAACTGCGAGCCGTGCCAAGCGATCCCAGCGGGCGACGGGCTTATCGCCCCGAAGATTTCGAGTGGACAAAAGAGACCGGAAAGCAAAAGGCCGCAGTAGTTAAGCTCGCTAATCGTATCATGCAGCAGCGCACTGAATGCTTGGCGATGGATACGAATAATCTCGTCCTCACAGGGCCAGCCGAGCGCGGCACGTTCAGCATTCCGTGCTTCGCTGGGAAGGATATGCTCTCATTTTCGTTCCGTGCAGGGGATGCCGAGAGCGGTCGCAGCTTTGAAAAGGTCGAGCCGATGGAAGAAACCGACGCCGTCACCGCCTGCCGCGCTGCCGCCCAACGGTCGGCCATGCATCCATCAACGGTTGATTTTGAAATGCGGTATGAGTTCGAGGAGGCAAGCGAAGGGCGTACGCAAGTTCGTCAACCGTTTACGGCGAAGAACAGCTTTGGGTTAGAGCTTCGGCACCAAGCGCTCTGCGATTTTTCCGGCCGAACACTGGAGAACATCTCATTCAAAGAAATTCCGTAGTTGAGATAGGACCACAGGGGTTTTGAGAGCAGCCATGGTCCTCAACCCCCTATATGAGATAATGCTGCTGAGGCTGCTTAGAGGAGATCGTGGGACGGACACAGGACGGACACAGAGAATGTGGCTATCGTATATAAAACGCTAAGTCACTGAAATTATGGTGGACGCACTAGGGCTCGAACCTAGGACCCGCTGATTAAGAGTCACGATAAATTGACTTCGTTCACTTACTCCCCATGACGATGGGGCACCTTAACAATATGAAAAACAATGATAAAAAATTTGCACCCGTCATGAAGCTTGCTCGTGGTTGCCATGGTTTACTCATCATGGTGGTTGCTGGGTGGTTGTTGGCTTGCTATACTGGCTTCAGTGGAGATGAATATGGTAAAGCTGACAAAACGCGTAATCGATAGCCTGACGACGACTTCGGACCGCCCCGCTTATCTGTGGGATGACGGCCTTGCGGGCTTTGGTGTTAAGGCGCTGCCTACCGGCGCAAAGAAATATATCGTCAAATATAGGGTCGGAGCAGGGGGACGCACCGCTACCCAGCGTTGGCTAACTTTAGGCGCGCATGGCCAATTGACATGTGATCAGGCGCGCCAAATGGCGCAACAAGCTCTGGCCGCAGTTGCGCGGGGTGAAGATCCTCAAGGTGTCAACTTCATGCAGCGCACCGCTCCCACTCTCAAAGACGTGTGGGAGCGTTTTGAAAGCACTCATTTGGTGAGCAGAAAACCCCAAACGATTTCGGAATATCGGAGTCAATGGCGAGACATTATCGAACCGGCACTAGGGCGATCTCGCATTGAAGAAATTTCTCGATCTGATGTGGACAGGCTCCATAAAAGTCTGGGTAACACGCCTTATCGAGCAAATAGGGCAATTGCATTGTTATCACGACTGATGACCCTGGCGGAGGCGTGGGAGCTGCGAGCGCAGGGCACCAACCCATGTCGATTTGTTGAACGGTATAAGGAAAAGGCCAGAACCCGGTACTTGAGCTTCGATGAGTTGAAACAATTGGGGGAGGCTTTGCATAAGCTTGAGGCAACGGGGCAAATTCAGCCTGGCGCGGTTAACGCAATTAAAATGCTGTTGCTCACCGGCGCACGTCGCGATGAAATCCTCACCGCACAGTGGGCATGGGTAGATTGGGATCGTCGCCTCATACGCCTGCCAGATAGCAAAACCGGAAGTAAAGATATCTTTCTCAGCGATGAGGCGGTGCGTGTTCTCAAAGATCAGCAAAGGTTATCCGGCGCGATTGACGGTCATTATATTTTCCCGGGGCGGTCGGCGGGCAAGCGCATGGTCAACCTGCGCAAGCCTTGGACGAGGGTGTGCGAGGCCGCGGAAATTTCAGGCGTTCGGATTCATGATTTGCGTCATACGGCAGCAAGCATAGCGGTAGGCGAGGGGAGCACGCTATCCGTGATAGGGCGGCTGCTGGGACACACTCAAGCCCAAACGACGATGCGGTACGCCCACGTTGACATTGACCCTGCCCTCGTGGCTGCAAACAAAATCGGTTCGGTGGTCGCCGGGTTGATTAACAATGACAAACAAACAGCCGAAAACGAAGTTTAATTTTTTGACAAGCTGATCGGAAAAAGGGGGTATCGAAAAGCAGGGTGCGCGCTGAACGCCGATAGCGTTTTCTAACACCTCAATATCGGTTCAAACTTGTTACAAAAGTATAACATTGTACTGGGTTGGCAATCCAGCGATTTTCGCGCCGACGGCAGCCGCAGGTTGAGCAAGCTTTAGCGGGCGCAGCCAAATACAAAAGTTTAATTATATGCCCCACAGACCACAAACATGGCCGCGTGATTGATATGATGGCGCCGTCGCACGCGCGCGTTGCCAATGCTGCATGACGAAATTTCGATCCAACGATAGCCAGTGCTATCAAAAAGCTCGAGACGGCGCTCATTGATGCCCACAACCACGCTATAATGGTTGTACGCGCCTTTTAGCTCAACCAATACGGGCCGCCCCTTCTTGAGCTGCGCCGTGACCCATTGCAGCGCATGGCGCAATGACGCGCTCCGCCCACCCTTGTACGTTATGATCCTAATGGGCGTAGCTTTGGCATGCCTTGCCAAGTGGTGCGCCATTGCGACAAATTGTGGGGCTGCGAGGCCTTTGGTCGCGACGACACGTAATATGCGGCGCGTGTGCAGAAACTCTAGGCCGAGGCGGAACAGGCGCTTTTCGGCATGCACGGTCAGTTGGCCGTCGTGCGCGAGACGAATAGCGTTGATCAAAGCGTATAGGCTGCACAGCGCGTCTAGGTTGCCTTGACGGTAGGGCTCAATGTTCTCGACAGCAGCCAAGCGCACGGCACGCATTAAAAGCTGGCCTCTTCACCCACGCCGACCCAAAGCGTGCGCAACGTCGTTTTGGCATTTGTCGGGTCGTTAGCGGGTCCGCCGACGCCGCGCTCATGGCAACTGATGGTCCAGCAAATGAGCAGCGTGCCAAAATGAAAGTGTCCGTCGGAATGGTCGTGGTTGATGTACCAGTCGCGTCCCGGTTGCCTACCCGTCAAAATTTCCATTATGGTGGCGATGCTATGCGGCGGCAGCGCGTCAAGCTCAGGCGCTATGTCGATAATGCCGCCGCTGAGCGACGCGCGAAAGCCGTCATTGAGACGCGTCACTTTCCAAATATGAAACGGGCAAAATGGATCCCGAAATTTATGTTGCATGCCCACCCCCTCAATATTCACTGGCCAGCATGATGGTCATGACGCGGCATGTCTGGGCAGGATCAGTCGGGTCCGGCGACGCCCATTGCATGGCCTTGTCATAATAGTCGATCTTCCAGAATATTTTCTCGCCAGAGACAGTCAGCGTGCCAAAGTCATGCTCACCATAGGGGTCATTGTCTTCGTCAAATTGGTCGAAAGCCCGCACGGCTTGGACGACGTCGTTGACGATGGGCGGCCTTATGGCCAGCAAGCCGCGTGTGATCATGACTTGGCCGTTGCGTCCTGTCTTTCTGAAGTTGTCATTGAGCTGTCGAATGCGTGTGCTGCGGGCACAGTTTTCCAATTCGTGGTGTTCCATTGCCACGATCCTTTCAGTTTTGATTGTTGAGGGGTTGGTTAGACGTCGGTTGACGGGCTGGGCTGGGCTGATGCCACAACGTCGGAGGCTATGGCTTTGGCCCAGCCATGGGCTTCATACACAGCTGAATTGAGGTACCCGTCGGCACAAGCGCGCCATAGGATGGTATCGATGGTGGACATGCGGTAGCCAGTTTGTCGGGCTAAGCGTGCGCATAATTTGTGGGTGGTCGTCTCGCCGCGCCGCGCTAGCCGCTCAAGGTGAACGTCAGGCTTAGCGTCATCAATGCCGAGATTTTTCGCCAAATGGTGGCGCGTGACTGGGCCGATCCAGGGCAACTGCTCCAAGAATGCGACAGGGTCTTCAGCTTCAAGGTAGGCTGCCAGCAGGCTCTCACGTTGCTGCCATATGATAGCTGCACCCTGTCGCTTGCCGTCATGCCCCACATTGTCTGGAAGCGATTGCCCTTGACGCAATGCGGCCATCCATCGGTCGAATATGCCCGCCGCAATGATGGCTTTCATGCCTGAGTTGCAAATGACATATATAGCGCGCGCTGCGAAATCATCGGCATCCTCGGCGGGACCAATGGTTTCTGACCAGTCGATGGCATAACCATAGCCGTCGCGGCGTAAAGCGGCTTCGAGCAGTCGAAAGCGGGCTAATGTAATCATAGCAGCCGCACCAAGCGTCGCTGGGCATCCCTATCGCCTTCGATATAGCGTTCAGTGGTCGTCAGCGCCCTATGCCCAGCCAGTTCCTGCACGTCACGCAATGAGCCCCCCGTTTTGGCAATATTGCGCGCTGCTTGTGTTATAAATGTGCGCCTACCCGAGTGCGATGAGCAGCCAGCCAAGCCAGCGTCACGGTACATGGCGGCAAACCAATTGACGATGCTGCGGGGCTTCATGTGCGTGCCACGCTGCGAACGGATGATGGCGTCATCGAGCCCAGGGGCCGTATGCTTGCGCAAAGTGATAAGTGCCCGTTTGAGATTAGCATGGAGCGGCAGCCGACGAGGTCGTCCATATTTGGCAATACTGCCGCTGATATTGATATGATTGCCTACCCTACCGCGAGCATCGCATACCATATGCCATTTGAGGCCAGCCATTTCGCAAGCCCGCAAGCCAGCTTTAAAACTGAGCAACAACAACACTTCATTTCGATAGGGGTCAGCGCCACGGCGCGCACGCTGCTGCAAACGGCGCACGTCAGCCATGGCCAACACCTGAGCGGCGCCGGTCATAGTTTTTCCTTTACGATGAATGGGGATCAGCACGCCAGCGTAATGGCGTATTAATACAATACAACATTCCTCGTGGAATGTCAATGAGGCATTACATTTGCACCTGGACAACGGCCAACGCTAATAAAGCCGCCACGAAGTTGACACTTCAACCAACTCGTTAGGTGTCGTTCGTTCATGAATGCTTGCCACCTCGAGTCGAGCGTTCGAGCTGGCAAAAACTCAGATGTCTGTACGCTCGGATAGGGTTAATGCATCATCGACGTCCACGCCAAGGTAGCGGACGGTGGTTTCGATGTTGGTGTGACCAAGCAAAATTTGCACGGATCGCAGATTGCCTATGGCTTTGTAGATAAGGGAGGCTTTGGTACTTCGCATTGAATGCGTACCATATTCGCGCTTATCGAGGCCAATTATCGAAACCCATTCATCAACCAGACGGGCATATTGCCGGGTACTAGGTGTTTAGTCCCAGCATGTGATGGTGTGGCTTCGTATTGAAGATATCCGGCTTTGATTTCCAGAGTTCTTCTACGGCTTCATAGGGTGTCTTGAACCTCAGGGCCTTCAACTGCTTTGCGAAGTTGTAGGCGACCAGCCAGTCGCGGACATGGCGGCGCAGTTCGTTGATCGAGGTATAGTGGAAGGATTTGACGGTGGCCTCCTTGATGGTGCGCACCATCCGCTCGGCTTGGCCGTTGGTCCAGGGATGATAGGGCTTGGTGAGCCGGTGCTCGATGCCGTTTGCCTCGCAGACGCGGCCGAAGATATGGCCCATCCATCCCAGCGCACCGCGCTGATCGCGCTGAACGAACTGCACGCCGTTGTCGGTCAGGATGGTGTGGATCTTGTACGGAACCGTCTTGATCAGCACACGCAGGAACGCTGCCGCAGCAAGCTTGGTCGCCCGGCGATAGATGCGGGCGAACACCAGCTTCGAGGTGCGGTCCACCGCGACATACAGGAAGCCCTTGCCACCTTCGTAGCGCAGTTCGGCGATATCGATGTGGAAGTAGCCGATCTCATACTTCTTGAATTTCTTCGGCTTCTCGCGATCCGCCTTCGGCAAGCGGCTGATCCCGTGCCGCTGCAGGCAACGGTGAAGCGACGAGCGCGTCAGATGCGGGATTACGTCCTTAAGGGCGATGTAGACATCGTCGAGCGGCAACAGCGCCTGCACCCGAAGCGCCACGATCGCCGCCTCTTCCATCGGCGACAGCACGGTGCTGCGCCGTTCCTTCGGCCCCATCGGCATGTCCTCGACCAACTGCCGACCACGCCCCTTGATCACCGTCTTATCGTTGATCCCGTACCGCTTCGCGAGTTGCGGGACCGGCGCTTGCGATCGCTGTAGCTCCGCTCGAACGCTGTGCGCGGTCTTAGCGCTCCCATGTAAAAGCTGGCCCCTAAGCCCTCCTGATGTGATGATGACAATCTTACACCAGCACATGCTGGGACTAAACACAAAGTAGTGCTATGCTGATTAAGCCAGACGGATTGTTCGCAACCTCAGGGCGTTTGTGATGACTGAGAAGGAGCTGAGGCTCATTGCGGCAGCGGCGATCATTGGGCTGAGTAGGATGCCAAAATGCGGGTTCAGCACGCCCGCCGCCACCGGCACGCCGAGCGCATTATAGACAAAGGCGAAGAACAAATTTTGCCGGATATTCTGCATTGTCGCATGGCTGAGGCGGCGCGCCTTGACCAGGCCAGAGAGATCGCCGCGAAGCAGCGTTACACCTGCGCTTTCGATCGCGATATCGGTGCCGGTGCCCATGGCGACGCCGACATCTGCAGCGGCGAGCGCAGGCGCGTCATTGACCCCATCCCCTGCCATCGCGACGACCTTACCGCTTTTGCGCAGTTCGCTGACAATCGCATGTTTGTCGGCTGGCGAGACATTGGCCTTGATGTCGCTGATGCCAATCTGGCGGCCAATGGCGTGCGCGGAGGCTTCGCTATCGCCGGTCAACATGACAACATCGATGCCCTCGGCGCGCAAATCCTTGATCGCGGCAACCGTCGTCTCCTTGATCGGATCGGCAACGCCAATGGTGCCTGCGGGCTTGCCGTCGATGGCAACGAACATCACGGTTTGACCTTCGGTCCGCGCGGCATTGGCGGATGCGACAAGTTCGGTGCTGGCGGCACCAAGCCGTTCCATCATCTTCTCGTTACCGATGGCGACGGCGCGCCCATCGACTTGGGCGTTGACCCCCATGCCGGTCAACGATTCAAACCCGGTCGCATCGCGCTTGGCCACGCCGCGCTCGACGGCCTCTTCGGCAATGGCGGTGGCGAGCGGATGTTCGCTCAGCCGCTCAACCGCTGCCACCAATGAGAGAAGCTCTGTTTCGTCCTGTCCCGTCACCGGCGATACGGCGACCAGCTTGGGGCGGCCTTCGGTCAGCGTGCCGGTCTTGTCGACCACCAGAGTGTCGACCTTTTCAAACCGTTCGAGCGCTTCGGCATTCTTGATGAGGATGCCGATTGATGCACCTTTGCCGACGCCGACCATGATCGACATTGGCGTCGCGAGCCCGAGCGCACAGGGACAGGCGATGATGAGAACCGCGACTGCATTGACCAGCGCATAGACGAGGCTCGGCTCCGGACCCCAGATTGACCAGGCAGCGAATGTCAGCGCTGCCACCCCAATCACTAACGGCACGAACCAAGCCGAGACCTGATCGGCGAGGCGTTGGATCGGCGCGCGGCTGCGCTGCGCATCGGCGACCAGCTGCACGATCTTCGACAGTAACGTATCGCGGCCGACGCGCTCGGCCTGCACGACGAAGCTGCCGGTCTGGTTGATAGTGCCGCCGGTAACCGCGTCACCGACACCCTTTTTCACTGGAATCGGCTCGCCGGTAATCATCGCTTCATCGACGCTGCTTGAGCCTTGGATCACCGTGCCGTCGACCGGAACCTTGTCGCCGGGGCGGACGCGCAGCTTGTCGCCTGCGACGAGTTGGTCCAGCGCAACCTCTTCCTCGCCGTGCGCGCTAATGCGCAGAGCCTTGGGCGGGGCAAGCTCGAGGAGGGCGCGCAACGCACCCGAGGTCTGGCTACGCGCTCTAAGTTCGAGCACCTGCCCCAGCAGCACCAGCGTGACAATTACCGCAGCGGCTTCGAAATAAACCGCGACGCCGCCATGCATGTCGCGGAAGGCTGCCGGGAAGATGCCCGGTGCGAGCACTGCCACCACGCTGAAAATATAGGCCACCGCCACGCCCAGCGCGATCAGCGTAAACATGTTGAGCGAGCGGTTTTTGAGCGATTGCCAGCCGCGCACGAAGAACGGCCAGCCACCCCACAGCACCACCGGCGTTGCCAGCGCAAACTCAATCCATTTTCCGATATGGGTCGGCACAAGCTGGTCGAACGGACGCCCCGGCAACATCGCTCCCATGACATAGATGACGAGCGGCAAAGTCAGCGCGGCGCACACCCAGAAGCGCCGCTTCATATCCACATATTCAGGGTCCGGACCATCGTCGAGCGAGACCATTTCCGGTTCGAGGGCCATGCCGCAAATCGAGCAGGAGCCGGGACCGAGCTGACGAATTTGCGGATGCATCGGGCAGGTGTAAATCGTGCCTTCTGGCGGATTTTCTGCAGGAGCGGCGACCGGCTGGAGATATTTTCCCGGGTCCGCTTTGAACTTGGTTTCACACGCTTGCGAGCAGAAATAATAGGTCTCGCCGTCATGCTCGGCGCTGAACTTTGCCGTCGCGGGATCGACGTTCATCCCGCAAACGGGGTCCTTGACAGTCTTTGCTTTACCTTTGTCTCCGCCGCAACATGCGCCGTGCTGGGCGTGATGGTCCGACGCCGCCGAATGTTCCTTCATGTCTAACTGCTCCTGTTATTGCAGCATAGGGTCGAGCGTCCCGAGCCACCCGACCAGAATGAGGATGAATATGCCCAAAGCGACTTCTGCCGTCATGGAATATTTCAGCTTCGCCACGGATGATGCGACCCCACCATCAGCAGGGGTCAACCTGCCTGTAAGGCGCCACCGATGGTAGGCGGCCAGACCAAGCATTAAGGCGAATGCGAGTAACTTTAGCGCCAGCAATCGGCCATAGGGTGTGTCGATTATCGCAGGCAACCCACCCCGACCGATGATCATCGCGCTATTGCCTATTCCCGTTACAACCAGCAGCAAGACGATCAGTGTTCCCGCAGCGGAAAAGCGTGACAGCATGCGTTGCAAAATTGCAACCTCGGCGGTTGATGGCCTGCGGATGGCATGGATGAATGCGACAAACAAGGCCAGCGAACCCACCCATGCGCCTGCCGCCCACAGGTGCATGCTGTTACCAAACCTGTGGAGCGTGCCGAGCGGCGGCTCGCTTGCGGCGGCATGGCCCGACCAGGAAAGGGTGGCGAGCGCGACGCCCCCGGTTAACACCAACACGGCGAGAAGGGCATTGGACGAGCTGCGCACCGTTAGATAACCGGCGACGCTCATCACCGTGAGGGCAATAGTGCGGACAATCCACGCGGTGCCGAGCGCAGACCCGGTCACGAGGGAGCGCACCAGTTTGGGGTCGGGCTTCAAGCCTGGCGTTCCGCCCAGCTCCAAGAGCAGCAGATGGAAGGAAAGCGATGAGGCAAGCAGCGCGAGGAGAGGCAGCAATAGCCACAACATCCTCGACCGTATAGGAAGAATGTCGCGCCGGTCGGCTTCGCTTGTTCCCCATAGCAGCAAGATGGCCGCTCCGAAGGGCAGCATCACCGCGAGGTAGAAAAGGATGCGAAGCGCAACCGTCACGACATTCGGGACCGCGTCACTTCACGGTGAATATAAGACTGCCCTTCATCGGATGCGCGTCCGGCCCAGCGGCGGCCCAATCGACTCGATACTTGCCCACCGGAAGCGGTCGGCTGGGGGTCAGCGTCAATGTCTTGCCATCCTTGCTCAAGACGATGGCGACACCGGACATTTTAGAAGGCGCGTGCGGCATCATGCCATCTGCGGGCATTTTGCTATGGTCCATACCGGCATGGGATGCGCCCGCCGCCATCGGCATCGCAATCATATAAACGGCGGCGCGGGCCGTCGCCGGAATCAGCCGCTCGTTGAAAGTGAGAACAATCCGCGCAGGCGTGCGGACGACCGCATTAGCAACAGGCGTAGAACTGACCACGCGCGCATGGCTCCATGCGGCCACCGGCGCAACCCCGACCGTCAGAGCGAGAATAATCTTGGCAACCTTGCGCATTGCGAAATCCTTTTGAATCGTGAACCTGCCTTTCCATACGCACGCCCCTTTGTTACCCCTCACCACAATTGATAAGGGATTTGCTGGGCGGACGCGTATCAGCATTATCGAACAGCGGAGAGCTTCACAAAATGGACGATCAAAATTTCATGATGCTGCACAAGTCCGTGCCCCTTCCCGCACGGCTCGACCGGATGGAGGCGGACGTGGCGGCGCAGATTGGATTGCTGGCTCGCGCTACAACGCGTGGTAGAACGGCGCTTGCCCTGGTAGCGCCGCTTGCACTTTTGGCGGGTGGGCTGTTTGGTAGTGGAGGCCCGGTCTCCGGCCCGACCCGATATGCAGGCTTCGTGCAAGTGGACGGCGACGGCGCGCTCGCTCCTTCGGCATTGTTGGACATCTGACCCATGCAGAAATATCGCTGGTGGTTCATAACTGCGGTCATCGCCTTTGTGGCTGCCACAGCCGGGAGCCTCGTCGCCAATCGCCTATCGGCACGCCACGCGAATGAAACTGATGTCCATAGCGCGATCCACGCGACACTCAGCCTATCGCCCGCCCAGGACAAGGCCATCGAAGCACTCGAAACAACTCACCGCTTACGCAAGTCCGAATTCGAAGCGCAACTGCGCGCCGCAAACGCGGAACTCGCCGCAGCTATAGAAGAGGAGCGCGCCTTTGGCCCGCGCGTAACCGCTGCCGTCGATAAAATTCATGTGATCATGGGCGCAATGCAAAAGGAATCGCTCGATCATCTTTTTGCCATGCGCCAGCAACTTGACGGACGACAGGCCGCCGCGTTCGACGCGATCATCAGACGCACTTTAACGGCAGAGCGAAGGTGAAGCCGTCTGATGAAACCGATTCCCAATTGATTAAAAAGGCGCTTTCGGGCGATCAGGCCGCCTATAGCCAGCTCGTCGGTCGCTACAAAGCCTCGCTCTTTTCATTGACCCGGCGCCTCTCCGGCTCCGACGATGCGGCGCTCGATCTTACCCAAGAGGCCTTTGTCTCGGCCTTTCAGGCGCTAGGAAGCTTCGATCCCGCCAAGCCATTCAGTCCCTGGCTTCATCGCATAGCCATCAACAAGGCGCGCGACTGGGCGCGGCGGCGCGCAGTCAGGCGTTTCTTTTTCGGGGCAGCTTCGATGGATGCCGCAGTCCCGCTGGCATCCGGGGAAGCGGGACCGGATGTTGCGGTCGCCGATGCCCTTGCACTGCAACGCACCATGACATTGGTCGATGCGCTTCCCCATAATTTGCGCGAAGTGCTGGTTCTTCGCGCGATTGAAGATCGCTCGCAGGCGGACACCGCGGCATTGCTTGGTATCAGCGAGAAAGCGGTGGAAACGCGCCTCTACCGCGCCCGAGCCGAATTGCGCAAAAAATATGAGGGGTAATGGTAATCGCCGCGTAGATATTTCAAGACTTGTTGCAGCGAGCATACAGCAATGGGGATTTTTTCAATGACGCGCCTAAACCGCCGAAACTTTCTTCAAACCGGTGCAGGCGCCGTCGGGCTTGTCGGCCTTTCCAGCGCACTGCCGGCATGGGCGCGCAGTAGCCACGGCGGTACCATGGCGAGGAAAGGCAGTGACGTGCTGTCGGGCGAGCATCTTACCATGACCGTTGCCGATGCAAGCTTTATGACGGGCAAGCGCCGCGGCCCCGCAGTCACGGTCAACGGCACTATTCCCGGGCCGTTGCTGCGCCTCAAGGAAGGGCAGAAGCTTACCGTCGATCTGGTCAATCACAGCCATATGGGAACTTCGATCCACTGGCACGGGCTGTTGGTGCCGTTCCTGATGGACGGCGTCCCCGGCGTCACCATGGCGGCGGTCGAACCCGGCGAGACATTCCGGTATGAATTTCCCATCCGGCAGGCGGGCACCTATTGGTGGCACGCGCATACGCTGCAGGAGCCGATGGGCCATTATGGACCCATCATTATCGATCCGGCGGGCGGCGATCCGCACAAGGTCGATCGCGATTATGTCGTGATGCTGA
Source organism: Pseudomonadota bacterium (assembly GCA_023458055.1). Lineage (GTDB taxonomy): Bacteria > Pseudomonadota > Alphaproteobacteria > Sphingomonadales > Sphingomonadaceae > JAFAFE01. Next base: position 13,922 of record JAEXAW010000030.1, read on the forward strand.
CCGACTGGTCGCCGATGGACCCGCATCGCATCATGCAGAAATTGAAGGCCGGCGAAGCGCCTTTCAACTTCCAGAAGACGACCTGGACCGATGATTATCCGCTCTCCGGTGCCGAGCGGCGGATGTGGGCGAAGATGCGCATGCAGCAAACCGACATCGCCGATGTGCAGGCGCCGCTTTATACCTATCTCATCAACGGCCATGGTCCTGAAGACAATCTGGAATTTGCCTTCAACCCCGGCGAGCGCGTGCGGCTGAGGTTCATCAACGGATCGGCGATGACATTCTTCAATGTCCGCATCCCCGGCCTTGCCCTGACCGTGATTGCCACCGACGGTCAGGATATCGAACCCGTCGAAACCGACGAGTTCCAGATCGGCAATGCCGAAACCTATGACGTGATTGTCGAGCCCCGAGGCGCGGAAGCCTTTGCGCTGGTTGCAGAAGCAATGGACCGGTCCGGCATGGGGGTCGCGATGCTGACCAGCCGTGCTTCTGCCCGCGCGACCGTTCCGGCGCTGCGCGAACCGCCGCTGTTGACGATGACCGATATGGGGCATGGCGGAATGGATCATGGCGCCCATGGCGGCGGCGCATCGGCCGCGATGGACCACGGCCAGATGGACCACAGCAAAATGGACCATGGCGCGATGGGGCATGGCCAGATGGACCATGGCGCACCCTCCGGCGGTGCGGACGGCCTCGACCAAGCGGCTAGCGAAGGTGTAGCCGCGCCGATGGCGGGCACGAAAATGAAGATGCGCGATACCTCGCTGCTTCCCGCCAATGTCAAGGTCGGCCCAGGGCTCGACATGGTAGCGATGAACCCGATTGACCGCATGGATTATCCCGGGCTCGGGCTCGACAAGGTCAAGCACCGAGTGTTGAACTATCGCCAACTGGTCGCCGCGCACCACCGTGCCGACACCCGCACACCGACGCGGCTGCGCGAAATCCACCTAACCGGCAACATGGAACGCTATATGTGGTCATTCGACGGCAAGAAATTTTCTGCCGTCACCGACGATCCTATCCGCTTTGCCTTTAACGAGCGGGTCCGTATCAAGCTGGTCAACGATACGATGATGGCGCACCCCATTCACCTCCACGGCCATTTCTTTGAGCTGGTCAACGGGGCCCCCCATGGCCGCCAGCCACTCAAACACACGCTGGTGGTGCAGCCCGGCGGTAGCGCGCAGTTCGACCTCACCGCCAATGAGCCGGGCGACTGGGCATTCCACTGCCACCTCATGTACCATATGCACAACGGCATGTTTCAGGTGGTGACGGTACGCCCGCTCGACGGAGGAGCCGCGAAATGAGACATGCGCTCCTTCTCGTCTTGCCACTGCTTGCGCTGGTCCCTTCTCCTGCGGTCGCCCAGCATCATGAACATAGCACCGCCTCGACACAGCCCGCAACACCGCCAGCCGAAAATGACGGCCTCGACGCCGCGACGGTCGAAGGCGCGCCGGTAAACGAGACAGGCCTCGATGCCGCTCAGCCGGAAACAAGCGCGCCAGCCCCCGTGACCGACCATTCTAAGATGGACCATAGCCAGATGGATCATGGCTCTATGGACCATAGCCAAATGGATCACAGCCAGATGGACCATGGTGCGATGAACCATGCCAGCACGCCGGTTTCAAACATCCCGCAATCTCCACCGCCGCCTGAAGCCTTTAGCGGACCGCAATTTGCGGCCGATGCCTATGTCGGTGCGGACAAGATGGCAAAGTCGCGCAAGGCCGTGGTGGCGGAAGTCAGCGGTATGCCGGTTTTCTGGTTTCAGGCCGACCGCGCCGAAGCCCGCATGCGCAAGGGACGTGACGGTTATCTCTGGGATGTACAGGGCTTTTACGGCGGCGACGTCGACAAATTTTGGTTCAAGAGCGAAGGCGAAGGCGCGTTTGGTGAAAAGCTGGAATCCGCTGATGTGCAAGCCCTTTGGAGCCATGCGGTCGACCCGTGGTGGGATGTGCAATTGGGGGTGAAGCAGAACCTCACTGGCCCCGGACGCACCCATGCTGTGCTGGGCATACAGGGCCTCGCGCCTTATTATTTCGAGATTGATGCGGCAGCCTTTCTTTCAACCAAGGGCGATCTCACGGCCAAGGTGGAGGCGGAACTCGACCAGCGCATCACCCAGCGCCTCATCCTCCAGCCGCGCGCCGAAATTGCCTTGTCGGCGCAGGATATTCCCGAACTCGGCATCGGCCGAGGCTTTGAAAAAGCCGAACTGGGCGGGCGCTTACGTTATGAAATCGCCCGCGAATTTGCGCCCTATATCGGCATCGAACAGGAATGGAAGCTCGGCAAAACCGGCCGCGATGCCCGCGCGGCGGGCGAACATCGCAGCAGCACCAATTTTGTCGCAGGCGTTCGTTTCTGGTTTTAGCCGGTCAAGGAGAGACACATGGAACCGCATCAACAATACAGAGCTTCGGGCGGCGATCAATCCGGCCATCACGCCATGGGTCATTCGACCAATCACGCCAACCCCTATAGCAATTTAGCAATCGAATTGGCGTTCGATTTTGCCATCATGTTCCTAGTGATGTATTCGATGATTGCGACCCTCGATCATCTCTATCTGAATATTGGCAATGTCTACATGACGCTGATGATGCTGGCGCCGATGGCCGCGCTGATGCTCGTGTTTATGCGCTTCATGTATCCTTCCAGACAGAAAAACCTCATCATATTCGCGCTCGCGGTGCTTCTTTTCGCCGTCGGTTGGTTTGGCATGCGCGAACAGATTGGGGTTGGCGACAAACAGTTCCTGCGTTCGATGATCCCGCATCATTCGGGCGCGATCCTGATGTGTCAAAAAGCCAAGCTGACCGACCCCAAGCTCAAACAACTTTGCCAGGACATAATAGTCGCCCAGAAAGCTGAGATTGCACAAATGGAAGCGATGCTCAAGGCGGCTCAATAAGGATTCCTTCCAGTGCTATGAAGAAAGCACATATCCATCTGGCGGCAAGCCGGATCCATAAATGGCTCGCTCTCATCATCGGAATCCAGTTTTTGCTCTGGTTCACCAGCGGCCTCGTGATGAGCATTTTGCCCATCGAAAAGACACGCGGTGAACATCTGGTGGCGCGCCATCGGGGCGCTGTCCTTCCCGCAGGGATTGACCTTTCCAAACTCAAGGTCGGGCCGGTTCAGACAATCCATATTGTGGTGCCGAACGGTCGGGCCTTAGCCTGGACCGAGCAGGCGGATGGTCGCACGCAGTTATTCGATGTTGCGAGCGGGGCGCGCCAATTGGGCATTTCCTCAAGCGAGGCGGTTGCGATTGCGCGTGCGGCGTGGCTGGGCAACCCGGCAGCCAGAACTACTGTCGCGCCGGTTTCGAACAACTCAATCGAATATGGCGGCCGCGTTCCGGCTTGGCGCGTTACTTTCGATCAACCTGCAGACACGCGTGTCTATGTCGAAAGCCAGACCGGAAAAATCAGCGCAGTGCGCACCGCTAACTGGCGCATTTATGACTTTTTCTGGTCGCTTCACATCATGGACTGGAAAACCCATGAAAATTTCAACACGCCATGGCTGATTGCCTTTGCCGCCGGGGCTTTGGTGATGGGGTTGGCCGGCGTGCTTTTGTTGGTTTTTCGTTGGCCCATGCGAATACGCAGAAGGCGAGTCTAATTTCGGTTCGCTGGGTAGTATGCTGCTTTCTACGACGGAACTGGAATTCAGTCGACTGTCATATGTTTGCCAAAGCTAATCCACTTCTTCCGCCGACATAGCTGCCGTCGGCGCGCTGGGCGAACAATGGCTGCGCACGTTCCAGGATAACGACAAGACAATCCCGACGATTTTGACGACCTCAAAAAAGCTTTCAACGGGCGTTGACGCGCGCAATGTGCGCAATATTGTGCTGCTGCGGCCCGTCAACTCGATGATCGAATTCAAGCAAATCGTCGGGCGCGGCACGCGGCTCTATGATGGCAAGGATTACTTCACCATCCTCGATTTTGTGAAGGCCTATGAGCATTTTAACGACCCCGAATGGGACGGGGAGCCGTTAGAGCCCGATCTGCCCAAACCCCCCGGCCCCAAGGGCACGCCAGAAGGGCCTCCAGAGCCACCTGTTGGTGAACCCGCCCCGAAGCCGGAAAAGCTCGTGATCAAGCTGGCACACGGCAAGGAGCGCAGTTTTCAGCATATCAGTGGCACGACATTCTGGGATGCAAGCGGCAAGCCGATCTCGGCGCAGCAATTTGTCGAGCAGTTATTCGGCAAGCTGCCCGAGCTGTTCCGCGATGAAGATGAGTTGCGGCGGCTTTGGAGCGATGCCGACACCCGGCGCGCGCTGGTTGACGGCCTCGCCGAACGGGGCTTTGCAGGCGAGCAATTAGCGCAGATACGGCGCATGATCAATGCCGACGCGTCTGATCTGTTCGACGTGCTGCGCTATATCGCCTTCACTAAAGCGCCACTGAAACGCGCTGAACGCGCATCGGCGCGGCGCACTGACATATTATCGCACCGGACGGCGCAGCAGGCAGAATTTCTCGATTTCGTGCTGGGCCAATATGTAGCGTCGGGCGAAAGCGAATTGCAGCCCGACAAGCTGTCCGATCTTCTCGGCCTGAAATATGGCACACCCTCTGATGCGGTGCGCGAACTCGGCAGCGTCAACGATATTAAAGCGGCCTTCACCGACTTTCAGCGCGAGCTTTATAAGCGGGATTGATGAGGGACGGCTCGGTTGTCAACGTAGGGGTGGTGAGCCTCATATGGGGCCCACCACCGTTCATCAGGATTATCGTGTAACCGCCCCTATTACCTTCTTGCCGGAGACAAAACGAAACGGGCGATAATTGACTTTGCCACGCCCCCGGCGAACTTCCGCCCACGTCTCGGCAATGTCGAACAGTTGCGCATCCTCGACATCTTCGACGCTTTCGCGATAGGCCGCAATGAATGCTTGTTTCCATCGAGCGCGCATCTCGCGGCCTTGGCTCCCATACCGATTACCGTATCAGTTAGAGCGATCTGAGAGAGCCCTTCGAACAAGCGCAATGCAAGGTCGTTACGGTATCCCTTGACGGTCTGCATCATAATGGATCGGCTGGGGTCCGTCTTTTTCGGCATCCTATTCTTAACGTCGCTTGGTACCTTGGTCATATAAAATGAAACTTCCGCAGCGTCAGCCTCCGTGGCGGACATTTCGACCATGTGGAAGGCGTTCGCTCCTAGTACCGCTTTCCAGCCCCTCATGGCGTTGAAGCGATCATTGACAGCTTTCACGTCTAACGGTTCATCGGTCCATATAATGGCATGTGCGTTGAACATCAGTGTCCGGCCTTTTCCTTTCCTGGGATGGTTCATAATCGCTTGCACCTCAATAACGCCGATCCCCTGAGCATTTAGCTTCTTGGTGACAACGCGTAGCCGGCGGCTGAGAAAGCCCATGTCCACCACTGGCTCCCTGTCAGACGTGTTCGCCCGGTTGGCGATTAGCGTTACAAGGTAAAACTTATATCCCTTGGCATGATAACTACGCCAATGACGGATCGTCTCATTGCGCATTGATATAGCCGACAGTTTTCGAGCATTGAGATCGGATGCTAATGGGATCGGCGCGGCCGTAAACAGTCCCATTAACGACCTTAGCCGCTTTCGCTGCCTGGGTGAACGCGCAGCCGTTTGAATGGCTGCTTCTATTTTGATGCGAAACGCGTCAATGTTAGCCGATATTTTGGTTCTGCAGCCTTTGGCTATAAAATTTTGGCTATTCATAAAAAAACTTTTCCTTCGAAACAGCATAGATCAGCACCTAGTCGCACCTCAGAGTACGAAAATGGCTAGTCTATGCTGATGGAGTGAATGGTTGTGTGTATTACAAAGCGTACACACGTGCTGGCTGTCGTTCGATCTTAGTGGACCTGCGGTTCAATGGTGTTCTTGCGGCGGCACGAGCCTGCAAAAGCGTCCAGGTCGCAAGCGGTGTAAACCACCCTTCTGCCAAGCTTTAAGAATATGGGTCCAGTTCCCCTCTGGCGCCACGCTTGCAACGTCCGGACTGATAGCCCCAACAGTGTGGCCGCCTCCTTTTCTGACAGCAGGGGATGGTGAGTTGAAAGTTTTGACATAACAATATTCCTTCCTTTGCGCGGGAGCGGAATTGCTGCCAGCGCAAAGGAAAATTGAGTTTGCATGGATTTACGGGATCTGCTTCGGAAGAATACACGGACACGTGTTGATGTTGATTTTTGACCGATCTAAGCCTTAGCGGCGAGTGCAAGTTTCCAAAAACGGAAAACTGTGGTACGGTGAATTTCTGAAAATGGAAAAAGGGCTGGCAATATGGACCTCATCGCTAAGACTTGGCAGGAAGGGTATCGCACGCGCGATAGGGTGCCTAAGAGCCAGCGCATGACATTCTTTGATCGACCACAAACGTGGGGCCAGAATGAGATAATGCGGATCGTTCAGGAAGAATTTGGCAGTCGACGATCACGCGATCTGGATAGCTATTTGAAGCGCTATCATCCGTCCTACACAGGCGGCAGTATCGTCGATGATGTAATCGCGCTAGTCGTCGGCACCGGCGCGAGGCCGATAAGCTCGTCCGAGGAAAGCAAATGGAGAAAAGAACTTAATTTCGTTTCGCGCTATCGCGTGCACTGGCAGTATTCGGCCCTTCTTATCCGTTGCGCTGGCGGTTACGATGCGATCTTGCAGTGTGGATCGCGAGGCATAGAACTGCCGGAACCGTTTTTAGGGCTCCTCCCTAGGCGCGTGCGGAAAGTTAGGAGCGCGGCCTAAACGACCAATTGCATATCCAACGCTATCTATTGCGCGAAAGTACTATTCTGCGTGGTTGTTAGGTGGTTGCCAACGACTAATTAGGGTTGCGCGCTATTAGGGCAAGTATTTGAAAATATTGGTGGACGCACTAGGGCTCGAACCTAGGACCCGCTGATTAAGAGTCAGCATCATTTCAATTTTTCATATAGTTCCGATGTGATCTGCAGTGATCTTTATTGTGCATATTTACACAGTAAACATAACTAGTTATACGGAATTTTCGCCTAGCATATGGATGCGCTTTATTCCGAACCGATCCGCTTTGATCCACCGCTGGTGGAACCAAAACGGAACCAAATTTTGAGTTATGTTATGAACGTTGTTCTAACTAAAACCGCCATTGATGCTTTAGTGACGCGTGCTCGCTCGTCTCAACAGACGTTGGAATTGGTTGATGATCGCGAACCGGGTTTACGCATTAGGGCGGGAAAACGAAAAGCAGCATGGTCATTGCTGGCGCGTCTACCGGACGGGAGTCGTGTCAGAACTGGCTTAGGCACTTGGCCGGGAATGGGAATTGCAGATGCTCGCCGTGCGGCCCAGCAACTGCGTGTACTCGTTGACAAAGGGGTGGATCCAAACGCCGAAAGGCGGAAGGCTGCGGAGGAAGCGCTACGCGCAAAAGCTCAGGTTCAGACTTTGGCAAAATTATTTAAGCGCTATGAGACGCAAGCATTGGCTGAATTGCGCCGGGGGCCTAATGTGGCGCGAGCACTTATGGGGAAACGCGGACTGCTCATTCACCTTGCTGACCGCGACATCCGATCAGTTACGAGAAGTGATATTGCGGAAGCGGTGCGCGAACATGCCAACACTGCGCCAATTGCAGCTAACAGGAATTTGGCTTACGCGAGGGCGTTTCTAAATTGGTGTGTCGACGAAGAGTTGATCGACGACAACCCAGCAGCCCGTGTTAGAATGCCGGCAAAAGAGACGCAACGACACCGGTTCCATTCTCTAGAGGAACTGAAGGAAATCTGGATTGCAGCGTTAGGGTTAGGGTATCCCTTTAGCCACATCTACCGGCTGTTGATCTTAATTCCAATGCGGCGGGATGAAATTGCGTCGATAGCAACGGATGAACTGACTTTAAGCGACGAACATGATCCCGACGAATCAGTTTGGCTTTTGCCATCGTCCCGTACAAAAAATGGAAAGGCCCTGAGAGTTCCCGTCGCTGCGACAGCGCGATCAATCCTGATGGACGCCAAAAATCATGCAAAACGTATGTCGCAAAGTGGCTTAATTTTTTCAACTACTGGCACAACGGCCGTCTCAGGGTTCGCAAAAGCCAAACGCCGGATTGATTCGGCTATCGAAATCAATCGAAAATCTGAATGTGAACGCTTAGGTACAACCTATCAGCCAATGCCCCATTGGACCGTGCATGATCTTCGCACGACATTCAGCACGCATGCATCAGAGCGCTTGGGCGTGCATATTTCCGTGACCGACCGAATTCTAAACCACGTCGCTACAGCCACGCACTCAAAGCTTGCGAGGATATACAACCAAGCGGAGATATTCGATCAACGAAAAGCGGCAATGAAAGCTTGGGAGCAACTCGTACTTGAAACGGTTGAAATCGCTTCCGATGAGGCGATAGGTATGTAACCTACAGCCATGTCTCTGCGGTGGAGGTAAAAAGACTTGGAATCGCTGTTTGATGCCGCCGCGCGGCACTTGAACCCTGCCGACTTGCCTGATGGCCGCAGGCAACTCAATGCCTTGCTTGAGCCCTACCTCGCTTCATGTCGAAAAATTGATCGCCGCAGAGAAATAGTGCTCGGTATTGCGCTGACTTTCTCCGCGATATTTCTCTTGGTTTGGTTATATTATCAGTTCTTAACTTTGCAACCGCTTCCGATCACGTTCTGGGCTAGTGTGGTGTTTGGTGTCGTCGGACTTGTGGCACTTGGTTGGTATAATATTATGATCTTGCCGAAAGCTGTCGAACTGGTTCCCGAAGTTTTCCATGAAGCCCCACCTGAAAAATTGGCGCAATTTATAGCATTGCTCGTTAGCGCTGAGTTGACCGTTTTTGAACGTCCGAACCGCTCACTGCCAACCCGCTTATTTGAAACCCGCTGGGCTCCCATTTTCCTGTCAAATCATCCCCATGTCCACAGATTAAAGCATGCGATATATGCTGCCGATTATAGCATCGATTGGATTGTCAGACGTGAAGAAGTTCACTCTGACCCTATTCACGAAACTAAAAAAACAAGAAAATTGGACCCGAAAATTTCCAAATCGTTAGATAGGAAGAATGCTCGCACTGTCGATAAACTCCACTGGTTTCATCGCCGATTGCAAGATGAATACGAAGCTAGAAAAAAATTTGTTATCGATCGTTCCGAAGGTCGAAACACCGTGCGCTGGGAGACATTATTTGGGGTTATGGAAGACTTTGCTGAAAAAGATATTCGTAATCCAACCGACGAACCTCATCTCACCATACAACGCATCGTTCAAGAAACCGCGACGAGATTGAAGAATAAAGGCGAACGACTCGGTCTGCACAGTAACCCGACCTCAACTGAATGGATGGAAAAAACGGTCGGGAACGGCAGAACGCATAAATACTGTTGGATCAGGCGCTACATTACTGAAGTTGATTTTGATCCGTCTGAGCTGAGTAAACCCTAGTTCTCTGCGGTTTACGCAACCGGTTTCGAGTTACTCAGTAACGCGATGGCGTAATATGTCCAAGCGGTTACCTTTAAGATGCAAACTGCAACGAAAGGTAGTCTAATGGAAAAAGATATAGCCTCCGAAAGGTTCGTATCGTTTCGCGAGATCATGAGCTTGGTAAATGTTCGCTCTCGTAACGCGATCTATCGCCGTATCGCGCGCGACCCCTCCTTTCCTAAGCCGCTAGATTGTGGGTTCGGCCGCGTCCGCTTTGCTAGGCGCGAGGTCCTAGCATGGCTCGAATCGCGACCGCGAAAGGTATAGTGTCATGCTCCATCGAACCTTTCCTCATCGGGTAAGCGCCCATCCCCGTCTCATCTGGAGCGTATTCCCTAGACTATTTCGTCTCGCGGGTTTTGATCTACAATACATATTGTGGAATTCGGATAATAAGGAGCATAATAAGGAGCACACCGAACGCATCCGGTTTGATGCAATTTGCCGCAGAAAACATCAGGTTTGGAGCCTATTACCATTGCCGCGCTGTTTCTCGGTGCCGATGGTATGCAAGTTACCACTGCGTGAATATCCGAGGATTTTTCAGGGTCTTGCGACGCTTAAACAGTATATCCTAATTTGCAGCTTTCTGTTCGCACAGCGCGTGGTTCTGATCTGGAATTCGTTTGAAAAGAGTGCGGTGCAACATGGCTAGATACCCGCTGACGATCTATTTGACCGCTGAACAGCACTCAAAAATCACCAAGGCAGCAAAGGCCATTTCGGTTAGCCAAAGCGCATATGTTGTCGGGCAGTTGATGCAGGAAACGAAAGAAATCGGTCGATCCGAATCTGATCTGGTCCTTGAGCAAATCGTCAAGTGCAGATCATTGCTTGAAGTCCTCGTCAGTATGCGTCCAGACCGAGACGATGTGAGGAGGCGTACCGCCAAGCAGACCGAGAAATACATGGCGGCAGCGCAGGAGCGGCTGTTATGAGCGATAACGCCGAAGGTGAACAGGTTCAGTTCCGGGTGCAGCTTGCGGCTGACCTGCGTGACCGCCTCAAGGCCACCAGTGCCCGTCAAGGCTGGACGATGACCGATCTGATTGCTGTTTTGGTCCGAAATTGGTTGACCGCTCCGTTCTCTCCAAAAGAAGTCGACCCGGATCGTACAGCTCCGGATAAGGACGTGCCAGGAACCAAGCTCCACGACCGTTTGAGCAAATTGGCTTATCAAATCGAAGATGCCAAAAATTATCTTGGCGGCATGAGCACGTCGTGCCATCGCGAAACCCGCGCTCATATTTCCAAAATCAATAGTGACCCCGCTCAGCAACTCGAAGAAGCTAAGCGATGGGCACAGTTGATTGACGAAATTTCTTCCATTACGGATGCGG
>JAEXAW010000039.1 GCA_023458055.1 Pseudomonadota bacterium
CTTTTTTTTATTTTTACGAGAATTCTTATGGATTCTCTGCTGTTGCATCTCTTGCAAGATCTGCATCATCTGGCATTTTCTCCAAGGTTTTATCCAAGTTAAATAAGGATTCATCTGTTGCTTGGTCACCACCAGCAATTTTTAGCTTGTCAATTAAATTCATAGCTAAAGTTTCTTCTTCAATCTGCTCTTTCACAAACCACTGTAAGAAATTGTAGGTGGCCCAATCTTTTTCTGCCATCGCCATATCCACAAGCGCATATATTTTTTCAGTATTGTCCACTTCATGTTTGAAGACCAAATTAAAGCAGTCTGTCAGGCTCTTAGGATCTTTTCCTGGAGCAGGAAGTGCTTCCACTTTTGGTTTACCACCTCTGTTTAGTATATAACTCATAAATTTGATCGCATGATCTCTCTCCTCCTGAGCGTGGCGGAACAAGAAATTGGCAATGCCACCGTAACCTTGATCTGCCGCCCAAATTCCGTAAGAAAGATAAACATGAGACTGTAAATCTTCAACATTCATTTGTGCACTCATCGCCTTTTCTAATTTGGCTGAAATTCTTTTTGTATCCATAATTTGGTTGATTTTAATATGCCGTATAAGTATCAAAAAGAAGTCCATTGAGGCCTTTTCTAAGCTTAGATTCATTCTAAATAATTAAATAAATTTTTATTATCGTTGAATAATTTTCAGTTAGTTCCATTAAAATTATTTATTCCCACTTAAAATAACTATCTTGCAATGAAGATTTTTTTATCTTCCACAATGATGCTATGATGAAATATAACCTTTGTTCGGATGAACCCATTAAAATTCCAGGAAAAATTCAATATTTCGGTTGTATTTTAGGACTCGATGAAGAATTTACAGTACAGTTCTTCAGTGAAAATATTCTAGACTTTTTTCAAATTCCGCAGATCCAGTTGCAGTCGACGTTAGAAAGTAATGTTGAATTATTTGATGCGATAAAGGAAACTGCTGTCTTTAAAAAATTGGTAAAACAAGATAAAAGTTACACTTCACAACTCAGCATTATCGATGTACATGGCATCCCGTGTCATTTAAGCATCAAGAAAAATCATAATTTTTATTTCTTTGAGTTCGAACCTTGTACAAGTCAGGGCAATGCCAGAGAGTTGGAGTATATCGATTTCGATTCCTATAATTCGTTGCGAACGGAAGAAGAAATTTGGGAAAATCTTGCCAACGACATCAGCAATTACACACGATACGACCGTGTGATGATTTATAAATTTTTAGAGGATGGCTCTGGAAAAGTGGTTGCTGAAAAAGTGGCCGATGGTGTCGAGGGCTTTCTTAATTTGCATTATCCTGCCGACGATATTCCGCAACAGGCACGTGCCCTTTATTTGGATAAAAAAAGAAGAATTTTTAGCGATATCGATGCACCAACCTACAATGTCATTTCCTTGATGGAAAATTTGGATCTTGGTTGTGTAGAATTACGTGCGATGTCACCCGTTCACGGGCAATACCTGAGAAACGCTGGTGTTCGTTCCAGCTTTTCGACTTCCATCATTGTGGATGGTGTTTTGTGGGGATTGGTAACGTGCCAAAATATAGAAGCAAAGCATGTTGATTTGAAGGATCGTTTGCGTTCGGAAATATATACCATGTGGGCTGCAAAAGCGTACACCAACATTCGAGCTGCAAAATTGGTACAATACAGCATCGATCTCGATCAGAAAATTACACACCTTAAAGATAATTTGGCTAAAAACACGGTTTTAACCAATGGAATTATTGATAATTTCAGTGAATTTTGTCGTATAGCACAAGCTGACGGCGTTGCCATGGTGGTGAGTGGAGAAATTCATACTTTCGGTCAAACTCCTACCGATCATGTTATTGAGAAGATTATTGAGCATTTTCAAGGTAAAAATTTTGATGATGAACAACTCTACTTTAGACAAAGTTTTGCTAAGAAACATCCTGAGATTGTAGGGAACGACAAATCCTTCGCTGGTTTGGCCATTATTAAAATCAATCGGGAAATTGAGAAGTATTTCATTTGGTTCCGAAAAGAGTTTATAGAAACCATACAATGGGCTGGTAATCCTGAAAAACACTACGAAATCATCCAAAAAAACGGACAAACCGAAATGGGTATTTCACCGCGAAAATCCTTTCAGATTTTTATTGAAGAAAGTAAAGGCAAATCGAAACTTTGGAACGACCGCGACCGCATTGCGATTGAAAAATTAATCACGTTAATATTTGAAATTTCATACGACCACTACGCGAAAATTAAAAAATTAAATGACGATTTGGTAGCTGTTAATGAGGAGTTGGATAGTTTTTCGTATACCATTTCTCACGATTTGGGAACACCTCTAACGGTGATGAAATTGAACCTTCAGATGTTGGAGCGTAAACTTTTGGACGGAAATTCTGACGCAAATGCGCAAAAATTGGAGAATGTGCTGGAACAAATAAGCCATATGGAGCATCTGATGCGTGATGTATTGAGTTTGAGCCGGGCAAAATCGGTAGATTTGGATTTGAATACGATCGAAATGCAGGACATGATTCAGCGAATCTGTAATGAAGCTCAAATTGTATATGGTAATTCAAATACCACTATTGAAGTCGGCGATTGCAAAGATATTTTGGGGGATCATACGTTGATTTATCAGGTTTTTCTTAATATTATTACCAATGCCGTAAAATATTCTTCGAAAGTAGATTTTCCAATCATAAAAATTGATTCTACAGATACCGAAAATGAGGTGATTTACCATATTTCAGATAACGGAATCGGTATTCCTGAAAACGAAAGAAGCCAAATGTTTAAGATTTTCAAGCGTATGGAAAATGCGAAATCCTTTTACGGGAACGACGTTGGACTGAATATTGCCTACCGAATTATGGAGCGTTTGGGTGGAAAAATCAACTTTCATAACAATGGTGACGAGCAAGGCGTAACTTTTGTACTAGAGTTCAAAAAATAGAACATGCTTTCAAACTTTTTAAAAGAAAATACTCAAAAACAGCATCAACTTTTAGAAGATAAATTCAATTCCAATAAAATTTTCGAAAAGTCGTATTCGTTGGAAGATTATAAACGATTAATCGGATTAAATTATCAATTTCTACTCAACTACGAAAAGGCAATTCACGAAGCACTTTCGGATGATTTGAAGAATCAATTAGATATCAATTCACGTCTGAAACTCCCTATTATTACAAAGGATGCTGAAAATTTAGGACTTCATCAAAACAGAAATGAAAATCTGCAACCGATTAGCTCGGAAGCCGAAGCATTGGGAATGTTGTATGTAATTGAAGGTGCCTCGCTAGGCGGGAATGTGATTAAAAAACAACTTCAGAAAAATCCTGATTTTTCGAATGTTGATTTTCAATATTTTGGAATGTACGGAGACCAAATTGGCACGTTTTGGAAAACTTTCACTTTCACAATCAACAACTACTTTTCTGAAGAACATTCCAACGAAGTCTTGAAAGGTGCGGAAAGAGCCTACGCAGAGCTTTTAAATTATTGATTATTTTCGTACAACCCTACTTTTCGTCAGTTCGAGTGATTTTTCGTAATGCAATGAAGAAAAATTGTATCGAGAATTGACGACAATTTACTAAAGAAGTTCTCGATAAAAATTCTTTGAAAATTAAATTTGTACTGGCTGAATGCATTTTCATTAAAATCATTTTTTATGAAACCACTGTCGTTCGTCAATTCGAGTGATTTTTCGTAATGAAATGGAGAAAAATAGTATCGAGAACTGACGACAGTCTTAAAAACAAAAAAGTTCTCGATAAAAATTCTTGCAGAATTTACTCGAACTAACGCGCGTATAAAATTATTATATTGTTAAGCCGAAGTGACGGCATCAGTCTCAAATCTCATAAATTCCCTCTTCTGTAAAAAAG